>NZ_JAHCMB010000232.1 GCF_019904155.1 Paenibacillus sinensis
CCTCCCCGAAACCCCAATGATGGCAATGTCGCTTGCCTCATTCCCTTTCTCGGCGGGAGATCCAGCAGGAGATTCAGTATATGAAGCAAACCGTTTGCGTCTGTGGTTCTTAGGCGCAATTCTCACACTGTTCATCCCACTGTCTTCATCCGGAATCATCGTTGTTGTGACTTTTTCTTCAATCCCCAAGAGGTTCTGCAACTGCTCCCGGTGCATCTCAAGAAAATATCTGGCTAGCTCCTGAATGTTCTGGTATTCAAAAAACAAGGTTTTCGACAAGGAACCGAACACTTTTTCCAATTGATTCGTTAATTGCATAACCATGATCGAATCGANAGGCAGCTTGATGACCGAGGATAGTATTTTCTTTAAATAATTCACGGTTTTTTCGTGAAGGAGCTCTTCCCCGGCTGTTACTGCTCTTGGGCTATCCTCTGTGGAAGAAGTCATGCTCGCATTCTCAATTCGATATCTCTTTATGAGGATATCGCCGTATTTTTCTATCAAATAATCCGTCATGAGATGAAGCGTTGAGTAGTCAAAGAATAAGGTTGGGGCAACGTCAAATGAGTATTCATCATTGAGCCTATTGGAAAATTCAGCCACGGTGATCGGATCAAATCCATATTCGGTCAGCGCTACGCTAGCATCGATATTCGCCTGATTGACCTGAAGTAATTCGGCCGCAATTCGGATTAGATCGGTTTGCACCTGATTTTGTAAGTTGTTAGGGGTCTTTTCCGGCTCCTGTTCTGCTAAACCGCTGATCGATTGTACGGAAGCAGGTTTGATTTCCAACAACTTTTGCCTCATTTTAGCAACATGGCCTTCCATTACCATGATCTGGCCCTTCCCGGATGCCATACTCTGATATAGAGCCTGGATGCCGGTCTTGGTGTGCATAGCCATCATTCCGGTATTGTGATCCATCAGCTCTTTATGTTCTTGGTCAACACTCATTCCGCCCGCTTGCCACAGCGGCCAATTAATGGATATCGTCCGCCCCTGGCGCTTTCCTCCGGCCACCAACAGGTTGCGGTAATGGGCGTAAGCATCCATAAAGGCATTGGCGGTTGCATAGTCGGCCTGCCCTATATTCCCCAATCTTCCTGCCAACGAAGAAAAGAGAATGAAAAAGTCCAATTCCACATCCTGACTCGCCTGATCCAGGTTCTCTAATCCGGCGACCTTGGGAGCCAATACTTCCACGAATTCTTCTTTTGTCTTTTTAATGATGAAATTATCCTTAATCACTCCGGCGCTATGAATAATGCCATGAATTCCTCCGAATTGTTCCTGTAGGCTTCGTATGAAGGCGGTCACTGCTTGCTTATCCGTTACATCGACCTGCCGGTACTCGATATGTGCACCCAGCTGTTCAAGCTCCTTCAACTGGGCTTGTCTCGCCTTATTTAGCGCAGATCGGCCGGTTAACACCAGCACCGCTCCCTGGACCCGATGGGCAATCTCTTCGGCCATTAACAATCCCAAGCCGCCCATTCCCCCGGTAATTAAATAAACCCCCTGGTCTTTCCAGGGGAGTTCGACGATTTCCGGCTGCACCTCTATTTCCTTCCACCCGGCAACCAGCCGCTTGCCCGACTGGTAGCGAATATGACGCTCGCTGCTGCCGCTGCTGGTTTCCAGGACCTCTTTCAGTCTGTCCGGCTCTTCATCCGCTTCCACTTCAATCAATTGGCCGTGCAATTTGGGATTCTCAATCTGTGCGGTTTTCAAAAGTCCGAGCAAACCGGTGAACAGCTCCCGTTCTCCTTCATTCGGGACCGCAATTTGAATCCAAACCTCTTGCTTCGGCTTCTCCTTGATGAGGCTCTGAATTTCTTCAAAGACCCGGGCCGCATAGCTCTGGAAGCGTTCCGCAATACCGGGCTGCGGGGATTGCAAGCTGACGCAGCGCACTCCTTTCATCCGATCTTCCAGCGCTTCCGAGGTAACACGGCCCAGTTCGCACAGAATAATCAGGTGTTGAGCATTAGCGGCGATACCCGGACTTTGGCGGGCAGTCTCTTGTTCTTCCCAGACGGGTTCCAGCATCAATAGCCCTGGAGCTGCCTGGGTTTCGAGCGAACTTGTCTCTCCCCCCAGTACCCGGGATGAAAGCTCCTTCATCCGAATGCAGACATTGCCCTGCTCATCGCATAGATCAAGATCTAATTTCCGGACCTGGTCCCCCGCTTGACTGGTACTGCTATTCCGAATCCAAGCCCACATCTTCGGCGTGCATGGGCCGATTATTTCGATCTCCCGCAAGGCAAAGGGCAATGCCGCCTTCCTTTCTTCGCTGTCCACCCGCAGCCCGAGCGATGCCTGGAGCGCCGCATCCATGATGCCGGGATGGAGAACATATTGCTCCTCGGTATCCCGGACCGACATCGGCAATGACAACTCTGCCAATACTTGCTCTTCCCCCCGATACACCTGCTCAATCCCCTGATGCCCCGGTCCATACTCGATTCCCATCGCCCGAAATGCCTCATACACCGCTTCGGATATGAGACGTCCTTGATGGCACTCCTCCTGAAGGGCCTTCAGATTCAGCACCAGTTTTCCTGTCGCCGGACTGAGGGTGGCTCTGCCCTGGCTGTATACAACCGATTCGCCAGGACCGGCTTCATCCTCACGGTATATTTCGTAGGCAATCTCTCCGTCATCTTCCGGATACAGCCCGATATGCACCCGAAGCGGTTGTTCCCCCACCACGATCGGCTGTGACCATACCACATTTTTCAGCCTGATGACGGCTCCGTCTTTTTCTCTTGTTGCCTCTGCCACCGCCGCACGCGCCATCTCCAGATAGGCGACCCCCGGCAGAACCCGTTGTCCGTTCACCACATGATCGGTTAAGAAAAACTCTTGTCCTGTTAAGGTCGTGCTAAATCGCTGCTCGGTCAGGTCGGACGTATTTTGCTGCACTAACGGGTGGATCACGGTACCGGTTATGGCTGCCGCCAAGCCGCCGGTGATTCCAGTCTCGCTGTCCGGAACCCAGTACCTCTCTCTGGCAAAGGGATATGTCGGCAGGCTGATTCGATGCGGCTTGATGCCGGGATACAGCCGGTTCCAGTCCAGGTTCAATCCTTTCACCCAGACATCCAGCAGCTTTCCGTATTTCCTCTTACTTATCCAGGCATCTATCGTATGGACCATGTCTTCATCTGCAGTGAGGACGGCCATCGTCTCCTTATTACGCTTGACCTGTCCCCGGTACAGGTCTTCGATATCGCCTTTCCCTTCCAGAAAGCCGGTCAGCTTGTCCTGAAGTTCCTTCAGGGAACTTACAATGACAGCCAAACGTTCTTCCATCGCTTCCCGCCCCACCTGGAGCGTATAGGCGATATCGTTGACCTCCTTTTCGGTGAAGGCTTGCTCTTGAATGGCGCCTAGCAATTGCCGCACTTGCGCTTCCAGGCGTTCCTCACTCTTCGCCGACAATACGATCATGGCCGGATGATCGGGACTAACCGCAGCCGTTTCCCGTTCTGCGGAAATATACTCTTCGATGATCACATGGGCATTGGCGCCGCCGGCTCCAAAGGAGGAGACCCCCGCCCGTCTCGGATATTCTTTGACCTCTCCATTGGTTTCGATCCGCGGCCGCTTCCATTCCGTCAGTTCCTGCTGCACCACAAAAGGCGTTTCCTTAAAATCTATATTCGGATTCAGCATCTTCGAATGGAGCGACGGCGCAATTTGGCCGTTCTTGAATTGCAGTAGCACTTTGGTTAATCCTGCTATTCCGGCTGCGCCTTCACAATGCCCGATGTTGGACTTCACCGATCCGATTGCGCAAAACTGTTTATCCGCCGTATCCTTCCCAAAAGCCCGGGTCAATCCGGTAATTTCGATCGGGTCTCCCAAGACCGTTCCGGTTCCATGGGCTTCCAGGTAACTGATGGTCCGCGGATTCACTCCGGCTTCCTTCAAGGCTTGACCGATTAAACTTCCTTGCGCATTGGGGCTGGGAACCGTATAGCCGTTGGTCTTTCCTCCATGATTGATGGCTGTGCCTTTGATAACCCCATAGATCTGGTCGCCATCTGCGATCGCTTTCGACAGCGGCTTCAGCAATACGGCCCCGACTCCCTCGCCGTCAACAAAGCCATCGGCAAGCCCTCCAAACGACTTGCATTGATCCGTTGACGAGAGCATCGTCTTTCCCGATAGTCTCATATAATGAACGGGATCAACGATTAAATTGACTCCACCCACGATTACACATTCACTGTTGCCGCTGGACAGGCTCTCCAAGGCCAAATGGATCGCTGTCAACGAAGAGGAACAAGCTGAATCCACAGCCATGCTCGGACCTTGAAAATTAAACAAGTAAGAAACCCGGTTAGCAATTGACCAGTAGCTGTGACCTGACGGATAATTTCCATTCATAACTCCAACAAATACGCCAACTTTACGGCTATTGCAAAGATTATCCGTTGTGTACCCGGCATCTTCAATGCTGGCATAAGCTACTTCAAGAAAGAGCCGCTCCTGAGGGTCCATTTTCTCGGCTTCGGCTGGGGAAATATTGAAAAACAATGGATCGAATTTATCCATATCTTCAATAAAACCTCCCCATTTCGTATAGATTGACCCCTTTTTCCCCTTCTCGGCATTATAATATTGTCTCCAGTTCCAGCGCTCCCCGGGAATTTCGGAAATACAATTCTGCCCCGCTTTTAGTCGATTCCAAAAATCATGCATGTTACCAGCCCCCGGGTAACGCCCCGAAAGACCGATTACAGCAATGTCTTGAACCGCCGGAATTGTTGACTCCGGTCTTGTCCATTTCCGATCCCCGATTTGGCGGAGACGTCTTGATTGTTTCATCCCCGTCTGAATATGCATTGATGATACCGGGACGTATTTGTTAGCGATACTCGTGCTCTCTTTATCAACATCTTTTTGCTCTAAACCTGCTAATTCAACCAATGACTCCTTTTGAGTTTTCAGGAAATGTTCTACTAAAGCATCAATGGTTTGATATTCGAAAAACAAGGTACTGCTTACATTACTAAACCCTTTACGCAAGTTATTCGTCAGCTGCGTAACCAAAATCGAATCAATTCCATACTTTTCCAAAGGCTCTGTTGAATCTATCTTATGGCTGGGCAGCTTTAGAGTTTCCCCAACTATTCTTTTAAAATACGAGGTGCTTCTCTCCCGCAGTAAATCCGAGGCAACTTCTCCCGTTTGTTCCTGGGGAGCTTTCGATTGAGGCGCATCCGAACCTAACACGAGCTTCTCTGCGCTTGTGTTTACCGGCTTAGCCTTTGAATGAATCTGCTGCTTATGCCGCACAACTCCGTTACTTTCAGCTGCAATAATCTGAAACCCCGAATCATGTTCGGCTTGAATTGGAAAGTGAACCGATGTATAGCCCTCATTTTCTAAAACCTTGCGCCAAGCTTCAGAAGTTAAGCCGGGACATCCTGGAATGCGTAAGTCCGGGTCTTGATAGCGCCACCATCCTTCTAAAAGACCGAAAGTCAAATGGGTGAATAGCGAATTCCTGCTTATTTCGTTTAATATTAGCAACCCGTTTTTCCGTAGGACTGCTTTAATATTACGCAACGTTTGCCGAATATTTTGGGTAGCATGCAGTACATTCGCAGCAATGACGATATCATATTCACCGATCCGAATCCCTTGACCGGCGGCGGGTTCCTCCACGTTGAAAAGTCGGCATGTCAGATAAGGGTTGCTTGGTCCATATTCTTGTTCCGCATGCATTAAAAACGCCTTTGAGATGTCTGTATAACAATACTCCTGGATATGCTCCCGATAAGGAACAAGTTTCCGAAGGATTACGTTGCTGGTTCCCCCGGTACCTGCTCCAAGTTCAATCAGGCGAATTCGCGCAGACGGATTTTGCCGCAACCGTTCTTCAATATTCGCAATGATCATATCGGCCAACGCGCCGTTAAAGTAATCCGCAACCAGGTTATTTTTGTATATTCCTTCCACCAATTTCAACGAGGAATTAGGAAACATAATATCTGTAGCAAGTACGCTGCCGGTAAGAATCTCCGGTAACGCCTGTATTGTTTGTTCTACCAAATTCACTTGAGCTTTCAGATTCGGATGCTCCATCCATGCACTCTTCTTTTGAGACCACTCTCGCCATATGGAGTCCATGTCCATCAAGGTTGATTCATTGAACGCGTCATGTTTTTCAACTAACCGCAGATAATGGTTCTTCTCCAGTACGGCGAAGCTTTCTTCCAGCCAGCGTTCATATATGCTCAATAATCCCGTTCTCGTCTTGATGTCGTGAATATTCAAATCTCTAGTCATTAGCATTCCCATCGATTGCAGTTGACCCAATAGCAGTCTATGGAGGACACTCTCCATTTCTTGCATCGCTACGTTTTCCGAAGCGCTCAACACCTCAATCTCTAGGCCTTTGTTTGGCGTGTTATTCAATATTTTTTCAAGTCTTGATTCCGAATGATCCGGATCGATCGCAACCCATTCCGCCGTTGGTTCTATTTCTTCTAAATCAATGGATTTTGTAGTTTTGATCAATCCCATTTGGTCAAGCGGTCCTGTCAGAAGTGTCTCCAAAGCTGCCATGGCTTCCGGCGGTTCGATCGATCCTATGCCCGCCAGTTCCATTCGTTCCCGATAAGCTTTTGAAGCGACAATTCCGAAGCTCCCCCAATATCCCCAATTGATCACTTTCACTGCACATGGCCATTCCAGGGATAGTTGATGGGCAAAAGCATCCTCGAATGTACAGCCGGACGCATAGTTGCTTTGTCCCGAAGCTTTTGTAAATGCGTTGAACGAAGAGAAAAACATGACAAAATCCAATGGTTCTTGTTGAAAAACTTGAGCGATATGTACACTTATATCAACTTTAGCCGAAAGCCCGGCCAAGAATTGTTCTTCTTCCATTTTATCCAGACTATGGTCTGATAGCACGAGTGCAGAATGAATGACTCCATGAATCCGGGTATATTTCCGCCTAATTTCTTCATAGGCTTGTTGCAATTCCTTCCGATCTGTCGCATCGGCTGCCATGTATTGCGGTGTTGCTCCCAAGCTTGCAAGCTTATCTAGTTTAGCTTGAATCCGTTCATCCTTTTGCCGTCTGCCAATCCAAATGACCTGTGCCTGATAAGTGCGAATCATGTATTCCGTCCAGATTTCGCCAATCCCGCCTGCGCCTCCGATTACTACATAGACGCCTTCATTCCTGTATGAGGTTTGGACCATTTTAACGGGTTGGATAGTAAGCAACTTCTGCCGATACCATTCCCGGCCCCGGTATGCCATGGGGTTTCCGCGGGGGTCCCACGGCAACTTGAACATTTCATCAATCGGCCACTTGCAATCCTCTTCGAAATCAATTATTCGTACTCTCCAATTCGTATATTCCTTAGCCATCGAACCGATTAGCCCGCTAATCCCCGCATGAATGGGGTTTGCCTGATCATTTTTATGAATTGGTTGAGACTGTGTGGTGATCACAGTCCAGTTCATATTTTTTTCACCGTATCCTAATTGCAGCAAGGCTTTAATCATTCTGAATATCGGGAGGATACTTCGGTTCTGTTCTTCAATCAAGGAGTCTTCGATTATGGAATTTAATGAACGATAGGGAGCAATCCATATCATATGATCTGCCGTTCCATGCGGCTCAAGTTGTTGGGTGATTTCGTCTATATGATCATTCAATCCAATTTCAAGAATATGTGCATTTGAAAAGTATTGCTTGATGGCGTTTTGCTGATCCGCATTCCCTCCAACGATCAATACCCGTTCATTGGAGAGCGAAAAAGCTTGACCTGATTTTGTCGAGATGACATCCCATACAGGTGTTACCATCATAGTCCCTGAGGCAACTGGCGACATGTCGTCGTTCTTAAGCTCTCCCCCCAATACCCGGGATGAGAGCTCCTTCATCCGAATACAGACATTGCCCTGCTCATCGCATAGATCAAGATCTAATTTCCGGACCTGGTCCCCAGCTTGACTATTCGAGCTATTCCGAATCCAAGCCCACATCCTCGGCGTGCATGGGCCGATTATTTCGATCTCCTGCAAGGCAAAGGGCAATGCCGCCTTCCGATCTTCACTGTCCATCCGCAGCCCGAGCGATGCCTGGAGCGCCGCATCCATGATGCCGGGATGGAGAACATATTGCTCCTCGGTATCCCGGACCGACATCGGCAATGACAACTCTGCCAATACTTGCTCTTCTCCCCGATACACCTGCTCAATCCCCTGATGCCCTGGTCCATACTCGATTCCCATCGCCCGGAATGCCTCGTACACCGCTTCGGATGTGAGACGTCCTTGATGGCATTCCTCCTGAAGGGCCTTCAGATTTAGCACCGGTTTTCCTGTCGCCGGACTGAGGGTGGCTCTGCCCTGGCTGTATACAACCGATTCGCCAGGGTCCGCTTCATCTTCACGGTATATTTCGTATGCAATCTCTCCGTCATCTTCCGGATACAGCCCGATATGCACCCGAAGTGGCTGTTCCCCCACCACGATCGGCTGCGACCATACCACGTTGTTCAGCCTGATGACGGCCCCGTCTTCTTCTCTTGTTGCCTCCGCCACCGCCGCGCGCGCCATCTCCAGATAGGCGACCCCCGGCAGAACCCGTTGCCCGTTCACCACATGATCGGTTAAGAAAAACTCCCGACCTGTTAAGGTCGTGCTAAATCGCTGTTCGGTCAGGTCGGACGTATTTTGCTGCAATAACGGATGGAAAAAATCAGATTTATCGCTAACAATTCGAGTATTAAATTGACGCAGCAAGTCTAAAGCTTCTGCTTTCAACAATCGCCCGTTTTTTACCTCAGTTAGAACGTACTTTAGAAAACTATCCATAACTAACCTCCCATAACTTCTTTTACTTTCCGAACCGCTAGATCAACGCTAATAGAATCATCTATTACTTGATCAATTAATTGTTCATAAAAGTCATCATCCCATCGAACATAATTTTGCGATGATATGGAAGTAGTTTCTGATTGTTTCATCCTTTCTGGAACCCAGTACCTCTCTTTGGCAAAAGGATATGTCGGCAGACTGATTCGATGCGGCTTGATGCCGGGGTATAGCCCGTTCCAGTCAATGCTCAATCCTTTCACCCATGCATCCAGCAGCTTTCCATATTTCCTCTTACTTATCCAGGCATCTATCGTATTGACCATGTCCTCATCCGCAGTGAAGACAGACATCGTCTCCTTATTACGTTTGACCTGCCCCCGGTACAAGTCTTCGATATCGTCTTTCCCTTCCAGGAAACCGGTCAGCTTGTCCTGGAGTTCCTTCAGGGAACTCACGATGACGGCCAGACGTTCTTCCATCGCTTCCCGCCCCACCTGGAGCGTATAGGCGATATCGATGATCTCCTGTTCGCTGAATGCTTGCTCTTGAATTGCGGATAACAATTGCCGCACTTGCTCTTCCAGGCGTTCCTCATTCTTGGCCGACAATACCATCATGACCGGATGATCGGGACTAACCGCAACCCTTTCCCGCTCTTTGGGGATATATTCTTCGATTACCACATGGGCATTTGCCCCGCCGAATCCAAAAGAACTTACCCCGGCCCTGCGAGGCACATCTTGGCCTTTGGCATCTTGTATGGATTTCCATTCTTTAGTTTCTTGTACAATATAAAAAGGGCTGTCTTGAAGTTGAATATATGGGTTAACAGTTTCACAATGAAGGCTTTTAACCAGCGTTCTGTGTTTGATTTGCATTAGTACTTTTATTACTCCGGCCACACCTGCAGCCAATTCCAAATGACCAATATTCGTCTTCACCGAACCTAATCCACAATAAGCATCCATGCTCTCGGAATCTCCAGTGGTCTGAGATAACTCCTTAAATGCTGTTTTCAAACCGCTGATTTCAATCGGATCACCAAGTTCAGTTCCTGTTCCGTGGGCTTCGATATAGGTAACAGTTCTTGGATCAATACCAGCCTTCGTGTACGCCATTTTCAACAGTTCAGCTTGTGCTTTCGGGTTAGGCGCCGTCAAGGAATTTGCCCGTCCCCCATGATTTTCGGATGTACCCCGGATCACACCGTAAATATGATCGCCGGCTTGTTCCGCATCCCC
This sequence comes from Paenibacillus sinensis, assembly GCF_019904155.1. Taxonomy (GTDB): domain Bacteria; phylum Bacillota; class Bacilli; order Paenibacillales; family Paenibacillaceae; genus Paenibacillus_AQ; species Paenibacillus_AQ sinensis. The sequence goes on from NZ_JAHCMB010000232.1 coordinate 10,107, forward strand.
TAACTTTTTCAGAAAGAGCATCCCTACTCCTTCCCCTCTCACATAGCCATTGGCGCGGTTTGAAAAAGTCTTACACCGTCCATCCTCACAGAGCATTCCAGCTTTGTTGAAGCTAATATAAGGCTCCGGCGTCACGAGCGTGTTAATTCCTCCAACAATCGCCATCTCACAGTTTCCGGACTCAATGGCGTTCACTGCCCGGTGGATCGCTACCAGTGAGCTCGAACATGCGGTTTCGACGGGCTCGCTTGGGCCATGAATATTCAGGAAATAACTCATCCGATTCGGTCCCATCGAAGCGACTGCACCGGTTGAACTGTATCCTTCGATGGACACCTCCGCCTGGGATATTAATCCGCTGTATCCACTATTGGCCGTTCCGACAAATATTCCGGTTTGGGTTCCCGAGAGGCTTTGAGCTGAATATCCCGCATCCTCAATCACCTTCCAAACATAAGTCATCAATAAGCGTTGCTGCGGATCCATAAGTTCAGCTTCCCGCGGCGATATCCCGAAAAACAGCGGGTCAAACTCAGCGATTCCTTCAATAAAACCACCCCATTTAATATTGGTTTTATTGGCTTCTTTAGCTGGATCACCAAAATACTTACGCCAATCCCAGCGTTCTTCTGGAATCTCGCTGATACAGTCCTTCCCTGCCGCCAGATTACTCCAAAATTCATTCAAATCCCCGGCCATAGGAAATGCTCCACTAATGCCTACAATTGCAATAGGTTCCGAAGCTTTGGGCTTCGATTGGGGTGCGGATTGGGTATGGGTTCCAGCAAACCGCGAGCGCTGTCTGTTATCGGAAAGCAGTTTGATTTCAGTTATGTTCTCTTTCCCTGACGACGGAACCGTAATATGAGATATTACAGCAAATTTACTTACCAAAGCAGCTTGGTGTTCTTGGATCAAGTATTTTGCAAAGCTATCCAGGGTGGAATATTCGAAAAATATTGTTGGAGTAAGTTCTAGTTGATATTCCTGGTTGATGATATTGGTATATTGAGTAAATGTTATCGAATCAAACCCGTATTCATTCAAACCAACATCTGAACTAATATCTTCGCTCTTGACCTTCAACAATTTTGACATAATCTGTACTAAGGCTTTCTGTACTTTATCAAGCAAGTTATTCGTGAAGCCGCTGACCGGAGATGTGGGTGTATTAGAAGCTTCTTTCGATTCCGGCGTAGCGGGTGCCGAAAGCAGTTTTGGCTTCATTTTAACCAGGTTTCCTTCCATCACCATGACCTGTTCTCTTCTCGATGCCAGGCTTTGATACAATGCACGGATTCCTGTCTGAGTCTGCATCGGGATCATCCCTGTGTTCTGTCTCATCAACTGTTCTCGTTCCTGGTCAACACTCATTCCGCCCGCTTGCCACAGCGGCCAATTGATGGATATCGTCCGCCCCTGGCGCTGTTTCAATCGAACCAGTTCGTTGCGGTAATGGGCGTAAGCATCCATAAAGGCATTGGCGGTTGCATAGTCGGCCTGCCCTATGTTCCCCAATCTTCCTGTCAACGAAGAAAAGAGAATGAAGAAGTCCAAGCCCACATCCTGACTCGCCTGGTCCAGGTTCTCTAATCCGGCGACCTTGGGAGCCAATACTTCCTCGAATTCCTCTTTCGTCTTTTTAATGATGAAATTGTCCTTAATCACTCCGGCGCTATGAATGATGCCGTGAATTCCTCCGAATTGTTCCTGTAGGCTTCGTATGAAGGCGGTTACTGCTTGCTTATCCGTTACATCGACCTGCCGGTACTCGATATGTGCACCCAGCTGTTCAAGCTCCTTCAATTGGGCTTGTCTCGCCTCGTTGAGCGCAGATCGGCCGGTTAACACCAGCACTGCTCCCTGGACCCGATGGGCAATCTCTTCGGCCATTAACAATCCCAAACCGCCCATTCCCCCGGTAATTAAATAAACCCCCTGGTCTTTCCAGGGGAGTTCGACGATTTCCGGCTGCACCTCTATTTCCTTCCACCCGGCAACCAGCCGCTTGCCCGACTGATAGCGAATATGACGCTCGCTGCTGCCACTGCCGGTTTCCAGGATCTCTTGCAGCCCGTCCGCCTCTTCATCCGCTTCCACCTCAATCAATTGGCCGTGCAATTTGGGATTCTCAATCTGTGCGGTTTTCAAAAGCCCGAGCAAACCGGTGAACAGCTCCCGTTCTCCTTCATTCGGGACCGCAATTTGAATCCAAACCTCTTGCTTCGGCTTCTCCTTGATGAGGCTTTGAATTTCTTCAAAGATTCGGGCCGCATAGCTCTGGAAGCGTTCCGCAATACCGGACTGCGGGGATTGCAAGCAGACGCAGCGCACTCCTTTCATCCGTTCTTCCAGCGCTTCCGAGGTAACGCGGCCCAGTCCACACAGAATAATCAGATGTTGAGCATAAGCGGCGATACCCGGACTTTGGCGGGTAATCTCTTGTTCTTCCCAGACGGGTTCCAGCATCAATAGCCCTGGGGCTGCCTGGGCTTCGAGCGAACTAGTCTCTCCCCCCAGTACCCGGGATGAAAGCTCCTTCATCCGAATACAGACATTGCCCTGCTCATCGCATAGATCAAAATCTAATTTCCGGACCTGGTCCCCCGCTTGACTATTCGAGCTATTCCGAATCCAAGCCCACATCCTCGGCATGCATGGGCCGATTATTTCGATCTCCTGCAAGGCAAAGGGCAATGCGGCCCTCCGATCTTCGCTGTCCATCCGCAGCCCGAGCGATGCCTGAAGCGCCGCATCCATGATGCCGGGATGGAGAACATACTGCTCCTCGGTATCCCGGACCGACATCGGCAATGACAACTCTGCCAATACTTGCTCTTCTCCCCGATACACCTGTTCAATCCCCTGATGCCCTAGTCCATACTCGATTCCCATCGCCCGAAATGCCTCATACACCGCTTCGGATGTGAGACGGCCTTGATGACATTCCTCCTGAAGGGCCTTCAGATTTAGCACCGGTTTTCCTGCCGCCGGACTGAGGGTGGCTCTGCCCTGGCTGTATACAACCGATTCGCCAGGGTCCGCTTCATCCTCACGGTATATTTCGTAGGCAATCTCCCCGTCATCTTCCGGATACAGCCCGATATGCACCCGAAGCGGTTGTTCCCCCACCACGATCGGCTGTGACCATACCACGTTGTTCAGCCTGATGACGGTCCCGTCTTTTTCTCTTGTTGCCTCTGACACCGCCGCGCGCGCCATCTCCAGATAGGCGACCCCCGGCAGAACCCGTTGCCCGTTCACCACATGATCGGTTAAGAAAAACTCCTGTCCTGTTAAGGTCGTGCTAAATCGCTGCTCGGTCAGGTCGGACGTATTTTGCTGCACTAACGGGTGGATCACGGTTCCGGTTATGGATGCCGTCAAACTGGCGATTCCAGTCTCGCTGTCCGGAACCCAGTACCTCTCTCTGGCAAACGGATATGTCGGCAGGCTGATTCGATGCGGTTTGACACCGGGATACAGCCGGTTCCAGTCCAGGTTCAATCCTTTCACCCAGACATCCAGCAGCTTTCCGTATTTCCTCTTACTTATCCAGGCATCTATCGTATGGACCATGTCTTCATCCGCAGTGAGGACGGCCATTGTCTCCTTATTACGCTTGACCTGTCCCCGGTACAGGTCTTCGATATCGTCTTTCCCTTCCAGGAAGCCGGTCAGCTTGTCCTGAAGTTCCTTCAGGGAACTTACAATGACAGCCAAACGCTCTTCCATCGCTTCCCGCCCCACCTGGAGCGTATAGGCGATATCGTTGACCTCCTTTTCGGTGAAGGCTTGCTCTTGAATGGCGCCTAGCAATTGCCGCACTTGTACTTCCAGGCGTTCCTCATTCTTCGCCGACAATACGATCATGGCCGGATGATCGGGACTAACCGCAACCGTTTCCCGTTCATCGGAAATATACTCTTCGATGATCACATGGGCATTGGCTCCGCCGGCTCCAAAGGAGGACAGCCCTGCCCGTCTCGGGTATTCTTTGACCTCTCCATTGGTTTCGATCCGCGGCCGCTTCCATTCCGTCAGTTCCTGCTGCACCACAAAAGGCGTTTCCTTAAAATCTATATTCGGATTCAGCATCTTCGAATGGAGCGACGGCGCAATTTGGCCGTTCTTGAATTGCAGTAATACTTTGGTTAATCCCGCTATTCCAGCTGCGCCTTCACAATGCCCGATGTTGGACTTCACCGACCCGATTGCGCAGAACTGTCTGTCCGCCGTATCCTTCCCAAAAGCCCGGGTCAATCCGGTAATTTCGATCGGGTCTCCCAGGACCGTTCCGGTTCCATGAGCTTCCAGGTAACTGATGGTCCGCGGATTCACTCCGGCTTCCTTCAAGGCTTGGCCGATTAAACTTCCTTGCGCATTGGGGCTGGGAACCGTATAGCCATTGGTCTTTCCTCCATGATTGATGGCTGTGCCTTTGATAACCCCATAGATCTGGTCCCCATCTGCGATCGCTTTCGACAGCGGCTTCAGCAATACGGCCCCGACTCCCTCGCCGGGTACATATCCGTCGCCGCCTTCCCCGAAGCTTTCAC
>NZ_JAHCMB010000032.1 GCF_019904155.1 Paenibacillus sinensis
AATACCAAAAATGATAAAACCTAAACGGTATTGTCCCAAAAAAACAGCTGCTATAATTGTAAAACCATTATTACCTAGAGCCATACCCAAACCACCATAAGCAGATGAGGCTGATCCTTTACCCTCTTCAGGTGCTAAATCTATCCATGCAACCATCGGTGCAACAATGAAGTTTAGAGCCACTTGTCCTAGCATCCAACTTATTAACAATAAAGGAATCGTAGTAGTCATTGAGGCAAAAATCATTGCCAGCATAAATACGAATGCTCCAAAGACTAACCAAGGCGTTCGTNTCCAAAACGAGATTTTGTACGGTCAGACAAATATCCAGCTACCATGTTGGAAATGGCCGCAACAATCATTCCTACTGCTGAAAATAATGCTACTATTTCGATTTTTTTGTCGGCATCCAAATGTGTAATCAAAGCTGGCAAGAATAAACTTGAAGCTGCAATATAGGGTCCAAGCCAGGAGGCGGGTCCAATAATTAATCCTGGTAATAAACGTTTAAGTGGTATCGCATTCATCTAAACCATCCTCTCTGGATTTAGAAATTCTTTACGGAATAGTAATCAAAATCTGCAAATGAGTCGTGCTGATGAGAATCAACCGAACCTATGAAATTAAACAATCCTGTAAATCCACCAATTTCACCTGGTTCCCCGTTAACGCCCTCATCAGACAAATAAACAACATCGAGATCATCCACGAATACTTGCCAATCCTTATCATCCTTCAAGCGATAAAAGATACCCGCTATACCTGAATTGTAGACAATCTTCAACTCAACTATATCTTCAGGTACTGGAATATGGTTCTGAACAAATTCGATGCGATTTCCTAGTTTAGCCTGTAGT
>NZ_JAHCMB010000239.1:0-273 GCF_019904155.1 Paenibacillus sinensis
GAAAATCGGTTGGCCCAGCCAGACTATTATCAACAATATAGTTGATGGTTGGTATACTGTTCCTGTTTATACAACAAGCAATGGAATGAAACTTAAATTTACTGTTAGCTTAAATATGTATAGCGGGTCAAGAGATGATGACTTTTTGCTTTCGGCTATGAGTGCGGATGCTGAGAGGCAATTTGCTCAAAATGTACAAGAAATCATTCCTAACGCTACAGTATATGGAATGAACTACTATTTCGATGAAGAGGACTACTTTAAAAAATGTGG
>NZ_JAHCMB010000239.1:289-106150 GCF_019904155.1 Paenibacillus sinensis
TATAGAATGGGCAGAGAAGAGCGCGTTATCGGATATTGAATTTTTGACAAAATGTGAGAATGCAGGACAGCATTTCGTGGGTGATTTTCCGCTTAAAGAAATCACTTTTATTTATAAATATGGAGAAAATGATGAAACACGAACCTATATTAGATCCTCGAATGATAAAAATATGAATCCCAAGGATATAGATATCGAAGTTCTTAGAAAGAACCTGTTTGTAGCTGAACATTAATCAAATCGATTTCCATGTGGAGATCATGAAGGCATGAGCATTTAGCGAAATTAAATTTATAGAAGGACCCGAAACAGAAGATGATCATAACTTGAAAGAGAAGAGCGAACATGGACAAATTTGCCCAAGCAAGAGCCGAGGAAATGAAGTATCACGAGGACTTTTATGCCAGCAATGCGTTGTTTGAACCAGGCACATGGTTATCCAAACCTGTAAAGATTGTGATGGAAATGCTCGAAGCCCTGGATGTGAGCGGCATTCGGATTCTCGATCTTGGATGCGGAGTGGGGCGAAACAGCATTCCTATTGCTCAAAAGATCAAGGAACACGAAGGCACGGTGACCTGTATAGACTTAATTCCGAAGGCGATTGAGTTGCTGGAAGAAAACGCAAAGACCTATGAGGTTGAAGACTGTCTGCTTGCAGAAGCATCAGATGTGGAGTTTTACCATATTGAGCCTGACCATTATAACTACATCATTGCCTGCTCTTGCCTGGAACATGTCTCGTCTGTTGAGGCTTTTGAAACGGTTGTAGCCCGAATGATCAAAGGAACAAAGAACGGTGGAATTAACACGATTTTGATGAGTACGGACATTCAAGATTATGACCTGGCAACAGGAGAACTAACAGAGGGATTGATCGAACTCAACCTGGAGACCCACAAGGCCTATTCAATGCTTGAAGAGCTTTATCGCGGGTGGGAAATTTTAATGGAAAGAGACCTTCCTCAAACAATAACCGAACAGAAGTATGGAAAACAAATCGAATTTCGATCCAATTGGGTAACATTTGTAGCTCGAAGGGTAGATGGCGTTGGCTCCATTGAAACTTTATGAATACGTTGAGGTTATCATATGAATTGTAAAAAAGTAATTTTGCTTATGATAATGATGTTTACCGTTTCTGGATGCGTTCAGCGTAATAGCAATCAGAATTCTGATATTCCTGTTGGTTCTGGTATAGCAAAAGACTACAAACCGCGCTCAGCAAATGAAGGTGCAGTACCAGTGAAAGTTAACATACAAAACGAACCCGAAACGTTTAAACTGGATCAAACCGTTACAACTCATTTAAAGGCACGATCGGGAACAATAAAATTAGACTTCTACTATTTCTTGATAACAATAACCAAATAACAGGCAGCTATTACTATGAAAAGTATCAGAAGAAAATCCAAGTAAAAGGAACTTACAATAAGGATTCAGTGCGGCTAATTGAGCTGGACAATACCACGGGCTCAGAAGCAGCAAGTATTGCGTTCAAAATTTTTAATGATTATGGAGATGCCACAGGAGAATGGATCAGTCGAAATGGGGATAAAAAATATTTGGTGAAATTAAGCCTGATGTCTACCTTTCCTGGAGCTAAGAACAATATATATATTGATGCAGGGGCACAAAGTACAGAAGAAGTAGAGAAATTTGCGATCGAATTGAAGAAAGGGATTCTAGAGAAGAATAAGAAATCGGTCGCAGATAAGATTGCCTACCCCATTGATGTAGAAGTCGATGGCAAAATAGTGGAGATAAAGAATAGGCGTGCTTTCATAGATCAATTTGATAAGATCTTTTATCCTGATTTTGTTGAGGTAATCCGGAATCAGTGTTTTCCTCTAAATATGGATTCGAGCTATCGGGGGATCATGCTTGGTGATCGCGGGGAGATATGGCTTAATTATGTTTATCACAAAACGATCAGTGATGCACAGCTAAAAGTAGTTGGTATCAATAATGGGAAAGAGCAGTAAAGAACTATATGGATTCCGGGGAGTAATTTATGGATATAACGAATTTGCAGCAAAGCAAATCACCGGGAAGCATCTTGCATTCTTAATGTGAGATGCTTTTTGTATTGACTCTCACATGTTGTCAGGGTCTATATTGAAAATGTAAATCATGAAGTAGGGGGAGGAATGCAATCATGCAATTCTCCATGTACTCCTGCATTTTCATTTATCCGCTGAGTATTATCTTCTGCCGTAGACTATAGCGGAAAGGAGTTCTGTATGAAAGCAAATAGATGGGGGTTACGTGTTCTGATAATGGCGTTAATCGTGATGGCCATGTTTTTGTTATACCAATTATATAGGCTGACCGAGAGAAGATAGCACTCCGGGCCGAGTGCAAAAGCGAATCACGGTGAATGGGGCTGGCAATTATCGAGAATGGCTTGGATTAAGCAATACCTATACAGGTATTCGGCATTTAGTGGTAAAATTTCATTATAATTGATAGTTAATGATGGAAGCGCTACAAAAATTGTGTGGAGTGAATACAATGGAGATTACAGAAATCAAGAAAGATCTTTTTACAATGCCGCAAGAATACTGCTTAGCACATTGCATATCAGCCGATGCCAAAATGGGAGCAGGTATTGCCGTGCAATTTCGAAAAAGATTTAAACTGACTTCGCTTCAGGACAGAGCAGCAAACCATGAACTTGAGGTAGGAAAATGCTACAGGGTAGATCGGGTATTCAACTTAATCACGAAGAGCAAGTACTGGCACAAACCCACATACGAAACATTAACGATGGCACTCAGATCGATGAAGGAACTCTGCGAACAAGAGTCCATTCAGAAAATGGCTATGCCTGAAATCGGCTGTGGGCTGGATAAATTGCAATGGGGACGAGTCAAAGAAATCCTTGTGCAAGAATTTGAAGATTTGCCTATCGAGATTACGGTATGTAGGCTGTAATAGAGGAGGCCTGCATGACAAAGCGTGCAAAGCTTAGAGTATGGACTCTAATAGTCTTGGTTAGCATAGCGATTGCTATTGCGCTGAGATATCTCTTTTTGGAAAATCTGGCGCTCAGCTATATGGGTACAACCCAAGAACTGGTATATTTAAACCGGAGTATACTTGGATGGAAATAACATCGGAAGGCCAAAGACAAGATTATCTGGAAGTGTTTCAATTGAAGCTGCCTGAGATCGATTTTGATCAAAATAATATGATTATTTCCAAACATAAAATCTATAAAGCGTACTATACGAAATACGAGTGTTCATGTGATGGTGCGCCGGATGGTTTAGCTGTGTTCAATTATTTGTCCTCGCGGAAAAAAATCTATATTTATAAAATCCCCAAAATATTGATCAGCCAGGGAGTCGGATAATGGATGCAAATAGTGAATGGCCAAATGACGAGTCAGAGAGATGGATCAAGTTAGGGCATTTATTCGGTAAGACCGTATTTGATCAAATCAAACAATATGCTTCAGATCGAATCGATACGAATGCCACCAATGAAAGCAAAATCATAGTGTTGAATTTGCACTAATGGGTAGAGTGTACAATATACAAACGGGACAGCGTTTAGAAGAGATTGAACTAGCGCCTGAGGGGCGATGGTCTGTGAATGGGTTATCATATGTGGGCTGATGGAGAGTTTGAGTAATTTGTTAATCAAGGAGGCGTAATTGAAGGCTATAACCGGTTGAGGGTGGGTTAGGGGCTTTTAGACTTATTCGATTAAGTCAAATTCATTACGGAGTAGAGAAATAGCCGGGAGGTATTTTCAATGGATGTAAGTATTCGTTTTGGAACGGAAAAAGACAAGCCTGCCTTCAAAGCATAGATCGGCATATTGATCCGGAATACATAGACTTCAAATTGAATCATAGAGAAATTCTGATAGCCGAACATAATGATCAAGCAGCAGGATATCTTCGTCTTGAATACATATGGACTAAAGTTCCTTATATAGGGCTGATTCTCGTCAAAGAAGAATATAGAGGACAAGGGGTCGGGACTGCACTTATTCAATTTCCGTTCCCGATGAAGAGGATGTCATATCAATGGCTAAGGAATGGACAACCGATCCCGATATGGACACCGGGCAGCTAGACAAGGGCAGTGGAATTGCAGGAGTCAGATCAAAGAGGTGAAGACACATCAATCTCATCAAGGTGGCAAACCGCAGAAGCGAATATGTGAAAATCGAGCACTACAACATTCTGGTAGATGATGTTCCGTTAGATATGCAGCTGCATCAACTATACCCCGATCATTTGTTTTTAGGCTTAATTCCTGTAATGACAGAGTGGCTTAACACCGACGAGGAGAAAAGTGTCGCAAGAACCCGATACTTGTCATCCCGGAATGGAGAAATTCTTCCGATCCTGATGTGTCCGGATGATTGCGATTTCTACTGCACCCTGCTAGTGGCGGAGGTTGTTATAGAGGGAGAAGAGATCGTCTGGAAGCGGATTGGTCTAGACGAGAGTATGTGAGAAAAAGGAGGATTACCCATGACTTTCAATCTCGACAGGCTTTACCTGATTTCTGAAATACCTGGTTATTCACCGCAAATCGGACACTTGGTATCCATGATGAATTTTGCCAGAGCGACTACACTTGAATCCGTTAAGGATTTGACACAGGAACAGCTGGATTTCATTTATGACAGCAACAGTAATTCGATAGGTGCATTGCTTTTACATATGGCAGCTATAGAATACGCGTATCAAGTTTGTACATTTGAAGAGAGAGAATTCAATGAAGAGGAATTGAATCGGTGGGGGCCCGCGTTATGCTTAGGGGAAGAAGGCAGGACGCATATTAAGGGTCACAATTTAGACTATTATTTATCCGTAATGAGCGAAGTGCGTGAACGAACCTTTGAATGGTTTAAAACCAAAAGTGATGAATGGCTATATGAAGAGAGGGACTTCTGGAACAATCGGCAGGCAAACTTCTACTTTATGTGGTTTCATGTGTTTGAGGATGAAATCAATCATCGAGGACAAATAAGATGGATTGGCAAGCGGATTCGTGAGTAGATGGTGATGGAGCATCACTATGAAGGAAATGAATCGGAATATCTTGCATGGAGATATTTATTGAGCCAATTTGGAGGCAGCCACTATGAAACTTCATGGAGCTTGTATTCAAACGCATAACATTACAGAACTCGTGGATTTCTACAAGAAGTTATTCGAACAGGAGCCTGAGGTGGACGGGGGCGTGGATTTTCGTTTTTATGCGCAGCAGCTCATTATTTTCAAGCTGAATGATGAGGATTCGTCATCAACGAAGAACGTTGCACTCATTTATGCGGTGGATGATGTGGATCATGAATACCGCAGACTGGTGAACCTGGGTCTGGAAGCGGTTTCTCCGCCGAGCGATAAACCATGGGGAGTACGCTCCTTTTTGTTGCATGATCCCGACGGCAATACGGTCAGTTATTTTGTTAATCTGGTACAGCATCCATAGTCTTCTGCAGAACGCTCCAAGCATATCATTATTATCGGTCTGAGGCATAACTACCTCCTACGAAGGATAGGGAGGAGTTGGCCTTTTTTTTGTCTAAATTAGTCCGCTAGGTTCATTTTTCATGTCTAGTAGGAAATATTTATTATTTGTTAGCCAAACATATTGATTTTATGGATAACAGAATATAGAATCAATATAGAAGAGGAGGATTTATTTGTCAAAAAGATTCGGAAGTTAGCGAAAGATGTCAACGAAATTACTTGAAATTCGCTTTTTGAAAGCGCTTATCGTATTATTGCGTAGATTTTGCTTTGGTTTTTGTTTTTTATTTTGTTTGGTTCTTTTTTCGTAACTGAAATTAGGTGTGAGAGGAGGAGGGTGAGTCCGTCTCGGTTATGAAATTTGAATAGATGCTCATTATTCAGCATGAACAGACCGAATATGCGTAAGGGGTTTACCAAGAACAAACAAATAATCTTGGAGGTTCGTATATGAAGAAGGGTTTTATTAGCTTGCTCATGGTGATGATGGTTATCGGTATGATGCCGACCCTCTATGTAAGCGCTGCAACGAATGCGGCTCTTAATCAATCCGCCACCGCGAGCTCGACTGAAGATTCCGGTAAGACGCCTCAAATGGCGGTGGACGGGGACTCATCGACAAGATGGTCATCAGTCTATTCCGATCCGCAGTGGATCAGCGTCGATCTTGGCGCAGTCACCCCCGTTAACGGAGTAAAGCTGAATTGGGAAGTTGCATACGCGAAGGCGTACCAAATTCAGGTTTCAACTGATAATACGACCTGGACTACCGTTTATGCCACCACGGAAGGCGATGGAGGCATCGACAATGTTTCTTTCGAGACGAGCAATGCAAGATATGTAAGAATGTATGGAACGCAGAGAGCGACCAATTATGGATACTCGCTCTGGGATTTCGAAGTACTTAAAGCCGATTCGAACGATCATACCGCTCCGACGGCTCCGGCTAACCTGGCTAGCACCGCCAAGTCGGATACGACAGCAACTCTGGCCTGGACAGCTTCGACTGATGACACAGGCGTAATCGGCTATGACATCTACCAAGGAACAACGATTGTTGGCTCGACAACAACGACCAATTATGTTGTTACCGGTCTGACAGCCAACACGCTGTACACCTTTATAGTCAAAGCGAGAGACGCTGCGGGCAATGTATCGACGGCGAGCAACTCGGTAAGCGTTACGACGAGTGCTTCCGAATCCAACATTATTTCGGGAACCGTGTACAAGCTTACGGCACAGCACAGCGGCAAAGTTCTGGATGTAGCGGGCGGTTCTACTGCTGACGGCGCGAATGTGCAGCAGTGGACCGACAATGGCAACACACAGCAGAAGTGGAGAGTTGTCAGCGTCGGAGACGGCTACTACAAATTGATTGTACAATCCAGCGGCAAAGCTCTGGATGTTGCACAAGGCTCCACATCGGATGGGGGAAATGTGCAGCAATCGACTGATAATGGCTCAGCAAGTCAAATGTGGAAGATTGTTGACATCGGTGGCGGTTACTATAAGCTGATCGCCAAGTCCAGCGGCAAAGTTCTGGACATAGCAGGCGGTTCCACCGCTGACGGAGCCAATGTTCAACAATGGACCGACAACGGAAATCCACAGCAAAAATGGAAATTCACAACTGTTGAGGCTGCGGATAACACCGCTCCTACTGCCCCAACTAATGTAACCGCTGCTTCAAAGACGGACACGACGGTCAGCCTCAGCTGGACCGCTTCGACGGATAATGTCGGCGTAACGGGCTATGAAATTTACAATGGCTCTGTGCTGGCAGGCACCAGCACAACGACGAGCTATACCGTAACCGGTCTGACTGCAAGCACGGCGTACACCTTCACGGTCAAAGCCAAGGACGCAGCGGGCAATGTATCGGCAGCCAGCAGCGCGGTACAAGTTACGACGAATGCTCCGTCTACCGATACCACGGCCCCTACGGCTCCGACAAATGTAACCGCTGCCTCGAAGACGGCTACAACGGTTAGCCTTAGCTGGACCGCTTCGACGGACAATGTCGGCGTAACGGGCTATGAGATCTACAATGGCTCAGTGCTGGCAGGTACCAGCACAACGACGAGCTATACGGTAACCGGTCTGACCGCGAGTACGGCATATACCTTCACGGTCAAAGCCAAGGATGCAGCGGGCAATGTATCGGCAGCCAGCAGCGCGCTGAACGTAACGACCAATTCGTCCACGGATACCACAGCTCCTACGGCTCCGACAAATGTAACCGCTGCCTCGAAGACAGCGACGACGGTCAGCCTCAGCTGGACCGCTTCGACGGACAATGTTGGCGTAACAAGCTATGACATCTACAATGGACAGACGCTGGCAGGCAGCAGCACAACGACGAGCTATACAGTAACCGGTCTGGCTGCAAGCACAGCGTACACCTTCACGGTCAAAGCCAAGGACGCAGCGGGCAATGTATCGGCGGCCAGCAGCGCGCTGCAGGTTACGACCAGCCCGGCTTCAACGCATGACGGATTCTACATCAGCGGCAACACCCTCTATGATGCCAATGGCAATCCATTTGTCATGAGAGGGATCAATCACGCTTACAATTGGTATAAAGGCCAAGAATCGGTTGCTATTCCGGCAATTGCCGCAACCAAAGCAAATACGATCAGAATCGTACTGTCGGACGGTCAACAGTGGACCAAAGACAGTCTGGCCGCCCTTCAGAACCTGATCACCTTGTCTGAGCAGAACAAACTGATTGTCATTCTGGAAGTCCATGACGGAACAGGCTCGGACAATGCGACGGTGCTGGACAATATCGCCAACTACTGGATCGAAATGAAGAGCGCGCTGATCGGTAAAGAGAAGACGGTCATCCTCAATATCGCGAACGAGTGGTACGGTACTTGGGATGGCGCCGGCTGGGCGAATGGATACAAATCCGTAATTCCTAAGCTCCGCGATGCGGGAATCAAGAATACCATTATCGTTGACGCTGCCGGTTGGGGACAGTATCCGCAATCGATCTTCGACTACGGAACACAGGTATTTAATGCAGACCCGCTCAAGAATACGATGTTCTCGATTCATATGTACGAATATGCTGGGAAGGATGCTGCAACGGTCAAGAGCAATATCGACAATGTGCTCAACAAGAATCTGGCACTCATTATTGGTGAATTCGGAATCAAGCACACGAACGGCGATGTAGATGAAGCAACCATTATGAGCTATTCCCAAGAGAAGGGTGTAGGTTATCTCGGATGGTCCTGGAAGGGCAACGGCTCGGGCCTCGAGTATCTCGACATGGCTAACGACTGGGCCGGAACGAGCTTGACCGAGCAAGGCCAGGCTATCGTTAACGGAACATACGGAATCAAGGCGACTTCCAAAATCTGCACCGTATATGACACCACACCGACGGATACCGAGGCGCCTACAGCTCCTACAGCTCTTGCAGGCACTTCGCCAACTTACTCATCGGTTGCGCTGACATGGGGAGCTTCGACGGACAATGTTGGAGTAACCGGGTACAACGTTTATCAGAATGGCAATCTGGTTGCCATCAGTCAGACGAACAGCTATACCGTGACTGGCCTGAAGGCCAACACAGCTTACACCTTTACGGTGAAGGCTATTGACGCCGCAGGCAATGTATCCGCTGCAAGCAACTCGGTCATCGTTACGACAGCGGACAGCAATGATCATACGGCACCTACAGCTCCGGCCGGATTGGCCGTAGTTCCGGCGATCACGACCGCTACCCTGACCTGGACAGCATCTACGGACAATGTTGGAGTAACCGGATACTATGTGTATCAGGACGGGGTCAAAGTCGGCACGACAGATGCCACCCGTTTGATCGTATCGGGCCTTGAGAGCAAGACGTCCTATACGTTCACAGTCAAGGCGTTCGACGATGCGGGCAACCTGTCGGATGCAAGCAACGCGGTAACGGTAACTACAGGCGATCCCAATCAGCTGCCAGAGATTGATCCGGGAATCATCACCAAATATTCGGATTGGTATGTTGGCATCAATGGTGCCGACAAACCGGCCGCAGGCACGATTGCTCAGCTTACACCGCTTGATAACGGCGGTTTGAACATGACCTTCAACCTGAAGACGGAGAATTATCCTTGCTTCCAGGTGGACCCGGTTCCGGCAGAGAACTGGAGTGCTTACACCAACATGAACTTGATCGTAACCAATCCGAACTCTGTTGAGATCCAATTGCAGCCGATTGTTAAGGACGGCGACTGGAAGTGGGTCGAGCTTGGACAATACGTCAAAATTCCGGCGAAGACCACAACCATGGTATCGGTTCCTTTGGCTGGACTTGTCAACAAAGATGTTAACCGGATCATTCTGCGGGTTCAAGGCGGAAGCGGCGGTGTTGAAGGAAGCCTCCAGCTGCATACGATCAGCTTCGATCTGGCTGCGGATGCCTACGCTTCGACCATTGCCGAAATGAATCGTCCGAAGACGGCCAGCTATTATCCATGGACCTTCGTAGAGTCTTCCTTTACGGCGAACGTATCGAGCGGACTCAATGGCGAGACCGTCTTCGTTAATTACGCTTCTACATTGAGCGATACGAAGGCAGCCGGTGTGGGAACCGAGACAAAAGCGGGACTCGGCATCGGAGATGACTGGTCGAAATATGCCAGTATTTCGAGCACTCTGACCAACAAGGGAACGTCTCCTATCCATGTATCCCTGGTTCTGAGAGTCGGCACCAACTGGACATGGGAAGAGACAGGCGGTCAGACGGAAACTGATCCTTCGTTCGAGAGAATCATTGCTCCCGGAGAGAGTGTGGATGTCACTTACGCCTTCAATTCTCCGATCTGGAAATCGGCGCTTACCGAGTGGGTAAACAGCGCCGCCGTGTCCAAGCTGACGGATATCCGGGGTATTGAGTACAAGGTATACACCGGTGTCGGCGAGACAGCAGCGGCCGGAACCCTGGAGATCACCAACTTCAAATTGAATTTCTAGAATAGCTGCGAATCCTCAAAAAGGGTGAGCGAAAGAGACTGCCGGGAATGCCCCCGGCAGTCTTTGTTTAGAATGCTGGATCTGAAGCAGCAATAACGGCTATCCAATAAGCGCCGAACCCAAGGGGCGCTTCCAAAACCTGAATGGCGGCGCGCTACATCCGCGCGCCGCTGCTTGCAGCCTCCGGCTGCCGCATACCCGAGGAAGTACAGGGTATGCGGCGGAGGAGGCTGTTTACTTTTTCCATAGCCAGTTGTGTCTACCGATCTGTTCCACATCATGGTAAAATCCTCAATATAGACGCTTTCATAAGTCAGTGCTCAAGTCGAGGACTCAAGATAACGGAAGCAATCCCGAAGCAATTCCTGGCATGGCAACCGGATCTTCTAATTCAGGGAATGGAGCGGAGGATGAGAAGAGAGAAGATTGTTCGAATATCGATCGGTATCCTGCTCGCGGTTCTGATCATGACGCCAATCGTATATGTCCAGGCGAATAAACTCATTTACGCGCATCGGGTAACAGCCTATCTGTTGGAAGACGGACATTATCGGAAAGAAGAGATTCAATCGGTTCGGGGAATATGGGGGATCAAGCTGCCGTCATTTTTCGCTGTCGTTACGTTTAAGGATGAGCCTCATGTGGAGTATGTCTATTTTGCCCATAATGAGGTGCATCAGTTTGGCTATCGGCTGACCCCGGAAGGCAGGGACCATGATTTTAAGGAAAAGGATTTGAAGCATTACGTCCCGTTCTAATATTCGTATAGCGGCTATATGGAAATGAGGGTTAAGATGAAAATAGCGTTGCTGATTGTGGATATGCAGCCCGTGCATGTGCAGGAGCAAGTGGATATGAGACAAATAAACCGGGCCTGCGAGTACATCAACTATGTCGCCGGGGAGCTTCGTTCGAAGAATCATGTTGTAGTTCATGTGCAGGATGTCGAGGGGATGACAGAGGATAACCGGGAGCTGTATGCGGTGATTCCGGAGATTCATGAACATGAATCGGATCTGAGGGTAGCCAAAGAGAGCGGAAACGCCTTCTGGAACACGGAGCTGGAGCAGCTTCTGGGCCGCCACGGGGTGAAGCTGGTCATTATCGCGGGATTTGCGGCTGAGCAGTGTGTGCTGTTCACCTATAATGGAGCGGAGGAAAGAGGATTCAGACCTGTTATTCTGCAAAATGGCATTCTGAGCACCCACAGTGACGCTGTGGACGCGACATACCGAGACCGCAATGTCATTTCTTATCCTGTTGTTGAGTTTTTGATTTAGGCAGCCCTTAAATCCAGGGGACGGAACCAGAAAGGAACCGGACTATTGAATCCCAACGAATTTTGGAACCAGGCGTTCGGCAGGCCCGGCCTGCAGCCTCTTTATGATGACTGGCTGGACAAATATAAGGAAGAGCTGGATCGATGCAGTCGAGCTATTCTGGACTTGGGCTGCGGCATCGGAAATAATGCAAAATACTTGACGGAGCGGGGGCATAAGGTCCTCTGCTGCGATCAGTCTGAGGTTGCCCTGGAGAAGCTGCACGCTTTTGTGCCCGAGGCGGAGACCAAAAGGTTGAATATGCTGGAGGGCCTTTCTTTTGCTGACGGGAGCTTTCCTGTTGTCATCGCGGACTTGTCCCTACATTATTTCGATGAGGCGGATACTTTTCAGATTGTGCGGGACATTCATAGGGTGCTGGAGAATGGGGGTCTGCTGCTCTGCCGGCTGAATTCCGTCCGGTCCCTGCCGGTTAACACCGGATACTACATAGAAGTCGAAGGCTTAATGCGCCGGTATTTTGACAGGGGACAGGTCGATTATTTTTTCGGGAATGAGCTATGGGAGAAACAGACCTGCCTAGAGTATCCTATGGACCGGTATTTCAAAGGGAAGATTGTATGGGAGGTGCCGGCGAGAAAGAGAGGCTGAACGCTTGGCACACAATGTAATTGTTCTACTGAGCAAAATAAGATTAAGGTCGCCTGAAGGGGAACAAGTATGGTCAATGAGTATTTTTACGTTGGTCCCGATATAATCCAGATCTGCCAATCCCCACAGAGAACAGGATCACAAAGCGGAATCATAAGCCGCCTGCGATCCTGCTGTTAACTGCATTTTATAATGAATTAGTTGACCTCGTAATTATGGCCATAGTTATTATCCCAATACGTTTGCCCGTTAACTGTATACGAAATCGCATATTTAACATCTGCAGCACCAGGAACATTGAAATTGTAGCTCCATCTATCAACACTATTGAAATTATTGAAGGAGCCATTGTAAGCAGCGTTGCCCTCTTGAACTGTTGCCCAGTTGTCCGTTGTGTACACTACTTTTACTGTTTTCGTCGAACCCAGGTTTTTAACATAGATGTTTCCGCTAAATTCACCATTGTTCAGAAGACTACTGGCGTTAAGCACATTTGGTGCTCCCAAGATAACGGAATCCAGAGGAACAGTACTATTGACTTCATTGTAATAATTCACTCCACCGTTGTTATCCCAATAGGTCTGGTTATTCACTTCGTATTTAATTGCGAATTTTACGAAGCTCAGATCTTTCAATTCGGAATGATCTGTTGTAGAGCCATTTGTGGAAATGCCAAAATACCATTTCTCATGGCTTCCATCCGTCGGCCCTACATAACTCGCACTCGTATCATACCAATTTGTGTTATCTGTCGTGTAATGGACAGTGACATTTTTCACGGCTCCCAGATTGGCAACATCAATATTTCCGCTGAATCCGACATATCCAGGTTTATAAATAACGCTGACATCCGAGTCAATAAGCTTGACCTCATCACCGCTGGCAAATGCCGATCCCACAAAGGATACACCAAAAATCAGAGTAAACATCATCAATCCGGCAAATAGTTTTTTCATTGCAGTCATTGTTCTCTCTCCTCTAATTTTAAATTTTTTACACCTGGGTCTTGAGCCGACGGAAATGTTGTTCATACGTTTGCACAATTCTTCGTGTTTTTTCATTCCTCCTTTGAACTTAGAGAATTGGTTGTAATTTGATGAATGTTAATTATTTCCTATCAATAAGGATATCTTTAGCAAAAATTTATGTAAATANATATGGTATATTTTGTCATAAAAGGTCAAAAAAACAGGAAGACAGCACAAAAAGTTCCCTCAAGGCTTCCGACATTCGCCCATATTCTGAAATCAAGTCAATAGAAAGGGATTAGAAAACCGTCAAAAGCCTTGTAAATCTTGGCCACTCCCTGTCCAAGCATTATATTTCTTCACAGGAATGCAATACCGCCATTGCGGCGGGCCTCTTTGCGGGATTGATGCTCTCAAGAGGTTTATTTGGGACCTGGCGAGGAGGTAAATACACTTTTGCAGTTAGTCTTGTCAGTAACGATGTTAGCCCCTATTATACTAATTAAAGAAGGCTTGGAGTTAACAGCAGCACGATAATTTTGATTCTTGTGTTGGTCATCGTTCATGGAGGCGATGGATTTTAGAGGTCTTCAATTCGTACATCAAGAGCTAGGGTTGGCGGCAATTCAGGCGTATCTTCATTGGTGAAACAAAAACAAACGCAAAGCAATTATTCTAAGTGACAAAATAAGATCAAGGTAATCTAAGGGGAGCAAGGACATGCAATATATCCTGATTTTGTTCATGCTGCTGGTTTCGGGGATTGGCGACAATTCGGCCTACAAGCACTATGTTGCGGACGGACCGTCGATGGAGCCGACGATTGCAGCAGGAGAGCGTCTGACTGTAGACACCCAATACTACTCGAACCATGTCTTTGAGCGGGGCGACCTTATCGTATTCAAGGCGCCGTCCACGGATGTCACCTTTATTAAACGGGTTGTAGGCTTGCCCGGAGAAAAAATCAAGCTGGTCGGAAATGTCCTGTACATCAACGGCGCTCCGCTTAAGGAAACGTATCTGCAAGGCCCGGTCGACCCGGACAGCCCCAATGGCGATATGGAGGAAATGAAAATTCCGGAGAACAGCGTATTTGTATTGGGCGACAACCGCGGCGACAGCGTGGACAGCCGGATGCTGGGAGCCATCGCTGAGGATCAGATTATCGGGAAGGTTGTTCAAAACTGGCATCCATAGAGATTCGGAAAAGAATCTATTTCGGGTTCCTGCGTTTCATTTTAATACGGGGGATATTGAGGAAGCTTACAACTGGTTTAACTTTAGAGACCCCGACGGCAACCACTTGATGGTATGCAAATGCTGATCCAAGCCCTGCCGCTAAGCTAAGTATCAATCAAATAAAGGGAAGTTTTGATGACCCTTGAAGCCTTTTACACCAACCTGTCCCAGGAAGACAGCGCGTTGTTCGCAGAAATTGCCGAATCTGCAATACAGCTCGGATATAGGCCGAAAAAGTCGAGAACCGAAGCAATCAACTATGTCTTTACCGGCAGTCAGCGTGCCTGGCATTACCATTACCACAAGCGAACTGCCGGAGATCAAGGAACTGCTGGAGCGGCAGCCTCTATTTTGCGCAGAAAGGAAATGAACCATGATTCAATCTATCGTCCACATCGCGCTTGTCGTCAAAGATTACGATGAGGCTATCGAATTCTATACCCGGAAGCTGAATTTCGTATTAGTCGAGGATATTGACCAGCCGGAGCAGAACAAACGCTGGGTTGTCATCTCGCCTCCCGGTTCCGTAGGAACGACGATTCTGTTAGCGAGAGCCTCCAAACCGGAGCAGGAGCCTTTTATCGGAAATCAGACGGGCGGGAGAGTATTCCTGTTTCTGAACACGGATGACTTCTGGCGGGATTACAACGATATGGCTGCCAAAGGCATTGAATTCGTCCGGGAGCCGAAGGAGCAGCCTTATGGCATGGTTGCGGTATTCAGGGATCTGTACGGGAACCAGTGGGATTTGCTTCAGCTCAATGAGGATCATCCCATCATGAAGCGGATGAAGTAGCGGGCAGGAGATACGCTGACATGATTCAGTTCGCGAACCTGCTGATCCCCGCTGCCGTTCTGCTGCCCAATTTGTTATATGCCTTTTGGCCGGCGGTCAACGTTCCTGAAATTACGGATT
This sequence comes from Paenibacillus sinensis, assembly GCF_019904155.1. Classification (GTDB taxonomy): domain Bacteria; phylum Bacillota; class Bacilli; order Paenibacillales; family Paenibacillaceae; genus Paenibacillus_AQ; species Paenibacillus_AQ sinensis. The sequence goes on from NZ_JAHCMB010000239.1 coordinate 15,815, forward strand.
CTCCCAAGAGTCTTGTGTATAAAATAGCCGAAGGCGTAGGTAGGGCAGGGGTTATGATAGCCCCCCTGTTCTCCGCTTCCCCGCAGATTGATCTGTATGAACTCCTGTTCTTGTCCGGAATGTTAATCTTCCTATTGCTCTATTATGCCGGTTGGGCAAGGTATTTGGCGGGCGGCCGGGAATGGGCGCTGCTCTTTCTTCCGATGGCCTGGGTGCCTGTTCCTATGGCTGTCGCGCCCGTTCTTTTTTTCATATGCGCTTCGCTCTTTATACATTCCCCCCTGCTGCTAATGAGCGGCCTGATACTTGGAGCCGGGCATATACCGGCCAGCCTGCATATTTACCGGCAATTCACAGAGAGCAATAAAAAATGAAATTTCAGTATCGAGGTTGCCAAGGCATTGAATTTACGGTTGGACAGATTGGCCCGGCAGCAAGACCGTACATGAGGAGGTATTATATGAAAAACCGATTAATTCTGATTGAAGGGCTCCCCGGCTCGGGAAAATCAACAGTCGCTCAGCTTACGGCGCAGCTGCTTGCGGAACAGAGCATCAAGGTACAGCTATATCTGGAAGGGAATCTCGATCATCCGGCGGATTATGACGGAGTCGCCTGTTACATGCAAGAGGAGTTTGAGGCGCGGAAGACGAGAGCTCCCGGCATCGCTGAAATGCTGGATACCCGGGCGAAGAGACTGGGGGAGGATGTGCTTATTCCCTACCGGAAGCTGCTGAACGAAGAAGGGCTTGCCATTCCGCAGGAGGCGCTGGAGGATATGATGACCCGGGATCTATACGAGCTTCCCTTTGAACGGCATGTCCGGCTGATCGCGGAGAATTGGGAGCGTTTCGGCACAAGCCACCTTCATGACCCGGCCGTCTGCATGTTCGAATGCTGCTTCATCCAGAACCCGATCACGATGGGGATGGTCAAATGCAATAGATCCAAGGAAGAGGTCGCTTCGTACATACGAAGGCTGGAAGAGGCGGTCAAACCGCTGAACCCTCTGCTGATTTATGTGAATCAGGAGAATCCTGCGGCTGCCTTTATGAAAGCGGTTAAAGAGAGACCTGCGGAATGGTCCGAAGGGTTCATCTCTTATTATACAAATCAGGGCTTCGGCCATGCAAAGGAATGTAAAGGAATGGAAGGTGCAATACAGGTGCTTCTGGAGCGCAAGGAATGGGAGCTTGAGATTCTGGGTCTTCTGGACATTGAGACATGCATGCTGGATAACTCGAGCTACAGCCGGGATGCCTGCACAAGCGCTCTACAGGCGATTCTGTCAGGAAAGTAGGGAGGCGACAGCATAAGGTTCTTTGAACCGGGAAAATCCGCCAATATTCTGCTGCATCTGCTGCGGGCGGGCATGACTTTCTAACCTTTCAGCAGCAGCTATTCTTCATGTTCTTCGTCTTGCTTGAATCCCACTGTGTTTTTCTTCTGTTACTCACCCGTTAATCCCCGCGAATAACTGAACCATTCGATACATCCTTCCCTGCAATTTTATTTAGCCATGATTACAGGCTCACACCTTTGCACAGATGCCCCTTTTCAGGTAGTTGCTTGTCTCAGGCGGACAATCATACAGGAAGTCCGGGAGGCGTGAGCGTACTGTATAGCAGGCTTGTGAGAAAGGAGAGGGACGTTATGGCAGGAAGACAGCTGGCAAGCAAATGGCGTAAGACGGAAGCGCTGCTGAGCGACAAACGGATATGCGGCTATGTACCCAGAACGGTTACTTACAGCGGCACCGCCTTGCATTCCATGCTGAACCGGTACGGCGTCGTTGTAATCAAGCCGATTGTGGGCGGAGGCGGATACGGTGTTATCAAGGTGTTCCATGACGCCAGAGGCTACGGCTTCACCTACATGTCGGCGACCAGGGCGTTCGGGAGCTTTGCAGGAATGGAGAAGGCGCTGTCACGGGTCAAGGTGAAACGGCGCTATCTGATCCAGCAGGGTATCTCGCTGGCAAACATCGGGGACCGTCCAATTGACTATCGGGTGAAGGTGGTGAAGAACGGCGAACATTGGGAATTTCGTTCCATGGTTGGCCGCCTGGCCAGACCCGGTCTGTTCGTGACCAATCTGTGCAAGGGAGGAACGATGCTGACCTGTTATCAAGGGCTGCGGCGCTCGCTCCCGAAGCAGAAAGCTGCTGCCAAGAAGAGAGAAATGCGGAATTTGACACATGTCTGCATCGAGGTATTGGAGCGCCATTTTCCGGGAATCGGAGAGCTTGGATTTGATTACGCTGTGGATCGTTCAGGGCGAATTTGGATACTGGAAGTCAATACAAGACCCCAATAGATAAAGAAAACGCTTTAATTTTCCGATAGTAAATATAAGAACAGAAAAACTTAAATATTCGTAAAATTGTAATGGAAAAAAGGAATTTTTTTTATTATACTACCAAAGGTTGAAAAATCCTGTGTATAACTTTTATCCCCAAATTCCACTGCAGTTTAATCGAGGAAATGAACGCTATACACAATCTATGCACAGGATTTCCACATGCTCCTGTGGATATTAGGAACACTTGTTCGAGAATAGATAGTTTGCTATGATTAGAGAGAACCAAATAAAGGAAAGGTAGGTGAACGTTGTGGTGGAATTATCGGATGAGATGTTGCTTGACTCTTATCATAAAGCCATTGAACTTCAGCTGGAGCATGATTTTATCGCACTGCTGCTTGTTGAAATTCTAAAACGGAACTTACACTCTCCAGAAGATGCGGTGCTCCAATAGTGGTTTAGACCTGATAACGACGAACTACATATCATTAAACCGCTGCTGTTATGAAATAGGGTATCCTGATGAGCTTCGAGAAATCGCTTGCCCCTCGGGATACCCTTTTTGTTGTATTTAGAGCCTAGGTAATAAGATCCAGGGCAATTAGAGCTTCAGATTGCTGCTGTGTCCCGGGGACAGCTTGGCTTCAGGGTCGATATACACCTTGGCGTTGTTGACCGCTGTCGGAGCTTCTCCGAAACCGACGGCAATAAGCTTCAGCTTGCCGGGGTATGTGGTAATGTCGCCGGCTGCGAAGATGCCGGGGATGCTCGTCTCCATCCGCGAATCAACGATGATGGAGTTGTTCTCGATCTCAATTCCCCATTCGGCAATAGGTCCGAGCGAAGAGACAAACCCGAAGTTAACGATAACACTGTCAACTTCAATGTCCTGCTTCTCCTTCGTCTTCACATCCGTTAATGTGACCTTCTCGATAAATCCGTCGCCATGAAGTTCAGTGATCTCGGAAGGCGTAATGACCTTGACTTTGGACTTCATCAGATTCTCCACGCTGTGCTCATGCGCACGGAACTTGTCGCGGCGGTGAATCAGCGTAACCTCAGCGGCTACCGGTTCCAGCATAAGCGCCCAATCGACTGCGGAGTCTCCGCCGCCGCTGATGAGCACCTTCTTGTCCTTGAACGAGTTCAGATCGCTCACGAAGTAATGAAGATTCGCTTTCTCGAACCGTTCCGCACCCGGGGTTTCCAGACGACGGGGTTCAAAAGCGCCGACCCCAGCCGTAATGATAACGGCCTTCGCATGGTATTCCGCTTTGTCGGTTGTAACGATGAAATGCCGCTCTTCTTGTTTAACGACGGATATGACCTTTTCCTCCAGGCAGATATTGCTTTGGAACAGATCCATTTGACGGGAAAGATTGTTTACGAGTTCTTGAGCGGTTATTTTTGGAAATCCTGCCACATCATAAATATGCTTTTCCGGGTACAGAGCGGCAAGCTGGCCGCCCAGTTGGGGCATACTCTCTATTAAGGTAACGGTAGTCTGGCGCATACCGCCGTAGAACGCGGCGAACATGCCGGCCGGACCTCCGCCGATGATTAGCAGATCGCTCATGGGAACGTCGGGTTGCTGGGAAGTCACAGGATTATTACACCTCCGAGTTGATATAATCAATTTGCCATACTACTCAATTATAACCACAGCCGAGCCATCCTGCAAAGAGACAGTCAGGCAGGAAAACGGGGATTCCAGGATTATCTGATAACAATTGCTATTTGCCAAATAGCACGATATTATTTAAAATATATATGATATTTTTTTGAATCCTTTAAGTTTTATTGGAATTTATTCTAATTCCATGTGTATAATTTCACAAAAATAAAGCAGAGAAAATCTGTATGGCTGTTGGAAGGAGCCGGAACATGAACAGCATTCCCAAAATCGTTATTCTAGGTGCGGGCTACGGAGGCATTTTGACCGCACAGCGTCTGCAGAAAGCACTGAACTACAATGAGGCGGATGTTACGCTCGTTAACCGTCACGAGTACCATTACTTTACGACCCATCTTCATATGCCCGCAGCGGGTACAGACAGCATTGAGCACTCGCGCGTTGCGATTTCCAAGCTGATTGACGAGTTCAAAATTGACCTGGTGAAGTCTTCCGTCCAGGAAATTCGGACCCAGCAGAAAAAAGTGATTCTGGAGGACGGCACCCTGTCCTACGATTACCTGGTCATCGCGCTCGGAGGAGAACCGGAGACCTTCGGTATCCCGGGACTGGACAAATACGCCCTGACGATCCGCAGCATTAACTCCGTTCGCCTCATTCGCGAGCATATTGAGTACCAGTTCGCCAAATACAAGAATGAAGGCAACCCGCAGGAGCATATCAATTTCGTAGTCGGCGGCGCGGGCTTCAGCGGAATCGAATTCGTCGCCGAGCTGGCCGACCGGATTCCGGATCTGTGCAAGGAATACGACATTGATCCGAGCATGGTCAACATCTATAATGTGGAAGCCGCACCAACCGCGCTCCCGGGCTTCGCTCCGGAGCTCGTTGAGCATGCCATGAACGTGCTGAGCAAGAAGGGCGTGACGTTCAAGATCGGCGTTGCGATCAAGGAATGCATGCCTGGCGCCGTACTGCTGGCAACAGGCGAAGAAATCAAGGCATCGACCATTGTCTGGACGGGCGGTATTCGCGGCAACCGTCTGATCGAAGCCGCAGGCTTCGAGGCAATGCGCGGACGCGTCAAGGTTGACGAGTTCCTGCGCGTGCCGGGACATGACAACATCTTCATCATTGGCGACGGTTCGCTCGTCATGGGCCCTGAAGGACGTCCTTATCCGCCGACAGCCCAGATTGCGATGCAGCAAGGCGAGTGCTGCGCACATAATCTGGTAGCCGCAATTCGCGGACAGCAGTCTAAGAAATTCGTGTTCAGCAACAAGGGCACGGTCGCTTCCCTGGGCAAGGGTCAAGGCATCGCCGTTGTCGGAGACAAGAAGTACAAGGGCTGGGTTGCCGCGCAGCTGAAGAAAGTCGTCGACATGCGCTACCTATTCATTATCGGCGGTATTCCGCTGGTGCTGAAGAAAGGCAGATTCCTGTAAAATGCGTCACTGCAGCGTGCAGGTAAGGGGGCTGCTGACCCGGGAGGAGCTTGACCGGTATAACGGTCTGATGGAGGTTGGCTCTTACCTTGAGGACCAGAGCCGGTATGAACTGGCCTATATCGTCCAGAAAGAGGTGGACATTCTGATCCTTCCCGCGATCGAGCGGCTGAAGGAGAAGAGTCGTGCCCGCGACCGGGCAACTGCCAATTATTTGAAAGCCCTGCAGGACGGGGAAGTGGAATCCGAGTCCTGATAGCTCGAAATAAAGAAGGGTGCGTCCGAGGCGTTCAACACGCCAGGGACGCACCCTTTGTTACGTTTCAGTCCAACCCACAATCCTTATACCTTGAGCATCTCGTCTAATGCTTCCAGGTCAAGCAGGTTGCCCACATAGAACGGCCCGAACTCGCCATACCGGGCGCTGACTTCATCAAAGCGCATTTCATAGACGAGCTTCTTGAAATGCAGTGCGTCATCGGAGAACAGGGTAACTCCCCATTCCCAGTCGTCAAAGCCTACCGAGCCGGTGATGATCTGCTTGACCTTGCCGGCGTAGCCGCGTCCGATCAGACCGTGCGAGTACATCAGCTCCTTGCGCTTCGCCATGTCGAGCATGTACCAGTTATCGTCCAGCTCGCGTTTCTTGTTCATCGGGTAGAAGCAAATATGCTTGGCCTTCGGCAGCACCGGCTTCAGCCGTGCGGCGACATGCGGATTCTGCATCGGGTCACCGCCGCTGTCTCCGCTTGGGTTATAATTGCTCAGCTCCACAATGCTGACATACGAATAAGCTTTAGTCGTAAATCGGGCGAATGCGGTCTTATTAAAAGCGGTCTCCAGCTTGTTCAGCTCTTCCAAGCTCTCACGCAGATGCATCATCACGAAGTCGGCCTTCTGCCCGACGATCGAATACCAGGCAGAGCTGCCAAGCTTGGCGTCCTCCACACCAGACCATTCCTGTACAAAAGCGTTCAGTTCATCCAGAGCCACAGCGCGTTCCTCATCATCGGCCGCCGTCCAGGCGGTCCAATTCAGAGAGCGGAAGTCATGGAGCGCATACCATCCTTCCAGCGTCAAAGCGGCTTCACTCATGCGATCACTCCTCAATTGGTTGTCCTCTATGCATTGTAGCGCAAGCGGGACGGCTGAATCAAACGGGTGAATCCGTTTCTTTATGATTCGTTGTTTCGTACGTTCTTTTCAAGTACACTATCCTGAAATAACCGGGTTCCGAATTCCCCGACCTTCAATTTCTGACGACGCCTGATAGCTCCGAGAAGCAGAATGAAATGCCGATAGTGGATCACTGGTTGAGAATGTTATTTTGAGAGCGCTTAATAATAGGAAGAAAGAGGTGGAGAATGAATGGGATTCATCTCGATATTTGGACAAGCTGTCCTGTTTTTGGTCATGATGTTCGTCATCGGATATATCCTCAACATGCTGATGAAGACCACCTGGTTCCCGGTCTATCTCTATGTACTATTGATCCTACCGGTGATGGTGTACTCGATATGGGACCGTTCCTCGGTATCCCTGTGGGAGCATATATCATCCTATAGCCTTGTGGATTATCTGACCGGAATCGCGGGTCTGGCCGGAGTGGTACTCAGCGGCCGGATGATCCGCCGTCTGCGGCTTGGCGGGTACAAAATGTTATAGTTATAGGAGCAGGACAAGACTTCCCTAAAGCCGTCCCCGGGTCAAGCCGGAGGAGTAGCCTTCAACTGATCCGGGGAGCTGTTTCGAATAAAGTCCAAAAACCCCCTGGCTGCGGGAGGCAGATAACGGTCCGTTCTCCATTTAAGGCCGATTTCCCACATCCAGCCCTTCTCTTCAATCGGGAGCCAGGAGATGCCATCGAGCTGGAGTCCCGTCATTTTGGGCAGTACGGACACCCCGAGTCCGGCGGAGATAAAACCTGCGACAGTGATTAAGTCTTCAGCGTCATACATGGCATTTAGTTCAAAGCTTGTATTCTCAAACCGGGCTGCCAGCGTCTGTTTAAGCCCACAGTTCTTGTTCATTCCGATGAAAGGTTCTCCGGTAATCTCTCGAAGACTGATTGATCCGCGAGACGCAAAGGAATGGCTGTCAGGCACGGCGAGGTACAACGGAACCGTGTTGATGGATAACCACTCGTACTGGCCATCAGTCGCCTCTTTGGACGTTATCATCAGATCCGAGAACCCTTTTTCAAGATGGGCGTTGATAACGTCATAGTTACCCTGCGTCAACTCGAATCTAATCCCCGGCTTCTCCAGCTGATAGCGTTTGATGAGTCGCGGAACCTGCTCGGCGCCCAAAATATTGAGATATGAGAGATTCACGATTCCCGTATCGGGGTTTGTATAGGCCTCGATCTCATGAACGCCCGCTTTCAGTTCCATGAGTCCCTGCTCCACCCGCTTGGCGAACATGAGGCCGTAGGCATTAACCCGGATATTGCGCCCGGTCCGATCAAATAAAGGAACACCCAATTCGCTCTCAAGCCTGGAGATGGCATGACTTAGGGCGGACTGGGTTACCCGCAGTTCCTCAGCCGCCTTGGTCAAATGCTGGTGACGGACAACCGTCAGGAAATATTCAAGTTGAGTCAGTTCCATAAGGGACTGTCCTTTCATGATAAATATTCATTAATTTGATGAAAATAATAAAATAGATTAATCAAAAAGTCCATTGTATGATGTACCTGTCCGATCGGAGCACATGATACAAGGAGATGAGACAATGGCTTTTCACATTACGGGAGAGAAGGAATTCGCCGGGAAACGTGTGTTGGTGACTGGCGGTACCAAGGGGATGGGAGCTGCGATTGCGGGAAGGATGGCGGATTCCGGGGCAACAGTTATCACCACAGCCCGTTCGATGCCAGAATCGGGGAGCTTCCCGGGCATATTCGTTGAAGCGGATATCAGCACGCCGGAAGGAACGGACAAGGTTGTACAAGAAGCTTTGAACCGTCTGGGCGGAGTGGACATCCTTGTGAACAATGTCGGAGGTTCGTCCGCTCCATCAGGAGGTGCGCTCGCCTTAAGCGATCAAGATTGGCAGGAGACAATTAACGCCAATCTGCTTGCGTCCGTCCGGCTGGACCGCGGCTTGCTGCCAGGCATGGTTGAGCGTAACAGCGGAGTTATCATACACATTTCCTCCATTCAGCGACGGCTCCCCCTGTATGAGGCGACTCTCGCTTATGCAGCGGCCAAAGCGGCGCTTACCACCTACAGCAAGGGATTGTCGAAGCAATTTGCTCCCTTAGGGGTACGTATCAATACGGTAGCTCCGGGCTTTATCCAGACCAAGGCTGCCGATGCGTTAATAGATAGGCTGGCCGTAGAAACGGGAAACCGGGAAACGGCACTGAATGCATTGATGGATTCGCTTGGTGGCATTCCGATTGGCCGGCCTGGATATCCGGAGGAGGTGGCGGAGTTGGTTGCGTTTCTGGCATCCGGCCGGGCGGCCTCCATCACCGGCAGCGAGTATGTGATCGATGGCGGGACGCTTCCCGCCGTGTAACAGGCAAGAGCGGGATTGAGACAGGGATAGCCTGGTTAAGCCGCATAGATTAAAGAGAAGGGAGCCGCTTAATGCTGACGAATAATCTGCTTATTAAGCTGAAAGACAACAGCCCGGAAATGAGAAGCCGCGTTAGGGAGAGACTGCTCGGCATGAAAGGACAGATTGAGAACCTTTCAGGGATTGAAGTCAGGGAGGAGGTCCGGACCGGACAATCAGCCTTTGACCTGATGCTGATTACCTGTTTCCGGTCCATGGAGGATTACGAAGCTTATTTGACGCATCCCATTCATGTTGAGGTGTCGGTATTTATGCAGAGCGTTATAGAATCCGGCGCTTCGCTGCTCTATCAAGACTGAGTTATATCAAGGCAGGGTCAAGCATATCCATAGAGAAGGCGCATTGAGACGGCCGCTTCCGTGAGGATTTATCCGGGATGCGGCCGTTTCGCCTATTTTCATGACAGGGCCCCAAAAATCCAGCAAGATACAGGATGCCGGGGACCGGATGCGAAACGTCCCTAGAAAGCGCCTGATTTGGGCTTTTTTCCACATTTCCAGACAGTCGATTTATGATAGAATAGAACTCTACTTGTCGTAGACAAGATTATGAATTCGTGATTTTTTGTGGGGGGTTCCGGAAGATGCATATCCAGCATCTGCATCATTTCACCGAGCATCATCGGTACTGCGTTTCCCGCGAATTCGGCCTCAGTCCCGTTGACGAGCGTATGCTGAATTCGATCTATCAGCCTATGGTCGGCGCCTTTGCGATAAGCCTGTACCGTCTGCTCTTCAGCCATGTGCCCGCGGAAAACATCGGCTACTCCGCTGCGGAACCGCAGCGCCGGCTGTTTCTGACGCTGGGCGTTGAGCCGAACGAGAAGGGCCGGAGAATGATGATCGAACAGGCATCCCGGCTGGAAGCCGTCGGACTGCTTCAGACCAGCCGGATATTTGTCCCGGAGTCGGAAGATTATATGTACGAATACGAGCTGCTGCAGCCCTTGTCTCCAAATGATTTCTTCTCCACCCAGCATCTGACGCTGCTGCTGCGCGACAAGGTCGGCAAATTCGCTGTCCTGTCTCTTAGAGAGCAGTTCTGGAGCCGGGAGCCGGAGGAATGGAGCCGGGGAGCCGTCGGCAAGGAGAATATTTCGCGGCCTTTCTATGATATCTTTGAATTGAATACACATGTTATCGATTATGAGCTGGAGCAGGCGCTGACTGAAGTGGCTTCCGTCCGTCAGCCCCTGAAGAGCGCGGAGGGCAAGCCGGCGATCGGATACAGCGATCTCATTCTGCGTTTCCCGCGCGAGTCGGTCAACCGCGCACATGTCGAGAAGCTGCGGTTCGATTTCGAGCAGATGGGCGTCATCAACTATGTCGCTCACAAGTACAAGCTGAGCGCACAGGACCTGTGCCGGCTGCTGGATGAGGACGGCGTATTCTCGGTAGAAGGCGAGCTTATGCTGGATGTGATTCAGCACCGGGCGAGCCAGCATTTCCGGCAGGGCATGAAGCGCAAAGAGCAGCGGGAGGTGGCGGCCGCCAAGGTGGTGTCGCTGCGAGCTTCCGGGCTGGAAGGCGAGGAGGCTTTTCCGCAGGAGCATCCTGTGGAGATGGAATATTACGTGGAGGTTCCCCCGCAATTCCTCTCGAAGTGCGATATTCATCAATATAATATGATGCTTCGCAACGAGCCCTATACGCGCATGCTGGAGAACTTCTTCCCCGGCGCAGTGCCGGGCGGACTTATGGATATCTTCCAGAGCATCGACAGCAATTACAAGCTTCCGGAGGAAGTGATCAACATTCTGATCCACTATCTGATGACGATGGTGGCGTCGGAGGGCGAGCAGCGAATCAACCGCAATTTCGTGGAAGCGATCGCTTCCAACATGCTGGTGAAGCAGGTTAACACATACGAGAAGGCGGTACGCTACATACGCGATCAAGCCAAGGTTAAGGGCAAGGGGGCTTCGGGATCTTCGGCTCGCCAACGGACTTATGCCAAATCGGGAGCCCGGCCGGCCAAGCCTGAAATCCAGATGGCGGTGGACGACGGACAGGCTGGAGCTGTATCCGAAGAGGAATTCGCGGAGATGATGAAGATGGCCGCCAGCATCAAGGCCAGCAAGAAAAAAGGAGCGGCGGATCAGCCGTAAGCGAAAGAGAGGTGTGTGGGGATGGAATCGATGGGCGAAGTGCTTCGTTCGATGAGTAATCCCGCTGTACGCCTGCGGTCAAGGGATCTGGAACGTGAGCTTCTGAACCATGAATTGGTGCTTCGGCTGAGAGCCGAGCATCCCGAACTGGACGAATCCAGGCTGAGGCTGCATCTGCCCCGCCTGTATCAATATGTGGAGGAGGCCCGGAATTGCGCGAGCTGTCCCGGGCTTGACAAGTGCCCCAATGATTTCCAGGGGCATTACAGCAAGCTGACCGTGGAAACGGCCGGGGGATTCCCGGATCTGTATGAACGGAAGACCGCCTGTCAGCTTCAGATCGCCAGAGACAGCCAGGAGCGGATTCGACGCCGGATCACCAGCTTCTATGTCGACGAGCGGGTGCTGAACGAAGGTTATGACGAGATTGAGATTATGGGCAAGGATTCGCGCCGCGCTCCGGCGGTAGGGCGATTGTTTCAGTATATCGAGAACGTCAAGGAGAACGGCTTGTCTGCGCGCGGCCTGTACCTGTACGGCTCTTTCGGGACGGGCAAGACATTCATGATGTGCTATCTGCTTCACGAACTTGCCGTTGCGGGACATAGCGGCGTCATTGTCTACATGCCGGATTTCATCGAAGAGCTGAAATCGATGATGACGGACGGAGCCAAGCTGAAGGAGACGGTCGATACGCTGAAGAACTGCGATCTGCTGATCTTCGACGATATCGGCGCAGAGAACCTCAACCCCTGGGCGCGTGATCATGTGTTGGGGCCGATCCTTAATTACCGGATGGAACGCAAACCGACGTTTTACACGTCCAACTATCCGCTGGAAGGCCTGGAGAAGCATCTCAGCTTCACGAGCAAGGACGGCGAGGAGATGCATAAAGGCCAGCGTCTGATGAACCGGATCTCGCCGTATGTCGAGGTGGTGCAACTGGTCGGGGACAATCAGCGGGGCCTGCCGCGCTCCTGATAAAACACAACCATCCACAAAGGCAGGTCTGTCTTCCGGGCCTGGCTTTGTTTATTTTATCCGAGACTTGATCATAGCCTTAATGAAAAAATAAACCGGTTATCACCGTCGCCATTCCCATATGACGCCTGTCAAATCCAGTAGTGGAAGGTGCAACCATATCTTTTTCAAAAAGATGTGACATTTCACATATTGGATCAAATTATGTTATACTGATTATGTGTCGGTAAATGGCAATCTGGTTATCATACTTACATGACTGCAGTTCACAATACCGGCTTTCTTCAATACCGGATGACCGCAAGTCGATTGCGGGTCCGCAACTGCATAGAACGGGCAGTTCCATCCGCTACGGCGCAGAACACCGGCATATATAGAGCAGTTCGTTGTCTTACGGAATTCCTGAAGACCGCCCGTATTGCTGATATGTGAAGGGTTTTGAAACCGGGCATGGGCTGTCACTACCATTTAAGGAGGAACTTATCATGGCAATCGTGAACGTGTCTGACCAAACCTTTAATAACGAAGTCCAAACAGGCGAAGGTACTGTAGTCGTGGACTTTTGGGCCCCTTGGTGTGGTCCTTGCAAAATGCTGGCTCCTATTCTGGACGAACTGTCCAGCGAACTGGGCGACAGCCTTAAAATCGCCAAATTGAATGTAGACGAGAACCCGGAAACGGCTTCCAAATTCGGCGTGATGAGCATTCCTACGCTGATCTTCTTTAAAGACGGCCAGCCTGTCGATAAAGTAGTCGGACTGAACTCCAAGGAATCCCTCAAGAACATCGTCGCTAAACATCAATAATCAATAAACCGCCGCATGTCCGGGCCCTGCGCCCATCCAGCGCCTCCGGTTCATACCGGAGGCGCTTTGTGCGCTATGGAAGCAGGCGATCCCCGAAGTAGAGCGATTCCCGAAGGGAGAGCGCGGGGAACGCGAGTGCTGAGAAAAGCACGCCCACCCGCGCCGAAGTAGAGCGATTCCCGAAGGGAGAGCGGCGGGGAAGCGCGTGTGCTGAGCAAAGCACGCTCACCCGCGCCGAAGTAGAGTGATTCTCGAAGGGAGAGCGGCGGGGAAGCGCGTGTGCTGAGCAAAGCACGCTCACCCGTGCCGAAGCAGAGCGATTCCCGAAGGGAGAGCGGCGGGGAAGCGCGAATGCAGAGTAAAGCACGCCCACCCGCGCCGAAGTAGAGCGATTCCCGAAGGGAGAGCGGCGGGGAAGCGCGAGTGCTGAGCAAAACGTTGCCCACCCGCGTGCCGAAGTAGAGCGATTCCCGAAGGGAGAGCGGCGGGGAAGTACGAGTGCCGAGCAAAGCACGCTCACCCGCGCCGAAGTAGAGCGATTCCCGAAGGGAGAGCGGCGGGGAAGCGCGTGTGCTGAGCAAAGCACGCTCACCCGCGCCGAAGTAGAGTGATTCTCGAAGGGAGAGCGGCGGGGAAGCGCGTGTGCTGAGCAAAGCACGCTCACCCGTGCCGAAGCAGAGCGATTCCCGAAGGGAGAGCGGCGGGGAAGCGCGAATGCAGAGTAAAGCACGCCCACCCGCGCCGAAGTAGAGCGATTCCCGAAGGGAGAGCGGCGGGGAAGCGCGAATGCAGAGCAAAACGTCGCCCACCCGCGCGCCGAAGTAGAGCGATTCCCGAAGGGAGAGCGGCGGGAAAGCGCGTGTGCAGAGCAAAGCACGCCCACTGCGCCGAAGCAGAGCGATTCCCGAAGGGAGAGCGGCGGGGAAGCGCGTCGTATGCGATTACGCCACAGCAGGAGCGCCGCATGAAAGTGTCCCGAGCCCACCGCCCGGCAGGGCGGCGGGCGAGAAGGACCGCTTGATTCACAGCCAGTCATTTACCCAGGTGCTCAACCGCCACTCGTTCGCCAATTTAGGGTGTCCAGAGGGCAGAGCCCTTGGAGTCCTCCCCGGTGGGGAGGATTGAGGAGGGGAAAACCATTGACCTACACCGATAACATCCGCAACAAGCTGGCGCTGCTGCCGGATTTGCCCGGATGCTACCTGATGAAGAACGAAGAAGGAACCATTATTTACGTAGGCAAGGCGAAGGTGCTGAAGAACCGGGTCCGCTCCTATTTTACGGGCAGCCATAACGGCAAAACCCAGCGGCTCGTTACGGACATCCGCGACTTCGAGTACATTGTGACCGGCAGCAACATGGAGGCACTCATCCTGGAGTGCAACCTGATCAAGAAGCATATGCCGCGCTATAATGTGCTGCTGAAGGACGACAAGACTTTTCCCTATATCAAAATTACGAATGAACGCCATCCGCGCCTTGAAGTGACACGACGGGTGCTTAAAGACAAAGCGAAATATTTCGGACCGTATCCAAACGGCTATGCGGCCCAGCAGACGAAGAAGCTGCTCGACCGGATGTATCCCTTGCGCAAATGCAATACGCTGCCGAAGGAGGTCTGCCTGTATTATCATATGGGCCAGTGCCTCGCCCCCTGCGAGAAGGAAGTGGAGAAGCCGGAATATGACGAGATCATCCAGAACATATCAACGTTCCTTGGAGGCGGGCATGAGGCGGTCAAGAAGGATCTTCAGCAGAAGATGCAGGAGGCGGCCGAGGAGCTGTATTTCGAGCGGGCGAAGGAACTGCGGGATCAGATCATCCACATCGAGGCCCTGATGGAGAAACAGAACATCAACACGACAGACACGAAGGACCGCGATGTATTCGGCTATGCTGTGGACAAGGGTTGGATGTGCGTGCAGATCCTCTATATGCGGCAGGGAAAAATGATCCAGCGCCACTCCTCCAGCTTCCCGTTCTACGGGGAAGCGTACAGCGACTTTATGTCTTACGTGACGCAGTATTACAGCGACAACCCGGCGCTGCCGCAGGAAATCCTCCTGCCTGAGGCGCTGGAGGTCAAGGACGCGGCGACGGTGCTGCCGCCGGAGCCTGCTGAAGACGCCGCGGCGGCTACCGCGGCGCTGAGCGGCGGCGCAGCAGCCGCCGCCGAGCTCTCCGCGGAGGATGACGCGGAGGACGAGACGGCCGCGGACGAAGCGGCCGCAACCACAGGCGAGGCCATGGACGCCGCCGCCGAAGGCGTGGTCGATGCCGCCGGAGGAGCGGCGGCTCTGCAGGAATGGCTGGGCGTCAAGGTGCTTGTGCCAAGACGCGGCCTCAAGAAGAAAATGGTGCGCATGGCCTGTGAGAACGGGCGCGTGGCGCTGGAGGAGAAGTTCCGCCTCATCGAGCGGGACGAAGAACGCACCTCCGGAGCGGCGCAGAGCCTGGGCCAGAGCCTCGGCATCGAGAACCTGAGCCGCATAGAGGCGTTCGATAACTCGAACATTCAGGGCACGAACCCCGTATCGGCCATGGTGGTCTTCATTGACGGCAAGCCGGACAAGAAAGAGTACCGCAAATACAAGGTGCGGACGGTGCAGGGCCCGGACGATTACGAGACGATGCGCGAGGTTATACGCCGCCGCTATGAGCGCGTGCTGAAGGAAGACCTCCCGCAGCCCGACCTGATCGTCGTGGACGGCGGACGCGGCCAGATTTCGGCCGCCGTGGACATTCTGGAGAACGAGCTCGGCCTGTTCATTCCGGTCTGCGGGCTGGTCAAGGACGACAAGCACAAGACCGCCGAGCTTCTGGTCGGCGATCCGCCAGAGCCGGTACGCCTGGCCCGGGACAGCGAGGAGTTCTATCTCCTCCAGCGCATCCAGGACGAGGTGCATCGCTTCGCGATCACCTTCCACCGGGAGCAGCGCGGCAAATCGATGGTGACCTCCCGGCTGGATTCCATCCCGGGCATCGGCGAGAAGCGCCGGAAGCTGCTGCTGAAGCATTTCGGCTCGCTGAAGAAGATCCGGGAGGCCAGCGTGGAGGATTTCCGGCCGTTGTCCATCGGTGACAAGCTGGCCCGGCAGATTCTCGATGCACTCCGGGATGAGGAAACGGTCTGATTCCATTGCTCATACATGAATGAATAGGCAAGCCCGCTTCTTACGTTATTGATGATGACGTAAGGAGCGGGCTTTTTTTCGTGAAAAGATATGCCGTCCCGAACGTCCCGAACATTAAGGCTTCGATAGCCCATCATGCCGAAACCGAAGACGATGATGCCTGGGGCTGGACAAGTCCGGTCCCATATACTATTATACTATCAGTAAATGAAATTGATTCTCATTTTCATACTTACCTTTCATCTGTGTTCAAAGGAAGTGGCTTGTGTGCAGCATAAACGGTGGGCCGCCGCCTTGTGGTTCATCTCTGCGGCTGCGCTTCTGCTCCTCTCGATTGGTTTCGCCGCTTCATACGGAGCGAAAGAGCTGAGCCTCCGGACAGTATGGACGGCGATCTTTGCCTATGACGACCGTCTGACCTCCCATCAGATCATCCATGATTTGCGGCTGCCGAGAGTGCTTGGAGCCGCATTATCCGGTATGGCCTTCGGCGCGGCGGGAGCGATCATGCAGGCTGTCACCCGGAATCCCCTCGCAGACTCCGGTGTGCTGGGAATCAATGCCGGTGCAGCTATGGCGGTGGCTCTCAGCTTCGCTTTCTGGCCGGGGCTGCCATACATACAATTAATGATGCTGTCGTTCCTCGGCGCGGCTCTCAGTACGCTGGCTATTACAGGCCTCGCCTCGCTGACTCCGGGAGGGCTTACCTCGCTGCGGCTGACCATTGCAGGCGCGGTCATTTCAGCCATCCTGCATTCCGTTACCGCCGGAATCGCCATTTATTATGCGCTGAATCAGGATTTGGCCTTCTGGTATGCAGGCGGTGTGGCGGGAATCGGCTGGAGCCAGCTCAGACTGCTGGCGCCTGTCATTGTGCCCGCGCTCCTGCTGACACTGCTCATGAGCCGCTCTATTACGCTCATGTCGCTTGGTGAAGAATCGGCGGCCGGACTCGGAATCCGTACAAGCCGGGTCCGGCTGCTCGGAATGGGAGCAGCCGTGCTTCTGGCGGGAGCCGCAGTATCGGCGGCTGGCTCCATCGCTTTCGTGGGGCTGGTCGTGCCCCACATTGCCCGCAGGCTTGTCGGCGTCACCTTCGCCAAGGTGCTGCCGCTGTCCGCACTGCTGGGGGCCATCCTGCTGGTCCTTGCCGATCTGGCGGCACGAACCGTCAATCCCCCCAGGGAGTTCGCCATCGGGGCGATGGTCGCTATAATCGGCGTTCCATTCTTCCTGTACCTGGCCCGCAAGGAAGGGAGGGAGCTTTAGCATGGAGATGAAAGCTCCTGCGAGGAACCGGAGGATGCTCGTCCTGTCCCTCGCTTTTCTGCTGCTGGCCTGCGCGGTCATCCTGATCAGCCTGAACACCGGCTCTATCCGGCTGTCGCCCGGCGAGGTGCTGCGGACGCTGACGGGCTACGGCACAGCCGACCAGCGCCTGATTCTGTTTGAATATCGGCTCCCCCGTATTCTGATCTCCGCCCTGGCCGGGATCGGGCTGGGCGTCGCCGGTGCGGTCCTTCAGGGCGTATCCCGGAACGCGCTTGCGGACCCGGGCATTCTCGGACTGAATGCCGGAGCGGCCTTCGGGCTGGTCGCCTTTGTATCGTTCTTCCATTCGCTGAAAGGCCTCGTATCGTTGATGCTTCCGCTGTTCACATTTGCGGGCGGGACGTTGGTCGCGCTGCTGATTGTGCTTCTGGCATACGACCGGTACAGAGGGCTGCCGCCGATCCGCCTCATTCTCGTCGGCATCGCCGTTGAAGCGGGAATCAGCGCGGTGACGCTGTATTTGTCGCTGAAGCTGGATGAAGACACCTATGCGTTCGCAGCCCGCTGGCTTGCGGGAAGCATATGGGGAAGAGACTGGTTCAGCGTCTGGGCGCTCCTGCCCTGGATCGCTGTGCTTGTGCCGCTCGTGTACTACCACTCGCGGACGCTCGATCTGTTCACGCTGGGCGATGAGACGGCGGCAGGCCTTGGCAGCAGCGCCTTTCGCAGCCGACTTCTGCTGCTGGCCGCGGCGGTGGCCTTGTCCTGCGCCAGCACCTCGATGGCGGGCGGGATCGGCTTTATCGGCCTGGTGTCTCCCCACATCGCCAGACGGCTGGCAGGACCGCAGCACCGGCATTTTCTGCCGGTTGCCGCTCTGACGGGACTCGTTGTGCTGGTTGGGGCGGATACGATCGGCCGCTCTCTTTTTCAGCCTAATGCAATTCCGGCAGGGGTCGTGGTGGCCGCGATCAGCGGACCCTACTTTCTATACTTGCTGTTAAGAACGAAATCCTAGACTTAAGGAGCATACATCATGATAACCAAACTGAGATCTACGCTGCTGTTGACGCTTGCCGTCTCGGCCGCCCTATGGCTTGCAGCCTGCGGAACAGGAACGAATTCCTCCGGAACCGCAGCGGAGGGGAGCGCCTCTCCGGCAGCATCGGCCGCCGCTTCCCCGCCTGCCGAAGGCGCCAAAATCGCCTCCATGTCGATTCACATAACGAATAACCTGCTGGCGCTGGGGCTGAAGCCTGCCGGCTCGGTGATCGGGGGCGATGTCAAGGACTTCCTGCCTCATGTGGCCGACCGTCTTGAAGGCACTGCCAAGCTTGGCGTAATCAGCGATCCGGACCTCGAGGCAGTGCTCGCGCTGAAGCCCGATGTCATCTATACCGATTCCTCGCTCGGAGCGGATACGATTCCTCAGCTGAAGAAGATCGCTCCCACTTACTCGATCGATATGGACGAAGGGACCTGGAGAGATCATCTGAACCGTCTGGCGGAGTATGTGGGCAAGCAGGACGAAGCGAAGGCCTTTATCAGCGAGTACCAAGCCAAGGCAACAGAGGTTGGAGAGCTGATCAAGAGCAAGCTTGGAGCAGATGCGAAGGTAATGGCAATCCGTTCCACGCCCAAAGAGCTGCGGGTCATGGGCATGAAGCGTCCGGTGGGTCCGCTGCTGTATCAGGATTTGGGGCTGAAGCCGGCGGATGGAGTCGAACAGATCAAGGATGAGCCTTACGCCGTCATCTCGCAGGAGATGCTTCCGGACTTCAACGCCGATGCGATCTTCGTTATTATCAGCACCGGGACTGCCGCCAAGGGGAACTTCGAGGAGCTTCAGAAGAGCGCCATCTGGAAAAACCTCAAGGCGGTCCAAAATAATCATGTCTACGTAGTCAACGGATCGGCCTGGCTCGATTATTCCGCAATGGGCCACCGGATCGCGCTGGATGACGCGGCGCAGCTTTTTGCCAAGTAGACGGTTAGACTCCGGAATGTCCGCAAGCGGGACCAATAATTCCAGACCCTAGCAATAGGGTCTTTTTGCGTTGAGGCTATGAGTGATATTGTGAATATATGGTAGTATTAAAAATGACGGTTGTTCTGAAGCTATCGAAGTATATACAGTCTCATTTGTCGATAAGTTTGGCGTTCGATGGTGCTTCATGGTTTAAGCATAACGGACTACTTGCAAAATGGCTTTGCAGGATGCTTATTGACTTTGACGTCGCGGCGTCCTCTACACTTCAAGTATAGGAAAGGAGGAGGAACATGGAGCTTGTGACTATCAGCGAGGTATCAAGATCGTTTCAGGTGACGACCCGAACACTCCGATATTATGAGCAGCTAGGGCTTATCGAGAGTACCAAAAAAGAAGGATACGCGTACAGAACATACGACGATCTTTCTTTACAGCGTCTCCGGCAGATCATGATATTAAGAAAGTTAGGTGTGCCTCTAAGACAGGTAGCTACCATTCTAGACCATGAAGATGCTGTTGTCGCTATAGACATTTTTAAGGAAAGGGTAGAGCAAGCAGCAAGCCGGATCGAGTCTTTGACTACGATCAAGGAAATCATGATGAAGCTTATCGAAGAGCTGGAACGAAATAATGTACTCCAGATCAAGCCTGATATCTGGTGTGATGAGGCTCTGCTCCATGAAATTGAATCCTTATCCTTAACATGCCTGGATTTGAAGGAGGAGAAGTCAATGAAGGATCTGAACAAAGCAGCGGAGCAATTACAGGTACTCGATAATGTAAGGATTGTCCATGTTCCGCCCGGCACAGTGGCGGCAAGTCATTATGAAGGGGAGAACCCGGAGGAGCATGCCGGCAACCAATTGGCAGAATTCCTGCAGAGAAGTCAGCTTTATTCGATCAAACCGGATGCCCGTGTCTTTGGTTTTAATCATCCGAACCCTTCTCATGAAAGACCCTATTATGGGTATGAGCTGTGGGTTACGATTCCTGAAGATATGGAGGTTCCTGCACCTCTTCTTAAGAAGCAGTATTCTGGCGGTCTGTATGCGGCGCATACCATAACGCTCGGCAATTTTCATGAGTGGAAACTTTTGTCCGACTGGGTATGCCAGGATAATCCGAAGTATGAACCCGATTTATTGGCTGACAACGGGGAGTTCATGGGCGGGTCATTGGAAGAACATCTGAACTATGTATATCATTGTCATCTCAATTGGCCGGAGAGCGACGAGCATCAGCTGGACCTGCTGTTCCCTGTTAAATTGAAGAACTCATAAAGCAAGCCAATAAAACCACGCTCCCATAACTTTTGTTATGCGGGCGTGGTTTGTTCTTTATAGACAGCATGTAATTGAATAATTTTATAATGAAATGAACCTTTTTTTATCCTTAGAGCCAATACCCATTGTAAGACCCGATTGGAGGCCGGCCCTATGAAGGAAATAGATTTGACCCCACTGCTTATCCGGATGAGACAGGGGGATGAAGAAGCATTCCAAATCGTTTACGAATCGACGCGTGATCATGCATACCGGTTGATCGGTTATCTCACTCGGAATCAGCATGACGTTGCGGATATTATGAGCGAAGTATACGTAGAGCTGTTCCGAAGTCTGCATTCGTACGATCCGAAGAGAAGTTTCTCTTCATGGTTTAACGGTTTGATTGTGAGACAGGTTCGGAACTGGAAGCGGAAAGAGTGGCGTCTGTTTCGCATTGCGGAAAAGCTAAAAGTAGGCATCTCTAATTCGAGCGATCAAACAGAAGAGCGGCGAATACAGGAAGTGGGTGATCGGCTGGATCTGCTTCCGATTCTGCAGACGCTCCCGCTTAAATTCAGGGAAGTGATCGTCCTCCGCTACTACCAGGATTGTACACTCGAGGAAATCGCCGAATTGTTGAAGGTGCCGTTAGGCACAGTGAAATCCAGACATCATCAAGCGCTTAAGCATTTGCGCCGACGATTCGAGCATCTCGGATTGAGAAAGGAGGGGGAAGGCTTTGTCTATTGAACAGCAATTGGTGGAAGAGTTCAAGCGAGATTCTGAGAACAGGAGGTGTCCTCCCGGCCTGGATGCCCGAATTGCGGCCGAATACAGGCAGCTGGTGGTGAAACAAAGGGGAGAACGTCTCATGTTGAGAAAAGGGAAAACAGCAAAAATCATTTGGATCGCCGTCATCGTGCTCGTCGTTTGCGGTTTTGGATATGCGGGCAACGAACTCCTATTCGAGGATCATAAGGATCGGTTGGCCGTAAACTACCAAACCGATCAACAGCTCCACTTGGAAGCGGCCGATGTGGAGAAGATCCGCAGTTCGTTAGCGGAAGTGAAAGCCAAATTGGCACCTGGGGACACCGCAGTTGTCTACTTGAAAGACTATGAGTTAAAGATCCAGGGATCACCTGTAGTCTTCGGGATTAATAATCCGGTTTCCTTGAAGCCGGACGCATGGAGAGCAGCGCTGAAGCAGCATAACATCGGGGAGAAGTTACCCGAATCCCTCCCGGGGATGTTCAAGCTTGCGGAAGGCATGGAGGCTTCACCCTATCGAATTATTTATGGGACGGATGCTTACCAGCTCCTGGACGAGATGAAAGCCGAGAGTCAAAAGACGGGAAGCCGCGTATTATGGCGTAAAACCGAATTATCCGCAGATCAGCCGATTGTTCCCTATACATCTGTATACCGGAATTCGTCCAATGACACGATTTACGTAACCTGGGAAGTTGCCGACGGTGACACTGACGTTAAGTTGTTCCAGGCTGCACCGCCTAACACGGAATACGAGGATATAACGATCAACGGCGTTACTGCGCATTATTTGATGAACGATCAGGCGCTGTTCGGTCAGAGCACTATTCAACAAGATGTAATGTGGCTCAAAGAAAGCGGAACACAAACGATCATCTACCACGTGCAGTCCGATTCCACAACGTTGACCAAGGAACAATTAATTCAGGCAGCCCAAAGCTTGTTGCAATAGGATGCTGGTCAGTTCCGCATTGCAAGGAAAGATTGAGAAAAGGAGCCTCATTTCGAGGCTCCTTGTGAACTTCTATGTGTTTTAGATGCTATATCCTTGCGCTGTGGGGCGGACCACTATTTCACTGACGTCCACATTATTTGGTTGCTCAATTGCGAACGCAAAAGCGCTAGCGATAGAGTAGGGGGATAAGCCGATATTCTGATAAGCTTCGAGTTTGGCCCTGCTGCTATCCCATACAGGACTCCTTTAATGTTGATGTCGATCATGTCCTCCCATTCCTCGACCCGCAGATCGTCAAAGGGAGACATTGGCATGACACCGACATTGTTGACAAGAACATCAAGCTTACCAAATTTCTCGCATGCCAATTGGACAAGGTTTGAGAGGTCTTCGGACCGCTTCACGTCAGCGGCTAGATAAGCTGCCTTGCCGCCAGACTTCTCAATGCGGCTGGCTATAGCTTCAAGCTGATCCAATCGGCGCGCACCAAGTACGACTCGGGCTCCTCTCTCGGCAAGCAGCATTGCAGTTGCTTCACCGATCCCGCTGCTTGCACCTGTAATTACAATTACTTTATCTTTTATTCCGGACACACTCACCACTGATTTTTCCTTGTAGACAATCAGCGCTCAAGAGGTGGGTAATTGAGTCGGTGAATAACAAGACATACTGATCAACATGGCAGATTCCTATTCAAGAGGGTATCCCCACCGTCAGTTCATTCATTAATTTCATTTCTAAATTTCCGGTAATCTTTCGGCGTTCTATCATAATGTTTTTTGAAAGACTGAATAAAGTGATTGGCATGATTGAAGCCCACTCTATGGGCTATTTCGGTTATTGTATAGTCTGTTGAATATAATAGCTCGCAGCTTTTCTTAATCCGGTACTTAATCAAGTATTCGTAAGGGGTCATATGGATGGTTCTCTTAAAGCCGCGAGTGCATTCCGAAACGCTTAGATGCGCTGCATCAGCAATCTCTTGCAGTGTGATTGGACTATAGTAGTTCTGGTGGATGAAGCTGAGCATCAATTGAAGTCTTTCTTGCTGCAGCTTCAAGTATTTCGGCGCCTCTTCAGAAGAGAGCGAAATGTTGGAAATTAAGGTGAACCATAGCTGAACCGTTTTGATCGAAGCCTCATACTCCCAGCCCCAGCTTTTTTCCATATCAAATTTCGTCTTCATCTCCCGCAGCATTTCCAGTACTTGTCTTTCCCATTCCACATCTCCCCTGATTACCAATGACACCAAGGAAGAGTCTGTATAAGGTCGTACATAATTTTGTTCCATGGCACTGTCCGAATAGAAAGCCAGCAGCTTCTCGGGAAAATTAAAACTGATATATTGACCGTTAGCTGTCAGGTTCGTAGTAACATGAAGAACGCCCTTGTTAATAAAAATGGCTTGGCCTGTCTCTAATTCATAATCAATCCCGTTCACTTGTATAACCAGTTTTCCTGTAGTAACCAGCGTAATTTGCAAATCTTCATGCCAATGCAAATCGTTAAATCCTCTACCCTCTGGGATGCTTCCATGAATGGTATGGGTGTACATGATATATGGAAATGAAACATCGGGATATGAAATAGTCTCGTGCAATTGCTTTTCCATTTCTGCAGGCTCCTTTCTCATGACGATATTTCTATATAAATGAAAGATATATTTACACAAATTATAAATTAATGGTGATATTATTATATCAGATTTTTCAATCGATTAGCCCAATCCTGTGCACGGATGGAAAGAATCCTGGAGGCGTACATGTGAAAGTGAAAAAATCGTCGTTACCGTTTCATCCGTATATATTGCTCTTCATCAGCATACTGTCTGTTTCGGTCTCTTCCATCATGATCAAATCCTCGGATACTCCAACCTCTGTCGCAGGAATGTACAGATTGTATCTGTCCGTCATTATTATGCTTCCTTTTGTATCCTGGAAGACTCTCCGATCCTCAGGAATGAACACAAAAGATTGGCGTACCGTCTTGTTAGCCGGCCTCTTCCTCGGGTTACACTTCTTGTGCTGGATGGAATCCTTGGTATATACCTCCGTTGCGAGCTCCATGGTCATCTTGTCCTTGCAGCCGTTATTTGTCATGATTGGTTCATACTTCATGTTCAGAGAACGGAGCAACATCTTAACCATACTTTGTTTAATAGCAGCTTTGTTCGGTTCAGTGATAATAGCTTGGGGAGACATCGGGGTTTCGAGAGAAGCGTTAATAGGAGATGTATTATCTTTCCTGGGAACCATTTTGGTGTCGGCATATATGCTGGCAGGGCAGAAGGTAAGCCGCAAAATTGACGCCAATTTATACAGCGTGATTGTCTTTTTCATTGGCGGGAGCGTCATGCTGGTCTACTCTCTATCCAAACATATGTCTTTGATCGAATACGACTCTTCGGATTGGACCTATTTCTTGTTACTTGCAATCATCCCGACAATATTTGGGCAATCTATATTTAATCTATTGTTAAAATCCATAGGTGCAACTACTGTTTCGGTAGGCATTATTGGAGAGCCTGTTATAGCCATCATCCTTGCCTTTTTTATCTTGGGAGAAACAATTTCTATCTTTCAGTTCGTAGGCGGGGCGATGACGTTGCTGGGCATGAGCATGTATTTTTGGGTGCAATCCTCAAACTATGCAGCAGCTCAATATCGATCTAATTGATGAGGTGAATGTGAAATGGCAACGATTGATGATTTTTTGAAGCTGGATATTCGTGTTGGGACCATTGTTAAAGCCGAGTTTTTCGAAAAGGCCAAACTGCCTGCCATTAAACTTGAGATTGATTTTGGACAGGAACTTGGAATCAAGACATCCAGTGCACAAATTACCAGAAGATATACGGCTGAGGATATCATCGGGCAGCAGGTAATAGCCGTGGTCAATTTCCCTCCGCGCCGTATAGCCGGGTTTAAATCAGAGGTATTGGTTCTGGGAGGAGTACCCGAGAAGGGAGATGTCGTTCTGTTAAAGCCAGAATTCAAGCTCCCTGACGGAACACCGATCGGGTAATGGTTCATTCGAGAAGGCTTGCTCCACTTGTGTGCAATTGGGGTGAGTCTTCTTCTTGGTAAAAGAGTCTCCCGGATCGGAAGAATCCGATACCTGGCTACATGGTCTCTTTTACTTTGATTAATAGTTTCATGAAGGTCTCGCTTTCTGCTTCGGTAAGGCCTTGGGTAATGCTTTTTTCTACTTCCATGAAGATTTCGTTGAATTCTTCGACGAGATCGGTTCCTTTTTTCAACAAGTATATTTTCTTCTGCCGCTCGTTATCCTTCGGAATCACCCGCTTGATGTACCCCTTTTTCTCCAACCCCTGAAGCATGCTGGTGATGGTGGCTCCCTTGCGGCCGAAATGTTCGGCCAAATCCTTCTGGATCACGCCTTTGTCCTGATGTTCAAAAATGTAGCCCATCATCTGCCCCTGCTGAGCATTCAATCCCAGTTCTGACAATCGGATGTTGGACATGTTTCTGATTTTCATTCCGATGGAACGGATCAAGTACGAGTAGGGGGTGTGCGGATCATGTTCTGTCATCGTGCGCCTGATTCCCTTTCTATAATTAGAATTCTAACTATGAGGCTATCTTAATGTTCCAACGCCTAATTGTCAAACGCATATTGTTAGCACTATTTCAGTTTATATATTGACAGTTAGAATTCTAATTGTTATAGTTCGATCTATAAAGGCGAATAAGTTTGTTAAGGAGGAACACGCAATGGTTACAGCAATTACAAATGCGCGAATTTTTGACGGGGAACAAGTAATCGGGGCCTCAACCGTTCTGCTCGAAGGCGAACAGATCATTTCGATTGGCGGTGAAATCCCTGAGCATGCGGCGATTATTGATGCGAAGGGAGGAACTTTGCTGCCGGGTCTGATCGATGCTCATGTTCACACATCCGTAGAGGGATTGCGCGACGCGCTGAGATTCGGTGTTACGACCGAGCTGGAAATGATGGGCGGGTTCACGAAAAGTGGCCGGGAGGCGCAGCTGCAAGGAATCGAGGATATCGCCGATGTGCGTTCTGCCGGGATGGGGGTCACGCCTCCCGGCGGGCATCCCGATGAACTCATGCCCGGGGACGGGGAAATTCCGGAGTTCGTGCTGAAGGAACTGGAGAAGATGAGCGAGGAAGACCGCAATGCCTTGATGGCTGCTCATGCGCATGATCATGGAGAAGCGCCCGCGCTTGCGAACCGCGATGAAGCCAAGGCATTCGTTAACGAGCAAGTCAGCCAGGGCGCCGACTACATCAAGATTATGATCGAAGAAGGGACTGTGTTGGCGGCACCCGGCCTGCCTGTCTTCGGTCAAGAGATTTATAGAGCGGCTGTCGAGGAAGCGCATCGGCATCACAAGCTTGCGATAGCCCATGTATTGACTGCCGAATCCTCCAGACAAGCGATCGAAGTCGGGGTCGACGGTCTCGCGCATTTATTCATTGACCGGCCGGAAGCCACTGCGGGCCTGGTGAAAATGATTGCGGACGAAGGTGCTTTTGTTACGCCATGTCTCGTCCTGAATTCCTCGATTATCGGAAATCCTGCGTCGGAGCTGGCACAAGATCCGCGTGTGAGCTCCAAGCTGAGCCCTGAATGGATGGATACCCTTAATGCCAGCTTCAATACCTACCCGCAAGGCAGCATGAAAGACAATTATCGGAATGTGATGGACCTTCACCGTGCAGGCGTAGACATCCTGGTGGGAACGGATGTATCCGTGCCGGTTCCATCGTTGGGAGGGCTTGCCCATGGCGCCAGTGTGCATCATGAGATGCAGCTATTGGTGGAAGCGGGGTTCACGCCTGTAGAGGCTCTTCAATCTGCGACTTCGAAGACGGCTCGCCGCTTTGGCCTGGATGATCGCGGACGTATCGTGGAAGGGGCAAGGGCGGACCTGGTGTTGGTGGACGGCGACCCGACAACCCATATCTCGGATACGCTATCGATCCGTGAGGTATGGCAGCGGGGTGTTAGAAAGTAAGTTCTCGAACCACCTGTATCAGAATATCGTTCCATTATAAATCTTGTGACAGTCGTATCATGTCTATAACTTGTATACCATTTTCAAATATCTCTTCATCGTAATGTCTAATAAAAAAGTCTCTGTCTACTCCAGTTATTCTAAAGCCGCATTTCTGATAAAGGGCAAGCTGCCCAACACTTGAATTTCCAGTACCGACTTCAATTGTTTTGGCTCCTAGTTCCCTTGCAATTTGTATTGCATGTTTCACCAACTGTTTTCCAAACCCTCTGCCATGATTCTGTTCATTAATTGCTACATTTACTAATTCAACTGTATCGGGTCTTGTTAACAGTAAAACATAGACTCCTATGATTTGATCATTCAGTGAGGCGATATAACAATGTCCTCTTCGGAGATATTCCTCAACAAGCTTCTGTGAAGGATCTGCTAATAGTAATAATTCAAATGGCGGGAATTCGTGCGTATTTAACTTTCGTATTTGCATGTATTACACCTCGATTTTTTATTGTTCCCCTGCTATCATTTGGCATCTTTTGTCGTGTTAGCGGCAGGGCGATAATTAGATTGTCAATAGTATCAGGACGTCGAATATTATATATAATATTTGATGTTTATCAGAAAGGAGGCTGAAGGGCATGATGAAGTTCTTTTTTTATCGTTAATGGTCGGGAACCCTTTAAGGATCTTGTCCGGAGGAAAGAGAAGGCCAAGCTCCGTCGCCCTCTCCACAATATCGTGATACGCAACACGCGTCAATTCGCAGGGACCTCCTTTGATAACGAATACATTCTATCATCTGAAAAATTGGTAAAAGCGGGATTCACGCCTGTGAAGCCCTTCAGTCAGCGACTTCGAAGACGGCCCGCCGCTTTAACCTGGATGACCGCGGACGTATCGTGGAAGGGACAAGGGCGGACCTGGTGTTGGTGGACGGCAACCCGGCAACCCATATCTCGGATACGCTATCGATCCGTGAAGTATAGCAGCGCGGTATTAGAAAATAAAGGGGAGAGCTTGATGGCGTAACCCCGAGTGCACAAGCTGTGGCTTCACTGAATTGGACAAAGCTCTGGGATAACCAGGGCTTTGTGTGTTGTCTGGGGCCTCCTGCGAGATGCCTTTATCATTTAGGCGTTAGGGTGAGAGTGATGCGGGGAGCCGTATCATAAGTAGGGGCAAGTTTTTTTGGTGGGAGACGGGCAAGATTGCTTGCGAAGCATGAGGCTAGGTAATCGTTGTCGAAAAGAAAATGCCCCCTTAAAGGGGGCCGTGGTACTGGGTCACGAATATAATATATGTCTGAAAATTTGCTTGAAGCGGTTAAGGGGCAGAAATGCTCAATCCGATTACGCACTTTAAGGAGGAATGGGAACGAAATGAAGTACGACCTTCGAGAATTAGCGGTGTTTGCAGAACAGACTATAACAGAAGCGGGTGACAGAATTTCCGAATTGCGCAGTCGGGTAAAAATTGAAGTCAATTACAAGGATTCGGGTGAACTTGTGACATCCGCTGATTTGTTATCGGAAAGAATCATTCAAGAAGCCATAATGGGTAAATTTCAAGGTCATCGAATCCTTTCGGAGGAAAATGGAGTACACAACTGGGATAATTTCAAGTTTGACGGTCCAGTTTGGGTGATAGATCCCTTAGATGGAACAGTTAATTTTGCTCGGAACCTACCGCATTACGGCGTTTCATTGGCTTTTGCCCTTGATGGTGTAGTGCTGGTAGGAGCAGTATATGCGCCAGATTTGAACTGTACTTATGTTGGGATTAAAGGGGAAGGCTCCTATTGCAATGGTGAGCGTTTACGAATTCGTAAATGTACTTCGCTACTAGATGCTGTCATTGGCACTGGTTTTCCGCATGATTCAACAAAAGTGCAACCAGCAATTGAAAGAGTGAATCGACTCAGAAGAAACTGTCGTGACATTAGGCGTTTTGCCGCACCAACAGTAGACATTTGTTATGTGGCGTCCGGAAAATTAGATGCGCATACGGAAAGTCTTTCACCATGGGATGTAGCCGCCGCAGGCTTGATTGCACGGGAGGCAGGAGCATTGAGTTGCCATGTACAAGCGGTGCCTGATGGCATCCCTAATGAACTCTATGGTGAAGAGGTCGTATTCACAACACCTGGAATCTTCGATGATCTCTTGACATTATTGCGTATGGAATCAGAATAAAAGGTCCAGTCTCATTTCAACATTGTTGCACATGTGAAAACGTTAGGGATCAGGAGGAATCACTTGAGAGACATGGGATTTAATGCAAACTGTCAAGTAGAAAGGCTGGTTTTAGATGCCGTTAACGACTGAGGGCCAATTAGTGGACGAAATCGCGGGCTGGCTGAAAAAGCACTTTTCGGTTGAGTTGCTGTCCGCCGAGCGTGTAAGGCGTGGGTTAAAGAACGAGAAGTGGATTGTCGAGTCGAACAAGGGGCGGCTGTTCGTCAAAAGCTATCACCCCGGACGGTTTAAGATGCATGATCCGGAGTTTCGCGGCAAGATTGAAAATGCGCTGCAGCTGCAGCTTCTTTTTTATCAGTCGGGAGGACCGTGTCCTGAGCCGTTGACGCTGGAAGGGCACTGCATGCACATCCTGCCGTGCGGAAGGTACATGGCTGTCATGACGTGCTGTCCAGGCGCTATGGTGCCTGCCGGCATGATCGGTGAGCATAGAATGCACTCACTCGGACGAGCTGCTGCAGATATGCATGTCGTCTGGGATTCCGCGGCGGCATTAGGATTGGGAGCAGCAGTGCCGTCAGAGGAACCGGCTTGGCGGTTGTCTCGCGAGGAGATGGAACGCAACTGGTAAGTAAGTTGGGATGCAGCTCGTAACTCGTCCAAGCGTGTCCGGAACGCAATGCAATTACAGAAGACGATTATTGATTCACTTGGAGATGATGACTTTACGCCTCTGACTGCGGGCTGGGCCCACCTCGATCTGTGGGCAGACAACCTGCTTTTCGAAGGAGACGCTCTGGCAGCCATCGTTGATTTTGATCGAGCACGCTACTCGTTTCCTGCGCTGGACCTCGGGCGGGCTGTCCTTTCCGGCACGCTCAGCGAGCGCGGGTTCCGCAAAGATGCGGTGGTCGCGTTCATTGAAGGCTACCGTAATGTGCGGTCGCTGCCACCGGGCTCGCTTTTTAGGGCAATCAAGTACGTCTGGTGTATCGAATCGTTTTGGTGGATTCAACCGTCGCTCGAATCGTCGAGCGTAGTCCCAGTCCGTTTTGCCAAAGAAATGATTTACACCGCGGAGCGTTGGGAGCAGCTGGACGCCCTTCTTGGGGATATCTAGCCGGATGTTACGCTAAACTAGTGCACGGACTTGCCGTTACAGACAGCGCGGAGAACCCTAACAAAGGGCAAGTTATTTTTTGCGGAATTCCTTGCGGGGCATGGATTTGTATATATGTGTAAGCTAACAGGCAGGTTAGAAACCACACAGTTTCTCTAACGTATAATCATTATTCAAATTATTCCAATATGGCTCATGCGGAGGTGAACTTGACTGGAGCATTTTTATGACTTGGTTCAATTGGCATTTACTATCGCTCTCATCTCTTCCATAGTGATACTTCCATACACCTATTTTTCTTTACAAGAGATACACTGGGATCATGAAATTGCTGCAGCCGGTTCAACTTGGTTTGTGGCTGTCAGACTGTCGCAACAGAGCAGCATTCAGAGGTGGATAGTACGTACCGTCAGACGAAGAGAAGCGCCTGATGATGACGACAATGGTCCTTCCCTACATTGATATTCCATACTTTCAATTAGGGAGGACCACGATGAAAAAGATTTTGTTGCTCCAAAAATGGGCGAAGCCCATTCTCGTCATGTTGATTGGGGTTATTCCGATCATTGTGCTTAGCGGGTGTTCGACAGCATCCCAATCAAACTTGATTAATGCCGATTCACCAGGGATATTTAACCACTATTTTATTTATCCATTTTCGATCTTGATCAAATTCTTCGCGAATGCACTTCACGGAGATTACGGATTATCAATCGTGATGATGACTTTCATCATCAGACTTGCGATCATGCCGCTCATGATGATTCAAACCAAGAAACAAATGGACATGAAAGAAAAGATGGCCGTCCTCCAGCCGGAGTTAACTGCACTTAAGGAGAAGTATAAGAACGACGTCAGTGCGGATGCAAAAAAACAACAGCAAGTCGAGATGATGCAGCTCTACCAGAAGCATCAATTTAATCCCTTAAACATGGGGTGTTTACCGATGCTTATCCAATGGCCGATCACCCTCGCATTTTACTACGCCATTCGTCGTACCCCAGAGATTGCAGCTCACGATTTTCTGTGGTTTAGCTTGGGGAAAACAGATATGATATTGCCGCTTATTGCCGCTGCGGTGTATTACGTTCAATTTCGCGTGTCTCAATCCGTTTCAGCGCAGTATCAGCAAAATCAAAATAACCAAATGGCTTTCATCGGATTGTTGTCACCGATCATGATGGGTGTGTTTTCTTTTACGATGCCTGCCGCGTTACCATTATATTGGGCGGTTGGTGGTATATTCATTATCGTACAAACGATCATACTCAATAAGATGTACACGAAGCCAAATGTAGCGAGTAAAAACATACCCACTGGTGTAGAAGATTAATAAAATTGAACCAGTCATAAGACAATACTAATAATGAGTAAAATGAAAGGGCCATTCCTGCAAAGGATGGCCCTAAAACTTGCCGTTACGGACAGCGCGGGGAGCCTTATCATAAGTAGCGGCAAGTTTAACAGTATTCGCCGTTTCGTTAGGATTGGTCCGCAGCCAGGCGACTGTTGGAAATGTGTCTTGGACGAAAGCGATTATTTCCGATATTCAGTTGGGATGTTGTCATGGAGGGGACGGCCGGGTAATAACTGTGAACAGAACTTTTGAATAGACTGCATTTGGAGCGGAAGCCAAGAGTGGGGAGGTACAGATTATGGCGGAACATGTAGTATCAGGGGTTAGCTCGGTTCAGGCAATTATGGCATACGGCGGCACACAGAGCGATGTCAGTTCCCTGGAGAAGCAGCGAGACCGGCTGATAATGGAGCTGGACAAGGTAAATGCGGCGCAGGACGGCGAGACGCAGAGTTCTTACCGCCGAGAGCAGCTGCAGAGACAAATCCGACTGTTAGAGGTCAAACTCGCGCAGAAAGTCGGGAGCAGCGCTTCCGTTGATTTTGTATCAGCTTCCCCGCAAGACCAGCCCCCGCTCTTGCGGAATGAGTGGAAGGGAGGCCTTAAAGGCATCGGTCTGGCTGATCCCCGGACGGCTACGGTGAACTCGGAGGGCCATTTCAACGAGTTAATTTAGGCAACTGAGTGAAGGTGCGACAAGCGTCCAGTGATGAACGGGCCCTTTCGCACCTTCTTTTTTGAGCCATCAACCATCGCGGTGAGCCATATCTTAAGTAGAGCGAAATCGCCGCTGCCCCCTCGTTCAGATGACGTTTAAGCCCTTTCCGTGTAAGTATTCCGTCATGCTGCCGAGCGGCATTTTCAATTTGAGCAAGTCGATGTGACTCCGTGACCAGCCGGCGTCGCGGTTGTTCTCGCTGCGGGTCTGGTAGTAGCGCTGCATGACATGATCATACAACTCGATTTGTTCCCGCAGTTCGCTCTCGGATGCGTAGCTATTCTCGAAGTAAACGGCTTCTAACGGAAGCCGAGGCTTAATCTCGGGCTGCTGGTCGGGTATGCCGACCGCTATACCAAAGAGCGGAACGACATACTCAGGCAGAGCAAGCATCTGGTCAAGCCGTCGAATGTCCTTGTTGACTGACCCCATAATGACGGCGCCAAGACCGAGCGATTCTGCGGCTAGAACGGCGTTCTGTGCGGCAAGCGATGCGTCGATGACAGCTGTTTGGTATACGGTGGAGCTCTCCAACATCGTTCGCATGTCCATCTGTTCTTGTTCATTGCCCATAACCGTGAATCGTTTCAGGTCTGCGCAGAAAATGAACAGATGTCCATTCTCTTCGATATACGGTGTCTTCGTGATCTCGCGGAGCTCGCGCTTCAAAGCCGGATCGGTAAGGCCGATGATCGAGTAGGCTTGCATGAAGCGGGAGGACGAAGCCATCTGCGCGGCACGAACGATGGTTTCGATCTGGAACGGCGCCAGCTTCTCGTCCTTGAACTTGCGGATCGAGCGATGATTCATGATCGCTGCGAGCACTTCGTTTGACGCGGATGCGGAAGTTTTATTCATTGTAAGTCACTCCTTATTATTTTTTTGTTTCTTGGAAACAATATAGCATCAAGGGAGTGTTGAAGTCAACATTGTTTCTTAGAAACAATATTTACGGACCTGGACTTCGTTTGTTATACTGGGAGCAAAGAGCAATCAAACATGGAAAGGCAGCGTGGAAACATGGATCACCCTCACGACGAGCTGCTGTTGCGGGAAGTGTTCGAAACTTTTACGCAATTTGCGAAGAAAATAATGCAAGAGGACGATGAGGAGAAGGCCTGGATGCTGGCGCAAACCTCAGATCTCGAGGTGAAGGCTGTGATGCAGCAGATGACATTAATGATGGTTCATGTGCTGGATGCGATTGGCAAGTTCGACCAGGTGAATGGAACGGTGCTGTCGAGTCGGTTCGGCATTCCGAAAGGGACCGTTTCTAAGCTGGCGAGACGTCTGGAGGAGCTCGGCTTGATTACGTTCGAGACCATTCCAGGTAATAAGAAGGAGCTGCATTTTGCGATAACGCCGCTGGGAGAGACAATTTATAAGATACACGAGCGTCTGGATCAGCGCATTCTGGAGGGCGCAACCCGGTTCATGGCCGATTATTCAGAGGAACAGTTAAAGTTCATTAGGGATTTCATGAGCAAGCTGATATCCCATTCGTTCCTCCAGGATGACCACTTTAAGGAGGTGGAAAATGGATTTACGCCTGAAGTTTAATGAAGATGTACTAAATTATGACAAAATGCGCCCAACGTATGTAAAAGAACTGTTTCATGATGTGATTCAATTTTCAAACTTAAACAATAGTAAGCAAGCTCTGGAAATAGGTATAGGGACAGGACAAGCCACATTGCCTTTTCTGGAGACCGGCTGCAAGGTTACGGCGATCGAACTTGGAGAATCTTTGGCTAAGTTCTCGGCTGACAAATTTTCGGAATTTGCTAACTTCAATGTGATCAATCATGATTTTGAAAGTGCAGTTCTTGATCATAATCACTATGATTTAGTGTACTCGGCGACAGCTTTTCATTGGATACCGCACGAAATTGGATATCCCAAAGTCTATCAACTTTTGAGAAGTGGCGGAGCATTAGCACTATTTTGGAATCGTCCGTTTCCAGCCAGAGAAGGTGACCTTCATATTGCAATGCAGAAAGCCTATGACAAATATGCACCATTATTTAAAAAGCCGGTATTAGCACACAGACACAGCGAAGAGAACGGTTTGGAATTGGTCAATACAATTGAGCGATACGGTTTTATTGATGTAAGTTTTAAGCTATACCATCGAACAAGAACATTTGATGCTAATAGTTACGTTTCACTTCTTAATACGTATTCAGACCATAGGTCACTACAGGAGGATCAACGGATTCTGCTTGAACAAGAAATAATAGAAGCAATCAATCATTACGGCGGACAGATTGATTTACACGATACAATAGAATTATTCTTAGCCAGGAAGCCTTGAGGTCTTAGACCAACTGTCAGCCGAAACGCTGATAGGCTTTGAGCGATTTGGCGAACATTTTTTTGATTTGCTTCATGTCTACACTCTGACCGATCCGCTCTGTCCGGGCGTAAAGCTTCTCCAATGCTTCCTGGTGATTCATATGCGGATTCATGGACAGCCTGCTTGCGGCGTTCGTTCTGAATGCGGCTATTCCTCGGGTCAAAGGCGACGAACCTGTTCCCTTGTCCAAGCAACTCGCCTTTCTCAAGAATGGAAATGTCTCACTAGGACTTGCCATTACATTCTTCTGGTTAGGCGGGTATTCGATCGCCTATACGTATATTTCACCGTATCTCCTCGATGTTGCCGGGTTGAGCCCGGGATTGCTTAGCGAAGCTTTGTTAGCCTTTGGAATCGCCAGTCTCATTGGCTCCAAGTTTGGCGGCTTCAGCGCGGACAGATGGGGAGTGTTCCCGACATTGACCTGGGGGTTGCTTCTACACGTCATGGCTCTTATTCTCCTCTCGGTTGCCGTTTCCGTTAACCATTCGTGGCTGCCTATTATGGGTTTGCTCGTGCTGTGGTCGTTTGCCGCCTGGTCTACCGGTCCGACACAGCAAGTTAATATGGTCCGGATTGAGCCGAAGTATTCGGGCATCATGTTAAGCCTGAACCAGTCGATGCTGCAGTTGTCAATGGCGGTCGGTGCGGGAATTGGGGGGATCGTCATCGACAGGGTAACTTTATCCGCAATCACATGGGTCGGTATTGCAGGAATCATCCTTGCGATTGTTGCAGCTCTTCTATATGAAGCGGCGGTTATATCCAGTGAAATAAAGCGTCTCAAAAGAGAAAGCCATCCCACAAAGGATGGCCCAAAACTTACCGTTACAGACAGTGCGGAGAACCGTGCCAGGCGCACATTTTACTGGAGGCAATGTTCAAAGCACGGTCGGTCTAACCATAATTTCACTAACCAGAGTGTCATCAGGTTCATTAATGGCAAAAGCAATGGCTCTGGCAATGCTGTATGGAGAAATACCCATATCCTTAATTTGACTGGCCATTGCCTGTACTTCCGGGCTGGTAATGCGATCGAGCAGTTCGGTTGTAGTCAGCCCTGGAGCTATTACGGTAGACCGTATGTGCGAAGTCGGGGATTCTTCCAGGCGCAGCCCTTCCGAAATTGCTCTTACGGCGAACTTGGTAGCCGAGTAGACAGCTGATGCCGGAGCCACATGATAACCGGCTGTAGAAGATAAGCTGATGATATGGCCGGATTTCTGCTCCCGCATCGTTGGCAATACTGCTGCAATGCCATACAGAACGCCTTTGATATTCACATCGATCATCTGATCCCATTCATCAACTCTTAGCTCAGACAGCTTGGAATTCGGCATGATGCCTGCATTGTTGATTAATACATCGATACGGCCATGCGTATTCAAGGTGAATTTGGCCAAATTCTGCATTTCCTCGGCAGAAACAACATCCGCTTTTACTGAAAAAGCGTCACCGCCCCCCTGTCTGATTTCATCAACAATTGCTTGCAGACGTTCTTCTCTTCTGGCAGCCAGTACGACCTTCGCGCCGTTTTGAGCAAGCAGCTTCGCAGTTGCTTCTCCTATGCCGCTGGAGGCTCCTGTAATAATGACCACTTTGTTCTGAATATGTTCCATGAGTTACTGCTCCTTTGCTAACCATCAAATATATAACACGCGTTGAATATCGGACGTCCGTTGCTTAAAATTATAGATAGTAGCCCCGAATACTCAATGGTTAACTGATGCGTATATGTTGGATATCCAACAGTGCACCGGGAATTGTTGATGATCTTAAGGAGGTAACAAATGCAATGGAACATGCCGTAAAAACCGACCGTCGCATTCTCCGCACAAAGCAATCCATTACGAAGTCCTTTTTGGAGCTGTTCGAGGAAAAAGATTTCGAAGCCATTACGATTAACGATATCGCGGAACGCGCCAATGTTAACCGTGGTACCATTTATCTACACTACATGGACAAATATGATCTCTTGGACAAATGCATTGAAGAGCGCATTAATGAATTAATTTCGCTGTGCAAGAGAGGGGATGCCGATGAAATTAATCAAGAGCTCATTCATGAGCCAAAACCGTTTTTTGATTATTTGCGGGACCACTTCCCGTTCTTTTCTTCCATGTTCTCGAATCAAAGGGCTTTTGTATTCCAGGACCGACTGCAGCAATTTATCTCCGTCAGTCTTATGGATAAATTGAATAAGCAGGGCAATAAGTCTGATGTCGAGAATGAGATCAATGCTCAATTCATGACTTCTGCTTTTATCGGGATTGTCGAGTGGTGGGTTCGTAATCAAATGCCGCATTCCACGGATTTTATGGCCGATCAGGTCCGGAAATTATTTGAGAAAAATCAGAATTAGTTCTCTCCTAAGACATAGCTGAACAAATTTACACTTTGGGCCGGGGCCAGCTTGTTGTAAAGGTTTTGGGCTTCCGGACCAAAGCCGGTTAAATAAGCGTATTCAATTCCTTGCTGATGCAAGCGATGGAAGCACTCCCGGATAACAGCCTCTGCCAGGCCCTTTCTTCTATATTCCGTATGGGTGCAGACTTTTTCGATTTCGGCATAGTTATTCTTGTAATCAACAAAGGCAACACAGGAAGATAGATGCCGTCCCTCCTGATCCACAACCGACAGATCAAACTCGGGAGAAAAACACGGGCTTTCTCTGTTATACTCGTACTGTAGCAAATCCAGTTTGTTTAGCGCTTCTGTTCGAGTTCCATTGCTCCAGGCATTTATTCCTAGCATTGCCTTTCCTCGGAGGTCCGGGTTCGCCAGCATATCCTGAACCGTAAACTCTTCACGGAGCACGATACCTTCCGCCGCTTTCTCCCTCAAATGATACTGTCCGGTTATGGCTGACCCCCCTTTTTTTCGAAAACCTGCCTTCTCCAGCTCCTGCATCAACAGATGATGGTCTTCATGTGCATCCGTGCTTAACGCCCCGTTACGGTCGTTCCAATTGGTTATCGCCCATTGAAGCATTTCGGAATAGAGGAACCCGTACCCTCTCCTTGCAAAAACATTGAAGTAACTATCGCCATTCTCGGATATCACAAAGCCGATTAATTCGTTGAAGTTGTTAAACCAGAGTTGTGCATTTTTCCTCATAAAGCTGGGAAAGTACTTTTCCTCGTTCCAGATCCCAAATTTCCAATCGCCTAATCGCCCTATTGTCCAAATGAACCGTTCTTGTCTTACCGCATAATCATCAACCAAAAACTGCCACAAACGATCGAAATCATATTTTCTGTCATCAAATGCTCGATTCTGGATTTCCATAGCCTCAAGTTCCTTTCCTGGGCATTCAAACGCCAATGGGGCAGGTATGTTTCATGACCTCACTAGCGGCTATAGTTTAAAAATATAGACTCGGCATATGTGATTCAAGGCACAATATGAGTTTAATTAAACTTGCCCTAACAGACGGCTGGAGCTCTTGGGGATCAACGAGCTGATGACCTGGACCGAAATAATGACGAAGATCTGGAGAAGTTAACTTCAAAAACACCTCAATCAGAGGTGCCGACATGCCAACTCCTTAGCATCTCCTCGGCTTTTTGCGGGTCGTTCATGAGCAAAATCCGGTACTCCAGCATCTTATTGAGGGTGTCCAGCATCTGGTCATATTCTTGCTTCTTGCGTTCGATCTCCTCTTTCTTGCCTTGAATCCAATCGATAATCTGCAGGTTGGTCCGCGAATTCGTATCGTGGTCTTGCAGAGCTTCCTTTAATTCAGCCAGCGAACAGCCTATGGACTGGAACTTCTTGATTAGCTTTAGCCGATCGATTGCCTCTTCCGAATAGTTGCGGTAATTGTTGCTTTCCCGCCGGACATGCCGGTTATCCAGCAAGCCTTCCTTTTCATAAAAGCGGATCGTATGGATCGTTAACCCCATCTTGTCCGCCAGTTCCTGAATTCTCATAATCATTTCTCCTTCGGAGTGCTTGCCCTAGAGTTCACTTCATAGTTTATGCTTTAGCTATTCAAGCAGTCAATCACTGAAGGAGGAAATGAGTATGCATGTTTTGGTTACAGGAGCAACAGGGTATGTTGGTTCCGCAGTCGTCCGGGAACTGATCGGAGTGGGCCATACAGTGACGGGCCTTTACCGTTCTGAAGCGAAAGCCGCGGGATTAAAGGCGGCGGGAGCCGAAGCGCTGTACGGCACGCTAGGAGATCTCGATACGCTGCGCAGCGCCGCCGCTGCTGCGGATGGCGTGATTCATCTGGCGTTCACCAACGACTTCTCCGACTTTGAAGGTGCGTTGGCTCTGGATTTACAGGCCGTTCAGGCCATGGGAGCGGCGCTAGAAGGTTCCGGGAAGCCGTTCATTACTACGGCGCACGCAAATGGAACCGCTGTGGACCAGGCAGTGCTCGCAATGGCAGAGCGGAACATCCGGGCGTCCATCGTCTCGCTTGCACCGTCCGTACATGGCGAAGGCGATAAGGGCTTTGTGCCGATGATGATCAACATCGCCCGGGCGAAGGGGTTCGCCGCCTACATCGGCGAAGGAACAAACCGCTGGCCAGCGGTTCATCGCCTGGATGCGGCGGTGCTGTACCGTCTGGCGCTGGAATCTGCACCGGCAGGCTCACAACTGCTTGGCGCCGGCGATGAAGGCATTCCGCTCCGCCAGATCGCCGAAGTCATCGGGCGCCAGTTGAACGTGCCGGCGGTCAGCATAACATCTGAAGAAGCTGCCGCCCATTTTGGCTTTCTTGGCGCCATTGCCGCACTCGACATCACAAGCCTGTACAACACTGCGCAGGCGAGTCTGGCAACAAGGGAGCTTCTGGGCTGGACACCGGTGCAGCCTGGCCTGCTCGCCGATCTCGAAGAAGGACATTATTTTGCATAAAAAGAGGGGAGACCGACAGCACTGAATTGATGGGTGGAGATTTTTAATGGGCATTCGCCCAAGCGCCCTCTCCGCGAATGCATATGATGATTATGCCTATTCATTGAAAGGAGCGATCACATATGGGATTTTTTCCAATGCCGGGAACCAGCGGAGGAGTTCCGGGATTCCCGGGCGGATCTGGCGTGCCAGGAGGACCGGGGGGACCAGGAGGTGGATTTCCTGGAGGAGCTCCGGGGACTCCGGGACAGCCGGGGGGTGCACCGGCAGGCGTTCAAGCGCCGACGGCTCCTCCACCGCAATTCATACCGCAAATGCCGGTCACCACATTTGCCATCGACCCCGGCGGGATCAGATTCTGCCTGTACCGCAACACATACATTTGGCTGAACAACGGCGAGCAATTCTGGTTCTTCCCGGTATTCGTCGGGCGTAATTCAATTGCAGGGTTCAGATGGTTCGGTTTCTTCTGGTCGTACTTCGGCATTGATTTGAATCGGATTAGCGCGTTCACGTGTTTCTAAGGCAGACGGCACAGTGAGCCGTATTACAGAGCCGTCTTATACATGTATGGCGAGCAGCTAGTGCCTGCAAAATAATTCAAGAGGATGTCTCAAAGCTTTAACGGCGGAGAGACATCCTCTTTTTTTTCCTATAGATTACCACTTAGCTCCGTGCCATCGCATTCGAAAGTGTATCCGGAAAGTATTTCCCTGCAAAGCGCAAAAATTTGGAGAAGCCCGGAACGACCCTCTTTTTGTTTTTCTCCATCCCTTGAATCCCGTGCTTTACAAGCGTATCCAGACTCATATTGGGTATACTGCCGCCGCTTTGCATGTCAGGTTGAAGATTGGTTTCCGCAACTAGGGGGGGGGGACAAGCTCCATAACGTGAATATTTCCCCCCGATTTCTTGAGTTGGTTTCGCAGCGCATCGGTAAACATATGCACTCCCGCCTTTGTAGCCGAATAGACGGGATGAATAGGTGAAGTGACGTAGGAAAGACCGGAGCTTGCGCTGTCGTGGCTGGACCATGAACTGGCGCGGCTTTTTCCATTTGACACGGGCAAGTACTCGTCTAAGAAGGACATCGTGCACGAATGGCTATGGGTATTAAGTCAATCGAAATATGAAGCTTATATGCGTGAGCCTGAAATGTTTAAGCTGTATACAACCTATATCGATCGAAATCCGGCAGTACTCGTTCGGCACATCGGCGATTTGTTGGGCAGCTTAAAGGCAGCGAGCGGCATTGAGGACGTTGGGCGGCTGAATGCTATTATGCTGGCGTTTTCTTATTTTTCCGCGCCGGCTTATGCAGACAATTGGCTGCGTATGGATTTCAAGGCAGAGTTCGAAGCGGTCTGGAAGCTGATCGAGGCGGGGATTGAGGGCTAATCGTACGAATAGGTGGAATATGCAGCTCTTTGGTGAATTTTCGGCGATTGGCCTGTTAAGCTGAACCTTATCATAAGTAACGGCGATCGCCAGCCTGCCCTGCAGATTACCCGACCCCATCACTTTCCAACAAGTCATAAAAATTATCCCGGTCCTCGTCATCGAATTGGCCAAGCGTCCGTACCCTGATAAATTCATGCCCGCCATACATGTCTATTTCCTCGCCATAGCTATTGTAGAGCGCGATCATATTGCCATCCTGATTCAGCTCCATGTATCCATAGCATTTAGCCTCAGGTGCTTGACCGAATAAGAGGGTAAATTTGATTTTGTCCACGCTGTTCATGCAGCGCCTCCTTATCTGTCTTTCGTAATGATTTT
Source organism: Paenibacillus sinensis (assembly GCF_019904155.1). Lineage (GTDB taxonomy): Bacteria > Bacillota > Bacilli > Paenibacillales > Paenibacillaceae > Paenibacillus_AQ > Paenibacillus_AQ sinensis. The sequence goes on from NZ_JAHCMB010000239.1 coordinate 57,460, forward strand.
ACGTGGAACCGGATAATTTGGAAAAAGCGCTCTCGCTCCTCATACTCCGAAATTTATTCCTGTTGCGAAAGCGTAAGGGGGGATATCCCGCTATGTCGCTTATTCGCATCATTTCTCTTGACGGGACGGGATTTCGGAAGTATTATAACGTGCCGGTTAACTCTGCAAGGCAGTATCATTTATTAACTCCTCATATAGATTATTTACATCATTCAGCAGACCGGGTATCCAAGCTTCTGCTCCTGGGATTATATTGATGCCGCCAAATAAAAGCCAATGTAATGTTTTAATCAGCCAACATAAACCACCAATTCGCACTTGCCAGTTCAAATGATCAATTTGTAAATTAGTTGCCTCCATGTAAACTGAAATCATATCTTCTCTTGAGAGGTTGCAGAAGATGTGTGCTTCCTTAATTAAGCAATACAAGTCACCAAGATGCGGACTTAAATAAGCATTGGACCAATCAATCGGCATAATGCCATTTTTATGAATCAAAAGGTTTTTTGCATGATAATCATGATGAACCAGTGAAGCAGGGACCATTTGATAGAGCTGATCTAAATGATGAGGTAATACTCTCTTGACTTGCAGTAACACTCTGTTTGTGTCTAAATCATCCGAGCTCAATGTATCATCCAACAGTTGAAGAAATTCGTTCTTTGAAACTGAATATGCTTCAATGGACTTTCTTGATACCTTCTTTAAATTGGCTGTTGCTCTCACTCTAAGCTTTGCTAATTCCCTCGAGGCCTCAAGAAAATACTCGGGTTCCGGTTGTTGTTCCAAATTTCTTATTCCGGCATCTTCCATGATCATCACTCCACTGTCCTTCAGTTGAAAAAATTCAAAGATGTGCGGAGCTTTGATTTGCAGTGGATTCACTAATTTTTGGTACACCTCAACCTCCCTTGCCATCTCACTTCCGCCCCATTTTATAATGCGTGATTCACCTGTGTTCAACTTTACTCTGTAAACTTCTGAAAGAGCCCATTTCCTTAAAAGTGACCATTCAGATACCTCATTCAATAAGGGGATCATCGTGCAATAAGCTGAAAAGCATATTGGAATCATATTTGCATCCTCCCATACATTTGTTAACGAGCATAGTTTTACATATATAGTCAAAAAAATATAGACTTAAATCGCTATTCTCCAATCTGTGTTTAAAAAAGTTAAAGACCCCTGCGAAAGGGGTCTTTGTTGTGTTGCGCAATCATGAAATATGCTTTAGGTGGAGGCTTTGTTCGGCCACTGGTGTATAGATGACAGCTGCCGATTTCGGAGAAGCTTATTTACCTTTTGCAGAGACGGTATACAGATTGTTCTTCGCATCATATGTCAGCTTGAACGTAACTTGGGGATCATGCAGATACGGTATGAGCGGCTTGATGGTCTTGTCGGCCATGCGGAAGCTCAGTTTGAATCCGTCCGTCCAGATGAAATTCTGCAACAGGTAAGCTCTTACCTCATCCTGCGATTTCAGGTTCATCGGATCGAGATTCTTGAACATTTTGGGTTCGGGGACGCCCATAATCGGAACATGGTCCTTCATGAATGTAAAGCGGTCCTTCAGGAAATAGGTGTATTTGATCTGCTTGCTGTCGTCATCATCCCAGGTCGCATCGACGAACAGCCATTGCCCGTTGACATATACGGAATTCCAGGCATGCTCCATCTCAAAGTTGGCTTCATAGACGCAGGGAATGGATGCCCGTCTGGACAAGTACATGAACAACAGCGCATAGTCGCCGCAGACGCCCTTTCCCTTGTCAAGGGTGACCAGGATGCTTTCAACTGTCTGCTTGTCCCGTAATTTAATGTCATAGGTAGTATGAGTCACGATATAATCATGAATCGCCTTCACTTTCTGCTGATCCGTCATACCCGGCTTGATGATCTTGGCCAGGATCGCATCCAGCTTCGGATTCAGCTTCTGGTTGATGGAATCCGGCTGCATCGTCATGTTCACGTTGTCGCCGGTTTTGACGACCTTCGGCTCAATCGCGTACTGCATTCCCGGACCGTAGTAGCCTTCCTTTAGGTCAAAAAAGGCTACGCCCGTCTTCATCGTGAATTTTACGCCGTTCTCCGGTGTGAAGAACTCGATTACCGCGCCGCCGGTATCCACTTTGGTGTACTTCCCATTCGGCTTGATTTTGCTCAGGACGGTGCCGTCCAAATAGTCGTTGAGATATTCGTTAATGTCATCCTTGTCTTCGAACAGCAGATTAACGGTATCCTTCCCGACGATAATTTTCGAGGCGTTCCCGAGGCTGTAGGGAATATTGTAGCCGCGCAGACTTCCGAACTCGAACAGCCTGTGATCCAGAATCGCCTCTTCCTTCGTATAGCTGCTCTGCGGTTCGAATTTATCAATACGGGTGCTCATGCCGCCTGTCAGGCAGCTGGCTACGATATTCTGGTCGGCGGCCGGAATCTTGTTGGCATCCGAAATCTGCAGCCAGTTGTTGAACCCTGCATCATAGATAGTCCCGTCGATCAATCGTCTGGCTGCTTCCAGCCGGGTCAGCGTCTTGCTCAGGTTCTGCCCGTCATCAATCATGCCGTAGATATAGGCCATCTTGATATAGTCCGGACTGTCTGCGGCGATACTCGAATCCTGGATAACGATTTTGTCGCTTAGCGGCTCTGCAGACCCGAAATACAGCTTCGCCAGCTCATCCAGTGTTATCGCTTTCGTAAATCCGGAGGTAAACGGCTCTGTCAAATCCCCATCCACGATCTGCTTGGTGATATAGTCTTTGTAATCACTGGAAGGCACATCGGCCGGATATTCGAAATACTCCTGCTGTTTCTCCGTCTCTCTGTCCTGAACCGCCCATTTCACCCCAATAGCGATGCTATCTATCAGATCTTCTACCGATTCCGATCCGTCGTACAGGGTCTGTTCCGGATTGACGATTTCATCATGGATGACTGAGAGCGCCCGGGAAGCGACAATTTTCGAGAGACTCTGCTCCACGAACAAGTTCTCCACTTCGCCCGGCAGCTCCTGCAGAACGTCCGCGCCGACCTTGTTCCCTTTCTGGATCGATTGATTCAAATACCGCGTAATCTTGTCCTTGACCAGCAGGTCGGATTGGCTGACCTGGTCTTTCTCCTTGCCCATTCGGGCGAAGTTGCCAACCAGCCCTGTAAAAGTATAGAACCTGTCTTCATTGACATCCAGATAGAAGCTGACCGTCTTGCCTTCCGTGTCCCAACCGTAGCTGCTGCCTTGGGCAATCTGCATTAGCTGGGCGAAGTGATCCGCTATGAGCTTGTATTCCTGCGAAGAGAAACCGCCTAGTTCCTCTTCCTTGATCTCGATGTTGGCCCGGATCTCATTCAGCTTCCGCTCCGCAGCCGCTGTCTTCTGCTGATCCGTTATTTTCTTAACCGTGCGGGTAACTTTGTCTTTCTTATCCTCTTCATCGCCTATGAGTTCATAGTATTCCAGGGGGACGACCTCATCTTTGGGATATTGCAGAAATTGCTTCTCCATTTGCTGAAAGATGCTGTTCAGTGCCGGATTTTGTGAAAAATAAGACGTCGCCGCAAATGCGGTACTCCTGCTCATCGCCCCCATTGCGCTCATCACACTCATCACGGTCATCAGCACAGCCATGATCAATGCGGTTCGTTTCCTCATGTCACTTGGGCCTCCTCTTCATAGCCTTTTGTCCTATATTTTCCTATCATAGTGCAAAAGTTCCGGGAGGTTCTATGATATACTGCCTAAAGTCAGCCAAAACATGACGTTTACTGCAAGCTTTTGCAGCATCGTTCCACAGATAAAAAGGGCCATCCGCGGAGGATCGCCCTGATCTGTATTGCTGGTTCGAACTCTTTTATTCAATAAAGTTTTTCGTGGCTTGATACATATTTTCGGTGTATTTGTCGATTTCATCTCGCGACATTCGCAAACGGGCTGCAGAAGTGCCGTACCCGATTTCATTGTCGCCCTCTGCCAATTTGTCGAAAACTCCATCTGCGAAGGCATCCAGCGGTTCTCCATGATTATGCAGGCCCACGCCGCCTAAATTGGTATTTACTGCCGGGGGAGCAACCTCAATGACCTCCACAGATGTGTCGGAAAGCTGGTGTCTGAGACTCATCGTAAATGAATGAAGCGCCGCCTTGGAGGCCGAATAAATCGGAGCAATCGCAAAAGGAGTGAAAGCCAACCCGGAAGTCACATTAATGATCGCCGCCGTTTCTTTTGCTGCGAAATATGGCGCGAACAGTATAGAGAGATGGAAAGGCGCTTCGATGTTCGTTGTGATCTCGTTATTGAAATAACTCCAATTGTTCTTCACATCCGCTTTTAACACATTGTAGCGCTGCTGGATGCCTGCGTTGTTCACCAGCACATTCACGTCCGGATAGTTCCCGGTTACCCAATCATACAAGGCCACACGCTCGGATTCCACATTCAAATCACTTACACGGGTAATGAGGCCAGGGATTTGTTCTTTCGCATCCTGAAGCACATGTTCACGCCGCCCGCTAACAATGACGGTATTTCCGGCTTTGATAAAGCGCTCTGCAAAGGCCAGTCCGATTCCGGAACCTCCGCCGGTAAGCAAAATGGTGTTACCTGATAGCTTCATGATTGTTCCTCCTGAATTCGTTTAGTATAGCGTTCAATCTTGACATCAATGCCTTGCAAGGATTCCGTCATCAATGAAATCTCGTCCAGCACTGCCTGCTTGTGCTTCATCATCATGTCAAGCCGGCGTTCAATCGTGCTGTCTCCCTCGATGATCCAACTCATATACTGCTTAATGCTGCTGATTGGCATATGCGTGTTCTTTAGACAAATAACGGTTTGAAGGAGCGCCATTTGAATTTCCGAGAATAACCGTCTGCCTGCGTCATCGCGTTCGATCAGCGGCAGCAGCCCTTTTTTTTCATAATAGCGCAATGTGGATTCCGGAATATTGAATTTGGCAGAAGCTTCGCCGATAGTGTAATACTTCATTTGAAGGCCTCCATAACTTGCATTTCATTGTCGACATGAATAGGATACGACTTAAACCATAGTTTAAGTCAACAGGGCAGTTTTGGCTGGGAGTTGCCGCCTCTGTGACTTTACATGCCTCCTTCGTTGTCCGATATTAAATAGAAATAATCATACAGGAAGCAGGCTGATCGCATATGAACCTTCATAGAAAATATGTTGCTTTGGGAATCGTCGTTGCCGCTTTATGTACTATGTTTCTGGGCGCGCCGCAGTCAGCCGCCGCTGACAATACAGCTTATTACCATACGAAAGGCTCACAGATACTGGATCACTCGGGCAAGCCGGCTGCCTGGAATGGGCTGAATTGGTTCGGATTTGAGACATCAAATTATGCTCCGCATGGGTTATGGACCCGGAACATGGAAGAGATGCTGGATCAGGCGAAGAAGATGGGATACAACTTGATCCGGCTTCCGTACAGCAACCAGATGTTTGACAAGGGATCTGTAGTAAGCGGCATTGATTTTACGAAGAATCCGAATTTGAAGAATAAAACGCCGATTCAAATTATGGATCTGTTCATTAAGGAAGCGGGCAAGCGCGGCTTCAAGATTATTCTGGACCGTCATCGCCCGGATGCTGGCAGCCAATCGGAACTGTGGTACACATCCTCTTACCCGGAGAAGCGCTGGATTGACGATTGGGTGATGCTGGCCAAGCGCTATAAGGGGAATCAAATCGTGATTGGCGCAGACCTGCATAACGAGCCTCATGGCAGAGCGTCGTGGGGAACCAATGACAAGATGACGGACTGGCGGCTGGCCGCGCAGCGGGCAGGAAATGAAATACTGAAGGTAAACAAGGATTGGCTCATTATTGTTGAAGGTGTCTCTGCTAATGTTAAACAGTCCAGCGGTGACTACTGGTGGGGTGGCAATCTGCAAGGAGTCGCCAAGTATCCTGTGAAACTGAATGTACCGAATCGCCTTGTCTATTCCGCACATGATTACGGGCCGGGAGTCTATCAGCAATCCTGGTTCAATGCCCCGAACTTTCCGGATAATTTGCCGGCGGTGTGGGATCAATACTGGGGCTATATCAGCAAGCGGGGCATTGCCCCGGTGCTTGTGGGAGAATTCGGCGGCCGCTCTGTCGATACGGGGTCCCCGGAAGGCAAATGGCAGCGCAAGCTGGTCTCCTATATTAAGGCCAACAATCTCTATTGGACGTATTGGAGCTTGAACCCTAACAGCGGGGATACAGGCGGATTGCTGCTGGATGATTGGAATACCTGGAACAAGGATAAGCAGGCGATGCTGGCGCCGATTATGAAGAAGTGATGGAGGGAATAGGGGACGTATCGTTCGGACCGCAGCGTGGGACAACCGTCTTCTGTTAGGGTAGAATAAGAATTGTATGCAAAGACAGTTATAGTTATTTTATTCAGGAGCGGGATAGGATGAGGCAGATCACGATTTTGATAGCTGATGATGAGACGGAAATTGCGGATCTGATTGCGCTGCATCTGGAAAAAGAGGGCTACCGCCTCATTAAAGTCTCGAATGGGAGGGATGCTGTTCGTGCGGTCCAATCCCATTCGATTGATTTGGCAATTCTGGATATCATGATGCCGGAACTGGATGGACATGAGGTGACACGCCAAATTCGGGAGCAGCATCGGATGCCGATCATTTTCCTGAGCGCCAAAACATCTGACCTGGACAAGATCACGGGGCTTGTGATCGGGGCCGATGATTATATGACCAAACCGTTCAATCCGATGGAGTTGGTGGCAAGGGTGAATGCTCAGCTGCGGCGTTCCATGCAGTTGAACCTGCCGGACACAGGCAACAATCCGGTAATTGAGGCAGGCGGTCTGACCATTGATCCGGATAAGCGTACGGTGTTCCTGTATGGCAGAGGTATTGAGCTGACTCCGAAGGAGTTCGATATTCTGTATTTGCTGGCGAGCCATTCCAAGAAAGTATTCAGCGCAGAAAATATTTTTCGGCAAGTATGGGGCGATGCTTACTACGAAGGCGGTAATACCGTCATGGTGCATGTCCGTACCCTCCGGAAAAAACTTGGTGAAGATGCAGACAAGAACAAATGGATCAAAACCGTATGGGGAGTAGGTTATACGTTCAATGGCTAAGATGATGCGGAGCTTCCGGTTTAAAATGATCTACTATCTGGGCCTAAGCATGCTGTTCTCGGGCGCGATCACCTATGCGATCTATAAAGCGCTTCAACTCTATTACCATGCAACGGTTATGGCAGAGGATACCGCAGCGCAATTTCGTCACATGATGCGCAGTATCGGGGATTTGAATTTCTTTCTGATCTTCTTTATTCCGCTAGCGATTTTGTTCTTCTACCTGCTGACGAAGCCTTATGCCACCTATTTTCATGAAATATCGACGGGGATACACCACCTCGCCAATGGCGATTTTAACAACCGTGTGCATATTTCGTCGAATGACGAGTTCGGGACGATCGCGGCGGACATGAATGTGGCCAGTGAGAAGCTGCAGCAAGCGGTTGAGCGTGGGGATTTTGCCGAGAGCAGCAAGGAGCAATTGGTCTTGAACCTGGCTCATGACTTGCGTACGCCGCTGACTTCGGTATTGGGATATCTGGATTTTATCCTTCGGGACGATCAATTGACCGCAGAGCAAGTGAGACATTATACGACCATTGCCTACACCAAATCCCGGCGCCTGGAGAAGCTTATCGATGAATTATTTGAAATCACCAGAATGAATTATGGCATGCTGACGATTGATAAGAACCAGATAGACTTAAGCGAGCTTCTCCTGCAATTAAACGAAGAGTTATATCCTGTGTTTGAGAACAATCATCTGGAATCCAGATTGGATATCGCTCCGAATTTGCATATTATGGGGGACGGAGAGCTGCTGGCCCGTGTATTCGAGAACCTTATGACCAATGCGGCCCGTTATGGCAAGGACGGTCAGTTTGTCGATATTAGCTGTAAACAAGCAGCAGGAGAAGCGGTCATTCGAGTGATTAATTACGGGGACATGATTCCGCCGGAAGAGCTGCCGCATCTGTTTGATATGTTTTTTACTGGGGACAAGTCCCGGGTACATCAAGAGGGAAGCACAGGTCTCGGATTGTTCATTGCCAAAAATATTGTAGAGCAGCATCAAGGAACCATTTCCGCCCAGAGCAGTGTGATTCGTACGGTCTTTGAGGTGCGTCTGCCGCAATAAACAAACTTAAGAAAAACTTTATTTTTACCCCACTTCTTTTTTTAAATGTTTTCCTTATCCTGAATGGACGAAAGTTAAGGAGGACGTGGAAGATGAAGAAGTGGGTTTTTTGGCTTGTCATCCTGTTACTGTTAGGAGTTGAAGCCATTCTGCAGGAATTTGGCGGCGAAGATCATCATCCAGGAGCAACTGACCTGCGTCAGGAGGTTTCCTCCAGCAAGGACGATATTTTGATAAGTATGACGAAAGAGCAGATCTACATAGGCAATTTGTTATTGGTCAATAAGGAGCATTCTGTTCATCCGCAAGGGGTAACATCCGATGTAGTCAATCTGTTCCAGCATAAGGAGCTGGTGAAGGGTTATGGGCTGCTGAATAACACGATCCGGCTGTCACAGAGCGTTGCGGAGCAATTTGAATCCATGATCGGCGCTGCGAAGAAAGACGGAGTCAGTCACTTTATGATCAGCAGCGGTTATCGGGACACTTCGGAACAGAGACTGCTCTATCGGGAAAAGGGTGCCGATTACGCCCTGCCGGCGGGCCATAGCGAGCATAACCTGGGTTTGTCCCTGGATATTGGTTCTACCAAGGGGGAAATGAACGATGCGCCTGAAGGAAAGTGGCTGGAACAGCATGCATGGGAATACGGGTTTGTTCTGCGTTATCCGAAGGACAAAGCGGCGATCACGGGAATCCAGTATGAGCCCTGGCATTTTCGTTATGTCGGGCTGCCGCACAGCGTCATTATGCGGGAGAACGATTTTACCCTGGAGCAATATGTGGAGTATCTGAGAGAGAACAAGACCCTTGAGAGTACCGTTAATGGAGAGAAATACGAAATTGCTTATTATCCAGTTGGGAAAAAGACGGCCATCCCTGTACCCGCGAATCGCCGTTATGAAATATCGGGCAACAACGTCGACGGAGTCATTGTAACTGTGCTTCCCTAGGCGGCGTCCAGAAAATCAGGAAGGTGTGAATGAGAAATGAAGCCTAAGAAATTATGGAACGAGTATATGGTGCCGGGACTGTTCGCCTTATATATGTATGCCTTGCTCAAAGTGATTCTATTTAAGTTTGGCTCGATCAATATCCCCTTTCTGTGGGGTCAGCTGTCAAAACTTATGGCCGATCCTGGGCGTATCATGAACCGGCTGCAGCTCGCCAATTTTACACCGTTCCTATCCATATCCCGGAATATTCACAATCAGTCGAGCCTCGATCTCATCAACCTGGTTGGCAATATCGTGATCTTCATGCCATTCGGTATTTTTCTTGCAATATCCGGGAACCGGAGGATATCATTTATGGGTGTACTCATCCGAGCATTTGGTTTCAGTTTATTTCTGGAATGCTCACAGATTATTTTTTCCATCGGGAGCTTTGACGTCGACGACCTTATTCTTAACACCACTGGGGCGTTACTGGGATATGGGGTGTATAGGGTTTATGGGAAGTACATAAAGTCATCCGCTGACCAGAATGGGACAAGGGTCACAGGAGAGCGGCGGGCTTGATCGCGTGAATGTTGCGGCCTTATTTTGCAGGGAATTAATAGAAAAGTATGGAATATTGATATTTACCAAGATAAGTGGGGGAGTATGATTTTGGTAAAGGCCAAAGGGGTTATTATTAAAGTTACATGGGTCATTATTTTGCTGATAATTTTATATAGCGTACAACATTTGGTGAATTTTTTATCCTATGACTATCGGGGACCTTCGAGTTCTCTTGTTAAGGTCTTCTCTGTTATAGGAATCGAAGGGAATATTGCCCGCTTCATTTTATGGGATCTATTTCAGGTGGCAATTACTATAATTGGCTGCAAGCTGTTGATCAAAAAGACTCTTAAGGAATTAGGATTCAATCTTCACAACTTGAAAAGCGGTGTCCGGTATATTTGCACTTTTCTATTGATATTCCCTTTAATTCAAGCTATTGCCTGGTTCATCATCTACAAATGGATGGGAATGGATGCATTAACAGGAGGGGTGTCGAACGAATCGATTGTGTATGCAATTCAAGATATTCTTGTATATGGCTTACTGCCGGGTGTAGGTGAAGAGCCCTTATTTCGAGTTTTTGTTATCCAATTTTTGCTGCTCACAGCATTTAAGGAACAAGATTTGAGCGATAGAAGCACCATGGTGTGGGTTGTGTTGATTTCAGCTATTTGCTTCTCCTATGGGCATATCTATATAGTGTCATGGTCACCTTTTACCGTTACCTATAGTGCTATTCAACTGCTTACTGCTTTTGTTTTAGGCATATTTTATGCAGTTACATATATAAGAACGAAAAGTATTCTGACAGCGGTTGTGTGTCATAATTATTCTGATTTTATTAATAGATTGGGAAATTACATTTTATTTTATTTATTGCTTGCTTAAGGTATTAAAAAAGTGGAAAGATTTTCGTCGGGGGAGGAATCCCCCGATTTTTTGTTGTTTCTTCACTCCCCATCGAATTGGCAAGGAAATATTTTTCGGTCTCGAGAAGGAGGAATAAACCCTTCATCAGACTGGTAAAAGGAGCTGCCGGTATCCTTTATACTACGGATAAAGGCCATGTGCCTGAACAAACGAACGTAAACGCGAGTGAGGTGGAGTTGAGAACCATGAATGCTAATCAAAATCAGAGAACTCTCTATGCGACTTTCGAGAATGAAATACAATTACCAATCCTGGATATTACGCATCCCCTTTTCAACGCAAGTATTGATGAGCATGCCTATCATTTGAACTGTCTCAAGTCATCCCGGAGTATTGAATCCTTAAAGAAGATGCCTGGCTTTATTCAGAACATCTTTATAAAAATGTCAAATGTGGACAATTCCTATCTTAGCGGCATGCGAACTTTGCTGTATAAGCTTGGTCCCGAGTTAAGCCGGGGGATAAAATTAGGGCTTAGGGACAAGTGGGCGGTGAAGCAAACCTCTTTCATGGGACTTCGGATCAGGCTGAGGGATCTTTGCCGACACCAGTCTAAAATTTTGCTGCCCCAGCTCAAGCAATTCCCTGAACGGAACCTATGCTTCTTCAATATCGCTGGGGGTGCCGCTGCCGATAGTATCAACACCCTGATTCTAATTCAGGAATCGGACCCGGAATTACTCAAGGGACGGAAGATTGAGATCAACATTTTAGATATCGATATCTATGGCCCCAATTTCGCAGAACGATGCATCGATGTTTTGAAGCAGCCGGGAGAACGCTTCCATGGTCTGGACATCACCCTCAATACGATTTATTATGACTGGAGCCAACCAGAGGCATTAGTAAAGTTGAGTTTGGAACGCTGCGGCTGGATTCAGCTCTGTTCATCGGAGGGCGGTCTTTTTGAGTACGGTTCGGATTCAGATATCATTGAAAATTTAAACTATTTTTTTATCAACTCCCCGCCGGACGCCCGGGTTACGGGTTCATTAATTTTCGACCGGGACCATGTGAATCCGGGATACCTGGGTTTTACAGAGTTTATTGGCGTGCAAATCCAATATCTTGGGCTTGAGGGGTTGCAGCGGATTTTAACCCAAACCTCGTGGGTGCTGGAAGAATCCCATGAAATTGATACGATCTATATTTTATTTTCATTGAAGAAAGCGTGACTTATTGATTGACAGCACCATTTTGAACGTGATAACTTTGCATTAATAATAAAGGCAATGTAACCTTCGGGTTCAACCTCGCTGAGAAGTGGGTTGGACCCTTTTTTGCATTCAAAATCAGAGGAGGATTCGTATGCTGAGAACAGATTTGCTGCTGCAACGGCTGGGCGAGATCGGCAAGTCGCTCGAACGCAAGGGGGGAGCTCTTTATTTATTAGGCCTTGGTTCCGTTGGGGCCGAAACAGAGCGGTTGGATGAATATTCGGATTTGGATTTCTTTGTTATTGTGAAACCGGGGGAGAAGAACAGATATATCGACCGATTGGATTGGCTCGAAGATATACAGCCTCTTGCCTATGCATTCAAGAATTCGGATGTCGGGTACAAGATACTGTTCGAGGACGGAATTTACGGGGAGTATGCGGTATTCGAGGAATGGGAGCTGGCGAACGCTTCCTATATGGGGGCACGGCTTATATGGAAGGACCCGATGTATGTCAATACGGAAATCACCACACCTGTAAATCCAATCCCCTCCCTAAAAAATGATTCCCTTGACTTTCCCTTGAACGAAGCCTTAACCAATTTGTACGTAGGGCTCGGCCGCTATGCAAGGGGAGAACGCCTGTCCGCTGCGAGGTTCGTTCAAGGCTATGCTATAGACAGTATTCTATCCGTGCTCCATCTACTGGAGCCCGAGGTGGATTGCTTTCCCGATCCATTCGGAAATGAGAGACGGCTAGAGAAGAGATTCCCCTGTTTTGCGGAAATCATCGGAGACATGATACAGGGATACGATCATGTTCCCGAATCGGCGCTTCGTATTTTAGATTATCTAGAAGAAGTGTATCCGGTCAATCCAACGCTAAGCGATGAGATCCGGCGATTGGCTAATGTGACTTGCCGATAGTTGCAGCGCAGGGATGCCAATAGATAACGACAGCCGAAGTCCAAGACTTTATTTTCAAGTCCGGGTCTTCGGCTGTCTTGTTTCTATGAAGGGAAAAGAGGTTGTGCCACGGAGTCCGGCGCTTCCGGCCCTGGCTCATCCCGCGGAGGCTCGGGTCTGCGCTCACGCCCCGGCGGATTGAAGCGATAGACGATGTAGCCGACGATAAACGGCATCACGAGCGTTACGATGCCCGCAACGACGTTCACCGGCTCGCGCATGAAGATCAAAGTCGCTCCCATCAGGATGCTGTCGAAGACGACATGGCTGAACATGGCGGTAATGAAGCCGTAGCGCAGAAAAATATAGCTGAACAGCAGCCCGATCACCGTCAGCTCGATCGGACGGGAGCTGATCGGATATATTGGGTACAGTGTATGCCCGAACGCCCAGATGATCGTGGTGATCAGGCTGGCAAGCAGCGTGCTGCGCACGATCTTCTTCAGCATCCGGATGCCGAACAGCCGGTAGACCGCCTCTTCGGACAATCCGGCGAGCCAGGCCATGACGGGAAGAAGCCACGGATAGCGCATATTGTAGGGCGACTGTGATGCATCTGTCGTTGACCAGTTATGGAGCGTGTACTGAAGCAGGATGAACATGAGCGTCTGCACGCCGAGCAGGACGAACGCCCATATATAGCCGGCGTAGACGCTGTCCAGCACGTACTTGCCATAGCCCGCCTCTTTGGCACGGGGCCACGGATTCAGCCCTTCTTCCTTCCGCCAGAGGCCGTTGCCGCCCACGAGGGAGAAGTAGAGAAGGGAAGCCATCAGCAGGCTGTACAGCGTGTAGATGACGAACATGATGATCGAGGTTACCCGTCCTTCCATGGAGTCGGATGAGGTCTCCGGCAGCGAATTATACGTGCTGATCATCATAATGACGAAGAAGACAATGCTCAGGAAGACGCCGCGCTTAAAAGAAGTATGGCTCCGCCGGAGTATGCTGTAGATCAGCGCCAGGATGCCGAGCGCCAGGGTCGGAAGGCCGTAGCCAAGCAGCGTCAGCCGGGTGGCGGTTGACACCTGGTCGTCTACGTAATCCGTATGCCACTTCGGCGCCCAGAAGCTGGGATGGAACAGCGACACCTGCCCATCCGAGAATTTAAAGGCGTAGCGAAGCGGCGCTTCTCCTACTTTGACATTGTTATCGGCGTAGATCAGGCCGTACCCGTCAGTTGCCGGCAGTTGTTCCAGCCTTGATATATCAACTCCCCATAGCTTCAGCCAGGGCTCCGCAAGCACCACCCTTTTTTGCGCGTTGACGGAACCATCGTTTGCAAACTCCGAGTCGCTTTCCTTCCCCGTCAGGACCTCCTCGGTCACTTGGGTGGGATGGAGCTGCCCTGCGGCAACCCGGGAGAAGCCGACCGGCTCGCCCGTATACATATTCAAATCCACGGTCAGCCTATCCCATGTCTCCTTCTGGCTGTCCAGCGAAACGTGGAATGTATCGAACGGATATCGCTCATCCAGCTTCCGTTCCGTATAGCTGTCCAGTAAATTCTCGCGGGACATATAGCCGTAGAACGAAGAATCCGATGTATAAGTTACAGTCCAGCGGTCGCCGGATTGCGGTATGTATCCAAGGTTCTCCTGCGCAAATCGGGAAGCCTTGAGGGATGCGTCCGATTTGGCTATGGCCTGCTCGGTTCCGGCTCCAGGCTGGTTCAGAGAGGGGATGATCTGGAACATGGCGAACAGGATCAGGCCGATCAGGCCCGCGAGAATGAGTGTTCGGGATAGGGGCCGCAGCTTAAGCGGCTGTCCGACGCGATTCATGAAACGCCTCCTTGAAATATGATGGCTGAAATCTTATAGCTTCTATAAAAATAGCACAGCCGGACCGTTTAAAGCCAATATTTAGGAAGAAGATTGGCCGTTTGTCCAAAAAAAGCTGAAAATCCCCGCCAAATCTGATACGATCGCGATAGGGCCTGGATTTTCGAAAGTGCAACAAGAATGGGGGAAAGAGATGGCCTCACCGATACCCAAAATCTCAGATTTTCGCTGGCTGAAGTTCTCTCCGCCGCAAATTCTCGTCATCGGGTTTGCTCTAATCATTATGATCGGAGCCCTGCTTCTTATGCTGCCTGTATCTCATACACATGGGCAGGGACTCAGCTTTCTGGACGCGGTCTTCACGGCGACCTCCGCCGTATGTGTGACCGGGCTAGTCGTGCATGACACCGGTACGTTCTTCTCTGTCTTCGGACAGGTTGTCATAATGGTGCTAATTCAGATTGGGGGCCTGGGCTTCATGTCGATGGCTACCCTGTTCGCCTTGGTGTTCCGGCGGCGGATTTCGCTGCGGGAGCGGCTGGTGCTGCAGGAAGCGATGAACCAGAGCTCCATGGAAGGGATTGTCCGGCTGATCCGCAGTGTCCTGATCTATTCGCTGGTCATCGAGGGCGGCGCGACCATTCTGCTTACGATCCGCTGGGCGTTTGACATGCCGTTTGGGCGAGCGGTCTTCTTCGGGCTGTTTCATGCGGTCTCGATGTTCAATAACGCAGGCTTTGATCTGTTCGGGAACTACCGGAGCCTTACCGGCTATACATCCGATCCGGTCGTCAATCTGGTCGTCATGTTCCTGATCGTGTCAGGCGGGATCGGGTTCATCGTCATGTCGGACCTGATCCAATACCGGAGGGGGCGCCGGTTGTCACTGCATACCAAGGTGGTGCTGACCTCGACGGCGGCGCTCATCGGAATTGGAGCGCTCGTGCTGTTCGTCTTCGAATTTACGAATACGCGGACGCTTGGGCCGCTGAGCTTCGGAGGCAAAGTCTGGGGAGCGTTCTTTCAATCCGTCACGCCCCGTACGGCCGGTGCGAATACGCTGGACCTGACGGGGCTCCGCCAGGCATCCCAGTTCTTCATCATCATCTTGATGTTCATCGGCGCCTCTCCCGGTTCTACGGGTGGCGGCATCAAGACCACGACCTTCACGATCATGCTGGGGGCGGTAATCGCCATGCTGCGCGGCCGCGATGATATCGTGCTGTTCCGCTACCGGCTCAGCCAGGAGCGGGTCTTCAAGGCGCTGACGATCACCGTGCTTGCGCTGCTGCTGATCGGGACCGTTACCATGGTGCTGTCCACAACGGAGGAGGTTCCGTTCCTGAATCTCCTGTTCGAGACGACATCCGCTTTTGCCACGGTGGGCCTCAGTCTTGGCGTGACTCCGGAGCTGTCCGGGACGGGCAAAGTTCTCATTGCGCTGACGATGTTCATCGGCCGACTTGGCGTTCTGACCTTGGCATATGCGCTTGGGCCGAAGAAAGGCAAGTCCCTGTATCGCTACCCGGAAGGAAAAATGATTATCGGATAAGGAGTTAGAACATGAAAGCACAGCAGTTTGTCGTCATCGGCCTCGGCCGCTTTGGCTCCAGTCTGGCGCTCGAGCTTATGGAGATGGGTTATGAGGTGCTCGGGATCGACCATAACGAGGAACGGGTAGAGGAAATGGACGACCGGCTCACGCATGCCGTCATGGCGGATGCCACGGATGAGAGCGTGATGCGTTCCCTCGGCGTCCGCAATCTGGATTGCGGCATTGTAGCGATCGGCGACGATATGGAGCGCAGCATCCTGACCGCTATTCTGCTCAAGGAGCTTGGTGTCAAGATGGTGGTCGCCAAGGCGATCAGCATCCTGCATGGGCGCGCGCTGGAGAGGCTTGGGGTGGACCGGGTGATCTTCCCCGAGCGGGATATGGGCGTCCGGGTGGCGCATCAGCTCGTCACACCGCATCTGCTCGATTATATCGAGCTGTCCAAGGATTACCGGATTGTCGAGCTGACCGTGCCTTCCTGCATGGACGGAAAAAGCCTGGCCGCGCTCAACACCCGGGGCAAATACGGCTGCAGCATCATCGCGCTCAACCGCAAGGGAGAGGAAGGCGTGATTGTCGCGCCGACGGCGCATGATTACTTGCACGCCGGAGACATCATGGTCGTGATCGGCTCCAACGAGAGCATCGACCGCTTCGAAGAGGAAGCGGTCGATGTTGAGGAAGCGCCCTGACGCTTAGTATCACGATTCAAGCCCCCGGCGGCGTGAGCTGCGGGCAGTGCTGCCTTAGAGCTGAGTCCGTTGAGGCAATGGTTTATTCTGACTGAGATTTGATCTGGTCAGGCTACCGGCTTCGCGTGATGTGCCCTTGTTTGGCTGAAGCCGGAAGGCGCAGTATCCGTGCCTTAACCGCTTGCCCCAGCCGATATCTGAAGCGCTTGACCAATCGCCGTACCCTTACCGCTTCGCGGCGATTTCCTCCTGCAGCTGCGCGATCAGCTCCGGCACGCTGCTCACACCGGCGTCACCGCCGCTCCGTGACCGTACCGACACGGAGCCGGAGGCCTGCTCATTCTCTCCGACAATGAGCATATAGGGCGTTCTCAGCAGCTGGGCTTCCCGGATTTTGTAGCCCAGCTTCTCCGGCCGCAGGTCCGCCTCGGCCCGGATCCCGGCGGCTTCGAGCCGCTGCTTCAGCTCGGCGGCATAGTCAGCCGAGGCGTCCGAGACCGGCAGAACCCGCGCTTGCACCGGCGCCAGCCAGAGCGGGAACGCCCCGGCGTAATGCTCGGTCAGGATGCCCATGAACCGGTCAATGGAGCCGTACACGGCCCGGTGGATGACCACCGGCCGGTGCTTGCGGCCGTCTTCCCCTACATAATGCAGGTCGAACTTCTCCGGCATCTGGAAATCCAGCTGGATCGTTCCGCACTGCCAGCTCCGCTTCAGGGCATCCAGAATATGATAGTCAATCTTCGGGCCGTAGAATGCGCCGTCGCCTTCGTTCAGGCGGTAGGGCAGACCGTTGCGGTCGAGGCTGTTCCGCAGGGCAGCCTCCGCTTCGTTCCAGAGCTCATCCGAGCCGAGGGAATCCTCCGGCCGGGTGGACAATTCCACCGTGTATTCGAAGCCGAAGACACGGTATACATGATCGATAAGCTCCATGACGCGGCCGATTTCCGCTTCGATCTGCTCCGGCAGGACGAACAAGTGCGCATCGTCCTGGCAGAAGGTGCGGACCCGCATCATTCCGCCAAGCGCTCCCGACAGCTCATGCCGGTGTACCTGGCCGAATTCGGACAGCCGGACCGGCAGCTCCCGGTAGGAGCGCAGCTCGTTTTTGTAGATCAGCATATGGCCCGGACAGTTCATCGGCTTCAGCGCGTACTTGCTGTCGTCCACATTGGTAAAATACATATTGTCCTTGTAATGATCCCAGTGTCCGGATTGCTCCCAGAGCCGGTTGTTCATCATCAGGGGTGTGCGTACTTCGTCATAGCCCCGCTGGAACTGCAGCTCCCGGGCGAAATTCTCCAGCTCGTTCCGGATCGTCATGCCACCCTTGAGGTAAAAGGGCATTCCCGGCGCCTCTTCGGAGAACATGAACAGCCCGAGCTCTTTGCCAAGCTTGCGGTGGTCGCGCTTCTTCGCCTCTTCCAGATAGCGGAGATGCTCCTCCAGCATACTTTTATCCGGAAAAGCAGTTCCGTAGATGCGCTGCAGCATCGGTCTGGCGGAATCCCCCCGCCAATAGGCTCCCGCCACATTCAGCAGCTTGAACGCCTTGACGCGCCCTGTGCTTGGGAGATGGGGGCCACGGCATAGGTCGGTGAATTCCCCCTGGGTGTAGATGCTGATGACGGCATCCTGCGGAAGATCGGCGATCAGCTCCAGCTTCAGCGGCTCCTTCAGCTCCCCGAATATCGACAGGGCTTCCTCCCGGGAGACCTCCCGCCGCATGATGGGCAGATTCTCGCGGATAATGTTCTCCATTTCCCGCTCGATTGCGGCTAACTCATCGACGCTCAAGGAACGGTCGAGCTCGACATCGTAGTAGAATCCGTCCCGGATGACGGGACCGATGCCCAGCTTGACGGCGCTGCCGCCGAACAGCCGTTTGAGCGCCTGTGCCATAATATGGGCGGTGCTGTGCCGGGCAATTTCTATACCTTCGGGGCTGTCCGCCATAATCAGGGTCAGGAGGCAATCAGACTGAAGCATCACGCTCAAATCAGCCGTATGCCCGTTCACTGTGCCCGCCACTGCCCGCTTTCGTATTCCTGTGCCGAGTGATTCCGCCACTTGCATAATCGTCGTGCCGACCGGGTACCTCCTTACTGCGCCATCTGGTAATTTTACGTTGATCTCCATCTGCATAGCCTCCATTTCCCGAAAATTTGGTCTTTCGTTGTTCGGTCTTTCGTTGTTCGATTGACTAACGATAATTTCATGATCAGCCGGCCTGACAATAACCTGCGGACGCAAAAAAACGCAGCCCGTCCTGTAAGGGACGAGTGCGTTTAAGCCCGTGGTTCCACCCTGATTTGACCTGCAGCACCCAAAGCTCCGGAAGTTCCGGGCGCCCTGCCATGCGCAAGTCCTCATAGCATCCGGTAACGGGGATGAATCGGCTGCGCATACTGCCCGGATGAGCGCTGGAATCAGCGTCATGCCAAGGTTCCGCGAAGCGGCTGCAAAGGGGTAATTCCGCATCCGGTTGCCGAAGAAGCTCTCAGCACTCACTTCTCTCTCTGGCGGCCCGTTAAGGGAATCATGTCTTTGGTCAAAGCCTGATCAATGAAATTGGTACTACCTTACATCAGGACAGGCTGCCGAGTCAAGCGGCATTTTTACGGGACAGGGGGCAGTCCGCCCTGGAACACTCCTTCGGTGACCCGGATCAGACTGCGCGCCGCCGGGCTTAAATCGCCCGGTTCGCGGTAAATCATGCAGGTCGTCCGCTTGGTCATTTCGAGCTCCCGGATATGCAGGGAGGCGAGTCCTCCTCCGGCCAGCAGCTCCGGCCGCAGATAGGAATTCGGGAGCAGCGCAGCCGCCTTGATCGTCGGCAGAAGCCGGATGATCGCCTCGAAGGAGTCGATCTCCATGCGGATGTCGGGCTGGACCCCGCTGCGCTGGAACAGGTCGTCGGTCATCCGGCGATACCAGCTGCCCTTGGAGAAGAGGATCATCGGCTGGCCGGTCAGATGCTCCATCTCAAGCCTCGGGAGCTGGGCGAGCGGATGATGTCCGGCGACGACCAGCCGCAGCCGGTCCTCGAACAGCGGCACGCAGCGCAGGCCCGCTTCATCCGTGGCGGAGGCGATGATGCCGACCTCGGAGCGCCCCTCGCGGACCGAGGTGACGATTTCATGCGTTTTGCCGGTGATGAGCTTCAGCTCCGCCGCCGGGTATTGTTCCATGTATGCGTTTACGAGCGGCGGCAGCGTCGTCTGCAGAGTCGTTAGGCTCGCTCCCATCGTCACCGACAGCGGCTCGCCCTGTTTGAATTTGGAGATGGCCTCCAGAAATTTGGCGCGATGCTGGCGCTGCTCCAGAGCATAGGTATAAGCGAGACGTCCGACCTCGGTCAGCTCCAGTCTTTTGCCGAACCGGTTGAATAGAGGGACCCCCAGCCGCTCCTCCAGCTTGGAGATTTTGCGCGACAGAGCAGGCTGTGACAAATTTAGTTGACGGGACGCCCTGTTCAAACTTGATTGCTCAACTACTGCCGCGAAAATATCGAAATCGTCAAACATCACTGTCACTCCTATCGCCGCCGGGATCTATGTTTTTCGAAATTGAGACAGATTTTGTCAGCTTCTCTTATGCGTTAATAGTATAACGTTTAATAATCAGTTTGCAATTCCCTTATAAGCGAAAAAAGAGTAACATACAAAGTGACACAAGATATTCACAATTTGTAAAAATCGATGATAAGCCTTGCCAGGAGCGGGAGAAGGCCAAAAACAGGTGATTTTCCGTCGGTCGAAGCTGCCCGAAGCCATGTTTCAACCCCCGGTTCTCTGGTGTATGCTGATTAATGAAAACGCTCTTTTATCGGAAAGGGGACCCCGCAATGATGAGAGGCTTTTATTCCAGAAAGATTCACTCCCTGCTCGGCGTCATCCCGCTCGCCTTCTTCTTCATCGAGCATATGCTGACGAATTTTTCAGCGGTGGAGGGGGGAGCATCCGGCTTCAAAGACAGTGTGCTGTGGCTCAACAGCCTGCCGCTTGTCCTCTTCCTGGAGATTTTTTTGATCTGGCTTCCCCTGCTGTACCACGGGGTATATGGTCTGTATATCGCTTACCAGGCGAAGCCGAACGTGAACCGCTTCAACCTGGAACGGAACTGGCGCTATACGCTTCAGCGGATCACCGGCGTGCTCACCTTCATCTTCATCATCTGGCATCTCTACGAGACGCGGGTGCAGGTGGCGCTGGGCAACGTGACGCATGAGGAGCTGGGAGGCGTTATGCACGATATCGTGAACAGCCCGGGCTGGCTTATTTTTTACATTGTCGGAGTTGTCGCCGCCTGCTTCCATTTTGCCAACGGTCTCTGGTCCTTCCTCGTCAGCTGGGGCGTTACGGTCGGTCCCCGTTCCCAGCGGGTATCTTCCTACATCTGCCTGGGGCTGTTCGTGGTCGTGACCGCGATGTTCCTGATCTCTCTAGTGACGTTCCGGAGCAGCGAATTCAAGACCGCAGAGGCTGCCTTCCAAATCGTAAGAACCGTTATCTAGTCTGTGAAAAAGTGTCCACAAAAACGGAACAGCTATGGAAGCCCCGAAGCCGGCACAGCCTGACCGAGGCCTTCCGAGGCATCCCGTCACCATAGACACAGGCGCAAGCGGCATCAAATGTCAACCAAGGGAGTGAACCAATCATGGCAACAGCCGATATCATTATCGTTGGCGGCGGCCTCGCCGGCCTGATGGCGACCATCAAGGCGGCGGAAGCCGGCGTACATGTGCATCTATTCTCGCTGGTTCCGGTCAAGCGCTCGCACTCCGTATGCGCCCAGGGCGGCATCAACGGCGCCGTCAACACGAAGGGGGAGGGCGACTCTCCCTGGGTGCATTTTGACGACACGGTGTACGGCGGCGACTTCCTCGCCAACCAGCCTCCTGTCAAGGCCATGTGCGAAGCCGCACCGGGCATCATCCACCTCATGGACCGGATGGGCGTTATGTTCAACCGTACGCCGGAGGGCCTTCTGGACTTCCGCCGGTTCGGCGGCACGAAGCATCACCGCACTGCGTTCGCAGGCGCGACGACCGGCCAGCAGCTGCTGTACGCGCTCGACGAGCAGGTGCGGCGCTGGGAGGTCGAAGGCTTCGTAACGAAGCGCGAGAACTGGGAATTCCTGTCCGTCGTGCTGGATGACGAGGGCGTGTGCCGCGGCATCTGCGCGCAGGATCTCCGGTCGATGGCGATCGAGACGTTCCCGGCGGATGCGGTGATTCTGGCGACCGGGGGACCCGGCATTATTTTCGGCAAGACGACCAATTCGGTGATCAATACAGGCACGGCGGCAAGCGCCGTGTACCAGCAGGGCGTTCATTACGCTAACGGCGAGTTCATCCAGATCCATCCGACGGCCATTCCCGGCGACGACAAGCTGCGCCTCATGAGTGAATCGGCCCGGGGTGAGGGCGGACGCATCTGGACCTATAAGGACGGCAAGCCCTGGTACTTCCTTGAGGAAAAATACCCCGCCTACGGCAACCTGGTGCCGCGCGACATTGCGACCCGCGAAATCTTCAATGTCTGCGTCGACCAGGGTCTCGGAATTAACGGCGAGAATATGGTCTACCTGGACCTGTCGCATAAGGACCCGAAGGAGCTGGACGTCAAGCTCGGCGGCATTATCGAAATCTATGAAAAGTTCATGGGCGACGATCCCCGTAAAATTCCGATGAAAATCTTCCCGGCAGTCCATTACTCTATGGGCGGCATGTGGGTCGACTATAACCAGATGACGAATATCCCGGGCCTCTTCGCCGCCGGCGAATGCGAATACCAGTACCACGGCGCGAACCGTCTGGGCGCGAACTCGCTGGTGTCGGCGATTTTTGGCGGGATGGTCTCGGGTCCGAAGGCTGTGGAATATATCAAGGGTCTGAAAAAATCGGCGCAGGACGTGTCCTCGTCCGTATTTGACAGCGCAAGCCGCGCCCAGCAGGACAAATACGACAACCTCCTGAAAATGACCGGCACGGAGAACGCCTATGTGATTCACAAGGAGCTTGGCGAATGGATGACGGCCAACATGACGGTGGTGCGCCACAATTCGAAGCTAGAAGCCACCATCGGCAAAATCAGGGAGCTGAAGGAGCGCTACCGCCAGATCAACATGAACGACACCTCGCGCTGGAACAATCAGGCCGCGGCGTTCACCCGGCAGCTGTGGAACATGATGGAGCTGGCGGAGGCGATGACGCAGGGCGCGCTGCTGCGGAACGAAAGCCGGGGCGCGCACTACAAACCCGAGTTCCCAAGCCGCAACGACGAGGAGTTCCTGAAGACGACGAAGGCGGCCTGGACGCCGGACGGTCCGCAGATTACGTACGAGGCTGTCGATGTATCGCTGATCCCGCCCCGGGTGCGCGATTATTCGAAGGATAAATAGGCGCATTCGAGGCGAGTTTTGACGAAGTGTATCAGCAAGTGCGTCCGCTGATTAAAAACTAAGCGTACGCTTCCGTTGCCAGTTTTGACGAAGTGAATCAACGAAGTAATCCTATCAAAACTAAGTGTACGCTTCCGATGCAAGTTTTGACGAAGTGAATCAATGAAGTAATCCTATCAAAACTTTTAGGAGGGATTAACATGGCGCAATCGGCGGCGGCTCCCAAACAAGTTAGATTCATCATCACCCGCCAGGACGAACCGGACAGCGCTCCGTACGCGGAGGAATTCGAGCTTCCTTACCGTCCGGGCATGAATGTGATCAGCGCCCTGATGGAAATCCAGCGCAACCCGGTCAATTCGAAGGGTGAGCACACCGTACCGGTATGCTGGGAATCGAACTGCCTGGAGGAAGTGTGCGGCGCCTGCTCCATGGTCATCAACGGCAAGCCCCGGCAGGCTTGCGCCGCGCTGATCGACAATCTGGAACAGCCGATTCGCGTCCAGCCCATGGCGACCTTTCCGGTTGTGCGCGATCTGGTTATCGACCGGACCCGGATGTTTAATGCGCTCAAGAAGGTCAAAGCCTGGATTCCGATCGACGGCACCTACGATCTCGGTCCTGGCCCACGTATGGCCGAGAAGAAACGGCAGTGGGCCTATGAGCTGTCGAAGTGCATGACCTGCGGTGTCTGCCTCGAGGCTTGTCCGAACGTCAACGAGAAGACCGACTTCATCGGCCCGGCGGCCATCTCCCAGGTGCGGCTGTTCAACGCGCATCCGACGGGGGAAATGAACGCCGATGAACGCCTGGAGGCGGTGATGACGGACGGCGGCATCGAGGGCTGCGGCAACTCGCAGAACTGCGTCCGGGCCTGCCCGAAGGGCATCCCGCTGACGACCTCCATCGCGGAGATCAACAAGCAGACGACGAAGCATATGTTCAAGCGCTGGCTGGGCGTGTAACCTAGCCGCATTGCATGGCTTCACTATAAGCGCCGCCGGGATTCTGCCCGGCGGCGCTGTGCTGTCAATCACGCGGCCGATGTCTTATATCTGCCATTCCCGGCATGTCTGTCGTATCTGTTATCTCCAACATCCCTGCCACCCTCGCCATCCCTGCGCGCCTGCCGTCCCCCCGTCGTTCCTGTCGTCTCCAGCATCCCTATCGTCTCCAGTCATGCCTGTCGTCTCCAGCATCCCTATCATGTCCAGCATCCCCGTTGTCTCCAGCATCTCCCGCGAAGAAGGGATTTGCTTGAAAGGCCGTCTTCCTCCAACATAGAGAACACAGACGTCGGCTTGTAAACGAATGTCGGCCGCACCTACTCCAAAGCGCATGTCATGCGCGGAAAAGAGGATCTTCCATGACTCATCGATATGAACGGTTAACCCCTCATGTGTTCATCATGCACGCGGAGCATGAGACGGACCGTCCCATTCTTGCGGCCATTTCCGGAGAGCGGCGCACGCTGCTCATGGATGCCGGCAATTCGTCGGCCCATGCGGAGCTGTTCCGCGCAGAGCTGGCGAAGCGCGGCATCCGGCCGCCGGACATGATGGTGCTGACCCATTGGCACTGGGATCACACCTTCGGAATGCCAGCCTGGGACGGCATCCCCGCCGCAGCCCATGCAGAGACGGGCCGCGCTCTGGCTGCCCTGGAGGGAATGGACGGGTCGGACGCCGGCCTGGACGAGCTGGTGCGCAAGAACATTATCAGCGAGAGCAGCGCGGCGGACATCCGGAAGGAATATGGCGAACAGCGAAGCAGCATTCGGATTATACAGCCCGATCTGCTGTTCCAGGACCGGATCGAGCTGGACCTGGGAGGCGTTGTATGCGAGCTGGTTCATATGGGAGGCGATCATTCCGCCGACTGCTGCTACCTGCATGTCCGTGAAGACAAGGTGCTCTTCCTGGGAGATGCCCTTGGTCCGGCTGTCTACGGCGGACCGAGACGGTACACGAGCGGCTCGTTCCTGCGCCTGCTCGCAGGCGCTTATGCCTATGGCGCCGACTGGTATGTCGAATCCCACGGTCTGCCGATGAACGGGCCGGAATTCCGGCGCGATCTGGAAGCCTGGGAGCAGCTGGCCATGATTGCGCGTGAGGCCGGTCCCGACCGGGAGAGAGTCATCCGCGAAATGAAGGCCTCTCTGAAGACAGAAGAGCTCCCGGATGATCTGATGCAGGGTGTCGGCTATTTTCTGGAAGGCTTCAAGTCCCGCTGAGGGAGCCGTGCACCTCGAAGAAGGCGCCGGACAATCCGAAGGAGGCCCGGGGTGCAATTCCGAATCGCAGGGGTAAATATGTTATAATCTGCGTATTACACAGGCAGACCTGCCAGCCGGGAGGGGGCTTTTCGTTGATTTGTCGGGTACAGGACGAGCATTTTGTAATGATCAAGCAGCATGACCACGGGCTTCTGTCCGCCGAGCTTGCGGCGCGTTTTCGCATAGAGAAGGCTCACCGGAAGCACAGGGAAGAGGTGCTGTACGCAACCGCGAATCATGACCGGGGCTGGGTGGATCTGGACGAGACGCCCTTTTGGAACGATAAGGCCAAGCTGCCTTACACATTCATCGATTTTCCTGTGGTTCCGAAGCTGACCTTCTATCGCCGGGGACTTGATGAAATCGAAGCGTCGACCCTATACGGAGCGCTGCTGTGCAGCCTGCATTACGAGCGGCTGATCGAGGTGTCGGGCGAGCGGAGCCCGGAGCTGACGGTATATCTGAAGGAAGAGGAGAAGCGGCGTTCCGCCATTCACCGGAAGCTGGAAGAGAGCGGACAGGCTCCCGGTGATGACGAGCTCTATCTCGACGGCAAGCTGCTGCAATTCTGCGACGATCTGTCGCTGTTCCTCTCCTTGCATGAGCCCGGCACGCCGAAGAAGGATTTCCATCCCTGGTTCAGGGAGGGCTTCCCGTCCGCCAAGGCGTTTGCTTGCACCGGGGGACGAACGGTTGCCGCCGAGTGGCGAGGGGCGGAGCTTCTGCTGGGTCCGTTCCCGTTCACCGAGGCGTTTGAGGTTATGCTGCCGCTGCGGCGGGTTCCGGTCCGTGAAGCCTTGTCCCGCGGACTTGCGGCTGCTTATGCCGATACGCCGGTGACGCCTGTTACGATTACCATAACAGAGTAACGGGGGAACGAGTAACAGAAGAGCCGCTAAACCGGACCAATTAGTACGCCCGATTCAGGACTGGCAGGGGACTGGAGCGAATGACATGGACGGATGGATGTGGACCCTGAACACGGTGCTGGTGGTGTTCCTCGCTTTGTTTTTTTATCGGGTGAAAGTACGATGGGTAAGCCAAGGCGTTCTTCTCGTTCCACTGCTCATCTATGTGCTGTTCTCCATGGAGGATTTGCTGAACCTGATCAGCCTGGATACCCTGGTTACGGGAAGCCGGGGCATGCGGGCCCTGATCATGCTGTCCTGTCTGGTGTCAGTCATTTTTTATCTGATATTTATTTTTCATGAAATCAAGGAATCGAACAGCAAGGAAGTGACCATGCAGTCGACGCTGCTCCGGATCAGCGTAGCGACGGTAATCTGTATCCTGTTCTTCACAATCGTCTACACCTCGATTTACAAGCTCTTCGGCCAGTCTTCCTTCCACGGCGATGGAATCGGGCAGGACCTGCCGACCCAGTTGATCACATTCCTCTACTTCAGTGTCGCTACGTTCACGACCGTCGGATACGGGGATATATCTCCCGTGGACAATACCGCTAGGCTCGTAGTCATTATGCAGATCGGCTTCAGCTTCATTACGGTAGCGTATGCTTTGTCGATGCTCGGTCTGTTCCGCAAAATACTCGGTCCCCAGACGGAAGAGGAGATCAAGGCGGAGGTAGAGGTCGATCTGGAAGCTGAGGTGGATGAAGAAGCGGATGAAGCGGTGGAGGATGCGTTAGATGAACAAGAAAGCGGGAGCAAGCTCCGCTGAATAGATCAGAATCCGTCCGGTTCTCAGATTCAATCCGGATGCTGCCATGAAAGGAGGGTCGCCCCTAATGACTGAACCGAATTCCAGTCTTCCCCTATCCCCGGTTCCGGAGGAAGGGGGCAAATCGTCCGTTCCGGCGAATTCAGCAGGTGACGGCAAACGCCGGATATCCCGCCGTCAGTTTCTTGCCCGTGGTGCAGCCGCCGTTGTGGGAGCGGGACTTCTTACCGGCGGTTACAGCTGGCAGGGCGAACCCCACTGGCTGGAGACTACCCGGCTGACCCTTAGCTGGAAGGAGCTGCCCGCCGCTTTTTCGGGAATGAAACTTCTTCTTCTCAGCGACGTGCATCTCGGATTCAACAAGGATGCGGGAGACGTTAAGAGATTGATCCCTCATATTCAAGCGGCCAACCCTGATATGGTTGTTCTGAGCGGCGACATCGTTGACAGCTATTCCGAGGATATGGAGGAGTCCGTCCCGCTCTTCGCAGAGCTGAAGCCTCCGCTCGGGAAATTCGCCATATTGGGCAATCATGATTACAAGAACGCCGAGAAGCTGGTGGGATATCTGGAGCAGGCGGGGTTCACCGTGCTGCGGAACCGGCATGTGCTGGTGAAGAAGGGAGACGCAGCGATTGCGATAGCGGGGATGGAGGATGTGCTGATCGGCGTCCCCGGACCTGATCCCAAAGCGGCGCTCGGCGGGATTCCGTCCGGAATGTTCACACTTCTCCTGATGCACGAACCGGATTATGCGGATCAGGTGCAGGATTACTCCATCCAGCTTCAATTGTCGGGGCACAGCCATGGGGGGCAGATTCGTCTTCCTATTGCAGGCCCGCTGTTTGTTCCGAAGGGGGCGACCAAGTATGTCAGCGGTCTGTACACAGTTGGGAAGCAGCAGATGAAGCTGTATGTCAGTCGGGGATTCGGCGAGACTTATATGCCATTCCGCTTCATGTGCCGGCCGGAAATTACGGTGTTCACACTGTTACACAAATGAAATAAACCCGTCACCTAACTCTAATACTGACAGGTTACAATAGACGCATGACCCCCTTTGAAATATAGATGGCTTGGGACCCGAGTATATCGGGTCCATTTTTTTGTCCTTTGGGGGGATTATTGTAACGGCAAGTTTTTTTGCGCAATCGGTCGGAATGCTTGTGGGACATTGCAGTAGTCGCCGTTTTTTTTGATTTAGCAGAAATTCTGCAGGTCTGTCCATTTTTACAATTCAAAACAGCCAAGCTGAAAATACGGTTCTACTAGGCCTAGGATTCTGCTGCCTAATTCTCAAAAATATATTATGCAAAATGCTCACATAAATATAGTTCTAAGAAATTAATAATGTTATTATATAAAAATCATAATAGGCAATTGAGTTTATTCGTTCTGCGGTTTAATTCATGACTTACAAAACTCAACAGAGAATGGATGGTAGACTTTGAAACTACAAATTAGTCGGCAGCTTGTCAAAAAGACTTTTTTAATCATGTTAGGGGTTTTGTTGTTCTCTTCCTACCTAGGTTTATATGCACCCGTATCCGAGGCTTCGGTCGCTGGTCCTATAATCAGCACTGTTAAGTCAGGCGGCTATCAAGGGGTAACGGTAGACTCGAGCGGCAATCTTTATTACGTAAAATCAGCAGATTCGACAAAAATCTATAAACTCACGGCTGCAGGCGTGGAAAGTCTCTTCGCATCTTTGGGTTCGACAACTTATCAGCTTGTTATCGACGCTAACGATAATATTTATGCGGCGGCGACTGCAGGATTAAAAAAAGTAGATCCTTCAGGAACGGTTACGACAATTGCAGGTCCTACCAATTTGAGTTCGAATATGTCACTTGCTGTGGACGGCTCCGGCAATTTGTATTATAGCAACGGTTCATTAACCAGCTTGTACAAGGTGGACACGCAAGGAAATGTTACGACGGTAGCGACCAACTTTAGCCAGATTATGGGGATTGCCGTGAGTTCGGATGGCACTATCTACGTATCTGAATATACGCTCCATGTCATAAAGAAAATTGACACAAGCGGGAATGTTTCTGTCGTAGCAGGAACTTCCAATACTAGCGGGTATTCGGGCGACGGCGGCCAAGCAAGCAGCGCCAAGCTGCACGGTCCACACAACCTCGCTATCGTTGACGGTCAGCTTTACATCGCAGAATATGACAACTTTATTGTTCGAAAGATTGATCTCGCCACCGGGATCATCAGTACTATAGCGGGAACGGGTATAACTGGCAATTCAGGTGACGGCGGGGCGGCGAGTGGCGCCAAGCTCGGATATGTTTGGTCACTTAGTTTAGATTCTGCAGGGAGTATGTATGTGGCTACTAATAACGGGTTAAGAGCTACTTATACACCAGGAACACTCAGCGGTACCGTTCAAGACATAACTAACAACCCGGTCAGTGGGGCGACGGTCACGATGACAGGCGGCTTTACATCAACAGCAGCCACAACGGATGCGTCGGGCAACTTTACTTTTAACGATGCTTTTCCGGGTTCAAAAACACTAACGGTCACAGCCTCAGGATTTGCTGATGGTACGGCCACAGCAAGCGTCATGTCAGGTATGAGCCACAGCACCGGAACGATTCAGATCGGAGCCCATGTAACCGGTGTAACCTTGGATCAGGCTTTGCTATCCTTGTCGGCAGGTGGAAGCACTGCTGTATTGACTGCGACGGTAGCTCCGGGCAACGCTGGAAATAAGAGTGTGACGTGGACAAGCAGCGACTCAAGTGTTGCGACAGTAGACAACACCGGCATCGTCACGCCAGTGGCTGCAGGTACGGCAACCATTACTGCAACAACGGCCGAAGGAGGATTTACGGCCTCATCCATCGTCACAGTGAGCAGAATGCTTAACGCTCCAACTGGATTGTCATCAGTAGCCGGTGATGGACAGGTGACGTTGCATTGGTCGGCTTCGACTACGTCCGAAGTAGTCACTTATAACGTATATAAGGCGACGACTTCCGGCATGTACGGGCCTACAGCAGAAGCAACTGTGAGCGGTGCTACATACAGCTACACAGCAACTGGATTGACGAATGGTACGACCTATTATTTCATCGTCAAAGCGATATATGATGATGGGATAAGCGGGAATTCCAATGAGAGCAGTGCCAAGCCGGTTTCTAGTAATAATGCCTTGAGCTCGTTGAATTTAAGCGGCATTACGCTCGATCAAACGGTAAGTGGAGATGTGTACGCCTACACTGCAACTGTGCCTAACGATGTTTCGGACACGACAGTTACCTATACAACTTACGATAGCAATGCAACCGCGGAATTCCAGCTCAATGGGGCTCCAGTTAATAATCCGATTAATCTGAGTGTGGGTTCAAATGTCATTGGCATTGTTGTCACGGCACAAGACGGGACTCAGGCAACTTATACGGTCAATGTCACGCGGGCTTCTCAATCTTCTGGCAATACTGATACGAATTCCGGTTCAACTAACACTAATCCGACACCAACACCAACACCAACACCAACACCAACACCGACACCAACCCCAGCAATGGATGTGTTCAAGTCGGATGTAGTAAAGGGTGATGCCAATGTTGTTAAGAACATTGAGACTCGGATCCAGTTGGCTAAAAGCAATCCAATTACATTAACACTTTCGGACACGAAAGGCCACTGGGCTGAAAAAACTATTGATACTTTCATAAAGCTGCGTGTTATTGAAGGTTACAATGATGGTACGTTCAAGCCGGATAATCAGATCACACGTGCTGAATTTGCAGTGATTCTGAGTCGCGTGTTCGATATACAAGGTGGTAGCCCTACTAGCATCGCGTTGAAGGACGTAGGCAGCCACTGGGCGAAAGACGCCATTGTGAACCTTGCAGAGGCAGGGGTAATCAGGGGATATGAGGATGGTACGTTCAAGCCGAATAACACGATCACCCGCGAGGAAATGGTTGTCCTTTTATCCCGCATCGTAAACCTTGACAACGTATCGAAGGACACCACCAAAGGTGATTTTGATGATCTTAAGGGTTCTTATGCAACCAACGAGATCAAAGCTGAAGCACAAGCTGGTATCATCAACGGCAAAGCAGATGGAAAGTTTGATGCCAAGAGCAACTCCACACGCGCAGAAGCTCTGCAGATCATCCTGAATGCGCTGAAGCTCAGCCCGCAGGTGAAGACGCTGTTGGATTCACTTAGCTAATACCATTTCTTCTCCGAGTAAAAGAGACAAGTGTATGCTGCACTTGTCTCTTTTATTTTTTATTTTAGCGTTGCTGCACATATGGAACGCCTGGCGGCGTCAGCATGGGACTCCAAGGCATGGACGATTTCCTGTTAATGAGTTGCCTTCATTTTCTCATGGATGATTGGGCGTTGAAGGTGCCTGGACAAAAATAACCCCGTCCACCTACATTTTTTGGAAAAATATTATTGTCTACCGCATAGATTTGGAGTATAGTGTATTCCCATGTTGGGAGGGAGAGATTACTATGAAAAATAGGATCGAATCATTTAGAGGCTCCGATCATTTTCGGCTAAATTACATCGCTGATAGTGTAATTGCAGCGATTGCGGTTCCAGGTACCGGTTCTTTGGGGAATGCAGCAATCATTGATCTAGGCGATACAACTCTTGTCGTGGATACATTCTCGACAATACAGGCCGCAGAGGATTTGAAAGCTGCCGCAGAGTACCTCACGGGAAACCCTGTATCCTATGTAATCAACACGCATTGGCATAGTGATCATACCTCTGGAAATCAAGTGTTTTTACCTGCGGCTCATATTATTTCAACATCAACTACTCGTGAGATTATGAATACTTTTGCCAGAGACAGGTTAGCCCAATATCGGGAAAACACGGAGCAGTTGTATCAGGCTATCGAAAAATTTGAAGAGCAGATTCAACAAGAGACGGATGAAAAGTTAAAAAGGGAAATGGCATGGGAAAATGCTAGTGACCGTGAGTTTATGAAGATGCTCCCCAATCTAGTACATTCGTTGTCAACAATAACTTTTGATCAGCAGATGACGATACATGGCAGTAATCGTAGCGTTCAGCTCATTACATTTGGCGGGGGGCACACGCAAAGTGATGCAATTGTGTACATCCCGGAAGACAAAATTGTCGTAGTAGGGGACCTGGTGCTCTCCAAACATCACCCGGTTTTGACGTATGCAAATCCTCAGGAATGGCTGAATATTTTAGAGCAGATCGAACTGCTGGATATAGAAACGATCGTACCGGGACATGGCGAAGTATGCTCTTTGCAAGAACTTCACGATGTGAAGGGATATATAACCGATATTATGGCAATCGTGACAGAGGCCGTTCAAAATGAGAAAAGCATTGATGAGATTGAAGTACCGGAATTGTATCGTGACTGGTACTTTACTACATACTTTAAGACGAATTTGAGTAAGGTGTATGACATGATCACTAAATTAGAGGATTAACGAAGTTGTTTCTGATTACGCTAAAAGATACAAAACATTCTGTAATGAAAGGTCATCCTATTAAGGATGGCCTTTTTAGCGAAGAAAGAAAATTTGTGGACGGGAAAATAATGACTCGACGTCACGACGTCAAATTACCATTAAGAACAAGCTCAATTCGGACATTAAATACTTAAAAGGCAAGGTGATCTTTTTCGATTACGACATAAAAGTTTTCGAAGTGCCCTTTGAGGAGAAAAGCATTTTTCTTCGCTATGGAGTAGTTGTCTTTGACGAGTTACTTAATTCTGAGAGAGGAAACGGAACTTGGAATGAGTTCCGCATTCATATTGAGAAAATAGAGTATGCCGATAAAGTGGAAGAAAATGTAGATTTATATGGCGTATGTTTTCACAGAACCAATTTTATGCTGCTAAATCGCTTCAACTATCGTCTNAAAGCCGTGGTTGTTATATTATTATAGGCAACCGCGTACCTATTTATATCGAGGGCAGAAGGTACCCTTTAGGCAAAGAGTGAGATGTTTCTGGAAACGGAAAATGAATCAAGTCATTTGCCTATCAGTAGTAGCTCCAAGCGGTATCTTTTTATATCTTTCCTTGAGCGGGGTTTTCTTAACAACTTACAATTTAGTTCCAATCTGGACAAATTTATTTCGTGAGATCCTCCATAATATGATTACTTAAAAGATCATCAGGAAACTAAAAATAGTCGTAACATCTTTATTTTCTTGCTTAAATCACATCATATGTCCGGGGATTATGGGGAAGTGAATTTCCAAAACCTTGCTTTTATTTACTTGCCCCCTTATGGAGATTGGATGCGGAGATGACCACAATTCACTACCATAGACTGCAAAAAGAAAAAAGTAAATTTATTGAACGTCAACATTAAAAGTCTGCTATAAAATCCAATAGCGGTTTTTGCAAGCGGATAAAATAATCTTTGATGGTTCCCCACTCTATGGAATGAAGCATTCGAGGCATTGGTTCCATATCGGCATCTTCGAAGAAGACCAAGCTTTTGACGATGTGATAGTAATTGACAGAGCTTCCCGGAAATTTATCCGCAAGCCGGGAGATGAGTGAGGTTACCGGAACACCGTGTTGTTCAAGGGTATATAAGTCAATAAAGTCTTTTTTGGCTCCTCGTTGACTGGCTGCAATTAATTTCATGACACCGATATCCAACAGAGAGGCCATTTTAAACTGAGGCAAATCGATCAATACGAACAGCTCATCCAAAAGTGGACGGGGGTAATGAAGCCACGTAACCTGAACACCATTGAATACACCGTGGAAAGTGTTCGGCTTAGCCTCAGAAATCATTAGCTGCCCTCTGGGGGAAAGGCTGCTCTCAATTTGTCCCGGCGAAAAGGGATTGGGCGTGAACCAATCAAAGTCGATGGATTCGCGATGTCCGAGCAGCAAGGCTAATGCTGTTCCTCCTGCAAGATAGCTCCCGGGTACCGGATCGGATTCGAGGATTTGTTTTAGAACAGATTGTCTGGTCGGGTCAATGACGTTCCAAAACAACGCATATCCTCCTCCTTGAGATTAAAATAAAGCTGCCAGTACCGTGCTGTTTTGCGTGACAGATTGCGGCTGCTTCGCACCGCTTGAAGAATTTCATTCATGCTATAAGTGGAAAAAAGCCACTGCAAGGTACGTTGGTTCCCTTCATTAAGAAGCCTCTCGATGATAAAGCGGCTGTGAATGGCAGGTTCTAGCTGCTCGATATATACATCCCAAAAGAACGGAGTGAGGTCTTGAGGAAGTGCCTCTAACATCGCATTCACCTCGCTAAATTAAATCCTCATTATATTTATTATTGTACAGTTTTTGGATGTTCAAACCAAGCCCTTCTTTCATAACGAATGATTAATTACTCACGCATGGTATAAAAATTTCGCCCTACAGATGTTACGGCGAACCGTACCACAAGTTACGGCAAATTTTTTTGCGGAATTCCTTGCAGGGCATGGGTTTCAATATATGTATAGGCTACGCGCTAAGGGGAAATGCGAGAAAGGAACATGAGGGAATCGTTTTTTGTGTTGAATATCCTCACCACATCCCACGGAACGAAGAGGGTATCTTTGACCGGAGAAGGCCTCGCGTAGCTGGAAAAGAAAAGTGTCAGAAGTATCGATGCTGACAGAGATTTCGCTTCTGACGGCACTTTTGCTTGGAAGGAGGAGAAGATCCCCTAGATCACGATTGTGATGAAACTCGCTTTCCTCTTCCTCATTCAGTTAAACTTTAGTTGGTTGAAGTAGTCCTAGACATGGACGAGGAGCGTCGGAGGATGCACTTCAGCGCGATGCAGGTGAACTCAATCTTGCCTCCTGAAAAAGAAAAGGACCCCCTCGAAAAAGGGGGTATGCTCTCTAGGTCACGAATATTGATATATGTATCAAAAATTGCTTGAACAGGTTTATAGCAAATGGGTAGCAGAATAAAAATATTTGAAAATTATCTCATTCATATGCATAATTATACCATCAAACTATTTAATATGTATGCGACTCAAGGACAACTTCTGCATTGTACACGTCAATCTATTTACGAACAGCTGCAATGCTTTTATGTGGCTGTTGATGATGAAAATAGAATCACAGGGGTCGCAAGTCTACATATACTCGATCGTGATTTAGCTGAAATTAGATCCTTGGTTGTGTTACCAGGAATGGAACTTAAAGGTATCAGGCGTTTATTAGTAGAAGCTCTTGTAAAAGAAGCGAACATGCAAATAATTGTTTAAAGGTGGATGAAATAATGAATCTTATCTGTGAATCGCAAGTCGATAACGATTACTTGACCATGACAGCAGAGGTCGATTATGATCACCCCCTGATTGCTGAATTGACTTCCAAGTTGGCAGCATCATCACAAGATCAAGTGGATTTTATTAAACAGTCGTATGAATATGTCAGAGATCAGATTGACCATTCTTGGGATATCCAGAGTTCTAGAATTACTTGTTCCGCATCGGAAACATTGATTCATAATGAAGGCATTTGCTATGCAAAAGCGAACCTTTTGTGTGCAATGCTGCGAAGAGCAGGCATACCATCTGGCTTCTGTTATCAACGACTTACGATTGGGGACACTCCAGATACGGGATATTGTATTCACGCATTAAGTGCTGTTTATATACAGGAATTGAGAACGTGGATTCGTTTGGATGCACGAGGCAATAAGCCTGGAATCCACGCAGAGTTTTCATTGAATGAAGAGAAACTTGCCTTTCCGATCCGAAAAGATTATGACGAGGCTGATTACTTGACCATATATAAGTCTCCGAATGTTAAGACCATCGAAGCGTTAAAAACCAACTCTGACTGCATAAATATGTATCTTCATGGTCTACCCGATCAGTTGTGATGACCCAAGTGAAGCACGGCTTTGCCGGAGAACTTCCGCTCCAGCAGATTGCGGGAGACGGTGTCGATTTCGGTCCAAGGTGTTTCTACCTCGATCCGTGGCTTTAACCGCCCGTCTGCGACCAGTCGGGCCAGCAAGCTCAGATCGTCCGCAGCGGATTGACGAGTGAGTTCCTCTCCGAGAAAGAAGCTGTACAAAGTTCTTCCTCCGCTGGTCACCAGATTCATCATATCGATCGTTGCTGTATTTGAAGAAGAAAATCCTACCGCAACGCAAATGCCTTGAGGCGCAAGCTGCGGCAGCAACGCCGCCAGTGTATCGCCGCCTACCGAATCAATGATCAGATCGTACGGACCGAATTGGCGGGCTGATGAAATTGCCGAATATCCAATGACAACTTCATCAGCTCCGGCCTTTCGTACAAGCTCAGCCTTCTCTTCCGTGCTGGCCGTACCTACAACATATGCGCCGGACTGGGCCGCAAGCTGATGGGCGAACAGCCCAACCCCACCAGTCGATCCTGTAATGAAAATGCGCTTTCCGAGCAGCATTCCACCTTTTCTAAGTGCATAAAGCGCCGTCAGGCCAGCAACGGGTAAGGTCGCCGCTTCCGAAAAAGTGAGCTTGTCCGGGATTTGGGCCAACATCGACACGGGAGCAGCAACCTGCTCGCTCCAAGCCCCCATCGGGAGCAAACCGACAACCCGGGCCCCTTTCAGTGGACCTGCACCGCTCTTGGCCGGCTCGATGACAATTCCGGCGAAATCCCAGCCGGGTCGGCTTGATACTTCCTGCTCCTGAGCGTCCTTCACTTCTCCGCGATTAAGAGAGATGGCCTTCACTTGCACGAGTGCTTCCCAAGGCTGGGCCTGTGGTGAATCAACTTCCTTGAACGCCAAATGTGACGGAGCAAGCGGATCAATTACTATGGCATGAATCATTTTGTATCTCCTCCATTGGTTATGTGTTATGAGATGACTTCCCTTTTCATTGAGGAGTATAATTTAAATAAATGATCATCCCAAGTGCAGAACTACACTTCTTACAGAAGGGTGGAGAAGATGGATATACCTACAGAGGATTCTAGATTTAAAATCGTATTGGGAGAGATTGAAGCGTTGCGGATGAAGCGCCAGCACGAGCTTGCCGACCGGCCTCACCCGTTCTTAAAACGATTTACCCAACAAGAGCTGAATGACGAGGCCTTTCCTTCGTATAAAAATTTGCTGGTTGGACGTTCCCGCCGCATACCTGATCGTCAGACGATCCTCAATATTGCAGAATATCTGGATTGTACTGCAGGCGAGCGTAACGATCTGCTAATGGCAGCCGGTTACCTTCCGATCCAGACGGAATTGGAGGGGCGGGCGCTTGAGCGTGCATTGGAGTGGGCGCATCACACGATGAGAGGCATTCTTTTTCCCGCCATGATCGTATCACACACGCAGGATATCAAGGGGATTAACGAGCCGTTTCGCCATTTGTTCGATATCCCGCTCGACCGCTCGTACGATGGCTTAATGAACAGGGTTGATTTGCATTTTAATTCCGATTTGCCTATCCGGTCCCGCTCAACATTCGATAAAGCATCGTTCGAGCAGTGGGAGGCACACGCCATAAACGGGATATATGCGATTAAACAAGAGCACATCCTTTCCCGTTACGATGTGTGGTATCAGAAATTGCTTCATAAATTCCAGCAATATAACGTGGACGAATATTTGAATGTGCTGGATGCAGGGGAAGCAATGGATCATACGCAGACCATATTAGCCAGAACCGAAAGCTCCGGCGAGCTTGTTCCCATTCGCTACAGACAGGTTTCTATTTCCGCAGGCAGCCGTATGTATCCGCAAATTGCGGTTTTCCTGCCGGTCGATGCTGCCGCGCGTAAAGCTCTCGAGAACCTGGGATGTCCTACTGATCGTGAATTCGTCTATTGATGGAAGGAATATTGATTCACCATTTGAAGTAAATAATTACGAAATTCTTCAACATATAATTTGGGCTCTACGAGTTTTAGATTTGTACCGAAGCTTGCTAAGAATTGAAACCCAATACTGTTCTGAGGAACATGCATGGTTACCAAGAAAAGTTCAGAACTATAAGATTCAATACTCTTTCGGCCGTACCTTTCAATGAATTGATCTTTGATGCCAGGTGAAATCAACGCCTTGACAGCGACTAGCTCCGGTTGATAACTTGCTTCCTGCTCTTGCCCCAACAGATCATCTCTAGAACTAAACGTTTGTTCATTCATAGTAAGATGATCGATCCGGGATAACTTAAACGTTCTATATCCCATACGTTGTAGACAGAATCCCTTCAGATACCAACTCGTTTCGCTAAAATGAAGCTGATAGGGCTCGACCGTTCTTTGCGTCGCGGTTCCATTTTTATCTAAATAATCAAATGAAACTAATCTTCTCTTTAATATCGCTTCCTGACATGTCTTCAAGGCTTGACGAAATTCAGACCGACCCTCCCAATCATAAAAAGACAGTTGAATTGAACCTTTAGAAGCTAATGGGCTAACCATGGCTTCTATTTTTTTGATCGTTATTTCAACTTCTTCGCTAATCAGAATTTGTTCCAATCCGCCGAGCGCAGTCAATATATTCTCCAAGTCGGAGCTGCTTAACAGACGTTTATCAACCTTGTATTCATCCATAATGCCGTAGCCGCCATGAACTCCATTGACCGAATAGATCGGGATGTTGGATAAACTCAAGGTTTCCATATCGCGAAGAATTGTTCTTTTGGAAACGTTAAATAATTGCGCGAATTCATTGGCGGACACAAGGTCTTTTTTCAGCAAAATCATAATGATAGAGATTAGTCTCTCAACCTTTTCCATCGGTTCCCCTCTTTTTCTACTTCAGAATGAAACGGTGACAATAAGCTGTCACCTATTATGTATTATACTCCATTTATAACAAGAAGGAGGTTACGCCTTATGTCAGCCATTGCCTATTTAAACTTTGATGGAATTGCAGAACAAGTGATTGAATTTTACTCGGAGGCTTTAAGCGCAATTGAAGTAAAAAAAGTGAAATTCGGCGATATCCCGCAAGATCCAAACTACCCAATGCCGGAAAGGGAGCTGAATATGATCATGGAGTCTTCCATAGAATTCGCGGGCGGGAAGATCATGATGTCGGACATTTTGCCTTCAATGAAGGGGGTAACAGGTGAGCTGGTGAAAGGGAATAATATTCTGATTAGTCTGGTCATCGATGATAAGAACAAACTGAAAGAGTACTTTGATCATTTGTCCCTTGGCGGCCATGTCATCATGCCGTTATCCAATACGCCTTGGTCTTCATGCTTTGGAATGCTGGTTGATAAATTTGGAGTTAACTGGAAATTCAATAGCGACGCAGATCAGTTTCTCGATAACGTAATTTCCAACAAACATTAACTCTGCAAGGCATGATTCGCGGAACCAACTCTTCAATCGAATTCACAACGAGAGCGCATTATTCTTCCACAAGCAGCGGGACTAAATATTTTATCCTGAAACCATTCAAGAACAATGACGGAGGTTTCCCGAAGGAAATCAAAAACAGCCAGTTTGTGGACGACCTGGAAATCCGGATCGACCTGGTACAGTTTATCATCACCCAGACGCTGGGCGGCACTCGAAGCACCGACATCAGCTGTATGTCTAAGCAGCCAGTCTCCGGAAATCCATCGGCGGCTGGTTTTTTATTATAGGAAAATATTCCCACTTGTTGTAATGTATCTATTAGAGGCATCGTAGTGGGGACGACAGCAATGAGAATATATGTTTTTTGTTGGGATCATAAGATTCAGTGAGTGAGATTGCATGAGAGGAAGCTGAAGCTGATGGAATTGTGGACCTTGGGCAGAAGGTATTATCCGGGATTTCTACTCACATTGTCGACTATGCCGGAAGAAGCGTTGAAGCAAGATGAAGAAGAGAATCGTGGATACCGCATTGTGTTGATTCAGGAGGGTGTCGGCATTGTGCAGGTCGGAGAGTACCTTTATCAGATTGTTGCCCCAGCTGTGTATTGCCTGAATGAGAACGAATCGCTAGTACTGGTTGGAGGAAATCAAGTAAAGGCCAAAGCACTCCGGTTTCTTCCAACGGTTGTGAATGCCAGAATTCTCTCGATTCCTGAATCGACCGAAGGGGCAAGCCTATTCCAGTCTGATTTTCAGGATGCATGGTATTTCGATCCCTTTGTGGAGCGGCAAGAGAATTATTACGGCTGCATCCCGGTGGACCCGGCAGTGGCCATCCATATTGCGCAGATGGTCGATGAGATCGACGAGAATCTGTCCTTACAGCCGGACCAACACTGGCCCTGTCGCAGCCGATCTTTTTTGATGGAGCTATTGTTCCTCATTCGTCGAATTCATCTAAGTGCCGATACGACGCCGAATAAACTTCCCAATACGAGCGAAATCAGCCAAATCAAGCCGATCATTGAATACTTACATACGCATTACCACGAGAAAATCAAACTTGAAACTTTAACGTCCCTGTTTCATATCAACAGCACAACGATGAACAAGCATTTTCGAAAAGCTACAGGGCTGTCGATTATCTCCTACCTGAACACGATCCGTATGCAGATGGCCAGTTCCATGCTTCGCAATACACTGCTCCCCACAACGGAAATTATGGGCAAAGTCGGCATTGCCGATGACGCTCATTTCATCCGCAATTTTCGTAAATATGCAGGCTGCACGCCAGCAGAGTTCCGTAATCAGCATTGCTGGATGATGAAAGAATAACGTTGCAGATTTGCAGGTAATTACTGTGGATCTGCTATGCACAGCCAATCCATTTCAAATTACATTAGGTAGGGAGGGAATACAACCCTTACTTTAATAGACGAATGGAGGCATTTTATGAAATGGAGAAAAATGTTGTTCGTGCTTGTTGCCGTGCTGCTGCTGGTGCAGCAAAGCGTAATAGCAGCTCCGTACGGAGGCAGGGATGCATCAACCACGATGAAGGCAATCTTCTATAGTGAGTCTCTTGAGAAAAACATGAATGTAAATGTATATTTACCCCCTGGGTACAACAAGAGCACCAAATACCCTGTACTATATGTGCTGCATGCGTATTCATCGAATGAAGATCATTGGTTCCAAGCATTAAAAATAACCGAGAAAGCGGATCAATTAATCTCTAGCGGTCGAATAGAGCCTATGATTATCGTAGCTCCTAAAATTGATAATAGCTGGGGAATGAATACAGCGAAAAAGGCGGGCGTTTGGGACGGTAAGCCAGATGATCCGAAGGCATGGCATGAAGGGATGTATGAAAGTTATATTACCCAAGATGTAATCCATTACGTGGATACGCATTTCAGCACATTACCATCCAGAAAAGGACGTTATATCGGAGGCGTGTCGATGGGGGGCTTTGCTGCTCTGCACGTAGCTTTCCGCAATCCTCAATTATTTAGTAAAGTAGGTGCACATGCTCCTGCATTATTCCTTGATGAAATGTGGAAGCCGCTGCATGATAAAATATTCCCGACCGATCAGGCAAGAAAGGAACGCGACCCGATCTATTTGGCCCAGAGCCAAAACTTAGCTAAGATGGAGATTTACCTCGACATTGGTGATCAGGATGATTTCCAAACTCCGGCGAAGAAGCTGAATGAAGTGTTGAGCCAAAAGAAAACGAAATCGTATGAATTCCATTTAGTTGAAGGCGGACATCATGATGATGCTTATTGGAGCAGCCAGGTCGAACAATATTTATTGTTCTATGGTGGCACTGACCGGAAGTAGAGTTTAATAGAAACGATATGCGAAGAAGCTTCCACCCACAGTTCATCTAACAATGCAGCTCGGTGTCTTGCCTGTATCAGAAAAGCGACCTATAATGGTCGCTTTTCTGCATTTCTTTTTTATACTTTTGTCTGGTACATGCTTTGTTTGATTAGAACAGCTTCTTGATCGAGCCAAAGATGTCGCCTGCTTTGTCCAACGTTATTTTTGCTTTCACGCCATCGATCAATGCGTTGATCTGATCATTTGGCAGGTCGATCCCGATAACGGATTCAATCGCCGAAACAGGGTCGCTCATAAATTTTGATGAGAAATCCTTGTCATTTTTAACTTTGGTAACAATTTCATCAATTTTCGCTTTAATGTCCATGCGAAGTCCTCCCTAGAATTAGGCTATACATTTCATCACTATTATACTAAAGCATATTTGTTAAGTAAAAAAACGAAGTTGGCTGCTTCATGGCCTTCGCAATGTGACAAAAATAATTGACAAGTCTTGCTAACGGATCAATCTCTTTTATAGTATAGTAGTCTTTATGGCGGATTAATGAACTTGTCGATGACGCTTAGCGGATTAAAGGATCGGATGCCGGTTCGAGATGTGGCCGCAACGCTTCGGCCATTCACGGATGGCGGACAGGTAAGCGCGTGGGCACAAAGTGACGTAGCGGCTTGCATCCTCACGGGAATCATCACAGGTAGAAACGATGCTGCCAATGCGGCGCAGGCAAATGTTACAAGAGCAGAAGTAACAATCATGCTGCAGCATTTGTTGCAGAAGTCTGATCTGATTTAAAGGATGCAGGTAATTGCGTTTTTGCTGAGAAAGTCCTGGCTAAAGCTGGGGCTTTTTCTTGTTCACTTGTTGGCGTGCCCGGAGGTGGACAACAAGCGGGCACCCTGCATTCGCACAAGCAGGCACTCTGTCCTTGGCGTACAATGAATTATAATCAGTGAGGAGAGGTGAACTTCCATGGCACAATCCAAAGGGGTGTTCGAACAGGCCAAACATTTGCAGGGGCGGCCGGTATGCATTACTCTGCATAGCGGAAAGACCTACGTTGGCTACATTGCCGATGTTAACAGTGGCGTCTTGACGCTGGCCGGCGCCTTGGCTCAGCCGAGCACCTCATCCGGGAAACAACACTCCCGGCGGCCTATGCAGAGCAAAGCCGGTTCCCATGCCTCGGGCAGCCGTAGAAATGGCTCGCGCAAGCCATCAGTTCGTTCCCGGTCGCGCAAATATTCAGTCCGTTCCCGCTCCCGTAAACCAGAGGCTCAGGTATCGGCCTTTCTACCGATAATGGGCTCGTTGTTTGGGGGATTAGGCGGTGTCGGTGGGCTTGGTGGCGCTGCAATGGGATCGCTCGGAGGTGCGTTGGGTGGCGGCATACGGTTATTCGGCACGATCCAACGATTTGTCCCGGTGGTGAAGATGGGGTACGGCATGATCAAGTCTATCCGCCCGTTTCTCGGCGCCGTTCAAGGCCTAATGACGCCGCCCGGAGCAGCCGGTACTTCAGGTGAATCACTGTAAGCGCAAGAGAAACAGCCCTTTTGGAGGGTCCAAGGGGGCTATTCGTTATCGGCGGGGAAAGGCAGGACTCCGAAATAATAGTAGACGGACCCGGGATTTTGCCGTTACAAAGAAGCATCGCTGTTGGACGATGACTAAGAGGGCGTTTAACATCAATCAGGATGGTACCGCAGAGCAACTCCGTCCGTTAAGGGATGGGGCTTTTTTTGCGTTCCAATAATGAAGTAAATGCTGGACAATTTGAGGTTCGCTTTTATCATTAAAGGAGAATACTAAAGCAGACATAACCAAATTTTTTGCTGCAATGAGCTGCCGACCTTAGTTCTGAATCTCATGGGACTTACTTATACGTGAAAGCAATGGCTGAAGGCTGGCAATGGGTTACAGCATATCTGAGGAGGGGGAGAATGGCGCGCGTTCTATTTATAAATGGCGGATCAGAGGGGCATATCAACCCAACGATTGGAGTTGTGCAGGAGCTTGTTTCGCGTGGGGAAGAGGTCATGTACTTCTGTATAGAAGCGTTTCGGGAGCGTTTGGAGAAGGCGGGAGCTTCAGTACGGACTTTTGACGATCAAAAATTTATTAGAGCTTTTATCTCAGGCGGCCGGAATTATGTGCTCGAAAGAGTCAACGGTCTTCTGCTTACGTCAGAGATCGTTATACCAAGCGTTCTTGAACAGATCCAGGGTGAGCATTTTGATTACATGATCCATGATTCGATGTTCGGCTGCGGGCGGTTGCTTGCCCAGATCCTTAAGCTTCCTGCAATTTGCTCCTGCACTTCTTTTGCCCAGACCAAAGAATCATTCGATGCAATAATGGAAAAAAACCTAATGCAAGCCCCTAATGAAATAGTCAAACCCATAAACGATAAATTCCACAGCCTGACGGTCATGATCAAGGAAAAATACGGTGTGGAGATTCACTCTCCTTACGAGGTGTTCTGTAATCCTGCGCCGCTCACAATCGTTTATACAACGAGGGAGTTTCAGCCATCCGGAGAAGCCTTTGCCCCGACTTATAAATTTGTAGGTCCATCCATTTCTTCACGGTTAGCGCGAGAAACCTTTGACTTTACTGCAATCA
The DNA here is from genome assembly GCF_019904155.1 of Paenibacillus sinensis. GTDB lineage: Bacteria > Bacillota > Bacilli > Paenibacillales > Paenibacillaceae > Paenibacillus_AQ > Paenibacillus_AQ sinensis. Next base: position 101,861 of record NZ_JAHCMB010000239.1, read on the forward strand.
TGGGGAGCCAGCCCATTTACATCTCACTTGGTACGGTTTTTAACCAGGCAGTGGATTTCTATAAGCTTTGTTTAGAGGCATTTGGGAACACTGATCATACGGTTGTTATGGCTGTCGGGGATAAGGTACAAACTTCTGATTTAGGCGAAATCCATGAAAATTTCATCGTAAAAAATTACGTTCCACAAATGGATGTGCTGCAATCCGCCCAATTATTTATTACACATGGTGGAATGAACAGTGTCCATGAAGGTCTCTATTACGGAGTTCCGTTAATTGTAATCCCGCAAAGCGCGGATCAGCCGATTATTGCAGAACAAGTAGCCAAAGTCGGAGCAGGGATTACATTACAAATGCAAGGCTTGACTGCACATCAACTGAGTGATGCCGTAGTTCATGTGTTAAGCCGATCTTCTTACAAAGAAGCTGCTGCCGATATTGGGAAATCCTTTCGAAGAGCAGGCGGGTACACCCAAGCTGTTAATGAGATTTTCGAATTTAGCTGTCGCCCCAGAACATGTTAAGCCGAGCTGCTCTCTCTTGTAAACCTTCCAGGACTGCTTCCGGCGCTTCCCTGACCTTGATATCTTCACCCAGGAAAAGAAGCCAATTGGTCATTTCGGTCAATTCTTCGGGCTTGTTCACATGGATAAAGGTCTTTAGGATGGCTGTTGCCTGGTAAGGATTCGTAAAGGAAATGGAAACTTTATATGGATGGTATTTCTTGTACTGTGCAATTGCTGTGGGTCCGAGCTCAAGGACAAGGTTGATTTCTTCTTCCTGCCGGCTTAATTTTTCTAGAATCTTTTTCTTGGCTAACCCTTTTTTCGCCGGGTAGGGTCTGACATCGGTGAGCTGGTCCACAGGAAGGAGCTGCTTCCGTTCTTCCTTTAAGTCAAAGCCCTCAATCAGCCATTGGCTTTTCTCATGATAAAGGCGCAGGAGATAAATTGCGTATGACTTGGTGCTCTTCTCCTCTTCGAGGGTAATCCATAAATAGCGATCCATAAGCAGGTTTTGGATGAGCTTCTCCAGCATGGGGCGGGGGAGGTCTGAAAGCTCAAGAAGGTCGGGATTATGCGGGTTGGTTCCTTCAAACAGCAGGATTTGATTCAGAAGGACAAGGTCATCCTGCTGGTTGTTAGAGATGAGGCCCAGTAATTTTTCTGCCAAAGATTGGCGACTCTTGAGATAGGGGAGTTGTGCATTTCTTGTCGCCATAAAGGCAATGAAGAGCGCTTTGACCTCATTATCTGTAAAACGTACATTTGGCAGGAGAGAGTTGTGCATGACAAAATATCCCCCATCCCTTCCAACTTCAGCGACAAGCGGCATCCCCAGGGCCTCGATTTCCCTGATATCCCGAATAGCTGTCGAACGGGAGATATGGAATTCCCGCATGATTTCAGAAATGGTGAAGTGGGACCGGTTGTTGATATACCGCATGATGGTGTTAATCCGCTCAATTTTTTTCATCAGAACTCCTAACAGTATCATTTTTTGACATGATTTAAGGCTATCATATACTCATCAAGTGAAGAAGACCAAGCATGAAATAAATAAAAAAGAAGGAAGGTTATGAATATGGCCGATTATGTACTGGAAGAAAAAAGCAGCTTCACCGTTTTTGGTCTTGGAACTGAGCTTAAGAGCCATTACACCGACTTCGCTGGAATCAATAAGGAAAAGTCGGACTTCTGGGAGGCAGTCAGCGAAGATGGCCGGCTTGACGCTCTAAAAGCCTTGGCTGAAAATGACTACATTTTTGCCGTGAACGAAGCGGTGAATAACAAGATGATGTTTTACGCTGGCGTCATGACCGAGACATCGGCGCCGGCATCGGAGGGGTCAAGGGTTATCCAGTTTCCTAATGGGGAATACCTGGTTGTCAAAGGGGACGGGAAGACGGCAGAGGAATTGAACAATAAGCTCGCCGGTATCGCCTTCGGTCAAGCCCTGCCGGAAGCTAAAAATTATGCCTATGTTGGCGGACCCAATGCAGCGGTTATGATGGGAGAGCGAAACGGCCTGGTTTTTGGTGAAATGTGGATTCCTGTTGTTAGGAAATAATGAGAGCATGGAGGGCTGGAAATGTCGTATATCGTTGATTTTAAAAATGTGTCTACGGTTGGCCTAGAGTCATCACCTGTAGCAGATGCGCTTGCCGGGCTACGCGCGAATGAAGCCCGTTACTTTATGAACAAATACAAGCATGAATTTACGGTTGTACCGGCTAGCGAAAGCCAGGAGGACCTTGATTATGTCTTCCGGATTTTGAAAGAAGAGCGTGATATCGAGTTTGCGGCAAAGCCATTGGAAACATCGCGTTTTCAAGTGGAAAATATCAAATGGACCTACGTCTTTTTTGAGGATGGTCTGGAGGTCAACGTCTTGTATACGGTTGATGACCCTAAGAAGCGGGCTGTTGGCTTTAAGCTCTCTGAGGGGATGGAGATACCAAAGGAGTTGGAGGCGAAGTTTAAGTTTGCCAGACAGAAGTCCAAGTTGGCCGGAACAATTCGAGGTTCGTTTTTTGTAATTAAAGGGGAATATTGTTGATACGAAAAATCAGGCCCATTTAGCTTGAAATATAGCTGAGATGGGCCTTTTATATGCTTGTAATTGATGGATGCGGTTATGAACACTTATTGTTTAAAATGCACCAGACGTTCGAGCGGCTCGCGTTCCGACACATGCCGGTTATAAGGATGATCTTCCTCCGCGTAACCGAGCAGGATGCCGGTGCGGATTAGGAGATGCTCGGGAATATCCAGCTCCGCACGCAGCAGCTTCGGATAAGCGACGGAGCTGAAGGCCGGCACGGACTGAATGCCGTGCTGCTCTGCCGCCAGCATGAGATAGCCCCCGAAGGTGCCCAGGTCCATGACCGACCATTCGGTCAGCGTGCGGTCCTGGCATAGAATGGCCAGCGCCGGAGCATTGAAGAACTGGAAATTATTGCGCCAGTTGGCTGCTCTCGCTTCCTGATCCTCGCGGGCAATACCGACATTCTCGAACAGACGGATGCTGTTGCGGCGGCTGCGGTCCTGCAAGTCCTCCGGCCATGTCTGCGGCATAGGGACCTCCGGGGCGTAGGGTTCAGACCGGTCATGTGCTTCCAGATAGGAGAGACGAAGCCGCTCCAGAGCAGCACCGGTCACTACGTACACCTCCCATGGCTGAGTGTTGGACCAGGATGGAGAACGGAGCGCATCTTCGAGCAGTTCGCGGAGCAGCTTGTCGGGAATGGGGCGATTAGGGTCGAAGCGGCGGTTAGATTTGCGGCTGCGAACAATGTTGGCGTCAGCTGTAGACATAATTGTTCCTCCAATGGGTTGATTTAGGGTATGGGAGGAGTGTAATCTTTACCTAACATTGTAGCAAGTACGCACATTTATGTTGTATAGGAACCATTTTGTGCCTAATGGAAAGGGGAGCATGATCATGACATTCGCAGAGGTGGACAATCAGCCATATTCCGGATGCCCCGTCAGCGTCACGCTGGAGGTCATCGGCGGTAAATGGAAGGGGGTAATCCTGTATCATTTGCTATCCGGGACAAAAAGATATAATGAACTCCGCCGGCTGCAGCCGGAGGTCACTCAGCGCATGCTTACGCTGCAGCTCCGCGAACTGGAGGAGTACGGCATCGTCCACCGTGAGATATATAAACAGATCCCGCCGCGTGTCGATTATTCCTTGACCGAATTTGGGCAATCGCTCGGGCCGATCATTATTGCGATGAAGGAATGGGGAGAGCGCAACAAGCAGGCAATCTATAGCGTCAAGGCGAAATGCAGCGAACCTAAGAAGCCGGGCGGCTCCGCATCTGCGGGTGAAGCGTAATATTGGACTATAGGAGCAGGGCAGGTCACTCTCTATGGAAAACAAAGTGTAAACAAGCCTATGCGAGCCTTTTAATTGTGCTACACAATGATTGGGTTTGAATGGTAAATTCAATTATTAGAATAGGGCGTTATCCCATTTGTATATAGGTTGTGCACTAACTTGAAAAATTCTTCTGACGATAAATCCTTTTGCTGCTGGAGCCAAAGACGAAATAAAGAAAGAGAGGTCGACAGGTAAAACTCAATTAAGTACGGCGTTAAGGAATGGTGTTGCGGAACATTTAATTCCAACTGCTCCAGAGTAATTTCTTTTTTTAAGCGTTTTAGAAAACGAGGATTTCCATAATCACCTAAGAGGGCATTGAGAACCAAGAGATGTTCTTTTTTGTCCAGACAATGGAACGCATCCTGAACCGTATGGATAGATAGCTCTTTATTCGCC
>NZ_JAHCMB010000240.1:0-1227 GCF_019904155.1 Paenibacillus sinensis
TTAACGAAAACTGCTGTACCAAAGATTTATAAAGATGAGCAAGGCGCATGGCATATTCGTGACTATGGTCGAGGATTGAGGTATGAACACTTTACGCAAAACGAAAATAAGGAAAAGCTAGATCATCCGGAAATGGTGATTGGAAAATTTGGTGTGGGATTGAAGGATGCCCTGGCTACTTTTGACAGGAAGAAAATCAGTATCCTAATTCGCTCACGTCATGCGGATATCACCATGGATAAAAGCCATAAGCATGGATTTGAGGATATCGTCACCCTCCATGCGATGATACAGCCACCATCTGAAGTGAATCTTGTAGGAACAGATGTAATTCTGTCAGGAGTTAGAGATGAGGATATAGAACAAGCAANCCGTTTTAAAAACAAAGAAAAAGAAGAAATCGCGAATTTATGTGAATGGACTTTGTGTAGCTGAAGAGGAAAATTTCTTATTCAGCTACAATATCACTTCTTTGAATGCGGCTCTCCGCAAAGCTCTCAACCGGGAACGTACGAACGTTGGGCGCAGTGCTTATACGGACCGAGTCAAATCTATTCTGCTTGCATGCTGTAATTCTACTGTTGCCACTGAAATGGCGGCGGATCTTAAAAATTACGAAATAGGTCATATTCATGACGAACTTCAATGGACAGATGTTCAACTCCATGCGTGTAGAATTTTAAATGCCAACGAAAATGTCATTTTTCTCACACCAGATCAAATGAGGAATGGTGGTTCTTTGGTCACTCATGCTCAAGATGATGGATATCGTATCGTGGTCGTTCCAGAGTCTATTGCTTACAAACTTACAAATCTCCAAGATGTTCAAGGAAATCAGATTCGGGATTTAGACGGTTACCGTGAAGAGTTTAATACAAGTTTTCAATTTACTAACGTTCCTATTTCTTCATTAACCCCAAATGAGAAAACGGTGTTTTCTGTTAAAGATTCAATTTTGAAATGGTTACCACATAATCAGACAAAGGATATAAAAGAAATCTGTATTTCCGAGACTATGAGGGTGGATCATTCCGGTTTTGAAGCACTTGGGTTATGGGAACCTTTAGAACAACGGATTACCATTAAACGGAATCAGTTAAGGAACGTAGTGGATTTTTCAGGTACTCTGTTACATGAAATCACCCATGCGTTTACTGGAGCAGATGATGAATCCATGGAATTTGAAAATGGCTTAACCCAAATGCTTGGCCCACTAACTTCCTACGC
>NZ_JAHCMB010000240.1:1238-18633 GCF_019904155.1 Paenibacillus sinensis
ATCTATTGGGTATAACTCATGTTGGTAACACACACGTACCTGTCATTGGTGGGATGTTTATGTAAATCAATTGTTCGAAGCTTCTGCCAGTGATCGGGTTCAAAGTGTTTATAGAAATGGTTATTATACCATTTTATAGTATGATAAAACTAGAATTCATTTAGTCGTGTAGCCGAAATACATAATGAAACTATTATTCCAAACCGATTGATCGAATATGCTCACTCTCTCTTGACTTTAACGTCGCGTTAACCTGTATATTTATTCCCGAAGGAGGGATAGTCATCGAACTGCAAACCATCAGTCAAGTGTCGAAGCTCTTTTCAATTTCAACTCGCACACTTAGGTATTACGAGCAAATCGGGTTGATTACTCCTGCGAAAAAGGAAGATTCCGCATACCGCGCGTACGATGCCGAAGCCATCACACGTCTGCGTCAGATTATCGTTCTGCGTAAATTGCGGATACCTCTTAAACAGATTGCCGAGGTTCTGCAAAGTGCGGAAGCGCGTGTTGCAATCGAAGCCTTTGAGCGTAACCTTGCGGATATTGAGGATGAAATCACCGCGCTTTCCACCATTCGCAACATCATCAAAGCCTTTGTCGAATATCTAAATCTCAGAGATACGAAATTTGCGTTACCTGACGACGCAAGTTTACTGGAGGTTGTGGATTCCTTGACTGTCTCTAAAATCAACTTCAAGGAGGAAAAGTCAATGGAAGAATTAAACAAGGCAAACGAAAGTTTAAAGAAACTGGCGGACAAAGATGTGCGAATTGTATATCTGCCGCCTATGACTGTGGCTGCTGCTTACGCAACGGGAGAAGGCTGCGAAGGTAAAGCGGGTGACATGATAACGCAATTTGTAACAGAAAGCGGATTGCTAAAAATCAAACCCGATGCCAGGAGTTTTGGTTTTGACTGCTCTAAGGGGGCAGCAGTACTCGGAGAACCTTCGCATGTATATGAGATGTGGGTATCTATTCCGGCCGACCTAGAGATCCCCGCGCCTTTAGTTAAGCGAACTTTTGACGGCGGGTTATATGCCGCACACGTGTTGAGGGCGTGGGATTTCGAGGACTGGCGTTTGTTAAAGGATTGGGTTAACGCAAGCAATAAATATGATAATGACTGGGATTCCCCACGCTGGATATCGCCGCAAACGGTTGCGGGCCAAGGGTTTGAAGAGACGTTGAATTTTTATAATTTTGTGCAAAAAGGTGGTAAAATGGAAGATTTACAGCTTGATTTATTGTTTCCGATTAAGGAGAAGGGTTAAGAATAAGTTCGAAGGATAGGCAGATTACATATTACTGAGCATTTTGCATAATTCATTTTCCAGAAAAAAATAAGGGTAGATCTCAAGCTTAAGTGATTTTGAGAGAACAAGACGAAAATGGACAGACGGGCAGAATTTTCGGAAGGTTAAAAATTTAAGCGGCGTTTGTGACTCGTTGTCTCGATACAGCCAGCGCAGTTGCAAGCAGCACAATTGCATTTAAATATTGGTGAGTCGTGACTTTTTGAATGCCCCAAACATGCAATTGGTCTGCGGTTAAATAGGTTTTCATTCGAGAGTTACAGCGTTCTACACTGGTTCGCTTGTTGTAGAGTTCCTTCCAGCCCCGACTTTCCCGGTGCGGCATCGCATAACGGCGGAGGTCTTGCTGCGTATTGACTTTGACCACCATCCCATAATTGGAAGGGGAACAAGCCGCCATCCCTAAAGGACACTCGACTTTTCCTGTGGCGTGTGGACAACGGAATTTCAAACGCTCCTTCTCCTGACCCCAATACGTCATCGCATACCCCATCGAACAGCAAGGTGTTCCTTTGGTTGTCATGCCTGCCGGCGGCTCTTTTTCATTCCGTGGATTCATTGGAATAATCGCTTGAGCCTTCACATTTCGAGCTGTCTCGTAGTTTTTCAGTTGGTCATAACCCGCATCCAGCATGAAAAAACGAGGCTTGAATCGTTCGGCGGTTCGCTTCATGAGTGTAGGCCCCTCATCGCCATCATTCACATGAGCAGGTGTAACGTTTAGGGCAATCGGAAGTTCACTCTTCGTATCGACGGCCAGATGCAGCTTATAGCCAAACCACTTGAATTTATTGCCAAACGTATCGAGTTTCACTCCCCAGTTGGCACTGCCGGTGAGTTCGCTTGGGTTCTTTTTTCTCGTAGGCGTGAATCGCTGCGCTGTCAATGGCGACATGAGTTCCGTCCATGATTCCAGCTTCTTGGCACTGAGCCACAAGATCCTCAAACAACTGCTGGGCAAGGTTTTTGCGAGTTAACTCGGCAAAAACCCGGCTTAACGTAGAAATTGAAGGGGCGGGGATATCCAGCCGAAGTCCACACTGGTAACGGAAACGAAGGTCAAATTCGAGTCTGTATTGCAAACCGGTGAACGTGTCGATGTTCTCCAAAGGGGATGCGAGCAACGCACGAAGAATTCCTTCGCGACAGTGGCCATCTGCTCCTCGGGGTGAAGGATTTCTCAATTGTCTCGCATACGGTCTCAAGTCCAGAGCGCTGAAAAAGATAGGTAGACGTTCTTTCGATTCAATTTTTTGCAGTTCCTCAAAGGAAAATAGACTTTCTTGGAGAATATACAAAGGGGACTTCATCCTCTTGAGTGTTTTGGTTTCGTCACCAAAAAACTTCTCCAAGTTGGGGTGAAGTCCTTTTTTATGCTCGAAAAACCTTTGTACAGCAAGGGCTTAGATTAATGCAAAATGCTCATTACTAAGAAAGAAGTGCTTAAATGGAAGATATAATAATAGACTCATCGTTATCGTTCGGTGGTTATAATTGGCGTGTGCTTGACATACAAAACAATACGGCTTTGATTATAACCGAAGATATTATAGAACAACGCGCTTACCATGATGTTTATAAAGATATAACATGGGCCGACTGCGCGTTAAGAAAATATCTGAACGGTGATTTTTATGGCAAATTTGACGCAACTGATCAATCAAGAATAATTCCGGTAATAAATAAAAATCCTGACAATGAATGGTATGGTTCAATAGGCGGAGCTGATACGCAAGACAGCGTATTTTTATTAAGTATTGAGGAAGTAGTGTGTCAATATTTCGGTGATAGCAGTTCAAAACTGCGAAACCGGGGGAAAAACCAAAGGTATTGGTTTGAAAGAAAAGACGAAAATAACAGTAAGCGAATAGCAAGACTTGAGGCTTATAAAGGGGGGATTTGGTGGTGGTGGCTCCGGTCGCCCGGCCGCGTTAATATAAAAGCCGTGTACATCCACGGTGACGGTAATATAGGTATCCAAGGCAACAATATTTTGAAAGGCAACATCAGCGATGGCAAATGTACAGGCGGTGTCCGTCCCGCTTTGTGGTTGAAGCTGTAATTTGAATCATGTCTAATAAGCAAATCACAAAAAAGGACCAAATACGGAGCCACAACGTGACTAACCGGATTAGTTACGCTCTCCCACAGGACAAGGCTATTTTGGCTTTGTCCTTATTTTTATGCTGGAATGGTGCTGTTTTCGCCGCCATTGTATGGGTTTTCAGAGTAGCGAAAGGTAAACCATCTCCCGTCCTAAAACAGGGCGTAAAAAGCCTTTGTTTACGCGGTTTTGTAAGAGCTACTCTCAGACGAAAAAAAGTAAAGATAAGAAGCTGAGCCTTTCCCCACCAATTTGGGTAAACTAACCCTAAGCAATACTCTACCCAAATCCCACATGAAAAGAGGTGATGCCCCATGACAACTCACAAAGTACCCAATAGATTAGCCAAGGAATAGTCGTTATATTTGCTGCAACACGCACATAATCCGGTGAACTGGTTCCCTTGGTCCGAAGAGGCTTTTGAAGTCGCGAAGCGCGACAACAAGCCAGTCTTCCTTTCTATTGGGTATAGCTAGTTGTTGATTCACACGTACCTGTCATTGATGCCATGTCATAAATGTGGGTTCTTTCACTGACAAAGACCCCCCCGACATCTCTTTCAAAACCCCTCAACGGATACTTCCCTAGCACCCCAAGCCAGCTTTCTATACATAATCTTCACATTTCAATCGATAGCGGCTGTCCCGGGTATATTATAATGATCTGAAAAAATGAAATTTTACCCAAGGGGGCTGTTCCCATGAATGAAGAAACCGCTCAACCGAAGTACACCAACCGGCTGATCCATGAGAAGAGTCCTTACCTGCTTCAGCATGCGCATAATCCGGTGGATTGGTTCGCCTGGGGCGAGGAAGCGTTCGAGAAGGCGAAGGCGGAGAACAAGCCGGTGTTCGTGTCGATCGGGTACGCGACCTGCCATTGGTGTCATGTGATGGAGGAAGAGAGCTTTCAAAGTGAGGAAGTCGCGGCGCTCTTGAACGGCCATTTTGTGGCGATCAAGGTGGATCGGGAGGAACGTCCGGATATCGATACGCTGTACATGGCGGTCTGTCAGGCGATGACAGGCGGGGGCGGATGGCCGCTGACGGTTGTGCTGACGCCGGAGAAGAAGCCTTTCTTCGCGGGAACATATTTTCCGAAGCGGCGGATGATGGGGCAGCCGGGACTTATTGAGGTTCTGGAGCAGATTCGGCTCAAATGGGGGAGCGACCGCGACAAGCTGACCGAGCTTGGCGATGAGCTGCTGACGGAGATTGAGGCGACCAATCGCAAAAATCTCGGAGCCGAAGAGGACGGTGAGCTGTCGGAGGAGCTGCTTCATCAGGCTTTCCGGCTGTACAGCACGCTGTTCGATTATAATTTCGGCGGCTTCGGACAGGCTCCGAAGTTCCCGACGCCGCATAATCTGTCATTTCTGCTGGCGTACTCCCGGAAGTACGACCAGGTGGCAGCGCTCGATATGGCCGAGAAGACGCTGGATGCGATGAGCCGGGGCGGGATCTTCGATCACATCGGCTTCGGCTTCGCCCGTTATTCCACCGACGACCAGTGGCTTGTTCCGCATTTTGAGAAAATGCTGTATGATAACGCGCTGCTCACCATCGCTTATCTCGATGCGTTCCAACTGACGGACAAGCCCATGTACGCGGAAGTGGCGCAAAACGTACTCGCCTATGTGAAACGCGAGCTGACTTCGCCGGAAGGCGGGTTCTACTCCGCGGAAGACGCCGACGCCGATGGGGTGGAGGGCGGCTTTTATATTTTCAGCCGGGAGGAAATCGAGGAGGCGCTGGGCCTGGAGGATATGCATTCGTACTGCCGGATTTACGGCATTACGGAAGAAGGCATCTCGAATGGCTTCAGCATTCCGAACCTGCTGGAAGGAACGGCCGATGAATTTGCGAACAAGCTGGACATGGAGCCGCTGGCACTGCGCACACGGATGGACGAATGGCGCGAGAAGCTGTTCGCGTACCGGGAGCAGCGGGTGCATCCATCCAAGGATGACAAGGTGCTGACCTCCTGGAACGGCCTGATGATCGCGGCGCTCGCCAAGGGGGCCAAAGCCCTGCAGGAGCCTGAGTATGCGGCAATCGCGGAGAAGGCAGCGAATTTCATCTGGGAGAATCTGCGCAGGGAAGACGGCCGGCTGCTGGCCCGCTACCGGGACGGCGAAGCCGCGCATCTCGGGTATGTGGACGACTATACCTTCCTCATGTGGGGGTTGACCGAACTGTATGAAGCGACCGGCGAAGCCGTATACCTGAAATGGGCGCTTGAACTGAAAGACGGGCTGCTATCCCTCTTCCTGGACGAAGAGGAAGGCGGGTTCTTCTTCAGCGGACGGGATGCGGAACAACTGCCAGTCCGCGGCAAGGAGCTGTATGACGGAGCGATGCCGTCCGGCAACTCCGTGGCGGTGAAGACGCTCTGGAAGCTGGCGGCGATTACCCAGGACGTCAAGCTGAAGGGCGTGGCGGAGCAGGCGGCGCAGGTTCTGGCCCGGGCGGCGGCGAAATATCCCGCGAGCTATGGCATGTTCCTGCTGTCTCTGCTTACGTTGACGGACGGCGGCTCGGAGTGGGTGCTTGCCGGAAGGAAGGATGATCCCGCCATGCACAGTATGATTGCCCTTGCACAGCAGGCTTACCAGCCGGAAGCCTCGCTGCTCATTCATTGGGATGAGCCCGGCGATGAGCTGGCGGCGCTGCTGCCGCATGTGCAGGACAAGAAGCCGCTTCACGGGCAGGCGACCGCGTATGTCTGTAAGGATTTTACCTGCCGGGAGCCGATTACGGGACTTGAAGCTGTCCGGGAATTGCTGGCCAAGGAAACGCCGGACTCGCAGGAAGCCTAAGCTTCCAATCCACGAACAGCAAAGCCCCGGTTCTCGCACGGTTGTCCGCGAGGACCGGGGCTTATTCTGCGATCGCGTGCTCTTTTTAATAACCGAAACTGCGGATAATATCATGGACCGCTTCTTCGAGAATCGGGAGACTTTGGCTCAAATAGCCTTCCACATCCATTGCTTGCAGCATTTCGATCCAATCCTGGGCCATATCTTCATTCATAAATACCAGCTTGTCAGGACGGGACTGTGTATTCTCCAGAAGCGACAACAGGCTCTCGGCTCCATGCCGAATGTATTGATTGCCTTGCTCGATCTCCGAATGGAGTATCATTCCGGTTGAGGAGTCGGCAATGAGCAGCAGTCTCGGGTAAGAAGGTCTCCCATCTTCACACATGACCTGAAAAGGCAGGTAGAAAAGGCCTGCTTCCCATATCAGCTCACGACGCTTGGGGTAATTGCGAATACGCGCACAGCGTAATTCATCAACGGGAGGCTGCGTCTGGTCCATATGTGCTCCCGGTTCAAGCCATTGGCTCTCCCAGATCAGAGCATCATTGCTCGACGGCTTCGGAACACGAACCAGTAACCGTTCTCCTTCCCCTTTGAACAAATAATCCGGATCATCCTTCGTATCAAGGGCAAGGGCCGATGCTTGTTCCAGACACAGAGTGAAGAAACGGATCTGTTCTTCGCTTGTCACGGGCCAGGGCGCAAAACCAGGCTCGTATAATCGGAAGGTAGGCCACGCTGTGCGTCCCCGGAATGAGAGTCCGAGAGCTTTGATCTGCTTGTATTCATCAGGGTAGAGCTCATCACGAGCATCGAATGATAGCAGAAGGCAGTGTTGGGCATACAGGGGATCTTCCTTCAATTCACCATTCATCAGAGCAAAGACCTCATCCAGTCCCTCGGTTCCCGGGTAGATTGCCATCCCGAACATTTCACCGCCTTGCCCCATAACACAGCAATAGCCGATTTCGCCGTTGTCCGGATTTTGAACGCCAAATATATGTCCATTCGATAGCCAGTTCCAGCATTTAAGCGCCTTGAATTTCGCTGCGGCTTCATACATGGGTCGTAGTAGGTCAGGTGAATTCATGATTTCTCAGCTCCCAGCCTATGTTTCTAATTATCTTAACAAAATCACTCCACAACGGGCAACACGTTCCACTTTGAGAGAATCGGTACATTTTATGCAGGCGTCAGTTTTTTTTAACTGTGGGATCGGCCTTCGTACGTTATAATATCGTCTGTATTCGATTTCATAAAAATCATGAAATGGATGAATGCCTATGAAGATCGATCGATTGCTCGGAATTACGATATACTTGCTTAATCATAAAAAGGTAAATGCACAGGTGTTGGCTGAGCATTTTGAGGTATCCGTCAGAACTATTCTCCGTGACATCGATTCGTTGTGCATGGCTGGCATTCCCGTCATATCCACTTATGGCGCAGAGGGCGGATACGAAATCCACGACACTTTTAGAATGGAGAGGCAAGTTGCAGGCGCTATCGACTACACGTATATCGTGACCGCGCTGAAAGGACTGGCTACTGCATATAACAGCAAGGAAGTCCATTCCACACTTCAGAAAATTCAAACCGTATCAGGCGGAAAGCCGTCGAATATGATCCTGGATTTTGGTGTTCTGAGCGAGAAGGAGAGGATCAACCATAAGCTTTCCATCTTGAATCAGGCCATAGAGGACAAGCATACGGTGACCTTTTCCTATACGAATGCCGACAATGTGCAAAAAAAGTTTGAAGTTGAACCCATAGCCGCATTGTATAAATGGTACGCTTGGTACTTGTTATGTTATTTTCCCAAGTATGAGGATTACCGCATATTCAAGCTTGAACGTATGGAGCAGATCGAGATCACCAATCGGAACAACAGCATGGAGCATCATGCGGAGCATGCACAGGAGCAATGGGAGAAGCAGGGGGATCAGCGAACATATATTCATCTCAAGCTTCATTGCCGGAAAGAAATCAAGGTGAAATGCATGGAGTATTTGAATGGAGCCATCGAAAGCGAATTTGAAAATGGCGATGTCATCATGGCGCTTTCCGTTCCCGATAACGAGCAGTTTTGGTATGGGGTTGTGCTTTCTTTTGGCAACAAAATCACAGTTCTCGAACCGAAGGAGCTTCAGCAGAAAATCGTAAACACTTGTCAGGATATTTTGCAGCAATATCAACAAGTATGACATACTGTTGTCGCCATTGTTTTGTTCTAATAAAGACAAAAAAGGGTGATACTATGTACAAAATTTACGAGAACTGTCCTGTTTTTCACAATGAAAAGATAACACTGCGGCATACCAATGAGGAAGACACGCTGGAGCTTCTTAATTGTTATTCAGACGAGAAAGCGGTTCCCTTGTTCAATTCAGACAACTGTAATGGAGATACATTCTTCTATACGACCCCCGAACGCATGAAACAGGGCATTGATTTCTGGCAGTTCTGCTATGAAACGAAGCAATACGTCCGGATGACGATCATCCTGAATTCTACTAATGAAATCATAGGAACCGTTGAAATGTTCAATCGGGGGGCAGCTTATTTTTATGGGGTGCATGGCATTCTGCGTATCGATGTCATGAGCAAATATGAGGAAGAGGAAGTCTTACGCGCTGTACTGGAATTAGCCCATATTCATTTTTATCAAGAATTCGGTGTCGAATGGATCGTTACAAAAGCGGTAAATGAGGCCGTTATTCGAAGAGAGACGCTTGCGAAGCTAGGATATATTCCGATGAAATCCTTCGCGTTAGATCATTACTATGGGAGAGGCGAACATGAGAACAGAAATCCTTTCTAAGAACGACGCCAGACAATTTCTTGCGAGCTATCACAATTTGAATGGCAGTCAGCAATACTGCGGTTCAGACGGGATTATCAAGTATTTTGCCAAGGCGGGAAGCATTCAATATGACCCTCTGAACGTGGTTGGCCGAAATGCAGATTTGGTGCTCCAGTCTAAAATAAAGGATTATAAACCGGAAATGCTGCACAATCTTCTGTACAAGGAGCGTCTGCTGGTTGACGGCTTTGATAAGGAAATGTGCATCTACATGACCGAGGAATTCCCCAAGTTCGCAAGAATTAGAGCGGCAAGAGGTATTGCTGTAACCGACACATTGGGTCATCGAAACCAGCTGGATGCTCTCCAAATACTTGATGAAGTGCGTGATTTCGTCTTAATAAACGGTGCAACGGGTACAAAAGATCTTTCCATAGGCGGGCACTCCCTGGAGGGCAGCTGGGGACATAAGAAACTATCCAGCGCCGCATTGGATTATCTTTATACCATTGGCGAGCTATGTGTCGTTAACAAGAATGGAACACAGAAGCAGTATGATTTTACGAAAAAGATATTGCCTTCACTTGCAGAGCAGCAGGATCATTTTGCAGATGATGACGATTATTTGACCTGGTATGTGAAGCGCCGGATCGGCAGTACCGGGATTTTGTGGGACCGGACAGGCGGTGCGTGGCAAGGACATTTCCTCTCGAACAAGGTAAAAAGAGAACAAACGCTTAGCAGATTGCTGGAAGAAGGCGAAATCGTCCGGCTGCAGGTCGAAGAGATTAATAGTCCTTTTTACGTGCGCAAGGAGGATATCTCTCTTTTTGAAAAAGTCGATAGCAGCAAGCAAGTGAAATTCCTGGCTCCCCTCGATAACCTTCTCTGGGATAGAGAAATGGTTGCACAGCTGTATGATTTTGAGTATCGATGGGAAGTGTATACTCCTGCCGAGAAACGCAAATATGGATATTATGTACTTCCTGTGCTCTATGGTGATCAGCTGATTGCCAGATTTGAGCCTGAAAGGGTACTCAAAAGGGCTCCGTTTAAGATTAAAAGCTGGTGGTGGGAGCCAAATGTACAGGTTACGAGTGAGCTGCTTGACGCGATAAACGCCGCTATTGATGACTTTTGCAGGTATCTGGATGCAGAGTGTTCAAGGGATTATCTGGATGTACTCGGGAACAATGTGTAGGCTGCCTTGCTTGATATGGGTATATCGTACTGCTCTTGAGTGGTAAGTATTGACCATTGCTTTTCAACCGGATCATTGGGAAAATGAAACAAACCCTTACATATGACGAATCTGTAACTTTTACCGTTATTTCGGCTGATCCTTTCCAGTGTGTGGAGTAATTTCCCTGCTGGAAGGATAGCCGGAATAACCGTTTCGGGGTAAAAGTTTTTTCGATGTGTCCACTCTTGAAAGATGATGACGCCTTTGCAGACAGAGATTACAGGGGCTATCGATCGAGTGCTCAGTGAAGCTGGAAGGGGGAGGGTCATGGAGCAGGGAACACATGAAAGAGTTAGGGACGATAATGAGGGCGACGCGGGCCGTGTATCGGTCCGGGAGCTTGCCAATCAGCTGGTTGAGCTGTCCGGAGGACACGGCAACATAACGGAGATTACGCACTGTACGACCCGGGTTCGCCTCAGATTAAGGCGGCCTGAACTGGCTGACGAGGCCGAACTTGGCCGTATCAAGGAAGTCCAGAGTGCGTTCAAGCAGTCCGGACAGCTTCAGATTATTGTGGGACCGGCTATGGTGTATAAAGTACACCGCCACATTGTCCGGCTCCTTCAGGAACCGGGGGAGAGTCCGGCTTCAAATCCGGAGACACCGCAACCGCTGCAATCGCAGCAATCACTACAACCGCTGCCTTCGCAAAAAGAAACCGGAATAGCAGCGCTTCTGCGCCGCTCCGTTGCTGCTGCCTCATTGCTGTCCGATATCGTCATTCCGATGATACCGCTGTTCGTCGCGGTCGGCATTCTGCTCGGTCTGCTCAGCGGCATCCGGGCGCTCGGCGTAGCCTCCAGCGGGGCCCTCTGGTTCCAGACGCTGGTTATGCTGACCGGGGCCGCCTTTCAAATTCTGGCCGTTATGTTCGGCTATCATGCCGCCAGAAGGTTTGGAGGCACACCTGCGCTCGGAGCCGCGATCGGGCTGATCATGACCCGGCCGGGTCTGCTGCCTATTGGACCTGCGGTTGCCCCCGCCGTCAGCGACGCAATGATGGCAGGCGGACCGCAATTTGGCTATCAGGGGACCGTGATCCCGATCATTGTGGCGGTTCTGCTGATGTCGCTGATCGAGAAGGGGCTTCGCCGGATCGTGCCGTCCTCGGCTGCGACAATGATCGTCCCTTTCTTAAGCCTTGTTCTCGGCGGTTATCTTGCGGTAATGTTCATCGGTCCGATTACGGGGCATATGGGAGCCCTGCTTAGCGGAGCGCTGGAGGAAGCCTTCCGGCTTGGAGGAACGTTCTTCGGCCTTATCTTGGGCGGTGTCTACGGATTTATCGTATTAACCGGCCTGCACCAGGGCATTCAAGCGATTGAGGCAGGGCTTATCTCGAATCCAGCTATCGGCGTGAACTTCCTGCTGCCCATCTGGTCGATGGCCAATATCGCCCAGGGAGGAGCGGGGCTCGCTGTGTATGCCCGAACGCTGGATCACAGCGAGAGAAGGATTACGCTTACGGCTTCGGTCACGGCTTTTCTCGGCATTACGGAGCCGGTGGTGTTCGGCGTCAATCTAAGGCGGGGCTATCCCTTTCTTGGTGCGGCTGCCGGAGGTGCGTCAGGCGGGGCTTACGTTGCTTATCATCAGGTAGTCGCCAATTCGTTCGGACTGACTGGCATTCCGATGCTGGCCTTTGTCATTCCGGCAGGGCAGAGCAACCTGATTCATTACCTGATCGGGATTGTGATCGCAGCAGGCACGGCTTTTGCCGTCACCTGGGCGCTCGGGGGGCGGGAGTTTCGGCTTCCCGCGGGGATTTCGCATCTTGGTCAGGCCAAGCACAGGAGACTATCATGAAGATCAAAAAAATTCTGAACAACAATGCGGTCGTCGCGCTCGACGGCGGTGAAGAGAAGATTATAATGGGCTCCGGGATTGCTTATCAAAAAGGGAAGAACGATATCATCGATCCCGACCGAATCGAGAAGGTCTTTATCAAAGACGATGCGGATCAGTACGGCCATCTGCAGGAAATGCTGAGGTCGCTGCCCGAGGAAGAAATTGCGGTGTCAGAGCGGATCATCGCGCATGCAGAACAAGAGCTGGGAGTCACCTTCAACAAGCCTGTACATATCGCATTGACGGATCATCTGACTTATGCTCTTGAGCGGTTAAGCAGAGGCATGCTGATCCAGCATACGCTGCTTGCGGAAATCCGCATTCTGTATCCGAGGGAATTCGAAATCGGCCAATACGCCAAATGTCTTATACTCGAGAAGCTTCAGGTGGAGATTCCCGAGGATGAGGTCGGCTATATTGCCATGCATATCCACACCGCCTGGGCCAACACAGGAGCTTGTCACTCTTCTCCGGAGCTGGCCGCTATGATCCGGGATATAACGGAAGGAGTGGAGAGAGAGGCCGGAGTCCACTTGAACCGGCAGTCGGCCAACTACGAACGGCTGGTGAATCAGCTGGAAAATATGCTGCAGTCCGACGATACTACGGGCATACCTCGAGGCGAGCTGGACCCGGAAATCGTCAGAATCGCCAAGGAGCGCTATCCGCTTGTCTATGGACAGGCCTGTCGGATTGCGGACGAGGTTGACGACGATTACGGTTACGTCTTTACCGACAGCCAGCTTGTACTACTGGCGCTTGAGATCAACCGGCTCGGCCGCCGGATGGAGGACGCTACAAGAGGGTTGTCTTCCATGTAATAACAACTTTGAGTTGGCAATAAGGCCACAGTCCCGGTTTGGAATTGGGCACTTTCGTCTATAGCCTTACCCGCGCTTTTATCGATAGAATAGACCGCGAGACAACTTCACATTGTGGGATTGTTACTGCTCGGCAGGCAAGACCTAAAATCCTTCGGGGAGAATTCAGCGCGTTATCTGAATTTCATTCCGGGAATTTTAGGTCTTTTTTTGTTGAGCAAAACCAAAATGGAGAGAAGAGGAGATTGAACAATGAACATCAAAAAGTTGGCAAGACAAGCAACGGCGGTAACCTGCACAGCGGTTCTGCTGGCAGGAGGCGGGACTTCTGCTTTTGCACAAGGGAAGAACAGTGCCGATTATAAAGAAACATACGGAATCTCCCATATCACACGGGCGGATATGCTGAATATTCCGGAGCAGCAGCAGAGTGCGCAGTTCAAGGTTCCCCAGTTCGATGCTTCGTCTATCAAGAACATTCCTTCCGCGAAAGGCTATGATTCGAACGGGAATCTGATCGATCTGGATGTATGGGACAGCTGGCCGCTGCAGAACGCGGACGGCACGGTCGCGAATTACAATGGCTATCAAGTCGTATTCGCGCTGGCGGGCGATCCGAAGAAGGGATGGGACACCTTCATCTATCTGTTCTACAAAAAAGCGGGCGATAACTCGATCGATGCCTGGAAGAATGCCGGCCGCGTGTTCAAGGATAGCGACAAATATGTTTCAAATGATCCGATTCTGAATAATCAGGCGGAGGAATGGTCGGGCTCGGCGACTCTGACATCGGATGGCCAGATCCGGTTGTTCTATACGAATCGTCAAGGCTGGGACCCGGCGAACGGCTTCTTCGGCAAGCAGACGCTGACTACCGCCCAGATCAATGTATCTCAGCCAGATGAACAAACGCTGAAAGTGGACGGCGTTGAGGATCTCAAATCGATTTTTGACGGAGACGGCAAGCTGTACCAGACGGTCGATCAAGCCTTTAGCGGCGGCAACTATGCCGATAACCACACACTGAGAGATCCGCATTATGTGGAAGATCAAGGGCATAAGTATCTGGTGTTTGAATCCAACACAGGTACGGAAGACGGCTACCAGGGTGAGGATGCTTTTAATAACAAGGTGTTCTATGGCGGCAGCACCAAGTTTTTTAATGACGAGAAAAGCAAGCTCCTGAGCAGTCCCAACAAATGGCTGGCTGAGCTCGCCAACGGTTCGCTTGGCATCATTGAGCTTAACGACGATTATACCCTGAAGCGCGTCATGAGTCCGCTGATCGCCTCCAATACGGTAACGGATGAAATCGAACGGGCGAATGTGTTCAAGCTGAACGGCAAATGGTATCTGTTCACCGACTCCCGTGGCGCCAAAATGACGATTGACGGAATCGGCGCAGAGGATGTCTACATGCTCGGCTATGAGTCGAATTCGCTTACCGGACCTTACAAGCCTTTGAACAAAACCGGCCTTGTCCTGCATATGGATCTGGACCCTAATGATGTCACCTGGACGTATTCGCATTTCGCCATTCCGCAGGAAACCGGCAATGAGGTCGTTATCACCAGTTATATGACGAACCGGGGTCTGTATAGCGACCGCAAGTCCACCTTCGCTCCAAGCTTCGTGCTGAACATCAAGAACTCCAAAACCTCGGTTGTGGAAGGCAGCATCCTGGAGCAGGGCCAGCTGACAATCAAGTAATCGAATGACGTACAAGGGACGGAGGGCCGCGGGGGCGATGATTCTTGCCGGCTTTCTGATCGCGGTATGGCTTGCCGGATATGAACCGTCCTTGAACAAGGATGCGAAGTCTGATATCAGAAAGTCATCCATTAATACGTATAACAATGATAATGTTCAGCAAGATGGTCTGCGGCCGCTCTTCCATTTTACGGTTCCGGACAAGTGGAAGAACGACCCGCAGCGGCCGGTGTATGCGAACGGGCAGTATCACTATTACTACCTGTACAATGGAGACTATCCATCAGGCAGCGGTACGGAATGGCGTCATGCGGTATCCAGCGATCTGGTGAACTGGCAGGATAAAGGAATTGCCATTCCGAAATTCACGACGGTGAACGGAGATGTTTGGTCGGGTTCGGTCGTCGTGGATGAAGAGAATACGGCGGGCTTTGGGCCGGGCGCGTTCATCGCCATTCTGACCCAGCCATCGGGGAATGGCGGGAAGCAGGAGCAGTTTCTGTGGTACAGCTCGGATGGAGGAGACACCTTTATGCCCTATAGGACGGAGCCTGTGCTGGCCAATCCCGGCAGTGCCGATTTCCGCGACCCGAAGATTATTTGGGACGATGGCTCCGGCAAATGGGTCATGACGCTTGCGGAGGGTGACAAGATCGGCTTCTATGCCTCTTCGAACCTGAAGGAGTGGCAGTACGTGAGCGGATTCGTGACCGAAGATATCGGACTCGTGGAATGTCCGGATTTGTATGTGCTGCGTGCAGATGACGGGCAGTACCGTTATGTGCTCGGCGTCAGTGCCAACGGGAAAGGGGTGGGCAAGCCGGGAACGTATGCATATTGGACCGGCAGCTTTGACGGAACAGCCTTTGTGCCTGACCGGACAGAGCCGCAGTGGCTCGATTACGGGTTCGACTGGTATGGAGCGGTCACCTTCGAGGACGGTGCGGCTGGCGATCTCTTCGATCACCGCTATGCATTGGCCTGGATGAACAGCTGGGATTATCCGGACAACAACCCGTCGGTACGGGAAGGGTACAACGGTATGGATTCCATCGTTCGCGAGATTCGGCTCGCACACCGGGAAGACGGGTATACGCTGCTGTCTACAGCCTTGCCTGCGCTGCAATCAAAGACACTGGGGACAGAGGTGTATCCGCGCATCGAACTTGAGGGGAATGAAAGTCTGCATCCTGCGGGAGCCGCCTATCGGCTGGATGCAGATATTTCCTGGAGCAGCATCCGGAATACCGGTTTCAGGCTGATGGAATCGCCGGATGGAAAGTCACATGCGGACATTGGCGTGTATGCAGAGGGCGGGTATCTGTATGTGAACAGAGGTTCAACGGGGAATCCTGACCGGACGGGGGACTGTGCCGAGAGCAGAGCGCCGCTGAGTCCGGACGCGAGGAAGGTTCACCTGACGATCTTCGTCGATCGGTTGAGCATTGAGGTGTTCGTGGATGATGGGGAGACCGTCTTCTCCAATCTGGTCTTTCCGGATGCGAAGGATCAAGGGATCAGCCTGTACGCGGAAGGCGGAACGGCAGTCTTTGAGAATGTAGTGATTAGGACGTATTCCTCTCGTTAAAAAAACGGCCGTTATGCCGGCAGATGTGCTTCTCTGTAGCGAAGCGCATCTGCCGGCTGACGGCCGTTTAGTATTCGAAGCTGTCCGGCTGTTCCATGGCATCGACCAGCTTCGCGGCTTGCTCCAGCTCTTCGGCGGATTTCAAGCCATCGTCGGTGGTATCCTCGGCTTGCTGCTGACCGCCTGGCAGGCTGCTCTTTTCATTGCCTGTGTCATTCTGAACCTTGCGTTCCTTGTCACTCATATGAACCCTCCTTACCGGTGATCGCCTTGCTTTCCTATTGTTAACGAATTCGGCTTTGTTTAAGCGTGCGGCGGATACGCGAAATGCTCTAAAAAAGATCATGATAAAATAACTATCAGAGACGATAACATAGGCATCGTAGTATATTTTAATGAACGTGATAGGGATAAAGTTGATATCGAAGTGATTTCGAGAGTAGGGCCACTTTTAGCATAAGAATTCAAAAGTGCTTAAAGAGGAGATGATTTTGACCAAGATAGTTTAGGTTCTTAATTGCGACATCGTCTGGTTCTGTCTCGATCCTGATCCAGTGGGTCACTTGATGGACTATGGAGGTGTGGTGTAGGGATAAACACCGAAGTCGATTAAGATTAATGGTGGCCGGTTCTTCCGGCAGAAATTTGTATTAAAGCAGAGATAAAAACAACCCGCTAGGTATAAGCCTAACGGGTTTACATATTTATTAAGGGATATAATTGAAGTCCATAGTTGTATACAAATATGTTTGATTATAGGTATCATAAACTATTTGATCAACTTGTGATTGGGAATACTGAGGATCGTCGCAATTCTTTTTATGAATCCATGAAAACTTCGTCAAATCTAACGTTCCACCAGCCTTTTTAATTGGGACAGCAATTGAAAATTCTGCGCCGTAAAAATAGGCTCTTTTAGTGCTATTAGTATTTGTTAATGTATGATAAAAGTCTGAGGCATATTGGCTTTTGGGCACGAGGTTCAATTCATAACCAACAGTATTTAGTCCAGCATAATATGGATTTTCCGCCAGCCATCCGAGTGTCACACCATTAGCTACTGAGTTTTTATCAATGGAAACACTGTAAGGAGTACCGTTTACAGTTAGGGTTAGTTTTACAATATATTCAC
>NZ_JAHCMB010000075.1 GCF_019904155.1 Paenibacillus sinensis
AACCAACGCTCCGGCTTGACGAATCAAACCTTCGCTCTAAGCACATTTTAAACTTTGCTTGCTAGACACAAGCTCAGCTCAAAGGAATGTTCTAAAACGCAATTTTCGTTTCGGTATCCAGTTTTCAAGGATCAATCTCTGAATTCTTCGGTCGATCACGGAATGTGCCGATGAAGAATTCCGAGGGTCGTCCAGACCAAGGTCTTTCCGACTTTGAGAGCTTGAACTCTCAAAACTGACCANTAAAAGCTTTGCGGAGCAAAGCTGCTTCGGAAGCATACGCTTGGCCGATTTTTTTGAATGTTTCCGCTACGGGAAACGATTCTCCATAGAAAGGAGGTGATCCAGCCGCACCTTCCGATACGGCT
>NZ_JAHCMB010000176.1 GCF_019904155.1 Paenibacillus sinensis
TACGTCCATTATGATAGAATGGATTAAAATGGACATGTCATTGTCCCCTGAAAAAATCGGGGAAATTGTGTATGAAATTGCAAAACGTTTTAGTGATCAGGAAGCATACATTCCGGATATTTTAAATACGCTGGATTATACGCACAATGAATGAATTGCTCTATATAGTCAGGGGGCGAATCTTGTGGTAGGAATCATCTGGAGATTGACTGCCCCAGGCATATCATTTACCAAGAAGACTTTGTTCAAAAACGCTTTAGGCATTTATTAGAAAATCCTCAGAAACTTCCTGATTTTTCTNGCCGCCCAGGAACCCAACTAAGTCCATAACATTATAAATTCCCATGCGGTACTACTGCCTTACGGTATTCTCCGGTTCTCTAGAAAGCAGTTTTAGAGTAAGTATCCAAGAACTATAGCCTCCGAGGGATCTTTTCTATCAACGACCAGCCCCAGCAAAGCGTTAGTGAATCAGGAAAACATATAATACGAAAGTCGGCATGGAACATTAAGCAATGCCGACTTTCGCTATATTTGGGTTGCCTTGGGCTTGCTCAATAGCCTTGCCAAAATCAAAAGCAACGATAAAGTTATATACAATAAAAGGAAGCGGAAGAAGAATTATGCCGCTTCCTTAATTATCCTTTTAGCCCGTCACTCTGTCGCCGCATATTCTCAATAACAATATCGTAAATCTCACCAAATTGTGAAAGGTATTTCATTACTTCCCAGGGCTCGTTGGTGTGAAAGTGTATCCTCATAAGTTCATCATCGCCATCGACTAAAAGGCTATCGTCGGGCGGTGTATGTTCAAGGTGCTCCCGAACCTCGTCCACGGGATACCCTCACCTCCACAAGCATTTGTGTATCATAAACATACTCTATTCTATCCATATACTAAAGCTCCTATCGGCAAATCTCGCGGGCAATTGCCGGTTAGCCGCTTTTGACATTGTATTGCTGTGGCTGTAAGACTTACAACCTGGTCGCTGATTACGCGTTCCATGTTTTGTGCATCTTTTACGGCTGCCACTTCATCAATGCCCAATTCTTTAAGCGCATGGGTCAATATGCAATGACGTTCAATTACCTGTTCTGCAATCTGCCGGCCCAATTCAGTAAATATTAACTCGTTATTTACCTTTTTTAGATAACCTTTTTCGCTCAAGACCGAAACAGCCCTTGTAATGCTTGGTTTTGAATGTTCCAGATAATTAGCACCGTCAACAGAACGTACAGACCCCAATCGTCTTTTTAGCACATAGATTGCTTCCATATAGTCCTTTTCAGACCGGCTCAATTCCTGCATAGGGCTACCTCCTTTCAGACTAACAACTCCGTTTCCTATTTCAATTCATTTACTGCGGCAAGCGCAAAGCCCGTAGCCTGTTTCAAGTCCTCGTCATTCGGATGTCCTTTATGCATAGCTGTGAACGCGCCCCGACAATGAAAAATATGCAGTGAAACTAGGATTCCTCTGCCGCTCGCAAGTTTTTCCGAAGTTCTATCCGGCTCGTTCGCCCGCAGATATTTCGTAGGGCTTTCAGCCCTGTCAGTTACATCCCTTTATAGAGCAAGAACAAACCGCCGGCTATGCCGGCGGTTATGAATTGTCCAAATTGTAAAACTTACTTTTTCTGCTGGGTATTATATGAAAAAAGAAACGTAACAATGGATATTTGATATATCCGTTTTTGGCGACCATTTTACCTTTATCGTCCCATCTTTGCTGCCGGACGATATATCACGCCTTTTCAAGCTCCCAAATAGAGGTACGATAGAGTCGATACTTTTCAAGCTGCTATGTGACAAGCCTTTCAGGGTATAATCCCAATTTTCCGGCAAGCTTTACAGATGCAACACTTTCACAACTTCTGTCTATTC
>NZ_JAHCMB010000202.1:0-65039 GCF_019904155.1 Paenibacillus sinensis
AAAAAGAGCGAGCCATCTGTACGATGACCTGCTCTTTTTCTTCATTTTTGGGCCTGTGCCTTATCTTAATGACATTGCCCGGGGGCGGTCTCCTGTGAAGCTTCATTTTCAAGCTTCATTTTTACGAGCGGGAATGGACGATTTCTCCTTGAACCCATACCTCCCGGATGTGCTCGGGACGGCAGAGATACATGATCCGCTGGAACAGATCGCGCTTAGAATCTCTCCCGCCAAGACCCGGAAGCTTCGCGCCCCCCGCAGCCATATCGATGATCTGCACGTCCCAGGCGCAGCCTTCGGCCAACCTGCCGATCGGGAGACTGAGGGCCTCGCCCCCGCCGGCCGTCGCCAGATAGAACGCCTCGTCGATCGTTATGCGCGATTCCGGAACGCCGCGCCGATCGGCGGGGAGCGCCGTGTCTACGCCATCCTCCAGCATTCTGGAGGAAATGACGGCTTGCCTGGCGTTATCATACAGGCTTGGCGTGTATCCAGCCGAGATGTCGGTGCCCAGCCCGATCTCTACGCCCTTGTCCATCCAGCGGGCCAGCGGCAGCACGGCGTTGGCGAAATAGGCGTTGGAGAGCGGACAATGGCCGATGGCCGTCCCCGTTCTGGCAAAGAGGTCCGCGTCTGCGTCATCGAGAAAATTGCAATGCGCCATCACGGACTTTTGGCCCAACAACCCGAAATCATGAAGCGCCGCAGCGTCATGCTTGCCGCAGCGTTTCTGTACATAATCATGAGCCCAGTCGCTCTCGCTGCAATGCGATTGAATGTGGACGTCGTATTTGGCGGCCAGTTCACCCAGCCCTTTCAGGGCTTCGTCCGTACAGCTCGGTATAAACCGCGGAGTGACGACCGGATAGACGCCCTGCTTGACGGATTTCGCAAGTTCCTTGACCTTCCGGATGAATTGTTCCGTCTCGGCGAGCGCCGTCTCCGTATCGGTATCCCGGTAGTAATCAGGATTCTGCTCCGGATCATCCATCACAACCTTGCCGACCAGCCCCCGCTGCCCCTTATTCGCGCAGATTTCGGCCAGAAGCAGACTGGCTTCCTTATGGACCGTGGCGAAATAAAGAGCCGTTGTCGTTCCGTTCGCCAGCAGCGTGCCAACCAGGTCCTGATATACGTCCGCAGCGAACTCCAGGTCGGAGAATTTCGACTCAAGCGGAAAGGTATGCGTATGAAGCCACTCATACAGCGGTACATCCAGCGCAAGACCAGCCTGGGCCCACTGCGGGGCATGAACATGCAGGTCGATAAATCCGGGGAGCAGGTACTGCCCTTCGGCCAGACGCCGTACCTGATGGGTATCCTCAATGGTTCGGTAATCGGGATCGCCGGGAGCAACGACCCTCTCGATCATCCCGTCATCGTTCACGCAGAACAGATGATCCTCAAGCACCTCAACCTCTTTGGAAGACTTGCTTGTATAAGCCGTCCCCTGAAACACGAGCGCATATGTCTTCATAATTGCAGTTCCACCACTCTTTATCAGCATTATCGTCGATGATGGTTCATCTTCTTCCTTCATGTTAAGCTTGCGCCGGATTCATGTCCACATGGGAAAAAGAAAACACCCCTTTCGGGGTGCAGAGATGCAGTGGCGCAGGGGTGCAGCTGCTCAGCTTGCAGTTGTGCCGATTACTCGATTCCTGCGATCCAGCGGTTCACCTTGTCCGGGTTGGCTTCTACCCATGCCTTGGCGGCATCCTCCGGAGACTGGCCGCCCTGGATGGCTACCATCACCTGCGCCATATCGTCAGGCGTCCACTTGAACTGATCCAGCAGCTTGTACACATCCGGCTGATCGTCTTGAAGCCCCTTGCGGACCATCGTATGGATTTGCTCGTCTCCGCCGTACACGCCCTTCGGATCATCCAGATACTTGAGATCCATCTTCGCAAACATCCAATGCGGCGTCCAGCCCGTTACGACGATCGGCTTCTTGCTGTCATAAGCCTTTTGCAGTTCCTGGGCCATGGCGGCCGAGGAGCTCTCGACCAGCGTGTAATTGTCCAGCTTGTACTCCGTCAACGCCTTGCCGGTAGCGGTCATGATGCCCGCACCGGGCTCGATGCCGATAATCTTGTGATCCAATGATCCGGCTACGGTCTTATTGCCCAGATCCTCGATCGAATCGATATCCATATAAGCAGGTACAGTCAGACCGATCTTCGTTCCTTCCAGATTGGCTCCGAGATCCTCCATATCCTTCCCGTATTTCTCCAGGTAGGAAGCATGCGTGCTTGGCAGCCAGGCGGCTACCATGGCGTCCGCGCTTCCGTCAGCGACGCCCGCGAACATCGGACCCGCGTCGACCTGAAGCATTTCCACCTTCTTGTTCAGCTTGGATTCCAGTACCTCTTTCACAACATAGGTGCTTGCAATCTCGGAATCCCAGGCCACATAAGCCAGTTTAACGCTGTTCGAGCCGCCTGAAGCGGAGCTGGAGCAGCCCGCCAGCATAACGGCGGACAGCAGAAGACCGGACATCAGGACAGCGAACAGCTTGCGGCGATTTGGTTGGTTCATGAATGAATCCTCCTATTTCTGTTTCAGTTTAAGCGCATTCTGGGTCAGACGATCCAGCAGAATGGCGAGCACGACAATCGCGATACCGGCCTCGAAGCCGGCCCCGGTATTAGCCTGCGACACGGCGCGGTACACATAGGCGCCAACGCCCTGGGCCCCGATCATCGAGGAAATGACGACCATCGACAGCGACAGCATAATCGTCTGGTTCACGCCGGCCATAATGGTTGGCAGAGCGATCGGCAGCTGCAGCTTGAACAGCTTCTGGCCCGGGGTTGAGCCGAAAGCGTCAGCCGCTTCCACAAGCTCATCCGACACCTGCCGGATGCCCAGATTGGTCAGACGGATTGTCGGCGGAATCGCAAAAATAATAGAAGCGATGACGCCGGGAACGACGCCCAGCGAGAAGAACGATACCGCAGGCAGCAAATAGACGAAGGCCGGCATCGTCTGCATGAAATCCAGCACCGGCGTTACGATATTCCGCACCGCTGTACTCTGCGCGCAGAGAATGCCGATGGGAACGCCGATCAGCACAGCCAGCACGGATGCCGTCAGCACCAGCGCCAGCGACTGCATGGACGGTCCCCACAATCCCAGATTGTCAATCAGCAGCAGGCCGATCAGCGCGAAGAGCGCCAGCCGCCATTTTCCGATCCAGTAAGCGAGCGCCGTAATCAGCAGAATGACCACAATGGCGGGCAGGAAGGTCAGTCCTGTCTCAATACCGCCGACCATCCCGCCGATGATCGAATGGATGAAGTCGAATACGGGACCGAAGTACAGTGTGAGCCAATCTTCAATCTTTTCAATAAAATTGCCGAGCGGCAGCTTGGGTATATTCATCTCGCACCTCCTTCGGGAACGGCATTGCCCGCAAGCGCGGATAGAACCGCTCCTTTGATAACGATCCCTTTCAGGCGCTCCTGCTCATCCGTCACGGCGACGGGCAGATGGGTCTCGCCCATCAGCTCGAACAGATCGTTCAGCAGCGTATCCGGGCCGACATGCGGAACCTCCCGGTGCATGACATCCGGAATCGCCTTGCCTTCCTTCAGAGCGGCCGAGGCGTCATCCGCCGTAATGATTCCCTGCAGCTTCATGTCCTTGTCCGCCACATACAGACTGGACACGCCGCTGTCCCGCATCAGTTGAAGCGCGACGCGCGGTCCGCGCTCGGGGCGGATCATTTCCGGCTGCTTCATGACATGCGCAGCGGTAAGCACCTTGGACAGATCGACGTCTTCGACGAAGCGCTCAACGTATTTGTTGGCAGGCTGAATCAAAATTTCCTCCGGCGTTCCGATTTGAACGATCACGCCGTCCTTCATCAAAGCGATCCGGTCGCCGATCCGCAGCGCCTCGTCCAGATCATGGGTGATAAAGACGATCGTCTTCTTCACCCGGTCCTGCAATTCCAGCAGCTCCTGCTGCATATCCTTGCGAATCAGCGGGTCCAGCGCGCTGAACGCTTCGTCCATCAGCAGAATGTCGGGATCATTGGCCAGACCTCTGGCCAGGCCGACCCTCTGCTGCATGCCGCCGCTGAGCTGGTCGGGACGATGATTCTCCCATCCGCCCAGACCGACAAGCTCCAGTGCCTGCCGGGCGCGCTCGCGGCGCTCTTTTTTATCCACACCTTGAACCTCAAGGCCGTATTCCGCATTGCCAAGCACCGTCCGGTGCGGGAACAGGCCAAACTTTTGAAACACCATACCGATATTCTTGCGCCGGAACTGACGAAGCTCCTCGGCATTCATCTTGACGACATCTTGTCCCCGATACAGAATCTGGCCCGCTGTCGGGTCGATCAGCCGGTTAAGCAGACGGACGAGCGTTGATTTCCCGCTGCCCGAAAGGCCCATAATAACGAAGATTTCGCCTTCCTTAATTTGAAAATCCGCCCGGTTCACGCCGACGGTCAGCTTGGCTTCCCTGGCGATCCGCTCTTTGGACCAGCCCTGGTCCAGCAGCGCGAGACCCTTGCGGACGTCCTGACCGAATATTTTGGTCAGCTGCTTCACTTCAAGTATAGTCATGGAGCGTTTCTCCCCCTTCTCCTGTCTTTGATTCCGGGTCATTCACTTGGATTAGTGTATCGTTTTGGGGGAGTTTTGGGCAAATAGTGTATACCGTTATAATTTAACGTACAGTTTTTACTTTACAAACTTTATGTAACGAATGCTCCGTTTTCCTCCCTTTTTCATCTTTCATGCTTTCTTTACTTCTTTTCCGGGTTGAGATTACAATACACTAGGAGAGATTTTGTGAAATCATAAGCTTCCTTCAGGAGGGACAGCATGTACGATATAGAAGGGCTGACGCCCGAGCAGACTGAACGCATACGCAAGACACGGGAGCGCGTCATCGACTCCATCGGCAAGAACATGGATCTCTATGGCGTTACCCTGTCCATCGGGCATTTATATGGATATATGTATTTCAAACAGGGACCCGTCACGCTGGACGAGCTGAGCCAATCGCTTGGCATGAGCAAGACATCCATGAGCACCGGCGTCCGTACGCTGCTGGATTTGAAGATGATTGAGAAGGTTTGGGGAAAAGGCACGCGCAAGGATCTCTTCGAGCCCTCATCCGACTGGTATCAGACCTTCAGCGACTACTTCTCCATCAAATGGAGAAAAGCGGTCGAGAGCAACATGAATGTCATGAACCGGACGCTTAAAGAAATTCAGGACATGAAGCATGAATACGAAGACAAGGAGCAGGTGACGGCTCTGCTGGCTAATGACGAGCAGAAGATCGTTGACGCCCTGAAATATTACCGCTGGCTGCTGAGACTGATCGAGGCGCTGGAGACGGGGAAAATTTACGAGCTTATTCCGAAAGAAGAATAGGGAAGAATCGCCTTGCATCATTCAAGAGCACGGCATTCATACGGTTGAGGTGAAGACAGTGAACTGGCATCTGAAGACCTTCGAGGAATTGTCCAATCTGGAGCTTTACCGCATTCTGAAAGCGAGAACCGATATTTTTGTCGTGGAGCAGAACTGCCCGTATCCGGAGGTGGACGGCAAAGACCCCTCCTGCCATCATCTGTTCCTGGAGGATCAGGGGGAACTGATCGCCTACCTCCGTATTCTGCCGCCCGGGCTGTCCTATCCGGAAGCCTCGGTCGGCCGCTTTATCGTGGACGCTTCGAGACGCGGAACCGGACTTGGCCGTGAGCTGCTGACGCGCGGGCTGGCTTTTATCCGGGATACTTCGGGAGAGACCGGCGTGAAAATCCAGGCCCAGGCTTATCTGCAGTCATTCTACACCTCCTTCGGGTTCATTCCGGTATCGGAAGTCTATGACGAAGACGGCATTCCGCATCTCGATATGCTGTTAAAGGAGGCATAGCCTATGGGGCGCCTGTTCATTCTCTACGGACCGTCGGCCGCCGGCAAGAGCGAGCTTCAGCGCCGCCTGCTGGAGGAAGGCTATGTCCGGATTATTACGGCGACAACCCGCCCGCCGCGCCCCGAAGAACAAGATGGCGTACACTATCGGTTCCTGGACCGGGACAGCTTCCGGAAGCGTGCCGGAGTGGGCGGGTTCGCCGAGTGGACGGAGTATAACGGCGAGCTATACGGCACGCTGCTGTCCAGCATCGGGGAGGCGCTTGCCGGTTCGCATGATGCAGTCATGATCCTGGACCTGGCGGGTGTGACTGCGCTGAAGGCCGCTTATCCGGGCAAGGTGTCGGCCGTCTACATCGGTGCCGATCCCGATTCGCTGGCCCGGAGGCTCTCGGAGCGGGGCGGTGATCCGGCCGAAAGCGCCGCCCGGCTGAAGAAAGCGCTGGAACAAGAACTGGGCGAAGCTTACCGGGCGGGGGCGGATGCCGTCATCTGGAACAGTGACGGCTCTGGTATCGACATCGCGATGGAGAAGCTGCGCGAAGCGCTGGCGGATCTGCGGGGGCAGGGCAATTGAGTTCAGGGCGTTAACGAACCTGCGTGCGAATTTAGTAAGAATGGCAGCCGCTCCGGCAGAGCGTGTGCCCGCCCGGTGGACAGACGGGTTTCCCGACCTACAGCGGTGCGGTGAGGTCGCTAACCGGGCAGGAGCTGTGGCGAGGTCGCAGATCATGCGGGAGCTGCAACGGATTCGCAGATCAGGTGGCTATCCCCCGTCTTCTCATATGATCATGGCTAACGGCAGGCGTTTGCCGATCCCCGTGTTATTGAATGTACAAATGAAGCCCCTTGCGAATGGTTGGTCGCACTTCCATTTTACCAAGGAATGGCTTCTTTTTTTGCTTTGTATTTGGCGAGATTTCGCCAAGGCCCACGGAGAGACGACCGATTGCGGACAAGCGGTAGCGGTCGTCTTTGTGTTCGGAACACAACAGCGATGGGAGCAACGTTCGTCTCGGAGCCGTTGGAATACAAACTGAACTCTTGAACACAATCAGGGGCCGTCTTTTGGGACGGCCCCCTTTTTTATAGCGCCGTAGAGCGCTTTTCCTGACTCCGGGCCGTTTTGAGCGCTTTGGTGAACATTTTGAGGGCGGACAGAATCAGGATGGCTCCAAGAACGAACTTAAGCAGACGGGAAGACACATAGCTGATGAGCAGTCCGCCGGCAAAGGTCCCGATAATCGAGCCGATACCCATCAGCAGTACCAGCTCCTTCCACTCCTTGCGCTCCGAATAGGCCCCGTGGGAGGCATGCTTCAGCATGCCCATCACCACGGTCGGAAGGCTGATCAGCACACTTGCAGTCCCCGCTGTCTTGATATCGACGCCGTAGACGAGCATCAGGGTCGGGATAATGAGTTCTCCCCCCGCGACCCCCAGCATGCTGCTGATGATTCCGATCAGGATGCCGAATATGACGCCCGCCGCCACGGCGGCCGGAAGCGGCATCGGAATGCCGCCCGGAACGATGGGAACGAAGCCTTCCGTGACAAGCAGCGTGCCGATGGAGACCAGCAGAATCAGGATGACCTTCTCCAGCGTCCGCTCGGACATTTTCTTGGAATAATTCGCTCCCGCATACGCGCCGCCCAATCCGCCCGCAATAAAAGACAGAATGACCGGCAGCGTATCCGCAAGCTCCTTAAAGGATGCATGGGGCAGCCGGAAAGCCAGGGAAGACAGCAGGGTGACAAGGCTGACGGCCAGGTTAAAGGCGACGGCCTGCCTGGTCTTGTAACGGAACATTCCCACCAGCACGGGAAGGCGGAATTCCGCGCCGCCAAGCCCGATCAAGCCTCCAAGGCAGCCGATGGGCGCACCGGTCAGCAGGGCGAGCAGCATTTTTCGGGGTTTGTCATTCACGGGGACACCACTCCTTCGGCGGAGACCTGCAAGGCTCCACTGCATGTTCGAATCCAATTTATCCAAGGATAAACGCCTTACGGCGTCCTTAGACGCTATGCGTTTACCGAGAAATAGAAGGCTGTGATAAGCGTGCTGCTTATACTCTCTTATATTTGAACAAAACATAACGAAACGTTATATTTTGATATAAAACACAACAAAACCGTATTTCAAAAAAAGTGTATCCCAGTTTATAATCAGTTACAAGAGCAAAATGAAGCGCAAATTTACGATATGCTGAAAATAATGCGAGGTGCACCCAATGACCGATCCTTTGTCCTACTCTCCCGAGGAAGTGGCCAAAATTCTGAAAATCTCCAAGGGAACCGTCTACGATCTGCTGAAACGCGGCGAGCTCCCCTCTTACCGGATCGGCAAGAAGCTTCGCGTCGCCCCCGCCGACCTGGAGGCCTATACCCGCCCCGCCTATGGCGCAGGCCAGCGGCCGACTTCGGTTCCCCCGTTGTCTATCGAGAAGCTCATTCTGGACAATCACGGCCTTATCATTTGCGGCCAGGATATTGTGCTGGACGTTCTGTCGCGCCATATCGAATCCGGCTATCCCGGCGTCCGGTCCCTGCGCTCCTATGTCGGAAGTCTGGACGGGCTGCTGGCCCTGTACCGGGGAACGGCCAACGTCGCCGCCGCCCATCTATGGGACGGGGAGACCGATGAATACAACCTCCCCTATGTGCGCAGACTGCTGCCCGGCCAGCGAAGCGTCGTCATCGGTCTCGTGTTCCGCCAGCAGGGCTTCTATGTCGCCCCCGGCAATCCGAAAGGCATTCGCTCCTGGGAGAGCTTGCTGGAACCGGGAATCACGATCGCCAACCGGGAAAAAGGCTCCGGCACCCGGATCATGCTGGACGAATGGCTGCGGGGCAAGCAGCTTGAACCGGAGCGCATCCAGGGGTACGAGCATGAGGAACTGAGCCATATCGCCGTGGCAAGTGCGGTTGCACGGGGAGTTGTGGACACGGGACTTGGCACGGAAAAGGCAGCGGAGCAAGTATCCGGGGTCGATTTTATTCCGCTTAAGAGAGAACGCTATGATCTTGTCTTCGACCGGAAGGAGATGGACAAGCCGGCGTTTCGGGCGCTGCTTGCGGTTCTCCGCTCGCCCGAATTCAAGCGTGAAGTGGCCGGCCTCGGCGGCTACGATGTAACGCCATGCGGGGAAATCGTGGGCGAGGTGTAGGAGCGGAGCATACGAGAGGCGGTACGCTGATCTTGCGGAGGAACGGAGTATGCGGGGCGCGGTACGCTCATCTTGCGGTGGAGCGGAGCATGCGGGGCGCGGTACGCTCATCTTGCGGTGGAGCGGAGCATGCCAGAGGCCGTGCACTCATCTTGCGGTGGAGCGGATCGCGCCTGAATCAGATTATGATTAGGACTCCGATCAAACAAAATGCTCTTGTCCCGCCCGGCTTGGGCGGTCAAGAGCATTTTTTATGAGGAACATTGGGATGAGCATTTGATAGCAATCGGGAGATAATTTCGAAAAAGATAAGCACCCGCACCCAAAAGTATCAGTCCTCAGATTAACTTGACTAAGGGACGGGATTAAATTCCAAAGCTAGCTCCCGGAAAAAGAGTATACCGATCCAAATAGACAGCAGAATTCGGAACGATTTTGACTGAGCTGATTTTACTGCCTTGTTCGAAGGTAAACTTCCATTTTTCAATTTTTACCTTATAGTCGTCTTCGGCCGTTACCCGCTGAACGATTCGTACAGTAAGTGTGTTATCGGTTCGAGCTACAGACTTCATATCAACGATGCTGGCCATATTGTAAGTGCCCGCCGGAAAGCTTTCATTGTAAATGTCCGTTGTAAAATTGGGGGAGACCTGAGCCAGCACTCCTTTATGGTCTCGCTCGTCATACGCCATAATCCACCGAAAGGCTAAATTCCGCTTATTCACATATTCAACGCTGCTATCCTCCATTTTAAAATCCGGATCGGAGTCCACATAAACGGTCTTATTGGCATTATTCCATTGAATGCTGGCACCCAGTCCATCTGAAATCGCCCTTATCGGAACAAAAACAGACCCGTCGATGATCTTGGGCTGCAAGCTTGTCTTCACCTGATTGCCATTCACAACGATTTTCGGCACAATGGCCGCCGCATAAGCTCCGGTACCGAAAGCGGCCGCAAGAACCATTCCGGCTAAGCCAACCTTTGTAAGTCGCTTCACTTACTCCCCTCCCCAATTCTCATTTTTGTATTAGACGAAAAAAGGGGGCAGAAGTTTCTATTATATGGAATATCCTGCATTCGCACTACACCGAGTAATCCTCAAAAGATACCGGCACGCCGTCAACCGAGGCATACGGCCCCTCCGGCCTGGCTGCAAGGAATATCCGCTCGCCCGCCGAGCTGTCCCAGGTGACCGACACGATGGCCGCTCCATCCCATTCAAAGACGGGCCGCCCCGTCTCCATCGCTTCCGCGAAGTTCTCCAGCCCGGCAATTCCCGAGGCTGCGGCTTCAGCCGCTCCCAGCGCCTCGACAACAACTCCGCCCTGCGGCTGACACAAGTTAACCTCCGTATAATCCGAACGTTCGGTCAGTCCGTATTCGCCGGACAAGTACACGGCGAAATAGACGCCGGCCGCCACTCCGTACAGCGCCCGCGGCTTCGCCAGCCATGTGCCGGGCGGCAGTACGCCAACAGGATGGAGGCTTCCATCCGGCCCCGTGAAGAGGGCGGCCGTCATGTTCCGGCGGTACAGCACCTCCATATGGCGGCTCTGGTGACGCGGATCGCCCTCATGATATCCGTCGCCGGGCGGAAAAAAATACAGCCGGTTGACGCGGCGCCCCGGCTTCACAGGAAGCGAATACGCCCAGCGAAGCTGCTCGTTATCGAATTCATCCACTCGCTCCCACAGCCCTCCTGCGGCGTAGTCCTCCGCAATATAGGCATAGGAATGAAGCTCCGGCTGAGCCGGGCCGCCCGGAACGACCTTCCGGGTGGCCTTCTTCACTTCCGCCGGCTGACTCCGGTCCAGCGCCAGCACCCGCGCCGCCTCCGGGGCTTCATAATAGAGAAAGCCGGCATATTCCGTCCTCGGCATCTCCCCCGGCAGCGCGAAATCCCCGAACTGCACATAATCGTGCAGCACATTGGCGTCGCCCGGCACGTCATGCGGCCAGCCTCTGGAATGGGCGCCGACCCAGGCACCTTTTAAATGGAACAGCGCCCGCTGGCCCCATAAGTAATCCAGCATGTCCTTCAGGCTTCTGCGTAGATCATCGTCACTCTCCGGGGCCATCTCCAGGGCGCAGGTATACGCCTGAACCCAATGCCAGAACCATGGCAGACTGCCGTATTCCGGCATGCCGCTCTCCCGGATATAGCGCAGCGTCTCCTTAAGGCAGGCTCTTCCGTCCTCCAACAGTTCCCTGTCGTCGAACAAGCTGCCGAAGATCAGCTTGGCAGCCGTATATTTCGCTTCGTGATGTCCATAGTGTTCAAGCGGTTTGCGAAAAAAAACGCTTGCGTACACATGCCCGATCGCCGAATCCAGCAGCGTCCGGACGCGCTCGCTGAGAGCATCTCCGTATCTTTTGCGGAAATAGGCCATCAGGCTGCCCATGATTTCCACCGGAAGCTCATGCGGCGGAGCCTCCGCCGGAACCGGCGCCAGCCCTAGAGGCCAGTGGCCGAACAGCTTCGTGCCGGGGACCCGGTTCTGCAGCAGCAGCGTCCGCTCCAGCACGCTTTCCGCTTGCACCGCCGCCTCGATTCGGTCGAAGGTTACGTCCAGCGAGTGATCCTTGGCCGCCGCAAACAAGTAGGACGCATAATAGAAATTGTTGCGCACATCATCATGGAACCATAACCCGCCTTCAAGCAGCGGCAGTCCTGCCGCCTCTTCCGCAATTGCAACGATTAGCTGTCTTTGACGTTCACGGGGCGTTCTCGGAACTGCAGCCTCTTTCCCCATCATTATGCCTCCGTTCCATACGGTTCATTTCTTACTCACTCGTTCATTTTACAATAAATTCGTCTTATTATAAACCTAAATATACACAACAATCCGAAAACACACCTTGATAAATGAACGTAAATGGAGTAAATTGTACTAATACGAACCATATTTTTTATAAAAAAGGAGCATGCAAAATCATGGAAAGACGCTTTGCTTCCCACCCGAATGAGGTCAAGCAGTTCGACACCGGACGTCTTCGCCAGGAGTTTCACGTGCCGGTGCTGTTCGCGGCGGATGAACTCAAGCTGGTGCTGACTCACGAGGACCGCATGATTGTCGGCGGAGCCATGCCGGTGAAGGAGCCGGTTGTGCTCGCGACCGATCTGAAGGAGCTTGGGGTCGCTTATTTTCTGGAGCGCCGCGAGCTTGGCATTATCAATGTCGGCGGCAAGGGAACCGTCGTGGCGGACGGAACCGAGTATGAGCTGAACGCCAAGGAATGCCTGTATGTCGGCGCGGGAACGAAGGATGTGCAGTTCAAAAGTGCGGACAGCGCAAGCCCGGCGAAGTTCTATCTGAATTCCGCTCCGGCCCACAAGACGTATCCGACGGTTAAGGCAACGCTGGAATCGTCCGAATTCGCGGATCTCGGCGACATCAAGAACTCCAACGAACGCTCGATTCACCGGCTTATTCATGCGAATGGCATTCAGAGCTGCCAGCTCGTCATGGGCCTGACCCAGCTGAAGCCGGGCAATATGTGGAACACGATGCCGGCCCACACCCATCCGCGCCGGATGGAAGCCTACTTCTATTTCGAGCTTCCGGAGGACGCCGTCGTCGTGCATCTGATGGGCGAGCCGAAGGAGACGCGCCATATCATCATGCGCAATGAGGAAGCCGTCATTTCTCCGAGCTGGTCGATTCACAGCGGCGTAGGCACGAGCAATTATACCTTCATCTGGAGTATGGCCGGGGACAACATCCGGTACGACGATATGGACCCTGTCTCCATGAAAGAGTTACAATAGAACCAAAATCCGCACGGAAAAAGAGAGGCAGACAGGTCATGAACCCGATCAGACGGCACGAACTAATCATGGAAGTAATGCTGAATCAGAAAGACGTTACGGTTAACGAGCTGAGCGAGAAGCTCCAGGTAACCGGGAAGACGATCCGCGAGGACCTCACCAGACTGGAGGAGCAGGGTCTGATCAGACGCGTCCACGGCGGAGCCGTGCTGGCGCAGAGCGACCAGTTCGGCATACTCCCCTCCAGAGAGCCGCTCGGCACATTCTCGGGCGAGAAAGCGGAAATCGCCGAGCGGGCGGTCCGCTACATCGAGCAGGAGGATATTATCGCGCTGGACGGAGGCAGCACTACGCTGGCCATCGCCCGGCGGCTGGACAATCTTCCCCTGACCGTGATTACCAACGACGTCCATATCATCAGCGAGCTTGTTTCCAAGGATCAGATTCGGCTTGTCGTCCCGGGAGGCTACCGTGTCCGGAATACCCTGACAGGTCCCGAGGCTGTCTCCTATGTAAGCAGTCTTAATATAAAAAAAGCATTTCTGTCGGCTACCGCCGTCCATATCGAGCACGGGCTTTCGGTGTATACGGGAGATGCCCTGGAATATAAGCAGGCGCTCGTCCAGACAGCGAACCAGGTGATCGCCGTCGTCGACCACCATAAATTCGGCCGGACCGCGCTCCGCACCTTCGCGACCTTGCAGGAAGTGGATGTGCTGATTACCGACAAGGGCCTCCCGTCCGAGACGGAGACTGTATTCCGGGCCGCCGGTATCGATATCGACTGCGGGTGAACAGAGTATACACTCATATTCAACCCGAAAAGGAGCATATAGCTTATGTCATCTTTATTCAGCCTGAAAGGCAAGACAGCACTCGTAACCGGTGCAGCCCAAGGTCTGGGCCAGGGCATTGCCCTGGCGCTTGCCGAAGCCGGCGCCGATATCGTATCCGTATCGCTGAATACCAGCGAGGAAACCGTGAAGCAGGCCGAAGCATTCGGCGTGA
Organism: Paenibacillus sinensis; assembly: GCF_019904155.1. GTDB lineage: Bacteria > Bacillota > Bacilli > Paenibacillales > Paenibacillaceae > Paenibacillus_AQ > Paenibacillus_AQ sinensis. The sequence continues at coordinate 13,851 of NZ_JAHCMB010000202.1, forward strand.
AAGCCCTCAGCGTTGAAGCCGACCTTGGCGATCACAGCGTCCTGCAATCCGCATTCGACCAGGCCCTTACGCTGACCGGCAAGGTCGACATCCTTGTGAACAACGCCGGGATCATCCGCCGTACGCCTGCCAAGGACCACAGTGAGAAGGACTGGTTCGACGTCATCAACCTGAACCTTAACACCGTATTCCTGCTGTCTCAGATCGCGGGCAGACATTATATCGAGAGAGGATCGGGCAAAATCATCAACATCTGCTCCATGCTCTCCTACCAAGGGGGCATCAATGTGCCGGGCTACACCGCCGCCAAGCACGGCGTAGCGGGCCTGACCAAAGCGTTCGCCAATGAATGGGCGCAGTACGGCGTGAACACCAACGCCATCGCTCCGGGCTACATGGCGACCGAGAACACCGCGCCGATCCGCGCCGACGAGAACCGTTCGAACTCCATTCTCGACCGTATTCCGGCGGGCCGCTGGGGTACGCCGGAGGACGTGAAGGGCCCTGCCGTATTCCTGGCTTCCGCCGCTTCCGACTACCTGAACGGCCATATTCTCTGCGTCGACGGCGGCTGGCTGGCCCGCTAAACAACCGTCACTCAGGCAACTACAAGAAACCGGCTCTCCTCTGGGGAAGCCGGTTTCTTGTAGTTGCCTTGGTGTTGCAGCCGCAGCCGCCGCGATCCATGCTTATTTTGCAAAAAGGTATTCAGCAGGGATTGTTATCCAGGCCAAATGCTCCAGGCATCCGTATGCCAAAGCGGCTGCGGACTGATTATCTTGCCATCGGGAGCTTGCAGCCGATGAACTGGCGGACGAATGCCGCTCTCACTTCGCGGACTCTTGCTCAGCGGCTTTCTTCAAGAACTCCAGCGCTTTATCATGATTCTTGGAGTTCGCGAATACCCCGGCGATCAGCTTCGTATCGTTATGGAGAACCGGCAGGGATGCCGCCAGCTCACTGTCCGTAAAATTGATGCCGTAGATCGACTCAATACCGTCGTCCGTATTGACCGCCTTCTCCACGATGCCGTCTCCGCTCTTGCCGCCTAACCATTCCGCAAGCCAGGAATCCTTCAGCTTCTCGATACCGTCTCCCTGTGCCAGCCAGGCAAGTGTATCCTTGTCGAGCACGACGAGATCCGGCGGATCAACCGACATCTCCGCCATCGCCTTCTGCCTGTAAGCGACTTCGGTCGCTCCTCCGTTCGAAGTCAGCGGGATAACCCGCGTCTCTACCCTCTTCCAATCCGGGAAGGACTTCAGGATCGCCGCCTCCAGCGGGGCGCCGTCTCCCTCCGGGTCATCCTCGGCCATGAAGTTGCCGAGGAACATAATATTCAGATCAACCGGAGGCAGACTGGCGAGATAGCGCTGTTTGTCCAGATGATTCTTATAGGCGATTCCGCCTCCAATCAGCACAGCCACAGCGACGATTACCAGTAAGACCTGTGTCCGGTATAATCTGAAGAAATCCTCCAGCCGCCGGGCCGTTCCGGCGAAGCGTCCATACTTCCGCAGCCGGTTATTCTCGGCCTCGAGGGTCTCCTGCTTGGCATGCGTGTCCAGAATCAGGCGGTAGGCCTGCACCTCCTTCTCGAAGGCCAGTGCTTCGGCGGTCCCGGGCGCTCCAATCGAGCGGCGGCGCTTCAGCAGCATGTCAAAACGGCGGTTCACTTCTTCCATCTGGACCTCTTCGGGAAGTCCCAGAAACTCGTAAGCTTCCTTCACCTTGTCGTTCAACAGTTCTCTCTCCTTCTTGGGCGGACAATCGAGTCTATAACTAGATCATATCATAGATTAAATGCGCTTTCCTGCTTCCTCAAGAAGGCGGCGGAAGCAGGCGTGTGTTGCGCCCCGGGCAGCTCTGCCTCCGGGACGCGAAGCAGCCCCGGCGAAGATTCCGGGGCTGCTTCTTTAGCCAACGATTCAATTCCGGGGAATCCGAATTTCCTGCCCGGCCCGGGTAACGACCACGGCAGCCTCGTCTTCCAGAGCTACGTTCAGAATCTGCTCTGGTGAATCCGACAGGAAGCCGCCGTCTCTACCTGCCGGATCGCCGTATACGGCTGAGACCAGCCAATGCACGCCCGGTTCAAGAGAAGCCGTCAGCGTCGGAATGACTGTCCGTGGTCTTAGCAGATTCGTATTGGCGTTCGGCCAGACCAGCAGCGCCTTCTCGTACCCGAGCAGCCCCCGGATTCCGCTCGCTCCACACTCGGTGGCCGCCGCGATGCCGGCGGATACGGACTGCTCTTCAATCCGGCTCTCCTGACCGAGTGCGAATCCGCCTTCCGCAACGTCCAGCGGCCGGCCCGTGTCAATCCGGTGTATCCGGATATGCCACGGAAGCCCCGCCACGACCCAGGTCCGAATCTCAACGTCAGCCCAAGGCTTCCAGACCGAATGCAGCACATTGTCGCAGATCGCCGATTCCAGATTGCGGCGTCTCACCCGGTACAGATTGTCCCCGGCTTCGCTCAGCGCGAGCATGGAGTCGAAAGCGCCCTGTGTCAATCCCCATTCGGAGCGAGGGACGCTGAAGCCAAAGCCGGTCGAATAGACGAACTTCTCGTACTTGGCCGAAGTATGGGTATGTTCATTCGTGTATAGATGGCCGCTGTTGAAGGCCGCCACATGCCCTGAAGCGGGCTCGCGTACAATGGCCAGATGAGCCTGTTTCTGAACCGAAACCTCCGGAATATCCGGCAGCGGAAGCTCCTCGTCCTTCCAGAAGGGATGCTCCTCAGCCAGCGCCAGCGGCAGGAAAGTCTTCAGCGCCCAGTAAGGAGAGCCCGGCGAGTTATAGCCTTCCGCCATAACCAGATTCGGATAGACGTATCCGATTGTCAGCACCCCGCGCGAGTCGAAGATCGGCTGGCTGAACCACCAGCGCAGATTGCGCAGCACCAGGCCTTTGACGGCCCCGGCAGGCAGAACATCCACACCGGCGTAGGCCAGCGCGCTCCAGAACGCGGACTGGGCGAAGCGGTAGGTCAGGCTGCGGCCGTATGGAAGCGCCGAACCGTCCGGGGCGAACCAGGCCACAAATTCCGAGGCGAACAGTCTGGCGCGTTCCTTGAACAACCGGGAACGCTCCGGGTCCTCTTGTTCCATCGATTTGGCATATAACAGGCCGTAGTAATGGATGGCGAAAGGCCCGTAATAATCGCTGTGCCCGTTGATTCCGTCGCTGTACCAGCCTTCCCCCAGGTAGAAATCATCCATCCGCTTCAGGTTGTTCTCTAACTGCCGCGCATCGTAAGGGAGGCCGAGTTTACGGAAACCGACATTGACGAGCACATTGAAGAACAGCCAGTTGCAGTCACAGCAAGAGCGGTTGTTGATCTGATTCAGCCAGCGGTACAGATTCTCCTGCTCGGACGATGACAGCGGCTCCCAAATCTTCTCGGGTATGGCAGTCATCGCGAAGCCGAAGACCGCCATTTCGACAAGACGTTGTTCATAGTCTCTAACCTCGCCCCAATATTCAGGGTGGGCAGGGTCCGTGCCGTGACGGATACCGTTCAGCACCGTCTCCCACAAATCGCTTTCCCCGCCTCCGGCGAGCAGCGGAACCAGGCCCCACAGCACCCGGGAGAAACCTTCCATCTTCGCCACCTCGGCGGGATAAGCGGCTCCCGTCATTCCGATCGTAATTCCGGCTTTACCCTCGCTATACAGCGGCTTAAGCGGCTCCGTCAGCTGCTCAAGCGCAATCACCAAATCCTCGCGCGTCTTGAGCGGATTATCCGCAATCGAGGCATATGGGTGTGTGGTATTCAGCATTTTCATGGATTACATCCTCCTTATTCCCAATAGAATGGGCCGTCTCCTCTAAGCCGGGCCAGCGCCTCGACATAGAAGAAATCGCCGTAAATGAGCGGAACGTCGATATTCCGGTTCTCGGGGTAGTTGCTCGTGCCGTGCAGGAGAAGCCCTTCTTCGTCCGGGTCGTCCCAGGTCCCGTAATGGCGGTACAGCGACTCCAGCATCTTCACGCCGCCGTCCCGGTACACATGGGCTTCCGCTTCATCCGCCAGGGAAGCCAGAAGCAGCAGCCCGCTGGCCGCGCAGGCGCCTGCGGACGTATCGCGGATCTGTCCAATTTCGCCGGGAGCGCGGAAATCCCAGTGGGGAACCTTATCCTCCGGCAGCCGGGTAAGGAAGAAATGGGCGACCCGCTGCGCCGCGTACAGATAGTCGCGCTTGCCCGTATGATGATAAGCGAGCGCCATTCCGTACAGCGCCCAAGCCGTGCCGCGCGACCAGGCGGATTCGGGCGCATAGCCCTGCCCGCCGAGCTTCTCCGCAACTTCCCCCGTATCCGGGTTGAAGTTCACAATATGATAGACCGAGCCGTCCTGACGGATAAAATGCTCCAGTACCGTGTCCATATGCGCTTCCGCGATATGCCGGTATCGGGGATCGCCCGATATCCTGGACACCCAGAACAGCAGATTGACGTTCATGGAACAGTCGATAATCGCGACCCCGCTGTTCTTCTCCCCTTCGATCCACGGGTTCCAGGCCCGGATATACCGTCCCTTCAGGTTGAACCGGGCAGCCAAATAGTTGGCCGCCTTAAGAGCCCGGACGCGTGAAGCCTCGCCGCCTTGAAGCTTGTAATTCGCCACGCTGGTCAGAATCCACATGAAGCCGAGGTCATGATCCAGCTTCACATAGCCGTCCAGCACCTCGTCGAGCCGCTCCTCACAGCGCTCGGCGATTTGCTTGAGGCTCTCATCCCCGCTCCCGGCGTACAGCTGCCAGAGCATGCCGGGCCAGAAGCCCGCCGTCCACCAGTGGGGCGCCTCCAGCACATATTTGCCGCCCTGGCTTGCATGCGGAAACTCGGCTCCTATTCTTCGGCTGTTCCGCCGCGTCTTCTCCAACGCTTTCTCCCAGGCCTCTTCTACCCAGACTGGACCTGCGACTGCATTCATGTACTCACACCACCTTCATCGTACTCAGCCCCATTCCGTGAATGGACGGCCGTTAATGCCAAATCCTGCGTTGATGCTTGAATCCGCCGATCGGTGTAATGCTCCTCTGTATCTTTATATAAATTGGAAAGTGAACGAGAATCTGCCCGTGTCTCCGGGCTGAACTGCATGGAAATCAAGGCTATGCCATACCGTATCGCGGCCGAAATGGTCGCGGTACATATGCGCCGTAACTTCGGGCCCCAACGCCGCCGGGTCATAGCTTACCCTGACACCGCCGCCGTTCTCTCCCTGCAGCAGCACCGAGCCAGGCCGGATCAGCTCCGGCTTGCGCCAGCTGACGAACCGTTCAATCCAGCTCGATGGCTTGCCGTCATATCTGTATTCGTCAGTCAGCGCCAAACAAGGAAACTCTTCCTTGTACCAGACCAGGGAACGGACCAGGCTTGTAAGACCGCCTGCTCCATAGGCCTTTGTCAGGTCAAGGGTCAATTCATCTCTGTCCGCAGCTGCTGCAGCGTGCAGCACTGCCGCCTTATTCTCCGCGCCTTCCTCTTGATGCCGTCCATCGATGACCGGCACCGAATGGCCCTGCGAACCGTTGCAGTCATAATTGTAACGGCCTGCGCCGAAATAGTCGGCCGTATATTCTCCGCAGCCCAGATCGGCGGCGTAGATTTCTCCCCATCCGAGCAGAATGAACTGCCCCAGGTCATTATGATTATGCGGCTCGGCATTATGCCCGCCTTTTGCTGCGAAGCCGAAATGTCCTGCGGCTGAATCATGACGGGAGACGAGCCATGCGGCATCCGGCAGATAATAGCTGGCCGCTTGCCAATTCTCCCCTTTGGCTCTGCCCTTCGTCCAGATCAGATTGCGGAACGCGGGAGCCCACCGGCTGCAATGATCCTCCGTATAGGGGGCAGAGATGGAAGACGGCGGCCGCTGAACATCCGGGAAGACGCCGGACAAATAATGGGACAAGCCTCTATGTACCCAAACCCTCGGTACCGAGTCGGAGAAGTTGGCGACATGGTTGCCGCCCATGAAGCATTTCTGCTGGAACTGCGCGATGCTTCGCACCTTGTCATCTCCGAGCCGGTCAATGCTTCCACCGCTTCTCGCCCGGAGAAGATCGCTGTAATACACGAAATAGCCGAAGCCGTAGTTCCAGTATCCGAGGCCTTCCAGGCATGCGCCGTCGCTGCCGAAGCCCTCCAGGTAACAGTCTGCGCTCCGTTCGGTCTTCAGCAGAATATCGGCCAGCAGGCCTGGATCATCCAGCGCCAGCAGCGCCGCCGCTCCGATGGAACCCGCGCAGACGGCGGACCAATTATGCCGGGCCGTCTCCCAGCTATAAGGACCGCTTTCCAGAAACGGCCGGAACAGACGCCGGTTCACCTCATGGCGAATTCGGGAGCGCAGCAGCGGCGGCAAGCGATCAGCCAGCAGAAGCGAAATCTCACTCAGCGCAAACCCCGTCTCGGAGGAAAAAAGATCAATATAGCGGCTGATATCTGCGGGGCCGTGATCCTGCGGCAGATGGGCCGGAAGGCACCAGGTGTACTCATCGCACACGGCCCACAGCATATCCGCCATTTTTTCCGAATAGGCCGGATTCTCCGGCTCCAGCAGAGACAGCAGAACGTAAGTGTTCAGTCTTCTTCTCCGCTCGAAATAGACCCTTTCATACTCCAGTCTGGAACCGGTCTGCCCAAAGATGGTGAACAGCGAAAAAGTAAGCTCCGGAATCGGCAGGGCATCCAGCCGTTCTCCCTCGGAGCGGATCACCAGAATATCCTCCTTCAGCATTTCCGACGAAGACGCCGCTCTCCAGAAGGCCTCGGAATCCCCGTCCGGATAATACAGAGTCAAGTCCGCCGGCTTCATATTTTGTACGATATCGAGAAGCTCCTGTCGGCTCATGCTTTGCTTGTTCCTCCTCTCCGATCCGCCGGATTGGCGGACCTACACTTCCGCAAAGCTTCGCCTCCGGAAGCGGGCTGCCTTGGAGATACTATCAGCCTGTTCTTATTATAGGATACGCTTACATAAGAATCATGAAAAAATATTAGCTTTATATTCAAATATATTCACCTCCTATTCTCACGCTCCATTTAACAATCCGGATGCCGCCATCTCCAGGCTCTGGCAGGACAGCCATTGGCTAAAGACCAGCGCTTGGCTAATGGAATTTCAGTTGTGATTTTTTACTTCTTGGAAGACACCGGCCGCCCGGGTAAACTATCAGAAAGAGCATGTACGAGAGCGAAAGCCGCCGCATGACGAAGCATCAAGGAGGAGAGGATTGCTCGTGGCATTGCATACGGGAACCTATGGGTTCCGCTTTACGGAGGACCGCGATCTTCATCTGTGCAGCCTGTTCGCGGTGGGGCATGAGATCGTGGATACGACGGCCTATGTATGGGACGGGGAGACCCGTGGCGATGGACCGCTGCTGCTGTTCCAGTATACGGTTGCAGGCGAAGGCCGGTATGAGGCCGACGGCACCGTTCACCATATCGGGCCGGAGCGGGCGTTCCTGACAGAGATTCCCGGCAGGCACCGCTATTATTATCCCGCGGACGCCAGGGAGCCGTGGGAGTTCTATTACCTGCTGATCCGGCCAGACCTCATTGCGCCGCACTGGACCCGGTTCAAGGACCAAGCCGGAACGGCGCCGCTGCTGCTGCCGGACTCCGCTCCGGTCCGGCTGCTGAAGCTCATCTACGCTGAGGCGCATGCCGGCCGGATCACGGACCCGCTGCTGGCCTCTTCCTATGTGTACCAGTTCGCCACCGAGCTGGCGCGAATGAAGGCCGCCGGGCAGCGGGACCGAAGCGAATGGCCTGAACGGATTACAATGGCCGCAGAGTATATCGAGCGGAATTATTCAGGCATGATCAGCATTGATCAGCTGTCCGATTATGTCGGACTGTCCAAGTATCATCTGATCCGCACCTTCTCCGCCTGCACCGGTCTGACGCCGGTGAGCTACCTGAACCGGGTGAGGACCGAGCGGGCGATGGAGCTGCTGCGGGGAACCGGAATGAGCGTCGAGGCCGTCGCCCGCGAGCTCGGTTACTCCAGCGGCAGCTATTTCATCAAGGCGTTCCGCAGCCTTACGGGCCTGACGCCCGGCGAGTTCCGGGGCGGGAACGAGAGCCTCGTGTACCGCAGGCTGTTCTTTGACTGAGCGCAGCGCTCAGTCTATCGGCCGGACCGGCGCTGCCTGCGCCGGTTGTCCTTCCGTCCTTTCGACTTTCCCTCCGTCCTTCCGTCATTCCAGCTGTCCTTCTGACAGCCCGCCGCCTGCCGATCAACCTGCCCTTTCCGCCGCCCGCCGCAATGTCAACCGCAATATTGTACAATTCGCATCTTGAAATCACTATAGATTCGCGTGCATTTCTTCCTTATCATGGGGCTATAAAAGCGCAATAATTCTGAACCCCATTGAAAAGGAGCTTTTACATGACGAATAAAAATGCCGCCGCCCCCTTCCCTCCTCTCGGCTGGAACAGCTGGGACTGCTACGGAGCGGCCGTGACGGAAGCGGAAATCCGGGGCAACGCAGAGTATATGGCAGAGCATCTCAAGGCTTACGGCTGGGAATACATAACCGTTGATATCCAGTGGTATGAGCCTTATGCGAATTCCTCCCAGTACCGCCCCTTTGTGCCGCTGGAGGTGGACGAATATTCCCGCCTGATCCCGGCGGTCAACCGCTTCCCTTCCGCCGCAGACGGGAAGGGCTTCGCAGCGCTGGCCGAATATGTGCACAGCCTGGGGCTGAAATTCGGCATCCACATCATGCGCGGCATTCCGCGCCAGGCGGTCCATGCCGACACTCCTATCAAGGGAAGCGCGGCGACGGCCCGGGTGATCGCCCATCCAAACTCCATATGTCCGTGGAATACGGACATGTACGGCGTGGACGCCTCGCAGGAAGGCGCACAGGCTTACTATGATTCCCTCTTTGAAATGTACGCCGCTTGGGGCGTCGATCTCGTGAAGGTGGATGACATTGCCGCTTCCCGGCTGTATGACACCCATAAGGACGAGATTGAGCTCATCTCGAACGCCATCTCCAAATGCGGCCGTGATATGGTGCTCAGCCTGTCTCCGGGCCCCGCTCCGGTGGAGTACGCGGATTTCTTCGTGGAGCATGCCAACATGTGGCGGGTGACCGACGATTTCTGGGATCTGTGGCCCCTGCTGCTCGACATGTTCGACCGCTGCCGCAAATGGCAGGGCATCCCCGGTCCCGGCTGCTGGCCGGACTGCGATATGCTGCCGCTCGGACATATCGGAATCCGCTCTGTCGACGGCGGCGCGGAGGACCGCATGACCCGGTTCACGCGCGACGAGCAGCTGACCATGATGTCGCTCTGGAGCATCTTCCGCTCGCCGCTCATCTTCGGCGGCGAACTGCGCGACAACGATGACTGGACGCTGTCGCTCCTGACCAACCGCGATGTGCTGCGCATGCATCGCGAGAGCCGCGGCGCCAGAGAAGCGATGCACTACGGCGATCTCATCGTCTGGACCGCGGAGGAAGAGGACGGCGCCCGCTACGCCGCCGTGTTCAACACCGGCGACTCCGGCCTGACGGTGTCTCTGCCTTCGGAGCAGCTCGGATTCACCGATTTGGAATCCGGCACGGAGCTGTGGACCAAGGAAGCCGCCTTGGTACAGAACGGCCGCCTGACAGCACTCGTGCCACCGCATGGCGTGAAGCTGTACCGGTTCGAAGGCTAGTGCTTTGACCGAATACAAGCTATTAACCCCCCCCGCGAAGGTGACCTTGTCATCGAAGCGGATTCCGGACACATCATGAAGGGACAGGGCGTGATTCTATCACAGCCCTGTCCCTTTATTCCATCATACCCCAGCTCCTTGCCTTCACCATACTGCATATAAATACGGCCACAGGCCGGTCCCGCGGCCCAAGTCTCTCTGCCGGCATCCGGTTTTCTCCATTCTTTCCACACAAATTCCCCTTACACTGAGTGTGAAGTTATAGAATTGTACTGGGGGAATTGTCGGGTATGAATATGACGCATTACATGTCCCTTCTGGCGGACAACCAGCCGTGGAATCTGATTATCTTCATGGCGATCCCCGTGATCTTCGCCGAGACGATTACGGTGACGGAATTTTTCATTCTGTTCGGCAAAAACACAGGCGGCGGCCTGCGCTCCTTCAACCGGATTTGCAGCATCCTGGCCGGTCTGTATTTTACAGGCATCTTCCTGTATCTGTTCCCCACCGCATTCGTGCCTCTGACCATGAACGGGGAATGGCATACCTGGGTGGACGTGGTGGCCGTCAGCTTTTACCTGAGCGGCGTATTCTTCCTGCTGCCGTTGGCTCTGCTCGATCTGGGACTTATCGCCCGCCGGAGCCCGGGAGAGCGGAAGATGAAGCTGCACTTCATCTTCGTCAGCGGCTTTCTCGTCGTCGCCCACATCGCCATGATCTTCGGCATGGTTAATCCCGAGATTATCAGCGGCATGGCGGGAATGAGTCACTAATTCCATTTTCCAAATAAAAGATACCGCCCAATTGGACAAGATGGGCGGTATTTCTGTATCTGGACAGCGGAACTTCGGGCCATGCTGGCCCGAAGTTGCAGGGTTTGGGGCGGCTTGCCCCAAATCAATAGAGCAATATCATACAAGAATGCTGATGCCTCTTGGGGTACACTAAGTATCAGATAGTCAGGAAAGGAGGAACATTTTTGAAGCAAGAAATAAGAACAGTAAAATATGATACGGAGCTGAAAGTGGAAGTTTATCATTTTCAAGGAATTATGCAGAAGTTCCCCAATCATTTTCATGAGTATTATGTGATTGGTTTTATTGAGAAAGGTCAGCGCTTATTGTCTTGCAAAAACAAAGAGTACGTCATAGAACCGGGAGATTTATTACTGTTTAATCCGCGCGATAATCATGCTTGCGAGCAAATCGACGGTCAAACACTGGATTATCGCTGCATCAATATCCAACCGGAAATTATGAGCAAGGCAATCTGTGAAATAACAGGAAAAGAATATTTACCCTACTTTACGTCACAGGTAGTTTTTCATAGCGACTTGGTTGTTGTACTTCGGGAATTACATCAAATGCTCATGGAGGAGGAAAGCGATTTTAGAAAAGAGGAAATCTTTTTTTTCCTTCTGGAACAACTGGTAGAAGAATATACGGAGCAGGCCGTACCAGCAGGAAATACAGAGCAAAGCATGGAAGCAAGGGCAATCTGTGAATTTTTAGAAAATCACTACATGGAGAACATTACGCTGAATGACCTGTGCAAGCTGACGGGACTAAGCAAATACTATCTTCTTCGCTCTTTTACCAAGCAGAAGGGAATCTCTCCTTATAGTTATTTGGAAACGATCCGAATTGACAAAGCAAAGAAAATGCTGGAGCAAGGCATTTTACCAATAGATGTGGCATTACAGACAGGGTTTACCGACCAGAGCCATTTTTCCAACTTCTTCAAGAAGTTTATAGGGCTGACGCCAAAACAGTATATGAATATTTTCAAGGATGCTCATAGCTGACTCTTTGTATAGAGAGGATTCTCATGGACAGAAGACAAGAGATTACGGGACATTTATTCGCATTTATTACAATCTTTATTTGGGGAACAACTTTCATATCAACAAAGATACTTTTGAAAGCCAATTCTCCAATTGAAGTACTGTTTTTAAGATTTACAATCGGTTTCATTGTGCTGCTTGTGGTTTACCCTCGCAGGCTAAGAGTCAAGGAAAGAAAACAGGAGTTGTATTTTGCTGCGGCTGGTTTATGTGGTGTCACCCTATACTATTTGCTTGAAAACATTGCCCTGACTTATACTTTCGCATCCAATGTAGGGGTCATTATTTCAATTGCACCATTTTTTACCGCTATCTTGGCGCATCTGTTTTTAGATGGAGAAAAATTGAGATTGCCATTTTTTATAGGTTTTGCGGTTGCTGTTATCGGAATTTTTCTCATTAGCTTTAACGGAAGCAGTCATTTGAAATTGAATCCATTGGGAGATATACTGGCTGTTCTGGCCGCTGTGATATGGGCTGCCTATTCGGTCCTGACCAAGAAAATCAGCGGTTTTCACTATAATACGATCCAGGCAACACGGAGAATTTTCTTCTATGGATTAATATTCATGATACCCGCCTTATTCCTGTTTGAGTTTGAACCAAACCTTGATCATTTGATGCAGCCGGTCAATCTTTTTAACATTCTGTTCTTGGGATTGGGAGCATCCGCCCTGTGTTTTGTAACGTGGAACTCCGCGGTTAAACTATTGGGTGCAGTGAAAACCAGCGTTTATATTTATATGGTTCCAGTCATAACCGTCGTTACCTCTGTTCTTGTACTTCATGAGACGAATACCCGGACTTCTGTGTTCGGGATTGTACTTACATTAGCCGGATTATTTATTTCAGAGATTAAAACCTCTGCAAAAACTAAAGAAGCTTTAGAGAATGAGCGATTCTAACCTGAATCGTTTCTCACGCACTCAACGGGCTTAAGCCTGTAACAAAAAAGGACCCGGCGCGTATGTGCCTGATCCTTTTGTCCATTTTCCCCCGCTTACCCAAACAGGCTCTGCCCATTCGTCCCGATCACGTCTTTGTACCAATGGAACGACTTCTTGCGGTACCGCTCAAGCGTTCCCGATCCGTCGTCATGACGGTCGACATAGATGAAGCCGTAACGCTTCTTCAGCTCCGCAGTCGAAGCGCTGACGAGGTCGATGCAGCCCCAGGTCGTATACCCCATCACATCCACGCCGTCCGCGATTGCCTCGGCAACCTGAACAAGATGCTCCTTCAAATAATTGATCCGGTAGCCGTCCTCCACCGTCTTCTCGCCATTCTCCAGGGTCACCAGCTGATCGGCGGCGCCGAGGCCATTTTCCACAATGAACAGCGGCTTCTGATAACGGTCCCAGAACGCATTCAGAATGTACCGGAGTCCCTGAGGATCGATCTGCCAGCCCCAATCGCTCGATTTCAGGTACGGATTCGGCACGCCGCCCAGAAGATTGCCTTCTCCCTTGATCTGCTTCGCCGGGTCGGCCGTCTCACAGATGCTCATGTAATAGCTGAACGAGACGAAATCCACCGTATGCTTCAGAATCTCCTCATCCCCCGGCTCAAAATGGATCTCGATACCGTTCTCGCGGAAGAACCGCTTCATGTATCCCGGATAATATCCGCGTGCGTGCACGTCTGCGAAAAATGTATTTTTATGATCGCTCTGCATTGCCTGGATCACATCATCCGGGTTCGGCGTCAGCGGATAAATCGGCATGCTCAGCACCATGCACCCGATCTTGAAGTCCGGATTGATTTCATGTCCGATCCTGACAGCCGCCGCGCTCGCCACAAGCTCATGGTGAATGGCCTGGTACAGATCCTGATTGCTCAGCTTCTCCTTGGGCGTACCGATGCCGCCGCTCATGAACGGAAACTCCAGAATGGAGTTGATCTCGTTGAAGGTCAGCCAGTATTTCACTTTATCCTTGTAACGGGTAAAAAGCGTCTCCGCATACCGCTCGTAAAAGCCCACCAGCTTGCGGTTCACCCAGCCGTCATATTCCCGGGCGAGATGCAGCGGCGTTTCATAATGGGAAATGGTGACCAGCGGCTCGATGCCGTATTTACGGCATTCATCGAACAGATCGTCGTAGAACTGCAGTCCCTTCTCGTTCGGCTCCAGCTCGTCCCCCTTCGGAAAAATCCGCGACCAGGCGATGGACGTCCGGAACACCTTGAAGCCCATCTCTGCGAACAGCTTGATATCTTCCTTATACCGGTGATAAAAATCAATGCCGATCAGCTTCATATTGTCATCGGTCGGCACATCCGTCGGCGGCGTCTTGACGCCATGAGGACTCACATCCTGGGTAGACCAGCCTTTGCCGTCCTCCTGATACGCCCCTTCCAGCTGATTCGCGGCTACCGCGCCGCCCCAGAGAAATCCTTCCGGAAACTGAAGATTCATGTTTTTTCCCGCCTTTTTTCGTTATGATAAGGTTATACCGGCATCCTAAACCTTGGAACGCGTTACATGTCAAGCATTAGATCACGGCAAGGAGACAACCCCATGTCCACACTCGATCAAATAGCCAAGCTGTCCGGCTTCTCCAAAGCGACGGTATCCCGGGTGCTCAACGGCTCACGGCATGTAAGTCCGGATACCCGCGAGAAAATACTGGCCATCATGAAGGAACAGGACTATGTACCCAACCGGAACGCCGTCTCCCTGTCCAAAGGCAGGACCCAGCAGATCGGCATGATTACGATAAATCTGAACGAGCTGATTCTGCATTTCATGAACGGCTTCGTGGAGAGCGCCGGACGGCACGGATTCCAGACGATCATCTATACAACCGGCGGAGACAGCCAGAAGGAGCTTCAAGCCCTTGAGGATCTCAAGCGAAAAAGAGTGGACGGCCTGCTCATCCTGACCTCTGTCAGCTCCCCGGGCCTTATTGCCTCTTACCGCAAATACGGGCCTATCGTGTCCTGGCAGCGTATGGACCATCCAGATATCCCGTCGGTCGCCATGAACCAGTTCGAGGGCTATACCCTCGCCCTTGAACATTTGCTCTCGCGAGGATACACCCGCATTGCCAATGCATTCGGCCGCCCCAGCAGCATCAATACGCAGAGCCGGCGGGAAGCGTACGAACAGGCAATGGCTGCACACAATCTCCCTGTAGATGAGCAATGGTACCATTCCTCCGTCTACAGCATCGCGGACGGCGAGCGCGTGCTGCGCTCCCTGATGGAGCAGCAGGACCGTCCCGAGGCGGTTCTATGCGCCAATGATCTCGTTGCAGCCGGTATAGTAAGCGAAGCTCGCAGGCAGGGAGTCGGCGTGCCGGAGGAGCTGGCGATCGTCGGCTATGACGATACAGAGCTGGCGAAGACGATGGGCATCACGACCGTACGGAACCCGGTTGCCGGCCAGGCAGAGAATGCCTTCAGGCTGCTGGCTCCCGCGCTGCTGGGAAAGGCGCTGGCGCTTCAGCCCCTGGCATTCAGCCTTGCCATCCGGGAGACAACCTAGTCTAATGGCCCGCCTGTGGAACGGTTCTTGTAGTTATATAGAACCGTTCTTTATTTTTCGCTAAAAAATGACATTTTTCGTTCCGATAGTAACCATGAACCGCTGCTAACCTTAGGCTGTACCGGCTTTCATCCCAGTAGAGACACACGCATTGATCGCACTTCCCCCTCCTTCGCCCTCAGCCGCAGCGTTGATATAGATGCTGCCCGCCGCTGTTGTTCCATTCCGAAGCAAGTCGTATGTACCCGTCCCACCCGTTTGTGACAAAGGCAAACTTGCCGAAAGGCAAGGACGCAAAGCCATAGGGCCTTCTTCGTCTCCAAAATGAGTCGAAGATGGCAGCCGCGCTGCCGGAAAAAAGAAATGCGAGATCAGCCGCGCCCGATTCGGGGGCGCGGTTATCGGACATTTCGGGGGAAGAGCTTTTTTGAACGAATCCGCTATTTGAATATTGCCACCGTTTGTGAAAGTCATTCCTCCTCCGCCCGTACTGGGCGCTGCCGACGCTTACCCTAGCGAAGCAGCGGCGTACATGGGGTATTAGAACCGGAGGAGAATTAGCATGAGAAATCAAGTTCCGCATCAAGACCAGTCCGTCTCCGCTGCATCCGCAGCAATTGCCACGACCACAGCTTCGCGCCGCCGCCGTATCCTGACCAGAAGGATTGCCTTGCTGACGGTGTTCGCCCTAGTGTTGGGCGTTCCGTCCATTGTCCCGTCCATTCCGCTGCATTCCACCGTATTCGCCGAACACCGGACCGCAGGCTCCGGCAACAGTACCGGCTCCAGTGGTACCAGGGAGAACGCCGTCACCGGAGCATCCGCGGCAGACGGGGAAGCCGCTGTTACCGGGGAGACTGGAGCGGACAGGGAGACCACCGTTACCAGAGAGACTGGAGATAGCGCCGTTACCTCAAGCGTGTACGCCGCTTCGGGCGACAGCCTGGCACTCCTGCCTGATGGACCGCTCTGGACCATCGGCGCCCATGACGGCAGCTTCGCCGAATTTTCCGATTACCGCGCCATGACCGGCAGCTACTCCGCCAATTTGCCTGACGAAAGCGCGTCTAACAACTGGAAGACCTTCCCCAAAGGCATGAAGGCCAGCGTGAACAAGACGCTCACCATCGGCTACTCGCTGGAAGCCCTACCCGCTTACGGAGCGGAATTCGACGTTCATATTCTGAACGCCTATATTTCCGTGCCCCAAATGGCCGTCTACTCGAACGGCCGTCTCGCCGGACTGCTGCAAATTGCCGGAACCTCGGGCAGCGGAGGCGCCTATCCCTTCCGCGAGCTGTACCAGCTCTATATCCCGAAGGAGCTGCTGAAGACCGGTGACAATGAGCTGAAGCTGGAGGTGTACGCCGGCTCCTACGCAACTACGGCAGGCGATGCGAATCTGTGGTATGAGTGGGATGAGCTGTCCTTGAACGCGCTCGCCGCCCCGGCAGCCGAGCCGATCCACGGGCGCTATATCCATCTCGGGACCGCCATCGCGAACGGCTTCGTTATTGATGACAATGTGACCCGGCTGCTGCCGGAGCTGACCCGCTGGCTTGGCATCGCCTACAGCGGCAACATGCTGCGCACCGGCTTCTGGTCGGACACCAAGAGCACCTGGCAGAACGGCATCGTGTCCTATCTGCAAACGATGAAGGATCTGAACCTGCAGCCGATGGTCGGTATTTTCGGCTCCGATTTCATGAACAGTCAGGACATGCTCGCCGGCCATATGACAGACAGCATGAAGACCTATTACCGCCAGTTCATGGCCTCGTACGGCTCGTACTTCTCCTATCTCGAAATGGACAATGAACCGGGCGTATTCAGCCACAATCAGGCTTCGATTGTGGAGCTGGCCCAGTTCCTGCAGTCCGAGAAGGCCAGCACTCCCTGGCTGAAGATCGTCGCCCCGGGCTGGGCTTACTGGCCGACCAAAGGCACGCCCTACGGATGGGAACGCGATCCCGCGCAGCGGAAGCCGATCGAGGCGCTGTCCGATCTGACGAACGGACACAGCTATTCGCTGTCCGGCCTGGCCCAGGCCCGGGGCGGCGCGCTGAATGAGAACCTGCTCAGCTACGATGGGGGCACCGATGACGGCCTGCCCAAGGAAATGGTCATGACCGAGAGCGGAGCGAATGATCTGCACACCGACCAGAGCAAATTCGGGGCATCAGCCTATAAATACGCAGCCATCTTCGACCGGGAGATGCGCGGGGACATCGGCTACGCCGACCATATCATGCAGCATACCGCCTTCGACTCGTCTTATCCGAACTATGCGCTATTCGTCCGTCCGGCGAACTGGAGTACGCATAAAGCCGCCGACACAATGGCCTGGGCGGCCAATTCCGCCGAAGGCGGCGAGACCCGGCTGCGCACATTCCGCCGCCTGGCCGCGGCCTATGCCACGCACGGCTCGCCGCTGCCGTACTACTTCCTGGGCGGCGACGATTCCGCCGGCCGCAAAATCTATGTCCGCGCCGTCGATACGGCCGGACTCGGAACGTCGGCCGTAGGAGCCTCGGCCGACAAGCAGATCGTCAGCGTCGTAAGCTTCGAGCCTGCCGGTACGCCGGCGCGGCATGTGAGCGTGCGCGTGACGCTGCCGGAGAGCGGCACGTACCGGGCTCTGCAGTACCGGGACGGCCAGACGCTGGACGCGGCTTACTCCGTTAGCGACCTGACCGCATCCCCCTATCTCGATCTCGACCTGACCGTGGCGGCAGGCGAAGCCGTTCAGCTGTACCTGACGAAGGAGGAGAAGCAGGCTCCGCAGAAGCCGGTTCTCGTGAAGGCCGAAATGGCGACCTGGAACACCGCCGTTATCGGCTGGAACGAATCGTCAGACAACGCGAAGACGACCTCGTTCCGGGTATATCGGGACGGCGAGGAAATCGCCGTACTGCCTTCTTCGCTGACCAGCTACACCGATACGACGATCAGCTATGACCGGACTTATTCGTATACCGTCAAGGCAGGCGACGATTCCGGCAACCTCTCGGCTGCGAGCGATCCGCTGCAGCTCACCGTGCCGGACATGCCGGTTACGCCGGGCGGACCGCTCTACGAGACGGAGAAAGCTCAGCTTGGCGGCATCGCCAAGACAACGCCGGACTCCTACGCCTCAGGCGGCGCCTATGTCCGGGACATGCATGCCAGCGGCTCCAGCGTCAGCGTCATCAACATTATGCCGGGCGCCGGGAGCTACACCCTGCGCGTCGGCTATGCCACCTCGGCGGATGCCACGCTGAATCTGTATGTGAACGGCCAAATGATCCGGAAGCTGACGTTCGTCTCGACCGGCAAAGCCTCAGGCTCCGGCGCCTACAAGAGCATCTCGACCGACATTGCGCTTGCAGACGGCCCGAACACCGTCATGCTGCGGCATGACGGCGGCAATACCGGCGGTGTCAATCTCGATTACATGGAGATCATTCCTACAGCTGCCTCACAGACGGACCCCGGCTGGAGCGATTATGCCTTCAACGACGACGGAATCTACTATACACCCGGCATTACCACCAATGACAACGGCAGCTGGAATGAGACGGAATCGCCAGCCGAGACTGCATCCTTCAGCTTCACAGGAACCGGCGTCCGATGGCTGGCCAATGTCCAGAGCAATATGGGCTTGGCGAGCGTATACATCGACGACATCCTTCAGGAGACGATCGATCTTACAGCTGCCAATCTTGAAGGCTACAACAAGGTCGTATTTGAGAAAAAGGACCTGCCGGACGGCAGTCACACGCTCAAAATCGTCACAGCAGGCGGCAAAGTTACCTTCAATAAATACAGTGTCAACGGCCCGCAGCAGAGTCTGCAACAGGCGGAATAGCACAGCGCCGCAATCCTCTTCTCATCATTTGGGTCTATGAACAGCAGCAGCCCCGGAGCCGGTACTTACCGGAGCCGGGGCTGCGCTTGTATCGGGTCGCGCGGGCGACTGCTGCATATGGATTCGCAAAGGGAAGTTGCCGCCAAGTACCGGGCCGCGCAGCGCATAACGAGAAAGGCCAGCCAAGAACTCTCTTGACCAGCCTCTTCATCCATGTGTCTATCCTGCGCTTTCGTCCTTTGTTCCTTCCCCATGCCACAGCTTCCGGAAGCTCTCGCTGCTCTCCAGCAGCTCCGCCGCCGTTCCCTGCGCTTCGATCTCTCCATTCGCCAGCACGATCACATGATCCGCGCGGGTGAACGCCGCCTTCCGGTGGGAGACGACGAGACAGGCCGTATGGCCCCGGATGAGGGACAATCTCTCCCACAGCCGCCGCTCGGTCTCGACATCCAGCGCACTGGACAGATCGTCGAACACGTACAGCTGCGCCTCGCGCACCAGCATCCGGGCGGCGGCCGTCCGCTGGGCCTGGCCGCCGGACAGCTTCACGCCGCGCGGTCCGACCATGGTATCAAGGCCGTTCTGCAGATGCGGAACGTCCTCCTCCATCACGGCGGCGTGAATCGCCTGCGTGAGGCGTCCCGGCTGCTCGGGAATCCCGAGCAGGATGTTGCTCCGCAGCGTGTCGCTGTAGAGGCGCGGAATCTGCGCGGTGTAGGCGCTCTGCGGCGGAACGAAGAAATCGGCGGGACGGCCGACCCGCCGGCCATTCCAGCGGATGTCGCCTGCATCCGCCGGGAGAAGACCGAGCAGCGTCCGCACGAGCGTCGTCTTGCCGCTGCCGATCATCCCGGTGATGACCGTGAAGGAGCCGCGGCGAAGGTCCAGGTCGATGTCCTGGATGCCACGGCCGGTTTCGGGATAGCGGTACGTCAGTCCGCGGACGGACAGCTCCGCAAGCGGCGGAGCCTGCGCAGGAAGCGCCTCAGCCGGACTGGCGGCGGGATGCTCACCGCCGACAGGTCCTCCGGCGACGGTTCTCTGCGGCGGGAATTCAGGTGAGACGCTGCGAGAAACCCCGCTAGCCAAGTCCTTGACGGGGTCGCCGTCCCCCGGCGATTCCCCCAACAGTTCTTCCGTCGGCTTCCCATGCGACTCTTCAGGCGTCTCACCAACAAGCGCACGCTCACTTGCCCGCGCACATTCTCCGGCAGGCGCGGACTCGCCGTCTCCATCCGGGCCGCTTACGTAGGCGGGCCCGCGCTCGCCGCCCCCGGACTGGCCACTCACATAGACAGTCTCGACCGAACCGCCGCTGCCTCTCTGGCCGCTTACATAGGCGTTCTCGACCGGACCGCCGCCTGCTGGCCGGCCCCCTCCGCCCTCGCTTTCGCGGCTGCGGGTTCTGCGCTTCCGTTCGATGCCGATTTCATTCGGCTCTGTCAGCAGCGTCGCCGGCGCGCCCTGAAGCATATTCTTGATCCGTTCGAAGCTGACGCCGAGCTGTTTATAGTAGGTCATGAAATTGCCTACATTGGAAATCAGCGTCGTTACGAAGGTCAGATAGTAGACGAACAGCGACAGATCGCCGACCGTGAAGCCGCCGCTGCGCATTTTGTACCCGGCCAGCACGAGAATAAGGCCGGTTCCCAGGTTGACGGAGTTCGTGAAAATCGACGACAGCGTCTCCGTCAGCAGCTTGTCCCTGACCATCGATTGGCGGCGCCGCTCGCTGAGGGAGACGAAGCGCTCCACGATCCGCTTCTCGGCGCCCGCCACCTGAATGGCCTGCACATTGGCGAACATCTCGCTGATCGCTCCCGTTACCTTGGCCGTCGATTCACGGCTGGCCGCCCGGTATTTCTGGATACGGGCGGTAGCGATCTGGGCGGCGGTAACAACCAGGATCAGCGGAACGAATACGAGCACGGTCATCTGCAGATCGATCGAAACGAGAATCCAGCTCGCGGCGATGACGAAGCCGACAAGACCGAGTGTGTCGACGGACCAGCTGGTCGCTTCCTCCGCCTGCTCCACATCGTCCCGGAAATTGCTGATCGCCTCGCCCGGCGAACACGGAATGGCCCGGGCGCCCGGCTCCTTCAGCACATGGCCCAGCATGTTCCGTCGTACCAATGTCGTGACCCGGTAGCGGAAATTCACGTCGGTCATGAATCCGGCGTAGATCAGCGCGATCCGTCCGAGCGCGGCAGCGACAAGCAGCGCGGCGATGCCCCATACCCCGTAAGGGAAGGAGTACGTCCCTTCCAGGTGGTCGAAGAACGCCTTCGTCAGCAATCCGGGCACGAGCGGAGCCATATGAATAAGCGACCAGGCGAGCAGATTCAGTAAATATAGGCCTGGTCTATACATGATTATCCGCCAGAAGAAATGTCTTGTCTTCATGCCAGCGCCTCCTCCATTCCGGCAGCCAGCATACGGCTGAACCGGGAATCCGGGTCCTTCGCCAGCGCCTCGCGGGGACCGTTCTCGATCATGCGGCCGTTCTCCAGGATGAGAATTTGATCGGCCCGCTGCACGGTGGCCAGCCTGTGTGCAATAATGATGCAAGTCTTCTCGGTCAGCAGGCGGCTGATCGCCGCTTCGATCCGGTGCTCCGTAAGCGGGTCAAGACGAGACGAGGCCTCGTCCAGAATGACCAGCCCCGGCTCCGTCAGGAAGACGCGGGCGAAGGCCAGCAGTTGGGCTTCGCCTGCCGATAGACCGCCGCCTCCCGAGGCCAGCTCTGTATCCAGCCCTTCGGGCAGCGAAGCCAGCCAGCTTCCGAGTCCCAGCTCCTCCAGTACAGCCGATATTCTTCCGTCTTCAATCCGGTCATCGAACAAGGTCAGATTGTCGCGGACGGAGCCTTCCAGAATTTCGATGTTCTGCGTGACGAGCGCCACCTTGCGCCGCAGCTCATGCAGCTTGCAGCTCCTAATATCGGTGCCGCCGAGCATGATGCTGCCCTCCTGCGGATCGTAGAAGCGGAGCAGCAGGCGCGCAAGCGTCGTCTTGCCGCTGCCTGTGCGGCCCAGAAGACCGAGCGTCTGCCCCGGCGCAAGCCGGAGGCGCAGGTCGCACAGCGTCGCCGCCTCTCCGTCTTCATAGGCAAAGGTCAAATCGCGGAATTCCACCGCAAGCGGACCAGCCAGAAGCTTCGCACCGGGGCCGTCCGTAATCTTCGGCTGCGTGGACAGCAGCTCGTGCACGCGCATCAGGCTGGCGTCGGCTTTCTGCAGATCCTCAAGCTGGGTGCGGATCTTCTCAATCGGCTTCGCCAACAGCTCCGTATAATAGAAGACCATATAAATGGAACCGATGGTCAGCGTGCCATGCCCGTTCTTCCACAGCGCGGCGCATACGAGAAAAGCCGCAGCATTGCCCAGCGTAAAGACGAGAATCGTCGTGCTCCACATCAGAAAAAAGCCTACAAAAGAGCGCACCCGGACCGGCAGCATCCGGCGGGCCAGCTCATAGAACCGGTTCAGCACATAACCGGCCGCTCCGTTCGCCCGCGTATCCTCCGTTCCTTCCAGATGCTCGCCGATGAAGCCGTAGAATTCGGCGTTCAGCACCCGCCACTGCTTCCACGCCGGAACGGCGAATTTGCGGATGTACTGGATCAGGAAGACAGCTCCGATGACGAACAGGGTCATGGTCAGGCCGATCCAGATATTTTCCCGGAACAGAAGCGCCAGAATGCCAATCATGAGAAGCAGATTGCCGAACAGATGAATGATGAAGCTGGAGAAAAAGTTCGCAAGCGCGTTCACATCCCCGTCCACCCGCTCAATCAGCGAGCCGGAGGTCTGTGTCTTGTGAAAGCTCATGTCCAGGGACAGGCAATGCTCCGCCAATTCGGCCCGCAGCTTGTTCGTCGTCGACCAGCCTAAGTTTTCACTGAAATAGGCGGCCGCTACCGACACGCCCTGTTGAAGAAGCGAGAAGACAATGAACAGACCGGCCGCGTAATAGAGCAGCTTAAGCTCTCCCTGCCCTTGAGCCGTATCGATGAAATAACGGATGATCTGCGGATTCACGAGCGCAAGCCCGATCGACGCTAGCAGCAGCGCTGTCATCCCTGCAAGCAGCCGGCGCTGCGGCAGCACATAGCGGACCAGCATGTCGCGGTACAATCCGGGGCCGCGCCGCGCACCGCTCCCGCCGGGCTTATGCTTTCTTCGCATGAAGTTCTTCCTTTCCTGGATAAGGGATTGCCACTCGCCGGTTTATCCGGCATGCTCTCCTATTTTAAGGGTATAGGCGCCTGACCGCAAAGGCGAAAATTCTAAAGATTTAGAACCGGTTATCCGGCCAGCTGCAAAAGCCCGACCCGGTCTCTGACGAAACCGGATCGGGCTGCAATGCTATATGCTTAAGACTATTCCAGATCAGAGGCATACACTTCCACCCGATCCCTGCCATTGTTTTTGGCCTGATACAGCGCGTGGTCCGCCTTCTTGATCATCTCTTCGGGAGTTGACTCTGCACCTTCTTCACTTGTGTAGATGCCGGCCGACACGGTGATCCGGATCTGCTCGCTGCCCGTGGAGAAGAGATGATCCCTGACCTGCTCCCGAATCCGTTCGCACAATAGGCGGGCTTGCCCCGTATTCGCCTCGGGAAGAACGAGCCCGAATTCCTCTCCGCCGTAACGGCCGATCGTATCGGTGCTTCGGACCGATGACAGCACAATCCGGGCGAATTCCTTCAGAATCCGGTCTCCCGCCTGATGGCCGTATGTATCGTTGACCAGCTTGAAGCGGTCGATATCCATCATAACAAAGGACAAGGCTCCGCCGCCCCTGGACTGCTTGCGGCACTCCTTATCGAACAGCTCGATCAGCAGCGCATGATTATAGACGCCGGTTAACCCGTCTTTGGACGCGAGCTCCCTCAGCCGGTCTTCCCGCTCCTTGAACCGCAGGGCGGATTGAACGCGGGCAATGACCTCCACCTCATCGATCGGCTTCTTGATGAAATCGAAGGCCCCGAGCTCCAGCGCTTTTTTCAAATCGCTGCCTTCCGTCTTGGCGGTGACCATCAGGACGGGGATGTCCTGCGTCAAATACTCCTGCTTCAGCATCCGGCACACTTCGAAACCGTCGATTCCGGGCATCATGATGTCCAGAAGGATGGCATCCGGCTGCTGATCGCGTGCCAGCTCAAGCACCTGATCGCCCCGGCTGGCCGTGCAGACCGTGAACGCTTCATCCTCCAGGATATCCTGAAGCAGTCTTACATTGTTGGGATTGTCGTCTACAACAAGCAGAGTATGGTTCATTGCGGCTCCCCTCCCATCCATCTGCTTAGTTTGTGAAAGAACGCCTCATCATCGATGGGCTTCGAAATATAGTCGTCAAAAATGGAGCGGAACAGCTCCTCATCGCTTCTCATAGCATGCGCCGTTACTACGATGTACGGGATGTCCGCCGCATGCGGATACGCCTTCAGGGCGCGTGTAACGTCGATCCCGTCCATATCCGGCAGCGAGATATCCATAAGCACCAGATCGAAGGAATGATCCCTAGCCAGGTTCAGTGCCGCTTCTCCGGACTCTGCCTTGAGAAGATCGGCCGATTCATCCCATTCCTCAACCAATTGTTCGACAAGCCTTATGTTATGGGGATTATCCTCAACCAGCAAAATTCTTCGGTTCATTTGACTTCTCCTTGATTTTTTCAATTAATGCCTGCATGACCTGATCGATCATCGTCCCCGACTTTTGGATAATGAGGCTGGAAAGGTCAAGCAGCTGCTGCCGCTCTCCTTTTGTCAGGTCTTTGGCTGTGACGACAACGACCGGAATGTCGCTTAACGATTCCGTACTCCGAATGGTCTCCAGAACGGCGAACCCGTCCATTTTGGGCATCATCAGATCGAGAATCACCATATCCGGTTTCTTCAGATTCATCTGCCGTACCGCTTCAATACCGTCACCCGCCAGCCGGCAGGATATATGCTCTTCCTTGAGGAATTGCCCGATCAAATTGAGAAAATGATCATCATCGTCGGCAACAAGGACATCGATCCCTTCGACTTTGGACAGGGTTCGGGTAATTGTGCCAAGAAGCTCCTCCTGTGTCACAGGCTTGATCAGGTATTCATCCGCCCGCATCCGGTAGGCCAGGTTCCGTTCGCTTAATACAGACGCCATAATGATCGGAATGTTTCTCGCCGACTGGTGGTCTTTGATATCGGTCAAAATCTCCCAGCCGTCTCTCTGGGGAAGCATAATATCCAGAATCACCACATCCGGCGCCAGCTCCACAATCTGCTGAACGACATCCCCCTGACCGTCGAGAGAAATGGTCTCAAAGCCGTGCTCATCCAAATACTGCTTGAATAGCTTATGTACATTGGGATCGTCATCCACGCACACGACCCGTCTGTGATACCGGACATCCGGTCTTTCCGGCTCCGCAGCCTTCTCTTCTGTCCAGTGGGCCGGAATACGGACGGTGAAGCAGCTGCCGATCTCCGGCTGGCTGACGACTTCAATCGTTCCGCCGAGCATCTCCACGAATTTCTTCGTGATGGATAAACCGAGTCCGGTTCCGCCTACTTTGCGGGTGTAGGAGCCGTCAATCTGGCGGAATTCATCAAAGATGCTGACCAGATGGTCCGGAGCGATCCCGATACCCTCATCGCGGACATCGATGCGGTAGCCGGCTCCTTCTTGTCCGACGGACACCGTTACGGTTCCTTCTTCGGAGTACTTGAACGCATTGCTCAGCAGGTTAATGAGGATTTGCTTCACCTTCATCCGGTCCGACGTAACCAGAATGGAGGCTTCGTCTCCTGTCTCCATCAAATACTGGATCGGCTTATCGTCCCGCAAATTCTGAGTCATGATATAGACTTCCTGAATGACCTTCAGGAGGTCGAACGGTTCAGGATGAATTTCCATGCGGCCCGCTTCGATCTTGGAGTAATCCAGCAGACTGTTGATCAGCTCCAGCAAATGAACGGCCTCATCCCGGACAATGACGAGATTATCCCGCTGGACAACCGGAAGATCGGCGCCGCTCTTCTTAATGACCCGGTTCGTGAATCCGATAATCGAATTCAGCGGCGTTCTCAGCTCATGGGACATGTTCGCGAGAAACTGGCTTTTCAGCTTGTTCGCTTCATTGACCTCGATCATTTGTTCCTTCAAAGCTTCGTTCTTTCGCTTAAGCTCAACTTCCCTGCTCTGAATGGCAGCCTGCATCCGGTTGAAATGACTGATGACGACGCCAAGCTCCTTATCCGTCTTCAGCTTGATCGGTTCCCGATAATTCGACTGGGTGATGCGCTCAATGGCTTGAATCAGCTGCTTCAAGGGATTTGAGACCGAATAGGAGGTGAAGAAGGAGATTCCTACGGCCAAGAGGGCGACGATCACACCGCCAAAGGTCATGACCATGGCTGTATTCCGTTCGGTCGCATCAAGCCGGTCGCCCCTGACCTCCAGCACCTGCTGCTCGTAACTGGTAATCTTGGCAAGGATGGCGCGAAGCCCGTCCATTTCATTCTTGCCTCTGTCCGTCTGGACGATCGCGATGACCTCCGCCATCGACATTCTTCCGGCATTCACATCGCGCCGGCTCTTGATCACCTGATTGGTCTCCCAGTCGAACCAGTTCAGAAATTTGGTGTGCATCTGGTTCAGCAGCTCCTGCTGGGACCTGGTGTCCGAGGTAAGCTCCAGAATGCGCTGGTAATGCTCGTTGTAATCGGTAATTCCCTGAACATATGGATCGAGAAATTCCTCTTTACCCGTAATGGCATAGCCGCGGGCCCCCGTCTCCATATTCAGCAGGCTCTCCAGAATCAGGTCCGATTCCCGAATCACCTCCTGAGTGTGAAGATTGTCCGCCACCGCCTGCACCTGTTTGTCATAATTGATGTACGTATATCCAAATACGCTGACCATCAGCAGGATAATAATGCCGAAGCCCGCATACAGCTTCTGGTTTAGCCTTAGAAAGTTGAAAAACATGAAGTCCCTCCCGTCAACGCTGTAACTCTTTTAAGAACCGAAATCTATCGAAGATGTCAAATCATGTCGAAGCACTCATCATCCTTATATCGGCGGCCATAAGATCAAATATAAGATAACCGGAGTGATCAGGCAAAGGATTTTCGAAGAATTCATCAGCTGAACTGGACTTAAGACCAGTTGAAAATACAGTCTTAGGTAGGTGTCAGCCGGAGGAAAGGGAATGGTACGATCTTTTTGCAACAAATTCCAATTTCGAACGACGGAGGCTGATCTAATGAAAAGGAAAAGAGCCGCGGCGGGCTTGCTGGTTCTGGCGATGGCACTCTCGGCCGCAGTGCCGGTAAGCGCACAGGCTGGCGTCCAAGCTGCTGCAGCCACAGTGAGTGCGCCCGCTCTGGATGCGGGAACAGCAGCAGCATTTCTGGACCGTTTTTTTAAAGAGGAACAACAAGGAGCAGCGGCGAGTGCGGCAACGGTAACCGTAGTCAAGAACGGCGGCGTTATAGCAGAGGCCGGTTACGGGCAGAGTGACAGATTATCCGGCACCAAGGTCGATCCTGCGAGTACGCCGTTCAGAGTCGGCTCTGTGTCCAAGGTGTTTACGGTCATCGCACTGATGCAGCTGGTCGACCAGGGGAAAATCGGGCTTCAGGACAACATAGAAAAATATCTCGGCGGCTACAAGATCAAGAATCCGTTCGGCAAGCCGGTTACAGTGGAAATGCTGCTGACCCATACAACGGGCTTTGAAGTGAGAGATCCCACAGCAGCCAGCATTCTGTACGACCCTTCCGCCAAACCGCTTACGCTTAAAGAATCCGTGTTCGCCAATTTCCCGCCGGTCGTGCGCGAGCCGGGAACCTCTTACATGTATGACAACTTCGCTTCCGAGGTGGTGGGCTACCTCGTTCAGGAGGTCAGCGGCGAAGCTTTCAACGACTATATGAACAAGCATGTATTCGGGCCGCTGGGTATGACATCCAGCACCTTTGATCCGGCAGGCAGCCTGGCCTCACAGCTTCCCGACGTGTATGACGCCAGCGGTAAGAAAACGCCGTTCTACCGCCTGTCGCCGGAAGTGCTGCCCGAAGGCAGCATGATCACCACGGCGAAGGACATGTCGCGGTTTATGATCGCTTGGCTGAACGGCGGCAAGACGGCGGACGGACATGCGCTCCTGTCTCCTGCCTCCGTAGAGGCCATGTCAACCTATCATGTGTCAATCAACCCCGATGTCCCGGATATGACTTACGGATTCGAAGCGCCCGCACCGCTGGCAGATGCCAATGGCCGCCGCATCATTGCGAAGGGCGGCAGCATACCGGGATTCCAATCCTATCTATTCCTGCTGCCTGACGAGAAGACCGGCGTCTTCGTCTCGGCTGTGACAGAGTCGGATGTAACGCAGCAATTATACGCAGCCTTCATGGATGCCTTCTATCCCGGAACGGAAAAATTTGGCGACCCGGGATATAAGCCACAGCCGCAGTCAGAACTCAAACGGTTCGAAGGCATTTACAGCGACCTGCGATTAGGCATCTTGCTGAACAAGATAACGGCCAGCGGAGACGGGACGCTGACCAGCAGCAATCAGGCGGGCCTGCATACGACGCTCAAGCAGGTGGGAAGACTGCTGTTTGTCGATGAGAATGGCATGCCGATGGCGTTCAAGGAAGACAGCCAGGGCAATATCGCCTATCTGAAGTACAGCAATCCCGGCAGCTATGCAGGACGGCTGGCCGAAGGGACCGGCTTCCCGGATGTACCTAAGGATCATCCGTACGCCACGTACATTTACAGCCTTCAGTCACTCGGCGTATTAACAGGTGATCCGGCGAAGCCATTCGGTCCGAATGAGCCGGTAACCCGGGAGGCCTTTATCCACGGCATCATTAGCCAGTTCAGGCTCCCCCCGTCCAAGAACAAGCCGGTCTTTAAGGATGTAGCGAAATCGCCATATGCTGCGGAGATCCAGGCGGCGGCCGAGCTCGGATTGCTGTCCGGTACTGGCAACGGCCTATTCGAGCCGCAGCGCGTCATCAAGCGGGAGGAAGCGGCCATGATAACGCTGAAGCTGCTGCAGATTTCCGGATATCAGCCACAGAAGAGCAGCACCAAGCTGGCAAGCGGAACCTCGCCGTGGGCGGAGCAGGCCGTGAAGACGCTCATCGATCTTCAAATGCACGGACCCGAGGTTGCGGAGCAGAACGGACGGTATGACTACGGCTCGCAGAAGGGTTTGACGAAAGCGGAATTCACCGCGATCCAGTATTACCTGGTGCTGCCGGAAAAATCGCTGATTCCCTGATTTTCGATAGAACGCACAGATGCTTAATCGCATAAATAGGCCCCCTCAGCAGTTGAGGGGGCCTTGTGCATATAGAATTTTGAAATACAACATTTTGAATTACAACATCTTGAATTACATTTTACAATTTGTCAGCCCATTACTCGCTGCGCAGTGCTGCAACCGGATCTTTCTTCGCGGCCATCTTGGCCGGAATGAAGCCGCCGATCATCGTAAGTCCTACGCTGATTACGCCGAGAATGAGCGCATGCAGCGGATTTAACTGCGCTACATTCGATAGATCCGTCAAATTTTTCAGGATCGCATTGACCGGGATCGTCAGCAGATACGTAATGCCAATCCCCAGAATACCTGAGCAGGCCCCGATAATGAACGTCTCGGCATTGAATACTCGCGTAATATCCTTCTTGCGGGCACCCAGCGCGCGCAGCACTCCGATCTCTTTCGTCCGTTCCATGACGGAAATATACGTGATAATTGCGATCATGATCAAGGACACGACCAGAGAAATTGCCGCAAAAGCAATCAGCACCAGCGTAATCCCATCCATAATACTGCCGGAGATACTGGTAACAATAGCCGCCAGGTCGGTATAGATCACCTGATCTTTGGTGTCACGCCCTTCATTCCACTTGTCCAGATAAGAGATAACCGATTCCTTGGCACTGAAGTCAATCGGGTACAGCGAGACGGAAGTAGGGATATCTGTTGCTCCCAATGACGCAAGCGCCTCCTCTTTGGTCAAGGAAGCAGCGCTCCCTGCTGCGCCGGCGCCAGCACCCATTCTCTCTAGCGGACTTCCGCCCGCTACGGCTGAACCACTGCCTGACGCCTCATCAGACAATGCCTGACCGGTCAATACGTTGAAGTCTGCTTTCTGCTGAGCCAATACAATTTCCGACTTCTGGGCATCCGCTATAAAGGCAGCGGCAAGCTCATCCGAATAAGCAATGCCCGGATTCAGCGAAGATACGCTGCTTCCTTCCTTGGCGCGAAGCACCCCGACGATGTTCAACGTCTCTGCTTTAGGACTGTTGTACAGCTCCATTAAATTCGCCGCTGTTCCGTTTACGACAAATTGTTCGCCATTTTTTCGGTAATAGTCATTGTTCATGACGAGCTTCAGCTTCGTTCCGACGAGATCGCCCAGATCGATGCTGTCCACTTTATAATCCAGTCCCAGAGCAGATACCGCTGCATCGGTCAGGCGGTTATATTCATCCACGATAAGCACGACATCATTCTTGCCCGCAGGGAACTTACCGTCCAGCACATCATAATATTGCTCCAGATAGCTTCCCGTTTCACTTCCCTGTTTGCTGGGATACGCGGTCAGGCTGATTCTGCTCTTATCCAGAGCCGTCGCCTTTTCTCCATCCGACACCAGTACATTCATATTCACGCTGCGGGTATAAGAGATTCCATCAATGAGCGCCGGATCGATCTTATTCAAATAGTCGATATATTCCTTGGTCAGCACATTGGTGTGCTGCCTGGAATTCTCGCTGGGGTCATAGGGATACAATTTTTTCTCTGTGGGATAGGAGGGAAGCTTCGATTCTCCCTCGTCCGGCGGCCCGATCTGCACACTCGTTGCCGTCTGATTAATCGAGATCGGGAAGTTGGAGAGCGCCCCGGTTTCGTACGAGCTGATCTGCTTATCGAATCCATTCGACAGGGACAGAATCAAGGCAATGCCGATGATTCCGATACTTGAAGCAAAAGCGGTCAAGCCCGTCCGCCATTTCTTGGTCGCGATATTTTTACCCGATAATTTCAAGGCCGTGAAGAAGCTCATGCTGGTTTCCTTCAGCTTATAGGAGCTTGTGGTCTTTTGATTCGCCAGCGGATTGCTGTCCGATACGGCATGACCGTCCGAGAAGCGGATGATGCGGTCCGCATAGCTCTCGGCCAACTCCGGATTATGCGTAACCATGATGACCAGCTTGTCTTCCGCAATGGTCTTGATCAGTTCCATGATTTGCTCACTGGTTTCCGTATCCAGCGCACCCGTAGGCTCATCCGCGAGAATAATATCCGGGTTGTTGGCCAGAGCACGGGCTATGGCTACCCGCTGCATCTGTCCCCCTGAGAGCTGGTTCGGTTTCTTATGGATATGATCCTTCAATCCGACCTTCTCCAGGGCTTCAAGAGCCTTACGGTGTTTCTCGGCCGAAGCCACCCCACTGAGCGTCATTCCCATTTCCACATTATCCAAAAGACTTAAATGCGAAATCAGGTTGTAACTTTGAAAAATAAAGCCCACACTATTGTTACGGTATGCGTCCCATTCACCGTCTTTGAAGTGCTCCGTCGATTGTCCGTTAATGATCAGCTCTCCGCTGTCATATTGATCAAGTCCGCCGATGATATTCAGCAGTGTTGTTTTGCCTGATCCACTCTGGCCCAGGATCGCGACGAATTCACTTTTTCTGAAATTCAAATTGACCTTATCCAGCGCAACCTGCGTGAATTCACCGGTCCTGTAGCTTTTCGTGATATTTTTCAATTGCAGCATTTTAACCAATCTCCCTTTCCATCCGCGTAATCTTCTATCTCTGATCTCTTCTTGCTGCCCCCATTGTAAACGTCTAATATAAACTAAACCTCAACAATGCAGTTGAGATTCAGTTGATCTTGATGAGATACACTTTAACAATCTATACTCTGCATACAACGACCCGCTTAGGAGGAGAGCTTATGTTTAATGTGCTTGTGGTTGAAGATGATAGTAAATTGCGCCAGCTCTTCTGTACCGTTCTGACCCGAAATGGATACCATGCCCTACCGGCGGTGAACGGCGAGGATGCCCTGGCGGTACTTGATAAAGAATATATCGATGTAATTATCTGCGATATTATGATGCCTCATATGGATGGGTTCGAGCTGACACGGACGCTTAGGGACAACAACCAGCAGATCCCCATTCTTATGGTGACTGCACGGGAGAACTTCGCGGACAAGCAGCAGGGATTTCTCGTCGGAATCGACGATTATATGGTCAAGCCGATCAATGTGAATGAAATGGTTCTTCGTGTGGGGGCGCTGCTCCGCCGGGCCAGAATTATCAACGAACGCAGGATTGTATGGGGGGAAACCATCTTGGATTATGATGCGCTTACTGTTTATCAGGGAGAGGAGAGCTTCCTGCTTCCGCAGAAGGAATTTTACCTTCTCTATAAAATGATTTCCTATCCGAATAAAATCTTTACCAAACAACAGCTGATGGATGAAATATGGGGGATGGATTCCGAGTCCGACGAGCATACGGTGGTTGTCCATATCAACCGCTTGCGTGAGCGCTTCAGGGAGAGTACCGACTTTGAAATCGTTACGGTCAGAGGGCTGGGTTATAAGGCTGTGAAGCTGGGATGAGACGTCAAAAAAATAGAGGCTTGTGGTGGTATTTTGTATCGTTGGTGTTTGTTATTATTCTGTTTTTTATCTTGATCATGGCGATTCTGGCTTATCTATACTTCCAGATCGGCAATAATACTACAGTGCATAAAAATCCCTTTCCCCCCATTCTGCTTATTGTCTTGTTCAGTCTGGTCATCGGGACAACCATTACCATCGAGGTCGGCCGGAGAATATTATCCCCGATTAAGGATTTCAGCAATGCAGCCAAGGAGATCGCCAACGGCAACTTCGACATTTATTTGAATGAATCGCACCGGGTCAACGAGATCAGCGACGTAGCCCATCACTTCAATATAATGGTTCAGGAACTGCGCAGCATAGAGACGCTCCGCAATGATTTTGTGGTCAATGTATCGCATGAATTCAAGACGCCCATTGCGGCAATCGAAGGTTACGCAACCCTCTTGCAGGAAGACAATCTTAGCAGAGAAGAGCATGACGAATATACCGGGATGATTATAGAGAGCGCCCGGCAATTATCCACCCTCTCCGGCAATATTCTCCGGATATCCAAGCTGGAGAACCAGGAGATGCTCACAGAACTGACGGAATATCGGCTGGATGAACAGCTTCGGCAAGCCTTGCTGCTGCTCGAATCGATGTGGACCCCCAAGCAGCTAAATCTCAATATTGATTTGGACGAGTTGCGCTATTATGGAGATGAAGAGCTCATGATGCAGGTGTGGCTCAACATACTCGGCAATGCGATCAAATTCACTCCGGAATACGGAGAAATCTCGGTTTCTCTCCATCTCGACGGCCCCTGGATTTCGGTAGTCATATCCGATACGGGCATCGGAATGCCGCCCGGAGTCCGCAAGCATATTTTTGAAAAGTTCTATCAGGGCGATCCTGCCCGATCAGCCGCAGGCAACGGCCTCGGCCTGCCTTTGGTTGCCCGCATTATCAGCCTGAGCAGAGGAACGATTGAGGTAAGCAGTGAACCCGGGCAGGGCTCGACCTTTATGGTCAGGCTGCCGGCGGTAGCTGGGGGTTGATTGAAGTGTTGGTCGGGCGGCGGCATGCGGGTGTGAACATGCCGCCGTCGGGCCAGCCTTACTGTAATTGATAAGCGGGAGTTCCGGGGCTCTGCTTGAAGCAAGGCGCTTGCCTAAAGCAAGGCCCCTGCCAGGAGCAGGGCTGGAACAACCGCTGCTATTGCTAATGAAATGACTCTCCGTACTATATTTCGCCTTTAAATGAGTATTATTTGCTTGAAGAAGTAGATTTCCACTCTTCATTCAAGATGGCATACTGATACGCATCGTGCCATAAAGGCTGCCCGTCATCTGTTCTTCTAAAAAAAGCTTCTTTCTTGAAATGGCCCTCACGGCGCATATTCAATCGCTCCAGCAATCTCCAGGAAGGTGCGTTCTCAGGACTGCACAAAGCCATCACCCGATGAATACCTAAATCTTCGAACCCATATTTTAGAATTCCTTGGCAAGCCTCAGTTGCATAGCCTTTTCCATAAAAAGCAGGGTTAAAGATGTAACCTATCATCCATGTATTAAATTCAGCAGGTTCTTTTTGCCCAAAATAAACATGACCGATCATTTTATTGGTATCCTTCAAGCTAACTGCCCAGAAACAATCTCCCTCCGCACGTTCCCTAGCTATATACTTGCAATCCTCTTCACTGCTTACACCGTCTGGCTCATATTTAAGCACCTGCTCCTGAGATAAATATTCGTGCAAATCGCTCCAATCGTTCTCCGAAAATTTACGAACAATGAGTCTTTCCGTTTCCATTACCATCTGTTATCAACCTTCCTTTTCAATTGATATTTTTTAGAAATTAAAATCTATTGAGAGTTCAGGATTACTCCAGTTTGGGGTATCCAATTCTCCAGTTGCTTCTCCGGCTACAATGTTCCTCAATTTGTTGATGCGTTCATTGCTGGTATTTCGATTAGGGCCCAGATTCATTTTTTCTTTAATACAATCATTGAATGCTACAATATAGTCCTTCACCCGATCCAGCGTCCACCCTCTATGCAGCAATGCGTAAATACTCATATAATCAAAGTCCTGCTGTGGAAGCCAGATCGAGTTTTTAACCTTCATAAAGATCTCATCGATTAGGTCGCTGGCTTCACTAGCCTTCATTCCCGCATGCGACCATTCAAATTGTGAATTTTTAATTTCATATTTATCTTTTTGGGCCCAGATAGGAGTAAAGGGATCACAGTACCAAAGCTGTGTTCTAAAAAAATCCGGTTGGGTCGTTTCAACAAATGAAACCGTATCTTGCACCGTTTGATAGGTTTCACCGGGAAAACCGATAATAAAAGAAGCGTAGGTGAAAATTCCAGCTTTTTTCAACAATTCAATTCCTCTTGTATACTTGTGCAGCGAGGCTTTTTTATTCATATTGTTTAGAACCATTTGATTTCCTGATTCAATACCAAGAAAAACTCCTTCGCATCCGCTTTCCTTCATCAATTCAATCGTTTCTTCATCAGCGAATTGGCAGCGGAAGTGGCTGTTCCATTTGAAACTGTATTGTTTACGGATCATGAGCCTTAAAATATCTTTGAACCGTTCTATCGGAACATTGAAAGTATCGTCGATAAAGTTGACAGAGGTAACTGTTTTCAGACTTTCGATTTGATCGAGTTCTTTTTCGATCTCCGCTATCCCCGCAGTCTGATATTGTCCTGCATGCTGGGGGAACCCACAAAATGCACAGGAAAAGGCACAGGAAATGGAGGTTCTCACCGATAAAAAGTTTCCAATGTCATGCTTAAACAATTCCCAATTGACTCTATTTTCCTCTATTCGGTTATCCTCTTTCCTAATTTCATTCTTTCGGTATTCGCCGTCCATGAAATAAGATAAGTTATAGATAGGATCCAGGCTGCCTCCCGCTTTTATTGCCTGTATTAATTCTACTAAAGCAGCTTCACCCTGAGAGCTGTTTATATAGTAATCCCCGCCAATAGATTCACATAAATATTGTATAGTCGCTTCATCCTGTACTTTCATTTGTGTTGCTACAAACGGACCACCCAATACAACCTTGGCAGTTGTATTATATTTTTTTATAAATGACATGATTTCCATTATAGGCGTGGCCGAAATATAATAGGTTGTCGGTATAATAATGGATACGTAATCGTTCTCAAGGAGCTTGTCCTTGAGTTTCTGTTGTTCTTCCTGGAATAAATTCACATAGTCAAAGTTTAACCCGCGATTGTGTAGAAATGTGCCCAAATAAGCTATGGTTGGACTAAACACAGGATAGGCAGAAAGCTCGTCCTTATGGTCTATTTCCGACTGCAGAACATTATAGAGTCCTGAAGCCGTATATAGACGGTCGTTGTATTGAAGAAAACTGAGGTTTAAATCTTTGTAAGCCCCCGATTTTGTCCCCATAGCATGAAGCTGACGCTCATATTCACTAAACTTTGTTTGGTTATGCCCAATGAAAAGGCAATCATATTGATCCCGCATAAAACACCTCTTGTGTATCAAGATCTTGTAATTTTCAGCGCATTCTGTTGGAACAGATTGTTCACGGCCTGGATCACATTATTTCGGCATCTTTCTCGATCTCCATAGCTCATTGTTAGCTTGTCAATGATTTGAGCGACGCTTTCCTTTCCGCTGCACGCTTCTATAAAATCGTTCAAAAATTCATCAAAGTTAAGCAATCGAGTCTGTAGCTTCCATTCGTCCCTTAAATAAACCAGCGGTTCATCTTGCTTGTTTTTCTTCCAGATTTTAAGGACCTTTTTATTGATTACAGGAATGCAGTTCATTAATGCTTCCTCATCATCAATAGGGAAGAAGTTGTAGTTCTCATCCTCTTTCAACCCTTTTATAATTCGATATCCGAAACAACCGCCATGGCAGATTCCGCTGATTTTATATTGGCAGTCTTTACATTTATCGAACAGGTCAATGTCCAATAACAGTTCCGAGCGTTTATTGAAATATTCCGCCATTTCATTGATATTTTGAAAGTTCTCCATGTTCGATCTTAATACGGAGTATAAACTATAACATCTCCAGGACTCTCCATCCTTGCCAATATCCGTTACCGCGCTGCATTTAAACTTAACGCCTGGTTGTACAAGCAGCAAGTCCGCCAATTCTTCCTTGGTATAGGCACAGGGCGGCAGATAACCGCAATCCGGATTGACCTCAAAGCCCTGTTTAGAGGCATCCATAACAAAGTTATAGACTACCTTCGCACATTCACGAAAATCCTTATCGGGGTCAATATTCCAGGAGCTTTGATCTGTAACATTCGGAGCAGCTACACTGTAGCGTATATGATTGATTCCGAATTTTTTGGCGATGTCGAATATATAAGAGTAATCAAACGGATATTTATAGATTGTGAATCCGACAAAAGCCGTTTCCGGGTTAACCGACCCCAGCGCCGCATGTAATTTTTCCACCTGGGCTTCCGTATATTCTTCCGGCTGCAGAATATTAAATAAATAGATGATCCGCTTCGATTTCTCGAACGGTAGGCTAGAGAAATAGTTGCATACTTTCTCCGGCCATAGCCCGTTTGTCAACACATTGATATATTTCCCTCTGACCGCAAGCATTGAATCCATAAAATCACAAAATTCAGGATGAATGGTAGGCTCTCCGCCGCAAATCGTAGTGACGATATTGCTGTCGAATTTCAGAATTTTGTGGAACTCATCCTTTGACATATTGTTGATGCTATGCCCCTCCGCGTTCCGGCTTTCTGTTGCGAAGCAAAACGGGCACTGGAGATTACACGCGCTGTTGATGATTACACTTGCCATAATTACGATTCCACTCCCATTTTCTCCAAAATGCATTGCGATAGTTTATTTACATTTTCAAACAGACTGTAATCCAATTCTTCCTCATCAAATGCAATATTAAATTCCTTCTCACATTGGACAACAATCTTGACAAAGGAAATAGAATTGACGCCTAAGAGAAGTAAATTATCTTCCTCAGAAATTTCCTCGAACGACTCTTCATCGCCTTGCAATGTTTCAGCCAGTATCTTTTGCAGTCTATTTATAACATCTGTCTTCATATTCATCCGCATATCCTCCACAATTTCAAATCTTATTTATTTGACCTGGTCAAGCACATCTTTCAATGTCCCTGTTTCACTGGCAGGGATTACAAGTAACAATGCCTTAAGCTTCTCTAGCATATCTACAATGATTTCGTGACTGTAGTGCCCTTGATTATAACTGATAAGTACCGACATCCTTTCTCCCGGAGTTACATAGATTCTGAGTTGCACATTCATTTGGGACACACGGTCCTGGACACTCAATCGAAAATCGCCTTCATTATCCTGTATATCCAAATCCATTGGGAAGTTTTGATAAACCAATGTCCTGTCATGAATTGCCTGTCGAATCAAATCCAGGGGAACTTTCCCCCACTTAGCAATATCCTGTACGGTCACATATTCATAGCGGCGCATATTTAATTGCTTCTCTTGCAGATCCTTCATCCATGCAATGAGAGATGCTCCCGGGCGAATGATAGTCCGCATAGGCAGCACAGTAATAAAAATGCCCACCATAGATTCTATTCCTTTGATCCCTTGTGAACGTCCCGATGTTTCAACCCCTAATATGAGATCGTCCTCACCTGTTATCTGTTTCATGAGAAGCGCCCAAGCCGTTTGCACAATGGTGTTGACTGTCAATCCTTTCAGTCTGGCAAAGGAACCGATCCGTTCTGTATCTTCTCTATCGATCCATATTTCTGCAGTTCCCATGACATATTGACGGCTGCCGGACTGATGATCCCGTTCCGTTTTACTCTGGACCTGATAGCCCTCAAATTCTTGATGCCAGAATTTTTCAGCGTTATCCGCATTCTGTTTTTGAAGCCACTTAATATAATCAATGTACCCCCTGGATTCTGACACATAGGGCTGTCCCGCTCTAATTGTCCGATAAGCGGACAACAACTCGTTGATTACAATATTCATGCTCCAACCGTCTAACAATGAGTGTTGGAAATTCCATATGAACCGATAATCATTATCCTTAACTTTTGCCAAACAGCTGCGCATTAACGGTGCATGATCTACTTTAAATCCCATTCGTTTTTCCTCATTAATATAATTTTTCTGCGCCGCTTCCACTTCATCCGACTTAAAATTGGTCCAGTCCAATATTTGCAGGGGCATGTTTACTCCCCTATGAACCATTTGCAAGGGGGACGTTAACCTCTTCCACACAAATGCTGTTCTTAGTATGGAATGCCGTTCGATAACGATGCTCCAGGCAGTAATAAATGACGGGATATCCACGTATCCCTCCAGTTTAAAAATGAGCGAGAAGACGTCGTGACCCTTTTTGTAGGCTACGATATTTTGCGACAATATCATGTTCTGCATAGGCGAAAGCGGATATATCGCTTCAATATTGGGATTATTCTGTACAAGTGCTTTAACCTGTTCACTGTCTTTCTCGTCATAAATATATGTCTGTGTGCCAACCTCAGCCATTTCATCATCATGGGCAGGCTGCATCTTCATCTCGGAAGAAACGGCAACAAGTTGGGCGATGGATGGAAAGCGGAGTATCTGATCCATATCGACCTTAATTCCCGATTTATTCAACCGAGCCGCAATCTGTATTGCTTTGATGGAGTCAATTCCTAATTCGAAGAAGTTATCGTCTACTCCTACCTGTTCTACCCCGAATAATCCCTCCAGAATTGACGCATATAACTGCTCCGTCTCATTTCTTGGAGGAATAAATTCAGCAGTTAAATTCGACCTTTGATACTGCGATGCCAAGAACTTCTCCGCTCCATTATTGATTGTTTCCATTGAATGCTTCTTTGCCGGACTGTCGCTAGAATGAACAATGGACATTTGCGTAAGACGGTTCTCCACTGCTGCACTGACAACCTCCAACAATCCGTCTGCCCGCAATTGGCTTTCTTGCTTATCTTGAGCAGAATAACGGATAAATGTACCGTATTCACCCCGGCGTATCACTCTATGCAGTATATAGGCCTGGTACAATTCGCTTACGGCATTGATGCACAGCAGATTCTCCTGCGGCATCGTCTCCGGAATTGCAGAAAAGATAATCAATGATTCCGCTCGTACCTCTTCCAACGCCTGGTCAATAGTTTCAAGCTCATGTACTTCCGCTTCAAGGCTTCGCTGGGATGGGAAATACAAGATGCCTTTGACCGCTTCGCATTCTTCACTTACTTGCTGCAAGACAGAGCGAAGCTCATCCGTTTTTCCGTCGTTTTTTAACCAATGCATGCTTTTGGCTGTTGCCCTTTCAGCTGCTCTTTCGGCTGCGCTCTCGGAATTTTGGGCAATAATAAGCCCTATATCCGACAGTGCTTTCTGCTCAGCAGTTGAAGGGTAGGTATAAACACTTGTTAATTGTAATTTACGGAATACCTCCTCCCACTGGCTAAGCCTCAATAAAGGCGAGGTTGGTCTTAGCGAAGTGTCATCAAAATACCACCATCCCTCTGCCAGGCCATCAATGAGGTCAAACCATCGTTCCGAATGAACCGATTCTATTAAAGCAACAACGCCATAGGGAGAAAGTAATCTCAGCAGATTCGACAGGCTCTCTTCAATATTTCTTGTTGCGTGCACTACATTCAACCCAACAATGCAATCAAAACTGGATGGAGCGAACCCTTGGCCTAGCGGGTCTCTTGAAATGTCTAGGGTAGCAAAATTTATGAACTTCCAATTTTTGAACGTTGGATTATTTTTCGCTTGCGATATAAAATAACTTCCGATGTCCGTAAAGAAATACTCGACATTATAGTCTTCAAGCGCTGGAGCCACAACCTGGGTCAATATGCCATTCCCGCCTCCAACCTCGAGTATTCTGAATGTCTTGGATTTCGGAGCCTGTTCCACCAGTTTCAGAATAATATCCTTTAGCAGCGTACAATACAGTCTGGAATAGCTATGCTCAATTGCTACCTTATATTTCTCCTCCGAAATGACCGGCTTCCCTTCAGGGTACAATACTTGGATTGCTCCCATCTTCCCGGTAAGTGCGTCGGGATAATGCCCAATGCAATAGTCCAGCAGCTTAAAGAAACCGCTAAAGTCAGGATACATGGTTAGAGCCTTTTCCTTGAGAGAAGCGGCATCCTCCACTTCTTCAGCATTTTTCAGAAAAGTAACAAGATTCCCGTCCAGTTCCGCAATTCCATCATCAACGAGCATATTCAGCATCGCATCATACAGTTTCCGGAAATCAGGAATAATTCCGTTGATTCTAAATAAGTCATCCTTGTCGAATTGGCTTCCTTTTGCCAAATGTAATGCATTACGTTTTATGAAGGAGTAGACATAACTTGAACAGAGCTTGTTCGACAATTCTTCCAGTCCATGATGCTGTTTAATCCCCTTGATTTGGAAGGAATTGATTAAAGCGTACTCTTCTTCAGCAATAAAGACTTGCAGAGAGTCAAGCTTTGCAGATGAAAGGGTATGATCATTTTCTGTTATGTCTTGATGCCGGGATATCCAAACAACATCTGACCCTCCGATTTTCGACTGAATCTCTTTAGCGAGAGCTTCCGAAAATTCGTTGATTTCCCCCATAAATACATATGTTCCTGCCTCCAAGGCAAGCTTGGCGGAGGGCTGCCGAACTACGGCTTGGGTTGTACACACATACCTTGCCTGTCCTCGTAAAGCAATGCTCTGTGCATCCGAGTCATTCCATAACTCCCTGAAGATCGGAGTAGTAACCTCTCTCGGTTGTTGCCTGTCTTGTTCATCGTATGAAATATCTATACTGCACAGACGCAAGTGCGGCATTCTTCGGGAAAGATACTTGAGAGCACCCCACGCAGTCGCTTTAAGCGGAACCGATAGACCATCTCCCGGCAGCTGCTGCATCCGGTTTGTAACAAATTTAACAGTGAACTCCTTGTCGGGATATTGTCTTGTCAGTATCTCGGCAAGATTGATCAAACTATAGTATCCGTTATTCATAAGATTTCCAGAATCGAATACATTCCAAAGATGAAAAAAGCAAGTTCCCATATTGCCTGTTCGCTGAAGTTCATCTATCAGCAATTCATAATCCTCTGCCTGTTCCGGCCGAATTGCGTATAGACGATCATTCCTTTTTTCAAACCGCTTGCCCGCCTGAACCTGACAGAAAGTTATCCCAGAGTCAGAAAGTTCCTCCAAAATTCGGTCTACTAGCACACCAGGATCTCCAAAAAGGACACAAGTCGCATTAGGATGGGGCACATATCTAGAAATCGCCGGTTCCAACCTCCAGTATTCTGTAAACCAACTTTCCGTATTATAGAGAGCTTCCCCTGCTGTTTGCTTATTCTGTAATGTCCTGATCTGCCCCACCGGCACACGATAGGGTTGGGAGTCAAAGGGATATGTAGGTAAGGGCAAACGATTTCTTTCTTCATTTGCATACAATACCGGCCAATTAATATCCACCCCTTGCAGCCACAGCACTCCTATCTGCTCAACAAAAAAGTCGTAGGCCGTTCCCTCGTAATCGGGGGACTGGGACAGAATCAAAGAACATCCCCGGCTTGCATCCGGAGCTGCTTCTCTTGGCCAAAGACCGACAACAACTGAATTCGGATCAATAATATGCTCCGATGACGTTTGATCAAGGGTTTGAGGAAATATGCATTTTAACCAGTACTCTGAATCCGTCGCTTCCCGTGGTGTTATCATTCTTCCAGTGACTCTCGAGAGGAACGGTATTTTAGGTATTCCAAATTGAATCTGTTTCAGCTTGCGCATAATTTGTTGTTTCAGAAAGTCAGTATCGTGGCCTTGCAAGCGCTGCACCAATACCAGCAGATCAATTGCATCTTCGAGAGGGATAACCTCAGCTATACAGGCAGCCAGTAGATCTTCTCCGGAATCTTGAACAATTGTGGCAGGCGTAATTCCCAGCCGAATCAAGGTTCTTGTAAATGCCATCTCATATAAAAATGCAGCAATATACGTCAATTTCGTCTTTTCGAAATCAACGAAGTTCGTAATTTCTGCCGGAAGATCAACATTTCTCCTTACCAATGCCAGACAGTGGTCCATTTCATCCCGAAAGCAAGGCAGTTCTTGATAGAGCGCCCATCCTCTTTCAATTACAAAATCGATCCCGCTCTGAATAACATAAGTAATAGACCGTTCCTCATTTACAATAGAAGTCAACACATCGCCTTCAGGGCCGGCCATGTGCTCCAAGACTTCTTGCACAGTGCTGCCTATCAGCAGCTTTCTGTGTTTAAAGTGCTTCCTGCCAACCTGCAGCGTAAAGGCTACATCAGGAAGGCTGCTTTCCGGCGAGTTATTCAAATGCTCGATCAATCGGGTTGTGGCCTTATTCAAGGACTCCCTTTTTTGAGCCGAGAGCACAAACGCCATCTTTTTTTGCCGCCCCATGTCCTGACCCTCTTGAAACTCGACAGCTGGCGCTTCTTCTAAGATTACATGCGCATTGGTTCCGCCGATTCCGAATGCACTTACCCCGGCCCGCAATGGATAAGGTCCATTCTCCATTTTGGCGGGTTCAGTATTCACATAAAATGGACTATTAATCAACGGAATTCTCAGATTTGGGGCTTCAAAATGAATGAGTGGCGGTATCGTTTGATGTTTCAAAGAAAGCGCCGTTTTGATAAACCCCGCTATGCCAGCGGCCGCATCAAGATGGCCAATATTAGCTTTAACTGCTCCCAAGGCGCAGAATCCCCGCTTTTGGGTGTCGAACGCCTTGGATAAGGCTTCAATCTCCGTAGGATCTCCCAAATTGGTCGCTGTCCCGTGGGTTTCCACGTAGCAGATCGTATCTGCTTCCACTTTCGCCAGTTGCAAGGCCTTCCTGATGACCGTTGACTGGCCTTCAATGCTTGGAGCGGTGTAACCAACTTTTCGATCCCCATCATTATTAACAGCTGTTCCTTTTATGACAGCATAAATATGATCATGATCTGAAAGTGCATCTTTCAGGCGCTTAAGTACCACAATACCTGCTCCGCTGCCCCCAACGGTTCCTTTGGCACTCATATCAAACGGTCGGCAATGTCCATCGGGTGACAGAATCATGTCTTCTTCATATAAGTAGCCTTCTTTTTCAGGAGTTATCACCGAGACTCCTCCTGCCAGCATCATTTTCGCCTCACCTGTCAATAACGCTCTGCATGCTTGATGAACCGCTACCAGCGATGTGGAACAGGCCGTGCTAAGGACGTAGCTTGGCCCTTTCAAATTAAGTTTATAGGCTACCAAAGTCGCCAGAAAATCCTTATTGGCTACCGGTAATTTGGCGTTCTCCTGTTCATCCGAATTCATCCAAATCATGGGCCACTTTACGTTTTGAGAAGCGCCTGCAATCAGGCCAATTGCTCCATTATAGATATGAGGATTATACCCTGCATCTTCAAGCGCCTCCCAGGCACACTCATGGAAAATACGGATCTGCGGGTCCATGACTAAGGCTTCTTTGGGAGTATATCCAAAAAAGGAGGAATCAAAGTACTCCGCATCATTTAAAATTCCCTTGGCTTTAATATAATTCGAATGTTCGAGAAGTGTGGGCTCAATCCCCTCTGCTTCCAATTCCTCATTCCGGAAAAGGGAGATTGACTCAACACCATTCGTTATATTTTGCCAGAATTGATTTATATCTTTAGCACCAGGAAACCTGCAGGCCATCCCTACAACAGCAATTTCCAATCCGGTCAAGGTACTTTGAACATCTTTCTTACTCATCGTCATCACCAATGAACTTCAATAAATTTTCATCAAGTAGCTGCATGGATTCCTCAATCTCCAAATCGACTTGCTCAATCAATGATCCTTCGCTCATAAAATATTCAGCAAGATAAGCTACTGTTGGGTTATCAAAAATAACTGTAATGGGAACCTCTTGTTGAAATTCCTCTTCCAGCCTGGCAGCCAGCCTGAGAATATCAATGGACTTTCCTCCGATATCAAAAAAGTTATCCGTGATGCGCATGTGCTCTAGGAACAAAACTTCCTTCCATATCATCAGAATTCTGTTTTCCAGATTATTTTGTGGAACTGGGGAAAAATAATCTTCCTGTGCCCTGGCAATAGCGGGCATCCGGGATAACCCCTCGTAATCCACCTTTCCGTGAGGGGTCGTCGGGATAGATTCCACAAAGATGAACCGGTCGGGCACCATAAATTGAGGCAGCCTGTTGCGCAAGAAAATCTTTATCTCTTGATCGGTTGTCTGTGGATCTGCAACAATATACGCAATCAGTTCTTTCTCCCTGTCCTCCAGGTTCTCTCTCTGGCTTATTGCTGCAATTGCCCGT
This sequence comes from Paenibacillus sinensis, assembly GCF_019904155.1. Lineage (GTDB taxonomy): Bacteria > Bacillota > Bacilli > Paenibacillales > Paenibacillaceae > Paenibacillus_AQ > Paenibacillus_AQ sinensis. The sequence goes on from NZ_JAHCMB010000202.1 coordinate 58,749, forward strand.
TCAATTCCGGGAATCTGCAACAACTCATGTTCAATTTCGGTCAGTTCAAGCCGATATCCCCGGTGCTTCACTTGACTATCTATCCGGTTGATATATTCGATGTTTCCATCATGATTCATTTTGGCCAAATCGCCGGTTCTATACATCAGAAGCCCCTCTATATAAGGGTGACTGACAAATCGCTCTTCCGTTAACTTCCTGTTTCCGAGGTATCCCTTTGACAGACAGGCACCGGCGATATATATTTCACCTGTAACGCCAGTCGGTACGGGATGCAAAAACTGATCGAGCAGATAAATCATGCAATTATCCGCAGGTCTACCGATCGGAACCGATAGGCCAGTATCACTCTGCTTGTCGAAGATGTGGATCATACATCCAACAGTCGCTTCAGTAGGGCCGTATTCGTTGATAATTTCCACATGTCCTTCAAAAAGATCATGAATCTCATTCGCCAGCTTTACAGAAAGGGACTCGCCGCCTACAATAAATCGTTTGATACCTTGACCGGATAACTTCATGTGCTTGACCAAACTTAAATGTGAAGGAGTCAACTTAACGGCACCTATTCTCTCATCCTGCAGAACTCTCGCCAAATTAAGCGTATGATCAGCCTCTCCGAAAACGATAATAGAATTCCCGGTAATTAACGGTGTGAAAATGGAGGTGACCGTTAAATCAAAAGCAACCGAGGTAAATAACGGAAAGTTTATTTCCTCATTTCTCACATAATTGTTTGCAGCCCACCAGACGTAATTCATCAGGCTGCTGTGTTTGACGACAACCCCCTTGGGCATTCCTGTCGAACCCGATGTATAAATAACATAAGCAGTGTCATCAGGAATGCATCTCGAGGTAAAAGAATAAAGAGCTTCTGCAGGTTCGTCCTTCAAGCAGCTGTCAATCGCCAGGATGTTGACCGCTGATAATTTTTGCTGCATCCAAAGATTGGATTGGGCAATGACCTCGGTCGTCAGAATAGCCTGGGCTTGGCTGTCCGAAAGTATATATTCCTTTCTTTCTTGCGGATATTCCATTGAAATTGGCAGATAAGCGGCGCCTGTCTTCAAAATTGCCAGGATTGCGATCACTAGCTCAACGGAATTATCCATCAGCAAGGCCACCACAGATCCACTGCCTATTCCCTTGTTAGCCAAACGATTGGCCACTACGTTGGACCGATGATTAATTTCGTTAAAGGTTCTCTCCTGATCGCCCCCCAGCACCGCTAATTTATCGGGTCTTCTATGTGCCTGCTGTTCGAACAAGCTGACAACTGTCGCTTTTGCAGGATACTCTGTTATCGTGGCATTGAAATCGTTAAATACATGACTTTCTTCTACCGGAATGACATTATATTGATGCAGTTTCTTGCCACCCTGGCCCTGGCCGATCTCCAACAGCAAATTTTTAAAGCATGCGGCAAAATACCGGATGGTGGAAGACCTAAACAGTTCCGTGTCAAACTCAAATTCCAAACTGAAACCCGCTGTTTCCTCTAAGCAGTGCAGCGTCAAATCAAATTTTGATATTTTTCTGTTAAATTCATATTCATTGATCGACAATCCAGGAATGTTAAATTCCGGTATATCTATATTTTGATAATTAAACATAACATCAAATAGTGGGTTTCGATTAAGCACTCTGCCAATAACCAAATCGTTGACCAAATTTTCATACGGATATTCCTGATTGTCGAAATCATTAACCGAGTGATCTCTGACCAACTGCAAAAGCTCCATAAATGTCATTTCCGAGTCCATTTCAAGCTTGAGTCCCAATGTATTCACAAACATTCCAATGATAGAATCGAACTCGGCATTCCTGCGGCCGGACACCGGTACGCCTACAATTAATTGCGATTGGTTTGTCATTTTATATAGAAATAGATAAAAAACACTCAACATAACCATAAACGTGGAAGCCGATTGTTCATTAGCGATATTTTTTAAGTGATGCAATTCCTTGGCATCAAGGGCGAAGCGGTAGCTGTCACCGTAAAAAGCCTTCTTATTCGGTCTTTTAAAATCATAGGGAAGATCAATCACCGGAATATTCCCGGCCAGCCGTTGCAGCCAATACGACCTTTGCGCGTCTAGTTCATTCATTCGATTATTTTGCCAAACAGCATAATCCTTATATTGTATTTCCGGTTTCGGCAGAACCGCATCACCATACAGTTGCATAAACTCGTCTATTAATATTTGCACCGATATACCGTCAGCGATAATATGATGGATAATAACCAACAATATCAAGCGGTCCGCAGCCATTTGAATACAGCCCGCCTTGATCAAAGGCCCGCTGGATAAATCAAACGAAGAATTGTAGTTATCAATGATTCTCCCAATGCCTTCCTCACTGATTTCTTGGGAGTTCAAAAGATCAATGTTAAAGGGTTGTTCACCATGTATTTTCTGATATATGACGCCATCTACGCACGGGAAGACAGTCCTGAGGCTATCATGTCTCTGTATAAGCTTACTTAATGTCGCCTGTATCTGTTCCAGATGGATTGTTCCCTGCAGTTCCATAGCAGACACCAGGTTGTATGCCGTACTCGCAGTGTCCAATTGCTGAAGGTAGTAGATTCTTTGTTGCGCAGAGGACACCGGGTATAATTCCATCGGTGTTGCTTTCGGAATAGTCAACGTTCCTTGTTGTTCTTGTTTTGTGCTTCTTATCAAATCTGCTATCTTTCGAATGCTCAGTCGTTCAAACACATCTACTATAGAAATTTTGACATTCATAAGCTTGTTTATCTTGGCCACTACTTTGGTAACATTCAAAGAATGTCCGCCATATTCAAAGAAACTCGCGTCTATTCCAATAATCTCCTTCTCTGTAGAGAGCACCTCGGACCAGATCTCAACTAATCTACTCTCAACTTCATCGGTTGGAGCGGTGTATTGGGATACAGGTGTAATAGACGGCTTAGGCAACCGGTGCATGTCAAGCTTTCCGTGAATGGTCAGCGGGATTTCATCAATTTCCACAAAGCTTGAAGGGATCATATACTCAGGCAAAGCCGAGGAAAGGAACTTCTTTAATTCCACACTTTCAATCGCTTGGGCCTGGCTCTTCCTAACATAATAAGCCCATAGCATTTTTTCCTGATTCCTAGATTCATTGCCTTCCCGTTCTTTCGCGATAACTACCGCAGTATGAATATTTGGAAATTTTATTAGAGCATTTTCAATTTCGCCCAATTCGATACGGTAGCCTCTGATTTTAATCTGATGGTCCGATCTTCCCAAAAACTCTAAGTTCCCGTCGGGCAACCAACGAACCAAATCACCTGTCTTGTAAAGCTTCCCTTCGTTCTCAAACGGGTTGTCAATAAATTTTTCTGCGGATAGACCATCATTTCTTAAGTAACCGCGGCTCGATACTCCGTCTCCCGATATACATAACTCGCCGACCGTTTCAAGAGGCTGCAGCGCATTATACTTATTGAGGACATATAGCTTCGTATTCATAATCGGTTTACCGATAAGCGCTTTTCCGTTCAACGGGATATCTTTGCAGAACGTCGACAAAACAGAGCATTCGGATACACCGTACTCTATAACAAGTTCAGTGGATTTGAATTTCTCTTTGCTTTTCAGAATAATATCCGGACGAATGCGATCTCCTGCCAGCACAACGGTTCTTACCGATTTGAAATCATCGCCGGAAAGATGTTCGAGCATCTCTTCATAAAGTACAGGAACGCTGGCGAAATGGGTCACCCCGTTTGTTCGGATAGCTTCGCTCAACATCTCCATATCATTCGCCCGGTTATCTTCCAAAGTGATTATGGTGGCCCCTGCAATCAGAGGCGTAAAGAACGTAGCGACAAAACCGTCGAAGCCGTATGGATTCAATTGCAAAATCACATCAGTTTCATTCAGACCATGTTCCATCCGTCTAAATTGCAAAGTGTTGATAACATTTCGATGTTCAATCAATACTCCTTTGGGCTTGCCGGTAGTCCCCGAAGTGTAGATGACATAGGCAAGATTCTCCCACTTAGCCCTCTCCTCAAGATTACCGTCATGACAAAGGTGAAGTGGAAGCTGATGGAAATCGATCAACTGAACATCCTTCATTGCGAGCCGATGAGCAAAATTGTCTACATCTGACAATACGAGAGTCGTTCTGCTGTCCTGAATAGTATATTGTATCCGTTCATCCGGATAGCTGGGGTCCACAGGCAAATATGCAGCTCCGGCCTTCATAACACCAAGAATCGAAGTATACATCTCCAGAGAAGGGGTCATCACCAGGGCAATAATGTCATTATTAACAACTCCGCATTGCCGCAGATAACGAGCGAGCTGATTCGCTTTCTGGTTAATTTCATCATAGGTTATATTGTCATAGGCAAATCTATCCCCTTGCTGCTTCAATAAGGAGATGCACACTTGTTCAGGATGTCTAATCACTTGCTCCTCGAACAAATCAATGATTGTTTGGTGTTCCCAATTGCATCGTCTCGCATCATTGAATTTATACAGTATCGTATTCATCTCATCTGCGCTCAGCACATTGAGATCAGCAATCCGCACCTCCGGCTTGTCCATAACTTGTGTCAAAATAGATTGAAACGCAGCAACAAATCTCTCGGCTTTTTCTTCAGTGAAGAGATGGGGACGATAACGGAAACCACCTTTTATTTGTCCATCGATCTGATGCAGCGAGAGCACCATTTCATTACTTTGTTCGGAGAGTACGGAAGCCAGGGTAGCCTCTTCATGAATATTCTCGTAATAAAACATGATATGAAACAAGGAGTGAACAACATCTTGATCCAAATGTTCCATGATTTTGCGAATGGGATAAAATTGATTTTTATAGCCTTCCAGTACGGTTTCTCTGACTTGAATCAGGAACTCTTTGAAGGTTGAACCTTCTTCTATTTGATCCCTGAATACAACACAATTATTGTACGTTTGATCGCTTGCTCTCAGCGTTGGCGATGCTACGCAAATATCTTCGTGGTTCAAATACCGCGACAGCGTAAGCTTAAATACGGCCAAAAGTATCACATATATAGAGAGATCATTGCTTTTGCTCAAATATATTACTTTTTGTGCCAGAGACTCTTCCAGGCGAATATCTTTTTCAAAATAATGGTTGACGTAAGTTGAATTAGTATCATCCAGATAGAATGTTTGCGGTGTTTCGCAGGATAATTTAGTTATCCAATAGTTTTTTGCCTGCTCAAATATCTCTGTTGTTTCCAAAACATCTTTGCTCAAATGTTCCCCCACCTTTTGCCCAAAATCATAACCACTTACGGAAAGAACTAAAAATTAAAATCAATGTGGAGCTCTCCACCTGTCTTCTCTTCTTCCTTGGCCGCGGGCTGGATGATACGGTTAAATTTATCGTATTCCTTATAGAACGTATTAGAGAGCTCGATAATTCCCTCAGCTTCGCTATGATCAATTACCTTTTTTGAGAAATTTTCACAGTAGGAACAAACAGAGCAATCCCTACTACAAAATTGTTCGTTTTTATAAAAAGGTTGAAGAAACTTATCCAGCTTTTTATTATCGAGATAGATTTTAAAGTTATTTAATGGATGGAACATATAGATAATGTCCATCAAGTCTCCGTCGTAATCCTTGTCAAAATAAGCCTTTACCGCCCGAACCGGATCTCCTTTTAAAACAAGGTTCCTGCCTTGCAGCTTGAAATAATGTATACCGATCGAAGTGTAATATTCGATATCTTCCGGTCTTATCCAGGAAATCCTCAATAAATTACTTACTTTTTTATACCGTTGCAGCACACACCGATGCTCGAAATAGTTAGTGCTTATTTCATCGGTACAAACAGTGGAATCACCGCTGACCTGATTATAATGAAACATTCTGTATACGCAGTCCATAAGACAAATGGGATTGACGATTACCTCTACCTTGTCGCCGAACGCATTAACGATTCTTCTCAAGGCCTTAAAATCACGATTAATAGATTCATCAACTACAATACGTTCCAGACCTAAATCCTTATAAAAGCTCGCCTTGTTTGCATTGGTAATTTGGCATAAAGTGGATGCTTTAATCTTAAAATCGTATCCTGAAGCCTGTATTATTTCTGTCAGGGAAGGCAGCGCCGATGTGATCGACCTTACCCCGGCGTTGTAAATATCTTTTAAATATTTTTGGATAAGGTCTACGCCATCACGGCTAAACTCCTTTTTATTAAGGTAAGGAGCATTAATCGTATAGTTAAATTCGATATTTTTTGTATTGGAATACGCCACATATGCCTTTAAGTCCCAAAGGTCCACCTTGGGAA
>NZ_JAHCMB010000202.1:65044-84966 GCF_019904155.1 Paenibacillus sinensis
CCGATAAATTCAGTGCATCCTTATTGAGGATTGAATACAATTCTTCTTTGTCCTGATCGTCCACCAAATCGATATGCTTCACTTTCATGCTGGTGTAATTGGGATTCTGTATAATCTGTTTAGTGATTTTTTCGAAATAGGAGCCAATCTTACTGATGTGGGCGGGTGAATAATGAAGCTTATTAAATGATATGGTTATTTCCAATCGCTTCATTACAGCAACGTTCAGAACAAATTCATACTCTGATTTCAGAAACTCCACATGTGAATCAACATCAAAATATTCAAAATCGTTCATTTTTTTAACATTCAGAGGGTAATTCTCCAAAACGACTATTGAGTCGAACATATGGCTTGTAGACAATTTCAAATAATCTTTAATTTCAACTAATGAGGAATGCTCAAATTCTTCCCTGTCCTTCACGGTTTTCATCGTATCCCGAAACAATTGCATAACCTCTTGCTCGGCATCGATTTTTTGCCGCATGGGAATTGTATTAATGAACAAGCCGACGGCATGCTCCAGATTTCCGATATCTAGTTTTCTACCGGAGACGGTAGTTCCAAAAACAACATCCGAGCAGTGGCTGTAAAGATACAATAATAGACTCCAAACGCTATACATGAACACAGCCAAAGTTATGCCATTCGCTTTAATAAATAGATTGATCTCTTCCTCACATTCTTTATAGAGGGGAATTAAATAATTTTCGGTTTCGCAACCAGCATNACCGGAAATATTAACTTTTGATTTCTCATTAAGGAGCGGTATCCATCAAAGAATTCATTTAGAAGAATCCCCGTACTCCAGCCGTCATATAGAATATGGTGACTGCACAGAATCAACTTGTACCTGTCGGTTTCAAATTGATAGAGGATTACTTTGAAAGATGTCTTCAGTAAATCCACAGTCAGGTCAATCTCATCAAGGGATAATGGGCCTTCTTCTTCTGAATATTTATAGATTTCAATGATTCCTTCACAGGATTTCAAGATAACCTGGACAGGGTTTTCCAGCCCTTCCCACCGGAATACCGTGCGCAGCATCTCATTGTTTGAGATAATTTCCTCCCACGTTTTTCGAAACACAGTCGGATCTATGGTTCCCTTCAGGTTAACAATGAGGTTTTCAAAATAAACATTGCTTTCAGGATTTCTCAAATAGTAGATCAACATGCCGTACTGCATCGGGGTTAACGCTAAAATGTCCTCAACATTTTTCGAGTCAATTTTGTTCATTTTAGTCTCCTGCCGAGAATTAAAGATATGTTGATTGAAGAAGTTTACGATCAACCTTTCCATTTGCCGTTAACGGCATTTCTTCGATTACAAAATATTTATTGGGCACCATATAATCAGGCAATAAGCCCTTTATATGACTCTTAAGTTGAGAAACAGGGATGTCCGTCTCGCTCACGATAAACGCACACAGGTTGATAATCGTTTCGGAAACTTTATTTACAATTACAACACTTTGCTTGACTGAGGAAAAAGATTCGAGTGCCGCCTCGATTTCCATCAATTCAATTCGCAATCCCCGGATCTTCACTTGAAAATCCTCTCGCCCTAAATATTCCAGATTGCCATCTGGATGCCATCTCCCAATATCTCCGGTTTTGTACATACGGCTATATTCGGGAAGTAAACTCTTTACGAAATGAGTGTTCGTTAGATCCTCACGATGCAAATAGCCTCTTGCCAGCCCGTCTCCCAGAATATATATTTCCCCTGCTTGGCCTACCGGCTGAATGTGGCCATCGGATACAATCAAAATTTTGGTATTATAAATGGGCTTCCCGATGAAGACTTTGTGAATGTCTCCCGATGATGGGCAATCATAATAAGTCACATCAATCGTTGCCTCTGTAGGTCCGTATAAATTGATCAGTTTGGTGGCATTGACCGAATATAATTGCTTGTTAAACAGCATCACCTGCTGCGGAGTAAGGGCTTCGCCGCTGACAAAGACCTGTTTTAAACTTGACAACCTGCCCTCTTCGTTGCTTCCCTTCAAATAATTTAAAAACATATTCAGCATAGATGGCACAAAGTGAATAACTGTCACTTGGTTGTTGCAGCAGCATTCAATAATTCCTTGCGGAAACTTCTCCATACCGGGTTCCAATATACAGAGCTTGGCACCTGCGAAAAACCACCAAAAAATTTCCCATACCGAAACATCAAAACTGTACGACGTTTTTTGCAGCAGTGTATCTTCTTCATAGAGCGGGTACTTATCCTGCATCCAGACCAATCTGTTTAATACGGAACGGTGCTCAATCATGACTCCCTTGGGATGTCCGGTTGAACCAGAGGTATAGATCACATAAGCAAGATCCGAGGACTCGTTAATGACCGGCAAAGGATTCAAATTGATGCCATACAGTCTCTGATCGTCCAGAGAAAGCTTTTCCCCTGTAAACGCAACATCGCTTTCGTCCAGTGTTTGAACAAGCAAGACTTTGCTTTTACTTTCAGTCAGCATGAATTCATTGCGCTTGACGGGATTCTGGGGATTAACAGGCATATAGGCCCCCCCGGCTTTGAGGACTGCGAATATGCCGATAATCATTTCGAATGAGCGGGTTGCCATTATACCCACCACATCGTCAATCCCAACTCCCTTACTCCTTAACAACCATGCCAAAGAATTTGATTTTTCATCCAGTTCCCTGTATGACATCGTCTTTCCTTGAAATATCAATGCTATAGCATCAGGATACTTCCTTGCCTGCTGCTGAAAAAGTTCGTGCAGCGTAACCGATTTGTCGTAATCCGCATCAGTATCATTCAACCCGAGTACAATTGGTTCCAGATTATCCGTATCAGCTTTCTTCAATATTCCCCATTCCCTTTTGTTTATTGATTTCTGAGACGTTTCTTGGTCTTTCTGGCAAAGCTTTTCCCCAAAATAATTTGATGAATTTCATTGCTGCCCTCAATAATCCCGAATACTTTCGAATCCCGATAATACCGGGCCACTGAAAAGTTCTCGCTACAGCCCAAGGCGCCTAAAATTTGCACAGCGTTAGATGAATGCTCAACTGCAGCTTTGGAGGCAAAATATTTGGCGACCATAACACTTTCGCTGCCATCCAATTCATCTTCATCCGTAAGTTTACAAGCGTTGTAACATAGTAGTTTCAACGCTTCATAATCTACACCCATATCAGTCATGAACTTACTGATCGCTCCATGATCAATTAAAAATTTGCCAAAGGTCTTTCTCTTGAGAACATGGACGGAACAAGCCTCCATACAGCCCCTCAGAAGTCCAAGGGCACTGCAGGCAACACTAATTCTTCCGTATTTCAGTGCATAAGGAGCAATGTAAGAGAAGGCCATGCCTTCAGAACCGATCATATTCTCCCGTGGAATAACACAATCATTAAATTCCAGGATCGCCAGATGCCCCGCTCTGAATCCCAGCATGTTTTTTACATCCCGCACATGAAACCCTTTGCTCTCTCTCTCGACAATAAAAGCGCTCATGCTTCCGTTTTGCATGGCAAAAACTATGTAAATATCAGCAATACCACCAAAGGTAATCCATCTTTTTTTGCCATTTAAAATTACTTTATCATCATGCAATTCGTAAGCTGTCTCAATTCCCTTCATATCACTGCCTGCCTCTGGTTCCGTAATAGCCAATGCCCCCAGTACCTCGCCTTTGGCCATTTTCGGGAGCCATTTTTCCTTTTGTTTATCCGAACCCCATTTCAGGATCGTCTGGGCTACCATGGTATGGACATTAAACAGGCCTGAAAGAGAGACACTTTCCCGCCCAAATGCCTCATTCATTAATCCGTAGGTAACACAATCCCAGCCCATGCCTCCGTATTCCTCTGGTATCAACAATCCCAAATAACCTTTGTCTGCACAGGTGGAGATAATGTCATCCGATAATCTCTCGTTGATATCCCATTCATTGGCATAAGGTTCAATGTGCGCTTTGGCAAATGATTTAAAGCTTGTGTATCGTTCCTTTTGTATTTGCGTTAATATCTTATCCATGCTTCAATTCATCCAACTTTCTTGTAACGAATTCCGTAATGGTGTTCACCGAAGCAAAGTTCTGCATGTTCAAATCATCAATCCGGATTTTGATGCTAAATTCCTTCTCCAAGTAGGTCATCAACTCAATTGCAAACAGTGAATTTACAATTCCTTCTTCAAAAACTCTCAAATCCCGATCAATCTCATCCATACCGGCATTATCAGCTATAAACTGTCCAACTCTTATTTCAATATTGTCTTGAATCAATGCCATTACCAATTCCTCCTTGGGAACAATTAATTATTAATAGTGGTATAGCTATAAAATCCTTGTCCGCTCTTCCTTCCCATTCGTCCTGCGTGTACCATCTTCCTCAGCATGGGACAACAACGGTATTTCGGGTCTTGAAAGCTTTCAAAGAGCACATCCAGCGACTTTACCACTGTATCCAAGCCAATTAAGTCAGCCGTTTCAAGAGGCCCCATTTTATGTCCAAAACACTCCTTGAAAATCTTGTCAACCTGCTTAGGTTCCGCAAGCTGGTCTTGTACAACAAATGCCGCTTCATTCATAAAGAGATGCGAAATCCTGTTGGACACAAAACCGGGCAAATCATTAACAACAACCGCTTCTTTTTGAAGTCCTGCCAAGAACACTTTAGCTGTATCAATCGTTCCCTCGCTGGTATGCTCTCCCCTGATGACTTCAATTGTGCTTTTCATCACAACTGGATTCATAAAATGCATTCCGAGCACCTTATCCGGCCGGGTCGTCAGCGCACCGATTCTTGTTATGGAGATACAAGAAGTATTTACTCCGAAGCAGGCACTCTTCTTGCAGATTGCATCAAGCTTCGTATAAACCTGCTCTTTGATCTCGAATTCCTCCGGCACATTCTCAACAATAAAATCGCAATCCTTCACGTCATTTATATCAAGGGTAAACACAATCTGCCTCAGCGCTTCTTCCGCATCAAACGCTGGCAATTCTTTGTTTAAAAGGGGAACAAACCGGATTCCCTTTGTTATTTCGCTTCTTGCCGTTTCCAGTTGTTTGTCTGAGATATCCGTTAGCACTACTTTAAACCCGTGAACCAGCAGGTCTACTGCAAGGCCGATCCCCATGGTACCAGCACCTATAACACCTATTACTTTCAGTTCCATAGTCTCCCCCATTCCATGCGTAATCAGTAGATTAACCTTGTATCTTCCAGCAGCACCCTGCCATTAAGCAATTTCCTGATTCGGGCGTCGATTAGTTCTTTACTGGAGCCTTTTGTTTGTAAGATGACCTGCAACAAATCGACCGCTTCCTTAACGGCAGCTCCGGTACATTTCCCCGTTTCGTTGCTTTCTTTATACAATCCGATCAATTGGTTATAAGGTCCGGCAACATGCGATTCGTACCGTTCTTTGTCGTTGCACTGATTTTTTGTAGAGACAACTACCCCCAAACTTTTTTTAAGGATATCTCCATATTCCATCAGCGGTAAGGTAATGTCGTCCAAGAGCCGCTGAATATCTTCCGCTTTTTCAACGGAATACGCCCGAATTCCTCGTGTATTGTCTCGCAGTAAAAACTTGAGCACATTTTTAGGACCCAATTCAATTGCAAATTTGATGCCATGAGCGGCTGCATAGTTCACACCACGATCCCACATGATAGGCTCGACCAGTTGCATCACCAGGTTTTCAATAATTCCCTCTCTCGTGATCCCGTACACAGATGCATCCCGGTTAGCTATAACGTCAAATCGGGAAGACTGGAACTTGAACTGATTCAAAACTTCCCTGAGCCGAACCGCAGCTTCTTTCATTAATGGCGAATGAAAAGGTCCGCTCATCTTAATCGGTATTACCATCCCGCCAGCATCTTCTACAATTCTTGCGAACTGTTGAATGCCTTCATTGGTACCGGAGACGGACAATTTCTCTTGCGAATCATAAGACGAAATATAAATCTCATATCCCTCTTGATTGATTCTGTTACAAATATTCTTTGCCATATTCCGTTCTATATTGACCACCCAGGCCATGGTTCCATGAACATTTGCCGCCACTTCATTTACAATCAGTGCCCGCTGATGAACAATTTGCAAAGTATCGGCATATCTAAGGACACCGGCACAACATAGAGCTGTATACTCCCCAAGACTGTAGCCCATGCCAAACTTTGGCTCAATCCCTGTCTGCTGCAAAAATACTCTGTAAATCGCCACACACAGACAGACTAAAGCGGGTTTCGTATACTCAAGCAAATTCAATTCACCATTGTTTTCCTCAAAACATAGATTGTGAAAATCAATCTTTAATTCATCACTCGCTTCTTCAAAGGTCTCCCTGACTATGGGATAACTTTTGTACAGTTCACGTCCCATTCCAAAATATTGGGAACCAACGCCGGGGAACATAAACATAAAATTGCTTTTTATCCACTCATATTCCATATTATTAGCACCCTCAAAATAAATTGGTCGAACACTAAACCATATATCTTCCCCCATCAATTACTATGGTTTGACCGGTAATATAGTTAACTTTGGGATTGATTAGTTGGCAGACAAGCTCAGAAACTTCTTGTGGCAAGCCCAGCCTTCCTTGCGGTGTTGCATCCATCAACTTGGTCAATACCTCAGTGCCCAGTGAATCTGTCATTTCAGATTGTATGGGGCCGGGGGCGACAACATTTGCCGTAATGCCCCACTTCCCATAATCCTTGGCAATACTTTTGGTCAATCCGATCAGCCCGGCCTTAGATGCCGCATAATGCGCTCCAAAGCTTCCTCCTGTGAGTGCAGCGACAGAAGAAATATTAATAATCTTCTTATAATGGGACTTCTTCAGCATATCAATGGATCTTTGGATGCAAAGGAAAGGTGCCGTTAAATTCAGGGAGAGATGTTTGTTCCACTTCTCGATGGAAAGCCGGTCTGTCTGCTCCGGTTCACCGATACCGGCATTATTAATCAAAACATCGATCAGCCCATGTTTTTCTTGGATAAAGTCAAAACAAGCATGCACTTCATCCGCATCGAGCAAATTAACTTTCACCATCTCTCCGCTTCCTCCGCAAGCATAAATTTTCTCAATAACCTCCTTCCCTTTCTGATGTTGCTCTAAGTAAGTGAAAATAATATGCGCGCCTTCCTGTGCCAAGCGAATAGCTATCTCACTTCCCAAAAAACTGGTTCCCCCTGTTAAAACAACAATGCAATTCTTCAACATATTCATAACCTCACATTAAAAATTAGAGCATAAAAATGCCTCCGTTAATATCCAGGACAGCACCTGTGATGTAACTATTGTCATCCGAACCCAAAAAATAAGCTGCTTTTGCTACTTCCTCAGGTTGTCCCAACCTGCCCAGTGGAATTGTTTTTAAAATTTCTTCATTGTATTTTTGCTCCCGGCTCTCCCACCGGTTAATAATCCGTTCGGTAGCAATAATACCCGGACATAAAGTATTGACTAATATTCCATCCTTGGAGAGTTCCATCGCCTTCACTCTGGAAAAGCCAAGAATTGCGGCTTTAGCGGCTGCATAATCCTCCTTTATTGTCATGTGAGGGACTCTCCCGGAAATAGAGGATATATTTAAAATATTGCCGCATTTAATTTTTTGCATATGGCTGACTACCACGTCTGTCATGCAGGCCGTTGGCTTTACGTTGAAAATCATTGAAGAAAGAAACCGATCCCAATCTGCAACATTCAATGGACTCGAATTCGGCTTTGAACCTCCAAGGTTGTTAATCAGGGTAATAAACCCGGCATTGACAAGGATGCTTTGCAACTCACATGCGATTTGGCCATAAGAGTTGTCATCAAGCAAATCGTATACCAGATGATATTTCTCCGGATGCCCTGGAAGTAAAGCATTCAAATTCGCTTCATCCTGATCAATACAAATACAAGTAAACCCTTTTTCCAGGAACAACTCCGCTGTACTTTTTCCAATCCCGCTGCCGGCGCCCGTAACAATGCAGTATTTCTTTTGCATGGCCATCAATAGACAAACCTTACAGCTGAGGCTCGAACAGGAGAGGCTTCAAGTTCCGGCAAATGAATAGGCAGCGCCATGAACAGGCAGTCCTCAGTTATTTTATCTAAATTAACTAAATATTCACAAAGTATCATCCCTTTGGCAGTTAATGTCTTATGCACCACAAAGTCCTTTTCCTTCGGCTTTTCAGTTTGAAAGTCGATCCCAACAAACCCTGGCTCCAAGCTTGCAATATATTGCGCGGCTTCTTCATCAAGCCAGGGAGAATGCTTCCAAAATGATGCTGCTCCCCAGTGTTTATCGTTATAGAGTGTCTTTAGCAAAAGAATATCGTTCTTGCGGATCAGTTTATCTTTCATTCTCTCGTAAACTTTCTCATAAGAAATCGGCATTCCTTCGGGAACATCGGTCAAATCAACAATCCAAGGAAAGCCCAGAAATCGTTCAAGCTGATGTTGTCCCAGCGTATTTCCATCACTAAATACATGATCCGAAACTTCTACATGGGTTCCATTATGGGCAAATAGATTTACCTTGGTAAATCTGCGCTTCCATGTGTTGTCGGTAAGGTTCTCCGGCCGTATTTCTTCATAAGAAAACTCTGGAAACCAGGCTGCTTCATATTTCGGCATATTCTTGTGAAAGGCTATCGACAAGTCAATAATTTCGTATGCTGTGCGCATTATTAACCTCCTACATAAATGCTTTTGCTTCAAAAAGCTGTGATAGCAGGTATCCTTCATGAGGCACCATTATAGTCTCCGCCGGCATGCTCCGACAGGTGATCACCTTCTTGATGGAACCATCACAAAGGGCTTTATATTTCAATGTCTCATTATCCGTCAGTAAGGTCAGCGTCAAAGAGTTTCTAAGCAATGCGAAATCCGGTTCATGTTGAACTGAATGGGCCCAAAAGGCCGGAAACGGCAGTTCAAATCTAGAAAGCATTTGTCCTGCAACCGGTGCTTCCAAAATTGCAGGGCGCATCGCACATAAATTATCCCCAAGTTCAATAAAGTAGCAGTCATCTCCGTCTGTCACTCTGGATAAACCATGTTCTTTGATAAATTCGCATAAATAATTCGACAAAGTTAATGCTCTCTCTCGCGTTATCAACGGAAGGTTCGTTTCCTCATCATAAAAACCCGTGCAGGATTGCGATAACAGATTTTGATATATCCGGTCCATCCTTGCCCTGTTTGATTGTTCGTAGATGATGCCGCTTGTGTTAAAGCATTTCATTCCGCCGTCACTGATAATAGAATCCAGAATGAGATTGCTGATCTTGTCAGCATCCCCCGGCTTTTCCGTTTCCGATTGTTTATCCCAGTATATTTTTGAATAACCCGGGCCACGGACAATAACCTTGGGATTGTTTCTGTACCGGTTCACGGTTGCTGCATTGCCAAATAAAAGAGTGAAGTCTGATTCTTCAACTAAACTGTCAACAATATCATGGCCACCCGGAATAAAAGTCAGGTAATCTTCCGGCAAGCCGGCTTCCAATAAACTCAACATAAGCCGATATGGCGTGAAAGGCTCTTTCTGGCTAGGCTTGAGAATCACCTTGTAACCTGCCGCCAGAGCCTCCAACCATGATTTGTTGGTTAAGGGATTATTACCTGCGGCAACAATGGAAAGAGTCTTACCTTTCGGAACCCAGTAAATCCCTGGTGCAACAGGATATATCGGATTAAGCAACGAGGCACCTCTGGGAATTTCCATTATGATTTGCCGAGGGATATGGAGCAGGCTTTGCGCCAATTCCTGAACATTAAGTTTTAATGAACGAATGGGAATACCGGTCACCAGATGTACATTATGTAAATATTCACTTAAACATAAGCCATCCGGCTTTCCGTTCAGGAACGTATCAAAAGCTTTTGTATAACACTCAGCGATTTTTTCAGTGTTGATTGCAACGTTGCCCATTTCACGAATGATATGCCCTATCATCACCTTTGGCAGCTGTTCCATCTCTGCAATCGGGCACCCACATAAGTCTCTTATATCTATGCAAAGTCTTGGCGAGTACTGTTTCCCCGGTTTTAATATCCGCAGCCTCATAGAATCAATAAACCCCTTCAAAAATGGTATTCTTCATTTTTCCAATGGGTTGTACTTCGGCTACGCCATGACTCTGGTATCCTTCCACTGGCTCAACCCGAATGGCCTGATCTCTCTCCAAATGCCAAGGTATAAACAGATCCGGAGTCATTAAGGTGATTTTCACTTGGCCTTTCTTGCCGTATTCCACATTCAGATTAGGGTCGTTCTCATCCACAATATCTGTAATAGAAAAGGGATAGAAACCTTGATATACACACAGATGTGAATCACTCGCACTTTTTCTTCTCTGCGGGGCAATTCCCATAAGCGTATTTCCATATAAGCCGGCAAAGTGAATATTCGGAAAGATATATTGCTCAAACGCATCAAGAGTATCCTCATTAAGAGAAGTCCCAGCCCAAATGATTCCTTTGACTTTTTTATTTAATAGCTCACATAGCTCCGGCTTTTTGGAGATAGCCTCCAAGACCAGTGGTGTCGCGAACATAACCGAAATGTTCTGTGTCTCCAGTAACACTTTGACTTGAGTCATAATATGCTCAAGATAAAGCTCAATAATATCTTGCTTGCCGTTCTTTGCAGCAACTTTTACCCATCTCGGATCAAAGTCGATATAGTAGCAGAGTCTTTTTCTTCTTTTTGCCAATCTGCCGATTGAAGTCCCAACGATATGCGGCCCTGTCGGTCCAACATGAAGCCAGTCGCCGTCCAGATCCGGCGTTATTCCTCTTTCCGTCAAATGTAAATCCACCCATTCCAAAGCTTTTGCTCGTGAAAATTGATCAATAATCCGTTGCGGTGAGCCTGTGGTGCCCCCACTCTCATATACATTGATATCATCGGAGAGCTTCCGAATGCCCTTAGGGATCAGAGCATTTACATTTACAGTTTTCATTTCTTCGGAGTAATCTTTAAAGTACCGGAAATCCTCAAGAACTTGGATATCACGGATTGGATTAAAACCCAGCTCCTTTTTTTTACTGATCCAGAAGTCCGAACCTGTCTCTTCCGAAAAGTGCCATCTCATGGATGCTGCTATGACTTCTTTCAACGATGAGACAGACTTGCTTTCCTCGACGCCATAGATTTCAATCATTCCGAGACCATCCCTTCATTCAGCTGTACTATGAAAAGTAATTTAAAAAAGGGTTCATTTTCAATTTGGTTTCTTCCCATTCGGCTTGTGCATCTGCAGATTCCACGATACCGCTTCCTGCGTATATGACAATTTCATCGTCTGCCAAAACAGCCGAGCGGATCACTAGAGCAAAATCTGCTTTTCCGTTCAAATCAAAATATCCATATATACCTGTGTAATAATCCCGGCTAAAAGGTTCGGTCTGACGGATAAACGAGCTGCAGATCTGCCTTGGATATCCCCAAATCGTCGCAGGTGGATAAATTGCTCCCAACAGGTCAAAACAATTCAATCTATCATCAAGTGAAATCATAATTTCACTTTTCAGATGATAAGCGTAAGGAGTCTCAATAATCTCCTTTTTGCGGCTTAAGCGGACCTCTTTTGCCGGTAAACGGTGCAAATCATCCATCATAAGATTAACGGCACAATCATGCTCCAAATTTTCCTTGCTGTCTGCCAGAAATTCTTCAATAAGCAACTCGTTGTGCGTCTTATCGTTTTCTTTCTTTTTTGTTCCGGCTAACGGTCGGGTAACGGCGCTTCTTTCGTTTTTCTTGATCACGATTTCCGGCGAAACCCCAACCCACCTGTCACTATTGCCCATTTCAAACATGAAATAGTACTCTTGAAAGTAATGATTAAACACATATTGGGTATAGTCTGCTAAATCAATAGGTTTATGAAGTCCAACAACGCACTTCCTGGACAGGACTATTTTTCGAATTTCCTTTTCCTTTATTTTCTCAATTACCATCTTGGTATTTTGAATATAGGCTTCTTTTTCAGGATAATGCTTCAGGGAAAATTCAACTGGTGTCTTGGTTATATCACCACCACTTGGCTTGACCTCTGGTAAATTGCACTTTCCAACCGAAGAGAACAGTGTGTAATTTTCACCGGTACCATACACAATTATTTCCGGAATATAAAACACCGCTATCTCTTGCGGCCGGTCTTGAAAGGTAATGCTCTTACAGCCGCCTATGAAAGGGATGTCGTAATATTCAGTGCCCAGCATTTTTTTAATTTGTTTTTTCATGCGGCTGCACGCTTCAAAGACTTCCTCGTAAGGAACGTATGAGTCAGTGCATTGAACCGCAATAACCTTCTCATCAATCTCTTTGTCTTCAATCAGCAGTTTAGCTATAATTTCGTTCCGATTGATATAAACCTTAAACCCGATGTAGAACCCCAATGAACCCATTTTCAGTATTGATTTTTCCTCAGTTTGGGCAATAAAAACATTCTGATAATTTTTACAATTCACTCCAAGAAGATTGTTGCGAACCAACTGCTCATGCCATTTTAAAAATGCCTTCTCATCCAGAGCCTGTAGCGTCACTGCTGATTTGATTAGGGGATTTGTGGTTAAATCCCTACTTAAGTCATGTGTTCTACTCATAGTTACCTCGATAATAGGTCAGTTTTTTATTCGGGATCATTTCTAACGAAGACTTCCGACGGACTCTACCATAGTTCCCATATCCATCTTTAATAGCTGATCTGCAACATAGAAATACCTGTCATCATGGGTAATGGCAATAATACATTTGTTTCTTCTCTTCAGCTCAGGCAAGAGTACTTCATAAAAATACTTTCTGAACTCCGGATCCTGATCCGCTGCCCATTCATCAAACAGAAAGATTGGTCTATCTTCCAAATAAGCCAACAGCAAGGCCAGACGTTTCCTTTGTCCAGTCGAAAGCTTAACGCTGCTGAATTCCCCTTGACTTATGCTCACCTTCTCGGTTAACTGCAATTTCTCCAAGTAATATGCAATTTCCGCATCATTTTCAATGTCGATTCCGTACAATTCATTGAAAATGTGAAAGTCACTAAATACAACTGAAAAGTTCTCTCCTAAGAAAACGTGGTCCACGATTTCTTTATTGATTTGAAGGTGTCCTTCGTCTGGCTCATACAGCCCTGTAATCAATTTGGCCAAAGTAGACTTGCCGCTGCCATTTCCTCCAGTGATGAATGTAATTTCACCGGACCTAAACCTGCAGGAAATCGGTCCCACATGAAACAGTGCCTCATCCGATGCTTTATGTGTATATTTCACATCCACCAGTTCTAACTCAACAGGACCATGGGTTCGAAATTGCCCTTCTCGATAGGTGTTCTCATCCGATGCTACACCCAATTCATGCTCCAGCCCGATCAACCTTTTATAACTGATACGCACACGGATGATTTCCGGTATAGAATTCAAAACCCCGTGAATAGGGCCTGTCATGTACAAGAAGACAAATACAAAACCTCTTAATGAATCTACCTTTATATCATCAAAAAGCACCGGAAATGCAAAAGCTGTGACCCCAATGACCAATGTAAACAGCAACTCGCCTATAACAAAAACATTGGCAAAGCCGAGGTCACCTTTCACGCGTTTATCCCTATACTCCTCGCACCTCCCTTGCATATCTTGCCGAAACTCATTTCGCTTTCTGCTATGAAGCTTCAGTTCCTTATATCCTTCCAATAAACTGTTAATGAACTTGAAAAATACATTTTGAATATCTCTTGTTTCTTCCCACAACCGATTGGCATATCGTCCCATTGCAAAATAAAATCCCGCTGCTATGAAGATAATGGCTATAGAAAAAAGCAGCCCATAAAAATTAATGAGACCAAGATAGATAAAACAGCAAAACAGGGTAATTACACCTGTGACTGCTGTAATAACAACATTTGAAAAATTGCTTATAATTTCCGTATCGTTATTTAATCCAGAGTGGATTGCTCCGCTTTCCAGATGATCAATCTTTTCATAGGACGCATTGAGGATACACTCAATCAAGCGAGTTCTTTTGCTAAACACCAACTGATTGGTTAGCCTCAATAAATTAAGTCTTACAATTCGTTGGCCAAAAACATATATTACCGTGCCTAAAACAAAAAAGAATAATAATCCCTTTTGGAATCCGTCATTTCTACCCAGCGTCTCATTGATAATAAAGATGATAATTGCATTTCCCAAACCGCTGGCAATGCTGATTATCGAAATAATAAATAGTGCCCTATCATTCCGCGGAGAAAGTGTTGTCAGGAAAAAATACCCGCAGAATAATGCAACGGCAGCAAATAGCATAAAGATAGCAAGCGGCAAGGTTGGTGGTCCCCATACTTTAATAAATCCCCAAGGCAATCCGTCAAATAAAGCATCCGGCATTATATACAAACAGTATGCAAAGCCGAACAGGAAAATCAGATAGAACAGTAAATTCCGCAACACTTTGGAGAGATTCGCATTAAACTTACGCTTTCTTTGAATGGTTTGTACTGCAAAGACTATGAGCAGCCATACGGTTATTATCATAATTGGAGCCGAAACTAGAATGACCGCAAAGGCAATACGGTCAATATTTATATAGGTATCGGATACATTGCTTTGCGGTTTCTCCCCTTGGAGAATATCCATGACTCCCTTCGCCATTGCTTCCGTGTAAGAAGAATTTAAGTTAGTCAAAATACCGATGCCGATTTCTTCGTCAGGTTTTAAGATAATGTAGGAAGAATAGTTAGGATTACTTCCGCCATGGGCTATTTTCCCACCCCCTTCCTGGAATACAAACCACCCGGCTGCATATGATGAGCCGTCAGGAGAAGGGCCAACCGTACGATCGGCATTATGCGATAATTCAATCAATTTCCCGCTTAAAGAGCTGTCATTGATTGAGTTCAGCTGTAATTTGATCCATCTTTCCAAGTCTTGAGAGTTAGTTATGAAATACCCGGCTGGTGCATTTCCCCGGTAGATCGGTGCTGCATATGGCTCAGATCGTAAAAACCCTACTTTATATCCTGTTGCCAGATGCTCCAGAACCGATTCATTGCGCGATAAATAAGTATGCTTCAAATTGGCCGGCCTCAATAATGCCTCTGTCATATAATCTTCGAACGTTTCACCGGTTACTTTCTGAATTACCAGACCGAGAATGTCGTAATTAATGGTTACATATTGAAATTTGTCTCCCGGGTAAAAGTCCAATTGTTTGCCCACGAGCATTCTGACCGTTGAATCAAGCGCCTCATTCCCCTGTGCGATAGGAATATTGGCTATAGACTTATAGGGAATTCCACTGGTGTGATGCAATAATTGCTCCAGAGTGATTTCCACATACGCATCCATTTTTTTACCATTGTGGATTCCCTTATATCGCATTTCAAACCAAGGAATATATTTCTTAACCGGGTCATTTAGATTGATTAAGCCTCTTTCTGCCAGTTGTAAGATTCCCAAGGCTGTAAATGCTTTACTGTTGGAGCCTAATTCAAACAAGGTATCTGCAGTGACAGGAGTCCCTTTCTCTTTGTCCGCATAGCCAAATCCTTGGTGATAAACGGTCTTATCGCCATGAACAATGACAACAGAGGCTCCTGGGATTTTGCCATCCTTCATATTCTTGGTTATCCATGAATCGATGGCGCTTGTTTTGCTTGTAGACTCCAGCTCCTGCAAACCTATCCATTCCTCTTGGGCATGTACGACATTAGCCATCAGCAGGAACAGCAAGAACACAGCAATAAGAGCAGGAAAACTTTTTTTCATTATGTTTAACCCCTAATATTGTATTAACAAAGTAGTTGATCCAATTCTTCCTGTGTCAGTTCAGCTGTATCAAAATCAGAAACAGTAAAATATATTCGGTCTTGCATTAAACAGTGACGTAACAGGTTTCGAAGCTCTGTCATGTATTTTTCGAGTATTTTTTGGATTGTACTGATATGAAACTTGCTCGGGTTAAAGTTCATCACAACATTCAGCTGACGACGAACGATATAACAATTCATGTCAATTATGCTTGTGGAACGGTTCATCGGGCTGAGGTCATTTATCCAGTGAATCTCCGACAGTTGGATATTTTGCTCTGACGACTCTGCTGTAAAGTCTCCAAGATAGTTAAACCGAATATAATCTTGCTCTGGATGTTCGAGTTCATCGGATAAGTACCTCAATATTCCATAACCAATCCCCTTGTTAGGAATATTTCGCAAACCTTCCTTAATTTCTTTCGTGAGTCGCGAATAGCCGATATCAGTTACTTTTGCATAAAAAGGATACAGCGTTGTAAACCATCCTATTGTCCTCGTCAAATCCATATTGGCTAACAGCTCTTCTCTTCCATGACCTTCCAGTTCTATAATGACATCTTCAGATCCCGTGTATTCCGCGATCGTCTTAATTAATGCTACAATCAACAAATCTCTTGGTTCTGTTCTGAAAGCAACATTGGCGTTTGATAACAACGCTTGTGTCTCTTCCTCCGATAATATTGATATCATTCTGTTTGAAATATCGTTGTTATCCGAATTGCAGTTATGATCCTCCGGGAAGACGAATCTTTTCCCGCCTATCAAATCCCAAAATAATTTCTCATTTGAAGCCAGCTCCAAGCCATACTCCCGAAGATACTTGGCCCACTGTTGATAGGACAACGTTTTGGGGGCAAGTTCCAGGCTTGGCCTGTTACGGAGCGCCTTCGTGCTTAAGTTGCGGAAATCCTCCAAGAAGATTTTCCATGACACACCGTCTATCACCATATGATGAGCTGTGATAAATAGTTTCTTTGTATTTTCTCCAAGTATAAAGATGCAGCTTTTTATCAAGAGATCCGTTTCAAGATCAAAACTCTCTTTAATTACTGCAGTAATTTGATTCATTCGTTCACGCTGCTCGCTTGGGGGAAGACTTGCAATATCGTATTCTTCGATGAAATGCTGCTGTGCCAAGTGATTGTTGTTATAAAACAATTCTCCTGTCGTAAAATTGTAATTCATCCGGAGCGCATCATGATGCTGAATCAATAGATTGAATATTTTCTCTAATTGTCTTTTTTCAAGCTCACTTGTAATATCCAATATAATGCTTTGATTATAGTGGTTCGGTTTGGGGAAATTTTGCTTAAAGAACCAAGATACAATTGGGGTAGTCAGAATGCTTCCATCACCGATGCCTTGATCGGCAAGCCCCTGCTCCTTCTCCCCGATATATTGCGCCATCTCTTCCAGGATGGGATGCGTCAATATGTCCTTAACCTTGAGCTTATATCCCTGATCGCTGATCTGAGAAGAAATCTGGATTGCCTTAATTGAATCTCCGCCTAAATGTAAAAAGTCATGCTTCATACCCACGCTCTCCAGTTGAAGGACTTTACAAATGGCCTTGACTAAGATTTCTTCTTTTTTATTCTTATAAACTAATTTCTCACAAGAATTGATATCAGAAGCATTCGGCAACGGGCTTGGCAGGCTTGATCGGTCAAACTTGCCGTTTACCGTCAAAGGAATCTCCGGCAGCTCAACAAAATGAAGAGGAATCATATATTCCGGAAGAACTGTCTTGAGATACACCTTTAATTCATAAACAGTAACAGGAGTATTATTCGTTATATAAGCGCAAAGATATTTATTTCCGCTTATTTCTTCCCGGTCAATTACAATCGCATTCTTAACTGCCGGATGTTGCTCAAGCTGATAAACAATCTCCCCCAGTTCAATCCGATATCCTCTTATTTTGACCTGATGATCAGTCCGTCCAATATACTCAATCTTTCCAGAAGGTAAGAATCTGGCCTGATCTCCGGTTTTGTACATTCGTTTCCCTTCTATGTAGGGATTGTCTACAAATTTCTCTTCCGTTAGCAGGTTTTCGTTTAAATATCCTCTTGCTACACCGTCGCCGGAGATATATAGTTCTCCAACCGTTGATATTGGAACACAATTCAGGTTCTTGTCTAAAATATATATTTGGACATTCGCGGCGGGAATACCGATGGGAACCGAGGGGCCCCTATCTCTTCCGCTCTCATATTTATGAATCATACAGCCAACTGTCGTTTCCGTCGGGCCGTATTCATTGTATATCGCAATTTTCCCGTAAAAACCCTTGCATATGCGCTCGGCAAGTGAAACTTTCAAATCTTCCCCGCCAACGATAAAGGCTTTGATGGAGGATTGGCTGTGGTCTAAATTTTGTAACAGGTATAAATGTGACGGCGTTAATTTGATGATAGTGGCTTTTCTTTCTTTTATAATCCGGTATAGAACATACTCATCTCTATCATCGGCATATACAATTATCCTTCCCCCGCTGGTTAAAGGCGTAAAGATCGATGTAATGGTAAGATCAAAGGCCAAGGACGAGTATAAAGGAAATACTTCATCTTCACTGGTTACATAACATTGTTGGGCCCATTGAATATAGTTAGCCAATCCCTGATGCTCAATCATGGCCCCTTTTGGCAAGCCTGTTGAACCCGAAGTATAAATCACGTAAGCCAATTGATTATGAGCAATGGCTATACCAAGATCGGAGGAATCTGCATCAATTTGGCCTACATAAGAAAGGTGGAGGATTTCCCCTTCAAAATTAATATTGCCGATATTATCAAAATTGGTTAGCAACAAACTTGCCGCAGAATTCTTAAGTATAAAGTCGATTCTGTCTTCCGGCGAAGCAGGATCAATAGGAAGATAAGTCCCTCCGGCTTTTAATACAGCAAGTATTGCGACAACGGCTTCTGTTGAATGACTGACAAGCAGTGGGACTATAACTTCTTTTCCCACACCTTTTGTACATAATACCCTTGCTAGGCGGTTCACCCTTTGATTCAACTGGGAATAACTAATTTCGTCCTCCAGGAAACTTATTGCTATCTTATCTGGAGTCTTCTTGACTTGCTGCTCAAATAATTGAACTATCGTCAGATTTCTCGGGTAATCGACTGCTGTGGCGTTGAAATCATAAATAAATGTTTTTCTTTCGTTTTGCGAAAGCAAACCCATCTTCCCCACTTGCTTATTGGGCTCTTCAAGCATTTGGTGAATCAACACTAACAGTTGCCTGAACATTGAATCAATCTGTGCGGATGTATAATCGCTGACTCTGAAATCAAAATCCAGCACTAATTTCCCTGAATCGCCCCAATCTCTAATGATGACTTGCAGGGAATAAATTTGATTTCCGTTAAAAATCTCGACATTTTCGACAGGAAGTCCGTTCCAATCGGTAATCGGCTTAGTGTTATAACAGTTCACAGATACATTGAACAAATGATCGTATCCCTCTTTTTTAAGTTCCAAGTCCTGAACCAACAGTTCGTAGGGATATTTTTGATTGAAAAAACATTGGGTAAGCTTCTCATTTACTGTATTCAGCATTGTAATTACGGTCTGATTACTTTGAACGCCAAAACGAAAGGGCATCGTGCTGGTAAACATACCCATACAATTCTTCTGCTTTAGGCCCGAACGATTTAATACGGGTGTTCCTATGACCAGATCATCGATTTGGGTAGTTTTGTTCAGATAAAGCAAATATGCGGTAACAAAAAAAGTATTTAACGAGATTTTATTATCTTCAATGAAGTTTTTAATGTATATCGAAGTATCCGCAGATAACTCATAAGTTTTACGCTCGGCTTCCATATGATCGGAATGTTTGAGCAGAGATATTTTCGACAGATCGGAAAATTCCCTGTTCCAAAACGCTTTATTCTTCAAAAATCGCTTAGATGCGAGATATTCCTGCTCTTGTTGGATATATTCCAAGTAAGAGTATTCGGAAGAATCAGGTCCGGAATCGCCGGTCATTAATGAAAGATAGTAATCACGAATCTGCTTCGTCATAACATGAGTTGACCATCCGTCAGAAATGATATGATGGAATTTTGCCAAATATCCACATTCTTCTTCATTTAATTTAAA
>NZ_JAHCMB010000050.1 GCF_019904155.1 Paenibacillus sinensis
TTACAATACTAATGCTCAGGAGCAGGGCGTATCCCTGCTCTTTTTTCGTTGCTGGAAGTCCCAAACGAGCTGAACCGTACCACAAGTAGGGCGTTTTATTTAAAATCCTATTCAGAGGCTTCGAATTGCTTAAATAATTCAATTTTATAATCGATTTTCGTCAAGATTTCTTCAAGCTTCTTTATTTGATCAACTATCCTGTAGCGGTATCCTCCATGAAGTATTTCCTTGCAATCGTCAATTCGCGCAGCCTGTACAGAGTTTAAGCGAAAATATGCCGTATAGATGTTCTGGATAATCTTGGGTGATCCCCTATTGGGAAAAATGGATCACCAGAGGGAGTAGAGCGAATGTTCGCGGCGTACGTCCTCAGCCACTTTCTCCTTTTAGAAGAATTAACTGATATGTTGAAGGTTAGTCGTCCTTCTAGAATCATTACTGTGGCTACTGGCAATCCATGTTTTCTCAGAAATCTGGAAAAATGTTATCGAAGAATACAAGCTTATAAATCGTTTCAGCGGAATGCGGGCCATGACTCAGAAGATGGACGGTCGCATACTGCTTGCTTTTGAACGGGCCAATCGTTTTGAAGGGACGGGGGTGTCGTCTGTTGCCTTTCATCCCGGATGGATAAAATCTAGATTAACGCGGCATGCACCATGGCGTCTTAGAGTCATGGCACTTTATGGATATTATTGTATTTTTTTTGTTTTTGCGGCTTCTGCCAAGGAAATTGAGGAGATGAACATTTTCTTTATCCCTTTCCTATACAAAATAATTGACAAAATTTCGCTCAAAGGATGTTAAAGAAAACATACCATAAATAGCAGCAATTCGAAAATAATCCTCGCAATCTTTGGTTATAACTCTCCATTTGCCATTAGTAACTTCAATTCATAAAGGCTAGGCAGCTTCTATCACAAGGAAGACCCTAACCTTCATTTCTAAACCTTACTCAAACGCCCCTCGAATCTCCTTCACAATCCGCTTCATTCGCTCAATCTCTTCTACTCCAAGCCTGCTCACAGCTACAGCATACTCATCGATTGCCTCCCGCTGTGCAGTCTCCAGCTTATTTGTTTTATCGTAGCTTTGAAATAACTCGCTAGGATGAACCTTTAAGGCATCCACAATTTTTTCAAGTGAATCTATAGAAAAGTTACGCTCTCCCCGCTCAACTGATCCTATGTATGCATCATCCAGGTTAGATAACTCCGCAAGCTGTTGCTGGGTCAGACCTTTTGCTTTCCGTATGTCCCTGATTCTATCTCCAACCGAATTGCGTAACTTTGTCATTATTAATCACCTCTCCTAAAGGTTAGGAGAGACTAAGAATAATTAGCAGGGTTATAAAAGCGGTATAATGCATTGAAATAACTACTTNNACTTCTAAGTTATTAGATAAAGTGATTCTTGCTAACTTTACTCTTTTTAAGGAGGGTTTATGTATGTATCACTCTATCCTAAAAGCTCTCGACTCCGACATTCTTATCGACATGATAGAAGCTGCAGAACAAGCCGAGCAGTGGAACAAAATGCTCTATATAGCCAACATCTTATGGAATTACACCCAGCATATTTATGAAGAAAGACAGTATTGTAAGGCGACAGGCAAGCGTATCCCATTTATTAAAATGGATCATCCACTGGTATATTATTTTGGTATCAGCGAGCAAATGCGAGGAATTGCTTATCTTAACTTGGGCGACTATGAACAGGCCAGAAACAGCATATACCGTTATGCTGAACTCAGCTGGATGGAGGACCTGGGAGAGGAAGGCCAAGTCATAGTCCGCGATTTCAGGCTCTTAGCCAAAGTGAATTTATATGCTGTAGAAATTCTGTCCGGGAAGACAGAACTCCTGAACGATTATGTTCGTGTTCTTCAGTCTTTTCCGCAAGAAGTGTTGGATGGTTTGGCAGTTATTCTGCAAGCAGCGTTACGCTATACAATAAATGTCGATAAGCACTTGGACTGCATGAAGAAGGAATTAAACCGCATCGACTTATCGCAGACAAATGAAATTGTTCAATCAAAATATCAGAGATTATTCAATCTCATGAACTTATACAATTCAACGAAACCTCGGTATCCTCCGGTCTCCAATTTAGTTTGACTATTCTCTAAACCCATAATATTCTTATTTAAGAAGCATATAACAAGGCCAAAGCATGGCCGTGACTTGACCATTCAGAGGCATTTATCCCAGCGAAGGGATAGTTGCCTCTTTTTTGCGTATCCGGCTGAGCAAGCATGTGGCAAGAAAGGCAAATATACCGATTTTAGGAGCAGCCGACATGATCATTTATAGCAGCAGTGCGCTAGCCTTCAAGGAGAAGGTTGATAATAACGAGTTAACTGTAGAGATTGAGAATGCTTTTATCAGCAAAATGGGGATGCGGCCAAGCCCCGGAGAACGAAGAGCCTGGAACAACTCCATGCAATTCATGGAGCGGGTCGTGCGCAATTCCAAGATCGCCGATGACTGCGGCATTATGATCGAATACAACATTCCGGCTACGAGTAAGCGGGTTGATTTCATTGTGGCAGGGCAGAACGCGGAAGGTAAGGATAACTTTGTGATCGTGGAGTTAAAGCAGTGGGATGCCGCTAAGGAGACGGACCGTGAAGATGTGGTCATTGCCCATATCGGAAGCAGGGAGCGTGAAACACCTCATCCATCCTATCAGGCATGGTCTTACCGGCAGCAATTGGAGGATATGAATGAAGCGATTCATAGCAGTGATTTAACCAGCCATTCCTGCGCATACTTACATAATTACCGGACACCTCAGCCAGACCCGCTTAAGAACGAACGCTATGAAACATATATTCGCAAAGCACCTTTATTTATGGCGGAAGACACGCAGAAGCTCCAGGAGTTCCTTCATAAGCACATCGGTAACGGAAACGGAGTAAATCTGCTGTATCTCATAGAGAACGGGAGAATTCGGCCTTCGAAGAAACTCATCGATCACATAGACGGACTGTTTCAAGGGAACTCCGAGTTTATTTTACTGGACGAGCAGAAGGTCGCATATGAAACGATCATCAGTTTAGCCAAAGATACGAGTAAGAAGCGTACCATCCTAATTAAAGGCGGCCCGGGCACAGGAAAATCGGTCATTTCAATGAATGCGTTGGGTGGCCTGCTGAAACAAAAGCTAAACGTTAGATTTATTGCGCCGAATGCCTCTTTTCGAACGGTAATGGTGGAGACTTTGGCGAAGCGGCAGGCGAAGAACAAAGCCAGGGCGCGGTCGCTTTTCGCCGGATCTGGGCAGTTCTATGATGCACCTAAGGATTTCTATGATGTGTTGGTTGTAGATGAAGCCCATCGCTTGAAAGGGAAAGGGGCATATCAATACCGGGGCCTCAACCAGATCGAGGATATTATTGCTGCCTCCAAAATTAATGTGTTCTTCATTGACGATTTCCAGCGGATTCGGCCGGATGATATCGGATCGGTAGCGGAAATAAAACGGGTTGCGGAACTTCATCAATCTGAGGTCCATGAATATACGCTTACTGCGCAGTTTCGCTGTTCGGGAGCGGAGGGGTTTCTCAACTGGATTGATCATATTTTTCAGATTAGTCAGACAGGCAATTTCAATGGTTGGGATCAGGATACTTTTGAATTCAGACTTATGGATACTCCCCATGCGCTCTATCAGGCCATCAAGGATAAAGTGAACGAGGGGCATAAAGCCCGGATGCTTGCCGGATTCGCCTGGAACTGGACTAAGGACACCGAGGGTAACCGGAACGGAGAGATTGCCGATGTCATCATTGAGGAGCATGATTTCCGGATGCCGTGGAATGGACGGGCCATCTCAACCATGTGGGCGATTCATGAGCAAGGACTGGAGCAAATCGGATGTGTTCACACTTCACAGGGCTTGGAGTTCGACTATGTGGGTGTAATCATCGGCAATGATTTGAAGTTTGATGTGCAGAACATGGAGATATACGCCGATTATGACGAATACAAAGATACCATGGGGAAAAGAGGCCTTAAGAACAACAATCATCAGCTTACGGCATTGATCAAAAATATCTACAAAGTGCTGATCTCCAGAGGCATAAAGGGCTGTTATGTGTATTGCCGCAATCCTGAGCTAAAGAATTACATCGAAGGACAACTTCAGCGGGTAGCGGTAGAGGAAGGCAGATAAATGACGATAATGAAGGAGCATTTATGAAAGAAATCATCGGATTTATATTCCAGTAAGATTATTGCAAGAAGACATATGACAATGGGGTGTAAGAGTGGGACTAACAAAGAACGAAATCATGATGAAGATTGAAAAAAACGGGCTTCAAGGGAAGATCATATGCCTGCATTCTTCGCTCAGATCATTTGGAGAAATTGAAGGTGGGATTAAAACCATCGTCGACGCATTTCTCGATACTGACTGCACGTTAATTGTGCCGACATTTACCTATGGATGTGAAACCTCCCCGCCAGCAGAGCGTCGAATCGAAAGAAACGGCTATGACGATCACGCGACGTTTGATAATGCAGTAGCATTTGAAATGGATACAAGGATGATCTCAACCGAAATGGGTGCAATACCCAAGTATATCATTCATGAAAAACAATGTTACAGAAGCGAACATCCTTTAAATTCATTTGCTGCGATAGGGAAAAAGTCCAAGGAAATCATTTCAAAGCAAACCCTTCTAAATGTATATGGACATTATAAGTATATTTATGAGATGGAAGAGAGTTATCTCATTTTAGCTGGAGTAGGACTAGACAGTGCAACACCTATTCATTATGCAGAAGAAAGAGCAGGCAGAGTATTGTTCCGAAGATGGGCGAAGCATAAAGATAATGAGACGATTGAAGTGGAAGTAGGGAGCTGTTCAGAAGGATTTCCCAATATGGAGAAATGCGTAGAAGAGATAAAAGCTGAGGAAATCGTAGGCAACAGCAATTGGAAGATTTTTAAATTTAAGCCCTTCATTGACGTAATAACGGAAGCGATCATCAATGATAATGAGATCACAAAATGCGAAGATAGTCATTGCCTACGGTGCAAAGATGCAATAGCCGGAGGGCCAATCCTGTAACCTCCAAAGGGGTTGTCCTGAACCAACTTAAGAAGTATCTTATTTTCGAGACGACATTGACTTCTTTCGCTCGTCCATACACTGCGCGTTTCCTTCTTGATGAGGGTACTGGATGTTTTAAGGCTTGCTGCAACAAGCAATATCAGATATGCAATTACAGGGTATCCAATCTTGCCGTTTTAGGATACCCTCCAACTTCTGATCCAGGCTTAGACGTTATAAGACATTTAGGAGCAAGCTTTACTGTGCTTGAATACTCCATGATATTGTAACCCACCCCCATAGCAAGCGGAACAGCACCAGTTCAGCAAATTGCAGTCTTCTGTGTCTCCGGGGGCGAAGTGCTCAACACCCTTTGGAATTGGGCGAGCCACAGAACACTTGCGGGGCTGCTAATTATTCTATTTTACTCTATAAAAAATCTCTGTTCCCGATCAGCCCCAATTGCTTGGCCTTTACCGTAGCTTCGGAGCGGGAATGAACGCCGAGCTTCTCAAACACACGGGTTAGATTATATTCTACTGTACGCTGGCTCATCAGCAGCTTGCTGGCAATGTCCTTATTGCTTCTGCCGTCCGCCACCTCCTGCAGAATCTCCTGCTCCCGCTCGTTGATGGAGATGTCCTCCATCTGCTTCTCGTCACGGGAGGAAGGCAGCCGCATATCGCTGCGGCGCAGCTGTCTGAGCAGGGTGACGGGGATGACCGATTCCCCGCGGAGCGCGCAGCGGATTGCGGTATGCAGCTGTTCTCTGCTCGCTGTTTTACTGACTATGCCCGAAGCGCCGGCTTCAACCAGAATGTTGAAATTCGAGCTGATCTCGTATCCTGTATAGATCAATATCCGAAATTCCGGGTTGATGCTAATCAGCCTTTTGGTCAGCTCAAGTCCGCTCAGCACAGGTATGTTCAGATCAAACAGCATCAAGTCGTATTCTTGCGTTTTTGCCATTTCAAGCGCCTCCGGCGAACTGTAAGAAACGGTCACATCCATTTCGGGGTCCTGCTCGATCATATTTTTGGTCCCTTCGCATACCGAGGGATGATCATCAACCAGTAATATACGCACCATCATCATAACCTCCTTCATCGTGGCGGGCTGCAAGCGGAAGCACCAGCCGTACTTCAAAGCCTTGGTCAGGCGCAGAATCAAATTTAATCTCGCCATTCAGACTCCGCACACGCTCCTGAATACCGGATATTCCCATATGGCTGAATGAGTCCTTAAGGTCCTTGAGATCCAGTCCCCGCCCGTCATCCTTATAATTGAAATATAACCGTTGGCCGCGGGATTCCAGCGTCAATTTGATATGTGAAGCTTTGGCGTGTTTATCCGCATTTCTGAGCAGTTCCTGAACGATGCGGTACACCGCCAGAATCTGGACATCATCCATTTCGATGGCATCAGGTTCAGTATGAAGCTCCACCGTGTAGTCCGACCGGATCTGCTCCTGTTGAATCAGCTGCTTCAATGCTTCCACGATGCCCATTTCCATTAGCAGCGGAGGCCGCAGCTCATTGCAGGTTTGCCGGATCTGATGGATCACATCGAGCAGCCCTTCCTTAATCTGATCCAGTTGAACGATAAGTTCGTGCTCCATCGGGTAGTCCAGCATCAGCGACTCCAGCTTGCGGTACCAGATAAGCTGATCCTGAAGCGCTGCATCATGCAGATCGGACGCCAGACGGCGGCGTTCGTTCTCGGACAGTGTAAATATCAGACGCAGCACCCATGGCGGGGCCAGCGTATTACGATTCTTAATTTCGCCTTCCAGATTCTCAATCAGTCCCTCTACGAGAAACAGATTCTCATAAATAATGCTGGAGTAATGCGCTATCGTTTTCAGCCAGTTTTTTTCAGCGTAGTTAAAGCTCGTGTAATTCGTTTTGTCGTCGATCCAGAGAATATGCCGGGCAGGGCCATAATTTCCAACCACCAGACAGATTCCCCGGTGCATCCGGATCATTTCTCCAACGGAAAGTCCGTTTGCCGAATGCTGCAGCTCCTGTTCCACCAGGGGATCGGCTCTTCCGTCACTCTTAACACGGACTAGCCCCTGATCATTCTCGCGCGTAATCTCCAGAAAAGAAACATTGCGGATCGGCAGAATCATTCCGATTTCCCGCTCCAGAATTTGCTCAAGGTCCGAGCGTTTCATCACCTTTGAAATTCTTTTGGAGAAACGGTCGATGCTCCCCTGAAAATCCTGCAAATCCTTCATAAAATAAGGGCGCAGCCGGTAATCCATCAACTCTTTCACGAACAGGAACAGCGTAATCATCAAATAAACCGCCAGGAAAATTTGTACCCAAACAATCCAGCTGTACTTATTTTGATGAATCAGCAGTCCCATGACGCCAAGGATCAGCAGGGCGGGAATCAGCGAAAGGGCTGTATAATAAAATAACCGGTTAAGCAGAAAATCGATGTCAAACAGTCTTTGGGTAACGAACAGATAAAAGTATACAACAGGAATCGCATATACAAAGATAGCGGTCAGTTCTGCGGAAATAAACGTCACGCCAAACAGTCCTGGCAGAGCGTTGAGCAGCAGGAAAGGTAGAAAGGCTACAGTATGCGCAGTCAGTGCAAACTTGAACAAGGTATGCAGTTCACCGGACCGGTGCTTACGGAATCCCGAGATCAGCTTGTAGACAATTAGAAAATTGGCGGCTACAAAAAAGACCAGCAGTGTCTGGGTTTCGAGCGGGTGGATTGGTTGGGTCAGAGCCACATCCAGAATCATCATTATCGCTACCAGACCTGAACAGGCATACATCACTTTCAGGACGAGTCGGGACAAGAAAGGCTCCTTGAACCGCTGAAGATACACCTGCATAAAGTGCACGAAAAAGACAGGAACGGCAGCGAAGCTGGCGCCAAGGCATACCCGTCCGACCGGATCGGCCATTCCGGAGGGCGTTGAACTGAAGTAGCTTAACCCGATACTAAGGAAGAACAGGATGAGCTGCAGCGCAGCGCGGTCATTTCGTTTCTTCCTGTACACATATACGGAGAACCCGAAGAGCAGCAGCAAAGATATGCCGGGGATAAGCAGGCGGAACACCAGCTCGTGCGCGGACAATTCCTGCTTTACCTCCAGCCGGGACGTCACTCGGTCTCCATTCAGATCCGACTGTTCAATGACGAGTGAATGGACATTTTCGATGCTGTTGTATTTGCGGATCGTCTCCAGAAGGCGCGGGTCAGCCCCGTCTGCCTCGAGAACCGTATCCCCCGGGCGAGTCTTATGCTCGCTCCAGCTGCCCGCTTCCACTTTGGTTACAATAACCGTGCCATGCGGCGTTAGCTCCACGTCAATTCCTATAATAGGGCGGGATAGAATCACAAAGGCCAGATAACCCACCAATAGGATAAAGAAGGACAAGCCCCCGATAATTTTTAGATGATGACCCGATAATTTAGGCAATGGGACAAGCCTCCAGGGAAATTATTGTGTATGATCAACACCAGTACATGCCTCTAAGAGGGGTTGGGTCATTATCTTTGCCGCGGCTGTTCATTACGTCCATAAATGCCCGTTCTTCCAGCGCAGACATTCCAGCAAGCTGTAACTGTCCGCTCTTAAGCTGCATCAAGAACCCCGGCTCTTTTACCATCTTACGAATGATTTCTTGTAACATTGTTTGTTCCTCCTCATAATTGGTTTTTTCTTCCTTGAAACCAATATATCAGGTTGGAGTCCTGAGCAAAACGACATTGTGGTCCGTAATTACCGCCAATCGATTACGGTGTTTCGCATGCGGTATTGCGGGGTACCGCCAGCTACTTTGCGGCCTCAATAATGAGATCCCGCCACTTCGGGTCAACTTCCATATGTTCAATGACATCTAGGAACCGATAATAATGCGAACGCATCCGCACCGAGGTATATAGCTGTGTCCCCGTGCGTTCCACGGCATCGCCGAACTCGGCATAGCGGTGCAGCACAGCGTCCGGCTCCAAGCCGCCGGCAAAATACTCCGCAATCCACTGGTCATTCTCCCCGATTTCAGCAAGCAGAAACAGCAGAGGCAGGGTTCTTTTGCGGCGGATGAAATCATTCTTGCCGTCCCAGTTCAATAAATCCCGGTAGTCATTTTTAATCTGGGCGGCAATCCCGATCTCCTCGGCATATTCGGCCACCTGTATATCGGCACTTCCCGTAGCTAGAATCACTCCGGTCGTACAGGCACACACCAGCAGCGCCGCTGACTTTTGCCGCACCATGACAAGGTAGTCCTCTTCGGTTTCAATTTCATTCATCAGATCGAGCGTTTGTCCGTTAATGGCTGCCAGCAGCTGGTCGTTGAATAAAGCCGCAATGCTCCGGGTCCGTTCGGCAGGAAAATCGCTGTACAGCAGCGTCTCCTGGGAAAGACTGAGGAACCCGATCGCCAGATTAAGGGCAATATCTTTGGGCAGCTGGCACCACGGCATATCCGCATGATCCTCATCCTGTAAATCATCAATAATATCAAGCGCGAGAATCATCATCTCCACGGCTGCAGCCGCTTTATAAATACCGTAATCCTCTCCGCCGAACATCCGGTAGTGCAGCAAGGTCATTTTTCCAAACAGCAAAGACTCTGAGAATTTAGTCTCGATCGCCGCCTGGGCGGCTTCATGCAGCAGCTTCACTCGAAAATAACGGTCGATCTGAGCTTGAAATTCGGACATCACGTTCCCCATAAAATTATCCATGAATCGTCCTCCACATCTGCATCTATCATCTCATGCTTCATTTTAATAGATAAAGGTTGTGAATTCCATTGTTTTCCTTTAAAAGCAACCTCTTGAATCCATTCCTCATTTCTGCTCATAGCAAAAAAGGGAGCCTCAGCAGCCAAGCGGCTGTAGAGACACCCTCTAATTCATTGTTTTTGACATTTGCAATGAGAGGAGCGCGGGGAGATCAGACTGGTGTACTGGATTTCATGTCCGCTCAAAATAATTTTACGCTCATGTACGTTGGAGAGTAGCGTAATATACGAGCTGTAATGATCGACCAGGGCTCTCAGAAATTCCTCTTCCAGCACAGCAGAGCTGATCTTTGGCAATGGGCCTGTCCAGCGGATATGATAGGTTTCAAGCCTGTCGATAAGGCAGTCGAAGCAAAAGGAAGGGTGCAGGGCGTAAACCGGGCCGATCTCTGTAATCTCTCCCCCCGCTACCCGGCAGAGAAATATGGTATCCCTGCGCTTCACGTCAACGTCTTCGTGCAATCTTCGCAGTTCAGAGGGATCGCTGTAAATCACAAGATGATGCCGCGGGGCATTCTCATCCTTGATTGGCGGTGTGGCCGGATAAGCGAACGGGATATCGACATCGGCATAACGGATTACACGAATCTCAGACCGCAGATATCCGCTGGTAAGCACCATGGACAGCGCATACGGGTCAACGTCGGCATCAACATCGGGAAACATTCCCTTGAAGCGTTCAAGAACGGCCAGATGACCGGGGTCCACCAGGATGCCATTCTCATAGAGCCGGCCCGCGCCCTTGGATTCACTGGAGAGTTGCTGGTCTTCAAGCGCCTTCTTCAGCTGCACCGGATTACGGTGGGGGATCGAGTACAGCGGGTTGGTGCGGCGGTAGCAATTAATGACCTGCAGAGATTCCTCAGCTGCCTCCAGTTCGAAAAAAGCATTCAACATCTTCTTCTCCTCCTTCGTTTAGCCTAGTACGATGCCATATACGCAGTGCTGGTATTTATGCTCCCTTAACAGCAGAAGCTCCTCCACCTTGTCCGCAAAATATCCGCAGATCGGCAGCGTATTTTTGTCCATTGCGGTGCTGACCAGCTGTACATTCTGCGCGATATGGCCGGCTTCAAGCAGTGCAAGCTTATAGGCCAGACGCCCGTATTTCTTGAAGCTGTAACGCAAATCCGCCATAAAGAACAGCAGAATGGATGCGCCCTCCAGGGCCAGACTCCGGGCATCCGTCTTGTATAGGGTCATTGGGAAAAGCTGCTCCAATTCTTCCGGCGACAGTGCGCTGCGGTAGCGGTACAGCTCTTTTTGCAGCGGCGCATAATAGTATACGCCGTCCTCAAGCCCTTCGACTCCCCGGATATACATATACAGCTTGATGGAGTACATCGCCCCGCCCGAAGGGTAGGTCCGCATGGAAATCTGCTTGCCTGCATGATTGGTTCCCATATGCCGGTCCTCATCACGCGGTCCGGCGGACCAGCTCAGCATAGCCGCCAGCTCGCTCAGCGACCACGACGCGCCCATCTGGCCCAGCAGTGTGGATCTGCGCTTCAGCAGCAGCTTATCGAGCCGCACTTCGAAATTCTCAGGGAAGGAAGGACCGCGCTCAAGACTTACCTTGTCCAGATACTCCTCCAGCGGCACTTCATTGCCGGGGAATTCGTAATTATCCAGCGGCCGCTGGTTGAATCTCCAGGCCACGGACCGCGGCTCCTCTCCCGCCAATTCCTCGAACAGCAGATCATAATCGTAAAACTCGGAAATTTGATTATGGGACGGTAACATCCGAACCCACCTCCTGATTCATTTTGTGACTCCAGAGAGTCCGGTACAGCGCATATTCATATTCAGGACCGATGCCGCAGCGGTTGTTCAGCATATGCAGGTGTGAATACAGGATGGATCTTACCCGCTGCGCATCGTCCTCCGCTTCCGCAATGGCTGCAAAACCGTCCAGCAGGCTGTTCCTCCGTTCTTCGTAGTTCCCGCTGCTCCCCAGCAGACGATCGGTGGATTCCCGCCAGTCCGGGTGCTCCGCACACCAGCGAGCCAGCTTTGAGGGAAGCTCCATGTCGCCGATCTGATACAGCCGCTGCCAGCTGTCCGCGCTCTTGCGGTAAAAGGACAGGACCTCCCCAAGACGGGGAATTCGCGTAAAAGTTCTTTCCGCCAGCTCTTCCAGCAGCCGCATTCCCACAATCAGGCGGCGGGTAAAGGCGCCTCCTGCCATCAGATCCAGCATATCGGCGGCCAGCCTGCTGGATTCCATGAACAGGGATTCCGTCAGCGGCATCAGTGAGGCACCGCCGTATCGCTCGTATTCCGGTTCATACTGCTTGGGGATAATCTCACCTTCCTCGTACCAGTCCAGGTTCTGCAGCTCGAGAGGCTCGCCGTCAAATTTATGGCCGCTGAAATATTCCTCCTTGCTCAGCCTGTGGATCGCGGGATAGCGCCTTATGTAGTCTCTCACCCGGTTAAACAGCTCTTCCTCACCGAGCTCTTCGTCCGCCAGATACCGCACTCGTATATGCGGGCCGTCTTCCCAATACCTTAGAAAGAACCATTTGGAGATTCGTCCCCGGGCCACATGCGCCTCCAGCTGCTCGGCCAGCAGCCGAATAAGTCCGTCATACCCAGGCTGGAACTGATAATACACCCTGTAGCTTTTCCACGTATGCATACATGTCCCTCCCTTATGGAAAAGGATGCGGATAGGGGTTTACCGTAAAGTCCTTGTCCAGCCCCCGCCGCTCTCTTTCCCGAGTCAGCCTTTCCAGAATTACGCGTCTATGCTGCTCTCCGAATGTCATGGGCAGCATGCCGGGAACCAGCACCTTGGCCGCGCTGTACCCAAAGCCCGCTACTTCATCCGGGGTCACATCCGCTATATACAACTCGCCGTAATGGTCAATGATCTCGGCGGCCAGTTCCTCCAGATCGCCGGCCAGATCGTCATGGGTAAACCGTCCTCCGGCATCGTAGGCATCCGGATAAAGCTCCTCCAGAGAAGCCTTCTGCCGGCCATCCTCCCGCAGTACAAAGTCCAGCGCCTGGAGACAATTGCTCTCGCTTGCATAATACAGGACATGGTCCTCGAACTCGGTGACCGCGCCCGGATTGTTCTCAAGCTGCCGCGTCCGTGCCCATGCACTGCCGCCTTCCTTCAGCTCCGCCGCATAAATAGGAAGCGAGGTGATGACCTCCATCGCTGCAGATTCCACAGCCTTCTCGGGAATAACATGAGCGGCGGCGGCATTATATGCCTTCATACCGGCGCCCTCGCGTGTGTCATAAGCCAGCGCCCATACACTGGGCAGCTTAAGCTCCATCGAAATATCGAAGAATCGAATCTGGATGCCTTCCAGCTCCATGAAATAGATAAGCTGCTTCAGCTCTTCAAGATGACTGCCGGAAATATCAATCTCTTGCAGGGGAAGGCGGTTATACCAGGCACAGAGGAAATTATCGCGTTCAATGACTTCGAATAGACCATGCAAGGCTGCTTCCTCCCATGTATTGCCCAGTGCAAGGCCGTTGGAGCTGTCATAGACAAATCTGTTCGTGCCGCTTCTAAAGTGTCCGTCGGCGAAGTACACCAGCTGCTCCGGCACCAGAACTTGCCTGCGTTCCTTCATAGAAAAAACCGGTGTCCAGTACACAGGCAGGCTCTCCTTGTACGGCTGCAGTTTATAGGCAGGATGCGCCATGGTCTCTGCGCTGTGAAGGCCGAATACCGCAGGGTCTACCGCCTGCCCCGAGAGCTGCTCATAGGAATATCTCTCCGCCGCAGGAGCGGTCCGGTCACACATTCCGCAGTATCTTTCCAGTGCTTCAAGAACCGCCAGCTTCTCGGCATCCGGCCGCCGGTAGGCCCGGCCAAATCCGGTCTCGACATAGGAAGGGCCAATACGGATTTCCATACCGCCGGCTTCGATATAGGAGGAACGCAGCTCACGGTAGCGATGCGTAATGGTTCCGCCATCGGGATCAAACCATTGGCGGAGGATCGCATCCGTACCCAAATCCGAGCGCAGCCGGTAGGTGCGTCTGTTTGGCTTCACCGTGACTGCAGTCTGCCGCTGACGCGGAGCTGCAACGGATGAAGAAGCCGCTGCCGAGCATACCGGACATGCTTCATGTCCATTCAGCAGATACCTTTCTGCGCGCAAGGCATCAAAGTGGATATGCTCGGCACAGCCTTCATACCGGAGAAGGCTGTCCGCCGCCAGACGGGAATTCTGAATACAATCGGCGACAAATCCGGCTGCCTGCGGATGAGACCCGGACTCCGGCGTCTCGTTGTACAGAAGCGACAGCAGACTTTCCCTTTCGGCATCCTTATATTTCCGCCGCAGGCAAGCCAGACATCCCCTGGTTTCTGCTTGATGATGCATAGGGCCCACAAGCAGCGTGTCCAGCAGGCGATGGAAGAAGAAAATGCCGCCCGGATCGGGAGCATTCCGGTAGAAAGGGGCGATGTCCTCCTCCAGCAAATGATCCAAGATGACAAACAGCACCGAGTCGTCTGCCAAAAACCGCTGATCCGTCAAGCGATAAGGGACATCCCGCTTCTCCAGTTCATGAATAACTTCCTGCAGAAGCATGCCGTCCGTCCGGTATAACACCGCTTCCTTCATTTCGTGTTCCCTCCTTCCGCTGCAAGTGCAAGATGGATATTCCCGAGTTCTGCAAAACAGGGATAAACAGCTCCAAGCTGTGATACGTTTCTGAAAATGCTGCCGTCATCTCCTGCCCCGGCGGCTCAATCTGTGCACGATTCATCTGCTGAGCCGCATCATGAGGTATGGAACAGCGAATGCTGTTCTGCTGCACCAGAGCATAGAACCGGAGCAGCGCCGCCTCAATAGCCGCTTGCTGTGATGAAGCACAGCAGCCGTCTGTCCAGGCATTTCCTGCTATTCCGGCAGCGGCACGGTAAGCGCCAACTCCTGGAATCCGCTCCACATAAATCTCAAGCAGCTCCGCTTCGGGTACAAAACGGCGAATCATCGCATGGATCCGCGTATTCCCGGAAAGCTCGGCAAAGGCAACTTTATGACATTCCATCCGCTCCAGACGTCCCGCAGCTTCCCACGTCTTGAACAGCTGCTCCGCCTGCCGCTCAAGGCGGTGTTCCTGCCCTGCCGTAACCAGCCAGCCAGCCGATGAGTCGGGCAGCACCCGCTCCAGCAGCCGCTCCAGGTTGCGGCACGAGGCGCGGACGATCTGCTCTGCGTTACCCTCGCCACAGTAGAAGCTTCCGTCGGCTGCGGCAGCTATTTTATATGGAGTCTGCAAAAGGTCGTTGGAGTGTACAATAAATTTGTGCACTAGCTGATTCTCCAGACGTTCCAGCCCATTCAGGCAAGCGATCCAGTCCACGGCCTCCGCCGATCCGGCGGGACCGGTCCCTTCTTCCCTGGAGGCTGTTCGCAGAACGTCGGCCAGCAGTATTTTGGGCTCTACGATCTTTTTCGCGCCGCTAATGTCAATCTGAATGATGCGTTTGGCTGCTTGTGCTTCCTCATTCGGCAGACCTTCGCAGGCGGCAGCTATGCTTCCGGCATAGCTGAGAAGAAGCGGCTCAGCCGTTGCAGTCCTCCACTGCGGGTTGCCGTCTTCCAGGACGGCCATGATCTCCGGATCATCACCTGGCGCCAGATTGCGCAGCAGCAGTGCTTTTTCCGGAGTTACCACGCGCAGCAGCCATTGCCCGCCGGGCGTGATATTAACCTCCGGCTTCCCGCTTGCGGGTACAGAGCGCTTCCCTTCCGGGAGCAGCCGGTTCGCCAGCGCCTCATCAATCGGCTTCCAGTTCGCAGAACTATCGCCGAACACAATCTCTTTCAGCTTTTGGGCGGTTTCCGGTGATGCTTTCAGCTGGTGCAGCCCTTGCTTGCCATACAGATACAGCTGTTCATCCCGTCTAATTAACCAGTGTGTCATTTCGGCTCTCACCCGCCATTTTCATCTCCAGATAACTGTAAGCATCCTTCCAATCCATCTCGTAGCCCGACTCCACGCTCTCGGATACCAAGCCGGTAATTCTCTGCTTACGCAGTGGCGAAATTTCCAGCATCGGCATTAAGGAATACAGCACGGCGGCCACGAACCGGTAGACGACAAAGCCTTTATCGTGGTAATGCTTCAAGAAATCGGAATTGGAAAAAAAGGTTTGATGAAACGAACTGACCTGATCATGGCGTTCGAAGAAATCCTCGCCGTAGTACAGCTTGTCATACACTAGCTCGCCCCGTTCATACGCCTGCTCCAGAATCGTCCACAGCGAACCGATGAAGATCCGCAGCCTTCCGAAAATAAACTCCCGCTCGAACCGGCCTTCTGTGAAGTTCTGCACTCCGTGTGTTACGAATTCCCGTTCCGTGTCCGTCCGTCCATGCAGAGCTTCATGAATTCTGGACGCTGTCGCTTCATCTTTTCTGAACCCTTCCAACTGGGCTTTAAAATATTCAAAATTCGAACGGAGCGATAGATACCCTACCTTAAGCCCGCCTGGACTGCTGCTGCCAGTAATAAAAAACATCTTGGCACTTTCCACATTTTGCTTGTCGGCAGGCAGCCCAATCCATGACTCATAAATATCCGCAATCAGCCGGCTCTTCAGCAGTTCGATACTGTAATTCACATTGGCGCTGCACAGCGGATTGCCATGGCTCAAGCTATTTCCTTCCTCTACCGTCACCTCGCCATCACGGCGAAGCGGCAGGAACGAACCCGAATACTCTTCCATCAGGGCAAGTTTGTTCACCATGCGCTCATACTTCACATATTCATCTTCAGTCCGCTCTCTGGAATGACGCGCCGCATGGCGGCGAATCAGCTCTTCCAGCTGGTGATTGGCATTTGAGGCATCAAGCGTAACCTTAAGATGGAACCCGAAGACCCAGCTTTTTTGCAGAATGATATTCTCCAGATTGGAGGTTTGAACGAACGACAGGATGGACCGGATCAGCAAGGCTGTCGCTTTGCTATCGTATAAATAACAATTAATAGTTCGCAGCCGCATATTCAGCTTCCCCTCCACATGTAATTTCGTAGGTATACTCCAGCACATTGTCCTGCTCCGGAGCCGCCACCGGAAATTCCTCTTCGATTACGATATATTCTCCTTTGGCCGCAAGCTGCATGAATACCTGGAAGAGCAGTGGCGAGGACAAATTGATGAATTGCGGTTTGCGCTCTGTAACCTCTGAAGCCGGCTCTGCTCCCCCGCTAAACGGCCGGGTATAGAACCTGGTGGGTATGCCGTTGGCATCAAAATAATCAATCGCGCGCTTCCAGGCTTCGAAGCGGTCCTTCTCACTGAATGCTTCCGACAACACGGAGGTATTGAGCAGCCATTTCTCCCGGGAAACCATCAGTTCGCGGTCGCCGAGCCAGATCCGGGGAACATGGATAACAGCCTCATCCGATCCTCCTGCCGGCTTCAGCCGTTCACGGAGAATCAGCTCGCCGAGGTCAAAATAGCTGGTGCCATGAGAGGAAAGGATATCGAAGGTCGTGAGAATCGCCGGAGCAGCTACCAGGACCAGCGTACCCAGGAA
Source organism: Paenibacillus sinensis (assembly GCF_019904155.1). Classification (GTDB taxonomy): domain Bacteria; phylum Bacillota; class Bacilli; order Paenibacillales; family Paenibacillaceae; genus Paenibacillus_AQ; species Paenibacillus_AQ sinensis. The sequence goes on from NZ_JAHCMB010000050.1 coordinate 17,367, forward strand.
TTGCGGACGTACGGTGTTGCCTGTCGCCTGTTCAAAGAACTCGGGGCTCTCAGTGGATGCGTTGTATCTGAATCCCAAATCCAGCCATGAGAGGGACTGTCCGCTCTCCGTCATCGATTGAATGGGCAAGGCAATCTCTTTCTGCACGGTTCTTTTGCGGATATTGGCATTGAATCCGAAGGTATTGCGGATATCCGCAACCTGATTTCCATCGAAGCATTCACGCAGATAAGCGGAGTATTCGCTTCCGGAGTCCTCCAGGTATTTCAGAAACCGGGCAAAGTAAATCGAGAATCCTTTATACATATGGTTCAACACCATACTGTCGCCGCTCTCCTGTACAAAAAATGAGTGCGAGAGCAGGCGTTCCCCGAGCACCTCCTGGATTTCACTCTGCCAGGCCGCTGTCTGTGCATCAGGAATGAGAATCTCGCTCTCTGCCGCGGCTTCGTTCAGGAATCCCGTTAAGCGGCGGGCGATATTATGCAGGCGCTGAGTCCGCTTATGGCTGTATGCTTTATCCCAATTAAACAGGCCCGAGGTTTCCTTCAATAACTCCGTGTCCGAAAAAAACACCTGCGCCATATCTCTGAGAACCTTCGAGGCTTCCTGCGAATTTGCGGGAACATAACTTGTGCCGTAATGGTTCTTGAAAAACTCTCCGGCTGCAAACTGCATCTTGACCACCGTATCAAAGCACATCATCAGCCATTGGTAACGGGACAGCTGGGCCAGTCGTTTCTCCCGATTTGAGTAGTCCTGGGTCTGCAACGTTTCATCAATGCCGTCAATGTACAGCAGGCTGCGGCGGGGCATCGGCTCCAGATCGAACAATGCAGCCAGCGCTTCGGCACAGTGATACAGGCGTTCAGTAGCTCCAACATCCAGCGAATCGGCAAATTGTCCGGTCAGGGAATTCAACTCGTGCAGCAGCGGAATACACGGGTGATCGACACCGTAGCGCTCCAGCTTCCGCAGCAGCTCTTCGGACAGGTTGCCGGCTTGCTCGTTCAGATATTCCGTCCGCTCCAGCACGCCGTTGCCAATGAGCTGGCGAAGGGTATCATCTGCCTGTTCACCGGAGACGCCCAGCGCGGTAAATAGTTCCCGCATGGCCGCATAGGGGAGAGCCTCCGCTTCCTGCAGACTCCCGAACAGCTTGCGCAGCGCTTCGCTGGCGCGGAGAGTGACAAGTCCCTGTCTGGATTTGTACAGCTGACGCTCGCCCTTGGTGTTCTGCAGAACCGTAATATAATACTTCCCCTCAAGCTCGACGGAGGTGGCGTTCAGGCGGTATTCCAATCGCGTAATCCACTCCGGGTCAAGAAACAGCTTGTCGTAAACCTGCAAAATCAGTGAATCATTCAGGCGGGGATACAGCCGTTTGGCTCCCGTCTTCTGGGCACCGTTGAAATTCCCGATCCCGGAGTATGTCAGATTAGCGAAGGGACTGGTCTTCATGCTGGCGCGGGTCAGAAATTTAATCAGCGTATAATCCAGCTTGCGCAGATTCCGGTCATGCTCCTCAGCTGGTGTCCGCAAGTATTTATCAAGCTTTGCTGTAATCGCACTGTTCACAAACGTGAGGGCATCCCGCAGCTCCTGGTCATCCAGATAGATTCTTTGCAGCCAGCGGCGGTCCGCTGCCGCAAGCTCTTCGAAGTTCTTCCGCAATTCTTCCATCCGGGCCCGGTGTTGCTGCCGCATGGCGAATATCTGCCTGATCTCGCGGCGCAGCTCTTCCGTGAACAAAGCCTCAACCCGCTCATACCGCTTCTCGGCGCTGGCTCTTTCATTAAAAAAGTCACGTTTGAACCGGATGGCCTCGAGCCGCTCCTCATCATGCTCCAGGCTGCCGATTTGCCGCTGCATCTCTTCGGTAATGCCGGCCAGCCGAAGCGCCGGTTCTCCGGCGCCTTGCCGCACAGCTGTATACCGCCCGCTAAGATCGCCCAAATACTGGGCTACATATCTAAGCGGGAAATTGGTTTGTCTGTACATATAAAGGGGTGCTACCCTCATCCTTCCCACTCCCGTCTAATTGTCAGGGACAATCCGGGGCTGCCCGGCCTGCCCGAACATTTGAATAATGGCCTGAAAACTCTTCAATCCGTACAGCAATGCATGCTCATCAATGTCAAAATATCCAGTGTGGACGTTGTTATTGTCCCGTAAATAAGCGCCGATGAAATAATAGCAGGTCTTGACGTTAAGCAGATCCCTTGCGTAGAAGGCAAAGTCGTCGCTGGAGAAAAGGAAAGGTGCCTCCAGCACATGCTCCGAGCCAAACTTCTTCCCCAGCAGCCCGGCGGTGAGCTTCGTCAGAAGCGTATCGTTCACGCAGCAGGGATATTCGGAAATGATCCTGCTGTCAAGAAGGCCCCGCACCTGGGATGATGCCGATACGGCATCAAGGAGCTGCTCATACCCGTCCCGGAGTACGGCTGTTTCCGCAGAGCGGAAAGTAAGATACAGCTTCAAACGATCCGGGATAACATTGTAGTAGCCATTCGTCTCCACATGCGTAATTTTGCAGAACCGGCTGGCCGTATTATAGGCTTGCTGGAAGTGCTGCACCTCTGAGAGCACCTGCAGAACATCCGGCTGGTCGGATGCATGGCCGGATGCCAGCTCCAGTTCGAGCTCTGCGTTCAGGCAGCCTGCCAGTGCAAGGCCGGGCCGCAGCGAGAAATATCCCGCATATAAATCAGGTGTTACATGAAGGGAATACAGGTATTCCAGCTTCTGCGCTCTCAGCAGGGGAATAAGCTCCCGCGCTCCGGCCATCACTTCCTCGGCCGCTTGAAAAATAAAGCGGCAGTTGACAGCCGGTGCTGTCTGGTCCACCCACCGGAGCAGCTGCAGCAGAATGGACATATGGGCATCATGGCCGCAGGCATGGCTGAGGCCAGGGTGCACACTTTTATAAGGAGCGTCTTTGGCATCCTCAATCGGCAGTGCATCAAGCTCTGCCCGGAATCCGATCACCGGTAATCCTTCACCGCCCTGATACGAAGCGATCAGCCCTTTTTCCGAGGAATGCTCTATCCGGATATGGGCCGTATGGCTGAGGATATAATCCTCAATATACAACCTTGTCTTCTTCTCCTGTCCGGCAAGCTCGGGAATGCGGTGCAGGTCCCTGCGGGTTCTCCGCAGCTCTTCCAGCTCATCGGCTCCGCGCTTAAGCGACGATTGCATTCTTTTTATAACGGTAGACTACGAGTGTCACAATCAGCAGCAGCCCGATGTTCAGCGTCATCATCAGAATGCTCTGAAGTGCATCGCCTCCTGTATAGAGGGTCTTAACCGCCTGATTCAGATAATAGCCCGGGAAGAAGCGCTGGATATGGGTCATAAAACCCGGAACCGAGAATCCAAGATCTTTGGTGATATTCATGGACATGAAGCCCAGGTACAGCGGGAAGGAGATAGATTGAAGCGATACGATGTCCAGCAGAAACCCAAGAATCAGGCCGAGAAAAATGTAATACAGACTGGAGTATAGCGCCAGCAGCTCCATCTTCAGCAGCATGCCGTCCATTTTCAACTGGAAGACTGCCGCACCGAACGTGATGATTACGGCCGCGATGACAACATTCAGAAGCAGCTGGACCAGAGCGGTAACAAAGATAAATTTTCCCGGCGAGTAAGGTGTGACGGTGTAAATGCTGCCGATATAGGACTTTTCTTTGGCAACCCGGGTGCTGAGCGTGTTCAGCCCGCTGCCGGCCGTTCCGAACAAGGTACAGAATACAGCGAGATACGTGATAAATTCCCCTTGGCCCTTATCCGGCTTAACAAAGGCATTCAGCACGAGGAAAAAAACAAGCGGCATTACGAGTGTGAAAAATACAAATCTTCGGTTGCGCAGCACCTTGAGAATCTCATAGCGGATAATAGTCATCATGCCTGCATCACTCCTTCTTCATATAGGTCATAGATTTCACGGTAACAGTCCTTAACTTCCTTCAGCCGTTCCTCATATGGAATTTGCCGCTCCTTCAAAACAGCCACAAGCGGGGATTGCTCTGCCGGATTGGAGACATACAGCCGTCCATCCTCCACCAATCCGCCGAAACGGCGCTGCAGCTCCTCTGCTTCCTCGGGCCGCGCGGGATGAACGACGAGGATTTTTTGGGCATTCAGATCCTCTTTGCTTACGACCGCAGCTACTTTTCCATCTTTGAGAAAAATAAACCGGCGGCAGAAGTCGTTCAGCTCATCCAGGTGATGGGAGGTTACAAATATCGATTTGCCCTGTTCCTGCAATTCCTTGATTTTGGTCCAGAACATTCTGCAGGCCGTGACATCCATTCCGACCGTCGGTTCGTCCAGGAACAGCAATTTGGGATTGGCGGCGAGAGAGAGGGCGAACGACAGTCTCCGTTTTTGCCCGCCGGACAGGCTTTGCACCATGCTGCGCGTCTCTTTCACCAGATCCCCGGCTTGAAGCAGCTCATTCGTATCCACCTTTGATTTGCTGTAGCTCTTATGCAGCTCAATGAGCTCCTTGACTCTCAGTCCATCGGGGAACAGATCCTTCTGCAGCATGATCCCGACATCCTTGCGGTTGTCAAAATGCCGTTCGATAACCCCCTCGTCGATATCGGTAAGGCCCAGAATAGAACGGATCATCGTCGTCTTGCCCGCCCCGTTGGGTCCGATCAATGCGATGCTCTCGCCTTCCGCCACATCAAAGCTCACTCCGGCCAGGACCTTCTTTTCCTTGAACCGTTTCTGGACGCCTTCTAATTTCAGCAGCATTTGCATGTTGTTCTCCTTCTTTCTGGTTATCTTTTATAGTGTTCAGGGGAATGGATGGGGCGCCGGGTTAACATCCGCCGAATCCATCTTCCAGTACTGCGCAGCCTGCCGGATACGCCGCCGGCACAGCAACCGGCTCTCTTCGCCAAACCACATGGGCTGCATATCGGGCACAAGCACTTTGACCGCCTCCAGCCCAAGCGCCTTATAGCCTTCGGGTGTCTGACGCACGATAAACGCTTCTCCGTAATGGCCCGTCATCCGGTCCAGCAGCCCTGATGTTTCGTCCGCCAAATCAATCGTCGTATTTCGCAGTTCTCCATAGAACCCGGCAAACCGCTCACGGATGCCGTACTGTCCACCGCCGGCCAGGAAGTTGAAGTGATGTCTTTCCTCCTGAAGAAAATACAGAATGGGATGATCCTCGACCCTCTGTACGCCTTCATGGCGGATACGCCAGGCTTTCTCGCGGATTTCTGCGGCATGCGTTCCGTAATACTCCAGCGCCAGCAGCATTTCTTCGAGTGCCGAGAGGATGGCCCTTTCCGGATTGGGATGGGCGCCGGATGTACTGTATGCAGCGAACTGGGCTTCCGTCTGTCCCAGGCAGAGCACCCAAATGACAGGAATGCCCGTCTCCATCGTGATATCGAACAGCTGCACGGTATATCCCAAAACCTCCAGGCGTCCGGTCATATAGCGGATCTGTGCATTCTCCACCGAAGCTGGAATAATCTCGGGCGGCGACCGCCGCAAATACCAATGATTCAGGAAGGCATCGCGTTCAATCAGCTCCAGACAGGCATAATAGATGCTGTCCAGGAGCGTCGTGCCCAGTGCATTCCCATTGGAGTTGCCTTTGTAAATCCGTGGTCCGGATAAATACCCTTGATCCGGCTTGTAATATGCCAGGCATTCCGGTATATACGCTGCGTCTTGCCGCTTCCAGGAGAAGGCGGGTATCCAGTTCAGGGGCAGGTCTTCATGGTAAGCGGCAATCTGATGTCCCGTCCCCGTTACAGAATCGATAAACATCAGCGGGTCGGCAGCGATTCCTCTGCTTTGCAGGCTGCGGGTGCTGGATACTACACCCAGACGTTCCCGGCCGCGCGGATGCATTCCCGCATAACGTTCCAGCGCCTCGCACCGTGACTTTAGCTCGCTGGACCTGTAATCGGTGGAGCTGCCGATGCCAAGCTCATATTTCTCCTCCCGGTATATCCTGAAGAAGCTGGTTAGGGAAAAAAACGAACGGGTATTTCTATCCTTGTAGATAATAAAATTGGAATCGGCATTGCCCGGTGCGAATACAGCATCGCACACCTTAGTGGCCTGAGTCCGGTACGGATCACCGTACGGGAACATATAATGCTGGTCAAACGCCTGGCGGATTGCAGCGATGTCATCCTCCGGTTCACACTCGGCGCAATGCTTGCAGCGCTCTGCGGGCCAGAAGGAATACCTGCGCAAATCACCGCTGTCCTCAATCCGGTAATAGTCGAGCACTCCGGGCGCTCCGGCCTGCCGGAGCAGCAGGACCAGACATTCCTGTACCAGCTCTTCATCAACGCGGTAGCTTCCTGCGATTTCACTGCGGCCTTCATCCTCAGGAAGCCGTTCGAACTCTCTAAGGTTCTCATTCCTCCGTTGGCCGAAGCAGGACGGACAGCCAATTCCGCCCGGATGGAAAATGGGACCGGCAAGTACTTCGTGAACATCCACATGCAGGAGCGCAAATCTCTCCTCCACGGGCCAAGCCTGCCCTCTGTCCATCTGATGACCGTATGCTATGAAGCAGAGCAGCCGTTCACTGCCGATCTCAAGGACAATTCGCTCTTCCTGGCGGGATACCGCCTGGGACAATGTCATTGCCGCCGTTCTCATCGCCGCTCGCCTCCCAACAGAGAGAAGCCGAATTTGCGGGACAAACCGTCCTCATAACGGAACAGCGGGCTGGCGGGGGCTTCAGCGGGATCGGGCCGGCAAGGCTCGGCGGAATGACACTCCGTCCTGTGGATCTGGTTCCATACCCGGAACAATCCATCGCCGCGGTCTTCACCGAATGCGCTGTACAGCTTCCCTTGGTGTTCGACCTCGATGTGATAAACCACCATGAGGGCTTTTAATTTCCTGTACCTGGCCTTTGAAGGAAGCAACTGCTCCGCATCCGACCAGAATGCAAAGCTGTCGGGATAAAAGAACCCCCGCTCCAGCTCTTCGGCGCTTCCGGCTCCTGAGCGGTTCAAAAAATGCAGATAGGCAGCCTGGTCGGTCAACCCCGGCGAAAGATGACGATAACTGTAGTAATGCTCCAGCAGATAAGCATACATATCCTCCAGAACCCGGCGTTTGCTGAGTCCGGCGAAGCTTTCGACCCTGCCGCCAAAATCAGCCTCCAGCTTCCAGTAACGGTCGAAACGGAAATCGATGTTCTTGACCACTGCCGTCACCAGCTCCTGTGACAGAACACCTTCGTCAACGGCGGTGTCCCGCAAATGTTCCAGCGGACTGCAGTGAAGCGGGCAGCATTCGGCATGCGCCACTTCAGGCAGGGGCTGGATGTACAGAAGCCCGCCGGGATCAAGCCTGACCAGCTTATTGCCGGCAAACTTCCGGCTGCCCAGGAAGGCCGGAAGCTGTAATCTGAACCGGCTTGCTATGGGATACTGCAAGCCGAGACAGCTGGGGCAGACACCGGCAGACAAGATGATCCGGTCGCCCAGCTCATAAGCTTCCAACTCTGTGCCGGTCTGCTCTTCTCCGTTCAACTTGAGCCGGAGATTCGCCAGCCATTGCGCTTCCTCTGGAGACGGCTGCGGGTTGGAGAACAGCCGGACGAGCTGTTCATAGCCTACAGTTCTAAGCCTTATCCTTCTCCTGCGGCCAATTAATTCAGTACCGCCGGAGGCTTCCATAATGCGTACCGGATGTTCGCCCATCTCTTTATCCCCCCATTCTGAGCGGTTCTTCTTGCATTTCGTATACATACTCCACGGCATACTCATTGTCATAAGGATCGGGAAGCGCCTCTTCAAACACAACGGCCAATTCCCCGTACTGCCTGTGGCAGCGGTCCATATGCTTCAACAATTCCATACAATACTGCGGTTCCTCGGCGTCCAGAAAAATCGGCTTATGCAGTCCTGACTCGCCATATTCGATGTGAAGCATACCTTGACGAACAGGAAACAGCCGGATGAACGAATGCAGCGGTGCATGATAGATTTGCAGCAGCTCATGAAGCCGCCTATATCCGTCGAAATCCTGCGTCACCCCGGCAAACAGCTTCTCGTGAAGAATTGTTTTTCTTCTTTGCAGAATCAGCTCCCCGTAGCTGATTCTGCCAATTTGCCGGCATTCATCAATCGTAAGCTCATTGTAGTCAAGCCCGGTTCCGGTGATAAAACCGGATTGGCTGAGCAGGGCAAGGTTCCTGTAATCTTCCGGCAGACAAGCCGGTGCAAGCGTGCCTGTGTATAAAGGAACTCCTCGGTTCTCCTGGAGCTGCAGCTCAAAGCTGTGGCGTTCTCCGTTCCAAATAATCATGGCATCGCGCAAATCCGCAGCAAGGCTGTTGCCCTCCGCAAAGCCGTTCATATTGGGATTGAACCCGCAGGAGGGCGAGTAGGGAATTAGCCGTGCCCGCTCCCCGCAGTTAAACAAGGCTTTTACCCGTTCAGATATGGCGTCATGGCTCTCCGGCAAATGATAGATTGAATAGGCCAGGTAGCTGTTCTTGCAATCATTCACCACGAGCTTTCCGGTGCCGCTCTCTTGAAGCCAGAAGCCGGCAGCCGCAGGCTGACGGATTTGAAGTGCCTCCAGTCCTGCCTCCAGCGAAGCCAGATCAGCTCTTTGTAGAGCAACATCCTTTCCTGACTCTGCCGGCGCCAGCTTCGCCCGGTATTGATCTCTCAGATCCTCCAGCTGCGCTACTGCGGGAGCGTTCTCGAATACACTTCCCCTGCATGTTCGGTTCAGCGCCACATGCTGCTCATACTCTTCGGCATGCCTGGACATGCTCTGTTGAACGGAGGCATACGGCACCGGAAGCATATCGTGGAGATGGTTCTCCATATAGAGCCGGAACTTCAGGCGGTTGTCGAAGATCGGCAGAACTCCGGCCCATTCGGCAAGCGGATCATGGAACGGCTCCACGTCAATAGACGGCCCGGGCGATGCTCCGGCATAGCTGTCTTCATTGAACGGATTAACCGGATATTTGCCTTTCCACCTGAGCAATTCACAGCAGCGGTTCACATGCCTCTGGGCGATTTCGAGCAATTTTTCCCTTTGTGGGACTTCATGGGTCTGTTCAAGCTGACCAGATAGCAGGTGGATGGCTTCCAAATGCCGGGCCAGGGCCTTTATCATGCTGCTGCCAGTACGAAACGCAGAGACAGTCTCGATGAACGACTCCAGCGTAAGCGGCTCACTTTCAATATCCAGCGTATTCTTGATATAGCCGCAGCCCAGCAAATGAACGGCCTTGGCCGTCATCGTTTCCATGCTCTCGTTCCACATCAGCGCCAGCTCATCCAGGCTGACGATGCTGCCCGGTTTGATTGTTGCGGCAGCCGGTGCCTTTAGGCGGTACTTTCGCTTCGTTCTAATATATAGTCCGGGCTCCATTGCTTCCGGTCCGGCGCTACATTCTACAAGGAGAGTGCCTTCTTGATCCCTGTATTCCACCCTGTACCGGCTGGCCCGTATCACCTCAGGAAGCAGCAGCCATAATTCAAACCAATGAAGAAGAATCCATTGAGCGAAGCTGATCCGGCTCTCCTCTCCGGTCCCTTGCCCCCGGTAAATCGAAGTGAAGGAAGAGAGCGGTGCTGTTTTGGCAAAAGAACGCATCATTATTTTCCATACCTTTCCGCTTTTTTTAGAGCTATAGGATTTGTTCAATGAACAATACATTTCATAGTTAGTTAGCAGCAGTGCATTCTGCACACTCGACTGCTGCCGAAACAGCTTATACAGTTCCTGTTCCTGCGTCTTGCACTCGCTCTTGAACCGGGTGCCTAATTCCTGATGCCGCTGCTTCAGTTCACTGCCGGCTTGGTCCAGAGAGAGCGCCTCAGCAATAATCTCCGGTGGAATTTGGTCTGCTTTCGGGATCTTCCCGAGATGGATTTGCCCTTTGCGGATTCCCTGCTGTAGCCGGATATAAGCGATCCGTACCTCCGGCTCCTGTTCTATGCCTTCAGACAACCGCTGCTGCAGCAATTCTTTACGCTGAATAAATACATGATGATCTTCACAATAGGTTAGGAGTTCCTGGTAGAAACCGTGCTTGATCTGCTGCAGGTCACTGGAAGGAACATGATTCCGTCTTTCAAACAGGTAAGTTCGACTCAACCCGGCTCCCCCTTCTGGAATTGTTTTTTGGATGGGCGCGGCTAAGGCCGCCCCATCCACGGTTGATCTTGCAATTTAGGCACAGGAGGAAGAGCACGACGAGCAAGACGATGAGCCGCAGGTGGAAGAGCTGCCGCTTCCGCTGGATGCTGCCGTTGACGGAATCGCGTCTGCTTGTTCCAATTCAATCAGTTCCAGATCAAGAGCTTCCAATTCTTTGTTCAAATCCTTCATTATTTATCATCCTTTTCATAATTAGTATTTTAATATCATTGCGATGCTGCTAATCTTAAGCACAAGAGGAGGAACACGACGAGCAAGACGATGAGCCGCAGGTGGAAGAGCTGCCGCTTCCGCTGGATGCCGCTGTTGACGGAATTGCATCCGCTTGTTCCAATTCAATCAGTTCCAGATCAAGAGCTTCCAATTCTTTGTTCAAATCCTTCATTATTTATCATCCTTTTCTCATAAATTAGTGTTTTAATATCATTGCGATGCTGCCAGTCTTAAGCGCAGGAGGAGGAACAGGAGGAACAGGACGATGATCCGCAGGTGGAGGAACTGCCGCTGCCGCTAGTAGCGGCTGTTGATGGAATTGCTTCCACTTGATCGAGTTCGATCAGCTCCAGGTCGAGGTCTTCAAGCTCTTTATCCAGATGACTCATATGTATACTCACCTCCTTCAGGCCGGTCGGAATGCCGCTTGTCTGGCGCTCCGTTTCCGTTGTTGGTTTCTTTCTGAAGTAAGAGTATCACAGCTAAATCAAGCCTTCACCGACAACAATACCAGTAATTACCACAAATAAATTGCGGTGCAGTTGCAGGTTTTTTGCGGACTAATATGCATATTTGGGTGTCTATACTGATAAAGATTAACGAACAAATACATAGGGGGAAGAAGACTATGGCGGTAAGCGGAAGACAAGAACGGGGCAGAAGAACCTTTCTGAATAAAAGAGTTTGCGGATTATGGCTGATCTGGGTGGCCGCCATCCTGTTTGCGGGGCTGGTTGCGGGTGGAACGCAGCTCATTTCCATGCCTATATTTTCACTGGGGTATATGGCCGGAATATTTGGGATATTAACGAACAAAGCGGTGAACCGCAGGCTGTCCTACGGACCGCAAACCGCCTTTCAAGGCAAGATGACGCTCTATTCTATTATTCTTATGTTCATACTAATGGTGCTGATTGGCGGTCCTCACTTTGGAGACGGCAATTACCGGATGGTCTGGCTGGGGGCTTTTTTAGCGATAGGCCTTCATTTTGTTCCGATGGCATGGGTGCATGGGCGCTCCATGATCCTGCTGGCCATCCTGCTAAGCGCCAATGCCCTGACCGGCATGCTGTGGCCGGACCTGTCTTTTCACACCATTGTCTATGTGGATCTTGCCATTAAGTTGATCTGGGGGGCCGCGCTTCTCCTCTCCGGCCGCCCGGCAGCTGCCGGGCAATCCGCAAGCACTAAGGCGATCGTCAAGTAAACGGAGACCAGGGCAGAACGGATACTATCCAACGTAAAAAGACACCTGTTAAGGTGTCTTTTTACTGTCCAGCGCACCGGGACAGCATGCTCCAGCGATCTGATGGGCGTGAATAAGGATTATATCCCCCGCCTCGCGTCGCTCTGTCTTATCTTCAAATCGAAAGAATTCTACAGCGGGCACACCAAATGCTGCAATGATTTTTTCTAATGTCTCTAAAGTGATGTTCCGATCTCCGCGTTCGACACCACCTATGTAGCTGTAGTGAAGCGATGCCGCTTCTGCCAGTTGCTCTGAGTCCACCCTTTTGCTCTTCTAAGCTCACGAATACGATTGCCAACACTTTCTGGCAAATTCATGGGATCACCTCTGCATTTAGGTTAGAAGAGGGAAGCCAGGCATAACAGACCACCAAAATCAAACCAAGTATTAGATTTACTGTACTTATAAGTAACAAAAACCACCAACTCCCGTCGGTGGTTCATGATCGATATAGTATTATTTCAATTCAATCTCGCCTTGCTCGGTTCCCCAGAATCCAGTCTGGACATTCAAAATAAAGCCAGTCAAGTTTTCCGGGATTTCAAATACTACATTGCCTGTCTGGGCCAATCCGGGATTGATTCCATCATATAAAAAATAGTCTCCGGACGAAGTAATCAATGTGGACGGGTTATACGTAACTTCGTCTTTTTTGAGCTGGAAGAATGAGGAGTCTGTGGTAATCATCTCTTTGCCGACGTTTTTCACCGTTATATTCACTACCAGGAAGACACTTCCTTCAGCCTGAGGCGAGTAGGATAAGAAATCTCCATCTTTGATTTTTTTGGTAGTGGTTACTTTATTAACTTTGAAGACGACATCCCCAACCTGCAATTCTTCTCCCTTTTTTGCAAGTTTTTTAGTTTCTTCTTTCTTGGTGTCCTTTGTTTCTACAGAGCTTGTGCCGGTATTGGATTTAGCGGTTGTACTGCTTGAGCTATCCTTATCTTTAGTAAATACACCAATGAGAACAACCACTACAATTAGAGCGATGAAGCCCAGGCATCCGATTTTAAAAAATTTCTTCAAAAAGAACCCTCCCAGTTAGGTAATTTGAACTATTTTTCTGTACTATCAATATATCGGAGCATGGAAGAAAATTCTTTATAAAGATTAGGTTTTATTTGAAAATAATTGTTTTTTTGAGCAAGTCAAGTAAACTATGAATGATACTATCAGAAATAGAATGAATGCAGCATAAACAACGCGTATGCCTATTTTTCGGGAACGTTCCCAAAATCTCCATTGCCAAATGCCTACATCTGGTATATATTCAAAATATATTTTTGGTAACGTTCCCAAAAAGGAGGTGCTGATCTGTGAGAGTTTCCATCCGGGATATCGCCAAGCATTGCAACATGTCGGTTAGCACCGTGTCCCGGGCACTCAATGGCGACTACGGTGTGAAGGACAAGACGAGGAAGGCTGTACTGGAAGCCGCCAAGGAGCTGGGCTATGTCCCCAACCTTTCCGCCAAGGAATTGGTGAGCCGGAAGAGCAAGCTCGTCGGGCTGCTGATTGATGACAGCGACTATGAAGCCCGTCCGGCTTTTTTCGAACAGCTTCCATATATCAACAAGGTGTTGGCGCTGCACCAATATCGAGCGATTATTTATACGCTTAGCGGAATGGGCTATGTGGATGGGGAGCTGTCGGACATTCTGAATCTGCGCAACTTAAGCGGATGCATTGTGCTGAGCCCATTTCCCTCCGACTATCCGCTCTATGATGAAATCAGGCGCATGAGTTATCCGACGGTGGTACTTGAGAACACGGTGCTGACCCGATATTGCTCCAACATCAATACGGATGAGGTGCTGGGCGCCTATATGGCTACACGCTATCTCATCGACTGCGGGCATCGGCGGATTGCATTCGTGAACGGGTTCGAAGCGTTCGAGATGAGCCGGGAGCGCCTGGAAGGCTTCCTTAAGGCGACCGAAGAAGCGGGCCTGTCGAAAGATGAGACTCCCATCCTCTGGAGCGATTATACCGGCAATGGCGGAAAAAAAAGCGTGCAAGAACTGCTTCGTCTCCACCCGGAGACTACGGCTGTGTTTTTCGCAAATGATTTTATGGCTATGGGCGCCATTTCGTATTTGGCCGAGGCCGGCATTCGGGTACCGGATCAGCTGTCCGTCATTGGCTATGATGGGCATTTCACAGGCAAATATTATAATCCGCCGCTCGCAACCGTAATCATCGACAACCCGGCTATCGGAACGCGGACCGCTGAATTGCTGCTTGAACTGATCAATGGCGGCAGCGGCAAGACGGTCAGAATCAAGCCCCAATTATTCAAAGGCAAGAGCGTTAGAACTTTATAAGGATGGTGGAACCGCAATGTCTAAAGTACTGCGTTATTATGGGATTTGCGCACTCGCACTTGCAGCAGTCACAGTAACAGGATGCACGTTGAATAAATCCGAGGTTGTTGTCCAGCCAATGACCGAATACACTCCCAAGGATGAAGTTGCATTAATTGAGAAGATCCGGCAGAACAAGGATTCCAGCAAGGAGCTGTACGAGACCTACCGCGACCTTACCGTCATTGATATTCATAACCATGATGCCGCCGATCCGGCTGCCATTCAGAGGGAGAGAGAAGAGTACGGAGTCGACCGTATCGTTCTGTTCGGAAATATTTCGGAGCCGAGCGCGAAGTACACCGATCAATTAGCCTGGGATGAGTATAAAAAGACACCTGCGAATCTATACCCCTCCTTTGCGGGATTTCCGATCTATGAGGATGAGGGCGTGACCATCGTTCAGGACAAACTGGAGAAGGGTTATATGAACATAGGAGAAGTGGCGGCCGCTTCGACGTATTCGGAAGCCGTGTCCAGATTGCCATGGAAGTCCCAGCACCCGAACGACGGTAATTTCCCCAAAATCTACGACCTTGCGGCCAAATATAAGGTGCCTGTACTCCTGCACATCGACCCGCCGAGCGGCGAGCCGATCAAGCATTTGGAGGAGGCCCTGGACCAGCATCCGGACACCATCATTATTTTTGGCCATGCCAACGCCTATAACACACCGGAAAATATCGAATCGCTGATCAGCAAGCATCCGAACCTGTATATCGATTTTTTCGCCGGGTTTACGGCGTATAACAGCGAGAGTACAAACAAACTGGAGGACTTCGTTCCCCTGATCGAGAAATATCCGGACCGCTTTATGATTTCCACTGACTCGGGATACGGTTTGTCGAAAACGCTTGCAGCGAAAGCGCTCTATGATCTCATCGACCTGCTCTCCCCGGAAACGGCAGAGAAGGTTGCTTATCAGAATTACGAGGGCCTGATCGAACGGCAGCCTCCGACGGATACGCAGATCGAGACGATTAAGAAGCTATCCACCGAAGCTGGAAAGTCCGGTACGTATAAGCTGAACAAACGGATGGCGAATGAGCTGATCTTTAAGCTGGAGGAAGAGGCGAAAAAGTAAATATCAAGGAACGAGACGCATCATCCGAAATGAGTCCAAGAGTCATGGTCATTTAATTCTGCTCAGGTTCAGCTGACTTTTTTATAAACCAGGCCAGTACCAAAATAATTATTGCCAGAATGAGCTCGATCCCAAAAACGGTTTGCAGACCGGCGACCATGCTTTGTGTCTTCTCATGTACCGCATTGGGATCGGGTGAGTGGTGAAGATAGCGAGTGGCTCTGGACGACATGATGCCGACGAACAACGCGATGCCGATTCCTCCTGCAATCTGTTGGAGCGTATTGAAAATGGCGGTACCATGGGGGATCAGGTGATGCGGCAGCTGATTCAATCCTGTCGTCTGAGCTGGCATGACGACGAACGACATGCCCAAGAACAAGAGAATATGATCGAACAGAATGGAGCCTCGCGTTGTATCACTGTCGATGCCGGCAAACAGCAGCAACGATAGGGCGATCAGAAACAGTCCGGGCATAATGACGAATCTCGGCCCGAATCGATCGAGTAATTTCCCCGACAGGGGCATCATGATTCCGTTCAAAATACAGCCTGGCATCAGAAGTAATCCTGCCCCGAATGCGGTTAGCTGCATCACATCCTGCATATAGATCGGCAGCAATGTCGTTGTGGCGAACAGAACCATCATCAAGATTACAATCAGTATTGCAACCAGAGAAAAAGTACGGTGCTTGAAGACGGAAAGATCAATCAATGGTTCTTTGAGCTTGAGCTGCCGCCATACGAGCAGGAGCAAGAAGAAGCTGCCAATGGCAATTATCCCGTAACCTTCAAGCCGGGTCCGGGCACTTGTCAGGCTGAAACCGTAGGTGACGCAGCCGAAACCGGCGGTAGACAGTATTATGGATACAAGATCAATCCTTGGCTTGGTCGGCTCTGTCACATTCTTCAAGTACAGGATTGCATACACAATCGAAAACAGTGCTACTGGAATCATCATATAGAACAGCCATCGCCAGTTCAGGGTATCAATGATCAATCCGGACAAAGCTGGCCCGATGACAGGGGCGACCATGATGACCAGTCCCATAAGACCCATGGCGGCGCCCCGGCGCTCCGGAGGATAGAGGGCAAGAATCGTATTCATCATTAACGGGAGCAATAATCCTGTCCCGCATGCTTGCACAACCCTGCCCGTCAGCAAGACCCCGAACCCTAGGGATACTGCACACAAGCAGGTTCCTGCTAAAAATAACGCCATCGCAGACAGGAACATCTGTCGGGTCGTGAACCATTGCTGCAACAATGCGGTCACCGGCACCAGTACGCCGATCACGAGCATATAACCCGTCGATAACCATTGGATGGTTGCAGCCGCAACGTTGAATTCCCGCATCAATCCCGGAAGCGCATTGGTGAGCAAATTTTCATTAAGAAATGAAACAAATGCACCAATGAGCAGCGCGGTTAACATCGCCCCACGCTTTATTCCGACGCTTGTCTCTTGAGCCTGTTCGTTCATCTTCTACCTCCCGCATGTTCTTCATCAACCTGAGGAACATTTTACGTGAGGCTGCCCTAATTGAAAAAAGCGAAATGGCTCTTCATACGTGGAATTTCATTCATCCATTGAAAGCATAAGAGGGGGGTTCTCGCTATGTCGCTTATTCGCGCGGTTTTTCTTGACAAGATGCGGTTTGGGGATTAGTATAGCGTGCCGGTCAACTTTAATCCCGTTCATCGCCATCGCCACCTTCCGCATGAGCAGGAACAGGAATGGTCAAGGTTACCTTCCCGCCACCGGTTGATGCATCATTCTCCAGGGTCAAGGTCCCCCCATGATGCTGCGCGGCGGATGCGGCAATGTACAGCCCCATGCCGTGATGATTGCCGGAGCTTCGGCTCGGGTCTCCCCTGTAGAACTGGGTGGCGGCTTCTTTCAGATCGGCTGGCGAGAAGCCGCAGCCCGTATCCGTGACCGTGAAATGAACGGCGGCTGCATCCCCCCGGACAAGCAGCGTCACGCTCCCATTCGGAGGAGTATGCTCGGCCGCATTGGCGATTACATTGACGATCCCCCGATGAAGCAGCTCCTTATCAATGAAGATCAATTCCGGAAGGGCCTCCTTCCGTACAAGCGTACGCAGGTCCTTGCCAGACGCAAGAGCCTTCATCTGCAGCTCCAACTCTGCAAGCAGATCCTCTGAGCGTACCCTCGACTTTTCACGAACAGAACCGGTCTGCATGCTGGACAAATCAATGACCTCTTGGACGAATGCTTCAATTTCTCCGGCGCTTCGAAGAATGTATTCGTTATACTCCCGCTGGCTATCATCCTGCGATGTCTCCTGCAGCAGCTCCGCATTTCCCCGGATGATGGTAAGAGGGGTTTTGATGTCGTGGGCAAGCGCGGAAATCTGCTCTCTGCGGGAACGCTCCAGCTCCCATTGCTGCTTCAACGAAGTGTGCAGGGCTTCTTTCATCTGGTCCAATGAGGCGAGTACGTCGTCTATTTCGCGAATACCGCTGGGCTTGACGGTGAATTCAAGATTTTCGTTCTGGATGTTTTCAGTCGCTTCCTGGAGTCCCGCCATTCTCTTCGTAAGTCTTCTGCCGAAGTGGGCAGCAAGCAGAGACGCTTGAATCAAGATACCCACTATGAAGAGCAGCACCCCCAGCAGCTGCGGGTTTGGCAGATTGCTGCGCAGAAAGGAAGAAGCGTATTGCGGTCTTAAGGTGTACCGGAAGATCCAAATCTCATGCTGGCGCTGGATGGCGGTGTAGAAATGCGGAGAGTCCTGGTTGTTCCCTTGCTGTATAAGCCTCCAGGCATGGCCGGCCTGCGCCGGGGTTAGATTGCCGGAGAGCAGCTTCCCTTCCTTGGAAAAAACTGCGTAATCCGCCAGCTCCGGAAGCTGTCCGGGCGCTGCCGCGCTGTCTGATGCCAGGCTATTCTTGAACGCCTCAATCTGCTTCTCGACATAGTTGGCGGGCAGTATGAGATTGGAGGAGAAAGCCATCGTGAACAGGCCAAGCAGCAGCACCAGCAGCAGAATCGTTCCGATGCTCAAGAACAGGAGGTACTGGAGAAAGAAGGTGCGAAGGCGTATCGTTTTCGTTCGGGTTATAG
Organism: Paenibacillus sinensis; assembly: GCF_019904155.1. GTDB lineage: Bacteria > Bacillota > Bacilli > Paenibacillales > Paenibacillaceae > Paenibacillus_AQ > Paenibacillus_AQ sinensis. Next base: position 35,561 of record NZ_JAHCMB010000050.1, read on the forward strand.
CTTCCACTTGTATCCAATCCCCCAGATGGTCTCAATCGCGTCGATGCCTGATTTGCTCAGCTTGGCGCGGATGTTCTTGATATGCTCCGTAATGGCGGTGCTGTCGCTTTCCCCATGGAACCCGAAGACCGCTTCATATATGCCTTCTTTGGAGAACACCTGTCCCCGGCTGCGCGCCAGAAACTCGCAAATTTCATATTCACTTTTGGTAAGCGGCACTTTTTCCTCTTTGATATAGAGCTCTTTGCCGGAGAGGTTGAAGTGGACGTTCTCCAGATACAGGACATTTCGCCGTTCACGGCTCTCCCGTCTTAAATGGGCGCCGATCCGCGCCCGCAGCGCGCCTATGCCAAAGGGCTTTACAATATAGTCGTCCGCTCCCAGCCCAAGGCCGTACATCAGATCAGTCTCCAGCGTCTTGGCCGTTAGAAACAGGATGGGGCAGTCCACGGCCGACCGGATTTCCCGGCAAATCGCAAAGCCGTCCATCCCCGGCATCATCACATCGAGCAAAATGAGATCATATGCGCCAAGGTCGGTTTTGCATACCTTTGTAGAGTCTGCTATCGTCGTCACCAGATGATTATCTTTGAGAAGTGCGTTGCGGATCAGAGACAGGATGGCGGGTTCATCGTCCACCACGAGTATTTTTGCCATATGGGTATCCCTCGAATGTGAGCTGTATTTCTAATTATCGGTTGATCGTCCTTCCCAATGCGTAAACCATGCACAAGATAGAATGGAAGCCAGCGCCGTTCCCAGAGCCCAAACCGTTATTCCGGCGTCCAGCCCCGATAGGGCGGGCGATGCAGCAGTACCGGAGGACCAGACGGTCCACATTGAAGCGAAGCGGGCGCTCCAGCCGAACGGGATGTACGGCCAGATTCCATCACCTAGCCCGGTTAGCAGCAAGGCGGCTATCAGGCTTCCTACGATCCCGAGTCCGATGGAAGCGCCTCTTCCAAATCGCAGACTGACAAACCCGTGCAGCAGATAAAGAGGCAGGCTGCTTCCGAACAGAATGAATGCCCCAATGAGATAAAAGAGCATTTCCAGTCTGTCCTGATGCAGAATGCCACGGAAACCCAGTCCGAACAGGACGCTGGCAAGCAATATGGCCCCAAAGCCGAATAACAGCAGCATCAGCAGCTTGCTTGCATAGGCCTTGATTTTGTTTCCGGGAGTCGTGAGCATTCCTTGAAAATGTCCCGCAGCCGCTTCCTGCTCCGCAGCCATTGAACAGACCAGCCCAATCAGGGTAGGAAGGGCGCAGCCCAGAACCTGCAAATAAGCCAGCACTTTGTCGGTGGAGCTCCACGAAGAGTACGAATAATACGCCAGGAATATCCCCGCTCCAATTAGCGGAGCCAGCAGGTGAATCAGGAGAAACGGCGTCCGCCTCGTCTTGAGCAAATCCGCCCTTAGCAATCCCAGCAATCCTGTTAATGGCGCCATCTTACCTAGCCCCCCGCTTGCGGAACCATAGCGCAGTGAGAACGGACAGCACTCCGAACCATGCCAGAGAAATCAGGACACCCGGGAGAATCATCTTCGTATCCCTCAGCGGACTGTCTGCCGGTACGGGAAGGCCGTTCGGCAGTATATAGAGAACCGGGCACATGAGCCTGAATGTAATGGTATAAGGAACAATGCTCCAGATACCACCGGCGCCGAAGACGACGACCCCGGCGATATTGCCGGCCATATTAAGCAGAGTGGTGGCGAATAATCCGCAGCTTGCGGCTAGAAACAGGCATAGCGGAATTTGCCATAGAAACGTGACGAAGATCAGGAAGCTGCCGGCAATGCTGTTCAGCAGCGGAATCGTATTGCCGAACAGCATTCCGCCGGACGTAATGCCAACCAGGAAAATGAAAGTGACCGCCAAGAGCCATTCCGCACAGGCCGCGATTTTCCCGGCCCACAGAATCTTCGGATCAACAGGCAGCGCCAGCAGCCCGCGGTACTTCATCTTGGCATCCTTCTGTACAGCCAGCGAACAGGTGAGGGTAAGCGCTCCGGGCAAGAGCATCGTGTACCACCAGTTGTAAGCCCCGCCCTGAAAATAGCGTCCCCCCATCAAAAAGAAGCAGAGAAGCAGCGTTACCACAGGTCCAATCCAGGCCAGCTTGGGGATAAAGGTGCGATTCCATTTCAACCGTTCAGCCTTGATGTAAGGAAGCATCCTATTCACCCACTCTTCGGCTTTCGGCAGCAACCTGCATGAACAAGGATTCCAGCTCTTGCCCCTGAGGTGCGATTCCCTGATACCCTAGAACTCCACCGGCGATAATTCCGATTTGATCCGCTACCTGTTCGACCTCGGAGAGGATATGGCTCGACAGTATGACGGTGATCCCTTGCCGGGGAAATGATCGGATCAGCTCCCGAAGCTCCTGAATCCCGATGGGATCAAGCCCGTTGGTCGGTTCGTCAAGAATGAGCAGCTTCGGCTGGCCCAGCAGTGCGATTGCGATTCCCAGCCGCTGCTTCATGCCCATGGAGAACTGTCCGGCGCGCTTTTTTCCGGTGTTGGTCAAATCGACTATGGCAAGCACCTCATCAATCCGGGACTCCGGCAATCCGAGCGCGAGGGTACGAACCTTGAGGTTCTCTCTTGCAGTCAGGTTCTCATAGAGCGGCGGCGCCTCAATCAGTACGCCAATATCGCATAAATCCTTCCGGGTCCATTCATGTCCATGAAAGAGAATGCTTCCGGAATCGGGGCGCAGCATTCCTGCGATCATTTTGAGCGTTGTGGATTTGCCGGCGCCGTTTGGCCCAAGCAGACCATAGACCGAGTCCCGGGGAACGGCTAAGGATACTTTGTCTACGGCCGATTGGCGTTTAAAGCTTTTGCATAAATTTTGTGTCTGTAAAATAATGTCTCGCATATTATATCACCCTTTCCACATCCATAGTGTAGAGGGCAATTCTAAGGATTCTCTAAGGAATCCTAAAGCGGAGAAAGATTCGTATTCCTGGGGCGCAAATGCTGTTGTAACTTTTATCACTGCCACAATACTAACACCACAAGTAATATGTTAAACTGTTAGAAGGCATTAACGCTTTAATGAACTGAATAACAAGCAGCTTTGATTGCTATGGATCGCACTATAGCAGGAGCGGCTTCTGGAGAGACTGCGGAGTTCCGCAGCGCCGAAGGGTTCACAATCTCAGGCAAAAGGACAGAAGAGTACTGAATATATATTTGTTATGCTGATAGGAGTCGACAGGACAAGTAGTATTCATATTCTGATGAACCGGGAGATTGGAGAACATCCAGTCTCTTTTTGTATTGGCATCAATGTAAGGCATTCATAGGGGGGAATCAGCATGGCACAGCAAGAGTTAAAGAGAGATTTAGCCAACCGGCATGTTCAGCTCATCGCCATCGGCGGCACCATCGGTACGGGATTGTTCCTGGGATCGGGCAAAGCGATTCAGCAGGCCGGACCGTCCATCATGTTTACGTACTTAATCGTGGGGATCGCCGTATTCTTCGTGATGAGAGCGCTCGGAGAGCTGCTGCTGTCCAAGGCGGGCTATCAATCGTTCACGGATATTGCCGAGGATTATCTCGGGCCCCGGGCGGCATACATTACCGGTTGGACCTATTGGTTCTGCTGGATCATGACGGCGATGGCGGATGTAATTGCGGTTGGCGTCTACGTGCAGTATTGGTTCGACATTCCGCAGTGGGTACCGGCTATTGTCTGTTTAATCATTTTGCTGGGACTCAATCTGTTAACGGTAAAAAGCTTCGGGGAACTGGAATTCTGGTTCGCTTTGATCAAAGTGGTCACGATTCTAGCCTTGATCGGCACCGGGATCGTACTGCTGGTTATGGGATTCAAGACGGACGCAGGAGCGGTGACCGTCAAGAACCTCTGGGAGCATGGGGGAGTGTTTCCGAACGGAGTTTCAGGCTTCTTATTTTCCTTCCAAATGGTTGTGTTCGCCTATGTCGGTGTAGAGTTAGTGGGGGTGTCGGCAGCGGAAACGTCCAATCCGGAGAAAAATATTCCGTCCGCCATCAATAAAATTCCCTTGCGGATCTTATTCTTCTACGTCGGCGCGCTGTTCGTCCTGCTCTGCATTAACCCGTGGACGGAGCTTAGTCCGGCTGAAAGTCCTTTTGTCAAAACCTTTACGCTGGTAGGGATTCCGATCGCCGCAGGCATTATCAATTTCGTCGTGTTAACTTCGGCCGCTTCTGCTTGCAACAGCGGGATGTTCTCCACAAGCCGGATTCTCTATAATTTGAGCAGGAACAACCAGGCGACTCCTCGTTTTGGCAAACTCAATAAAAATCACGTACCGGGGAACTCGTTGTTCATCTCCACACTTGTCATTTCCGTGGGCGCCCTTCTGAGCAAGCTCATTCCGGAGCAGGCTTTTGGAATCGTGACAACGGTTAGCGCCATTTGTTTTATATGGGTGTGGGGCGTTGTACTCGTCTGCCATATCAAGTATAAGAAGACCCGGCCGGAATTGCAGGCTAAATCCAAATTCAAGGCACCCTTCACGCCTTTCATTAACTATGCGGTCTTAACGCTGTTTGCCGCTATTCTCATCATTATGCTGTTCGCCAGCGAGACGCGTCCGGCTTTATTGTTTACCCCTCTGTGGTTCATTCTACTGTTCGTTCTGTATTCGAGCAGAAGCAGAAGAGAGAAGAGCGACAAGAACAGCATCATTCAATCATGAGCAGCAATAATTCCAGGAGAGGAGTGGCCGTTGGCCGCTCCTTTCCTTTTGTGAACAAGAAACCTACAGCTTTAGTCGGTCTGATCAGAAATGATTGTAATGGCTTCATCGATGGTCAGCACTGTTTCGGTCATCCCGGTCATATCTTTCAGGCGTACCTGTCCAAGGCTTGCTTCATTTTCTCCGATTAGCATGACGTACCGGATTCCTCGGGAAGAGGCGGCCGCAAGCGACTTTTTCAGTTTCCGTCCACTTGTGTCCATACTTGTCCGAATCCCGTTAGCCCGCAGCAATGCCGCCGACTTCAACACTTCTGCAACCGTATTTCCGATAGGGATAACCGTAACGATAGCGCCTTTGGTTTGGACCGGACGATTCGCAAGCATCTCCATGATGGATTCCATGCCAAAAGAGATTCCCACGGTCGGATATTGAATATCCTCTCTGCCGACCAGCTGTCCAATTATGGCATCATACCGGCCGCCGGCTCCCAGGCTGGAGCTAAACGCGCCCGAAGCATCGAAGATTTCATACACGGTTCCCGTGTAGAAAGACAGCCCGCGTGACAGGAAGAGATCGAAGCTGCCTATTTCCGCCAGCCCTATTTGCTCAATGAGAGCTTGAAGGGACCGCACCTCTTGCGCGCCGGGTTTGTCCTGGATTCCATACATGCCGGATACATCTTCAAACGCAGGGTTATCCAGCTGAATTAACTCCATGATTGCAGCTGCTGCTTGAGCATCCAGCCCTTTGCTTCTTAGTTCCTGCATAACCCCGTCTAGTCCGATTTTCTTCAGCTTGTCGAGTGTCAGCATGACAGACAGCCATTCATCCGAGGGCACGCCAATGGATTCAAGCACTTCACCCAGGAAGCGTCTGTTGTTCCATCTTAATGTAATCGGGATTTCCAGTCTCTTGAATACTTCAACGGCCAACTGCATGAGTTCGGCCTCAGCTTCAGGTCCCGCAATTCCAACGACATCGGCATCACACTGTAAAAATTCGCGCAGACGGCCCCGCTTCACAGGTCCATCCCGAAATACCTTCCCCATCTCATACCGCTTGTAAGGAAACTCGATACCGGGATTTAAGGCGATCACCTTGGCAAAAGGAATGGTCAGATCATACCGGAGTCCGAGTCTCCGCGAGCCCTGATCGCTTAGCTGGTACATCTCCTTCAGGATTTCATCGCCGCCTGCATACTTGGAGGTTAGCAGCTCGAGCTCGTTCAAGATCGTCGTATCCATTGCATCAAAATCATACCGTCCAAACACTTCCTGAAGCGTCGTTTGAATTTTCTTTCGGAGCGCTTGTTCCTTGCCGAAGAAATCATAGGTCCCTTTTACATTCTGCATCACAATCATTCCCTTCTATTTGGCAAAATAAAAAACGCGCTGGACCTCTTGGTCCTGCGCGTTTCATATGCCGCAGGGAGGCCAACGCAAGAAGCGTTAGCCCACCCTGATTTTTATACAGGTGTGCTAACGCTGTTTGTGATGATGAAGTTGATTCAGTAGGGTTTGTTTCATGATTCAATCACCTTCAACTGTTGATTACAGACGATTATAGCGGATCGCTATGGCTCATGCAACAATCATTGCCTGGACAGTTCCCGGCAGCGGCTGCGACTTTCTGGAAAAAGATAACTTGATCGGAGCCGATTTTTCTGGTATTTTCTTAGTAACAAATTGTTATTATCAATATCGAACTAAGAGATGGGCTACGATGAGCTAACTGCTGCGTTCGCGATATTTTCACAAGAGAAAGAGGGGGCACCTATGAGGAAATTACCCGGCAACTGGAATTTATTCGAATTGGTCTGGCTTGGACTGTTCTGCGGAACGGCAATCGTATTGACTGTGATTATGAAGGATACTTTTTTTGGGTTCACGGTCTTCATGACCGGGGTATTATGCGTGGTTCTCGCGGCCAAGGGCAATCTGATGACCTATGTGTTCGGCATGTACAATACGTTCGGATACGCTTATTTAGCTTATACCAACGGATTGTTCGGGGAGGTCATGCTGAATCTACTCTTCTTCGTCCCCATGAACGCCATCGGCTTCCTGATGTGGAAGAGACATCGCCACGACGGCAAGCTCACCATGCGGGAGATGGATCAGAGAAGCTTGCTTCTCATAGTGGTCGTATGTGTACTGGGCAGCCTTGGACTTGGGTTCGGACTGTCATTCATCCCGGGGCAAAATTCGCCGTATATTGATGCCTTGACGACAGTGTTATCGGTTGTGGCGACATTTCTGATGGTGAGAAGGTTCAAGGAGCAATGGCTGCTCTACATTGTCCTGAATGCCTTCACGGTGCTGCTGTGGGTGATCCGAATGCTGGAAGGAAGCAGCGATGGCGGACTGATGATCGTGATGTGGGGCGCGTATCTGATCAACGCGATCTACGGATATAACACTTGGAACAAAGGGGCTAAGGAGGTTCTGGCATGAGAACGTTGGGATTGACGCTAGGGAAGTTCGCTCCGCTGCATAAAGGACATCAGTTCATGTTCGACACTGCCCTGCAAGAGGTCGATGAGCTGATCGTTGTCATCTATGACACGCAGGTTATGCCGGTTCCGCTGCATGTCCGGGCGAACTGGATTCGTGAGCTTTATCCGACAGTAAGAGTCATCGAGGCCTGGGACGGCCCGGACGGATATTCGAATGATCGGGAGCATGAGATCAGGGAGGAACAGTATATCCTGGGCCTCTTGAATGGCGAGCAGGTTACGCATTTCTACTCCAGCGAGTTCTACGGCGAGCATATGAGCCTTGCGCTGGGTGCCATGGACCGGCGGGTGGATGAAGAGCGCAAGTTCGTGCCGATCTCGGCAACGATGATTCGCTCCGACCCTTATAAATATCGGGAGTTCATCAGTGATGTCGTATACCGGGACTTGATTACGAAGGTCGTGTTCGTAGGAGCGATGTCGACCGGTAAATCGACTATTACGGAAGCCTTGGCCCAGAGGTACGGGACGGTATTCGCAAGCGAGTACGGGCGGGATTATTGGACCGATCATCAGGTGGACCGCAGAATCGGTCTGGAAGCATTCGACGAGATTGCGGCCGGGCATGTCGAGCGGGAGGAGCAGGCTCTGCTTCAAGCGAACCGGTATCTGTTCGTCGATACCAATGCGATCACCACTTATATGTACGCCCTGGACTATCACAGACAGGCTCCGGAGCTGTTAACACGGTTAGCGCTGGAGAACGCGCAGCGTTACGATCTGTTCTTCTTGTGCGACGACGATATTCCATATGACGATACATGGGATCGCAGCGGGGAGCAGAAGCGGCATGTTTTTCACAAGCAGATTATCGCGGATTTGAAGGAGCGCAGAATTCCCTATATTACGCTGAGAGGAAGCCTGGAAGAGCGGATGCGCAAGGTGGATGAGGTGTTGGCCGGGTTCCGGCCGTACAGCAATTTTTTTGGAGAGATGAACAACTAATGAAGCAACTTGGAAGAGGGAGGTGTAGCTGGTGGATAGGCTGGATCGCGACGGTCTGACGGAGCGTGAATTTATGCAGCGGTACCGGGCTGGAGATTACGAGCGGCCCTCGGTGGCGGCGGACATGGTGATCTTCACCGTTACCGACAACGAGGCGGACAGTTACCGCAAGCTTCCGGACAAGGAGCTGAGGATTCTGCTGATCCGGCGGGGCGCGCATCCTTATCTGGGCCATTGGGCGCTGCCGGGCGGCTTCGTCCGGCCGAATGAGACGACGGAGCAGGCTGCGGCGAGAGAGCTACGTGAGGAGACGGGAGTAGACGACGTCTATCTGGAGCAGCTGTATACGTTCAGTGACATTGGGCGCGATCCTCGTACCTGGGTGATGAGCTGCAGCTACATGGCTCTGGTGGCCGGCAATCAGCTTGAGCTTAAGGCCGGAGACGATGCTGCCGAGGCCGCCTGGTTCAAGGTATCCCATCGGCTGCTGCGGGAAGGCAAGGAGCTGACCGGTGACGGATATATCAAGACGCAGCAGTATGAGCTGCGGCTAAGCTCACATGAGGCGGAACTCGCTGCGGTCGTGGAACGGACAGTGACAGTGAAGCAAAGCTCGACAGCCACATCTTATTCCATTGTGTCAAACGACGGGCTGGCATTCGATCATGCGAAGATTATCGCCTACGCCATAGAGCGCTTGCGGGGCAAGGTGAATTATACCGATATCGCGCTTAATCTGATGCCGGAGCTGTTCACCTTAACAGAGCTGCAGCAGGTATACGAGGTCATTCAGGACAAGGAGCTGCTGAAGGCCGCCTTCCGGCGCAAAGTAGCCGATCTCGTTGCGGAAACGGATCATTACACCGAAAATGCGGGCCATCGCCCATCCCGTCTATATCGAAGAAATATGGAGGATTACCGATGATTTACGGAATCGAGGATTTACGACAAGCGTACAATGCCGGCAAGACTTTCAAATTCGTGTTCTTCTGGGGCCACACGCCGCCAAGCGATGGAAGTGTGGACAAGAGCTGCTTCAGCCAGTGGTGGATGAGCCCGTTCACCGTTGAAGGAATCGAGTATTCCTGCGCCGAGCAGTTCATGATGGCGGAGAAGGCGCGGCTGTTCGGGGATGAAGAGATGCTGACACTGATTTTGCGGGCCAAGCATCCCAAGGAGATGAAGGCTTACGGGCGCGCGGTCCGGAGCTTTGACAAGGATGTCTGGGACAGGGAGTGCTACGGAATCGTCAAGCGCGCCAGTCTGGCCAAATTCGCGCAGAACCCGCAGCTAGGCGATTACCTCAAATCGACGAAAAACCGCATTCTGGTGGAAGCCAGTCCACGGGACCGCATTTGGGGGATCGGCATGGGTGGGTCCAACCCGGACGCAGAGAATCCCGTTAAATGGCGGGGCAAAAACCTGCTGGGATTCGCGCTGACCGAAGCGCGGGATGAGTTATTGCAGAAAGAAGGGGAATGAAGTGGACCGAAAACAGATAGCACAGATGACCTTGCGAATACAGCAGCAGGGCTTCTATGAATACGAGGGGCAGCGGGTAGATTTTGCCTCGGCGCAGAAGCATTCCGAGGACAACAGTGAGCTGATCACACCCGAACAGGGGGCGGAGCTGGTAACGGAATGCAATAAGCTGCCGAGGCTGCAGCAAGCGGCAGTCTATTCCGTCGCCAATGAGGCTACCGTGAAGGCGATCATAGATTTGGTCGAAGCGGAGAGAGATCGGGTCGGGGTGCTCAACTTCGCCAGTGCGAAAAATCCGGGCGGCGGATTTCTGAACGGAGCTATGGCCCAGGAGGAGAGCCTGGCGGCATCCAGTGGATTATACAATACGCAGCTTCGCAACGAAGGCTACTATTTGGCTAACCGCGCCTGCCCAAGCATGATGTATACCGACCATGCGATTTATTCGCCGGACGTGGTCTTTTTCCGTGACGAGCGATTTACTCTCATGAAGCGGCCGGTTACGGCTTCCGTGCTGACGCTGCCCGCCGTGAATTATGGACAGGTGCTGCTTAAGGGAGAGGACAGCCTGCAAGCTGAACGGGTAATGAAAGACCGGATGCGGCTGGCGCTGGCGTTATTCGCGCATAAGGGAGACCAGCATCTCGTCCTGGGAGCATACGGATGCGGTGTGTTCCGGAATGATCCGGTGAAGGTCGCGGGCTGGTGGCGGGAGCTGCTGGATGATGAAGGTTTCGGATTATTTTTCTCAACAATCAGGTTTGCCGTGCTGGATACATCCAAGGATCGCAAATGCATACATGCATTCGAAAAGGCGTTTATTGGCTGATGGGATATATACGCTAAGCGCCGTGAGTACGGATTGAATAGGTGGAACCTCTCAAAAGCAATGGGCATAAGCTGATCTATGTCAATTGGAGAGGATGTTGGAGTATGCTTCCTTATCGCCCGGGATTTACGCCCTGCGGGTGTTATTATTCCCCCTATTACCAAGGCGGATGGCTTTGGAGGCAAGGCGCCATGGAACCGGCCGATAGCAGCCGGCTGCCCCATCAGCAGCGGCTTACCTTCGTGCTTGTGCATGGCTCTTGGGCAGACGCCCACTTCTGGGACGGCGTCGCGGCGTCATTGCGCAGCAAAGGGCATATCGTCCATACGCCGGAATATGCCGGTCACGGCAAAGACCCGAACAAAGCTGTTACGCATGCGATGATCACGAAGTCCGTTGTCGATTATATTACGAGGCTGAACCTGTGTGACATCATTCTCGTCGGGCACAGCTTCGGCGGAAGCGTCATCCAGAAGACTGCCGAACAGGTATCGGACCGCATCCGGCGCCTCGTCTTCTGGGACGCGTTCGTACTGAAAGACGGCGAGTCGGTTGCCGATGAGCTTCCGCCCCAGACGAGACAAGGCTTCGAGCAGCTCAGAGCTGCTTCGGGCGATGATACGATCATGCTCCCGTTCCCGCTGTTTCGGGATTTGTTCGTCAATACGGCTACGCTGGAGGTAGCCAAGCGGATGTATGCAGGCGTCACTCCGGAGCCGGCGAAGCCGCTGTTCGAGCAGCTGGATCTTAAAGGGTTCTACTCGCTGACTACGCCGAGAAGCTATGTATATTTCTATCAGGACAATGTTCTGCCGCAAGGAGAAGGCTTCGGCTGGAATCCGCATATGTCCACACGGCTCGGGCAGTTCCGCCTCATCGTTGGCGACGGGGACCATATGACGGATACGGTTACAAGACCAGCTATGTTGGCGCAGAAGATATACGAGGCGGGCCGGGACTGACGTGCCGGCTCGATTTTTTAGCTGATAAGCCCTGTTTCCCTTCGATCCTGGCGGATCATGGAGTGGAGGAGGGTTTTTTCACGCGGCAACCCTCATTATTCCCCCCTTGCTATAAGGCCCTTGCTATAAGACCATTGTTATAGGCTCCCATTGGCCCCTCATAAGCATACGCGCAACTCAGGACGTTCACCCCTTCGGTCTTTCCTTCACCGTCTCCCCTTCAATCAACACCGGCTGATAGTACGTGCAGTTTCTTAGATCCTTCTTCCCTTGCAGCTTCTTAATGACCCAATCGGCGGCGTCGCGTCCCATTTGTTCCTGCGGATGGGTCAATGTCGTGAGCTTGATATTTGCATTCTTGGCGATATAGGAATTGTCCTGACCAATAATCGACAAGTCGTCCGGAACGGATAGATCAAGTTGTCTGCATACATTTACGACTTCTAATCCCACCTCGTCGTTGTAGCAGACGATTCCGGTCAACGAGTCTCTGTTCTCGATTAGAAACTTCTTTAAGTTGGTGGACAGGTCCATCTTTGACTCGGTATCGAAGGACAGCACCTGCTCGGGGTGAAACCGCAATTTGGCCTCTCCAAGCGCCTTGATATACCCCTTCATCCGATATTTCCCCTGCAAATCATCCATTTTGGCAATGATGCCAATCTGGGTATGTCCTTTGGAGATCAATTCCCTGGTCGCCAGATAGCTGGACTGTACGTCATCGAGGCAGAAGTACGGCACATCCAGTTCCTCATAATAGGCATTAATCATGATGAACGGCACATCCTGTTCCTTGAACGACAGGTAGTACGCGATATTCGGATTGTATAGATTACTCTTCGTAGGCTCAATAATAAGACCGTCCACGCCAAAGGACAGCATCATTTCCAGGGCCTTCTTCTCCTGCGCGACATCGTTATTGGTACTGGCTAGCAGCAGCGAATAATTATCTTCATTCAAACGTCCTTCAATCCCGCGAATAATGGAAGGAAAGATGTAATCCGAAATGTAGGTCGTGATAACGCCGATTGTCCGATTGTTGGGATTCCCGCCGGCTTTGGAGCGGAACTGGTTGCTGACATAGGTGCCGGAACCTTTTTCACTCCTTAAAAAGCCCTCGTTGGACAGCTCAAGAATGGCCTTTCGAACCGTCTGCCGGCTGACTTCATACATTTCCTGCAAAGCCGATTCCGTCGGGATTTGTTCGCCTACGCTGTAGGCTCCTGAAAGAATATGGCTCTTGATCTCATCTATGATGACCTGATATTTGGGTTTCACCTGTACTCACTTCTTTCTCTATTTGTTCAAATACTAATTTATTCGCTCGTTAAATTTGTATGTACATATTTGGACGTGATTATGAACCTATTATAATCCATAGT
>NZ_JAHCMB010000168.1:0-328 GCF_019904155.1 Paenibacillus sinensis
AGGTCTCCTCGGATCAAATTCGCATTATCTGGTCAAATGATTCATTGAGGGCTGCCATATATTTAGGTAATGATATGGTTAGTGTAATTGATTTTCAAACCAAGCAATTCCTGAAATCGAATCTAAATGTTGCCGAGCTAAATCCGCTTACTAAATATTTTGATGCCGGAATAGAAAAAGGGGTAGGGCAGCCGTTAGAACTTTATAGGCACATATGAGTATTATGCTCTATGTGCTTTTTTGAGGTTTGCTGAACAATCCTGTATGAAAATGAAATTTGTAGACGGACGAATAGTTAGGCTTAGGAAGAACAAAAGCAGTTAGTCTT
>NZ_JAHCMB010000168.1:370-124406 GCF_019904155.1 Paenibacillus sinensis
TTATTTTCAGAAGATGGGTTATTCTTCTATTAAAACAATGGATTTTGCAGGGCTCTCCGAGGATGGGCATCATTTCAATAATTGCAGTATTGATTCTGGAGTCTCCAGATAACCCCCCAATAACAGCTCCTACACCGCCGAATAAAGCGCCTCCAATTATAGCACCACCTATTATTGAGAACTCATTTAATATAACTTCCGATTGCATTATGTCTTTATAAGAATATATCTTGTTTATTGTAGTGTTTGTAAAACTAATCTGATGTGAGTCTTCATATAAAAGCCCCCCATAATGGGGGCGGCTCTATGTCTACTCTGTTGTATATTCGCTTACTTCAAGCGGGTACATGCCATATCCATATTCTCAAACGCTTGGGATTTTAAAAGGGGCGCCAATGCAGCGGCTTTTTTTCAGTGAAGAGATGATAGCAAAACCGGAAATAAAATGGTCCTTACCTTTGGACTCTGCTAACTGCCGGTAACCACTTTGCTGTACACCTGAGTACGAGAACCTCGCAGAGTGACAGGCTCCCGTACTCAGCGTCCTTGAAGCCTAGAACGTTCTTAAGACAATAACCAAGAGAATGTAGAGTACCAGAATGACGGTAGTGGAAGTAAATCCTGCACATTCGCCCATTCGTATTCCTCCTTTGCAAACTTTCTACACTAATGTATGTGTACATCTGTGGATGGAAACTGCAAACGCCTATGGTGTTGCTCAGAAATTTATACAGAATGTCCTGTAATTATTGAGTCACTTCCGAGCGGCTCTTTTTTATTTTCTAGGAGAATGTTTCCTTAGTGTTTAATGGTAATTCAAACAAAGATGATCTGGAGAGGGAGATTAATTCATTCTGGATCTGTACATCGGGGAGATCGTTGCGTACAGTATAGCGGACAAGCAAGACACGTCCTTGGTTTTGGATACGGTGAACCAGCTTCCAGCGCGGACAAGCATGCTACTCCATAGCGACCATGGCAGCGTGTATAAGTCTCAGGCGTACCAGGCTATAGTGAAGTGAAGGGAAAGGGTATTATCATAAGTGTGTCCCGTAGGTGTTGTTCCCTGTCTCATCAGCAGGGGTCAGTCCCCCCACCGAGAGACTCCTTGCAATTTTTATATAGAAAAAATTCCGTCCCCAATCCGTTCCCAATAGCTCTTATTTTTACTGAGTTACTAAAAACGTAATTGGACACAAAAAGAAAAAACCCTTATAGAATAAGGGTTTTTTCGAGGTACATCATATAGGACGGATGGGGATCGAACCCATGACCCCTACCCTGTCAAGATAGTGCTCTCCCGCTGAGCTACCGTCCTGCAACAAAAAATATCTTATCATATATTCAGCGGGTAATGCAACAGTTTTTTTATTCTTTGTGAAATGGTGAAAATTTCGCTTCCTGATATTTTCAAAACCCTTGCAATCTGATACATTAGGGTCTGTTGAAACGATGCTTGTTCGGATGAGCAGGCACAGTTAGCGGGCAAGCTATGTAAGCTGAGAGTGAATTTTCCAACTAACCGGGAAAGCGTGATGAATCACGAAATTTTCCTTGAATTGAAGGGCTTTTTTGAACGGGAAATGTGACACATGTGGCAGTAAGGAGCCCTGCAATATGTTTGAATTAATAAATGCAGAATCCTGAATAAATATCAGTCCCGGGTGATGATTCATCCGAACTGGAATAGATGGACAAGACCTGACAGGCGGGCCAATTAACGGGAGGGAATTAAATGAGTAATCTGGAAGAAATCATGCGGCTTCATCAGGGCGGGAAATTGGAGACCACGCTGAAGCGCCCGATCGAAACGATGGAGGATTTGGCCAAGGTCTACACGCCTGGGGTGGCCAAAGTCTGTCAAGCGATTGCTTCCGATGAAGAGAAGGCTTACGAGCTCACGATTAAAAAGAACACAGTGGCGGTAATCAGCGACGGCACGGCAGTGCTGGGACTCGGGGACATCGGTCCGCGGGCAGCCATGCCAGTCATGGAGGGGAAAGCGGCGCTGTTTAAGCAGTTCGCTGATGTGGATGCCGTGCCGATCTGTCTCGATACGAAGAATACGGAAGAGATTATCGCGGTCGTCAAGGCACTGGCGCCGACGTTTGGCGGCATTAACCTCGAGGATATTTCGTCACCGCGCTGCTTCGAGATTGAACGCAGACTGCAGGAGGAGCTCGACATCCCGGTCTTCCATGATGACCAGCACGGAACGGCTATTGTGGTGCTGGCGGGCATGCTGAATGCGCTGAAGGTTGTGAACAAGGACATCCGTGATGTCAAAATCGTCGTCAACGGCTGCGGAGCGGCGGGCATTTCGGTGGCTAAAATGCTGCTGAACGCCGGCGCCGTCAATCTGATCGGCGTAGACCGGGATGGAGCGATCAACCGGCAGAATGTCTACGAGAAGCCGCATTGGGCCGAGTTCGCACAGCTCAGCAATCCTAATCAGGAAGAAGGCTCACTGTCGGATTGCATTAAGGGAGCGGATGTCTTTATCGGCGTATCGGCGCCGAATGTGCTGAAGGTGGAGGACGTGCGGAATATGGCCAAGGACGCGATCGTGTTCGCTATGGCCAATCCGACGCCGGAGATCGATCCGGAGCTTGCTGCGCCTTATGTTAAGGTTATGGCGACAGGACGCTCCGATTACCCGAACCAGATTAACAATGTGCTCTGCTTCCCGGGGATTTTCCGGGGAGCGCTGGACTGCGGAGCGCGAGAAATCAACGATGCGATGAAGCTCGCGGTTGCCGAGGCGATTGCAGCGGCTGTAGATCCGGCGGAACTGACCGAGCGTTACATTATTCCGAATCCCTTCGACAAGCGAGTGGTGGAAAATATCCGGGTTGCGGTTGCCGAAGCGGCAATCCGTACCGGGGTGGCCCGGACCAGTACATTGATTGGGGCGCATTAAGAATTAGTAGAAGTAGCTGTCATGTGAAACAACAGATACAATAAAGAACGGACCTGATCTCCGCATCCATACCGGAGATCAGGTCCGTTGTTGTGTCCGGCTGGCTTAAGCCGGACACGAGCCGCCGCCCAGCGAAGATCCGCTCATCAGGCGCTCGCCGCGACGGAGCTTCTCGCGGATCGCCATCAGGGCGGCGTCCGTGCGCTGCAGCTCCTGAAGCAGCGCGGCTTCCTCGGCATCGCCTTGCAGCACGCTGGCGATGCCGCCGCCCTTCAGGACGATGCGGCTGTGTGCGAGCAGCGCGAGAATGGGATCATGCGTTGCCATGAGCACGATCTTCTGGTTCTGCACGAGCACATCCAGCGCCTGACGGCGGTCGATGCCCGCGTTCTCGATCTCGTCGATCAGCACGATCGGGCTGTCGGACAGAACGGCCGTGTCGGCGATCATCAGGGCGCGCGACTGGCCGCCGCTGAGCGCAGTCAGCGGCGAATCCGGCATGATCGGCTCTCCGGTGAGCCGGTTTGCCTGCGCGATAACCTCATGAATCAGCTTCTCGGTGTAGGCGTCGTCCAGGTTGCCGTCTCCACGGCACTCAGCGTGCATGGTGATAAACTCGGCAACGGTGGCGTCCATAACGAAGTTCATGTTCTGCGACAGCTGGGCGATCAGCCTGCGGCCCCAGGAGAACCGCAGCTCGGGCTCAGGCGTACGGTCATTAATGAGAATCTGGCGCCCGCTCGGGGTGTCCCGCTGGGCGATGTATTCGATGTCGGCCAGCAGTCGGCTCTTGCCGGAGCCGGTAGGTCCAACAACAGCGACCAGATCGCCGGGAACGAGCCGAAGGTTCACCTCTTCGGGCTCCCCGGATTTGGAGCGTCCGCCGAGCAGGGTCACCGACGTGATGACGTCGCTCAGTAAGGTCATGCCGACTCACCTCCGGAGGCTTCGGTCTCGGGAATGGCGATGCTGCGCACATTCCCCATCTGATAATCCTTCCCGATCTTGGTCTCGCCCAGGCAATAGGAGCAGACAGCCGCCGGCATGGAGAACCGGAGCTTGCGGCCCTCCAGATCCCCGGTATCAGGAGCCTGGGCGAGAAGGACGCCGAGCCGCTCACGTCCCTGGCCGGTCAGGCCGTTCATGTGCAGCACCTCGGCTCTGGCGTTGACCTTGCGAACTTGATATTGAAAGACCTCGCGCTCGGCTTGGGAGACGATATCGCCCTTGGTAATAACGACGATATCGGCCTGCTTGAGCAGGGGGCCCATCTTTGTTGGCGTGTTCGCCCCCGCCAGATTGTCGATAACGCAGACTCCCAGCGCCTGACGGATGAAAGGCGAACAGCGGTTGCACAGCCCTGCGCTCTCGCTAATGAGCAGGTCGAGACCGAGCGATTGCCCCCAGTTGGCGCAGGCTTCGATATTCGTCACAAAATAATGGTCCGGACACAGATTGCCGGCAAGACCGAGCAGCACCGGCACATCTTTTGCCCGATAGCGCTCATCGTCCCGGGAGGCGACACAGTCGAATTTGACGACCCCCGCTTTCAATCCCTGCTCCTTCAGCCATTCAATCACGCGCAGAAGCATGGAGGTCTTGCCGCTCGACGGCGGTCCCGCCACGGTTATGAGCTTCATGATCAGCCCTCCTGCTTGTAGCCCCGCAGAAACGCGGCGTTCGACTCATCTGTCAGCTTCTGGATGTCCCGGTTCCACACCAGGTCCCATCCCATCCACAGCAGTTTGCGGTCCGGCACGGAGGTCTTCACCGAAGGATGCGGTGAGGGGAAGAAGGCGTCCTCGTAGAGCTGCGCCGTCTCGGCGCCAGTGAAGAAGTCGGCCAGACGCCGGCCGGCTTCCGTGGATTGCCGTTTGGCCAGCAGGAAGACAGGACTGGCGATTGCGCCTTCCTCGGGCCAGATGATGCTCACCTTTTCTTTTTTGCGAATGTTGTTGGCGTAGAAATACGGCATGACATACAGCGCCGTTGCGTCTGCGCTGTCGGTTCCGGCGAGCTTCGCCATCTGGCCTGGATGCAAGCCCTGCCGGACCGACCGGCCAAGCCCGGTCAGAATCTCCTGGCCGAAGCACTGGCCTAATGTCAGGAGAACCGTCTCGCAGAAGCTCCCCTTATGCCCCCGCATAGTTACCTGCTTCCGGTACTCCGGATTCAGCAGATCGCTCCAGGAGCGGGGCTCCGGCAGTCCGCCGAGACGGGCTTTGTCAGCCACGATGACGAGCGGGTTGACGCACAGCAGAGTAACGCGTCCAAGCGGGTCCTTCATGCCGATTTCGGCGAATCTGGCGTTAGGGGCATAATCTGCAGCGTCGGCGAAAACGTCATGGTCTAGGAACCGGGTACGGAAGCTCTGATGAAAGAAGCTGCTGATCCCGGGAGTGATGACAGCATCCGGCAGTTCCTCTTCGGACTCGAAGCCGTCCACCGTTGTATAGAAGTCACTCTGGTTCGCATTTCCCTCGAAGGCGACCTCCTGCGGGTCCAGATCGGACCACAAGCCATCATTTTGCTGGCGCACGAAGGTTTCTTCAAGCGGCACTTTCAGCGGGCACGGAAGCATGGCCAGCAAATGTCTGGGCAACTGTTCTTGAATTTCAGCCGTTCCGGAATTCATGGAATCTCCATCCTCTCGCAGCCTAATGCTGGATACACAGGCGCTTTAAAGTTACGTTTAATTATAATTAGCAGTGAATGATTTCACAATTTATACAGGACTCAAAGATTTGACAATCCTACAAACATTCCCGAAATGGGTGCCTTTTAAACCGGTGGAGGGGAATAAATCAAGGGAGGAAGAAGTTGGAGAGGGAATGATGCGCAGCTTACCAATGATTATCCATATGGAAAAAGAGGGGGCTAGAACCCCTCCGGATAGACAAATCGCTCGATGGTGTCGAAGGCAAGCTTCGGGTCTGTCCCCGAATTGTCAAAATGCAAGACTGCGGAAGCGGGAAGAGGCCAACTGACCCCCCGCTTTCCGAGAGCTGAACGAAATTCATTCCAGTGATGGAGCTTCCAGTCGTCCAGCCTGGAATTTCTCGCCGTAATTCTTTGTTTATAAAGAGCTTCATCAGAGAGGCTGACAAGGATCACCTTGACCTCTACATTCTCCAGCGACCGGCCGATCCGGGCCAGTTCTTCTGAAATCCAGCTCTCATCAGCGGCCTCTTTGGTAAAAGGCCCGACGACGAGACAGTCGACATTCAGGCTAATGTTATCAAGAGCAGCATCCATGGTAATACGGTAGCCGAGATCGCGGCACAGCTTCTTGTAGGCGTCCGAATCCCTGTCATCCGGGTCCAACCCGTTCTGCTCCATTAAAATGTCCGCTGCCGGCCGCAGCAGCACGTCCATATCGAAGAATGCAGCCTTGCGTCTTTTGGCCAATGCCTTGGCCAGCGTCGTCTTGCCCGCTCCTGCGGCGCCGAGAAAGAATACGAGTTTGCTCATCTGACGTCAACCTCCACATTCTGTTTTAAGCAAGCTGGTGAAGCATTATGTTTGAACCTATGAATTACCATTTCAAATTGGGAATAACGTGAGCAAAATCCTTCGGTGCTATGCGAAGTTCTTTAGAGTGCTAAGTCCCTTATCGCAATAAGCCTAATAAGTTTACTAAGTCCTTCAATATGCTAAATCCCACTATGTACTAAGTCCCTCATTGTGCAATATCCCTCTGTGAGCTAAATCCTTCAGGTTCTTCACCCCAAACAGCCAGTTGCTTGGCTCCATGGATTCAGACACGCCTTGAATTCACCAAGCCAATCCCAAACGGGCCGGCCACTCCTCACCCATCAGTTATCAACCGATCCAGCGCACCAGCGCAATCAGTCCTGTGATCGTCAGTACGTTGACGAGTGTGGAAATCAGCACCGTCTGAGCGGCGAAATCGGGCTCGTTGTTGTATTCTTCGGCGAGCAGGGAGGCGTTCACTCCCGTCGGCATGCCGGAGGCGATCATAAGCGCTTGCGCCGGAATTCCTTTTATACCGAGGGCCAGCACGATCAGCACCCCGATCATCGGCGCGGCCAACAGCCGAAGCACGAGGCTCAAGTATATCTCGGCCCGGTCAAGGCGGATCGGGTACTTCATAATCTGGGCACCCAGTGTAAACAGCGCAAGGGCGACCATCGACTGCTGGGCGTAAGTTAACGGCTGTAAGAGAAACGCCGGCAGCGGCACAGACCAGGCATGCAGCAGAAGCCCGAAGACGAGCGCATAAGGAACGGGCATTTTGAGAAAACCGATGATGACGACCCGGTAATTGCCCTTTAGCTTCGCGCGCTGGATCGACATGACGCCGTAAGTGAAGGTCAGCAGGGCCTGGAGCGTCATAATCAGCGATTGCAGGGAAGCGGCCAGCGGGTTGCCATGAAAAGCGAGGCTGTTGACGGGCATGCCGTAATTCCCCGAGTTGTCCAGCATCACGCTGTTGGTGAAGGCGGCCCTCATGCCGGGTTTGTATTTCAACACCCGGGTGAGCACGAATGACAGCGCGTACAGAATACCGATGTAGATTGCATAGAAGCCGACGACTGTTCCAAGCAGAGAGTATGACATCTCCGATTGGTACATGCTCATAAACACGGCAGCGGGCGTTATGTAATAGAAATTGATTTTGGCCAGCGTATACAGATCCAGCCGGAACAGGCGCTGAAGCAGCGAGCCGGCTCCGATGAGAACAAAGACCGGCAGGACAACCTGCAGCAGAATCTCTCCGATCATTTAATCTGCTTCCTTCCTATAAATAAGCACATGGAGTATAAAGCATGGCGTACGGTGCTGGCATGAAGCGCAGCAACTCTACTATAGCATAGTTTTTGCGCATATTTCTTCAGCATTTTCCGCGTTAGTTCCCTCACTGGTTATAAAACAGACGGCCCTGGCCCAAACTGTGGGAAAGCCTTCCAATCGCTGCGAGAGGAGAGTTATCACCTATGAGTTTCAAGCCATTGGCTGCAGCAGCTGCTGCGGCACTAATGCTTCTGCTTCCCCAAGGATGCCGACCTTCCGAAGCGGACCGGGACAGCCAAGTCTTCCTTCCAATGGACGTTGACGGTTCCGGGTTAATCGGGACCAACGACCAACTGCCCTCCATCATGCAGGATGTCTATACGAAGTCCATACCGGAAGATGTGTACGGTGGAGAACGATAAGCCGCGCCAATCCTCTCGCCTATACACGGAATGACATTTTCAGTATAATGATTCAATTCCGACTAGAGTTGATATAGAAGAGAGGGGGCAGCATTATGGCGGCGGAAATTGTTCGCGTGACGACGGATGACCAGCTTCAGCAGGGACTGGATATTCGGAAAAAGGTGTTCGTAGAAGAGCAGAAGGTGCCGGTTGAAGAAGAGATCGACCAGTATGACTGCATCGGACCGGATGCGCATCATTTGCTGGTAATGGACGGAGAGACCGCAGCCGCAACGGGACGGCTCACCTATTACCGCGAGGGGACCGCGAAGATGCAGCGGATTGCGGTGCTGAAGGAATACCGGGACAAAGGCTACGGCAGAGTTCTGCTGCTGGCGTTGGAAGAGCTGGCCCGCGAGCTGGGGCTTGAGACTTCCATTCTGGACGGGCAGTGCCAGGCGGAGAAATTCTATACCAAGCTCGGATACCGGGTCATATCGGAGCAGCCTTTTTATGATGCAGGGATTCTGCATGTCCGGATGCAAAAAGATTTGCAGTAATCTAGACGTAATCCGGGAATAGTCCGGCCTTCCTTTGGGAAATCTAGGAATTAGCCCCAAGGGCAAATTTCGATCAAAGGAGCAAGGACTCATGATCAATGGAGGACGCGAACGTTTTGTAGCTGTGCAGAAGAATGGAGACGGGGACATCACCTCGTTCCAGACCTCAACCGGCCGGACTCTGGACTATCAGCAGGCCATTCGGGAAGTGCAGGCCGGCGCGATTGCCGGGGTGAATGTGTTCAAGGGCCGGGATGGAGCTCCCCATATCCGGGGGGACGCCGACGGCGATCCGACCAACAATCTCGATCAATTGCCGCTGTTCTAAGAGCCAGCAGGCGCATCAGACGCCGTCCGGAAGCCGACTGGGCCTCCGGGCGGCTTTTTTAGCATATTCATTTCTGGAGAGGGTAGACCACATGCTGCTCGAGGAAGGGCATTCCTTCCGTCTTCCCGACATAGTCCGGCTTCTCGTCTCCGTAATGCATGAGGGAGATGAGGCGACGGACGTCTTCGGGAAGCCTCTTAAGCTCCTCCAGCGTCGTATGGACAACGCCCGGACCTTCAAGCTGGCAGTCGTGAAAAATTTGACGGCAGCCTTGACTTCGCACAAGATTCGTCAACAGCTCCGGCTCGAAGGTCATATCGGCGCTATAAAAGATATCGTTGTTCAGAAACAGCGAATAGCTGAGCTTGCCCGGTATATGGGGAGTTTGAAGTAATTTGACCGTGAGATCCCGTGACAGCCTGTAGGGCGTGCCCGGAACGAGAGGCCGCACATCGAAGATATCCTCAAGACCGGTAACTTTGCCTTCCTGGTACATACTTCCCATCAGTGTATGCTCCCAGAGGGGATCGATCAGCATCTCTGCCAGCAGCAAGGTCATCTTGCGGCTGCTGCGCTGACGAAGCGAGTAAGCCAGCTCCTCCAGGCCTCCGATATGATCGGCGTGAATGTGGGTGACCAACACCGCGTCAACCTCAGTGAAAGAGCGGCCGAGATCGTGCATCGATAGCGGTGCAGTGAATCCGCAGTCCACAAGAAGCGTGTAATCCGGGCCTAGCAGCAGGGCGTTGTTGTTGTAGTAGTTCTTGGCAAAAGCACTGCCTGTTCCCAGCATTTGAAGCTGAAGCGTCATCTTCTTATCCCTCCAAGGTTAGCCGTTGTACCCACTGTACATAGTATCAGCATATTGTTAAGCGGCGATAAAGAATCTTTTTTCCAGCTGTACCTGTATTTCCTCCAATGTGAAGAAAAAATTCCCTCGTCTGCCGCAACTTGCTTCTGAAGACGAAGTATATATTAACAGCATGAATTAGTGTGGAGGTCAGGGGCATGATGAACAATCGATGGAGAAAGGTTGCTGTGTGTGTGATCGCCTTTTCCTTAATGGGCGGCTCAATGCTGTTTGCCGATTCCGTCTATCAAAAGGTCCGCGTATGGAGCAACGGAAAGGAGATCGCCGACGGGGGATATCTGATTGATGGAAAAACCTACGTTCCCGCCCGCGAAATGGACGCGCTGGTGGTATGGGATGACTCGGGCAAGGTGAAGATTATCAAGCCGAATGTCCATATTACGCTGTTCGACTCAAATGACCGGGTATTCGGCAATGTGAAGACAGGGAAGCTCAAGTTCAGAGCGCTTACCCAGGTGGACAGCCTCTCCGACAATGTCGCCGGCGTCAAGCTGTCCATTACAGACCCGTCCGGCAACACCAAAGATTTGGACTCCCGGGATCTCGACAGCGGACAGGATGATAACTTCTGGTATTCGACCAAAGAGATCACTTACGATTTCAAATCGTCTGGCAAATATAAAATCGGCATCTACATGAAGGCCACCAAGAACGGTGATTACTCCCTGGTTTCGGAGAAAGTCATAACCGCACTGAATTGACAAAAGCTGGCCTCACCGCAAATTGACCTGGGGTTGTCTTACGTGTTACCATACCAAATGTAGGATAATTCAACTTAAAGTGAGGTATTTCAATGAGCGAACACAAACATGAGCATGGCGAAGCATGTGGATGCGGGCACGACCATGACCATGAACATAATCATGAACATGGCGACGGCTGCGGTTGCGGACACGACCATGAACACGAAGAATTTGTTCTGACCTTGACCAACGAGCAGGGCGAGGATGTAGAGATGGTGCTCGTCGAAACATTCGACGTGAACGAGAAGCTCTATGCACTGCTGCTGGAACGCGAAAATCCGGAAGCGGACGGCATCATCCTTCGTATGGAAGAAGAAGACGAGGAAATGGTGCTCTACAATATCGAAGACGAAGCGGAGTGGAAGGCTGTCGAAGAAGCCTACAACGAGCTGCTTGCCCGTCAAGGATAACTTCCGAAGCAAAATATGGAATCAAGGATAACGCCTTCTGGCATCCTTTGACGCCGAGCGTTTACCGGAGAAAGGTCAGAAAGGGCACCGGACAATTATATACTTTCTGATCTTGAAGAAAACCCGATACCTTTGGCAGGTATCGGGTTTTTGTATGAGATGCCGGGACGAGAGCGGCTGATCAGAAGATCGGATCAGCCTCGACGATAACTTTGACATGGGTGAGGGTCTTGTCTTCCGGTCCTTTGACCGGCAGGCCGATCTCCACATGATCTCGAATATAGTCGATATTGTCCTGGGTGATGACTTCGCCCGGTAGAAGAATCGGTATTCCCGGTGGGTACACATAGATAAATTCGGCGATAATCCGGTCGGCTGATTCCTTGAAAGGAACAAGCTCGGTATCGGCGTAGAAGGCGTCCCGCGGAGTGAGCGCGAGCTGCGGAATCTCGGGAACCTGCACCTTAAGCTCGTAGATGTCGCCCTTGCCGAAATGGATGGCGGACAGCACACGCAGCGCCGAGAGCAGCTTGTCGACAGACTGCCGGGTATCTCCTGGAGTAATTAGGCAAAGAATGTTATACATGTCGCTCATTTCGACTTCAATGTTGTACTTCTCGCGCAGCCAGTTCTCCGCTTCCCATCCTGTGATGCCGAGATGGCGTACATGGATGCTGAGCTTGGTTGGATCATGGTCGTAGGTTGCTTCCGTACCGAGAATCTCGTTGCCGAAGCTGTACAAGCCGTCGATCTCGTTGACAGCTTCTCTTGCGTACTTCGCCAGCGCGATGGCGTGGGAGGCCATATCATGTCCGTGCAGGGCCAGCTGGCGTCTTGAGGTGTCCAGAGAGGCCATTAGGACATAGGATGTCGATGTCGTCGTCAGCATGCTCATCATGGTCTGAACGCGCTGAGGATTAATAAAGCCTGTGTCCGCGTTGACGTTGAGCACCGAGCTCTGGGTCATGGAACCGCCGAGCTTGTGTACGCTGGTAGCAGCCATATCGGCGCCTGCTTGCATCGCAGACATCGGCAGCTCCTCGTGGAAATGGATCAATACCCCGTGAGCTTCATCCACAAGCACCGGTACTCCGTAGCTGTGGGCAAGCTCTACAATGGAACGCAGATCGGCGCATACCCCGAAATAGGTCGGATTGATGACAAGCACGCCTTTGGCGTCCGGATGACGCTGGAGAGCGCGGCTAAGCGAACTTGTCGTGATGCCGTGGTCGATCCCCAAGTTCTCGTCCTGTACAGGAGAGACGAAGATGGGCTTGGCTCCCGAAAGAATGATGGCGGACATGATCGACTTATGGACATTGCGGGGAACGATGAGTTTATCCCCGGGCGAGACTACCGACATGATCATCGTAATGATGGCTCCGCTGGTGCCCTGGACGCTGAAATACGTATAGTCCGCTCCAAACGCTTCCGCCGCCAGGTTCTGGGCTTGAGCAATTACGCCTTTGGGCTGATGCAAGTCGTCAAGCGGTGCAATATTGATCAGATCTATGGAAAGGACATTGTCGCCGATGAATTCCCTGAATTCGGGATCGGTTCCAGCTCCTTTTTTATGACCGGGAATGTGAAATTGCACCGGGTTTCCGGCAACGTGCTTTCTTAGAGCCGTGAAGAGAGGGGTAAGCGATTGATCCATTAATACTCCCACAACCTTTCTTTAAGTGAAATCACAAACAAATGAAGTATAACAAAACCATGATCATAATACTAGGATGTGATGTAATGCCAGCCAATTCGAAGCCGCGCACCCATATCAACCTTGCGTCTCCGTTTATTATCGAGATGTGGATCATCATTTTTCTGGTCGAATTCATCAAGGGATCGCTGCTCGTCGCGCTTCTGCCCGTCTATATGGAGCATGTTCTGGATCTGTCCGTAACCGTTGTGGGCGTGGCCTTCGCGCTTCAATATCTGGGCGACAATCTGTTCCGCGGCCCGTCGGGCTGGATCATGGAGCGGATCGGCTACCGCTGGACGATGGCCGGGGCACTGCTGCTGATCGCGGTCGCCGTCTCCCTCATCATCTATGCGAAGGACGCGGTCTCGCTGTCCCTGGCCTGCCTGATCCTCGGCGTAGGAACCTCGCCGCTCTGGCCTTGCGTCATGACCGGCGTGACGGAGCTGGCTGGCTCCACGACGAGCGGCGGAAGCGGAGCGGCGATGGGCGCGGTGGAGATGGCGTCGCTGGCCGGCACCGGCATCGGCCCGATCACGGTCAACTTCCTGATGGACCACGGTCATTACAGCTATCATGCCGTATTCCTGGTGCTTCTAGTCTTCGCTGCGCTGGTGATCGCCGTTGCCCTGTTCCTGCCCAGGAAGCTCGCGCATGGCGTTCATGCGGTCAGCCGGTCCGGAGAACCGGCGGAAGGGGAGGGAGCGAAGCTGAACCCGCTGCGAAGCCTTCGGAGGACGATGCACAACGTGCGGCAATCGCTGAAGGTAAGCCGTCTGCTGTACCCGGCCTTGTTCTTGCAGGCGTTCGCTATCGGCCTGATGACTCCGGTCGTGACGCTGTTCACCCGGACGGAGCTTCATCTGTCGCCGATGCAGTTCAATCTGCTCCTGATCGCAGGCGGGGGATTCACTGTCCTGGCGCTCATTCCGGCTGGCAAGCTGGTTGACCGGATCGGCACATCCGGCTTCCTGAGCACGGGCTTTCTTCTGGCCGCCGTCTCGCTGTCGATATTTTCGCATGTGCGTATGCTGTCTCTCGTCTTTATTATGGTTGCGCTGGTCGGAGTCAGCTATGCGATGATTCTTCCGGCCTGGAACGCTTTCCTGGCGTCACAGGTGCCCAAGGAGGAGCGGGGGACGGTCTGGGGTATATTCCTTACCCTGCAGGGCTCTGGCATGGTGTTCGGTCCCATCGTGTCGGGCAAGCTATGGGATTCCGTAAGCCATAGCGCGCCGTTTGTCGCCAGCGCGGCCGTCATGCTGCTGCTCTTTGTTCTTCATCGGGTGATCGTGCTGCGGACGAAGCGGAAGGCTAGCGCGTCATCCGTGCGCGCCCTGCGGACCCGTGAGGCCGAGAAATAATCCGGCTCCGGTTGAGCGAATAGAGACGTGCGGGGGATTTGCTGAAGAAGATTCACGATAAGAAGAATCCGAAAAAAGAAACCCGCACAAAGAAGAACCCGGACATAGAAGAACCCACACTAAGAAGAGCTCGCACAAAGAAGAACCTTCAGACCCGCCATGCCGGGGGTTGAAGGTTCTTTTCTTTTCGGTTCCGACTCCTATCGGTCCCAGATCATATCAGCCCAAGATAGTATCGGACCCGGATCATACCGGCCTGGATGGCTTCATCCGCTCTTAGAAAGACATCCGGTACAGCGGCAGCAGCTTCTCGAAAGTGCTCTCCACCAGCTGCAGAAGAGCCGTTCCGTCCCCGAGTACGGGGTCATTCCGCTCGATCCGCAGGCCGCAGGTCACCTCGGCTTTCTTGACCTCCTTCAGGCGGCGGATGAGCTCGGCGAACTGGACACTGCCCATATCGCGATGCATCGTTCCGCGCGGGTCCAGATGATCCGTGGACCAGAAGTAATCGCCGGGCAGCTCCTTCCGGATATTATCCAGATTGTCTGCAAGGGCATCGGCAAATGTAATCTTGTTCGGGCTTTCGTAGATGATGGCAAAAACAGCGAACAGATGGGTGCTGAACATTCCGGTCTGAAAATGGGGCAGCGCCTTGTAGCCCCTCTTCGAAGGACCCCATGCAACCCAGGTATCGGTTGGCGGATGCACCGTACGGCGGGCATGCTTGGCCACATGCGGGAACATCTCCTCACCACATAGAGCGGACAGGAAAGGCGCGGCCTCTTCTCCCAGAGCGTTCAGCTTGGGCCGGACCGTGGCGATCAGGGCCTCCATGCGCGGCTCAAGCCCTTCAATGGTCATGGTTTCGAAATCCTGCGCGGCAAAACCTTCAAACGGCATCTCTTGTCACCTCTATACAGATTGTCCCATTTCTACCAAACAGCTTCATCTATCACTGAAAAAGCGTTTGGAATCATGGGGAAGCGGGTAAAAATAGTCAATAAACCAAGTTACCGCTACATAAGCTGAAGTATAAAATAAGTGTAGGAGGAACGCAAAATCCCTTTAGGTGCGCAGCCCGGATTCCGGTCCGGCCGGGAGCCGCGCGTCAAGTCATGATTAGGCAGACGGACCGGAGCTACCGCCGGTTAAACGATCGTCAACTTTCTAAGGGGGAGTGGGCCGTGAACAAGAACGACGAAGTGGAATACTGCAACCTGGAGCTGCGGTTTGACCGGCTGCATATTCAGAACCTGATCAAGGACTTGATTCAGGAAGGCTACTCGCTCTACTGGAGCGAGAGCGACAATCTGTTTATCATTTCGGTACGTACAGGCCGCAAGCTGGTGAAGCTGCGCTTTCAGCGGATCAAGGAAGGCTATAAGCTGGTCGGCGATTATATGATCAAGGATGCGCGGCTTGCCGAGTGGATGGAGAAGCTGATCGGCGACATGCGGGGGCATGCGGTTGTCAAACGCTTCCGCGACCGGCAGATTCTCATCGAGAACATCCTCTTCGGCGAGGTGATCCGGCTGGTGGAGATTTCCGGCTATCAGCAGAGGGTGCTGTACCAGAAGGGGCCGCTGCTCTCCGACCAGGAGCTGACCAAGATGTTCTACTCCAAGCTGGGCGAGGAGCGCATAGAAGAGCGCAAGAAGGAGCTTGATGCCGAGCTCGACCGGTTAAGCGATGCACTGGCACGTAAGGATGATATTCAGGCTGCTGTCTCCAAGGAGAAGCTGCAGGAGCTTGCTCTTGAATTATTCAGGCTGGAGTGGTAAATATAGTTGAAAGAATCAGAAATTAGGCACCTCTTGCCAAAGGGGTGTCTTCGATTTGCAGAGCAATTGCCTGTGGGGGTTCACTTCTGGCGAAAAAAAAGTTAAAATGGTTACATTGCGAGTCAAATTCTATAAACGCACGTTTGTCAATGAATTTGATCTCTTTAGGTTTCACACAAAAAACAAAGTGTGCAAAGGGTGGAGGACCAGAATGGCAAAACAACAAATCGGCGTTATCGGCCTGGCTGTTATGGGCAAAAACTTGGCTCTCAACATCGAGAGCAGAGGCTTTACCGTTTCGGTATTCAACCGTTCTCCTGAGAAGACGCATGATCTTCTGGAAGAGGCGAAAGGCAAGAATTTGTTCGGCACGTTCACCGTTGAGGAGTTTGTGAATTCGCTTGAAACTCCCCGCAAAATCCTGATCATGGTTCAGGCGGGCAAAGCAACCGACGCAACGATCGAGCAGCTGATTCCTTACCTGGATCAGGGCGACATCATCATCGACGGCGGCAACGCCTACTTCCCTGATACGGTTAGACGCAACAAGGAGCTTGAGGAAAAAGGCTTCCGCTTCATCGGCACCGGCGTATCCGGCGGCGAAGAAGGCGCTCTGAAGGGGCCTTCCATCATGCCGGGCGGACAGGAAAGCGCCTATAAGCTGGTTGAGCCGATTCTGACGGCCATTTCCGCCAAGGTTGACGGAGAACCCTGCTGTACATATATCGGACCTGACGGAGCGGGCCACTATGTGAAGATGGTCCACAACGGCATCGAGTACGGCGATATGCAGCTGATCTGCGAAGCCTACCAGCTTCTTAAGGATGTTGTCGGTCTGGATGAAAAAGAACTGCATGCAACGTTCGCGGAATGGAACAAGGGTGAGCTGGACAGCTACCTGATCGAAATTACGCGTGACATCTTCGCGCAGTACGACAAAGAAACCGGCAAGCCGATGGTGGACGTCATTCTGGACGCTGCCGGCCAGAAAGGCACCGGCAAGTGGACAAGCCAGAGCTCCCTGGATCTCGGCGTACCGCTGTCCATGATCACCGAGTCCGTATTCTCCCGCTTCCTCTCCGCATTGAAGGAAGAACGCGTGGAAGCAAGCAAGGTGCTGAACGGTCCGGCTGCTCCGGCATTTGAAGGCGACAAAGCTCAATTTGTGGAGAATGTCCGCAGAGCGCTGTTCGCCAGCAAAATTGTCTCTTACGCTCAAGGCTTCGCGCAGCTGCGCGTCGCTTCTGAAGAATACGGCTGGAACCTGAAGTACGGCAGCCTCGCCAAGATCTGGCGCGGAGGCTGCATCATCCGTTCCCAGTTCCTGCAGAAGATCACGGACGCTTACGATCAGAATCCGGATCTCAAGAACCTGATGCTCGATCCGTACTTCAAGGACGTAATGACGAACTATCAGGACGCATGGCGCAAGGTTGTCGCCGAAGCCGTTACGCGCGGCATCCCGGTTCCGGGCTTCGCAAGCGCGCTGGCTTACTACGACAGCTACCGTACCGAGCGTCTGCCTGCCAACCTGCTTCAGGCGCAGCGCGACTACTTCGGCGCCCATACCTTCAAGCGTGTGGACAAGGAAGGCGTCTTCCACCACGACTGGATCGCCGAGGCACAGGGCGAATAATACGCTCCATCCCTGCACGTTCTTACGAGGCCCGGAATGTCCCGCAGTCAAGCGGGGCTTCCGGGTTTTTTCAAAAAAATGAGGGTAACAGCATCAAACATAACGGAGCTTAACCGGGTAAAAAGCAAGGATTGTGCCGGGTTTTACCCATGTGTTATGATAGATCCAAAGAATTTTGGTGGTGATAATATGACTTCAGGGGAAGAGCGGCTTCAAGGCGATCGCGGCCTTTCGGGGAATCTGATTCTGATCGGAATGATGGCAACGGGCAAATCGGCGGTAGGCACGCTGCTGGCGGAAGAGCTGGGGTACGAGATGGTCGATCTCGATGCCGAGATTGTCCGTCATGAAGGACGGAGCATTCCCGAGATTTTTGCGGAGAGCGGAGAAGCGTATTTCCGGGCGTCCGAGAGCGAGAGGCTTCGCGAGGTGCTGGAGCGGGATCGGGTGATCGTCGCTACCGGCGGTGGCGCCGTGCTGGCTGCGGACAACGCTATGATGATGAAAGAGAAAGGCATTGTGGTAGCGCTCAGCGCGACGGCAGAGCAGATTATTGCCAGAGTTGCGGGAGACCGGAACAGACCCCTCCTGGCCGGCAATGCGGAAGAGAATGTGAGACGAATCCTGGAAGAA
Organism: Paenibacillus sinensis; assembly: GCF_019904155.1. Classification (GTDB taxonomy): domain Bacteria; phylum Bacillota; class Bacilli; order Paenibacillales; family Paenibacillaceae; genus Paenibacillus_AQ; species Paenibacillus_AQ sinensis. Next base: position 18,472 of record NZ_JAHCMB010000168.1, read on the forward strand.
CGCAAGGATGCCTACAGCTTCGCGCACTGCTCGGTGGATACGACGGGGCTGACGGAGGCGGAAGTGTGTCAACTGATTTTAATGCACTACCGCGTTTTAGCTTTTAAGCATGTGTGAATCTGTGCGGATCAGGCTTACTCGAGCTCATTCCATTCGATCATGCCGCCGCTCAGGTTGACGACGCCCTTATGTCCTTGAGTCTCAAGGTACTGGCAGACGCGCTGGCTGCGGGAGCCGGAACGGCAGATGAAGATCACTTCATTCTCTTCCGGTATATCGGAGGTGCGGTATGGGATTTCGCCCATGGGAATATGGAGGGCGCCGGGAATCATGCCCAAGGCGACTTCTTCATCCTCTCTGACGTCGATCAGAATCAAATCTTCACCGGCCTGGATGCGCTGCCGCAGATCCTCCGCCGAAATTTGCGGGATTTCACTCATTGTTATGACCTCTTTCCTTGACAGAATGGAAATGAGTTAATAATACCATACAAGCGGAACAACCTGTCAAACGTGGCAGAGCGAACAGCCGCTTGAGTAAGTGATATAAGTAAATGATAGAGGAGACAACAATCATGGACGTTATCGTTAGGCCAACACCGGTGCTGAACGGGGAAATCGGAGCCTTGTCCTCCAAGAACTATACGACCCGCTACCTGCTGGTAGCCGCCCTGTCTGAAGGCACCAGCACGATCTACCATCCCGCCCACAGCGAGGACAGTGACGCGATTCGCCGCTGCATCGCGGATTTGGGCGCAGAGCTTGCCGAGGACGATGAGAAGATTGTCATCAAGGGCTTCGGCCGGCGTCCGAAGGATATTAAGGAACTGAATGTGGGCAACGCGGGGGCGGTTCTGCGCTTTCTGATGGCGATCGCGACTTTCTGCCCGGACGTTACCTTCGTCAATACATATCCCGATTCGCTCGGCAAGCGTCCGCATGACGATCTCATTGACGCGCTCGGCCAGCTCGGCGTGGAGGTTCAGCATAACAATGGCCGTCTGCCGATTACAATCCGGGGCGGTCATCCGAAAGGCGGACGCATTACCGTATCGGGTTCGGTCAGTTCCCAGTATTTGAGCGCCCTGCTGTTCCTGACGCCGCTGCTGGAAGAAGACAGCGAGATCATCGTGCTGAACGACCTTAAATCGAAGGTGGTCGTGGGCCAGACGCTGGAGGTGCTGGAGCAAGCCGGGATTGCGATCCACGCTGCGGACGACTATATGTCCTTCAAGGTGCCAGGCGGACAATCCTACGAGGCCAAGACCTATACGGTGCAGGGGGATTACCCGGGCTCCGCAGCTGTCCTCGCCGCTGCGGCGGTGACGGAATCCGACGTGAAGATTCACCGGCTCGCCGAGAAGAGCCGCCAGGGAGAGCGCGCCATAATCGACGTGCTGCGTATGATGGAGGTGCCGCTCACGCACGAGAACGGCACGGTTCACGTCAAAGGCAACAAGAAGCTGAAGGCCGTTACCTTCGACGGAGACGCCGCCACCGATGCGGTACTGGCCATGGTTGCGGCAGCTGTCTTTGCAGAAGGCACATCGCGCTTCTACAATGTCGAGAATTTGCGCTATAAGGAATGCGACCGCATTACGGATTATCTGGCCGAGCTTGCGAAGGCAGGCGCGAGAGTGGAAGAGAAGCGGGACGAGATCATCGTGCATGGCCTGCCGGAAGGCGTGCCTGGAGGCGTGACGATCAATGCCCATTATGACCACCGCGTGATCATGGCGCTTACGGTAGTCGGTCTCCGCGCCGCCGAGCCGCTGCTGATCAAGGATGCGCATCATGTCGCCAAATCATATCCGCAGTACTTCGACCATTTGCGGGCGCTTGGCGCCGATGTTGAATGGGTAAAATAGTGCGCACGAGCCGATTAACGGCGGCAGAAAACTAAAGGAGTGATAACAATGGCATTCGAGAATCCGACACGTGAAGAAATCGGCGATATCCTGGCTTCGGCGGGCAACATCGCCGTTGTGGGCCTGTCCGACAAATCCGACCGCACCTCCTACATGGTCGCTTATGCCATGCAGCTGAAGGGATACCGGATTATTCCGGTCAATCCGCTGGTGGACGACGACATTCTCGGCGAGAAGTGCTACCACTCGCTGGCCGAGATTCCGGAGCCGGTGGACATCGTGGACGTGTTCCGCCGGAGCGAATTCTGCCCCGAGGTGGCGCGTGAGGCGGCTGGCATCGGCGCTAAAGTGCTGTGGCTGCAGCAGGGTGTCATCAGTCAGGAAGCGGCCGAAATCGCTCAAGAGGCCGGAATGACGGTTATTATGGACCGCTGCATCAAGGTCGAGGAAGCCATTACGATGCGGGACCGCACCCGGAACCCGAAGAATTAGCCAATCCCGAGGGAGTGGGGAGTAGGCGATGGACAGAGACGTTCTGCCGGGATGGCAGAACGTCTCTTCATGTCAGCCGGGCGGTACGGCAAGTGAGGATGCAAGGGGCATTGCAAGGGCAGACAGCTGCGGGACATGCGGAGTGAGCACTCCGGGGAGCCTGTATGCCCCTTGCCTTGGTATCTCTGCAAGAAGACGCCTTCCATTTGCTTTGACAAAACGGACGGCAGGCCGTACCATTCAATATAGTATGAAAGGAGAGATATGTCTTGAACTGGCTTGGATCACTGCAGCAGCTGGGCAGAGCCATTATGCTCCCTACCATGGTTCTCCCGGCGGCCGCCATTCTTCTCAGCCTGGGAAGCCTCCCCTGGTCCTCGTGGGGTATGGCCCCGGTCGCGGAAGTGGCGACTTATGCGGGACAGGGGATTTTTTACTACATGCCCTATCTGTTCGCAGTCGGCGTAGCATGGGGCCTGTCCAACCAGGCCGGACCCGCAGGACTTGCGGCGCTGGCCGGAATGTTCACCTATGACCGGATTGTGATGAAGCTGGGCGACGGATCTCTCCAGCCGGCAACCTTAATCGGCGTTCTGCTCGGAATTGTCGCGGGCATCGCGCATAACCGCTTTAAGCATATCAAGCTTCCCGAGGCGATCCAGTTTTTTGGAGGATCGCGTTTTGTGCTGCTGTTCATGGGTCTCTTCTCCGCGGTCTTCGCGAGCGTCATGCTCGGCATCTCGCCGCATATCCAGAGCGGCCTCGACAGCCTGCTGAACTTCGTGGATACGACCGGCGGCTTCGGCCTTTTTCTGTACGGGGTGCTGAACCGTGTGCTGACCGCCTTTGGGCTGCACCATATTTTAAATAATGTGTTCTGGTTTCAATTGGGAAGCTACAGGACGCCGGATGGCTCCATTATCCAGGGCGATTTGCCCCGGTTCTTTGCCGGAGACCCGACGGCCGGGAGCTTCATGGCCGGACTATTCCCGATCATGATGTTCGCTCTTCCTGCTATCGCTTTTGCCATTATTCATGAGGCGCGGGAGGACCTGAAGCCGCAGATCAAAAAAACGTTCATGCGCGCTGCTCTTGTCTGCTTCCTGACCGGCGTGTCGGAGCAGATCGAGTTCGCTTTTCTGTTCGCTTCGCCTTACTTGTTCGCCGTGCATACCGTGATGTCGGGTCTGGCGATGACGCTGACCTACGAGCTCGGCATTTACCACGGCTTCTCCTATTCGGCCGGCTTTATCGACTTCATCCTGAACCTGCATCTGTCCCGGCGCGCCTGGCTGCTGATTCCGATCGGCATCGTCTATGGGCTGGTCTACTACAATCTCTTCCGCTGGGCCATCCGGCGGTTCCAGATTCCGACACCGGGCCGCGAGGAGGGCTCCGAGCTCGGAGACTGGGCGGGCAATATCCCGTACCAGGCTCCCCTTATTCTTCAGGCTCTCGGCGGCAAGGAGAACATTGTGCAGGTACAGGCATGCATCACCCGCCTGCGGCTGACCGTCAGGAACGACCGCAAGGTGGACACCGGCGCGCTCAAAAGCCTGGGCTCGGCCGGCATCATCAAGCTTGGCGGCGGCAATGTGCAGGTAGTCTTCGGCACTTACTCGGAGCTGATCCGGGAAGAGATCGACAAACTCATGCTGCGCGATCTGCCGCAGGTACTGTTCAGCGCGCCCATGCAGGGGCGCATGCTGCCCATCGAAGAAGTGCCGGATCATATTTTTGCCCAGAAGCTGGTCGGTGACGGCGTTGCGTTCATTCCGGAGAAAGGCGAGCTGGTCTCGCCCGTATTCGGCAAGGTTATGCACATCTATCCGACGATGCATGCCATCGGCATCTCCACGCCCGAAGGCCTTGAAGTTCTGATGCATATCGGCATCGACACCTCGCAATTGAAGGGGCCCTTTGAGGCGGAGGTCAAGGAGGGAGACAGCGTTGAGCCCGGGCAGCTACTGATACGGTTCGATCTGGAGTATCTGCGGGAGCATGCGGCTTCGCTGGCAACTCCGATGGTCATAACGAATCCCGAGCGGGTCAAATCCTGGAGCTACGCTCCGTTCAAGTCGGTCAAAAAAGGGCAGTCGTCGGTCATGTCCGTTGTGCTGCATGAAAGCAATGTTGGGGGAGTGGAATCATGATACAAGGTATAGGCGCCTCAGCGGGTGTGGCCATCGGAAAAGCCTTCGTTCTGCCGAACTGGGAATGGAGCATGCCGGAGACGCAGGTTAATCCGGTTGATCTGGCTAAAGAATTCGAGCGTTTATATGAAGGCATCAAGACCTCCAAGGATGAGATTGAGTACATCAAGCGCGAATTCCGCGAGGTGGTGGGCCCCGAGGAATCCAGCATTTTTGACGCTCATCTTGCAATTCTGGACGATCCGGTGTTCATGAGCGAGATCCGCGGCATTATCGAACGCCAGTACAAGGCGGCGGAGGTGGCCGTTAAGGAAGCGATCGATCACTTCGTCGCGATGTTCGACCTCCTTGACGACGAATACATGAAGGAGCGGGCGGTCGATATCAAGGATGTCGGCAACCGTCTGCTGAAGCATCTGCTCGGGGCGCCAGAGGTTACGCTGCCCTCCGACACGCAGCCTTATATTCTGGTAGCCAAGGAGCTGTCTCCTTCCCAGCTTGCGCATCTGAATCCGGCCTATGTGCTCGGAATCGTCACCATGATGGGCGGCAAGACGTCGCATTCCTCCATCATGGCCCGCGCTCTCGGGATTCCGCTCATCGCCGGGCTTGAGAACAAGATTCAGACTCCGGTCCAGACAGGGGATTTCCTGATTATCGACGGAGACAACGGCTATCTCTTCATCAGTCCGGATGAGGCGACCGCCGAGCATTACCGGGTGGTTCGCGACAGACAGCGGGAGAAGCGCGAGCAGCTGGAGCTGCTGGCTTCTGTGGACGCCATGACCCGGGACGGTGTGAGAATGAGGCTGGCGGGCAATATCAGCTCCGTGAAGGAGCTTGATATGGCGCTCAAGTACGGGGCCGAGGGAGTCGGTCTCTTCCGGACGGAATTCCTGTATATGGACCGGCAGACCTTCCCCACAGAGGATGAGCAGTATGAGGTCTATAAGCTTGTGGCGGAAAAAGTGGGAGAGCATCCCGTCGTCATCCGGACACTCGATATCGGCGGCGACAAGCATCTCGATTATTTTCAGCTTCCGGAGGAGCAGAATCCGTTCCTGGGCTACCGGGCCATCCGGATCTGCCTGGACCGCAAGGATATGTTCCAGACGCAGCTGGCGGCTATTCTGCGGGCCAGCGCGCATGGCAGCATCAAAATGATGCTGCCCATGATCTCCTCGGTCGAGGAGGTTAAGGAAGCCAAGCTGGTGCTCGAGGAAGTGATGACAGACCTTGACCGCCGCGGCATTTCCTATGACCGGAACATGCAGGTTGGCATCATGATCGAGGTCCCTGCGGCGGTGATGATCGCCGATCTGCTGGCGGAGGAGGTCGACTTCTTCAGTATCGGCACGAATGATCTCGTGCAGTACGTGCTGGCGGTCGACCGGATGAACGAGCAGATCGCCCATATGTATCATCCGTATCATCCGGCTGTGCTGCGGATGATACGGATGACCGTCGAGGCCGCGCATGCGGCGGGCATCGGTGTCAGCGTCTGCGGGGAGCTCGCCGGCGATGAGCGGTCGCTCCCGATTTGGCTGGAGCTCGGCGTCAGCGACCTCAGCATGTCGCCTCAGGCGCTGCTGCGCATGAAGCACCGGACGCTCAATACCGAGGCGTCCAAGGCTAGAGAAGTTGCCCGGCTCTGCTTCACCAGCCGTGAAAGTGCGGATAACGAGCAGCGTCTCATCCATTTTCTCGAACAAGCCGTAATGGAGAAGGTATACAAGCAGGACGGAGAAGAACCAGCTTGAGGCTTCGAGTGAATAGGGGCTTGAGTATTGAGGCTTGATATTAAGCATCGGGTATCGTTCCTGTCTCCCTGTGCAGACTTGGACAGGCATTATCGTTATAATAATATCATCATATTATCTCATCTGAAGAGAAGGCCGCCCATGCTGGAGCGGTCTTTTCCGGTATTTGGGCAGATATTTCGGCAATGAAACTCAAAAAAGTAAAACCGTTTGGCCCTTAAGGAAGTCATATTAGGTAGAAGGCTTGGGAGAGCCTGTCATCCGGATATATAGAAGGGGGAGGAGGATGGGGCTGGATATGAAGCTCGAACAAAGAGATCTCTCCACAGCCGACGCCGGTACGGAGGAAGAGCGATTCTTCCGGCAGGTCGCGGAGCAGAAACGGACACTGTACGGAATAGCCTACAGCTATCTCCGGAACGAGGGAGATGCACTGGAAATGCTGCAGGAGGCTACCTGCAGAGCCTGGATCAAACGCAGCAGCCTGAAGGACAGCAGCCGGTTCGTCCCTTGGATCATCCGCATCCTGATCAACTGCTGCAACGATGAATTGAAGCGCCGGAGCCGGGTGGTGCCTTCAGGCCAGGAGACTGATGATTCGGTTTCAACCGTCATGACCAGCGACCGGAAGCTGGATATGGAGCGGGCGCTGGACGCCGTCAAGCCCAAATACCGTCAGGTGCTTGTCCTGAAATATTACCGGGATTTAACGATTGCCGAAATCGCGGAGATTCTGGAAAGGCCGGAGGGGACGGTTAAAACCTGGATGAACAAAGGGCTGAAGCAGCTAAGGGAGCAAATGAGGAGAAAGGGGGATTTTAGATGACGCCGGAACGCGAGGAAGAGCGGGCGCTTCGCGCTTATTTTGCCGAGGCAGAGAGAGATTCTGAGGAGCTGGCGGTTCAGGACCGGAAGCTGGATGAAGCCATACGAATGGGAATCGAGCGGGGAAGAAATCGCAGACTACCGTATTCTAGGTGGCGGGTAGGCGCCGCCCTGGCAGCCGCTGCTCTGCTAGTGCTGGTCCTGCTTCCGTGGCTTACCGGACTTACGAACCAGACCATGTCTGCAAGAAAGCCGCTGACGAACTGGGGCGAACTTGAGCCCTTCCGCGAGATCCTCAAGGATCAGATTACTCCCAGAACGGCATTGGATTACGGAGAGGTGCACCGGACCCTCGGCGCCGCGAGCGGGGAGAAGAACGGATACCGGTTCACGGTGGATGCCGTCATTGCGGATCGTCGGGGCATGTTCGTGCTGTATACCACTGAGAATCATAGCGACAAGAAAGCGCAAATCGCCGGTTTTATGCTTAAGGATCAAGATACAGGAAAGAGCATCTACGCGGGTTATTCAAGCTGGGGAGATATGGAGAGCGGCAAGGGAACGGCTCATCACATCATCCAGGTCACCTGGGACCAAGCGGTGCAGAAGATTCCGGCAAGCGTGACTGCGACGCTGACAATGACTGAAGACAGCCCGGAGGCACTGACTTCAAGCAGCATGAAGTACCGGACCGAGCTTATGACGAGCTTCCGGCTCGACGAATCCGGAGCTGTCCATGAAGGCAGGGACATCCCGATTAATAGCTCAATGATTATCGACGGTCAGGAAATTTTGTTGTCCAAGGCGTACATCGGCCCGACCGGCATCTATGTGGATTATGATTACAAGGACAGCAACTCCATGAAGATTTTTGGACTGATCTCGCCGACGATTCTTTCCGGTGCGGAGGGGAAGACGAGCAAGCTTACCTCTTTCATGTCATACAAGGGAGATCTTGGTATCGGAACGATGGTGTTCAGCAATGACAACGAAAATGAGCGCGGCCCGCTTACACTGACCGTAGAGGGCATCCAGGCGCTGGATAAGGGACGTCTAACGCTCGTGGTTGATACAGAGAAGAAGGAAATCCTGAAGGCGCCCGACAGCAAGCTCAAGTTCTCGGACGTCCCTGCCGCGAAGGGGCAGATGGTTCTGCGCTATTCGGAGCCGGGTATACTCAGGGGCAATGACAACAGCATCAATACCTGGTATGGTGTCAGCCTTGATATTGACTATACCGACGGCATAGGAAAGGGGCACAAGCTGGATACCTCGCATATGGAATCGTCGCAGCGGGAAGGGGCAGAAGGTCGGACAGTCGACTATTATATCAATCTGGGAGAGCCGTCCGAATACCTGCCGCAGCCCTTGACCTTTACGTTATACAGCTATCCGAACCCGATCCTGGAGCATAAGTCGCTGCGTATCCGCTAGAATTCCCTCTTAATGGACATGTCGCCGCTGAAAAAGAAAACCTCCGCCTTGCCCGCGTCCGGCTGACGCAGCAAAGCGGAGGTTTTCATCTTTTATCATTCTCCGGCAAGTGCGTCGCAGAACGCTTTGCCGTAAGGAGGAAGATCGGGCGGGCGCCGGGCCGAGATGATGTGACCGTCAGTAACGACCGGCTCATCTTTCCAGATCGCTCCCGCATTCTCCATATCGTCACGGATACCCGGCGTGGAGGTCACCGTGACGCCGTCCAGAATTTTGGCGGAAATCAGAACCCAGCCGGCGTGGCAAATCTGTCCGATTGGCTTCTTGGCTTCGTTAAATTCCCGGATCAGCTCCAGCACCTTGGGATACCGGCGGATCTTGTCCGGGGCCCAGCCTCCCGGAACGAGGATGCCGTCATAATGAGACGTTTCCAGTTCATTCCAGGAGTAATCCGAGACGGCAGGTACACCGTATTTGCCGACATAGGTTTTATTCTTCTCCAGCCCGGCCAAGTGGACCTCGGCTCCTTCTTCTCTCACCCGGTACACCGGATACCAGAGCTCCAAATCCTCAAATTCATCGTCTACCAATGCAATTACTTTTTTGCCTGCGAGTCTCAAATCAACAGCAGCTCCCTTCGTAAACTTATCCCGGTTATTTTATCAAATTTAAAATTTAAAGTCACATTAGAGGTGAAAAAGTTATACATAACTGGTAAATAAAACACAATGTGCAAATCGAAAGGATTTTTAGGGGGGACGGCGAATATATAAAACTGATTGTGAAAAAACCCTACTGAGGTGCTATCCATGACTCGAATTGTTCAACTTCAACAAACCTGCCGCTGCGGCGGCGAGATGATCATACATATGCATACCCTGATTTATAAAGCCCGTGTCAAAATCGAGAAAGTCCCTGTCTTTATGTGCCAATCCTGCTTCACCTATGAGCCTCACCCGGCGGTCAAGGCGGATCTTGCTTCACTCCTGGCTGAGCTGGGCGAAGCTCCGGGCAGATTAACCATTTCCTTTGTAGAACGCAACGAGTGGGCCTTTGTGCTGAATTCCACGTTCAATGGTTATACTGGGGAGGACCGTGATCTGGAGTCTGCGGTACGGCAGGCGGTCGCGGAGCGGATTGATCTACTTCTCGATATACTCCGCGTAGCAACGGAATTATCGGACAAACAATGGATGAACGAGATCGAGAACAGGCTGCTTGTATTGGTTCCGCACTATAAAACCGGTGTACGTTGAAATTTTTTTCTGTAACTCAATGAAAATCTTTCAGAAATGTTGGATTTTTTCGCCGTTTTTTGATACCATAAAGTAAGAGGTTACATTTCTCGCACAAGGGGATGGGAACTTAAATGGCACAACTAATCCAAGTTGGCTCCACCCTGGAACTGGAGGAAGCTCTTGCACGTTCGGAAGAGCAACCCCTGCTGATCTTCAAGCACAGCACACGCTGTCCGATCAGCGCCGGAGCTTATGAGCAGATGCAGTCTTACCTTCGCGGCGAGCCTGAAGAATCGGTAACGTATGCGCTAATCGACGTCATCGAGTCCCGGGACGTATCAGGCGAAGCGGCAGCAAAATTGGGGATTGAGCACCAGTCGCCCCAAGCGATCCTTGTCAAAAACGGTAAAGCGGTATGGAACACGTCCCATTCCCGGATAACGGAATCGGCTTTGAAAGAAGTTCTGAAAGGAAATTGAAGCGTTATCATTGCACAAAAGTACAAATTATCGTATCATGATTTTAATTCGATCGAACGATAAAATTTATCGCAATGGAGAGAGTAATTTGACTGTAACCATTTACGATGTAGCGCGTGAAGCAGGCGTATCCATGGCAACGGTATCACGGGTGGTTAACAACAACCCCAATGTGAAGCCGCAGACTCGAAAGAAGGTTTATGAGGCGATTGAGCGTTTGGGTTATCGTCCCAACGCGGTGGCAAGAGGTCTTGCCAGCAAGAAGACGACGACAGTCGGTGTGGTTATTCCCGACATTTCGAATTCGATCTTCGCCGAAATCGCCCGCGGTATCGAAGATATCGCGAATATGTATCATTATAATATTATTTTGTGTAACGCCGATAAGCGCAAGGAGAAGGAAATCCGTGTTATTAACACTCTGCTCGAGAAGCAGGTGGACGGGCTCCTCTTCATGGGCGGAACCGTTACGGAAGAGCATATTCTGGCCTTCCAGACATCGGCTGTTCCGATCGTGCTCTGCGCGACCAGTGACGAGAAGGGAACCTATCCTTCGGTTGACATCGATCACGAAGCTGCGGCATTTGATGCCGTCAACACGCTGATTCGTCACGGACATCGCGAAATCGCCATGATCAGCGGCACGTTGCAGGACCCGGCCAACGGCTTCTCCCGGTTCCAGGGCTATAAGCGGGCGCTGGAAACGGCTGGTATCGAGTATCAGGAGGATCTGGTCCGTATCGGCAACTATCGCTATGAATCCGGTGTTGAAGCCATGAAGTACTTCCTCGGCCTCAAGAAGAAGCCGACGGCTATCTTCGCGGCAACCGACGAAATGGCGATCGGCGCGATCCACAGCATTCAGGACGAAGGTCTGAAGGTGCCGGATGATTTCTCGATCATCAGCGTCGATAACATCCGTATGGCATCCATGGTTCGGCCGCTGCTGACCACGGTCGCCCAGCCGATGTATGACCTTGGCGCTGTCGCCATGCGGCTTCTGACGAAGCTGATGAAGAAGGAGACCGTGGAGAATCCGCGGGTCATTCTTCCGCATGAGACGATTCTGCGTCTCTCCGTCAGCCATGTGAATGAGTAATTAAACGAACGAATAATTGGATGAACGAATAATTCGGACCTCATCCCTGTGGGACCGGTCGGCGCTCCGCCGGCCGGAATGACTGAAGCCGACGTAAAGAGCCCCGTCCTGGGGCTTTTTGTGTTTGTGCATCTAGTCCAGGTTCTGCTATACATCTGCTATACATAGGTAACTTACGAGAAGGAGGCAGCTTATGAATCCGGTTATCGGAATTGTGGGGGCCATGGATGAAGAGATCAGACGGCTGCTGGAGGATATGGAGCACAGCGAAGCCGAGGTTTACGCGGGAATCACGTACTATAAAGGGACGATTCGAGGACATTCGGTCGTCGTTACCAAATGCGGCGTCGGCAAAGTCAATGCGGCGGTTGCCACGCAGATTTTGATTCAGCAGTGCGGAGCGGCCAAGGTCGTATTCACCGGAGTGGCGGGCGCGCTGCATCCGGATCTTGATGTCGGCGATATCGTCATATCGTCGGAATGCATGCAGCATGATATGGATGCAACGGCTCTTGGCTATGCTCCGGGCGTCATTCCCTATCAGGACATATCCGTATTTCCAGCTGACCCGGAGCTGGTCCGTATCGCCGGCAAGGTATGCATGGACCGGAAGGCCCGTTATGTGACAGGCCGAGTCCTGTCAGGCGACCGGTTCGTGGCGAATCACGAGCTTGTCGTTAAGCTCAGAGAAGAAATGAACGGTGCTTGTGCGGAGATGGAGGGAGCGGCGCTGGCTCAAGTATGCCATATGAACGGTGTTCCATTTGTCGTTATCCGCGCCATGTCCGACAAAGCGGACGGATCGGCGGATGTCAGCTACAGTGAATTCACTGAAACGGCTTCTCGGTTGTCCCATGAAATCGTCATCGGCATACTGGAGGAACTGAAGAAGTAGAGATTGTAGACTAGGAACACCCACAAAAAAGACGGCTGACTCATCGCCCGGCAGGGCGACGGTCAGCCGTCTTTGCTTATGTGATGATGTTGAACTTAATGATCCTAGTCGTCTGAGTTCCAACAGCTGTTACAGCTGGTTTGCGGCTTAATTGCCGGTTCCCGTATGCGTTCCGCCTTGAGCGGGGGTTCCAGCGCCAGCTCCAGCTCCTGCGTCGGTTCCACCGGTTCCGTCGGTTCCACTGGTTTCGCCGGTGCCGCCTGTAGTGGTGCCAGTAGGGGTAGGCGATACAATGATCGTTCCGGGATTGTCTGTGCTCTGCGGATCGACCGGAAGACCGGGAAAGACGCCTGGCAGCTGCTCTCCGCCCTCGCTAGGGTTCGGGGTCTGTACTGGCCCCTCCGAAGCGGATGGAGACGGCGAAGGCTCAGGAGTCGAATAGCTGCCGCCCACAGAGGCGGAAGATGTCTCTCTCCCCGCGACATCGACCGCTGTCACATAGAACACGGCCGATTCGCTCTCCGGCGTTCCTGGCGTGAACGATGTGCCTTCGCCGGACGTCAGCACGCCGACCTTCTGGAATGCTCCGCCGCGAAGCGACCGGTATAGCCGGTAGCCTACCACATCGGCGGATGGACTTTTGCCGAAGGAGATGACCGCTTTGCCGTTCTTGTAAATCAAGGCCACATTTTGTGGCGAAGCCGGGGCAGCGCCGTCGTCCTGACGCGGATCGATTTCGGTCGGCACGTCGGATTTGGCGTCTGCAGGCAAATAGTATTCCAGCGGCTCATGATCTCTCATCGACGGGAACGCCGCTTCCAGCTCCTTGATCAGTTGGTCGATCGGCTTCTCTCTGGCAACGACGATTTTCGAGTTCAGGAAGTCATCTGGCGTACCTTCACGCGGGATGTAGTTAACTCCGCCGTACGTAATATACTTGGCCCGGGTGATTCCGTCATCACTGTCTTTGGGTACATATTTGGCATTAAAAATATCGGTCGTGAACTTGTCTGTCAGCGAGGTCGGCTGCTTGCCGCTGTAAGCGGAAACCGTATCCTTGACAATGCCGTCCGGCTGGTCGAATTTCTTGGTTGTGAACAGCTCGGGCTCCTTCTCGACAACAGCGTTCATAACCTTCGCCCATAACGTCTGGGCCTGCTTGCGCTGAGTCTTGCCTTCAAGCGTGTTGATCTGCTCCTTGTAGCCGACCCACATGCCAAGCGTGACGTCCGGGGAATAACCCATAAACCACACATCGGCATAGTTCTGGGTCGTTCCGGTCTTGCCGACAATAGGAACGTCTTTAAAGTGCTTGTAATTGCTCTTGACCGTGCTTCCCGTTCCGTCGGATACGACGGTGCGCAGCATGTCGGTCATCAAATAGGCGGTCTGCACAGAGAAGACCTGCTGCGGACTGGCCTTGTGCTGATAGACGATTTTGCCCTGTGCGTCTACAATCTTCTCGATCATATACGCGTCGTTGAATTCGCCCTTGTTTCCGATAGCTGAATACGCATTGGTAAGATCCTCGACGGTTACGCCGTATTTCAGGCCGCCGAGAACGCCCGTCTGCGCGCTGTAATCCTCGTCCTGGATCGTCGTGATGCCGAGTTTCTTGGCGAAAGCCCATGCATCCTTGATGCCCACCTTCTCGTCGAACAGCTTGAGGGCGGGGAGGTTCAGCGAGTTGTTGAGCGCGTATCTTGCCGTTACCAGTCCCTGATAACGGTTATTCGAGTTCTTCGGAATATGGAAGCCTTTGGAGCCGTCCTTCAAAATGATCGGGGCGTCGTCCAGAATGCTTGCGGGCTGAATGATACCGGTATCCAGAGCCGGCAAATACGCGGCAATAGGCTTCATCGTGGAGCCGGGCTGGCGCACCATCTGAGTGGCATAGTTCATGCTCTCGATGTTGTAGTCACGGCCTTCGATCATCCCCAGAATCGCGCCGGTCTTATTCTCGATCATGATGCCGGCGGTCTGCTCCAGACCTTTCTTCTTGCTCTCTTTCGTAAAATTGCTGCTGTCGTCCGAGATGCTGTGCATGGCGCTGTATACTTTTTTGTCAATCGTGGTATACACACGGTATCCGCCTGTCAGCAGCTGCTGACGCGCACTCTCCAGCTGGGCGGCGCTGCTCTCGCCATCCTGTCCCTTGTTCAGCTTAAGCAGGATGCCGGCTGCCTGCCGCTCCGTCTCCATCATAAGATAGGGATAAGTGACATAAGCCTTCTTCGAATGCGGAGCAAGCGACTTCTTGATGTCAAAGGCCAATGCCTGCTGATACTGGGAAGAGTTGATTTTGTTCTCCTCCAGCATGCGGCGCAGCACCAGATGCTGCCGGTCGATTGCGCGGCCGAATGCGGCCTCGTTAAATTCCCCGTATCCGTTGAATGCGGAGTAGCTGGACGGAAGCTGGGGGAGACCCGCCAGATAAGCCGCCTGTGCGATATTCAGCTTGTTGAGATCATTAATGCCGAAGATACCTTTGGCGGCGGCCTTGATCCCATACACATTGTATCCGTTTGAACCGTTGCCAAAAGGAACTTTGTTGAGATAGGCCGTTAATATTTCGTTCTTGCTTAAAAATCGTTCCAGCCGCAGCGACAGTAAAATTTCCTTGACCTTGCGGTCGTCCGTCTTATCCAGACTCAGGAAGACGCGTCTTGCAAGCTGCTGGGTGAGGGTACTGCCTCCGGTCTGAACGGACTCGTTCAGCAATTTCTGCTTAATGGCCCGCACTGTGCCGCTGATGTCAACACCATGATGCTCATAGAACCGATTATCTTCAATGGCGAGAACGGCATCTATGACCGATTGGGGGATATCCTTGAAGGCGACGAGCCTTCGATCCTCGTCTGTTCGAAGCTGGCCGATCGGCGTGCCGTCCCGGAAGTAGGCGAAGCCGGTTACATCGTTCTGGCTGATCTCTTCCTGAATCGTCTGCTCGGACCGGACGGGCTCATCCTTCACTATGGACGCAATGAAACCGCCCACGGCGCCGCCGGCGAAGAGCGCGGCCATAAAGCCCAGGATGAACATCCATTTGATGACGGAGCCGATTCGGCGAAGCCAGGATCTGCGCGGCCGAATATCCTCCGCCACTTTCTTCATATTATCTTGAGCCATCGACATCCTCCTTTTACCGGAATTATTATAGCACAAAATGGCGGTTTTGAATGCGCGTGTAGGATAGAGGGGAAGAGGGACGAAATTTGACATATTGAACGGGCCTATGCTATAAATGAAATCAATTGGATAATTCACAAAGGCGTGGAAGGACAGAAGTAGCAGGGAATCCCGTTTCATCAGAGAGCCGGTGGAAGGTGCGAACCGGTGGCGGAGCTCTAGCGAATTACGGTCCGGAGCCGTCCGGGGGAACAATGGGGAGCGCTGCTTCTCCAACTAGTAGTCCGGCACCGGGATGAACATTCCCGTTATGGCAATGAAGTGAAAACTGTGCAGGCTGACTATACATAGTTGGGCCGATGGTTTTAATTAGGGTGGTACCGCGAGTCTCTTTCTCGTCCCTTGGGATGCGAAAGAGGCTTTTTTGCGTGAATTTGCATGTATGATGTAGATCCAGAGATGCAAGAAACAGAAGAGAAGGGGTTGCCGAAGATGAAATGGGAAGAATTGTTGCCGGAGCAGCAGCATGAAGTCGAACGCCAACTGGAGATTATCTCACGCGGTGTCGTGGAGATTGTGCCGGAAGAGGAATTGAAACGTAAAATTATGAAATCGGTCGTGACGGGGACGCCGCTGAACGTGAAGCTTGGTCTCGATCCTTCCGCTCCCGACATTCATGTGGGACATACGGTTGTCATGCACAAGCTGCGCCAGTTCCAGGAGCTGGGCCATCAGGTTCAGCTTATTATCGGGGACTTCACGGGCCGGATTGGCGATCCGACGGGCAAATCGGAGACGCGCAAGCAGCTGACTGAAGAAGATGTGAAACGCAATGCGGAGACATACAAGAAGCAGCTTCATAAAATTCTGGACCCGGAGAAGACAAAGGTCTTCTACAATTCCGAGTGGCTCGGTCCGATGAACTTTGCCGATGTGGTGGGTCTGGCTGCCAAGGTGACGGTGGCCCGCATGCTCGAACGCGACGATTTCACCAAGCGCTACCAGAACGGCCTGCCGATCAGCATTCATGAATTCTTCTACCCGCTGATGCAGGGCAT
This sequence comes from Paenibacillus sinensis, assembly GCF_019904155.1. GTDB lineage: Bacteria > Bacillota > Bacilli > Paenibacillales > Paenibacillaceae > Paenibacillus_AQ > Paenibacillus_AQ sinensis. The sequence continues at coordinate 34,901 of NZ_JAHCMB010000168.1, forward strand.
GGACTCCGTGGCGCTTAAGACAGACGTGGAGCTCGGCGGTACAGACCAGAAGTTCAATCTACTGATGGGACGGACCCTTCAGAAGGAATACGGTGTCGATACGCAGGCCGCCATCATGACCCCGCTGCTTGAAGGTCTGGACGGCGTTCAGAAGATGAGCAAGAGCCTGGGCAATTACATCGGTATCGATGAGGAGCCGAACGAAATCTACGGTAAGGCGATGTCGGTTCCCGACGAGCTTATGCTGAAATACTACTCGCTGGCCACCGATATTACCAACGAAGGCTTGAAGGAGCTTGAGGAAGGCCTGGCTTCCGGTGCGGTTCACCCGCGTGACGCCAAAATGCGGCTGGCGCATACCTTCGTCAGAATGTATCATGGCCAGGAAGCTGCGGATGCCGCAGAGCAGCATTTCATTACGGTATTCCAGCAGCGGGCGCTGCCGGAGGATGTGGAAACGATCGCGATTCCGGCCGGGGAGCTGACGGACGGAGCCATCCGCCTGACCAGGCTGCTGCAGGTCATCGGATTTGCGGCTTCGGGCGGTGAAGCCAAGCGCAGCATCCAGCAGGGAGCGGTCAAGCTGAACGAGGAGAAGCTGACCGATCCCAACGCGGATATCACGCCGCAGGATGGGGATATCATCCAGGTCGGCAAGCGGAAATTCGCGAAGCTCACACTGAGCTGAGAACCTTGGCTTGATATGAGATTGATGCATACAAATCATAACGGCAGGCCTTTTATCGAGGGCCTGCCGTTCTTGTCATTTGGAGCTGTAAGTATAATAGAGAGGACTGCACCATGTGATCCCCGTTTAACGAACAAGAAGCCTCCGGAATGAACCGGAGGCTTCTGTATAAGCAATGGTAACGTAAGATTAACGGTTGTAGAATTCGACGATTTGCTTCTCGTCGATGTCCTGGGAGAGCTCGGCGCGTTCCGGCAGACGGATGAACTTGCCTTCCACTGCGGAATCGGAGTATTCCAGGTATGCCGGCAGATGTGTACGGTTAGCCAAAGCTTCCTTGATGGAAGTCAGGGCACGGCTTCTTTCGCGAAGGCCGATTACATCGCCTGTGCTTACACGATAGGAAGCGATGTCGACTTTCTTGCCGTTAACGGTAACATGTCCGTGGGAAACCAATTGACGAGCGCCAGCGCGGGAGTTAGCGAATCCCAGACGGTATACAAGGTTGTCCAGACGGCTTTCAAGCAGGAACATGAAGTTCTCGCCCGCGATACCTTGCATGCCATGCGCTTTGTGGAACAGAGTGCGGAACTGTTTCTCGCCCAAACCGTACATATGACGAAGCTTCTGCTTCTCGAGCAGCTGCATGCCATAGTTGCTAACCTTTCTGCGTTGGTTAGCGCCGTGTTGTCCAGGAGGGAAAGGGCGCTTCAGGTCTTTGCCTGTTCCGCTCAGGGAGATGCCCAGACGGCGGCTGAGTTTGAATTTAGGTCCGGTGTAACGTGCCATGTTATAGTAGACTCCTTTTTAATTGTAATTTCAGCAGGGCTCTATTTGCGCCGCTGTTCGTTAGAAGCGGTTCGCCTTATGGCTCCGCACTGCAAGGGAAAGTTCAGCCGCTGCCCCTTGCAGACGAAAAGCGTGAGGGTGACACAATGTTACGCCCAATTGGAAGACTTGTTACAGTCTTGTTCAACAATAAATTTTATATGAAATAGCCTATCCAAGTCAAGCCTGCTTTCAGAACTTTATGATTTATTTAACTTTTAGTTCTTTTGACCTAAAAAATATCTGTTTACAGCCGAAAAAATGATGCAATGGAAACGGAAAGAGAGTAAAATAGTGTTAATTGCTGGAGCAGCGGATTACATTCAGGATGAAAAGGAGACCCGTCTTTATGTCAGAGCAGGAAGCTAACGGCACTAAAGATAGCCATGCGCTGATACGCAATATCAAGATGCCGGGCAGGAACTCCAAGGATCCTGCGGCATGGCTCAAACAACTGGATATCAACAGGCATGACTTTCCTTATATCTCCGCCATGATTACGGACAGTTTTCACGAATGGACGGAGAAAGGAGCGGGTCTTGCTTTTGCGGGAGCCTGGGACTGGTGTGTCTTTAACTTTGAAGGCAAATGGCTCGCGGGAAAGAAAGAAACTGACGAGCTGAAATCTCCGCTGTGGGAGCAGGTCGTCAACGTCAGTCTGACATCTTCGAGGGACTGCATGCTCCAGATCGAAGAGAACGGCAGAGAGACAGCTTATTTGGCTGTGCCGCTGAAGACCCGTTCAGACGGGGAAGTATACGCGCTGTTAGGCTGCAAAATGCCGGCGGGCGACATGCTTAAGGGAGGACGCTATGCGGCCGAGGCCATGGCCCTTCACTACATCACCTGCTTCTACAGGCAGATGGAGCATCTCTTCGTTGAGGACCTGACCGCGGTCCATCACCATGCCGAGCGGGAGAGCGGACGGCGTTCCCTGCTCTTCCAGATCGTGCAGCGCATGCACGACAATATCGATGTGGATGCCGTTCTCACCGAGGTAATCGAGAGCATCGCAGCTATGTATCCCGGTGCCAAACTTACGCTGTATATGTCGCAGGATCACCACAGTTCCCTTCCACAGGTGATGCCAGTGCCGCAGAAATGGGACAGGGAAGATGTCCGGGAGAAGGCGTTCAAGGACGGTTCCGTAGCGATGAAGACTCATGATGACCAGCCTCTCGTCGAAATCGGTTTGCCGCTTGGCGGCAAGCAAGGTGTATACGGAGTGTTTCATCTTGTCATGCATAACCCGGAAGATCCGGACACGGACCTGTCCTTTCTGTCCATGGTGGCCGGGACGGCGGGCACGGCGTTCGAGAACGCGAAGCTGTACGATAGATCCAATCAGCTGATCCGGGAGCTGAGAATGAGCAACGAGCTGACCCAGCGTCTGAACCAGAGCCTGCAGCTCGGCGAGACGTTCGAAGCCGCCTTTGAAGAGCTTCTGGGGATGTTCGAAGCGGATTACTGCTGCATACTCCACTACAACGAGGAGAAGCAGGGACTTGAAGCAGTGGCCTGCAATCATCCGTCGCTGATCGGCGAGATCATCGAAGTGGGACGCGGGGTAGGCGGAAGAGTGTTCTCCTCCGGCGAACCCGTCATTATGTCCGATTATCCGGATCAGGGCGGAATCCGGTCGAAGCTGATGGATTTCACCGAGTCGCAATCCCTTATTGCAACGCCGATTAGCGTCGGCGGCGAAGCACGGGGCGTTATCATGCTGACCCACCGGGAGCCGCGTTTTTTCTCGTACGATCATTTCAAGCTGCTGCAGTCGCTGGCCGGACACATCGGCCTTGCCGTTGGCAATGCCCTTCTTCACGCCGAAGTCCACAGGCTGGCTAACCGGGATTCCCTGACAGGACTGTACGCCAGACATTTTCTGGACCAGTCCATCAAGGAGAAGCAGACCGGCGATTATTGCGGTACGCTTGTCGTCGTGGACATTGACTACTTCAAGCAGGTCAATGATACATATGGTCATCAGAAGGGCGATCTCATTCTGCGGCAGGTCAGCGACATCGTCCGGCTATCCATCCGTCAGGGCGATCTGGCGGCGAGATGGGGCGGAGAGGAGCTGGCGATCTATCTGCCGCAGCTCTCGTCGGAGCAGGCGTTCCATGTAGCGGAACGGATTCGGGTTCGGGTCCAGAAGGAGACAGATCCGGAAGTAACCGTGTCCTGCGGAATCGCGGAATGGAATTGGAACGACCAGCACCTCGCCAGCGTCGACTCCCTGTTCTACAGAGCGGATATGGCGCTCTATGAGGCCAAGAACAACGGCCGCAACCAGGTGGTTGTGGACAAGGGAACCGAGGAGAAGGCCGGGAAGCAGGGGTAAAGCCGTTAATGCTTCGCATAGACGGGGATGTAGGCTGAGCTAGCCCGAAATTCATTCGGTTATAACAATGATCAAGCCCTTCGCCGGGATCGCGGCGGAGGGCTATTTTGACTGCAAACATTACGCCGTATAAGGCTCTCAAAACGCTCTTGGTATAAGCCTGCGGAACGGGGACACGATATCAAGTATGATAAGCGAGGAAGAAAGAGGCGCTGATGACGATGGGATATGCACTCGCAAGAAAAGGGTTGACGGGACTGATAGCCCTGGGCTGCTTCATGACTGCGGGCTGCACGGGAGCGGGTGAAAGACCGGCTCCAGAGCAGCTGGGACTTGCACTGTCCGGGATAACTGGGACTGATGGGGTGAATTTTGAAGGAGAGGCCGCCCTTACGGTTAACGGGGCTCAAAAGAAGGATGCTACACTCTATTATGGAGGGGAGCTGAAAGACCATAATTCGCTCTCGCTGTACACGCTGCCTTCAGGCGCTGTCCGGTCGCCGAAACCGGAGACGTTAAGCGCCGGAGAAGCCGCCACTGCTTTTTACAGCAAAATGGTCAAAGAGAAAGGGGGCTGGATTGGAGCAGAGAGCATGGAATCGCAGGAGCCGCTCCCGCTTCCCGGCATGAATCCCCTCTCTCAGCTTGAAGATTTGGACAGTCTGGACAAGACTGTGACGCGGGAGGAAGGCGCGGCCCGGGGAACGGTCCTGCTGCGGGTTGAGCTCACTCCAGAGGCAGGGCTTCGCCAGCTCTCCCGGGAACTGGAAGAGAATATGACACCGCTTCGCAATGTTTCCGAGGAAGCAAAGGGAGCGGCGTACCATGCCGAGTCCGTAACCGCCCGCCTGGCAGAGCTCTGGGACCACGAGAACGGCGAGCTGCAGCGCAGGCTGAAAAAGGCGGAGGTGAAGACTGTCTATTATCTGAAGGTGGATACGAGGCGCAATCTTCCTAAAACGCTTACCCGTCAGCGGACGGTCCGTTATTTAACGCCGGAGGGGAAATCACGCCAGGAGATGACGGTCATGCGCGTCGATTTTTACGGATATCGGTAGATAATGGGACTGCGCCTTGCGTATCCCTGCCGGAATGCTACAATATATAGGCATGTGGAAATATTTGCGTGCAGGATAATGCTTAAGCACAAGGAAGGAAGTTGTAGGTATGAGAGATCCCCGAATTCAGAAACTGGCCCAAAATCTGGTGGGCTACTCCGTCGATGTTCAGCCCGGCGAGAATGTGCTGGTTGAGATGATCGGCAGCGAGCGGGATTTGCTGAAGGCCGTTGTGGAAGAGATCGGCAAGGCAGGAGGGAATGCGTTCGTTCAGCTCACCGATCGTACAGTGCTGCGAAGCATGCTGCTGAGCGCTACAGAAGAGAGCCTGAGAACCTGGGCCGAGATCGATTTGAACCGGATGAAGCAGATGCAGGGCTATATCGGCATCCGCTCTAGCGATAATGTTAACGATTTGTCAGACGTGCCGGAAGAGAAAATGCGGCTGTACAACTCGCTGTATTCCCACCCCGTACATAGCGAACAGCGCGTCAAGCATACGAAATGGGTCATTCTGCGTTACCCGAACCCGAGCATGGCCCAACTCGCCAATACGAGCACGGAAGCTTTTGAGGATTTCTACTTCGAAGTATGCAATCTGGATTATGCGAAAATGGACAAAGCGCAGGACCCGCTTGCGGATCTTATGAAGAAGACCGACAGAGTGCGGATCACGGGACCGGGAACGGACCTCACCTTCTCCATCAAGGGGATCGGCGCCGAGAAATGCTCCGGCCAGGCGAATATTCCGGACGGCGAGGTATACAGCGCGCCTGTGCGCGATTCTGTTAACGGCACTATCAGCTATAATGCGGCCACGCTCTATAACGGCATTACGTTTGAAAATATTAAATTCCGCTTCGAGAACGGCAAAATTGTTGAAGCAACCAGCAACGACACCGCACGCCTCAACGAAATTCTCGATTCCGATGAAGGCGCGCGCTATATCGGAGAATTCGCAATTGGCTTTAATCCCTATATTCTGCATCCGATGAAGGATATTCTGTTTGACGAGAAGATCGCGGGAAGCCTGCATTTCACGCCAGGTCAGGCCTATGATGTAACGGATAACGGCAATCGTTCCTCTATCCATTGGGACCTTGTGCTGATCCAGCGTCCTGAGTATGGCGGCGGCGAAATCTATTTTGACGACAGACTGATTCGCAAGGACGGAATCTTTGTAATTCCGGAGCTGGAAGCTCTCAATCCCGAGAATTTGAAATAGTTGGAATGCTGTCAGATAAATCCTTGCACCGGTAAGCGGATTCAATTATCATGGAAATGATCATACAACATATACTTGAACCTAAAATCAGTTGCGGAGGGATCCCCTATGTCCACCAACAGTAACAATGCAGCAATCGTGGAAATCGCTCAAACAGCCAGCAAATTCGCTTCCTCAATCGTACTTCAGGCAGACAATAAGTACATTGATGTCAAGAGCATTCTCGGTCTGTTCACTACGCTTGTGTCGAGTCAAACGTATGAACTGCATGTTCATGGCAGCGACGCTGAAGAAGCCAAGAAAGCGATGAGTGAAGTGTTCGGCAAGTACAACCTTAAATTCACCGTGATTCCAAAGTAACCCAATCTTCACACCGGACGCTCTGCCTTCAGGCAGGGCGTTTCTTCATAGGGTCTGGATCTAGCAATCCGCCAATGCTCCATGCATGAACTGTATTCTTGTATTGGCGGGAAATTTCGACTAATATAAAACTAACAGCCTTTTTGGAATGATATTTTGGACATGGGGGGGAAGATGCATGACTTCGTCTGAATTGCAGGACCGGATGAATATCTTGGCCGTTACTCTTTTGCAGGAAGATGCCGATAAAATTCAAAAGCTCATCGAAGTGCAGATGGAGAATCTGGCGACACGCTACTGCCCTCTCTATGAGGAAGTGCTGGATACACAAATGTATGGCTTCTCCAGGGAAGTCGATTTTGCCGTCCGGGCCGGGTTGTTGTCCGAGCTTGCAGGCAAGGAGATTGTAAGCAAGCTTGAGCGCGAGCTGGCTATTCTATATGAAGCACTGAACGAGAAGGCGAAGCAATAGAGCAAGCGGTATGAAGGACAGGCGCTAAGTCTATCGCCGGATCGTGTTCTGCACGACCTGACGGCTACAGAAGATCTGCTTCATACCGACAGCAAAACCCCGTGCAGACCGGCTGCGCGGGGTTTTGCTGTGTTAGTGCGCGATTTGTTTTTGAAAGAAAGACTGGATCACACAAGAAAGAACGAGACGCCCAGGATAACATAAACGGCGAGCAGCAGCAGTCCCTCGTACCAGTTGGTCGCGCCGTCCTGTGTAATCGACTTGGCGATAAAGACGGCAACGCCGATCGCAACCAGCTCAATTGTGGTGAAGACGATGTCCATGGTGCTTCCCATAAAATAGCTGGCGAAGATCAGCACGGGAGCTACAAACAGGGCGATCTGCAGACTGCTGCCGACAGCGATTTCCACAGCCGCGCCGATTTTGTTCTTCATGGCCAGCATGATGGCGGCACTGTGCTCCGCGGCATTGCCGATAATGGCGACAAGGAAGGCGCCGACGAATAGCTCGCTGAGACCGAAGCGCTCGGTCAAACTCTCCAGCGTTCCGACCAGCCATTCACTGACGAACGCGACCATAACGGTGGCAAGCACCAAATACAAGATCGACTGGCCTTTGGACCAAGATGGCGCATGCTCGTTCGGGAGCTCCTCCTCGCCGTCTGAGGTGACGTCATCCAGATATTTTTTATGCGTAATCATGGAGAAGGCCAGCCAGGCTATGTACGATACGATCAGGACGCCTGCCACAACCAGACTGAGCGTCGCAGTCTCGTTCTTCGTGATAGAGTGGGTATTCAGGAACATGGCCGGCACGAACAGGGCGATGACGCCAACAATCATCAGAGAGCCGTTCAGCCCCGCAAGCGTGATGTTGAAATTCTGCACCTTGTACTTCATGCCGCCGGCAAAAATGCTCAGGCCGAGTACGAGCAGCAGGTTGCCGATGATGGAGCCGGTCAAGCTCGCTTTAACCATGTCATAGAGTCCTTCCTTAACGAGAAAGAAGGCGATAATGAGTTCCGCTGCATTGCCGAAGGTCGCATTCAGGAAGCCGCCGAGTCGCTGACCGGCATAATGCGCTACGCTTTCGGTCGCTCTGCCGAGGAAACCGGCGACAAAGACCACCGATATTGCCGAGATCACGAATTGGAGGGTGTGGTCCCAGTTGGCGTAATGTCCGATTGCGCTAAGTACGAAGAAAATAAAAAGCAGTGAAGTTGAAATCCACTTCTTCAAATCATGCACACCCCGATCTTGTATATGTATAGTAACTTCTTTCTCAATATACCCAAATTGTTCCTTAGTGTAAACGAAAGTGCGGAACTCATTTGCTTTTTGGCCTGTTTAGGATTTACAATAATTGATAATGAGTGTAAGGGGGAAAGGGCATGGCGGAACAACTTCAACTGGAAATGGGCAATATACGTATCTCAAACGATGTAGTCTCGAAAATTGCTGGAATGGCTACCTTGGAGACTCCGGGAATCGCAGCCATGTCGGGAGGCCTGTCGGAAGGCTGGGCGAAGCGTCTCAGCGGCAAGAACGTGCAGAAAGGCGTCACAGTCGAGGTCGGTCAGCTTGAAGCGGCAATCGACCTGCGGATTATCGTTCTATACGAGACGCCGATCCACGAGGTATGCCGGATGCTGCAGCAGAACGTGCGTGAGGCGGTTGAGAGCATGACGGGCCTGCGCGTCGTTGAAGTGAACGTCAAAGTCGAAGGCGTGGCCTTTAAGAACGACGAAATTTCATAATCGGTTACCGCCGGATACGCGCGATGCCGGATAACAAAAAGGATGTCCTTCCGATTGGGAGGGCATCCTTTTTTGGGGATTACCACGTTAGACGATCACGGCATGCTATCCTCTCAGAGAACCCGCACTTCGCGCTTCCGGGCCTGTAATCCGGACTGACTTCACATGCTCTTCCTTGACAGGCCGTGCGCTTCCGCGGGAGATATTCAGCAGGATACCCATCGACAGCATGGAGACGAGCAGGGACGAGCCGCCGTAGCTGATGAAAGGAAGGGTAACTCCTGTCAGTGGAATCGTTTTGGTTACACCGCCGATGTTGACGAACGCCTGGATGGCGATCATTCCCATAATGCCGATGCCGACGAGTGTTCCGAACGAATCCTTGCACCTTAGAGCCACAAGAATACCCCGCCATATAAAGTATAAATACACCAGAAGGAATAACAGTGTTCCGACAAATCCGAGTTCTTCGCCGATGACTGAAAAGATAAAGTCCGTATACGGGTAAGGCAGGTAGTAGAGCTTCTGTATCCCTTTGCCGATGCCGGCTCCGCCTACCCCTCCTTCTCCAAGCGCGGTCAGGGATTGAATAATGTTATACCCCGCCCCCTCAGCATCCTGAAAAGGGTTGATAAACGCCTGGATGCGTCCCTGGCGGTAGTCCTGTTCCACTTGAGCCTGCTGCGGATGAGAGGAAAGAGAATCAATCGCCATTTTGCCGCCGAATACAAGTCCGAACCCGAGAATCACCAGGCCGACGGATGCCAGAATATGCTTGAGGCTGGCTCCCCCGGCGAAAATGACCAGCCCGCTCGTCGCCACCAGAATGAGGCAGGAACCGAGGTCAGGCTGCAGCATGATCAGACCGGCGACGACGCCAACGATCACCATGACGGGAATGTAGCCGGACCGCAAATCTCGAAGACGCTCCCCCTTCTTGCTGATGAGGGCCGACAAGTACAGGATGATCGATATTTTGGCAAGCTCTGTAGGCTGAATGCCGAGGCCGCCGATGTTCATCCAGCTGCTCGCGCCGTTAACACGTTCGGCCGTAGCGACAAACAGCAGCAGGGCGAGCGTAATCAGAAACAGCGGGGCGTACCACTTCTTGAATCTGCTGTAAGGGATATTCATCACTGTGAACATAACGAAGCAGCCGAGGCCTGCCCATATGAGCTGTCTTTTTAAGAAATACAAGGCATCATTCTTGAAGAATAGACTTGAACTGGAGCTGAATACCATAATCAGTCCAAAACCGACAAGCAGCAGTGTTAGGATTAACAGTTGAAAATCGGGCGCGCCTTTGGAAGGCGGGCTTTCATTATTTGACTTCATCATATGTAGATTCACACGCCTCCAGAAGCTGTTTCAGCTCAAAAATAAATCCGCCCGTCTCATTTTGTAACGATAGCCGGTACGGAAGATTCTAATGCCTTTTCTTCCTCATGATAGTATGTTTGGAAAGGCTGTGCAAGGCTTAAGGCAGGCCGGCATACCTCTTTCTCCTCATTTCTGCTACAATACAAGGAAGAAACTGCCGCGAATAGGAGAGTTGCGGCGGCACTAGCGAAGGGAATGGATATGTATGGAACGGAAACCGATCGAATCGCTGCAGACCGATATGGTGGAATGGCGCCGCCATCTGCACCGGAATCCGGAGTTGTCCTATCAGGAGCGGGAGACGGCTGATTTTGTAGCCGGCAAGCTGGAGAGCTTCGGGATCGAAGTCAGACGAAGCACAGGGGGCTTCGGGCTCACCGGAATTTTGAAAGGGAACCGGCCGGGCGGTACGGTCGTATTACGCGCCGATATGGACGCACTGCCGATCCAGGACGAGAAAGAATGCGAATACCGCTCAGCCCGTAGCGGCGTGATGCATGCCTGCGGTCATGACGGGCATACGTCGATCCTGCTCGCAGCCGCGAAGTACTACAGCAGCCGGAGGGAAGAACTGGCGGGCGAGATCCGCTTCCTGTTCCAGCCGGCTGAAGAGGTTTGCCCGGGAGGAGCACTCGGCATGATCGATGAGGGGGTCCTGGACGGCGCAGACGCCGTATACGGACTCCATCTATGGACGCCTCTGCCATTCGGAACAGTGGCAAGCGCTCCGGGGCCGCTGATGGCTTCAGCCGATGAATTCTTCATCGACATTATCGGGCGCGGCGGGCATGCCGGAACGCCACACCGGACGATCGACAGCATCGCGGCCGGAGCGGCCCTGGTGACGCAGCTTCACAGCATCGTCAGCCGCTCGGTTGACCCGCTTCAGCCGGCGGTCCTCAATGTAGGCACGATACAGGGCGGATATGCCCAGAACGTCGTTGCCGAGAAATGCCGGATCACCGGCACGGTACGCACTTTTGATGACAGCACCCGTCAGATGCTCAGAAGCCGGATTGAGACGATGACCGCCTCGGTTACGGCGGCTTACGGGGCGGAGTACAAAATCGACTACATGATGGGCTACCCTCCGCTGGAGAACCACGAGGGCGAGACCGCCCGGTTCTTCCGGGAGGCTCCGGCTGCGCTTGGCGGCGAGGTCAAGGTCGAGATGATGGAGAAGCTGATGCCGGCGGAGGATTTCGCTTATTATGTCCGGCAAATTCCCGGCTGCTTCATGTTCGTGGGAGCGGGCAACCCGGCGAAGAATGCGATCTATCCGCATCACCATGCGAAATTCGATTTTGACGAGGACGCCTTGATATACGGACTGAAGCTTTTGGTTGCGATGACGGATTCGCGGCTGAAGGAAGAGCTAGGCGAATAATTAAGCTTCAACAGGAGAACCCTACTTATCGTACGAAAGAGCGCCGTCTGCCTCTGCGCAGGCCGTTCCTTAATGCGAAAAGGAGGGTTTTTCTCTTGAAGAAGACAGTTCAGGAAGTAATGACGACCCAGCCGGCAACCGTTACGCTGCAGGACAATATTTATGAAGCAGCCGTGAAGATGCGTGATCATGATACCGGCTTTATTCCGGTTGTGGACTTCTCCGACGGGCATACGCTTATCGGTGTTGTAACGGACCGCGACCTCGTAGTTCGCGGATATGCAGAGAAGCATTCGGGCTCGACTTCGATCGAGAATGTCATGACAACCGGCATCCGCTGCGCTACCCAGTACATGGAGGTCGATGAAGCGGCCGAGCTCATGGCCGAGCAGCAAATCCGCCGCCTGCCCGTAACCGACGGAGACAAGCTCATCGGCGTCGTATCGCTTGGCGACTTGGCCGTACGCAACATTTATGCCGATAATGCCGGAGATGCCTTGAGCGATATTTCCGAGCAGCACCGGCTGCATTAAGCCGCTATTATCCCCATCAGCTCATTCCCGCTTGCGGGATGAGCTTTTTCCATATGTGCATCTTCAGCATTCACAACACTCACAAATTTGAGAGCCGGAAGGAATGAGAGAAATGCTGCAAGGGCCCTGCCTCGTCCGCTCCGATCGGACGGTTCTGCTGGAATGCGGTCACCCGAATGCCGAGGCAGCCCGGGAATTGCTGCTTCAGATTGCGGAGCTGGTCAAAACTCCGCCCATGTATCATACCTACCGCATCACGCCGCTGACGCTGTGGAACGCGGCCTCGCTCGGAATGGATGCGGGAACAGCCGTGAATCGGCTTGAAGATCTGTGCGGCGGCTCAATGCCGGCCGGAATGTCCCGGTGGATGAAGGAGACGATGTTAAAGTTCGGCACGCTTACCCTTCAGGCTGCCGTGGGCGACGGGCGGCTTGTTCTCACGGCAGGGACAACCGCGCTTCTGGATAAGCTGGAAGCGGAGGAGATTACCTCCACTTGCGGCTTTACACGTTCCGGCTCCCTGGAGATGACGGGACCGGCAGAAGAGCGGGGACGCCTGAAGCAGGGACTGGCCGCCGCAGGCTATCCCGTCCGGGATCAGGCCGGCTGTCAGGAGGGACAGCCGCTCGATGTCCGCTGGAGGGGGGAGGATGTCTCCTTCCGCCTGCGGGACTACCAGCGTGAAGCTGCGGAAGCGCTCAGCGCTTCCGGCGAGAGCGGTGTAATCGTGCTTCCCTGCGGCTCCGGAAAGACGGTTGTCGGCATAGCGGTGATGGAGGGACTGAAGTGCGAGACTTTGATCCTGACTTCCAACACCACTTCGGTTATGCAGTGGACGGAGGAGCTGCGCAGCCGGACAACCCTGGCGTCCGAGGATATCGGTGAATATACGGGAGAGCGCCGGAGTGTAAGACCGGTGACTGTGGCCACTTATCAAATGCTGACGCACCGCTCGACCAAAGAGGGCGGCTTTCAGCATATGAAGCTGTTCAAGGAGCGGAATTGGGGATTGATTGTGTACGATGAGGTGCATCTGCTTCCGGCGCCGGTCTTCCGTGCTACTGCCGGGATTCAGGCTACGCGGAGAGTGGGGCTGACTGCGACGCTGGTCAGGGAGGATGGGCGGGAAGAGGATGTGTTCTCGCTGATCGGACCGAAACGTTATGACTGTGCCTGGCGGATGCTGGAGGAGGAAGGCTGGATTGCAAAGGTACGTTGCTTTGAGGTTGCGGTGCCCTTGCAGCGGAAGTTGAGGGAGACTTACCTGTACACGGGAATCAGGGAGAAGTTCCGGCTCGCTTCAACCAATCCCGTCAAGACGGAAGCTGTGGCCGCTATCCTGAAACGCCATTCCGGGGCGCCGGTCCTGATCATCGGCCAATACCTGGATCAGTTGGAGGTGCTGGCCGATGCCGTCTCGGCTCCGCTGCTTACTGGCCGGACACCCCAGAAAGAGCGTATGAAGCTATATCAGGAATTTAACGAGGGGAAAATCCGGGTGCTCGTTCTGTCCAAAGTCGCCAATTTCGCGGTCAATCTTCCCGACGCATCCGTGCTGATTGAGGTGTCTGGCGCCTTTGGCTCGAGACAGGAGGAAGCGCAGCGGCTGGGCCGCATTCTGCGGCCCAAATCCGGAGATAATACGGCCTTCTTCTACACGGTCGTGACGGATGACAGCAGGGAGAAGGAATTTGCGCTCCGCCGCAGACTATTCCTGCTGGAACAGGGCTATGCGTATTCGGAGATCCGGTACGAGACGGGCGGGCTAATGAATCCATTCCCGGTTGAAGACGAGGGCTTCGATGAAGATAAAGACGGAGACTTTAATGTAGATGGAGTTATGATACAAAGGGAGGCTATGGAGCGAAATGAGACCCTTTAACCTTTCGCTTTCCTTAAATGGCGAAGAAACCACGGGACACATGGCGTCAACTTGCGGACTCCCCATGGTATCCGGCCCGGCCCGCGACGTGCTGGCGCGCATCTGTGCAGTGCAGGCGGACAGACCGTTTCAGGAAGGCGGACGGGACAAACTGCGCCCTCGATGGATGCCAGCCACCGAATTCCGGCTGGCATTTGACGAACTGTGGCGGGCCGGATATGTTACGGCGTCAAGCCAGGTCGGCGGAGCGCGGAAATTCCGGCTGCCGCCAGAGATTTATGAGAGTCTGTTGCCGCACTTGTTCCCAATGGGAGCAGGCATCGGTGATTCGTCACTAAATGAACACTTTGAACCGATGTTTGATCTTCAGACAAGCGGCGGGGGAGCTGCGGCGGCAGTCTTCTGCGCTCTGCGGCTTGTGGCTGATGAGGCTCTGCCGGTTACCGGCAAGGGGTTGATACATAGAAGAGCGGCGCTCCGCCTTGCGGACGGGATCAAATGGAGCGATGAGCCGTTGCGGGAGCTTGGGATCTTCTCTCCTTACCCGGCCGATTATCCGTTAACAGCCGTGTTTATGGTGGACCTTCTGCTTCATCTTGAACTTCTGGTTCGCGGCGATGCCGCACTTGTTCCTGATCCGTCCAGGGTGGATGACTGGCTTGGACTGGATGAACGGTCCATGTCGGCCGTGCTTTACCGCGCGATATCCCGGCGGTACGGCGATTTGTCGCCTGCCAGCAGGCATTTCCGGCGCCTGATTCTGTCGCCTGGCTATCGTCCCGGAACCTGGTACAGTGTGCAGGAAATCATCGGCGGAATGAGAGAAATAGGGCTTATGAAGACGGATGATTCCGCCGCGCTTGAGATTTCCGCCTCCGCGTGGCTGCGCGCCCTTGCCGGGTATGGCTTGTGCGAACTGGACGATGTGTCGGGGGAGCTTGTCTTTCGCTGGACAAATGCCAAACCGTCGGATATCAATCCGGCGAATAGGGAATCCGTGATATCCCGGGACAGGGGGACCGGACCTCTTCAGGGGGACGCCCGTTTGTCCCCAGGTCCCAGCCTGATTGTCCAGCCGGATCTTGAGGTTCTTGTCCAGGAGGAGGCATCCTTCCGAATCCGCTGGAGTCTTGCTTGCTTCGCCGAGCTGGTGCTGGCGGAAGGAATGTGGAGCTTCCGGCTCACCCGGGAGCAGCTGGAGCAGGCGGCGAAGAGGGGGATGGAGCCCGGGAGAATTGCCGGATGGCTGGAGCGCATGTCGGGAGGCAAGCTGCCGTCATCGGTGAGTGCTGCGCTAAGGCAGTGGAGCCTTGGCATCGGGCGTACCTCACTTGGCGAGGCGCTTCTACTCGCCTGCCGGACGGAGCAGGATGCCGATGCGGTCGACGGACATCCCCGGCTGAAGGAGGGTCTTGAGCGGCTGGGCTCCCGCCATTTCGCAGTACGACCCGGCTGGGCGGCGAAGGTCCGCAAGGAGCTTGCCACGGCGGGCATGGCGCCGATTGAAGGCCTGGAAAGTGGAGCGACAGGCGATTCATCAGATGTGGAAGGAAGTCTGCACATCCTGTATGAGCCCTTTGAGCCTGCTGCTCCGGCGCCAGAGGAAGCGGAGGATTATGCTCTTGCGAAAGGTGATAGTGACCTTGCGATTTGTTTGCCGGAACCAGAACTTCTCTACGGCGAGGCTATTTTATCCGGTGAAGAACCGTTTCGATCTCCGTCCGGCGCAGGCCTGTGGTACAGCGAGGATGATCTGTTCGGACTCCAGCCAACGCCGCCGCCTGCTCTGGCTGCGCCAGCGGTATTGTGGCCCGATTATGAGCGTGTGCCCTCCTCGTGGTTCCATAAGGGACAGAAATACCATATCTCCACCGCCCGCAAGGTAATGGAACAGGCGCTTGAATGGGGGACCAAAGTCAGTCTGACCGTAAACGGCCTTCAGCGGGAATTCATCCCCGAGTCCCTGCAGCGGGGCGCATGGGAGGTAACCGGTTATTGGTTAGACGCTCCCGGCGATATGCCGAGTGAAGGGATGCTTACCGGCGAGGAATGGGAGGAGATCGCGCTGATTGTTCCGTCTTTTCCCGGAATGACCTCTTCTTCTTCGGGCGGGGCTTGTGGTATGATAGAATAGTCCACTTCAAAAAAGCGGAACATTTCGGACGAAAGTTGAGATGACATTCATGAGCGTAGCGGAATATAATACGGTCGATATGGCCGAAGTGCTGACATACGCCTATGAATTGGGCGATATGATTAACCAGTCCGCCGAAGTGGCGGATTATCTATACTGGAAGGAGCGGGTCGCCGCTCATTCCGAGATTCAAAGACTGGTCGCCAAGCTTCAGCGGAAGAAGGACTTGTTCGAGGAGACGCAGCGCTTCGGGCATTTTCACCCGAATTATCATGCGGCCAAGGATGAGGTTGCCGCAGTTGAGGCGGAGATCGACGCCTATGACGAGGTCAAGAGATTCAAACTGGCGGAGAAAGCGCTGGACGATATGCTTCATTCCATGTCGGAGACGATCGCATTCGCGGTATCCGACACCATTAAGGTTCCGGGCAATGATCCCCTGCCGAAGAGCGGCTGCGGCAGCGGCGGGAAGTGCTCCTGCGGCTGATGCGCCAATAAGGAAACTCACGAGAGAGAAAGGCGGAGAAGGACATGTTTGCAGAACGCACCGGATATATCATCTGGGTCAGCGATGTAAAGGCTGCGCGCAATTTGGAGAAATACGGGACGCTGCACTACATCTCGCGTAAAATGCACTATGCGGTGATTTACGTCAACGCAGACCGTGCCGAGGAAGTTATGAAGAATGTTCGCAGACTGTCTTACGTCCGCAAGATCGAGCGTTCCTACCGGAATGAGCTCAAAACGGAATATTCGAGCAATGGGCCGGACAAGACCCGGTATTACGGATTATAGCTCCGGCAGCTCCTGCTGGACGCGGCTTAGAAGGCATCAGGGAAGGGATTCTTTTGAGGAATCCCTTCCTTTTTTTGTGACCCTGTGTCATCTATCAAAGGTGGATTTTCATAGAGTACGGCTCATGTGTCCGGGGAAGCCGCAAAGACCGGAAAGCCATGAGCAGCAGGGTCCGAAGGCTTGTATAATATGCGCTGCTGGTGGTAAGATGGCATCAATACATGCGCGCCAAGACCCTTTTACGGTGGAGTGTGATGACTATGCGCGATAAGGAGACCCATAAATGGGATCTGCAAGAGCCCTTCTATGTGATGCTGGACGGGTACCGCATCGCCGATGTGGTGATTACGTCCCACGCAAGTGGAAGGTATGATGACCGAGGCGCGGGAACAGGACAGTCCGGCAAGGACATTGCGTTCTGGCTGTGGCAGTGCCTCAAGCAGAAGCGGGTCCGCCTGTATTCGCCGGAAGAGCCGGAAATGTATCTGGTGGACAATGACCTCGTCATGGCGGCCCGGATCGTGGCGCTGCAAGGGGAGGCCGATCTGTACGGAAATCCGCTGTACCGGCTGATTGTCGTAACATTTCTGGGCAGAATGTCGGAGAACATTGAGCTGCGTGACCTGAGCAGTTATTATGCAAGGCAGCGCAGCACAAGGCGGGTTACCCTCATGCAGACCGGCAGAAAGCGGAGATAGCTTCTGTCCGGTTTGAACGAACGAAGGAGGCATGCGGCCATAGCTGCATGTCTTTTTACCAAATCCGTCATGAATAACAGGAGTGTACACATTGAATTTTCATCAACTGCATATTTTCTATACGGTATCCGAGAAGGGCAGCTTCTCCGCCGCGGCGCAGGCGCTGCATATGACCCAGCCCGCCGTGACCATGCAGGTGCAGGCGCTGGAGGATTACTTCGGTGCCAAGCTGTTTAACCGGTCCACCAAGAAAATCGTATTATCCGACGCAGGCCGTACACTGCTGCCCTTTGCGGTGCGGAGCCTTGAGCTGATGCGGCAGACCGACCAGGCGATGGCGGCGTATACCCATATGCTGGAGGGCCGTCTGCTGCTCGGTTCCAGTCTTACGATCGGCGAATATGTGCTGCCAAGACTTCTGGCGCCTTTCGGCAAAGCCTATCCGAATATCTCGGTTATGCTGAAGATCATGAACACGACTCAGATTATGGAAGAGATTACGAAGCATCAGCTTACTTTCGGCTTGATTGAAGCCGAGGTCAGCCATCCCGACATGGAAATCGAATCCGTTATGGAGGATGAGCTGAAGCTGATCGTGCCGGACAGTCACCCGCTTGCCGACAGAAGCCAGGTTACGCTCGCAGAGGCGCTGGAATATCCCTTTGTACTCAGGGAGCAGGGCTCGGGGACGCGGCGTGTGATGGAGGAACAGGTGCTTGACCGGGGGATCGATCTTGGAGGACTTCAAGTAGTGATGGAGCTGGGCAGCACGGGCGCAGTCAAGTCGGCGGTGGAGGCGGGCCTCGGCATCACAATGCTGTCTCCGTCCACAGTGCGGCATGAGGCTGCGCTGGGTCTGCTGAAAATTATCAATATCTCCGATGCGTCTTTCAAAAGACAGTTCTATGCCATCCGGCTGAAATCCACGCTGCTGCCCATTCATGCGGTCACGTTTCTGAACTTTCTACGGCAGCATGCCGGTGAATAATCAAGAAAGCGAAGGTGATCGGGAAGTGGCAGTTCATTTGCGGGGAGAACGGGTTATTCTGCGGGATATCACGGAAGCTGATATTCCGGAGCTATATTACCATTACCATGAATCTCCGGACCGGGAGCATCTTAACTGGAACGGGCCATATCAGGAGCTGAGCTGGGTCAGTCTGAAGGATTTTGCCAAAGATTACGAGCATCTGCTGTTTACCACCCGGACGAATCAGCCCCGAAGCAGGCTAATAATCGAAATCGACGGCAAGGTTAAAGGGACAGTCGGTCGATACTGGGTTTCGGAGGTTACGAACTGGTTCGAAATCGGCATCGTGATCTATGATTCAGCCTATTGGTCCGGAGGATACGGAACGGAAGCGTTCCGGATGTGGATGCACTATTTGTTCACGGAGCTGGACACTGTCCGGCTTGGCATCGGAACCTGGTCTGGCAACGAGCGCATGATGCGTCTGGCTGCCAGATGCGGCATGAAGGAAGAGGCCCGCGTGCGCATGGCCCGGATCGTCCGGGGAGAATATTACGATGCGATCAAGATGGGCATTCTCCGGGAAGAGTGGGAATCCTTGTCCTTGACGCGAAATGGAGTTGAACAATTGTGACGGAACAAGCTGGAAGCAGCATACAGCCGCAAGCTCCGGGACGCTGTGATCTGCATAGTCATACCTTCGCCTCGGACGGCATGCAGACTCCGGCGGAGAATGTGCGGATTGCCAAAGAACGGAACTTGAGCGCAGTCGCCATCACGGACCACGATACGGTTGCCGGGCTGAGCGAAGCACTGGCTGCCGGGAAGCAATACGGCATTACGGTAGTCCCCGGCGTCGAAATCAGCACCCGTGCTGGCGAAAAAGATATTCATGTGCTCGGCTATTACATCGACTACGAGAACGGACTGCTGCTGGAACGGCTTGCTTCGCTTCGCGACACCCGTACGGCGCGCAATGAAGCGATTATCGCCAAATTGCAAAGCTTCGGCATCGGTATCACGATGGAATCGGTCGTGAAGGGGATCGGCCGGGAGATGAAGCAGGGGGAGAGCGTCGGCAGACCGCATATCGCCGACGAGCTCGTCCGGCTTGGAGCGGCACATGACATGCGGGATGCGTTCGACAAATTTTTGGCCGAAGGCGCGCCGGCCTTCGTGTCGCCTCCGCGTATTACTCCGGAAGAGGCATGCCGCTGGATCGGCGAAGCGAAGGGACGGGCGGTGCTGGCGCATCCGGGACTGTACGGTGACGATGACCTTGTCCGGCAAATTTTGTCGTCCGGCGGGTTCGCAGGCATCGAGGCCTACCATTCGGACCACAGCTCTGCCGATGTTGAACGGTATCTGAGGCTTGCCGAAGAGTTCGGCCTGCTGGTCACCGGCGGCTCGGACTTCCACGGAGCGCGGAACGGCGTGATCTTTCACGGCGATCTTGGCAGCGTGACGGTTGACGCCGGGGTACTGGACAAGCTGAAGCCTTGATGTGGGGCTTATCTGATGGCAGAATGCAGTCATTGGATTGATGCGGACAGCGGATGAAAAAAGAAATAGATCATACAAGAACCTCCGGCTCGGAACGAGAGCCGGAGGTTCTTGTGATACACGGGACAGCAGGACGGAGTGAACCCTGCTTGATGTACAATCGGGAGGATAGGAGTACGCTAATCGCTAATACCTCGTTATGCAGCTAATAGACAGCACCCTGTGACTGTCCTGCTCAGTTCTTGAGCGTACTGGACAGACCCTTGACCACCGATTCGTCAGGGGTGATAAACAGCGTCCGCTGATGGTCGTAAATGACGAAGCCGGGCTTCGAGCCGCTCGGCTTGCGGACATGCCGGATCAGTGTCGTATCGACTGGTACACCGCTGGAATGCTTGGCCTGGCTGAAATAAGCAGCCAGTTGAGCGGCTTCATTGAGAGTCGCTTCGCTGAACTTCTCGCTTCGGATCACAACGTGAGAGCCGGGAATATCCTTCGTATGAAGCCAGGTGTCATTGGGACCGGACAACCGGTTCGTCAAATACTCGTTCTGCAGATTGTTTTTGCCGACATAGATTTCCACGCCTTCGGATGAAGTGAAGACCTGAAGCGTGGGACGGGTTGGCTTCTTTTTCTTCTTGCCCTTCTTGCCGCGCTCGCGCAGGTAGCCGCCGGCGACGAGCTCTTCCCGGATCTCCTCGATATCATTAAGGGACGCGTGATCCAGCTGCTGAAGCAGGCTCTCCACGTACGAAATCTCCTCCCGGGTCTTCTCCAGCTGCTCTTCAATAACCGTCAGGCTGTTCTTGTATTTGTTGTACTTCTTGAAATAGCGCTGCGCATTGTCGGACGGAGACAGCAGCGGATCAAGCGAAATGGCGACTACGCTCTGTTCTTCGTCGTAGTAGTTGGTCAGTCTTGCTTCCTTGTCTCCTTTGGACAGCGTGTGCAGTGAAGCAAACAGCAGCTCGCCCTTGATCCGGTATTCCTCGGCATCAGCCGCTTCGTCCAGATCACTGTTCAGATTGTCCAGTTTCTTGACGTTCTTGCTCCGCTCGTTGGTGAGGAAGCGGATGAGGTCGCTCACCTTCTGCTTGACGGTGTCGCGCTCGCCCTTGTCGCCGAAATAATCCTCCATGCAGGTACTGATCGACTCGTAATGCTTCACCGTGCCTTCCAGCATCGTAAGCGGAATCGCCGAGAATATCAGCTTCCCCTTCGCATTCGTGCCGATCACCGGAGCGAAGCGGCCGGAGCGAACCGGCTCCATTATCGATTCGAAGGCGGCTGCCAGCTCCTGGGCCCGGGTTCTTCCAAAACCGGACTCAGCCGGGGATACGACTGATTCAACATCTGCAGCTTCGCTATTCCGTTCAGCATGCGCCCGATGGACGATTTCCTGGGCGATCAGCGGGCTGACGCCGCTGAAGGTCTCGACGATCCAGCCGACAGGGTCCTTGGAAGGACGCTTGGGCTCCGGCTGAGGGGATTCCGTATCGTCCGGAGAGGCCGGTTCGGCCGTATTATTTTCCGCATCAAGACAGATTTCGATGAATTCGCTCGCTGTGATCTCAAGCGGACTGCGCTTGTGCTGCTCCGGCGGCTGGGTGTAGGCGAAGCCGGGCATGACGATCCGATAGCTGCTGATAGCGGGAGTTACATGATGAATGCCGTCTATGATGGTGCCCGCCATGCTGTCCGTCAAGATAATGTTGCTGTGGCGGCCCATGAGTTCGATGATGATTTTTTTGGATGAAAGATCTCCAAGCTCGTCGCGCTGCCGGATATCGATATAAATGATGCGCTCCATCCCGACCTGCGTGACGGCTTCAATGACGCCTCCTTCGCAGTGCTTGCGCATCAGCATGCAGAACATCGGCGCTTCCGGGGGATTCGGGGTGCTCCGATCCGTAAAGTGAACGCGGGGATAGGTCGGATTGGCCGACAAAATCAGTTTGCCGCCTCCGCCCGCCCCTCTAAGTGTAAAAACAAGATCATGATCACCGGGCTGATAAATTTTGCTGATCCGTTGGCCGACGATGGCCTGAAGCTCGGATACGATCGCCCGGGTCACGATGCCGTCAAGTGCCATGATTGCGATTCTCCTGTCAGGTAAGGTTTAGTTCTATCCCCTCTATGATGCCATACTTTCGTCTTTCCGTCCAAAGCCCCGGTCTGTCCGCCCGGCGGTGATAATTCGGGACGACCCTGAATACACTTGGTCATGAACGGTTGGATAAGCACTAGTTGCCGCCGGAAGCCATAAACGACCGGGAGGGGAATGGAGAGTCATGGAACAAAAAAGTTGGCACAGGCTCAGCAGCGAGGAGCTGCTGAAGACATTTGCGGTGTCGCCGCAGCGGGGGCTTGGGCCGGAGGAGGCTGAAGCCAGACTCAAGGAGCACGGCCCCAATGAATTGTCGGAAGGGGAACGGATTTCACCGCTTACGATTCTGCTCAACCAGTTCAAGGATTTCATGGTCCTTGTGCTCATGGGAGCGACGCTGGTATCGGGACTTCTGGGTGAATACCTGGACGCTATCACGATCGTCGCCATCATCGTGCTGAACGGCATTCTTGGCTTCGTTCAGGAATTTCGGGCGGAGCGGTCGCTGCGGGCGCTCAAGCAGTTGTCGGCGCCTTCCGCCAAAGCGCTGCGCGACGGAACGGTGGAGCATATCCCGGCCAGCCGGCTTGTGCCAGGCGATATCGTCCTGCTCGAGAGCGGAGACCGGGTACCGGCCGACGTCCGCTGGCTGGAATGCAGCGCGCTGACCTGCGAGGAATCGGCGCTGACCGGGGAGTCGCTGCCGGTCTCGAAGCACGCTGACCCTATTCCCGCCGAAGAGGTGCCGGTCGGCGATCAGAAGAACATCGGCTTCATGGGCACGATGGTCA
This sequence comes from Paenibacillus sinensis, assembly GCF_019904155.1. GTDB lineage: Bacteria > Bacillota > Bacilli > Paenibacillales > Paenibacillaceae > Paenibacillus_AQ > Paenibacillus_AQ sinensis. Next base: position 57,812 of record NZ_JAHCMB010000168.1, read on the forward strand.
CTCGCGGGACCGGGCGGGCCATTGTCGTCCGCACCGGCATGGACACGGAGATGGGCACAATCGCCGATCTGATCCAGAACACCGATTCCCAGGAGACGCCGCTTCAGCGCCGCCTGGAGCAGCTCGGCAAAATCCTGATTTATTTATCGCTGGCGCTCACCGTGGTCGTCGTACTTGCGGGCATTCTGCACGGCCAGCCGGCCGTCTCGATGTTCCTGGCGGGCGTCAGCCTGGCGGTGGCAGCCATCCCGGAAGGACTGCCTGCCATCGTTACGATCGCATTGGCGCTGGGCGTCCAGCGGATGATCAAGCGCAATGCGATCGTCCGGAAGCTTCCTTCGGTCGAGACGCTGGGCTGCGCATCGGTCATCTGCTCCGACAAGACGGGGACGCTGACCCAGAACAAGATGACGGTAACCCGGGTCTGGAACGGCGGACGCGCGCTGGAGGTCACAGGAGAGGGCTACGCACCGACAGGGGCGGTGCTGGACAAGGGCAAGCCGGCGGATATGAAGCATGATCCCAGTCTACGCCGGCTCCTGCAGATCGGCGCCTTGTGCAACAACGCCGAGATTTACGAGACAGCTGCTGCTCAGGGGCAGGCCAAGAAGAAAGGGAAAGGCAAGGGCAAGGAGGAGCGTTCGGAGACGGTGCCTTCCGGAACTCAGGTCTGGGAGCTAAAGGGCGATCCGACGGAAGGCGCGCTCGTCACCCTCGCGGCCAAAATGGGTCTGACTACTTCATCTTTGTCCGCTTCCTATACACGGGATAAGGAGTTTCCGTTCGATTCCGAGCGCAAGCTGATGTCCGTCATCGTCAGCCATGCGGGCGGACGCACCGTCTGCACAAAGGGAGCGCCGGATGTGCTGCTGAGCCGCTGCGCCTATATGCTGTGGGAAGGCCAGGTCGTCCCCTGCACGCCCACGCTGCGGCAAAAAGCGCTCGACGCCAACGAAGCGATGGCATCGGACGCGCTGCGCGTGCTCGGTCTGGCATACCGAGATATAAGAACCGGAGAGCTGCCCGATTCGGACAAGGACGCCGAGAGCCAGCTGATATTCGCCGGTTTGGCCGGGATGATCGACCCGCCGCGGCGCGAGGTCCGGGATGCTATCAGCATCACCCGCCGGGCGGGCATTAAGACGGTGATGATCACCGGCGACCATGGCACCACGGCCGAAGCAATCGCCCATCAGCTCGGCATTCTGCAGCGCGGAGGCAAGGTGCTGACAGGCAGCCAGCTGACACGTATGGACGACGATGCGCTCGACAAGGTCTCGGATGACGTCTGTGTCTATGCCCGTGTCTCGCCTGAGCACAAGCTGCGCATCGTGAAGTCGCTGCAGCGCAAGGGCCATGTCGTCGCAATGACAGGCGACGGCGTCAACGACGCCCCGGCCATCAAGGCGGCCGACATCGGAATTGCAATGGGCATCACGGGCACCGACGTGACCAAGGAGGCGTCGGCGCTCATCCTGGGCGACGACAACTTCTCCACGATCGTTGCGGCGATCGAGGAAGGGCGGAGCATTTACGAGAATATCCGCAAATTTATCCGGTACCTGCTGGCTTCGAATGTCGGGGAAATCCTGACCATGTTCTTCGCCATGCTGATCGGCCTTCCGCTGCCGCTCGTGCCGATCCAGATTCTCTGGGTCAACCTCGTGACGGACGGCCTTCCCGCAATGGCGCTCGGGGTAGATCAGCCCGAGAAGGATCTCATGGAGCACAAGCCCCGCGGTGCGAAAGAGAACATCTTCGCCCGCCGGCTCGGCTGGAAGATCATCAGCCGCGGTCTGCTCATCGGCCTGTGCACATTGGCAGCCTTCTGGCTAACCCTGCGCGGTGCGCCGAATGATCCGGCGAAGCTTGTTCAGGCGCAGTCGGTTGCCTTCGCCACGCTGGTCATGGCCCAGCTGATCCATGTGTTCGACTGCCGGAGCTCGCGCTCCGTCTTTCACCGGAATCCGTTCCAGAACCGCTACCTGGTCCTTGCCGTCCTGTCGTCCGTCCTCCTGATGTTGGCCGTCATGTATATTCCGGCCCTCCAGCCGGTCTTCAAGACCGTGCCGCTCGGCTTCCGGGACTGGGCGCTGACGATTGTCGCCGCGGGCATTCCGACCTTCGCAATGGGGGCCGGCAGCGTCTGGGGAGGCAAGCGGAGCCGCAAGCACACCCGAAGCGGGGGAAGCGGCGGCGGATCATCCATGCTGAAAAGTACAAAAATTTCGGCATAGAATCAATAGCTTTGTCCCGTTCCTTGCGTTATGCTTGTGGCATAATATTTGGAGGAGTGGACCTAGCAATGGAATTTACCAAGATGCACGGACTCGGCAACGACTTCATCGTCGTCTTCGGCGAGCAGAAGCTGCCGGACAATGCGGCCGAGCTTGCCATTAAACTCTGCAACCGGTTCTTCGGCATCGGAGCCGACGGATTTGTCTATATTCTGCCGTCCGACCGCGGCGACTACATGATGCGTATCATCAACTCGGACGGCTCCGAAGCGGAGCAGTGCGGCAACGCCATCCGCTGTGTAGCCAAATACGTCTACGATCACGGGCATGTGAACTCGGAGGAGATCGTCATTGTCACGATCGGGGCCGGAGAGCAGAAAGTGAAACTGAAGGTCAAAGACGGAGTTGTTGAGACAGTAACCGTCGACATGGGTGAGCCTGTGCTGAACGGTCCGCAAATTCCCGTTAACGTCGATTCCAATCCAGTTGTGGGCCAGCCGATCGAAAGTGACGGCCGGGAGTTCACCTACACAGCCGTATCGATGGGCAATCCGCACTGCGTTATTTATGTGGATGATGCCGTATCCTTTGACCTGTTGACATGGGGGCCGAAGCTGGAGGTTCATCCGCTGTTCCCCCGCAAGGTGAACGTGGAATTCGCCACGGTCAAGGACCGCGGCCGGATTGATATGCGGGTGTGGGAGCGGGGAGCGGGACCGACGCTTGCTTGCGGAACCGGCGCCTGCGCAACGCTCGTCTCATCCGTGCTGAACGGAGTAAGCGACCGTGCCGCATGGGTGAGCCTGAAGGGCGGCGACCTCTTCATAGAATGGAATGAGGAAGACAATCATGTGTATATGACCGGCCCGGCGGAAGCGGTCTTCACCGGAACGGTCGAAGCATAAGAGAATCTAAGAGATTGATTATCAGTTTGTTCAGTCTATTTAGTCTGTTTAGTTTGTTCAGTATGTTCACATGGAAACGGGTGCCCCTCGTAAGAGGAAGGCGCCCGTTTCTTGTTATTTTGTCCGCATAATGAAGAGGGCTTCCGCAAATAATGGAAATAGTCACCCTGGTTTGAAGGAGCATGGATATGAAGAAATGGGGTTATTCCGGGTTCGGACGGACAAGCGTTGGAGCCGGCGGTTCGCCAGGAAGATCGCATCCGGTTCGCATGATCTCTGCGGATTTGGAACAGACGCTCTCCGCCATAATGAGTGAATTGGGAAACAGCGAAGATGTGAAAATCCGGCGGTTATCGGTCGGTATTCGTCCCGCTGTTGCCGTGGCGGTCGTTCGTCTGAGCACTCTTGCGGACAGCGTGACTATCAATGATTTCGTGATCGGCTCTCTTTTGAAATTCGACCGCATAATCCCGGAAGAATATGGGGAGAAGGCCGAAGGGCTTCAGAACATGATGCTCGAACGGATGCTGGAGTCAGGAGAAGCTACGGTCAAGGACGATTGGAACGATATGATCCTTGGCTTGCTGTCGGGGGATACAGCCGTGTTGTTGAACGGATGCGCCTCATCGATCATATGCGATACCCGGTCCTCGGAAGGCCGGGCGATTGAAGCGCCGACTACCCAGCTTGTCGTGCGGGGTCCCCGGGACAGCTTCGTGGAGTCCGTCGGCACGAATGTTATGCTGATCCGCCGGCGGGTCAAATCACCGAATCTATGGATGGAGCGCTTGACCGTAGGAGAAGTAACTAAGACCGATATCGCACTGCTCTATATTAAAGGAACATGCGACGACAAGCTACTGGATGAAGTCAAGGCCCGGATCGGCAAAATCAAAACCGACAGCATACTGGAATCCGGATATATTGAAGAATGGATTCAGGACAAGACGCTAACGCCGTTTCCTACTATTTATAACACCGAACGGCCGGATACAGTTGCGGCCAATCTGCTGGAAGGCCGGGTTGTTGTTGTTGTGGACGGCTCTCCTTTTGTCCTGATCCTGCCGGCTGTATTTTCCCAGTTCTTCGAATCACCTGCCGACTATTCTCAGCGTTTTGAAGTCGTAATTGTTATGCGCCTAATCCGTTATTTAAGCTATATTATCTTACTATTTGGTCCATCCATTTTCGTAGCACTGACAACCTTCCATTACGATATGATTCCGACAACGCTGTTGATCAGCCTGCTTGCCCAGCGGGAGAATGTGCCCTTTCCGGCTCTGGCGGAAGCGCTGTTGATGATCGGAGCCTTTGAAATCATGCAGGAGGCCGGTATCCGCATGCCCAGAGCCGTCGGTCAAACCGTATCTGTGGTTGGAGGGCTCGTTGTGGGGCAGGCAGCAGTGGAAGCGGGGATCGTCACTCCAGCCATGGTCATTGTGGTCGCACTGACGGGGATTGCGGTCTTTGCCATTCCGGCATATAACATGGCCATTGCGGGACGGATTATCAGTCAGGGGTTTCTTCTCCTTGGAGGGATGTTCGGATTCTACGGCATTACACTGGGGCTGATTTTGCTGACGGCTCACCTGAACAGCCTCCGTTCCTTTGGCTTGCCTTATTTGACGCCAGTCGTTCCCCTTTCAATAAATGGGCTTCGGGAGTCTCTGTTGAGGCTTCCGTCGAGCTTTAGCCGGTCGGGTTCCGTTTCAATGGGCAGCTCTGCAGACCGTTCGAATCCTGGCTCTGATAAGGACAGTTCAGCTCCTGAGGCTGATCAATCCCCCTCGATCCGTGTGAAAGACAGCGAGGCCAATAGGAGGAGCCGCGGCGCAGCGAAAAAGGGAGGACAGCAGGATGGGCATCTGTAAGCGGATCGCCGCTCTGGTCGCCGCGGTATGCTTAATCTTGCCGACTGCCGGGTGCTGGGACAGCGTTGAATTGAACCGGCGTGCGATCGTGTCGGGTGTGGCGGTTGATAGAGGGCCTGCTCCCGAACAGGCTTATGTCCTTACTTTTCAAGTAATTGTAGCCGATGAAATCTCCGGAAAAAACACGCGCGGAAATCCTCCCGTCGTCCTGTACACGGGTACGGGCCGATCCATGTTCGAAGCGTTATCGAATGCTTCCCGCAAAGTTTCGAGGTTCTTGTCACTGGCTCATATCCGGGTCATCGTCATCTCCGAGGAATGGGCAAGAAACGGAATCAATAATATTCTGGATGTCCTCGAACGGGATAATGAGTCACGTCTGACCACCAATATATTTGTGTCGAAGAAGCAATCGGCCAAAGACATTTTGTCCGTGCTGACTGTGTTCGGTAGAATACCTTCTATGGATTTAGTTGGCAAGCTGGAAACGACCTCCAGAACCTTCGGGTACAACTTTATTAAAGAAGTCGACGATGTAGTTCGTGATATTCAGATCGCTGGCGGAGGGGGACTTATCAATGGTGTTCATGTGACTGGAGCACTGGAGGAAGGACAATCGCTTGATAACCTGAAGAGGGTTAACCCCCATGCAATTTTGAACTTGAGCGGTCTTGCAGCATTCAAAGGCGACCGCCTGATTGCATGGCTGGACGGCAGTGAGGCGAGAGGTTCGGCTCTGCTTCTGAATAAGGTTAAACAGACTCCTGCTTTTGTCCGTTCACCAGAATATGGAATGATCTCTTTTGATATCTACAATAACAAAGTCAAGCTGGAGACAACAAGCACTGAATCCGGGCATCCCGCGTTTACAGTCCGGATATTGCAGCAGGCCTCAATCAAAGAAATCGCGAACGGTCCGGATCTGACAAATCCTAATACTTTGGTAAAGATTGAGAAACTGGTCGAGCAGTTTACGCAGAATCAAGTCGCAAGCGCGGTCTCCAGGGCCAAAGAGCTGAAAAGCGACTATCTCGGCTTCGGAGCGGCTTATGAGCGCAGTAATCCGAAAGGCTGGAAGAAGATAAAGGGAAGCTGGGATACCGTATTCTCCGGCTGTGAAGTGAAAATAAAGATCGACGCGGTCATACGTCACACAGATATGAGAACCAATTCGATCCATTAATATAGTAGGAGGGGCAGGCATGGGCAAGATAAAAATCGGGCACTTGCAGTTCTTCGCTTTAACTGTTTTGTTTGAGCTGGGAACTTCACTTGCCCTCAATTTGGGTTATCCGACGGGGAACGCTGCATGGGTTTCCATTCTTCTCGGCTGCCTGGCTGGAGTTGTTGCTTTTATCGGCTATATTTACCTATACCGGATGTACCCTGACGATCCTCTAAGCGGTTACGCAAGAAAGCTCCTAGGCAAGTATCCCGGCGGCATCGTCGCGGTTATGTATATCGTTTTATTTATAAATTTGGCAAGCCGCAATTTGCGGGACGGCAGCACGATGCTAGCCATTTCAACCATGCACCGGACGCCGATGTTCTTCCTCAGCGCATTGATGATAATTTCCTGCGCGTATATGATGCATAAAGGGGTTGAAGTGCTCGCCCGCACCTCCCAGCTGTTCGTGTTGTTTGTCGTAATAGTCGGCGTATTTTACACGATACTGCTGTTCTTCTCGGATGCGGTGCAGTTGTCGCGGCTTCGGCCGTTGTTTGAAAATGGACTGAAGCCTGTACTGATGACGGTTATACGTCAAGAGTACATGTTTCCCTTCGGTGAAATGATTTCTTTCACTATGCTAATGCCCTTTATGTTGGATTTGAAAAAGGGACCGCGTATGATCATAGCCGGAATGCTCGTTTCCGGATTGCTGTTAAGCTATACAACGGCGCTTAATCTTTCCGTTCTGGGCAGCGATATTGTGGAACGCTCTCCGCTGCCGATGATGTCAACGGTCAGCAAGATATCGATCTCCGATTTCATTCAGCGAGTGGACGTGTTGGCCGTGATGGTGCTGATTATCGGTATTTTTTTCAAAATATCCGTATTTTACGCGGCTGCACTTGTAGGCATTTCCGATCTGTTCGGCCTGCCGTACCGTAAAATGGTATATCCGTCCGCTCTGATTATTTTATTCAGCTCTATGCTTGACGCACGCAGTTTCATCGAGCACTTGGATCAGGGAGAAAAGCTTCTGTATACGGTGTATCCGGTCTTCACAATTGGAATACCCGTGCTTCTGATCGCGGCAAGCCTCATCAGGAATCACCGTTCCGCGTCACGCGATGACTGATTGCCTGCAATCCAGGCATACAGATCCGGAATAAGCAGGAACAGCAGCATGAACAAGGTGGCCAATTTCTCTTCTAGGGTAGACAATAAGTAGTTCAGAATATATGAAATGTTGCCAAGGCCGTAACCGAACAGCCAATCCTCAAAATAAAGATACGCAAGGCTGAGGCATCCCAGGAGCACAATCGTCCCGTATTTCCGCAGCAGTTGTTTTCGCATTGTATGATTGTTGTTCATCCAGGCTGCCCCTTTCCGCAACTGAAGTCAAAGACCGGTATTTCATCTAGTATGATGCTACTGACGCCAGAGCATTCACCATGATGCCGTGCAGCTTCAAATACCGCTGGAACATTGCTTATCTTTCCTGCCGATTTATGTTACATTAGTATGAAACACATGTCAGGGGAGGAGCTGCATTCGTGAAGCCGGATTTACGGACCGCTTGGGGCGCCAAGGTGCTGGTCGGCGATGGAGCGATGGGGACCTTTTTATATCAAAAGGGATTTCCGGTCGGAATATCATATGAAGAATTGAATTTGACCTCGCCGGAGGTTATTGAAGAGGTGCACCGCAGCTATATCGAAGCGGGTGCGCAGCTGCTGGAGAGCAACACCTACTCGGCGAACTACGATAAACTGTCCAAGTTTGGCCTGGAATCGAAGGTGGAAGAGATCAACCGGGCGGGGGTACGGATTGCCCGCAAAGCGGCGGGAGAATACGGCTATGTCGTCGGTGCCGTCGGCTCGATCCGGGCTGGCAAGCGCGCCAGTCTGTCCGCTTCGGAGCTGAAGCGCTATTTCAGCCAGCAGATCGGCGCCTTGCTTGAAGAGCAGGCTGACGGCATCATGCTGGAGACTTTCTACGATCTGGAGGAAATGCATCTGGCGCTGCGGACCGCACGCAAGCTGAGTCCGGATATCCCGGTAATCTGCCAGTTCGCAGTTGACGAGACGGCGATGACGATGGACGGCTTGACGCTGCCGGAAGCGTTCCGGATTCTGGAAGAGGACGGCGCCGACGTTATCGGCTTCAACTGCCGGACAGGCCCGTTCGGAATCAAGCGGGCGCTGCGCACGCTGCAGGACAGCCTGCACCTTCCGGTCTCCGTCTTTCCGAATGCAGGTTTGGCCGATTATGTGGACGGCCATTATAAATATGGAGCGTCTCCCGAATATTTCGGACAAATGGTAGAGAGCTTCGCCGATATGGGCTGCCGGATCATCGGGGGCTGCTGCGGTACGACTCCACAGCATATCGCCGAGATATCGGAAGCGATCAAGGATTATTCGCCGAAGCCGCTGCCGGAGCGCACAGAACGGAGCAAGATTAGCATCCGCATTCAGGAGAGCCTGGCGGAACATGACGGGGACGGCGGACAGGAGCCGACGCTCGTCGATCTTGTCAAGGAACGCCATACGGTCATTGTCGAGCTTGATCCTCCCCGGGATTTAGATATAACGAAGTTTATGACGGGAGCTGAGGCACTGCGCCGTGCTGGCGCTGATGCGCTGACGATGGCGGACAATTCGCTGGCTGTGACGCGCATGAGCAATATGGCGCTCGGTGCGCTCGTGCAGCAGAAGACGGGCCTTCGGCCGCTTGTCCATGTCACTTGCCGCGACCGCAATCTGATCGGCACCCAATCGCATCTGATGGGCTTCGATGCACTGGGCATTGATCATGTGCTCGCAGTGACCGGGGACCCTGCGAGATTCGGAGATTTGCCGGGCTCAAGCTCCGTGTATGATCTGACCTCTTTTGAAATCATCCGGATGATCAAGCAGCTGAACGACGGCGTCGCTTTTTCCGGCAAGGCGTTGAAGCAGAAGGCGAAGTTCGTAATAGGCGCAGCATTCAACCCCAATGTGAAGCATCTGGGCAAAGCGGTGGAGCGGCTTGAGAAGAAGCTGGCCTTCGGCGCCGATTATATTATGACCCAGCCGGTCTACGACAAGGCGCTTATCCATACCATAGCCGATGCAACAGCTCATCTTCATGTTCCGATCTTCATTGGCATCATGCCGCTGGCAAGCGGACGGAACGCCGAGTACCTGCACAATGAAGTGCCTGGCATTCAATTGTCCGACGAGGTGCGCAGCCGGATGAACGGGCTCGAAGGCGAGGCCGGCAGAGCCGAAGGCGTGGCGATCGCCAAGGAGCTGCTGGATGCGGCGATGGAACGCTTCAACGGCATCTATCTGATGACGCCTTTCATGTTCTACGGGATGAGCGTTCAGCTGCTTGAGCATGTATGGGCCAAGACCGGGCGTCAATTGTCCCCCTTGTTTCGCTAGAGAGAATCATTTACAATAGTGTAACGGATGTGATGCCGATGTCATTTAGCATGACCGGATACGGCCAATCGTCCAGGCCATACGGCGGAGGCGAGATCAGGTTTGAGGTGAAGACAGTGAATCACCGATATACCGAGATCTCTCTCCGGGTGCCGCGGGAATGGACGTGTTTCGAAGACTCGCTGCGCAAGAAAGTCCAGGAATATGTAAGACGCGGACGCGTGGATGTCGCCATTATCAAGGAGCTGCCTGAAGAATCGGGCGGACTGGTGCTGAACCGGCGCGCCGTGAAGGCATACCTGGATTCGGCGGAAATCCTCGCGAAGGAATTTGGCATCAGCGGTGAACTGGATATGCACAGCATCCTGTCTCTACCCGGTGTGATGGACCAACAAGGTGAGCCGCCGGTTGAGCCGATGAGCAGCGAAGCTCTGGAACAGCTGCTGACGGAAGGGCTTCAAGAGAGCCTGAAGGCTCTTAGCGAAATGCGGGCCCGGGAGGGGCGCTTCCTAGCCGGTGATATTGCCGCCAAGGTTGATGCGCTCGAGGAGCTGCAGCGGGAGATGAAGGGTCTCGCTCCTGCGGTGGTAACCGAGTACCGGGACAAGCTCCGCCAGCGGCTGGAACATCTTCGTGACGGCTCGTTCCCTTTCGACGAATACAAATTCGGAATGGAAGTGGCCATTTTTGCGGAACGCTCCAATATCGATGAAGAATTGACCCGTCTGCAGAGCCATTTTGAGCAGTGCCGGGCCCTTTTGCTGACCGACGAGCCGATGGGACGGAAACTGGATTTTCTCATTCAGGAGATGAACCGGGAGACGAATACAATCGGCTCCAAATGCAGTCATTTGGCAATCGGGAACCGTGTGCTGGAGATAAAGGCGCTGCTGGAGAAAATTCGCGAGCAGGCTGCGAATCTCGAATAGGACGGGGCAACCGAAGATGTAACTTATGGGGGGAACAACCGGATCATGGCAATCAAACTCATCAATATCGGCTTTGGAAATATTGTCTCGGCCAATCGGATTATTTCCATTGTCAGCCCGGAGTCGGCGCCGATCAAGCGGATTATCCAGGAAGCAAGAGACCGGCATATGCTGATCGACGCGACTTACGGGAGAAGAACCCGCGCCGTTATTATTACGGACAGCGACCATGTCATTCTATCGGCCGTCCAGCCGGAGACCGTAGCACACAGACTTTCCAGCAAAGACGACGATAATGACGAATAACAAGTAATGGAGTGTACTATGTCAAAAGGATTGCTGATCGTATTGTCCGGCCCTTCCGGAGTCGGTAAAGGAACGGTATGCACCGCACTGCGGCCCAGAATACCCGAGCTGATCTACTCCGTTTCGGCGACGACGCGGAATCCCCGCGCGGGCGAACAGGATGGAGTCAACTATTTTTTCAAGTCACAGGAGCAGTTCCGCGACATGATCGAGCGCGACGAACTGCTGGAATACGCGGAATACGTAGGCAACTATTACGGCACGCCGCGAGATTTTGTGGAGAAGACCTTGGCCAGCGGCAGGGATATCATCCTTGAGATTGAGGTTCAGGGCGCGCTTAAGGTGAAGGAGAAGTTCCCGGAAGGCATTTTTGTGTTCCTGCTGCCTCCTTCGATGGATGAACTGAAAGACCGGATCCGTGGACGCGGAACCGAGCATGACGATATCATCAACCACCGGATGACGGTAGCGGAGGACGAAATCAGCCTGATGCGCCATTATGACTACGGCGTAGTCAACGATGAGATCGATCTGGCCTGCAAGCGAATAGAAAGCATCATTATTGCCGAACATTGTAAAATCAGATAGACATTCGTGCCGCAACTCGCGGCTCATTAAATATTGAAGAGGTGTACCTGTGCTATATCCATCCATTGACGAAATGATGAACAAGGTTGACAGTAAATACTCTCTGGTAGTCGCGGCTGCACGCCGGGCGAGACAGCTTCGCGAAGGCAGCAAGTCCGAGCTCAAATCACCGCATTCCCACAAGTATGTAGGCGTTGCTCTTGAAGAAGTGTACAAGGATTATATCAGCGTTTCTCCGGTAGAAGACAAACCAGAGGAATAAAGGGTTCCCTTACATTTTTTCAAGCTACACTCAATTATGTCTGGCCCGGAGGGGCTACTAGTGACAACCGGAAGGTTGTCATTTTTTTCAAGTGCTTATGTTTGGTCTTACTATAGAGGTCCGCTACGCTTAATCGAAGACTCCTGGAATGGCTCTCTCTATAATATAGAAAGAACAAACCTTGTCCCTTGCGGAGTGTGCTTGACGGCGCTGCGATAGAGGGATACCGGGAACGGAGGGAAGCAAATGTTAAAAGGAAAAACCATTCTGCTCGGCATTACGGGCGGAATTGCAGCGTATAAGGCAGCGGCGCTGTGCAGCAAGCTTACCCAGAAAGGCGCCGAGGTTCATGTAATCATGACGGCGTCGGCGAAGCAATTTATTACTGAACTGACCTTACAATCACTGTCGAAACAGCGGGTATACAGCGATACGTTCCAGGAACGCGATCCGTCCTCGATTTCGCATATCGATCTCGCTGACGCAGCTGATCTGGTGCTGATTGCGCCTGCAACCGCCAATATCATCGCCAAAATGGCACACGGGCTTGCCGATGACATGCTTTCGACGGTTCTGTTAGCCGCTACTGCGCCCATTATGGTTGCTCCGGCAATGAACGTGCATATGTATCAGCATCCCGCCGTACTTCATAATATGAACATTCTGGCGGACCGGGGCATTCACTTTATCGAGCCGGGAGAAGGGCTGCTGGCCTGCGGCTATGTCGGCAAGGGCCGGATGGAAGAACCGGAGACGATCGTTAGCTGTGTCGAAGCTTTTTTCGAGCGGAAGTCGGAGACGAGCCGTAAGCTGGAGGGTAAAAAAGTGGTGATTACCGCCGGAGGCACGGTGGAGCGAATTGACCCGGTGCGCTACATCTCCAACGACTCCTCGGGCAAAATGGGCTTCGCCCTGGCGCGCGCGGCCAAAGAAATGGGAGCTGAGGTTACGCTGATCGCTGCCCGGACCGACGAAGCGCCTCCACGGGATATTCGCGTGATCCGCGTTCAATCAGCCGACGACATGCTTCAGGCAGTAACCGCCGAATGGGATGACTGCGATATTCTGGTCAAGGCGGCGGCCGTCGCCGACTATCGTCCGAAAGAAAGGGCCGAGACGAAGATCAAGAAGGCGGGCGATACAATGACGCTGGAGCTGGTCAAGACGGTGGATATTCTGGAATCGCTCGGCCAGCGCAAAACCTCGCAGGTGCTGGTTGGCTTCGCCGCAGAGACCGGCAATGCCGAGATGTATGCCAGAGACAAGCTTGTACGCAAAAATCTGGATCTGATCGTCGCGAATGATGTCGGTTTGCCCGGAGCCGGTTTTGGCGTTGATACCAACATCGTCTCGATTTATGACCGGAGCGGACTGGTGGAAGAGCTTCCGCTGCTCTCCAAGGATGAAGTTGCAGAGCGGATTCTGAGCGCCGCCGTAGATCGTCTGAAAGAAGAATGCCGGTAATGGATATCGCCAAGGTGATTGTTGATGTTCCCGTCCGCAGCACCGACCGGCCTTTTGATTATTCCATCCCCGAGGACCTCAAAGTCTGGATCGAGGTCGGCAGCAGAGTGGCGGTTCCCTTCGGACATCGCACGGTACAAGGTTTCGTTGTCTCCCTTGAATACGGCGATGTCCAGGCAGTCAAAGGGATCAAGCCCATTCAGGAAGTACTGGATCTCATTCCGCCGCTGTCTCCGGAGCTTGTGGAGCTGGCGGACTGGATGAGCGAGCGATATGCCTGCAGACGGATCTCGGCGCTGCAGGCGATGCTGCCGACGGCGCTTAAGGGCAAAGCCGAACGGCTTATTTCGCTTGGCGAAGAGCCGGAGTCGGCGCTACAAGGGGAGTCGTTATTCCCCGATGAGGAGTTCTTCCCGGTATTTCCGGGAATGGACCAGGTGGAACGGGCAATCATCGAGTTCGTCCGGCGCGGCGGTGAGGTGACCATGAAGCAGCTGACCCGCGCATTCCCGGAAGAAGCGGAGACGATCAAGTTCATGCTCCGGCGCGGCATTCTGCGGGAAAGCCAGTTCATCAAGGACAAGATGGGCAAAAAGAAGTTGAAGGCGGTGGACCTCGCAATGAAGCCGGAGTCCGCCCGTGAAGCCTTGAACAGCATGCCCGCCCGGTCGGCCAGGCAGAAGGAGGTGCTCAGCTTCCTGATCGAGATGGAAGCTGTGCTTCCGATGCCGCTGAAGGATGTGCTGGCCTCCTTGCAGGTTACAGCGGGTACCGTCAAGGGGCTGGAGGACAAAGGACTCATCGAGATTTCGGAGATCGAGGTATACCGGGACCCATACCGGGGACGAGATTTCAAGCCGAGTGAGCCGCTTCCGCTGACCGCTGAGCAGTCGGTGGTCTACGGCGCGGTCGCGCGGGCTGTAGACGAGCAGCGTCATGAAGTCTTTCTGCTGCACGGAGTCACCGGCAGCGGAAAGACCGAGATTTACTTACAGACCATCCGCCGCTGCATCGACCAGGGCCGGCAGGCTGTTGTGCTGGTTCCGGAAATTTCGCTGACCCCCCAGATGGTGGAACGGTTCAAGGGACGCTTCGGCAGTGGGGTCGCGGTGATGCACAGCCGTCTGTCATCCGGCGAACGCTATGACGAGTGGCGCAAAATCAGGGAAGGCAAGGCGATGGTCGCAGTCGGCGCGCGTTCGGCGGTATTCGCGCCGTTCACCAATCTCGGTCTTATCATTATGGACGAAGAGCATGAGACATCGTACAAACAGGAAGAGAATCCGAGATATCATGCCCGGGACGTGGCGGTCCGAAGGGCATTCCAGGGTGACGCCATCGTGATTCTAGGCTCCGCCACACCGTCGCTTGAGAGCTACTATGCGGCGCGCTCGCAGAGCGATGAGAGCTTCGCACCGGGTCTGTTGGAAATGCCGACCCGCGCCCTTGGCAATGAACTGCCGGCCGTTGACATTGTGGACATGCGCGAAGAGCTGAAGGAGGGCAACCGCTCCATGTTCAGCCGGAAGCTGCATGCGGCGCTTCAGGACCGGTTGGACCGCGGCGAACAGACGGTGCTGCTGCTGAACCGCCGTGGCTTCTCGACCTTTGTCATGTGCCGCAGCTGCGGCTATGTCGCCGGCTGTCCCGAATGCGATATTTCGCTGACTTATCATGCGCGCAGCAACAACCTGCGCTGCCATTATTGCGGGCATGCCGAGCCTTCGCCGGATACTTGTCCGGAATGCGGGAGCGAGCATATCCGGTTCTTCGGAACCGGCACACAGCGGGTGGAGGAAGAGCTAGGCAAGCTGTTTCCCGGAATGCGGGTAATCCGGATGGACGTCGACACGACGACAGAGAAGGGCTCCCATGAGAAGCTGCTGGGCCAGTTCCGGGACAAAAAGGCAGACGTTCTGCTCGGTACGCAGATGGTCGCGAAGGGACTGGATTTCCCCGATGTGACGCTGGTTGGCGTCATCACCGCCGATTCGGCGCTCAACCTGCCCGATTTCCGGGCGGCGGAGAAGACGTTCCAGCTGCTGACGCAGGTGGCCGGACGCGCAGGAAGGCATACGCTGCCGGGCGAGGTGCTGATCCAGTCCTATACGCCGGATCATTATTCCATCATTCATGCCGGCAAGCATGATTATCATTCGTTTATCAGAGATGAGCTGAAGCATCGCAAGGCTCTTCATTATCCGCCGTACTGCCGTTTGATTCTGGTGACGCTATCCCATGAACAGATGCCGGTGGCGCTGCGCATGGCGGAGAATTTCGCCAAGACGATCGAGGGCAAGGCCCGCCAGCGGAGATGGTTCGGCAGCCTGGATAAGCTGACGGCCGACGGGCTGGATTTACTCGGGCCGGTCGCTTCACCGCTGCCGAGACTCAAGGGACGATACCGGTTCCAGTGCATGGTCAAATGGCGGGGCGAAATCGATGCGATCGGACTTGTCCGGGAGGTGTCGGAGGAGCTGGAGGATTCGCTGCGTGATCCCGTGCTCCAGATCAGTATAGATGTGGACCCCCAAATGCTGATGTAGCGCAAAGTTGGCCCGCACGCATATTGCGGCATTTTGCGAATGACAGAACGGGATTGGCAAGAGATGGCGCAAAATGCGGTCAGATCACAGAGAATAGGAAGGTGTGGACCATGGCAATTCGTTTAATCGTTAAAGAACCTGATGAAGTCCTTCATAAAACGGCAAAGCCGGTGACGAAAATTACCCCCAACGTCCAGAAGCTGCTGGATGATATGGCGGACACGATGTATGACGCGGAAGGCGTCGGACTGGCAGCTCCGCAGGTCGGCATCCTGAAACGGCTGATTGTGGTGGACGCCGATGAGGAGCATGGACTGATCAAGCTGATCAATCCCGAGATCATTCACTCCGAAGGCGAACAGCTCGGACCGGAAGGCTGCCTCAGCATTCCCGGCCTTAACGGCGACGTGCGCCGCGCGGAGACGGTTACCGTGCGCGGACTTGACCGCGAAGGCAACGAGGTTGAGATCACGGGCAGCGGCTTGCTGGCGCGGGCGTTCCAGCATGAGATCGATCATCTGAACGGCGTGCTGTTCACGGATGTCGCGGAGAAGGTCTACGATATCACCGCTGAACGGAGCGGAACCGAGGAGTGAGCTTGTCATGAAAATCGTATTCATGGGCACGCCGCAGTTCGCGGTGCCCTGCCTGCGCATGCTGGTGGAGGAAGGCTACGAGGTGGCGGCGGTCGTCACCCAGCCGGACCGGCCGCAAGGGAGAAAGAAAATTCTGACGCCTTCGCCGGTCAAGGCGGCGGCTCTGGAGCTGGGGCTGCCTGTGCTTCAGCCTGAACGCATGCGCAGACCGGAGGCGGTGGCGGAACTGGCGGCCTATGAGCCGGAGCTGATTGTGACGGCTGCTTACGGCCAGATACTGCCGAAGGCCGTGTTGGACCTGCCGGCCCGGGGCTGTGTGAACGTTCACGGCTCGCTGCTGCCGAAGTACCGGGGCGGTGCCCCGATCCAGCGAAGCATTATCGAAGGTGAGAAAGTAACGGGCGTAACGCTGATGTACATGGCGGAAGGGCTCGATACCGGCGACATGATCGCCAGAATTGAGGTTCCCATCGGGGATGAGGATACGTCGGGAACGATGTTCGAGAAGCTGAGTCTCGCAGGAAGAGATCTGCTGAAGGAATGGATGCCGCGTCTGTCGGAAGGTCCGGTAGAGGCTGTTAAGCAGGATGACAGCCTTGCCACCTATTCGCCAAACTTGACCCGTGACGATGAGAAGCTCGACTGGAACGCGGGCTCGAGGGACATTTATAACCGCATTCGCGGCCTGGTTCCTTTCTCCGGCGGCTTCACCCTGTGGAATGGAGAGACCTTCAAGGTGTGGCAGGCTGCCAACCCCGATGAACAGGCGCTGTCCGGCAGCGTTCTGGTCGAAGAAGGCTCCGGCGAAGCGGAGACGGTGCCGGGAACGGTGCTGTCGGCCGGACCGAAGGGCATTGAAGTGAAGACTGGCGATGGAAGTCTGCTGCTGCTTCAGGTACAGCCTGCGGGCAAGAAAGCGATGAGCGCCGGCGACTTCGCCCGCGGCGGACTGATGAAGTCCGGCATGGTGCTGGAATGACCGGGCTCAGGGAGGACCGCCCCGGCGCGTCCCATGCTCCGGTCCGGAGGCTTGCGCCCGATTCCGGCGGAGGCCGGCTCCAGGACCGGTCCGGCCGAAAGGCAAGTCAGCCGCATGGCGGCCAGAGCCAGAGCCAGGCAAGCGGCAAGAACCAGGCAGGCGGAGGCGGCGGTAAAGGCGGGAGCCGGATCGGGAGCCATAAGGGCGGTCCGGCACGATCGGCCGCACATGCTGGCGCCGCGGCTGCTAAATCCGGCAGCGGTACGAGCGCCCGGCCGGGAAACAAGCCGTCCGCAGGCATGAAGCCTGCCGGGCACGGCAGATCCCCCGCAACGGCAAGGGGAACGGCGCTGGACGTGCTGCTCCGGGTGGAGCAGGAAGGGGCGTACAGCAATTTGCAGCTGAACAGCAGCCTGCAGAAGGCGGGATTAAGCCGCGAGGATGCGGGACTTGCGACAGAACTGGTCTACGGCACGCTGTCCCGGCTGAATACGCTGGATTATATGCTGGACCGGTTCGTCAGCAAAGGCGTCGCCAAGCTTCAGCCTTGGGTCCGTTGTCTGCTTCGCATGAGTCTGTACCAGATCGTCTATCTGGACCGGATTCCGTCTCATGCCGCCGTTAACGAGGCCGTCAATTTGGCGAAGAAGCGCGGCCACCAGGGCATCTCCGGCATGGTGAACGGCGTGCTCCGCAGCGCACTGCGCGCCGGCGAGCTGCCGGCGCTTCCGTCCGGGCTGGACGAGGCGGAGCGGATTTCGCTTCAGCATTCCCACCCTCTGTGGCTGGTGAAGGAATGGATCGGGCGCTTCGGCGCAGAGACCGCCGAAGCGATCTGCAAGGCCGACAATGAGCCGCCTGCGGTCAGTGTGCGCGTCAACATAACGATGACGACGCGGGACAAGCTGCTCCAGGAAATGCTGGAGCAGGGGCTGGACGCGGTTCCTTCGCAGCTGAGTCCCTTCGGCATTGTCGTGCGGGGCGGCGGCAATCTGGCGCTGACCGATTGGTACCGGGCCGGCGTCCTCTCGATTCAGGACGAAAGCTCCATGCTCGTGGCGGAGGCGTTGTCGCCGGAGCCGGGAATGAAGGTGCTGGACTGCTGCTCGGCTCCGGGCGGCAAGACGTCTCATATTGCAGAGCTGATGAAGGATCAGGGCAGCATTGTTGCCTGCGACCTGTATCCGCATAAGACGGAGCTTGTGGCGCAGCAGGCGGAGCGGCTTGGACTCGGATCGGTCGAGACCATCGCTATGGATGCCCTCGAGCTGCCGCAGCGGTATCCGGCCATGAGCTTTGACCGGATTTTGCTGGACGCGCCTTGTTCGGGATTAGGTGTAATCCGGAGGAAGCCCGATCTGAAATGGAGCAAGACTCCAGGGGACGAAATCGAGATCAGCCGTCTCCAGCGGAGACTGCTGGACGGCGCTGCGGAATTGCTGAAGCCGGGCGGAATTCTCGTCTACAGCACCTGCACAATCGGAAGCGCCGAGAACGAGGAGAATGTGAAGGACTTCCTGAACAGTCATCCCGGTTTCACAAGTTCGGATAACGCTTCCCCGTTGTCCGAACGGCTTGGTTCTCTCATATCGGCCGATCGGCCGGGCGTCCAAATTCTGCCGCAGCATTTCGGAAGCGACGGCTTCTACATCGCCGTGCTAAAGCGCTTGAATTAGTTGAATGTTCCCGCGAGGTGGGAAACCGCCGAGCGGGTTTTTTACGTGTAAAGTGAAGGTTGCGATATTGCGGTTCGCGGGTGCAGTCCAATGTGACAAGCCGTCTGTAAATGCCCGTCCCTAAAGGGGATTGCGGGCTTTCTTTTACCGGCTCTTTGATTTATGTTAAAATAGGCAGGATGATAAGTTCAGACAACAATAGAAAGATCAGGTGCGAGCATATTAATGAAACCTTTAATATATGATTTAACATTGGAAGAGCTGTCCCAGTGGGCCAAGGAGAACGGTGAACCGGCCTTCCGGGGCGGGCAGATTTTTGACTGGCTGTATGTCAAGCGGGTGAGTGCTTTTGAAGAAATGAGCAACCTGCCGAAGGGGCTGCGCTCCAAGCTGGACGAGCAGTTCACTATCGACGGGCTGAAGGAAATCACGAAGCTGGAATCGAAGGACGGAACGGTCAAATTCCTGTTCGGGCTTCACGACGATCATGCGATCGAGACGGTTATTATGAAGCATAACTACGGCAACAGCGTCTGTGTGACTACTCAGGTGGGCTGCCGGATCGGCTGCACGTTCTGCGCTTCCACACTGGGCGGACTAAAACGCGACCTTACTCCGGGTGAAATCGTGGCCCAGGTTGTGCGCTCCCAGCAAATTCTGGATGCGCGCGGCGAACGGGTAAGCAGCATCGTCATCATGGGAACGGGCGAACCGTTCGAGAACTATGATGCAACGATGAAATTCCTTCGTCTGATGATTCACGAAAAAGGCCTTAACATCGGGCAGCGGCATATTACGGTATCCACAAGCGGTATCGTGCCGAGCATTTATAAATTCGCGGAAGAAGACACCCAGATCAATCTGGCGATATCGATCCATGCACCCAATGACGCCCTTCGCTCCAAGCTGATGCCGGTTAACCGCCGCTATCCGTTCGACGATGTGATGGAGGCGCTCCGCTACTATCAGGCGAAGACTGGACGCCGCATCAGCTTCGAATACGCCCTTATCGGGGGAGTCAACGATCAGCCGGAGCACGCCCAGGAGCTGGCAGGCGTTCTGAAGACCATGCTGTGCCACGTCAATCTGATCCCCGTCAACCATGTGCCGGAGCGCAAGTATGTCCGCACATCCCGCAACGATATTTTTCAATTTCAGCGGATTCTGGCGGACAATGGCGTGAATGTGACCATCAGACGGGAGCAGGGGCATGATATCGCCGCAGCATGCGGCCAGCTGCGCGCCAAACATATGGAGTTGAGGTGAGGTCTTTGATCAATACGGTTCATGTCAGCGATATTGGACGGGTGCGCTCCGTCAATGAAGATTCGGTGTGGACCGGCGTAACCCGTCACGGATATACGCTGGCCATTATCGCCGACGGCATGGGAGGCCATCTGGCGGGCGATACCGCCAGCCGGCTTGCGCTCGAGACGATTCGCGGGGAGCTGGAGGAACTGGCTCCGGACCTGACGGGCGAAGAGTTGAAGGATGCGCTCCTGAATGCGGTTATCAAGGCGAATGCTACGGTCTTTGAACAAGCGGGCAGCGACGAACGCTATCATAATATGGGAACGACCGTCGTATCCGTTCTGATGGGTGAACAGTCGGGATGCATCGGCCATATCGGCGACAGCAGAGCCTACATAATCAAGGATGGCATAGCGAAGCAGCTTACCGAGGATCATACGCTGGTCAATGAACTGTTCAAGAACGGCCAGATCAGCCAGGAGGAGCTGGGTACCCACCCGCGCCGCAATGTGCTGATCCGCGCTCTTGGCACGGACCAGGAGATCCAGGTCGATCTGCTTCCCATAGAGCTGGGACCGGGAGAAGTGCTGCTCTTGTGCAGCGACGGTTTGAGCAATTTTGTCAGCGCCGAGCATCTGGGGAAGGTTGCCGGGCTGCAGGAGATTTCGCTAGAGGAACGGGCGGACCGATTGCTTCAGCTGGCACTGCTTGCTGGCGGCGGCGATAATATCAGCGTCGCCATGTTGGAACATCAAGAGGAGGCCGCTGTGCCCGAATCAAAGGAGTGGGATAGATGATCGGTCACGAGTTGGGAGGCCGTTACCAAGTCATCGAGAGAATCGGTGGAGGCGGTATGGCTCTGGTCTACAGGGCGCATGATATTCTGCTCAACCGTAATGTCGCCATTAAAGTACTGCGCAATCAATTTGTACATGATGAAGAATTTATACGCCGGTTCCGGCGTGAGGCCCAATCCGCGGCTTCCCTCTCTCATCCCAATGTGGTCAGTATTTATGATGTGGGGCAGGAAGATGAAATTCATTATATTGTCATGGAATATGTGGAAGGCAAGAATCTGAATGAAATCATCAAGGAGAGGGCTCCGCTGCAGGTGGATGAAGCCGTGCGGATCGCGACCCAGATCTGCGATGCGCTGGACCATGCCCATCAGAATCAGATTATTCACCGGGATATCAAACCGCATAATATTCTGATCGGCCGTAATGGACGGGTAAAGGTGACGGATTTCGGGATCGCCCGTGCGGTGACCTCTACGACAATTACCCAGACGGGATCGGTCGTCGGTTCGGTTCATTACTTCTCTCCTGAACATGCAAAAGGCGTTGCAACCGGAGAGAAGTCGGATCTCTACTCGCTTGGCATCGTTATTTATCAGATGCTGACCGGAAGTCTTCCTTTTCTCGGCGAGAGTCCCATCAGTGTGGCGCTGAAGCATCTCCAGGAAGAGTTCGAGGAGCCCCGCAAGCTGAACTCGATGATTCCGCAAAGTGTGGAGAATATCATTCTGAAATCGATGCGGAAAAATCCCGAGGAACGGTACCAGTCGGCCAAGGAAATGCTTGAAGATCTGGAGACCTGCCTGCTCCCGGAGCGGCGGAGCGAGCCCAAGCTCGCCTTTACGGATGATGATGAGGACCGAACACGGGTTATGCCGGCGATTAAGCCTGTTCAACGGAACGGAGGTTCCAAAGGCCGAGCGGAGGACCGGATGGTCAAAGAGGAAGATACGCCGGTCAGGAGAAACAAGACCTGGGCAAGGCCGGCTCTGTGGATCGGACTGACGCTTGTACTGCTGCTGGCGATGATCGGCGTTGTATGGTATGTGAACGCCAAGCTTGTCGTTCCCGATGTGAAGGTGCCTAAGCTGGTCAACCTCCAACTGGCAGATGCCAAAGCTAAGCTGGCCGAGGCCGGACTGACGCTTGAGGAGCCGGTTACGAGCGAGTACAATCCGAACTTTGCCGAAGGCGAAGTGTTCGAGCAGAGCAAGGAACCGGATATGACGGTCAAGAAGGGCAGCAGCATTGCGCTCAAGGTAAGCATTGCGAAACCATTAACCCAGATGCCGGATTTGACGGGGCGCACATACGATGACGCCGTCAAGATATTGACGGATCAAGGTGTCGATCCGAGCCGGATTACCCCGGACAGCGAATTTAGTCCCGATGTACCATCCGGGCAGGTTATCCGTCAAAATCCGCTTTCCAACAGCCAGTACGACCCGGATACGGTCAATATTACGATCGTGGTCAGCAAGGGACAGGAGAGTGTAACAACGCCTGACTTGAGCGGTTTGACTCAGGACGAAGCCAAAGCCAAGCTGGAGGGAGTCGGCCTGGAACTGGGCGACGTTAAGTCAGAATCCAGCTTCACGGTAGAGAAGGGCAAGGTAACGAAGCAGTGGCCGTACGAAAAAGGCACCAGCGCGCCGCCAGGTGAGAAGATCACCATTTACCTGAGCAATGGATATCCGCCTGAAGCCCTTGAGTACACGTTCAACTTCCCGGTTTCTCCGGTGCAGGAAGGCAAAAAAACGAAGATCACCATTCAATATGCGGATGCCCGCAATAATGGAGAGAACCAGGACTGGGGCACGCGCACGATCAGCCGGACACAGGAGATGTCGGTGAATCTGGTGCTCGCTCCGAACAAGGATGGCGCGGTTATCGTGTACAGAAACGGCGAATATTACGATACCTATACTATTCCCTACAATGATGCCAAGAATGGGACGGTAGCGGTTCCGGAGCCTTCTCCGGTTAATCCACCCTCTTCCCCTTCTCCTTCGCCAACTCAGACGCCGGCCGAAACACCTGTCAACGCTGAACCGTCCGCCGACCCGACCATGACGGCTCCAGTCGGTGAACAACCGGCAAGCGATGCCGGAGGGGAGCCAAATGCGGACACGGCAAGTGCTACAGTGGGCAATAACGGAAAGGGACATGATAAGGGCAACGGCAATGATAAGAAGCAGTAGCTTCAATGCTATTCGGTTGGTTCCCGCCAAATCGAGGAGAGGAAGGCTTAAACCATGCCTGAAGGCATAATCGTCAAAGCTTTAAGCGGCTATTACTACGTGAGTCCGCTCCGAGAGGGGGAAATTGCCTCCGTAGTTGAGCCTGTTCAATGCCGGGCCCGTGGGATATTCAAGAAAAGGGGCCAATCACCGCTTGTCGGAGATCGGGTTGTGTATTCGCTGACCGAGAACGGCGAAGGGATGGTTGACGAGATCGGACATCGGGATTCGGAGCTGATTCGTCCCCCGGTGGCCAATGTCCAGCTTGCCGTACTGCTGTTCTCGATCCGCGAGCCGGACCTGAATCTCCAGTTGCTCGATAAATTTCTGGTCCACATCGAGCATGCTGGTCTGGAGACCTTGATCGTGCTGACCAAACGGGATCTTGCAGAAGACGAAGAGGAAGGAACGGCACTTGTGAAGCGTCTGTACGAAGAGATCGGTTACGAAGTGCTTGTGACCAGCTCACGTACAGGTGACGGCAGCGAGGATCTGCGGAAGAAGCTGGAAGGCAAGGTCAGCGTATTCGCCGGCCAGTCCGGCGTCGGCAAATCCTCGATGCTTAACCGGATAGTTCCGGGGCTCACGCTGGAGACGAGCGAGATCAGCATGCGGCTTGGCCGCGGGCGGCATACAACGCGCCATGTAGAGCTTATGGATATCGGCGGCGGGGGATATGTGGCCGATACGCCGGGTTTCAGCCAGCTGGATTTCCTGGAGCTGGGCGTGGAAGAGCTGTCCTCCTGCTTCCGGGAATTTATCCCTTACTCCGAGGAATGTAAATTCCGTGGCTGCACCCACACGCATGAGCCGGGATGCCGGGTTGTGGAAGCCTGGGAGAATGGCAAGGTTGCGGACAGCCGTTATCAACATTACAAGCTGTTCTTCAATGAAATGAAAGACAAGAAGCGGAGGTACTGACAACGATGATCAAGATTGCTCCTTCCCTATTGTCGGCAGATTTTGCCGCTCTGGGCGCCGAAGTGGCCGAAGCGCAGGCGTCCGGTGCAGACTGGATTCATGTCGATGTGATGGACGGCCATTTTGTACCCAACATTACACTTGGACCGGCGATTGTCAAAGCGGTTGCAGCCCATACGACCCTTCCGCTTGACGTTCATCTGATGATGGAGAATCCGGAGAGCTATATTGCCGATTTTGCCGCAGCCGGTGCAGCGGTTATAACGGTCCATGCCGAAGCCTGCGTGCATCTGCACCGGGTTATCCATCAGATCAAGGAACATGGCATTATGGCAGGCGTGGCGATCAATCCGGCAACACCTGCAACTGCCATCAAGGAAATTTTGAGCGATGTTGATCTGGTGCTGGTGATGACGGTCAATCCAGGTTTTGGCGGACAAGCCTTTATACCGGGAACGATGCATAAGATTCGGGAGATCCGGGAATGGGCAAATGCAATCGACCATGACCTTCGCATTGAGGTTGACGGGGGAATCGCCGAGTCTACGGCACCGCTCGTTGCAGAAGCGGGCGCCGATGTCTTGGTCGCCGGAAATGCTGTGTTCGGCCGGAAAGATCGGGCAGCGGCAATATCTGCAATACGTGCGGCGGCCGAGAGCCAGTAACAAAGGCAAACTTTGGGCGCATCCTATAAGGTCCTATAAGGTATAGGCCAAGTTGCATCCGCATAGATATGGTTACATGAGCAGGAATCTCATGTAGCCTTTTTTGCGTGGAGAGAAAGGCTGCAGCACTGATCGGAGGGTGAAACATGAAATTTTATACATTCAAGCTGCCAAGATTTTTGGGTGGGTTTGTGAAGGCGATCTTGAATACTTTTCAAAAAAACTGACGGCCGGCAGCACAATAGGGGAACATGAAAAAAAGCACCTTACGCAATGTAAAGGGTGCTTTTTGAAATATAAGAGACTATAGGCGTTAGCTTATAAAGGCATCTTATATTTGACGAGAAACGCTCGGGCGTCTGATAGGCGCCGACAGGCGTTTCTGCTCATTGAATTTCATAATGGAAGCGGTAAGCGGCGGATTAAACGCGCTCTACTTTACCGGATTTCAGGGCACGGGTACTTACGTATACACGCTTCGGCTTGCCGTTCACCAGGATGCGAACTTTCTGAACGTTAACTCCCCAGGAGCGACGGTTGCGGTTGTTGGCGTGGGATACGTGGTTGCCACTGCTTGGCTTCTTGCCAGTTACAGCACATTTACGGGACATCATTACACCTCCTTATTGCTATCACCTGCAATAAAACAATACCCAACTATAATATCATAATGAAAAATGCTTCGTCAACCGACCCAAAAACATTTATTTCTCTTTGCCGTTATAGTACAATATAGATTAGTGCATTATGTCCTATTTAGGTCACTTATGTTAGGCACGAAGGTTAGGAAGGGGAATTCTCATTGACAAAGCGTTCGATTAACGGGATAGATTTTACCGCGATGGTGCTAGCCGGCGCGGACAAACTGCAGCAGCATGCGGAGCACGTCAATTCCCTGAATGTTTTTCCGGTTCCGGACGGGGATACGGGTACCAATATGAATCTGACCATGACGGCGGGAGCAAGAGAGCTTCGAAGCAACAACTCCGCGTCGATCGGCCAGTGCGCCGGCGTTCTGTCCAAGGGGCTTCTGATGGGCGCCCGCGGTAATTCGGGAGTTATTCTGTCCCAGCTGTTCCGGGGCTTTGGCCGCTATGCCGCTCAATATGAGGAGCTGAACTCCCAGCAGTTCGCAGCCGCGCTGCAGACAGGGGTGGATACGGCCTACAAAGCGGTAGTCAAGCCGGTAGAAGGAACCATTCTGACTGTGGCCAAGGAAGCCGCCCGTCATGCCGTATATTTGGCTAGAAGGACTACGGATATTACTGAAGTCATGACCGAGACGCTTGCCAAGGCGAAGGAAGCCCTGGCTTCGACCCCGGATCTGCTGCCGGTGCTTAAGCAGGTTGGCGTTGTGGATTCCGGCGGACAGGGTCTGGTCTATATATATGAAGGCTTTTTTGAATATTTGACAGGCGGCATGGCTGGACTGCCAGCTGCAGGACAAGCCGCCGCTGCCGATCCTGCAGTGTCTGCACCGGCTGTTGTATTGATCAAGCCGGAAGCGAATCACGCGCATGCACAGGCCTCGGCGCAGGCCCAGTTATCGACGGAAGATATTGAGTTTCTGTATGACATGGAATTCTTCATTAACCGTCAGCTCGGTGCCGGACCAACCTCGCGCTTCGACGAAGACGAATTCCGGAAAGCGTTGTCTGTGAACGGCGACTCCATCATCGTCATCTCCGATGACGAAACCATCAAGGTTCACGTTCATTCCAAGGCGCCGGGGGAAGTATTGAATCTGGCTCTCTTGTATGGCGAAATTACCCAGATCCATATCCTGAACATGCGGGAGCAGCATCGGGATTTGCTGACTGCAGGCATGGACATTGCGCCGAGCCCGGAGGTGTTCGCAGACATTCCGGAGGAGAAGAGTCCGGCACCGGCACCGGCTGTTCCGCCGGCCGATGACCTTGCGCCGTATGGATTCATCGCAGTCTCATCGGGAGACGGCATCTCGGAAATCTTCAAGAGCCTCGGGGTCGATGTGGTGCTGGCCGGCGGCCAGACAATGAACCCGAGTACAGAGGATTTCGTGAACGCGATCTCATCGATATCGGCGAAGCATGTGTACATTTTGCCGAACAATTCGAACATCGTGCTTGCCGCTCAACAGGCGAAGGAACTGCTGGAAGGCGAGCGCGAAATCACCGTCATACCGAGCAAGAGCATTCCTCAGGGTATTGCCGCTGCATTCGCCTTCCAGGAGGATGAAACGGTGGACAGCAATACTTCCGGCATGCTGGAGGCTCTGTCCCGGGTGAAATCCGGACAGGTAACCCATGCGGTGCGGGATACGAAGTTTGAAGAGATGGATATCAAAGCCGGACAATATATCGGCATTTCCAATTCCAAGATTGTGGCTGCAGCAGAGGATATACTGGGCGCCAGTCAGGCACTGCTATCCCATATGCTGGAGAATGGCGATGAGATCGTGACGATCCTGATCGGACAAGATGCCGATTCTGCTACCACTGAGGCGCTGACAGGCTGGATTTCGGACAACTATCCGGACGCCGAGGTCGAGGTTCATGAAGGCGGCCAGCCGATCTATTACTACCTGTTCTCCGTTGAAGCCTAAACGGTTAAGCCTGTATTCCGAAGGGGAGGATAACTATGAATCGAACCGTTATCGTTACGGACAGCACCTCCGATATTCCGCCTTCAATGGCAGTTGAGCTCGGAATTGAAGTTGTACCGCTTACGCTCATGTTCGGAGAAGAGTCTTTCCGTGACGGCATTGACATGACGCCGGAACAGTTCTATGAGCGCCTTCCCCGTGCCTCCCAGCTGCCGACGACGTCGCAGCCTTCTCCGGTCGAATACATGAATGTATACCGCCGGATTATGGAACAGTATCCGTCCAGCCCGATATTGTCCTTTCATATTTCCTCGGGTCTGAGCGGCACATATCAATCCGCACTCCTGGCCAAATCGATGCTAGAAGAGGAAGGCGAACGGATTACCGTGTATGACTCGCTCTCCGCTTCCTACGGCTTCGGGCTGCTGGTCGTTCATGCAGCCCGTCTGTCCGCAGAAGGCAAATCACCCGAGGAAATTCTGGAATCAGTTGAAGCTCTGCGCCAGTCGCGGAAGCTGTATTTTCTGGTGGATACCTTGGAATATTTACAAAAAGGCGGCCGGATCGGCAAAGCCTCGGCGGTTCTCGGTACTCTGCTCAACATAAAGCCGATCCTGTCCATCGATCAGGAAGGTATTATTTATGCGGTAGAGAAAATTCGCGGCCGAAAAAAAGCGGTGGCCCGGATGATCGAGCTGTTCAAAGCCGATCTTCCCGGAGTCAGCAGCATCAACGCGGCTGTCGGTCATACCGCAGAGCCATCTTCGGCTGAGGAGTTCCTGCAGGAGCTCTCGCAGCATTTTACGATCAGGGAAAGAGTGCTGACCAATGTAGGGCCTGTCGTAGGCAGTCATGTCGGGAACGGCACGCTTGCCGTTTTTATCTGGCCGGCTTGAGCTTAAGGGATGATGAATCATATGACCATTTCACTGGATCGCATAGAGGTTAATCAAATCAGCGGCGTGAGCGCTCAAAAGAGACTTGAGCTTCACGCCTTTAGTATCTATACCGTACAGGATCTGTTGGAGTACTTCCCGTTCCGATACGAGGACTACCGACCGAAATCGCTCAGCGAAGTGAAGCATGGGGACAAAGTTACCGTTGAGGCCAAAGTGATGGGGGTTCCGGTTCTGCAGCGGTTCGGGGGGAAGTCCAGAGTCAGCTGCAAAATGATGGCTGAGCCGTGGATGTTCACCGCGACCTGGTTCAACCGGCATTATGTGCGGGAACAGCTGACGCCCGGGCGGCATATCGTCATCAGCGGCAAATGGGATCAGAAGCGTTCGCAGATTACGGTTACCGACTACGAGTTCCCGGATCGCGGCGAGGGCAAGACGGGGACGCTGCAGCCGGTGTATTCCGTAGGCGGGAAGATTACGCAGTCCTGGCTTCGCAAAATGATTGCCCAGGCGCTGCTGCAGTACGGCGATCTGGTTCCGGAGATTATGCCTCAGTTCATTATGCAGAAGCATGATCTGATGCCCCGCAAACGGGCGATCGCCACGATTCATCAGCCGGAGGATTCCCGGGAAGGGCAGCAGGGGCGCCGCCGCATGGTATACGAGGAGCTATTCCTGTTTCAGCTGAAGGTACAAGCCTTCCGCACCTTGAACCGAGGCCGGATGGACGGTGTTGTTCATACGGTGGACAACGCGACAGTCCGTCAGTTTGTGCGCAGCCTTCCATTTGAATTGACGAATGCGCAGAAGCAGGCCGAGCTGGAGATTTTGCACGATATGCGTTCACCGTACTGCATGAACCGGCTGCTGCAAGGCGATGTCGGGTCCGGTAAAACGGCGCTCGCCGCTATCGCGCTGTTCGCGACGGTCCGTTCCGGCTTCCAGGGAGCGCTGATGGTGCCGACAGAGATCCTGGCCGAGCAGCACAGCCGTTCCCTCCAGGCCATGTTCGAGCCTTTCGGCATTACCGTCGCGCTTCTGACAGGCAGCGTAACCGGCCGGAAACGGAAGGATCTGCTGGCTTCGCTGCAGATGGGGCTCGTGGACGTCGTTGTCGGAACGCATGCGCTGATTCAGGAGGATGTGTTCTTCCGGGAGCTGGGCATGGTCGTGACCGACGAGCAGCACCGCTTCGGCGTCAATCAGCGGAGCGTCCTCCGCCGGAAGGGGTACAATCCCGATGTGCTGACGATGACCGCTACACCGATTCCGCGAACGCTCGCGATTACCGTCTTCGGCGATATGGATGTATCCACCTTGTCCGAGCGGCCGAAGGGGCGGATACCAATTACAACATATTGGGTCAAGCCGGACAAGATGGAGCGGGTATTCAATTTCATCCGCCGCGAGGTCGACCAGGGGAGACAGGCCTATGTCATTTGTCCGCTGATCGAAGAATCGGACAAGCTCGATGTGCAGAACGCAATTGATCTCCATATCCAGCTTAGCGAAGCCTTTCCAGGCTACCATGTCGGTCTTCTGCACGGGCGGATGACAGCGGCTGAGAAGGATGAGGTGATGCGTGCCTTCTACAGCAACGAGGTGCAGGTGCTCGTATCCACTACCGTCGTCGAAGTCGGCGTCGACGTGCCCAACGCCACCCTGATGATTATTGTGGACGCCGATCGGTTCGGCCTGTCCCAGCTTCATCAGCTCCGCGGCCGGGTGGGACGAGGTGAACATGCCTCCTACTGCGTGCTGGTGGCTGATCCCAAATCGGAGCAGGGCCGGGAGCGGATGACCGCAATGACCGAGACCGACGACGGATTCGAGGTGTCGCGCCGGGACCTGGAGCTTCGGGGACCGGGTGATTTCTTCGGCACGAAGCAGAGCGGCCTGCCGGAATTCAGACTGGCCGATCTGACGGCCGATTTCGCCGTGCTGGAGCAGGCGCGCGACGATGCAGCCGCACTGCTCAGGGACGGTTCCTTCTGGACTTCGGCCGAATACGCGCCGCTGCGCGGATATTTGCAGAAAGAACAAATTTTTCAGGGCGATCTGATCGATTGAAGTCAAACGGCGGCCCGGCCCTCATATACTGGGAAAGATGGATATGAGGGGAGGTGCTACCGTTTGGGATATTTACAATATGGAATCAGCCCGCAGCTGGTGGATCGGATCAAGACGAAAATGAAAAATCCGTCAATCAAGGAGCGGGTTAAAAACTTGATCAACGGGGTGAACAAGCAGCATCTTCAGGACCCTGGCACGGTGCGCAGACTGGTCCGAAACGCCACTGGCATAATGGGAGAACGGCTGACTCCAGGCCAGGAAGATGCTATTGTCCGGTTCGTCATCGATCAGAAGATCGATCCGAACAATACGTTTCATCTGCTTCGCCTATGGGGGATGTTCCGTTAACCGGTGGTGAAGGGGCGCCACGTATTTCGTATGAACGATAAAAGCGTTCCGGCTATTGCCGGAACGCTTTTATCTTGTAAGAATTTGCCGGGACCTCTAGCGGAGTCATCCAGCTATGAATCGTGCCATGTCTATCTTAACGCCATGTGTGTCTTAGCGCCATGCCTGTCTTAGCGTATTACGAATATCCGAGGTGGTCCAGGGCCGCTATAGATTAGGCGATACCCGAGCAGGAGCGGAACACTTCGGGTTATCAGCGCTCATGACTTCACTCATGACTTCGCTCATGACTACGCTCAAGGGTCAGCCTGAGCGTTCTCGGGTCAGCCGCTTAAGGGCTAACCAACCGCTCAACTCTCCGCTCAGCTCTCCTCTGTGACGGTGTTCCGTTTCCGTTCCAGTCGTCTCTTATGCCGGCTTTCGAACTTGAACAGCCGGTTAAGCGCGAGATAAATGACCTTCGATTCCTTCGTCAACAGCGGCCCGAGTATCGCGAGAATCAGCACATACATGGCAGCGAAAGGCTGGAGAATGGCGAGCAGTCCGCCTGCTTTGCCCAGATTAGCCATGATAATGGAGAATTCTCCCCGCGAGACGATGGTGAGACCGATATTGGAGGACGCCCGGGGATTCAGATTCGCTGTACGTCCCGCCAGCATGCCGGCGATGAAGTTGCCGATCAGGGTGACAACAACGGCCGCGAGCGCATACCACAGCGCTTCACCGCCGAGCGTCAGCGGGTCGATGGACAGCCCGAAGCTGAAGAAGAATATGGCTCCGAAGAAGTCCCGGAACGGAATGATCAGTTTCTCAATGCGCTTGGCATGCTCCGTCTCGGCCAGTACAAGCCCGATCAGCAGAGCGCCGATTGCTTCGGCGACATGAATCGTCTCCGAGAAACCGGCTACCAGGAAGAGCGCGGCGAATACGACAATGGCGAACAATTCGCCCGAACGGATATTCAGGACCCGGTTCAGAACCGGAACCAGCTTGCGGCCGACAATCAGCAAGCCCAGCATATAGACGAGCGCGATTCCCGCCGACATCAGAACGCCGCCTATCGATGAGGAATCGCTTAGCACGAGACCCGAGAGAATCGAGATGTAGACGGCGAGGAAGACGTCCTCGAACATGATGATGCCGAGGATCATTTCCGTCTCGGGATTGGCGGTCCGTTTGAGGTCGACGAGTACCTTGGCCACAATGGCGCTGGATGAAATGGTAGTAATGCCGGCGATAACCAGCATTTCCTTAACCGGAAAACCCAGTCCCAGGCCAAGAAGCATCCCCAGTGAGAAATTGATCAGGATATAGATGGTTCCCCCGACCGCAATTGATTTGCCCGCTTTGAGCAAGCGGCCGACCGAGAATTCCAGACCGAGGTAGAAGAGCAGGAACAGTACACCGATCCGGCCCATAAATTCAATGAGCTCGGCACTTTCAATAAAGCGGAAGTCCAGATGCCACAGCTTGAATGCATGAGGGCCAACCGCCATGCCGATCAAAATATAGAAAGGGATGACGGAAAACCGAAACTTGGCGGCAATAAGTCCGGACAGAGCAATCAAAGCGACGGCCAACCCTACTTCAAATACGATGTGATTCATCCATTAACCACATCCATTCCGCAAAATTTCTTTGAGCTGCTTATGCTGTTCCCGTTCTCCGGCAGCAACGACCATAGAATCCGCCTGCAGGGTGAGCTCGGGACCCGGATTGATGTGTTTGTTATGGTTCTTGTCAATCACGGCGATGACTGTAGCTCCGGAGCGGGCGCGGATATCCAGTTCTCCGATCGTCAGGCCGACACAGCGGTAGCCCGGCTCCAGCCGGTACCATTCGATTACGAGATCGTCCAGCGCCACCTCGATGGATTCCAGCGCTCTTGGCTTGTACGTGACGCCTCCGACGATCGCTGACAGAAAGCGGGCTTCATCATCGTCCAGTGTGACCATCGAAATGCTGTGATCCGGGTCCTCATACTCGAAGTGATACAGCTCCCGTCGTCCGTCGTCGTGAACGATCACGACTACCTTGTCGCCGCTGCGGGTTTGCAGCACAAATTTTTTCCCGATGCCGGGAAGATCCGATTCTTTATAGTTCATTGAGTTCAAGCCTCCAGTAACTTGTTGTGGTTATTTCTCTTGCATCCTTTAACGCATTTAGCGGACAGACGGTAAGAAAGCCACAAATCTGGAGTTGTATTTAAGCGGGATTAGGAGCAGACGTTTTAGACGGATGTGGAACTCTCGGGCATGACGCGCGAATATAAGGGGGAGTCCAATAGACTCCTCCCGCGCGTAATCAAAGGAGGCGGCGATGCCTCGCGGAAGAAGCGAGGGATGCTGCTGCAAGGGATTGACTCTGTGCGAAGGCGCGATCAGATGGCGCTCCATGCTTTCGATCCCTTTTTTTCCGGTGTCGCGCAATTCGGGGTGATGAGCATTCATCAGGGGGGCGGCGGGAAACATCAGCGCGATCACAAGTGCAAAGAGCAGCATAAACGGCCTTCTTCGCCTATCGATAACTAGATATGGATTCAAAGCGGCTCCCCCCTCCCTGATGTAGTATTAAAATCATAACACAGAGCCCAAGGTAAGCCAAATCGATCACAACGTTATCAGAATACCCGCCGCATATCGAGAATGACACCGTTCCAGTATCCGGAATCCAGCTCACTGATTTGAACGCCGGGATTTCCCCAGGTATGAATGAACTTGCCGTCTCCGATATAGATGCCAACATGTCCGGGTATGGTATCTTTCTCAAAGCGTCCTGGAACCGTGAAGAAGATCAGATCGCCAGTTTCAAGCTGTTGTCGGGTGACCTTCTGTCCGATTTTGTCCTGGTCTTTGGCAAGACGGGGAAGATCTTTCCCGAATTTCTTAAAAACATGGCGTGTGAAGGACGAGCAGTCAAAGGTTTTGGATTCCTCATAGGGAGCGGCGCCGAATTCATACGGAACCCCGAGAAATTGTTTGGCGTAGGAGACGAGCTTGACGGCATCGGCTGAAGAGAGGTTCTGAATGCGCAATAGGTCGCTCTCGGATTTGAGACGTACCCCGTGGCTGTCTTGAACCATTCCGGACCCTTCACCAGCCGCTTTAGGCGTGATAACTCCGGTTCGCCCCGCTGTACCGGTCTGTCCGGATTCATTGCCGTTCTTCGTGGTGGAATGGTCCGTTACCTTCTGATCCTTCGGTGTCGTGAGATAAACTTCTCCCGTTCCTGGCGTGATGCTGACCCGGGAGTGAAACAATTTGGACAAAGCCGCTGCGGTCATGTAGAGTTTACCGTTCTTCAGATCGGGTGCATCCGGCAGCACGCATGGTTTACCCCAGGAGAAGGCATTCGGCGAACCTGCCCGCACTTTGTAGAGCACATCGCTGTAGCCAATTTTGACATAGCCGCCTCCGCCCGGTTCCTCCACAACGCGATAGCCGAGAGAATTGGCCGCCGGCTCAAGAGGTAGCCAGGTTCTTCCGGATGAGTCGTAGACGGGGAGACTCTCGATGTAGGTCTTGGTGTGAAGAGCGGATTTCTGCGATGCGGACCGGGTCTGGACATTACTACCGGTACTGCACCCCGATGCGGTTAAGAGAATCGCGGATATAGCGCCCAGCAGCAATTTGCGGGAGTGGATGGGAATCATTACACACGCTCCATTTCTGAAAAATATAGCTTCAGTATGCGAGGGTGCGCCTCCTTTTATGTGGAGCATGTTCAGGAAATGGATGACAGTTCGGCAGGATTACGGATTGACGTATGAGTTAGCCACCATTTAATATAGTTTCATAGAGCGCAAGTAGGAGAGCAATATCTGTATGTTCGCTTTATTGCTTTTGTCTATAAAAGCGACAAAGCTGCGGCGCATCTTCCTGCGTCCGCGCTGATACTATGACGAGAAGAGGGTTACTGATGAAGAGAAAGAGTATTT
Source organism: Paenibacillus sinensis (assembly GCF_019904155.1). Classification (GTDB taxonomy): domain Bacteria; phylum Bacillota; class Bacilli; order Paenibacillales; family Paenibacillaceae; genus Paenibacillus_AQ; species Paenibacillus_AQ sinensis. The sequence continues at coordinate 92,482 of NZ_JAHCMB010000168.1, forward strand.
GGCTGGGGATCAGTTTGTGTCTTATGCTCGTAGCCGCCGGCTGCGGCAGCAATAATAACAATTCGGGAGGAGCGGGAGCTTCCTCCGCACCAGCAGGCTCCGCCGGAGCGGCCGGCACCGCCGCACCGGATACCAAAACCTACAAGATCGCGGTTTCGCAGTATGTGGAGCATCCGTCTCTGGATGCCACCTATGACGGAATCATTGCCGCGCTGAAGGATGCCGGTATTGAAGAAGGCAAGAACCTGAAGATCGATTTTGAGAACGCGCAGGCAGACCAGTCTAATAACCTGTCCATTGCCCAGAAGATCGCATCCGAGAAGAACGATCTGGTCATCGGCATCGCAACACCGCCGGCACAGGCGCTGGTTCAGTCGATCAAGAACGATACGCCGATTCTTTTCGCAGCTGTAACCGATCCGCTGGACGCCAAGATCGTGACTAATCTTGAACATCCGGGCGGCAACGTGTCCGGCGCTTCCGATACGAATCCGGAAGCAATCACGCGTCTGATGGATTTTATAGCCGCACAGTTCCCGAACGTGAAGAAGCTGGGACTTATTATCAATGAAGGCGAGCCGAACGCCGTCGTGATGGCGGAGAAAGCGAAAGCTGCGCTGGACAAGCATGGCATCGAGCTGGTCAAGGCGCCAATTACGAATACCTCCGAAGTGAAGCAGGCCGCAGAGTCGCTCGTTGGACGCGCCGACGCACTGTATATCACTCTCGACAACTCGGTTGTGAGCGGCGTTGATTCCATTATCCAGGTAGCGAACGAGAACAAGCTGCCGTTCTTCTCCAGCGATCGCGACACGGTGGAGAAGGGCGCGATTGCAACAGTGGGCTTCAAGTATTATGACCACGGCTACCAGGTCGGCCAGATGGCGGTCGATGTGCTGAAGAACGGCAAGAAGATCGGTGATCTGCCGGTTACGGTTCAGCAGAAGCTCGACGTCATCCTGAACTTGAAGGCCGCAGCCGCGCAGGGCGTTGAAGTAACGGACGCCATGAAGGCGGCAGTCACCGATCAAGCGAACGACATTATTCAATAACAGCAAGCTTTGAAGAGGGGCGATCCTATGAGAGACGCCCCTTGCCGTTTGAGGGAGGAAGTTAGTTATGGTTGATTCATTGCTTGGAGCGGTTGAGATGGGGCTGCTCTACGCGTTCATGGCGCTTGGCGTCTATATTACATTCCGGATTCTGGACTTTCCGGATCTTACTGTGGACGGGAGCTTCACAACGGGCGGCGCCATCGCTGCGGTTATGATTGTCCACGGATATTCCCCGTGGCTGGCGACACTGGCCGCTCTGGCAGGAGGTATGATAGCGGGCCTGTGCACGGGCCTGCTGCACACGAAAGGCAAGATCAACGGACTCTTGTCCGGGATTCTGATGATGATCGCGCTGTACTCCATTAACCTTCGGATATTGGGCAAGCCCAATGTGTCCGTAATGGGCGAGGATACGCTGACCTCCTTGGTCAGACCGCTGTATGTCATGCCGGTAATTGTCATTATTGTGAAGGTCCTGATGGATCTGTTCCTCCGTACGGACCTCGGGCTCGCGCTGCGGGCGACCGGCGACAATTCCCGGATGATCCGCAGCTTCGGCGTAAATACCGACACTACAACCGTTCTGGGCATCAGCCTGTCGAACGGGTTGGTGGCATTGTCCGGAGCCCTGATCGCCCAGTATTCATCCTTCGCTGATGCTTCCATGGGTATTGGAATGATCGTCATCGGTCTCGCTTCGGTCATTATCGGCGAAGCGATCTTTGGCTCGGGCAGCGTCTTCCGGGCGACACTGGCCGCGGTACTCGGCTCGATCGTGTACCGGATCGTCGTGGCGCTTGCGCTGCGCGTCGAATGGCTGGATGCATCCGATCTGAAGCTGATTACGGCGATTATCGTTATTATCGCCCTCGTATTCCCTTCGATCCGGCGGCATTACAAGCAGAGAAACAGCGCCCGCAAGCGGACCGCCGTGCTGGCGCAGCAGGTCTTGAACTCTCAGAGAGGAGGTGCCGGTGATGCTGAAGCTCGATAAGGTCTCCAAGCTGTTCAATCCGGGCACCCCGGACGAGAAGATCGCTCTGCTCGGCATCGATCTCCAATTAAACGCCGGCGATTTCGTGACGATTATCGGCAGCAACGGCGCCGGTAAATCCACGTTGATGAATATCATTTCCGGCGTCATGAAGCCGGACCTCGGCGAAGTGCAGATCGAGGGAAGCTCGATCAGCGGACTGGCCGAACATGAGCGGAGCCGCTGGATCGGCCGGGTCTTCCAGGACCCTATGGCCGGAACCTCGCCGCGCATGACGATCGAAGAGAACCTTGCCATGGCGTACAAACGCGGCAAGGGAAGAGGGCTGTCGCTTGGCGTGAACGCCGCCAAGCGGAAGCAGTTCCGCGAGGAACTGGCCCGTCTTGGAATCGGGCTGGAGAACCGGCTGCGCGCGAAGGTCGGGCTGCTCTCAGGCGGCGAACGTCAGGCGCTCAGCCTGTTGATGGCTACCTTCACGAAACCACAGATTCTCCTGCTCGATGAGCATACGGCGGCTCTGGACCCGGCTCGTGCGGAGCTGATCACGAAGCTGACCGAGTCCATTGTACGGGAGATGAAGCTGACAACGCTTATGGTCACCCACAACATGGAGCAGGCAATCCGGCTCGGCAACCGCCTCATTATGATGGACAAAGGGCGGATTATTCTCGACATCGACGAGAAACGCAAGAAGGACCTCACTGTCGAGCGCCTGCTCGGTGAATTCGAGACGATCAGCGGACACAAACTGGCAGACGACCGGGTCGTTCTTGGTTAACCGGACCGTACTCTATACGGAAGAACAGATAGACCGGGGCTTCACCTGCTAAAGGGCGAAGCTCCGGTCTTTTGCGGCATAATGAACTTTTACGTTGGCATATAGGCAAGTACTTGTTCTAAGGCGGAATGAAACGCGATAAAATGATATCAGACATCATCCAGGCTCCACAGTAGTGGAGTTTTTTTTCATCCAAAGAACTCAGAAGAAAGACCTGTTTCTTACCCGGGCAATGTCTATTCGAGGGTTCAAGGCTCCCCGCGCACAACGGATAAATCCGGCTTCCATGAATCGAACATGCTATAATAAGTCTACATTTTAGAGAGAGGAGTAACGGCGATGGGTATGCATTTGGAATCTATGATCAAATTGCTGATAGCCCTGCTGTTCGGACTGTTCATCGGAATTGACCGGCAGTTGAAGCAGAAGCCGCTGGGAATTCGGACCAGTATGGTTATCAGTATCGCGAGCTGTCTTGTCACCATCGTATCCATCCGGGCCTTTGACAAGTTCTCCGGTCCCGACCACCCCAACATGGACCCGATGCGTCTGGCGGCGCAAATCGTCAGCGGCATCGGTTTTCTGGGAGCAGGCGTCATTCTGCGCAGAGGCGGCGACGCTATCTCGGGACTCACTTCCGCGGCATTGATCTGGACGGCCTCGGGAATCGGCATAGCCGTTGGAGCGGGATTCTACGTGGAAGCGGGAATGGCGGTCATTCTGCTGATGTTCGCGGTCAACGTCGTTCCCTTTCTGATCCGTGCCATCGGTCCGCAGAAGCTGAACAAGCATGACGTCTCGGTCAAGATTATTATGGTGCCCAACGGCGCCATGACCGAGGTCATCCAAAAAATCGAGAACCGGAAAGGGCGCTCCAAGGACAGATCCAGGGAGAAATCGACCGAGCGGATTATCCGGCGGATGAAGATCAAGGATCTGGAGGATGGCAGGCAGATGATCGACATGGTGCTGTCCGCGGCGGACAGAGATTTTGCAACGAAAATTTACTATGATCTGAAAGGCATTGACTATATCACCAACGTCGAAGTCGAGCAGTTGTAAGAACAAGATCATCTCAATCTCGTGAAGTTGTAAAAACAAGTTACATCAGAACCTGAATCTATGGTAATCTAGTTCTGGTGAAAACAGTTACAATTATAGAGAGGAGAGATCGTCTGCATGGAGGTTAAGGCTTATGCAGGAGAATATGAAGGGGAGTCCGCGGTCTGGCTGAAGGCTGGACGCTATGAAGCGGCTGTGATTCCCGGAATCGGAGGAAATCTGGTTGCATACCGCGATACCGAGAACGGCTATCGCTTTCTTCGGGAACCGGGCGCGGACGGAATCGAAACCTTCAAACAGAGTCCCGGCGTATACGGCATTCCGGTGCTCTTTCCGCCGAACCGTTACGAGGATGGCAAGTTCCCGTGGAAGGGACAAGTCTATCAGCTGCCGGTGAACGAGGTGGCAACCGGCAATCATCTGCACGGTTTCCTGCATACCATTCCTTGGAAAGTTGAAGATTACGGAACCGGCAAGAACGATAGCTATGTGGTGGTCTCCGTCAAGATCGATGAGAACCATCCGTCTTATCAGTATCTGCCGCACCAATATACGGTGAAGCTGCGGTACACTCTGTCAGAGGACGGACTGGCCCAGCAAATTCTGATCCGCAATGATGGCAGTACGGAAATGCCATGCCTGCTGGCGTTCCACACGGCGATCAATGCGCCTTTTGCCGAGGGAAGCTCGCCGGAGGATTACAAAGTGAAGGCGACGATCGGCAGCCGTTGGGAGCTGGGCGAACGCATGCTTCCGACCGGAAGCTTTCAGCCTCTGTCTGCACAGGAGGAGCAGCTGAAGGGAGAAGGCGTCAGCCCTTATTTCGAGCCGCTCGATAATCACTATACGGCTGTTCCGCAGAATGGACGGAACCGGATGGAGCTGACCGACACGAAGCTGGGCGTTACGCTGGTGTACGACGTCGGCACCTCGTACAAGCAGTGGATGATCTGGAACAACGACGTTTCCCGTCAGTTCTTCTGCCCGGAACCGCAGATGAATCTTGTAAATGCTCCGAACGTCAACCTGCCGGCTGATGAAATCGGTCTGTTCGGCCTTCAACCGGGCGAATATTGGGAAGAGCACGCCCGTCTGTATGTGAAATAGCATAATATTGGTGCTCTGATTTTTGAGCTCTTGTCCTGGCAAGCGCCTGTTTCCTTTCATGGAGACAGGCGCTTTGTGTGTATTGATGAATGTTATGCGGCTTGCTTTGGCAGAATGAAGCGGAGATAATAATACAAACCGGAGGCCGCGGCTCGGCGGCTACCTTCACCCCAAGACAAGGGAGGACAAGTATGCAGCTGATCGCCATGCTTACCATGCTGATCGACCACATCGGTTATATCTTTTTTCCGCAGGAACCGGGATGGAGGTATATTGGACGGATTGCCTTTCCCATCTATTGTTATACTCTGGTCCAGGGTCATCTTCACACCTCGTCGCATCGCCGCTACTGCCTCCGCCTGCTTGTTATCGCTATTCTGGCACAACTGCCCTTCAATTTGGCGCTTGATCCAGGAGGATTGAATGTCGTCTTCACATTACTGCTGTCCGAGCTGGTGCTGATTGTATTGGACCGGCTGCGCACACCCTGGATTGGCGCCATCGCCGTGCTGCCCGCACTGTGGATCATGGACCAGCTGCCTCTCGATTACAATGCGTACGGACTTCTGCTTGTCCTGATCTTCCGTTACGCCCGTTCCTATTGGCTGGTGCTGCTTCATGCGCTTCTCAATGTGATTTATTTGTTCTACTATGGCTGGACCGTGCAGATGCTCAGCGTGGTGCCAACTCTGTTGATCGCCTTCGGGCCAGAAGTGTGGGAGCGCCTGAAGAGACGGAAGATGCCCCGCCTGGTCTGGTGGTCGTTCTATCCCGCGCATTTGGCTGTTCTTGCCTTGATCCGGTTTGTATACTACGGATATGTGTCGCTGCCTGATTGGGGGGCTCTGTTGGCCATATAGCATGCGTGCTGCCGGAGGGTGCTGTTCATAAGCGTTAACATTATTTTAATGAAAATGAGTGAATTCGTTTACAGATTATCCCTTTCCTGAGATAATAAATTGGACTGCCAATATCAGGAGGAAAGAGGGATTCAATGAAATTGAGGAACAAGAAAGTCAAATGGCTGCTTCCCATCCTCGCGCTGCTGCTGGTGCTGGCGGGCTGCCAAACCGTCGGCGGGCTGGACGTGAACAAGGCGCTGCTCGGAAATCTGGATGTGAAGTCGGCGGAGGAGAGTGTAACGTTCTCCATGAAGGCGGTACCCGCAGCGGGAATCAGCGACGAAGACCGCAAGATTGTCGATCTTATCAATTCCTTTTCGGTTCAGGTGAACAGTCTGAAACTGCAAGAGAATGGTGATATGTCCGCAAGCGGAGCGTTGGCTCTGAAAGGGAAGACCGTTCCATTCAGTCTGTACATAAACAAAAGTGTGCTTGCGCTTAATGTAGAGGGAGCGAAGAAGCCTTTCTATTATCCGCTGGAGGACTATAACAGCGTTCTGTCCGAGTCCGGAGTGGATCTTGAGAAGGCTGAGAGCCTGAACAAGCTGCTAACCTCTTTTGTGGTCAAAAACCTGCCGAACCCGTCGGCTATCAGCGCTTCTGCGGTTACCGACACCGTGTATGGGGAACAGCTTAATCTGATGAAGCTGCATGCCGAAGTTACAGGCGAGGAGCTTCCCGCACTTCTGAAGTCTTTCCTGAAATCCGTATCGCAGGATTCGGAAGGCTTCAAGCAATTCCTGGGAGGTCTGTACGACTATCTGCTCCCTGTTCTGAAGTCGGAAGAAGCAACGGATCTTCTGGATGAATACGGATTTGGCGACGTTCCGCTTGACGACAAGGAGCAGGTCGTTACCGTAGCGCATGATGCGGCGAAGCTGGCGATCGATACCGTTCTGCTGATGTATGACAAGAAGCAGCAGGAGCTGTACGACAACATACCGGAGATCAAGACCGTTCTGGGCAAGGATACCAACCTCAAGGTCGACCTGTTCGTGGACAGCTCGCTTCATGTTCGCAAGGAACAGATGAGCCTGAATGTTGCGCTTCCTCAGGACGATTCTATTCCAATCACCTCCATCTCTTTCCAGTCGGAGGCGCAGGTCTGGAATATCAATGGCCCGGTGAAAGCCGATGTTATTGATACGGCGGGAGGATTTAATGCTTCCGAATCGTCCATGTCTCCAGGCACACTTCTCCAGAATCTCAACTCCGATTCTGCATTGTATCGGCTTCTGAAAGAGGATCTGGGTATTACCCGCAGATCGATTGCTATTGACCCTGAATTCAAGAAATACATTATTGAATACAAGGGGAATACGGCGATGGTCTCGGCGAATTATCTGGCAGCCTTCCTTGGCGCCAATCTGGAATGGGACGAGAAATCGCGCGGGATTACAATCACGGACGATTTATTCGGAACTACGATCGCACTGAAGGTCGGATTCAAACAGGCCACCGTGGACGGAGCAGTTATCAAACTGCCGCAAGCGGTCTACATTGACGAATACGGCCGCGGAATGGTGCCGCTGAGAACCGTTGCGGAGGCGCTTCACGCCAAGGTATCCGTTGAAGAGGACGGAACCATCAACATTACGCGGGACTAGGAAGAAACATAGTTCGATAGAAGCTCTGTCGTACTCAGTATTCACAGCTGAGGCGGCAGAGCTTTTTCTATGCATGATGCCAGAACAGGGTGGATGATAGGGGTTGAATTATCGAAGCAAATGTATTAAGATATAAAAAAGTAAGTACCTAAACAATTTGGAGGTAATTATAATATGTCGAACGGTTACTTTGATGCAGTGAAGAAAAGACGTTCTGTTTATGCGATCAGCAAGGAGCTTCCGGTATCCCAGGAGCAAGTGCAGGAAATCGTGGAGCAGGCTGTTCTGCACAGCCCAAGCTCTTTTAACTCCCAAAGTTCCAGAGCTGTTGTTCTGTTCGGGGCTGCTCACGACAAGCTGTGGGATCTGACTTCCGACACGCTGCGCAAAATCGTACCGGCTGAGCAGTTCGAAGGCACTGCACAGAAGATGGCTTCATTCAAAGCTGGAGCGGGCACGGTGCTCTTTTTCGAAGATGAAGCAGTTGTGAAGAGACTTCAGGAGAACTTCGCGCTGTATGCCGACAACTTCCCGGTATGGGCCAACCAGGCATCCGCTATTTTGCAGCATGTGGTATGGACCGGACTGTCAGAAGCCGGCGTTGGTGCTTCGCTGCAGCACTACAACCCGCTGATTGACGATGAAGTGAAGTCGACCTGGGGACTTCCGGCAGAGTGGAAGCTGATCGCGCAAATGCCATTCGGCGGCATTGTAACTCCTCCGGGCGAGAAGGAATTCGAGCCTGTTGAGAAGCGGGTCAAAGTCTTTAAATAATAGGAAACACCGGCTTGATGAGAGCCGACAAGAAGAGCCGTCCCTTTGGGATGGCTTTTTTCATTGGAGCCATACTAGCTATATTGCCATATGTCAGGACGCTTTGTCCGGCTGCCACTGCAACCAGAAAGGAAGATGTCCACATGATGAAACAACTCATACTGTATCCGTTTCTCTGGCTGATAGGTCTGTCTATGCTGTTTCTTGTCGACAGGGTGATAGGCCTGAGCATCGGCGATACGGTAGTTGCCTTTCGTTCGTACTTTACCTCGTCCAGCATTGAAGAGACGATTGCAGTGATTCTGTTGGGCTGCGCGCCAATTGCGGTTCCATTCTTCTCTCTTGTGAGCAAATAACCCGGCTACTGCCGGTAAAGAGCAAACCGACGGCGTATCAGGTGAACGAGAAACAAGAGAAGCGGTATAAATGCAGCCACGATCAGGACAATCATAATAGAGACTCGCCCTTCAATGAGATGCTCCGGATAATTCTCGGCGCTCATGACAGACAGGAACAGAACGACAATCCCGACAGGCAAAACCGCCTTGCGGGAGTCCTGTATCTTGAGCAGATCGGTGGCAATGGCTGACACAGCATAGCAGTAGATAGTCAGCTTGAAGAACACCCCGATTATCAAAGTCAGGAAGACAAAGGCGTCCAGTCGCTGTATGAAATCTGCCAGATTCACGAGAGCAATGGTTGTAAACAAAGGGAAAGTTGCTCTGGAATAGATATCTTCGCCTAGAACGGAGATTTCTATAGCATGTGTGATCGTTAGCAGGAAACCGCTCAATATCATTGCTATCATACCGGTCTTGCCTGCACGACCGCTTTTGTTCAAGTGGGGAATGATCGTTGTAAAGACGACTGTTTCAAGAAAAGGAAAGACCCAAACATTCGGATAAGCGGATATTACTGCGGTCTTCCAATCCCTGAGATGCAGAGGGAACAGATTCGACATATCGGGAAGGCCGGAGACGATGACAACAAAGTTGCAGCTGACCCCCATTAGAATCATGATAACGAAGTAAATCTCCGCGGTACGCCCAAGTACCGTCGTTCCCTTGTTCAGTATATATATGACGGCGATGATCATGAAGGCGTTAGTGAAAATGATCGGGGTTCGGTCATAAGAAGCAGCTGTCAGCAGACTGCCTGCTTCGCGCAAATTGCGAGATCCATTATAAAGAAACTGCGCGATGTACAGCAGATTGACGGGCCAGGCGATCCACTTGCCCAAAATGTTCACCGTAATCCCGCTGAGTATTTTGCCAGGGAACTGGCGGGACAAATAGACATAGATGAGGTAGAACAGAACACCCCCCGGAACAGCCATTAAAATAGACAGCCATATCGTCCGCTTGCTTTCCAGTCCGATGGGCACAACCAGCGCCGTTCCCAGCTCGAACAATACCATCATTGCAAATAGTTGATTGGACGTGAGACGTTCTTTATTCATCGGCATTTTCCCCTCGGTTCCTTGCACATTATTTCATGTGAGACTTATACGGATTGAGCCTCATCCCGGTGTTGCGGATATACACCTCGACCTTAACATCAAGCTCACCCTTGGCGAAGACTTCGGGCCAATTGTCCTTGACGCGATCCCACTGCGAGGGATTGCTGCGCTTCAGTTCATTTCCGAAATTTAACACATCGGCTTGCAACCGCTGGGCCGCCCGTATGCCATCTTCAACTTCCTTAATGGTCTGCTTCTTTACTTTTTCTTGAAGTATCTTTATGGTCTGCCCGTTCGCGAAAGGTACCGAGCTGTGACTTTCGAGTATTGTGCCTTCTTCACGGATTGATATATGAAAGACAGGGGTTCCGTCTCGAAGCTCGGTATGGATATGGGTAATGGCCGAAAAAATATTAACCGCAATCTCTCCCTCGTCTTCATCTGTTTTGACATTAAGCACCGTCTCGCTAATCTTATTCGTTACCCATTGGATGCCTCTTGCTTCAGATCCATCGATCCATTCAGCCAGCTTCTCATCCTTGAACAGACCCATTCCTTTCATTATGAGCGTCTCGGAAGGCTCGGTCTGCTCCAGATTTGATTTGCTGCCTCCCTGATTACGGTTGCCGCCTGTCATGATACCGCTTAGAGCGATTTCTCCTTCGCCGGTAATTCCCTTTACGAGATCGACCACCCGGATATGCTGTGTTTCTCCCCATACCCTGGCCGAGTTTTCACTCTTCCGGACCAAGCCTATTGAGGAGATGTTCTCTATTGGAATCAGAACCTTCAGAATGGACTCGGCATCCGACTCTCTGGCCAGCAGAACCGGCGTATTGAGGCGCAGTTCATGTGAGCGTTCAAAAATATCGAATATTCTATCGATTCCCTTGCGGGCCATTGACTCGCCGATCACAAGCAGCTGTGTGTGAGCGAAGAACAGCTGCCGGCTTGTCTTTCTGGACGCCTTGCGAAGAGCGCCGAACAGGGTAGGGTCGCTAACTGTAGCCAAATACACCCCCGGCTGCTGTGTGGTTGCGCCTTTTCTGGTCGACGTCGCCGATGGAATTACGATCTGGAAGGTAACCTTATAATCCTTGCCGTTCGGAGCCAGGTCGATACCAATTCCGCTGACGATGGCAAGCTTGTTCAATTCACGGCTGTTCCAGCAGCCGGACAGGGTCAAGGTTGTCACAGACAGAAGAATAAGACATAGAAGACCGCGATTAATCCTCACTTGGAGAGTTCCCTCCGCTTCGCCCCTGACTGGAAAGGGATTTCGCGCGTCGCGAATTACGCATGAAGTACAGAGGCGCGCGGAAGATCATGTCCTTCTGGTCCTTGACGATAAATGGTGCGGCCGGCGACATAAACGGCGATCCCAGCGAATTGAGGCTGCACAAGTGTGCGGTCAGGATCAGCGCCATGATCGTAATGCCGTAAAGTCCCATAAAGGCGGCCATGAAGATAATGACGAAGCGGAGCATCCGGATGGACAGCGCCATATTAAAAGCCGGCATCGCGAAGCTGGATATCCCCGTAAGCGAGACGACAATGACCATGGCGGGGGAGACGATCCCGGCTTCCACCGCTGCTTGGCCCAGCACGAGCCCGCCGATTATCGAGACTGTCTGTCCGATCGTGGAAGGCAGGCGAATCCCGGCTTCACGGATGATTTCGAACGTAAGCTCCATCAGAAGAGCTTCGATAAAGGTCGGGAAAGGCACACCCTCGCGCTGTGAAGCCAGATTGATCAGCAGAGGGGTGGGAATCATCTCCTGGTGAAAATTCAGGGCCGCTACGAACAAGGCGGGGCCGAACAGGGAAATAATCAGGCAGATCAATCGTAAAATCCGGATCAGCGTCGAGAAATCAAACCGCTGGTAATAGTCCTCAACCGTATGAAGAAACATAAAAAAGTTGGCGGGTGCGATCAGGACAAAAGGTGTGCCGTCGACGAATACAGCAATCCGTCCATCCAGCAGGTTGCCGGCAACACTGTCAGGGCGTTCCGTATTGAACAAGGTGGGGAAGGGGGAATACTTCTTCTGCTCGATCAACTGCTCGATATATCCTGACTCCAGAATGGAGTCGGTCTGTATCGACTGAAGTCTTAGTCGAAGCTCATCGATCTTGGCGTCTTCGGCCAGGCCATGCACATACATCATGGTGACAGTCGTCTGTGTTACACGGCCAATCTGAAAGCTCTCCGTCCACAAATCCCGGCTCTTGATTCTTCTCCGGACGAGAGCGACATTCGTCCCGATTGTCTCGGAAAAGGATTCTTTAGAACCCCGAATAGATACCTGAGTTGCCGCTTCCGATATAGGACGGGTCTCGCCGCCGCTCATTTCAGCGCTGATCCCACGCTCAAGCCCATCGATGATCACGATCGTACAGCCCGACAGAAGCGCGGTATACAGACTGTCCCAATCCTGAACCTCCTTCTGCTTGGACATACTGATAGCCTTCTCTTGGGTAAAAGAGAAAAAGCTCTCTGCTATCGGCACTACGCTTTCGGGCTCTCCATACTCTTTGAATGAGGTCAAGTGACTGACGAAACTGTCAGCCAGCGCCTTGTCCACAATTCCATCGATATAGACGGCGCCTATTTGCAAATCCGCTCCGGCTAGCTTGATGGTGCGAATGGTCACATCGGAGCTGCCGCCTAGATCCTGACGGATTCGGTTCATATTCTCTTCAAGTGAGGAGGACAGAGGGGTGTTTCGTGTTCCGGAGCTTTCGGATGGGTCTGATTGATTGTGAGATTGTCGACGGGTAGGCATTTCACTAGCACCTCCTGTCTAATACTTTTTGCGCGGTATTCCTTTTTTATACAGCGAACTGGAAGCGGCATACATCTACAAGTTGAGAAACACCAAAAAAGTCCTTCCGAACCACGAGGTTCGAAAGGACTTGTCCGTCCCGGCAGGACGGTTAATCGGGCTTCCTTATTTGGATGCTGCGCTGGCTGCAGGTGCAGCCGAGCTTGCAGGAGATGCGGAAGCTTCCGCTTTCTTGGCGTCCGTCAGCGTGTTGGTGATCTTGGCTCCCGAAGTCAGAGTCTGCATCCAGGTCGAGGACATTTCGGAAATCTTCTGGGTCACCAGTGTCTCGCGGATCTTATCCTTGGAGTTCTCCAGAGTCGGCGTAACGGCATCCTTGTGGTCGGTCACCTTGATAATGTGATAACCGTATTCCGTCTTGACCGGTTCGCTGGTTTCTCCAACCTTCATCTTGAACGCGGTATCCGAGAATTCAGCCACCATGTCGGCTTTCTTGAAGAAGCCGAGGTCGCCGCCTTTATCCTTGGAGCCTGTATCGGAGGATTTCTCCTTAGCCAGTGTGGCGAAGTCGGCGCCATCTTTCAACTGCTTCTCGATGGCATCGGCTTCTTCTTTGGTAGCGACCAGGATGTGGGAAGCGCGAACTTCTTCTTCGCTGCCGAGTGAAGCTTTGTTCTCGTCATAGTATTTCTTGATATCGTCATCGGTGATGGTTACTTTCGGCTCGAGCAGCTTGCGGATTTTGACCTGCAGCGGCATTTGCTCCTTCAGGTCGTCCATCGTCATGCCGCTTTGGGACAGAGCGCTTTCGAGGCCGGACTCACCGCCGAACTGCTCTTGAAGATCCTTGATTTCAGCTTGAATATCGGCATCGGTAACCGTAACCTTGTTCTTATCGGCTTCCTGGTCAACCAGTTCCTGTGTAATCATCGATTGCAGCGTGGATTCGCCGCCAGCTTTGATCAGCTTGTCATACAGTTCTTCCTTCGTAATATCCTTGCCGTTGACCGTTGCGACCGGAGTGTCGCTGTCAGATTTCTGAAACGGCGGCTTGATCAGAACAACAATAAGCGCAATCGCCAGTACGATAGAGGCGATCATCCAGCTTTTGCTGCCACGGGGACCTGCCGGAACGCCTGCAGGCGGTTCACCGGCCTTGTCCATCACCGGAATTGCTTCTTTTGTGTTATCGACTGCGGTATCCTCCGCACTCGTCGTGTCGTTCCTTTGTTCATTCTTGTCTAGATTCTTCTCGTCCATTGCTACAATGACTCCCTTCAATATAGGTGATGCCTGTCTTCAACCACTTTACCAGAAAAAACGCCTCTAAACCTTAAGAGAGCATAAAAAATGCGCTTTCTTTGTAAAGAAAGGCTCCATAACGCGGCAAAAGGCCGGAAAACACGGATTTCCATGTCTTCCGGCCTTTTGCCGCTTAGAAGTCTGTAACCGCTTTAGGAAATACGGGTGTTGAGGAGCTGACGGATATGATCCTGCTTTCTTCTCGGGACGCGAACCCGTTTGGCGTACCAGCTCTTGTCTCCAAAATACACGCTGTCGTCTTCGATGGAAGTGACTTTGTTCAAATTAACGTACACGCCGCCTTGTACATGATAGTAGCTCGAAGATTGCAGTAACCGGTTTAGTTGTTCGGCAGACATTCTCTTTTTAATATTGTAGTTTCTGCCGTGAAAAATGACCAGGTCGTGATCTCCGACCTTAAAGAACAGAACGTCCGTTTCCACCTCGAAGTCCTCATACACATTTCTGGCTTCCAGTAGAATGCTGCTCATTCCTGTTCCCCCTCATAAAATTATAATTAATGTTAGCGCTTTCATTATAACATAGCAATCAGGCGTTGAAAAGACTTATTTTTAAAATATTTAGTGACTTTTTGATTGTTGAATTTGTCATTGACGGTGAAAAAATGTACATTAAATAAGAATCACGGGACATGCCATACCGTAGTTGGAGCCCGATACCGAGGAGGAGAGCGAAATGAATGATCGTACTCAGCTGCTGTTGTTAGTGGGGTCATACTCCCCATCTGATAAGGATGGAATTCATGTATACCGTTTGATCGCAGAGGGCGGAGTGAAGCTTGAACGGTTGAGCGGAGTGGACGGCATCGCGAATCCGACATTTCTGAATGTCGACGCTGATGCAAAGCGCCTCTACGCCATAGGCGAACATGTAAATGCCGAAGGGATTAAAGAAGGAGAAGTCGCTGCTTACTCGATTGATTTCGAGACCGGTGAATTAGGAGAGCTGAGCCGTACAGGTACAATGAAGGCCGAGGGTGGAATCCAGACGACGACCTGTCACATCAACCGGGATTCCGGAGGCCGGTTCTTGACCGTTGCGAGCTATCATGGCGGCAAGATTGGAATTGTCGAACTTGATGCAGAAGGACGGACGGTCCGGCTGACGGACACAGCCGTTCATACAGGTCATGGAGCCGACCCTGTGCGCCAGGACCGGCCGCATC
Organism: Paenibacillus sinensis; assembly: GCF_019904155.1. Taxonomy (GTDB): domain Bacteria; phylum Bacillota; class Bacilli; order Paenibacillales; family Paenibacillaceae; genus Paenibacillus_AQ; species Paenibacillus_AQ sinensis. Next base: position 107,494 of record NZ_JAHCMB010000168.1, read on the forward strand.
CACACTGCGTCGTATTCAGTCCGGACGAACGCTATTTGTTCGCATGCGACCTTGGACTCGATCTGATTCGGGCTTACCGGGTGGACCGGGATACGCTCAAGCTCGAGAAGCATGGCGATACGAAGCTGCATCCGGGCTCGGGACCCCGGCATTTCGCATTTCATCCGGATGGTCATTCCGCATATGTCATCAACGAAGTCGATTCGACCATCACCGCTTTTACATATGACGCTGACAAAGGGCAGTTGTCGGTGTCGGCAACATATCCGGCCCTTCCGTCAGGCTTTGAGGGAGAGAACACCTGTGGTGAAATCACGCTTTCTCCGGACGGACGGTTCCTGTATGGCTCCAACCGCGGTCATGACAGCATTGTCGTCTATGAAGTGAAAGGTCCTGCTGAGCTCGAATATGTAGAGCATGTGTCCACCCGCGGGGGCCATCCAAGGCATTTTGCACTGACGCCGGACGGAGCTTACTTGATCACCGCTAACCGGGACGGAAATAACCTTGTCGTATTCCAGAGAAATGCCGCAAGCGGCAAACTGGATTTCACCGGTATTGAAGCCGGGGTATCCAAACCGGTCTGTGTCAAACCGGTCGAGATCCGGGTGTGAATCCATTCCTGCTTCCATTGGAACGCTCAGCGCAGCGACACCGGCTTAAGCGGAACAATGGTCGAGACGGCCGACTTGAACAGAACGTTCTGTCTGCCGTCATTCTGCCCTTGCAGCGTAAGGGTGTAAGCATCGTATGAGGTCATGATCCCCTGAATTTTGACTCCGTTGGTCGTGAAGATTGTCAACGGCACTTTGTTTTGGACGAATTGGCTCAGCATGCGCTCCTGAAGCTTTTGATTTTCCACTTTGGCAGCACTCCAGTTTAATGGGATGGGTTACTGCATCAAGTATAGCATGGAAGAGGGACATACCGGAAACGGCCTCCCTCTTCCATACATTACATAGGAGGATAGAAAGAATGATTTGGGGCCGGAGGTCTAGAGGTTTCAAGCTGTTTCTTCTGTTTACAGGCATTTTTGGGGTCATCGCCTTACTGGTGGCCTACAATTTGACGGGATCATGGGATTCGTGGATAATTACCAACGTTCAGTCCGCAGAATCTCCGGGTCTGACATCCCTGGCTAAAGCGCTATCGCTGGTGGGGTCTTCGAAAATCGTGGTTCCGCTTTCGCTAGCCATTATAGTTGCGCTGTTCCTGCTGTTCAAGCACCGGCTTGAACTGGTGCTCTTTCTCTGGACCGGCACGACTTCACACCTGTTGAACAGCGTTCTGAAGGATCTGTTTCGCCGCGAGCGTCCCAATATCCACCGGATTATCGAAGAGGCCGGCTACAGCTTTCCAAGCGGACACTCGATGGCGGCTTTCACTGTATACGGGACACTTACATTTCTGCTGTGGCGCCATATCCCGTCAAGGTCCGGTCGCGCTCTGCTGGTCATCGTCTGCTTCCTGCTGACAGCAGCGATCGGATGGAGCCGGATTTATCTCGGCGTTCATTACCCCAGCGACGTTATCGGAGGCTACGCCGCAAGCTGCGCCTGGCTGATGCTGTCTATCGTTCTGTTCGAGTTATGGAGAAGCTCTCTGAATAAGCGTCAGTCGAACAAGAAGATTGCCTGAAGGAGAGGCGCATCTCCCGGAAAGCGGCAAGCGGGAACAGTCCAAAAAGCCGGACACTCGCCGCTGAAGGCGATGTCCGGCTTGTGTAAGCCTGAAGGCTGTGGCTAGCCTATGAGCTTTGGCGCTTGCCCGGGTTTTGGTGCCCGTCATGTCCGAAATCGGTACACTTGCGGTTGACCTTGGCCTTGAGCATGGCGGGAAGGCCCGCCTTGAGCTTGGCCCCTTCCTCACTGGTGAGCCGTCCGCCGGTTACCGCCTCATCGATCCGGGTGCCCGCTTTCTCGGTAAGCTTCTGTACATACTGGTCCTCGCTCCAGCCCTTTTTCTCTTTGGCGACTTCCGCAAGGCTTTTGCCGGATTTCAGGGCCTGGTGTAGTTCCTGGCCCTCCATCCCGAACAGCAGGGCGCTTTCCCGGAATATGAAATGCCCTCTGCCCCGGTGCTTCTCCGGTTGTCTTGACACATCCTGAGGGTCCGCAGGCGCTGAAGCCGCGTCCGAAGTCTGCTTAGCATGATCTTCCGGGCAGGCGGCGGCAGATGCCTCCGCAGACAATGCGATGCAGAGGACAGCTGATAGAACGGCCGCTTTTACTGTAAGTGATTTCATCCTTGTCACCTCTTTTCCGTCAGGAATTGGACTGCATCCTACAGTATTTCCAGATAAACGGAAAGAAACGCGGGTAATAATAAAGAACTGACAGGATCGATCTCGGCATTTAGAAGACAAAGGAGGGATGAGCCTTGAATTTTGGCGCACGCGTACTAAAAACGGGGCTGGCTGTCACGCTTGCCCTATACGCAGCCGCGCTGTTGAAGTTCCCCTCGTCCACGGGAGCGGGAATTGCGGCCATCTTTGCGATGCAGCCCTCGATCTACCGTTCCTGGCGCCATTTCCTGGACCAGGTTCAGACAAGTACGATTGGAGCTATCATCGCCCTTGGCGGCGGGATGCTGCTGTCCAGCCAGCCCATCGCTATCGGCATCGTATGCGTTCTTGTGATTATGCTCAGCATGAAGATGAAACGGACGGACACCATCGGACTAACGCTTGTCACCGTCATTTCCGTAATGGAAGCCTCGGGACAGTGGCAGTTCGCGCTGAACCGGTTCCTGGTTCTGATGACGGGCATCGTCTCGGCTTTTATCATCAATATTCTCGTCTTTCCGCCCAAGCCCCGCAAGCAGTACATCAATCAGATCGAAAATGTGTTCAGCAGCCTGTCCTTGCTCATGAGGACGGCTGTATCCCATGAAATGAAAGAGAGCGTGTTCAGGGACGAGAAGAATGCGCTGGAGGGCTCGATCCGCTCACTTGCCGATAAATACGCGCTGTTCGAGGAAGAGCAGAAGAAGCTGCTGCGTCCCAAATACAGCCAGACAAGGGAACTGGTTGTCTACAAGAATATGCTGGCATCGCTGCAAAAGGGTTTTGAGGTGCTGGATGCGGTGGACCGGCATTATTTCCAGGCGGAGCGGGGAGATGACACCGATGAGGCGTTCGACCGCCATCTGGAGCTTCTGATCCGGTATCATGAGCATATCCTGCTGAAATTCCAGAACAAGATCAAGCCTGGACTGAATGATACAGACCCGCTGGGTGAAGACAATGACCGGTTCCTGGAATCGGTTGTGGTGGGCTATCAGCAGGGAAACACAAGCCGGTTGAGATTGGCGGTTATTGCGGGGGCCGTATATGATTACGGCTACCAGCTGGAGAGGCTGGACCGGGTTGCCGAACAGATCAACCGTGCCGCGGACGACAAAAAGTAAGGTGAAAATAGCCATAAAAAAATCCGGTTCCTCAAGGGAACCGGATTGTTATCTTAATCAAGAATTCTACGTCAATACTTGATATGACAGTCGAAAATTGATAAAATTGAAAAATGCTACAGCTGTTTCTTTCAAAAAAGCACAATAACTCTAATATATTTTATCATGAATGAGATATGGTGTCAACCTATTAAAGGGGATGAATTTCGTGTCCAACCATGAGGCCGAATGGAAGGCAGAACAGAAAAGAGTAGACGGGGTGACCGGGCTTCTGAAGAAGCATATCCGGGTGCTGTCCGAGGAGCTTGGGCTGCACCGCAGCGATGTTGTCGAGCTGCGGAAGGACTTCTGGGAAGAGGTTACCGTCAACTTCAGCAGCCCTGACGATCTCGGCGAGACATCGACCAGCCTGCGGCAGCAGGCCCAGGTGCTCTCCGAGCGCGAACGCCATCACCTGCAGTCCAGCAAGGCGCTGAAGAAATATAAGAAGCTGGTGGTTTCGCCCTATTTCGGGCGTATCGATTTCGCAGAAGCGCCGGACGGAGAGACTGAACGGATCTATCTCGGCATCGGCTCACTGATGGAAGATGACGGAACGTTTCTGATCTATGACTGGCGTGCTCCGATCTCCAGTCTGTATTATGACGGAGCTCCGGGGACGGCCTCCTTCGAAACTCCGGCGGGAACGATTAACGGTGAGATGAGTCTCAAGCGGCAGTTCGTCATAGCGGACGGTGTCATTGAGGTCATGTTCGACACCGGCGTCACGATTGGCGATGAGCTGCTGCAGCAGGTGCTCAGTCACAGCGCAGACGACCGGATGAAATCGATTGTCGCGACGATCCAGAAGGAACAGAATGCCATTATCCGGAACGACCGGAGCCGGATGCTTGTCGTTCAAGGAGCGGCCGGAAGCGGCAAGACATCGGCCGCCCTGCAGCGAGTTGCCTACCTGCTCTATAAATACAGAGACAATCTGCAGGCCGATCAGGTGCTGCTGTTCTCGCCGAACCCGCTGTTCAACAGTTACGTCTCCACTGTACTGCCTGAGCTTGGCGAAGATAACATGCAGCAGACGACTTTCCAGATGTATCTGGAGCACAGGCTCGGCCAGGAATTTCAGCTGGAGGACGTGTTCAGCCAGACAGAGACGCTGCTGAACAGTCCAGACGGTCCCGAGACCGATGCACGCCGGGACGGGATTGCCTATAAATCCTCCGTCGGCTTCCTGGACGCCATCCGCCGGTATGCGACCCGGCTCGAGCAGGAGGGGATGCTGTTCAGGCCTCTGACCTTTCAGGGGCGGGCGGTTGTAGGTAAGGAGGAGATGGAGCGTCAGTTCTACAGCTACGACTCCACGATCCGGCTGGCGAACCGGATCGAGCTCATGAAAGGCTGGCTGCTGAAAAAAATCGCCGAATTCAGCCACAGCGAGCGGGGCGCGGCCTGGGTCGAGGATCAGATGGAAGTGATGGATACGGACGACTACCACCGCGCCTATCAAATGATGCGGCGCAAGCAGCGGGGCAAGAAAGAAACATTCGATGATTTCGACACCGAGAAGGAAATGCTGTCCCGCTACCTCGTCAGCCAGCGGCTAAAGCCGCTCAGGGGCTGGGTCAAGCGCAACCGGTTCGTGGATGCCAAAGGCCTGTATTCCCGTCTCTTTCAGGATCGCGATCTACTGGAGGAGCTGAATCAGGGGATTTCGCTTCCGGACAGCTGGGGCTCCGTCAGCCGTCAGACGCTGGACGCCTTGTCCGAGGGCTGCCTGGCATATGAAGACGCGACACCCTTCCTGTATTTGAAGGAGCTCAGCCAGGGCTTCGTTACCAACACAGCGATACGGTACGTATTCGTAGATGAAGTACAGGACTACTCACCGTTCCAGCTTGAATTTCTCCGCCGCCTGTTCCCACGGGCCAAGATGACGGTACTGGGCGATCTCAATCAAGCTATCTATGCCCAGGGGGAAGCACTCGGGGAGCTGGGCGGTCTCGTCAGCATTTACGGCGAAGAGAATACGGAAGTGGTCTCCCTAACCCGAAGCTATCGCTCAACCTACGAGATTGTAGAGTTTACCCGGTCGATGATATCGGGAGGGGAACGAATTGTTCCATTCAACCGGAAAGGTGAGGAACCTCTGGTCCGGGAGGTCGGCAGTGGAGAGGAGCTGCTGGCCGATGTGGAAGCCGATATCCGGAATTTGCATGCCCAGGGCTATCACTATGCTGCGGTTATCTGCAAGACGGCGGAGGAAAGTGCAATCGTCCATGGCTTGCTCAAGGATCGCCTTGACGTTCAGCTTGTCACCAAGGATACGCCGAATTTCCAGAAAGGGACGCTTGTCCTGCCAGCCTATCTCGCCAAAGGCGTCGAGTTCGATGCCGTCATCATTTACGACGGTTCTGCCGATCGCTACAACCGGGAGAGCGAACGCAAGCTGTTCTATACGGCCTGCACGCGCGCCATGCACGTTCTGCATATTTTTTCTGAGGGGACGCCAAGCCCGTTTATACCGGTTACGACGCCGGATGGTGGTATACACGCGAAATCACTGCAATAACGCCTGTTCATCCGAATCCCGTGCGCATCTGACGACGCTGCGGCCAGAATCAAAAGAGCCTTCTCCGATCTGCGGGGAAGGCTTTGCTATAGGCATGGGATGCATAATCGGCCCGCCCGAACCACATTATAGAGGTGCCGTGTATTTCTCGTTATTGAGGTGCCGTGTATTTCTCGTTAAAGGTGGGCCGTTCATGAATACCAAAAAATGGGACATGCTGGCGCTTGCCTCTATCCCTCTGATCATGACGCTTGGGAACTCCATGCTGCTTCCGGTGCTGCCGCAAATTTCGCGTGAACTGTCTATCGGCTCTTTTCAGGTCAGCATGATCATCACCATTTATGGAGTCGTAGCCATTATTATGATTCCAATCGCCGGGTATTTATCGGACCGGTTCGGCCGCAAAGCCGTTATTCTGCCCGCTCTAATCATCGCCGCGCTTGGCGGAGCCGTATCGGCAGCCGCTGCTTGGCTGATGAGCGGAACATCCGCTTACTGGACCATTCTGGGAGGGCGGCTGCTGCAGGGGATCGGCGCTGCGGGGGCTTTTCCCATTGTCATTCCATTCGTGGGGGATTTGTTCGATGATGAGGAAGAAGTCAGCCGAAGTTTGGGACTGATCGAGACTTCCAATACGTTCGGTAAAGTGCTGAGTCCAATTCTGGGCGCCTTTCTGGGCGCGCTCCTGTGGTTTCTTCCTTTTATCACCATACCGGTGCTGTGCCTGATTTCATTTCTGCTCGTTCTGTTTCTGGTCAAGAGCCCGAAGAATAAACCCAAGAGCAAGTCAACGGTTAAGGAATTCCTCTCTGAAAACCTGAAGATTCTCCGGCAAAAGGGGCGCTGGCTATACGCGATCTTCGCGGCCGGCTGCATCTGCATGTTCGTCACTTTCGGTGTGCTGTTCTATCTGTCAGAGACCCTGGAGGTCAAACATGGCATGCATGGTTCGCTGAAAGGACTGGTGCTTGCGATTCCGCTGGCGCTTCTGTGTCTGGCGTCCTACGGTTCGGGCAAGATCATCGGCGAGAATAAGAAGCGGATGAAATGGCTCGGAGTTGCCGGCATGGCGCTGCTGACGGCGGCGATGGCGGCGGCGGGGTTCTTCAAGGGAATTATCGCGATTGTAGGACTCTTGGGCGCGGGAGGTGTCGGGATCGGAATCACGCTGCCTTGTCTGGATGCGTTGATTACGGAGGGGATCGACAAGGAGAACCGGGGAACCATTACATCGCTGTATAGCAGCATGCGGTTTATCGGCGTAGCGCTCGGCCCGCCGGCCGTATCGCTGCTCATGAACGCCGGGCGCTGGGCGCTGTTCGGCACAATGACTGGCGCTGGCGCGGCCGGTCTGCTGCTGACGCTGTTCGCCATTAAACCAAGCCAAGGGAGTACGGATGAGAAGAATGGAAAGGCACTGGAGAAGCCTGAATTTCAGACGGGGCCTGTAGCGCAAAAGGGCGTGCTTCGCCGTAAAGGGCGTTCACCAGGCTAATCTTCGTAAGGCTCTCCGGTGTTTCTCCGGATGGTGTCCAGCATGGACCGTAGCTCTTTAAGCTGCTTATCCGAAAGCCCGGCGAAGGCGGAATTGAGATGCTGCTGTTCAACAGGTCTCGTTACAGCCAGCAGCTCCTGGCCTTCTATGGTTGCGTTCAGCAGATAGGCTCTGCGGTCGCTCGCCGACACGGTCTTCGTAATCAGGCCCTTCTTCTCCAGCAGCTCGACAATTCGGGCGGTGGTGGGCTGGTCTTTATCGACATGCGAGGCGATCGCCTTCTGATTGATATCGGGATAACTGACGATGGTGTACAATACGGTCCACTGCTCGGGTGTTATGCCATAGGGCTTGAGCTCCCGGGCGTAATGGGTGGACAGCCGCCGGTAGGCGGAACCGATCAGAAATCCTAGGGACTGGTCCAGAGTGGGTGATGTCATTTCAGTTGCTCCTTTGCTGATGGTTGCCTGTATGAACTCTGTATAACATGGTAGGGGAAAGGCGATGACATTTCAAGCGAAGCCGCGCCGGCATCTCTTCATATCCCAATAAAAAAGCTCTTGTCCCCGCATAAGGAACAAGAGCTTTTCTGACGTTCGGCGGCTGCCGCTTTCGCGTGAAGCAGGTACTGCCGCCGGACGGCGCTGGTTAGACCTGTTTGGTAACCTGTGGAACCTTCTCCCAATCCTTCAGGAAGCGATCGATCCCGTTGTCGGTCAGCGGATGCTTCCACAGAGAAGGCAGCAGGGAGCCCGGTATGGTAGCGATGTGGGAACCGGCAAGAGCGGCCTGCTCCACATGAGCGATATTGCGGATGCTGGCGGCGATAATTTCCGATTTCAAACCATAGTTGCTCAGGATGGTCTTCAGATCCTTGATCAGCTTCATGCCATCTACGCCGATGTCATCAAGACGTCCGACGAACGGGCTGATGTAAGTAGCGCCCGCCTTGGCGGCCATCAGGCCTTGAGCGGCCGAGAAGATCAGGGTTACGTTGGTTTTGATGCCTTTCTTGGTCAGCTCATAGCAGGCTTCCAGTCCGTCTTCCGTCATCGGCAGCTTGATTACGACGTTGGAACCCCACTCGGCGATTTCAAGCGCTTCTTCGAGCATTTCGGCTGCTTTCAGTCCGATAACCTCGGCGCTTACGGGGCCTGGGACGATGTCTACGATTTCTTTAATGACATCCTTGAACAGTCTGCCTTCCTTTGCGATAAGAGACGGGTTCGTCGTTACACCGTCAACCAGTCCGAGACGCGTGATGCGCTTGATTTCTTCAATGTTGCCAGTATCCAAGAAAAACTTCATTCCTGTATCCTCCTCTGGTTTTCCACAAATGATATAGCAGTTGGACAATTCCATTATGGAACAATGGATTCGAAGATTCAACTGTTAATTTGATTATTTCAAAATAACTTTTATAATACAGGTTGAAAAGCCGATGGCCATGCGCCCCCGGGAAATAAAATCCCGAAGGTGCATTCCCGAAGTGGGGCATGTCATGTTAAGATATAGGCGGCTTGCTTAATTCGGGATGGAGGCCGTTTCAGCGCGGAAGCGAGGTCTGTCAGTCGAAGGGGGCTTCCTTGGAAGCCGATTGCGTAAAGAGCTGCGTCAACCAGGGTATGTCAAATCCGCTCAGGCGTGATATTTACCCTGCGGCTCGTTCAGCACCCATTCCAGCATGAGGATCATATCCTCAATCCGCTCTTTCTGCGCCAGCAGGCTGCTGCGCAGAGAGTCCTGATCGGCAAGCGGCGCGATCCGCGATTCCAGAGAACGCCGCTGGAGGGTCAGCTCGTTGACTTTCGATTTAATTTGATTTTCGGTTCTCATCTCTTCTTATCCTCCCGGATGCAATGGGTTTATATGCATAATGATTCCATTATAACGGGCAATGTCTATAAATCCACGGAGCGGTTTTGAATCAATTGATGCAAAAGGCAAATTACGGCTAACAGGGGTGCTATTAAATGAATATGAAGCGGCTGGCTGCGGAAGCTGCGGTTGAGTATGTGAAGGATGGCATGAAGGTGGGTCTTGGAACGGGTTCTACGGCGTATTGGGCGATCAATAAGCTTGGCGAACGGGTCAAGGAAGGACTCAAGATTACGGCTGTTGCGACATCGGTCGCTTCCGAGGAGCAGGCCCGTGAACTGGGAATCCCGCTCGTTCCATTTGCGGAAGTTGACCATCTGGATTTGACGATCGACGGAGCCGATGAGCTGGACGGCAATCTGCGGCTGATCAAGGGCGGAGGCGGCGCCCTGCTGCGCGAGAAGATAGTCGCCATGGGCAGCGATCGAATGATCGTAGTGGCGGACGAGAGCAAGGCGGTCCGGACTCTGGGCAAATTCCCGCTGCCGGTCGAGATTGTGCCGTTCGCCTGGGAGTGGACGCTCAAGGATATTCTCAAGCTGGGCTGTGAAGCGGAGCTTCGGGTTGACGGCAGCGAGCTGTACAAGACGGACAATGGCAATTACATTGCGGACTGCCGCTTCGGCAGCATCGACGATCCGGCTGCGGTGGCGGCGGCTCTGCAGAATATCCCAGGGGTCGTCGAGCATGGCCTGTTCATCGGGATTGCCGGTATGGCCATTGTAGGCAAGAGCGACGGCACGATTGACATCATTGAAGCCAGGGAGAACGCTTGACAAGAAGCGGGCTTCGGTTCCGGCCGCATCAGGAACGCCGGCCCCGGCCAGACCGATCATGTGCCGCAGCCGTGTGCCTCCTGCTGTATGCCGCCTGCCTGATCTACTGGATGTTCTTCGGATTCGGAAGAAGCGTGCATCCGGCATCGGATGAACCGCTGCGCTATAACCTGATCCCGTTCAGAACGATCAGGCTGTATCTAAGAGCGGCAGCGTGGCTGTCTCCGCAGATCGTGGCGGTTAATCTTCTGGGTAATGTTGCGGTGTTTGTACCATTTGGATTTCTGCTTCCGCCGTCATGCAGAATGAGGTCGCTGCTTGAACTGATGCTGTGGTTCATTCCCGGGATCTTTCTAGTGGAGATCCTGCAGATGCTGCTGCGGGCAGGAAGCTTTGATGTGGATGACATTATTTTAAACGGGCTGGGGGTATGGATCGGCTATGTACTATTGAAACTATACCTCCGGTTCATTCGAAAGAGCGGGTGAATATAACGATGCTGATTGATTTGAAGACGAGGTTCGATTCAGCCGAAATCGCGGAGCTGATGTCCTATGCGGTCGCGGGAGATCCGTCGGCGCTTGAGCATGCAGCGCGGGAATACCAGCGGGAATCCGGACCGGAGCTCTTCGGGTGGGAGGATGACGGGCTGGTTGTCGGACTCGTCGGCTTCGAGGAGACCGAGGACGGCTCACTGGAGCTTCGTCATATCGCCGTTCTCCCGGAGAATCGCGGGAAAGGCTATGCGCGCGGCATGATTCTAGAGCTGATGACACAGCGGAGTCCCCGCTATGTTGTGGCAGAGACTGCCGATGAGACGACGGCCGATTTCTACCGGGCACTGGGCTTCATGGTCTACTCCCTTGGGGACGGTCCGAGTGGAGCCGAAGTGCTGCGCTGTGTCTATGAGGTGGAGGAGCCGGAAGAGGATTAAACTGGCGGTCCTTACAGAAAGTCAATCGAATGAGTAAATACAGAGTGTCTGAACGCCGTTTGACGGATTTGGACACTCTTTTTTAGTTGATGATGGGAACTGGCGTTGATCTTCCTGGCGCTCCGTGAAGGTTGAAAGTCAAGCTTTCTGCAAACCTGCGTTATTTTCAGCTTCGTTTCTTGACAATGCCGGGTGGATGCCATATAGTTTTACAGTGAAACAGTTCTATACATGAACTAAATAAGAGGGAGAACGTATCCAATGAACAACGAGACTGCTCAGTTGATCAATCGCTACCTGAATGCCTATCAGATTGTCACCCGGAGAATCGGCGCACGAATCAGAGAGAACATCGCGGAGGGGCTTACAGGTGACCAATTCCAGATTCTCCGGCTGATCGACGGACAGGAGAAATGCACCTCCACTTATCTGGCAGAAGCTTGCTGTGTGGGCAAGAGCTCCATTACCGCAATCGTCAACCGTCTGGTGGAGGCGGGCCTCATTGAGCGAACTCGTGACGAGATCGACCGCAGACAGGTCTATCTGACCATTAGCGGGCAGGGCAGTCAAGTGTTCGAAGAGGCAAATCGGAGGGTGTCGGAGATCCTTACTCCATACCTGCTGCATTTTGAAGAGGATCAGATTGAGCTGTTTATCTCCATGTTCGAGAAGCTGGCGAATCTGATGCTGGAACCGGGAGGTCAAGAAGAATGAAGTCGATTTTGAAAGCAAGATGGGCCGTAATCGTCATATGGCTCGCGGCGGCTGTTGTACTTGTGATGACGGCTCCGTCCTTCTCCGATCTGGTTCGGGAGAAAGGGCAGATTTCCGTTCCGGACGGATACTCCTCCTCCAGAGCTTCGGAGATTCTGAAGGAGGCCGAAGGCTCGAAGGGCGGTGAAAGCCTGAAGCAGGTTGCGCTCGTCTTCAACAACCCTAAAGGCATGGGCGAGAAGGAGACGGAGAGCGTCAAGCAGGGCGTCGAGAAGCTGAGCGCGAACAAGGATAAGCTGAACCTGGACAGCATTACCGATCCTTTTTCCCAGGAGACGCTTAAAGACACCTTGATTGCCAAAGACGGCAAGACGATCATGGTTGCTCTGTCAGTCAAGGGCGGAGAGGATAGCGTCAAGAATCTGCCGGATCAGGTTGAGCCGCTTCTGAAGGACGTGAAGGCTGACCACTATTTGACAAGCGAAGGGCTAATCAACGAAGACACCATTCTCAGCTCGGAAGCCGGTCTGAAGAAATCCGAGTATATTACGGTTATCTTCATTCTGATCATTCTGTTCGTCGTCTTCCGCTCGTTCGTGGCGCCTTTCGTGCCGCTGCTAACGGTCGGTCTCAGCTATGTTATATCGCAGTCTGTCGTAGCGTTCCTGGTGGACCGATTCGGGTTCCCGCTCTCGACCTTTACGCAAATCTTCATGGTGGCGGTCATGTTCGGGATCGGAACGGATTACTGTATCCTGCTGATCAGCCGGTTCAAGGAAGAGCTGGCGCATACGGATGACACCAAGACGGCGATTCTGGAAACCTATCGTAAAGCGGGGGGAACGGTATTCTATTCCGGGCTTGCCGTATTTGTCGGCTTCCTCGCAATCGGTCTGTCCAAGTTCATGCTGTACCGTTCAGGCGTCGCTGTTGCCGTGGGCATAGCAGTGATGCTGCTGGCTCTGGTCACGGTCGTACCGTTCTTTATGGCGGTGCTTGGCAAGCGGCTGTTCTGGCCTTCCAAGGGCAATCTGGAGCACAGCGAGAGCCGGATATGGGGCGCGGCAGGTTCGTTCACATTGAAGAGACCGTGGGCGGCGCTGCTTATCGTAGCCGTGATCGTTGTACCGTTCCTGCTGACTTATTCCGGCAAGCTGTCGTTCAACAGCCTGGAGGAAATCGGCGACCGCTATGATTCGGTCAAAGGCTTTAACATTATTTCGGATAGCTTCGGTCCCGGTGAATCGATGCCGGGCAAGATCGTCATCAAGAATGACGACCGGATGGACAATGCGGAATATATGGGGCTTGCGGAAAAAATCAGCCGCGAGGTTCAGGGCGTCGACGGCGTCAAGACCGTGCGGAGCATGACCCGCCCGACCGGCGAGCTGATCAGCGATTTCCTGATTCCGTCACAGGTCGGCACCTTGTCCGAGGGACTCGGAAAGAGCACCGAGGGAATCGACAAGATTCAGAGCGGATTGTCGGACGCAAGCTCGCAGCTTAAGGCGAACGAGCCCAAGCTGAATCAGGCTGTGTCCGGCGCACAGCAGCTGACAAAAGGAACGGATGAGCTGAAATCGGGCATCGCCGCGCTGGGCGACGGACTGACGAAGATACAGAAGGGCATCCAGAGCGGCTCCGCCGGAGCCGGCGAAATCAAGAGCGGCTTGCAGCAGGCCGCTGCCAGCGCAGAGCAGCTGAGCGCGGCGCACAAGAAGCTGCTGGCCGGCTACCAGCAGGTCGGTTCGGGTCTGAACGCCCTTACCGGCGGCGTCGGCCAGATTCAAGAGCAGCTGGCCGGCGTATCGACGTCGCTGAGCGGGCTCGGGGCTAATTTCACCGGGCTGGAAGACAGCCATCCCGAGCTGCTGCAGGATGCGAACTACCAGACCATCAAGGGAACGGTTGCGAAGACCGGCGAGGGAGTCGGTCAACTGGCCTCTGGACTCGGCCAGATTTCGCAGCAGCTTGGCGGCGCGGCCAAGGGCATCGAGCAGGCTAACGTCGGCTACAAGCAGGCTGTCGCCGGCCAGGATGCGCTCGCGCAGGGGCTTCAGAAGCTGGCTTCCGGTATCGGCCAGCTCCAGTCCGGCCTGAACCAGGCGGCGAGCGGCCAGGGACAGATTATCGGCAAGATTCCTTCCATTACAAGCGGCCTTAACCAGCTTCAGGGCGGACAGAAGCAGCTGGCGGAGGGAGTCGGCCAACTGACCGGCCAGATCGGGCAGCTGACGGACGGACTGAACCAGAGTGCGGAAGGCCTGAAGCAGATTTCGACCGGACTAGGCTCGGCTCAGGATTATCTGGACCAGGTTCAGGCAGCCGGCAACGACGAGCTGAGCGGCTTCTTCATTCCGGCGGAAGCGCTGGAATCGAGCGATATCCAGAAGATTTTTGATACTTATTTGTCGGGTGACAAGAAAGTGATGACGCTGGACGTCGTCTTCCGCGACAATCCGTACAGTACGGCCGCCATTGACAAAGTGGATGATATTCAGGCGGCGGTTGAACGTGCGGTCAAAGGCACCAAGCTGGAAAATGCGGAAGTGGCGATCAGCGGGGTAACCAGCACTTATCATGACCTGCAGACAATCTCTAATGAAGACTATACACGTACGGTTATGCTGATGCTGGGCGGCATCTTCCTGATTCTGATCTTCCTGCTCCGCTCCATCGTGATGCCGATTTATCTTATTTTGTCCCTGCTGCTGACCTACTTCACTGCGATGGGCGTGACGGAAGCGATCTTTGTCCATCTGCTGGGCTATTCCGGCATCACCTGGACGACGCCGTTCTTCAGCTTCGTCATGCTGATCGCGCTGGGGATCGATTACAGCATCTTCCTTATGTCCCGGTTCAATGAGAATCAGAGCTGGGATGTCAAAGACGCCATTCTGCATGCGATGCGGAATATGGGAACCGTCATCCTGTCGGCAGTCGTCATTCTGGGCGGAACCTTCGCCTCGATGATTCCGTCCGGCGTTCTCTCGATGATGCAGATCGCCAGCGTCGTTCTCTCCGGGCTTGCGCTGTACGCGCTGCTGTTCCTGCCGTTCTTCGTACCGGTGATGGTACGGATGTTCGGCCGCGGCAACTGGTGGCCGTTCAAGCCGAAGGACAATGACGAATCCGCTCGGCATGACTTGAATCTATAAGGACAATTAAGGGAAATATTTAATTCTGGTGCACGAAAGAGAGCCGCCCTGGTTGGGCGGCTCTCTTTCGTGTGGTCTGCGTTATTAACTACCGAACATACGGTTATTTCATGCCGGGCATTCCTTCAGCAGCCGGCGCGAGGTGACATCAGTAGGCCCTTATCTCAGCCCCGCGAAGAAGCTGCGCAGTGCCCAGCCCCGTTCCTGACGCTTCTTGTATTTCGGAAGGGAACGGTAGACCGCAATTGATTCCGAGAACGCCTGCTTGGCCTCCGCGCTCTGGCCGAGCGTACGGTACGTAGTGCCGAGCAGATAATAAGCCTCGCTGGAGGATGACTGGATATCCTGAAAGTCGCGAAGATAGCGCAGCGCTTTATCGCGATCCGTATGGCGGAAGGACTCAGCCAGTCTTAATAAGGGTCTGCCGTACTGCACCCTTGGATTGATCTCAAGTCCGCGAAGCATCTGCTGCTCGCCTTCCTCCAGCCGGTCCTGGCGAATGTTGGTGTATCCCAAATCGGTCCAGTATTCGGCGGAATGCTCGTAGCGGTCTTCAATCTGCTGCAGCAGCTCCCGCGCCTCCCGATAATTTTTACGTTCGGCAAGCAGCCGGGCAAGATCGAATTTGGATGTAACATCGTTGGGATTCAATGAAATCTGAGTCCGGAGCCTGGAGATTTGTCTGGCTCTGCGGAAGGGCTTTGCGATACTGGGGAAGATCCCCACATATCGGCGGTCCAGCACATACAGGATCGCCAGCAGAATGATCAGCGCAAGAAACGGGTTGCCAACCAGATTCCACAATAGCACGAAAATGAAGATTTTACCCATGATACCCCTCCAACAAGTACTGTTGCCGACCACCGGGGCCGGACAATCACAAGAATTATAGCATTGTTTGGCTTCGGCAGAAAATGGAAGATCTCATAAGGGAAAAGGGGGCCGCCCGTCTTGGGACAGAGGGCGCACAATACACGCTCTGCCCGGTTCTCCCCGGTCCCATATACGCCCCATAAACGTTCCCTTATTTCCTAGCGGCCCGGTGTGATTTATGCCGATGGACTCAATTTTTACCGGGAATGCACAAAAACTGTTTAGGAATGGAAAGTCCGGGGTAAACCTTCTTAAGTTGGCGGGTCAATGAAAGGCCCGATTCCAGGATTAAGGAGGCGGAAACACATGAATTTGTATGTACATAATCTTACGGCATTCAATCAGCAGTATTTCCGGCCTCAGCCGGCCGTCATGGAGGCCAAACGAGGGGCGGCAAGCGAGTCCGGCCTCAGCTTTCAGGAAATCCTGAACGAGAAGATGAGCACGGGCAGATCGGAACTCAAAAACAGTAAATAATCGGCATACTAACGTAAAAAGGCCGGAACCTGAGTGAACACGGGTTCCGGCCTTTGCCTGTGTACGGAAGAATTCCGTCAACGATTCAACCGATCCCATCCCTGGTGCCGGATCGGGTTGAGCGGTATCCGGACATGGAGCATCGAACGGCTGACTGCCGCACAGCCGGAAGTCCTCCGGGTCAGCGGACCTCGAAGAACTCGCAGTCCCGGCGTGAATAGTAGGTGAGATCGCTGACTCTGGATTGAATAATGATGTCCGTGTCGGTGAACCGGACGACCGTCGCGCCTGAATTGACGAGGTGATCGTCCTGGAAGACCCGGACAGGCAGCTTCTTGTCCATCGCTTCCTGAAAATCCCGGTCGGTGATGAGCGGCCGGTTGATCGGCATGGTCCATTCTCCTTTATCATATGGAATGCGTTCCTGCTTAACATCAGAAGTATACCGCTTGTACCGGCATTGGTCTACTTCGGAAGGGGAGCCTCTTCAAGAGCAATGTCATTAAGATAAGGCACAGGCCTAAAAATGAAGAAAAAGAGCAGGTCATCGTACAGATGAACTGGTCCCCTTGTCAAGGACACTTGAAAAAAGAGAGTTAAGCGACCGACAGAAGATGATTCCTGTATTGCACAG
>NZ_JAHCMB010000063.1:0-28413 GCF_019904155.1 Paenibacillus sinensis
ATTTTTGACAATTATTTTCAATGAAGGATTATCTCGCAAATTCTCATCTGATATTTATTAGAGAAACTTCTCCATCATGTCACGAAGCCCAAATAAAAAATAAGCCCACCAGCCGAAGCCAGTGGGCATTGTTCGATGTTTAAATACCTGACGCTAAAGTAAACGTAAACTGTGAACGGTACGTACCGACACGAAGTCCGGTCATTCTCCCCACTTGATACGAACTACCCGTACCTGCGGACACAACTTCTACTTTATCAGGCACACGCAGCGTATAACTCATCGGCAATTGGTACTGCCCCATGCCTTCATAAGCTCCTGCTTGAGCCAGAACGACAGGATCAGAAGCGAATGTGTAATTCCCTTTCTTCGCAATCGAGCTGGTCTGTCCGGCCAGAACGGAAGCATCCGTCACGTCAACACCTAGGGCTGATGCTGGCATTTTTACCACCAGATCGGTGTTACCGGTGCCGTTGTCAATCACCGGGTCAGAAACAAAATCCGTAATCTTTAATGAATAGTTCCATCCCGCGCCACTGCCGCGACTGTCCTCAATCACCGAATTAGTAACCGAGTTGATCTGCTGATATGGATTGGTCGTGCTGATCGTCACGTTATCGAGCAAGAGTCCGTTGAATTGCGAGCTAAAACCACCGGACAATACCGTGAACGAAACGTCTTTAGAACCGAGCGAATCTCCCCAGCTTGGGTCTACCGTTGGCTCCGCCGAAGGTACTGTACTTGCCGATGGAACAGGCGAAGGAGAAGCCGTCGCTTCAGGGGTTGGGGTCGGCGTAGCTGATGGAGTTTCCGATGTCGTTGACGTTGGTGTCGGCGTTGCTGATGGAGTCACCGATGACGTTGCCGTTGGTGTCGGCGTAGCCGATGGAGCTTCCGATGTCGTTGCAGTTGGTGTCGGTGTTGGTCCCTCAACAGTTTGGCTGCTGGTCGCCAAAACCTCTCCACTGCTATTGATAATCTGCACAGTAACCGCATGACTACCCTCTTCGAGCACTACCGGCCCAGTGTAATTCCCCCATGCTGCACCATCAATTTGAATCTGGACAGTGACATTGGAGTTTGTTGTACCGCTTTCCACCGATACGGTTCCATCGCCCCCATCCACAATTCTAGGGTAACCGGGATTAATGATAATCGGATCATTCGTTCCGGTCAGTGTCAGTTCGTCGCTGTAATTTCCATCATTGTCGCCTGCCCGAGCAGAGAACGAATACGCCCCGGCCTGTGTGATGGTCACCGGCTCCGTGTAATTCGTCCAGGTAATGCCTCCATCCAGCGAGTATTGTTTCACCTCCGGATCAGGGGTGCTAAATGCCAGGGTAATCACGGTTTGGTTAAACTTGTCCACGCTCTGCGTTGCACTCGGCTTGTCCGGGAGTGCTACATACCCTGCTGGTACAATCGACGGCAGGCTAGAAACACCAACGAGGCTAATGTAGTCATTAGCGAGGTAATTGGATGTCGTGATTTTATAGACCCCACCAGCATCATCCATCACATAAACCGGTTTGACATTGAAGGAACCCGGGATTTCGATAAAGCTGACAAACTTTCTACCTTGTGGATGAACCGCCTTTGTCAGTACTCCGGTTGTATGCCATCCGTACAGATCACCCGTCCCGGTTATGGCCAGCACTTGAGGAAGGCTGTCCTCCGAATAGGTTGAAACTTTATACTTTTCGGTGCTGCGGCTGATCGCTACATCTTTAACATTGGTCAGTTCGCTATTCGGCCCCGTAACCGGAATTGGTGATGTAATCGGACTGTCTGTTGTCCCGGTGATCGATCCGTTGTTCCATCCGAATGCATACAGCTTGTTGTTTTTCAAATAAAAACTGGTCCGGGATATCGTATCCGTCGTTATTTTGCTGACACCCGAATCAATCAGCTTTTTATTGGCGATATCCGGCAAGCTCGTGCCATTGTTAAATTTATCAGAGCCATACCCCCAAGCGTACAACTGGCCGTTATCCAGGTATGCACCCGAAAACAGGTATGCATCAGTAGTCGGAAATAACGATATTTTGGCCGGATCGATTCCCGCTGGCAGCGCTGTTAGTGTAGTACCGAAATCATTGCCTGTTGTGACGGTGCTGGATAGCGGCGTTACCACATAGCTAGAAGAACCTACAGTCAAAAAGTAGCGACGAAACGTAGCATCAATCGTCGATCCGGACTTGTAATGACTCTCTTGCGTGCCGCCTAAGTAGCCAACTGTCACCTGTGAACTGGAACTGAAAGCCGGAAAGGATGTTAATAGAAGCGGACGGGCGGATGACAGCGACGAGTATGAAAGGAACTTGCCAACCAAATAGGCTTGGTTGTCCGTGAGCAAGATAACGCCGCTCTCCGATGCCGGGATGATCTTTTTGATTCCACTTATTGGGTCGGTTCCGGACGGCGCAAGCACTTCGGTCGGAACGGATTTATCGGACTTCGAGCCGATACCCAGCTCGCCGTTCGAGCCGGTGCCCCAAGCATATACAACGCCATCTTTACCAAGACCGAAGTACGATTTACTGACTTGATCGGTTACAACCTGTTTGAACTGAAGCTCAAAAAGGTGTGTCGGATCAGCCTTAGACTTGTATAAATAGCCATCCGTCCCCAAATATACTCCCCCGGTGCCAATGGGGGTCTCACCGTTAGCATACGCCGTAACCGTGCCTCCATTATCGACATAAGGAGACGATGAGGAGGGATCTACCATTGACATGTTCGTTCCCTTAATGCGATAGAGTCCGCCTGTCGTATGCAAGTCAACTGTATAGTTTGTGGCGGCTAAAGAGTAGGTATCAGTACCATCGCGAAAGAAAGATGCAGTCGTTACCGATTGAAGCTCCTGATAACCTGCTCCTTCTACCTTAGTGGTCCCCGAGACGATCAGTCCGGGCCAGAGTAGCAGCAGCGCAGCAACCCCGGCGAACCTCCGCTTCCATGCTTTCTTTTGGCTATCCTTTGGGCTATCTTTTGTTTTCTTCTTCATATGGCGTCTCCCCCCCTTAAATCCCAGCCGTGGCCGTATAGGTCCACGTAGCGGTGTATGTGCCCTGCAACAAACCTACGGTTTTTCCGTTGCTACCGGTAAGAGATTTCGGCACTGCTAGATGGTAGGCAACGCCGATCTGATGAGTTCCGGCTCCCTCGGAAGGAATCACGCCAACAATCCGTTCATCCGTGGAGCTAAGTACCTTTGCCGCCGCAAGTTCCCCCTTCCCTTGTGCAAAGTCGATGGCTGTACCCGCCAGCGCTCCTTTATAGGTTGCAGTATAGGAAACGGCAGATGCCGGGATGACAAAATCCACGGCCGCACCATCAATGATCCGAGTAAGCTTAAAATCCGTTGCCCGGAGTGTAATCCCCCATCCTGCCGCAGTACCTCGCGCATCCATCACATACAGATCATTAGATGCCTGTGAGGTTTGTGTACTTTTCACGTTCAGAGTGACATCTGCAAACCGAGGCTGGGTCTGTGTCATTTGCAGCCCGTTACCTGTCACCGTCACTTCAGATTCATCTGTTTCTGCAAATGCCGCTGAAGGAAGCAGCAACAGAGCAGCCGTGCATAAAGCCAACCATCCTTTTTTCAATCTTCATTCCTCCCTGATCTTATTTGTGTCAGGTTTGTGTTTGCCTGACCTTCCTCGGTGCCTCTCCACCCCCTCAACCTATAAAAAAAGCGCAGACCCCTTAAGAGGAGCCTGCGCCTGATTCATTTGCCGGTATGTGGTTGTTTTGATTCTCCTTCGATTCATCATCCTTCTTCTTGCGCTTGGATAAGGCAAAAGCAAGCCAAACAGCAATAATCAAAATGAGGATGAACAGGAGTATAATCACGATGATGATCCAGAGATGTTGCCAAATCCAATCTTCAAACGTCTGATTAACTTCAATCTTCCCTGCTTCAGTTAAAGCATCCTTTGAAAGTTCCGATTGTTCTCGTGTCACCGTAAAGTAAAAGGTCCGGCTAATCGTTTTGCCGGAAAAAGTCGCTTCATAATAAACGGAGTACGTATCTGGCAACAACAGCTTGTCATTGACAACATACACCATGTTCGCTGTCGTTCCCTCATAAATGGAATCAGCGGCATAATCACTCTGGTACATCACGGCATTTTTACTGTCTCGTACTATAATCTTGCCTTTGGGCTTTTCAAGAATTGTCCCTGTATCAGAAAGATCAATCGTCAAACGCGAGTTTCCAGCAGGAATATAATCATGCTGGAATGCATCAATGCTCATCGCGTGTACGGCCTGCTCGGGCTTGTACTCCAGTACCATTTGCACGCCGATACGATTCAGGACGTCAATAGCCAGTGTTGCTTGAGAACTGTTCTCGGAATGGGTTTGAGCCGGTTGATACTCTTCCGCCGCAATCACTCCAACATATTGCCCGGGTTTGATATCTTTAGGAACTTTGACACTGTAGGTAAAGGTCCTTTCCTCATTGGGTTTCAGCCTAACTGACTTTGTACCTTGCGGACTTATCCAGCTCCCTACCAGTCGCAGCTTCTGTGCTCTCTCACTGAAACTTCTCCCTCCATTTTGTGCGGGAAGCGCGTCTGCCGGGTAGATCTGGAGTTCTAGCGGCTTGTTGGTGATATTACGGACGATGAAACTGTATTTATTCGTGTCTCCCGGCTGCACCTTGTCCAAGTAGTAACCCCGGCCTTCCTCCACCGCCTTAACCGGGGAAATGGTATATGAACTGGCCGCGCTGGCGATCCCCGCCAAGCTCAGACAGCTTATCCATAGCAAGAGCATAAGTATTCCAAGCCTCTTCATCTTCATTTAAAACCTCGTTTCTTCTATTACATAATGTGTACCTAAATACCAGAAACCAGCGTACTGACAAGACTCGCCCTGTACTCACCAGCCAGTAGCCCAATTGTTTGTCCAGGGTTGAGATCACTGTTCCCCTCTACGGATACAACTTGAACGGAGGGAGGAAGGACCACATGTAGCAGTAACTCTGCCCCAAATTGGCCTTTCCCTTCGTCTTCGCCCGCCTGCATTACTGTTTGGCTGACGCCCGTAGCAAACGTTCCAGCATAGCTTTCAGGCAGGGTATGCGCATCCTCTGCGGTCACACCTTGAACCATATAGGAGGCATACGCGGCGGGAACCTCCGCTTGAACGGCTCCCTCTCCCCTCTGTTGACGAATCGTAAAGTTACTGAGCTGGACGCTGTACTGCCAAGATGCCGTATTCTCTTGATACACTGAGAGTTGAACACGAACCTCCAGCTCTGGCGGTTGTTGCATATTCAGCGTAACCGGGGCTGACGACTGGAGGGACAATCCGATTTTCGGCTCATACACACTCGACACGACATTCAACTCGCCACTCGCTTCGCTGGAGTATACCGTCTCGTTCACCGATTGAGCTTCAGCCCCGCTTAATGGCTGAATAAGCCCCATCCAAAGACACAGCAACCCCAAAGCCCCCCAGCGCTTCATTGCTCGTTATCCTCTGTACCGGTAGGAACCAGGTACACCCGGCCTTCTTCCTGATAACGGATCAATGCAGCAGCGACCTTTGGATTATCCGTTTCTATGATTGCGATTGCTGGAATTGGGTTCTGGTTATCTTCTGACTTAGGTTCAAATCCATTTTGGTTTTGCCGATCTTTAATCAGAAGATTCTTCAGAAGCGGATCATTCCCCGGCGTAATCAAGGTCGTCGTACGCTCCGCATCGTTTTTTACGTACACATAGGCATCTACCCGAACGCCCGGCTTAATGTAGTCACCGGCGCTGCGAACCTGATCTGTCGACACACCGACAAACATGCTTCCTTTCCCTAATGTCGCGCTGGGTCCATATTTACTGTCCTGTGCCTTGACCAACATGGATTTTCCTATGGGAATATCCTTCGGTATCCCCACCTCGTCCACCACCCAATCCTGGCCCTCCAGTTCCTTTGCGTCCGTGATCGCATCGGCAGGCGCTTCGCTTTTCACCACGTTGCGAAACTTCCATTTCACCGGGGTATTTGGCTGAACATTTTCGCTGGCTACCGCGATATTGACCATCTCCGTTCGGTTAGAGACAATCCGGTTTTGGATAATAACACCAGCGCCCGCAAGCAATAATGCGAATAGCAAAATAACCAAACGCCGTGTCGTTTGGGTCCATAAGCGTTTCAAATGCTTCACTCCAATCAAATGAATTCAGCCAGATATGGCGTATGTTTTTTTACTATAATCGGCCATGCATTGAGACCGAGCCACTTCCCGGCAATAAGATCAATATGGGTGCTAAATTGCGCCTCAATACGCGGGATTTCCCCGTTGTAGCTCAGATTCACTTCTATGGTGCTTCCCTTCATCAGATCATTCTCTAAATCACCGTTCAGATTCATGTTCACAATCAGAGATTCTTCCAGAGCAGTTCGGGCTGCGGGTAAGTCCAGTTTCAAGTTCCCCCGCTGGTTATCAATTTCTTCCGAACCAGCTATGACCGCGGCATCCAAACCCTGCTCTACGCTTTTCTCTATCTTGATGTACGCAGTATACGTCAGCGTAACATCGCGCAGCACCAATAGAGCAAAGGAGGCAAATAAAAGTAGTGCTATATTACGAAACATCGCCCTCCTCCTAACGCAAATAAGTATGAGCTAATCCAGTGGTCCTAAAGGTATTAGGTATGGTGATTTCGTGACCAAGTGGCTTTAGCCCAATAAACGTATAATCCATACTGACGTTCAGCTCCAGCGTCGCTCCCCGCTGTACCAGCTTCGGCGTTGCCTGGACTGTTATTTTAGCGGGATCAAGCCCCTGACTACGAACTAATTCATCAAACTGACTACGATTTACTTCATCATATCCGTTCTCCGACTTCATGATTTCCATCAATTCGTTAGCGGCAATGCCCAGTTTCTGCTTTTGCATCATGAACCCATAAATATCGACTGAGCAGTAGAGTATGATGGATGCCACCAGTAAGAAAAACATGATGGCAATAGCATGACCCTCTCCACGGTTATCTTTTAAAATGAAGCGCATTTTAAAGCGAAGTCTTCGGAACATTCAATCCCCTCCTTGTAACAGAAGAGAACAGCGAAGAAACGCTGCCCCTTCTATTTGAATTCAATCGGACGGGAGCAATCTTAGGACAGATTGTCAATTTTCCCCGTAATGTTGCTCCACAGTTGCGGGAGCCAGCCCTTCATCAATCCCCAAATCAGGACAATCGCCAATACAGCGATCAGAGCATACCCAAGGATTTCAATTACGGTCGCTCCTTCTTGACTCCGAAGCGGCATGAGCGCCTTCAGTGTCAGCTCTCTCAGTTTGTCTTGCGCCTTTTCCTGCCAGCGCTGAACCTTAGAAACCACGCTGCCCCACACCTTCTGAGCAGTTTCCTTCCAGCGGCGTACCCCTGCGTTACCTTTACCTGTTTGAACGAATGTTTGCATGAATAAAACCCTCCTATAATGGTTGAATTAAATGGATTGCATTTCAGACATCACAGCAACAAACGCCATAATGACCGCGATAAACGCATGTACCGCGACAAGCACATATAACCGTTTCACCTTTTCCGGCTGGTTTCGTGTCACCTCCTTCAAAGACACCAACCGGAGCTTTTTCAATTCGTCTTTGATGCTTTCAAAATAGGACTTAGCTTCTTCATATCCGGCGTTATTACCGATCTTGACGGCTGCGGCAAACTCTCGCATCACCGGTACGCCCGTTTCCTTGGCGAAGAGATCCATGGCCGCGCCTACATTCATCACCCGCAAATTGGCATTGAGCCGAGCCAGCATCTTTTTCATGCGTGGCCCGCTGGTTTCTTCAAGCCGTTGGATCGTCGTAATAAAGGACTTCCCAGTTTCGAGAGCAATCATCATCTTGCTGATGAGTTGAGGTAAATCTTTTGTAATCTCCATTTGACGAGTTTTATACGCCTTCGGAATTTCATTTAGTTGCAACGCAAAGAAAAGAACGACTCCCGCAGGAATCGCAAACAGCAACGCAGGAGCGCCCAATATAAAGGGTAATACAGCCAGTGGCAGCGCACCGATGACCGATTTGACCAAGATGCCCGCCACTTCCATTTCAAACGAATGCTCCTTATCGAGCACCATATACATCCGGCGCAGCTTACCGATGATGCCGAGACCCAACCTCTTTTCCAGCCCCGGCAAACGATCAGCTACAGCCAGTGTTATCGGATCATATTGCATCCGTTGGCGTTCAGCGGCACTCTTGGACAATAGCAACGCTTGTGTGGCATAACGCTTCTCCCTGGTGAAACCGGGCAGCAGCATATGCAGTAGCCCACCCAGTAGGAAAACAACTCCGACAAATAACAAACCACTCGCTACAAGCAATCCTCATCCCTCCCCTTACAAATCATCTAAATTTAGTGATAAAAAATCGTCCCCCTTGCCCACCGCATACAGCGATGCGGCCGCAAAGGAGACGATGAATATCTGACCGTACCAAGTATCCAAGAACAAATTCCCATTATTACTGCTAAGAGAGGATAAGAGTATAGGCATCATCCAACTCATGGCGACGATAATGATCAAATTCCTCCGCTTGCTTTTCGCCTCAATCTCCAGTTCCTTAACCTGAGCAATATCCTCACTGATCTGTTCCACAGTCTCCTTGAGGCTGTCCAAAGAGCGGCGATGAAAGCCTTCCGTTTGCGCCAGATTCAGCTTGTCACCAAAATCCTCCAGCTTTCGAATCCGCACAGCAGCGTACACCTCTTCAAGCACACGCTGTAACGGCAATCCAATCCGCAACTTGTCACAAGCCGCCTGAAAGATCGGCTTAGTACTGCCTTCCATATCCGGCAGTGCAGCTTCAAGCGCCTTTTGCACATGGTTGAAATCCCCTAACTTGCTGATCCACAGCCGTAGATTGGACGGCAGTTCAAATAATAGCTGTGTCCGCTTGTTTCGTTTCACCTTGAGGATGATAAATCGGGGCAGAGTAAAGCAAAGCGCCAGCCCCAGGGCGATAAAGAAATAGTTGCCTGTTAAGAGAGCAATCAGCGCGGTAATCGCACCGGCAAGACCGATAATCCACAAAAATTCCTTGCTGGACAGATACCAGCCTGCACTCTCCGCCTCCTTACGGAGTGTTTCGTACCCAAACGCCTTCGATAGTGAAAAGGATTTAGATTTATCCCTCACTTTCGGCAAGAGCAAGTGAAGCGTTAATAAGGCTACGCCTGCATACCAGAACACCATATAACTACTTGCCATTCCTAGTGCCTCCCTTACTCACACCAGCGGGAAATGACATGGGCTGGTGCGCCTTCAGCTATAAGGCTACTTTTCAACTTCTTCAGCTTCCCTACCTGCTGAAACTGGCGTGCCGTTGGATCATAACGAAAGATCGGGTTCAGCAGTGGTCTTTCTGTTCCTTCAAAGCCCAGCATTTCCGCGATCTCAAACACGACCCGCTTGCCAGTAGTCGCTTCATATTTCTGGAACAAGATCAGATGAAACGACATTGCAATCTGTGAAGCCGCTGTGCGATTATTCCCGGCCAGTTGCAGGAATCGAACTCCGGCTTCTTCTGTCCCGTTCGCGTGGATTGTCAGGTGAACGATATGCCCCGTGTTGGCGGCGACTAAAGCCTGTTCCGCTGCATGCTCATCCCGCACCTCACCAATCAGAATCACGTCCGGATTTTGCCGCAGGCTCGTTTTGACGAGCTTGGGGATGGGATACGCCTTGCGTTCATCGTCATGTTCTTTCACAATAACCGAAGCAATATTCGGATAATTTTGATACGTGGTCTTCCCCTTGAGTAACATTTCCTCGGAGTCCTCAATACAAAAGAACCGGGTCAGTCGATCATAATAAGCCGGGAAACGAATTAGCTGCGTGGTCTTACCACTGTTGGTTCCTCCGGCAATCATTGTGTTTACGCCGTAGGGTAGGATATCAGCAAGAAACTGGGATATTTCCGACGAAATGTTCCCGTAAGTGATACACTGCTCGTCCGAGTACACGTCCGGAGGAAATTTTCGGATGGAGATAATGGGGCTACGGGTACTCACACCGCCCCTTGTCACATCCATAATGACGTTGATCCGAAAACCTCGATAGTTAGCATCAATGATCGGCTCGTTGGCCGTTAATGTTTTGCCAATCGGCATCAACATTTTATCAATCGTCCGGTAAATGTGATCGTTGTCTTGAAACTGAATTTCCTTCATATGCAACGGAAATCCGTCTTTCTCCACTATCGTTTCACTGGGTCCATTTATCTCTATACTGCTGATTCTTGACTCATCCAGTGCCGGTTGCAGCACGCCCATTTCCGTAATCTCAGTCTGGATTATGGATATGACTTCATCCATCGGCATACTGAACTGGAGACCCCGCTGATCCTTGATGTAATCCGAAATCTGGTACTTGATTCGGTTACGCGCTGTTTCATCAACAAATGCTCGTACAAAATCATCATTGTGATGATCCACGAGGTAGCGCTGCGTTTGTTCCAGCACCGAACGCAAGCTCGTTTCGTCGCTTCTGGTGCGGGACGTGGATTGCTGTACCACACGCGGCTTGTACTGCACATACTCAACCGGATTAATGATACCAATCATGTAAGCACCTTCCTTTTAAGCAATTCCGCAGGCTGCGCAATCAAGTTAAAATCTTTCTTCCCTTGTTCACGGATGAGAGAATGACGGGACTCACTGAACATCAAGAGTTGTTCTGTTGAAAATCCATAGTCCTCTTTCATGAGGGCATATGCCCCCACTGCACGAATCCATTCAAGCGGTTCACGCGCCACCAGAACTACTTTATCCGCTGCCCGAAGTCCAAAAAATGTCATCGGGTGAATGAGCTGGCCTTGCAGAATGAAAAATACCCAATCATATCCGCTTAATTGAGCTTTCAAAAAGACAGGCAGGTCGATCAGCGTGTTTTCCTGTTGCAGCTTGAGCAGCACCGGTGCATCTGGCTTGCTACGGGGCTGGATGAGTAAGCAATCCACCTCTTCATGTGGCAACAGATAGGAGTGAAAAGGTTGCAACATCCCTCGATCATAATCAATGAGCAGTTGGTCGATGGTTTGGGCTGGAGGGATGTCTTCGAGTCCAAACCGGTAGGCGATGCGCGGCACACCCAAGCACGGATATTCCACAACTGCCACACTCTCTCCAGCCTTTCGCACCAGCGGCAACAAGGCTTCAAGTAGCTCCGAGCTATCGCCCCCTGCCGGGTTCCACAAGGCCATGACAGTATTCTTTTGCTCCGCTGCCTCCGGAATACGCTTTGTAAGTTTAAACACTTGTTTCATCCCTTTCATATTGCGGATTCATTTACACTCGCGTCGGCCAATTCCACTGACCAAATTCGCTACCTTGAATAACCTTTTGAACAAATTCAGTGCTTCCGTTTTGATGGAACACCTGTAGGTCTACACTGCTGTCTTCATTGATGTTTACGATTAAGGCAGCAGTGTCTCCGTGAAATTTAAAATGTACAATCCGTCCGATACTCGGTTGCATACGATATCTCCTTTCTTCAGATTGTTTTCATGAAACGTCTTTTTTTCGGTCCTTTCCCTGGCAGGATCGGCTCAACCCATTTGGAATCTCCTTCAAATGGGTTTGGGGCATAAGGAACATGCAGCACGGAAACACGAAACGGCTCCAGCAGCTTACTGGTTTCTTTGAACATACCTTCATCGGCGAAGTTGACCAGTACGTATCCCCGGATGTCGGTAAGTACAGATGTAAGCTCTGTTCGTCGCTGAACCACATCCCGTAAGTCCCACGGTGCTGCTGAAAGCACGGCCAGTTGAAGATCACTACGAAGCCACTCCGATAGCACAGGACTGGCCCGTTCCTCGGCCATGCTGCCAAGATCGAGAACAATCAGGTCGAACGGCAAAGACAACAGAGCCGGAATGCGCTCTGCTGTCACGTTCGGATACAAAGTAATGCCTTCTTGTAGTTGCATGGAAGACATTTGATACGCGAGACTCGCGAAGTCAGATGGCTTGTCCGGCTGTTGGCATTCTATTGCCGCTACTTTATAGCCTACTTTTGCAAAGGAGGATGCCAGCGCAAGCACCGCATGAGTGGTGCCGCTACGCGGCTTCAGGCCAATGACACCGATGGTCATAGCCCGCTTCGGAAAATCAAAACGTAGTCCAACAGCCGCAGGCTTTTCATCGTCAAGCACTTCTGGCGGCTGTCCCTGTTCCTCGTTGCCCTCCTGCTCTGCTTCTGCCTCCAGCTTCTTGATCGCCGCAGCCTCGGCTCGCTTGTTCCGAGACTCGTCCCGCTTCTGAGCCATCCAGTTCCCTATTCGCTGGACATGACGCTTAAAGGTGTCATTGAACTCCCGTTTTGACTGAAACTGAACATCAGGGCTGGAGGCGGATGGAGCAGAGCGTATAACGCCCTGCTCTCCAAAGTCGGGTACATCTGCCAGCGTCTTTTTGATATGCAGCCAGGATTCAATGTCTGCAAGCTGGAACTGCTCCGTCACATACACATCGTAAATACCGAGCATCCCCAGCTCCTTGACCCATTGCGTATCCGCAGATGACAGAATGACGATTAGACGCAGATCGGGCGCAGCGACTCGAATGCTCTTGAGCAACTTCACACTCTCCGAGCGGTTTACACCCAGCGTTCCATCCATCAACACGGTATCGGCCTCCATACTTCCCGCCTCCACCGCTATCTGAAACTGCTCCAGCGTCACATCCGTTCCGCTGACATCATACTCTCGTTCCTGTAAAGCAGCCTTTAATACCGGGAGCAAAGAAGCTTCAAAGACCAGATGCAGCTTCATTTCCACTTCCTCCTTTTCCAAAGACCCATTTCAAGAAAGCCAAAATGAAATCTACAATCTGCGGCCAATAGTTCATAATCAAAAATCCGAGGAATGCAAGAGCAAGAAAAACAAAGGCCGCAGAAATCAGACGGCGAAAAAATAGTCCGAAAAACAGCAACACACCAAAGACGATAAGCGCCCCTATGATATAAAGCTTGCTTCCACCGACTACCACGACCTGTAACTCCGTAGCCTTTTGCTCCATTCGCTTGCCAAGCGCGTCCGGATCGAAGGTTTCGGAGTGCTGCTGAATCTGCTCAGAGAGATTCGGCTTGCCATTATCCGTACTGTTTGAATTGTCGGCACTAGCAGCGGCTGCACTTATGGGCTGGGTGAAAACGAGCATGAGCAGCAATACAATCAGCGCTGTCACCGAACGATAAACGTTCATTTGTTCCCTCCTCACTTAAAGCTTAGTTAAAACTTGAAAACTGCTCATAAAAACTCGATACATCCCTCCACCAGTCCGGATTAGCTGCATAAAACCCGTTTGGATTCTCACGGCTGGATAACCACTCAATGGCATCTACACCGGACGGTCTGCCTTGAGACAACTTTACAATGGTTTTGGCAGCGATACGGGCCGCTTCACCAGTAGTAAGCGTGGAACCGCGCCCTACTTTCCAGCTTCCGAATACATTCCACGGATTGCGAATGATCTTGTCCGCGCTAGGATTGGAGCGAGGGACGAAGCTCTGCTCAGCGCCGGTAATGGCTATGAGCAAGTAAGGGTCAATGCCCTGACTTTTCGCCGCATCATCAATGAGGCCGAGAATATCCGCATCGGCCAATGCTGAATCACGTTCACTGAGCCACTCCATGAGTACGGGTATGTTCAGTGCTCGATACGTTAAGATTGTGGAAGCTGACTCTGTGTATCCAAAGTAAAGCAGAGGATTCACGGGTGTTCCATTTAGCCTCACCTCAAAGTGCAAATGTGGCCCAGTAGAGCTGCCACTGTTCCCGGATTCTGCGATTTGCTCTCCAGCTGTAACCGTCTGCCCCTGAACCACATCCACCTGATTCAAGTGATAGTACCTCGTTTCAAGCCCCTCATCATGCCCGATAATGACGGCATTCCCTGCTGTCCCCATCTCACCAGCAAAAGTCACCGTTCCGACCCGCGCCGCAAAAACAGGCGTACCCGTAGGGACGCCGATGTCGATTCCGTTATGCATTTTCTTTACTCCTGTTATCGGATGAATCCGCACTCCAAACTGGGAGGTAACCTCCGTCCCGTTTGTCGGCCAGATCAGCAGCCCATTTACTGGTTTTAGCCCGGTTAGCCCCGTCCCCCCTCCGTCATCGTCAGATAGAAACGAAAGCCAATACTCCATCAAAAAATCCTGATCTCCTTGCTTTGTTACACCATGCTTCACCAAAATTTCGCGAAGGGGTTGCCAGTCGGCCTCCAGGGTTTCCACACCATCTAGCCGTGGTTCTACAACTGTGGTTGATAACGGGCCGGCTGCAGAAGCTGTAGTGCTTGTGCTAGTTTCTTCCTTATAGGTATAGGAATAAGTTCCATAGATCGTCTTGGCCCGTTCTAACAACTTCACGGGTATAGATGTTTTAACCGTTCTGATCTCCGTATGGGAAGGCTCCACCACTGGAGAGTTTGGATTCCCTTTTACTTCGACAATCACTTGCTGGGTGGTGACTTTTTCTTTCGTCACCCATTGGAAAGTAGGGCGGACCTCTTCAAATATCTTCTCCGGCTGCAACTTAAGCTCTTTGGCCTCCTGCTCCTGCCCACTGTAGGTATCAAGAAAGGAAGGATCATTGAGCGCCCGGTCCACCGCAGCCAGCCACTCCCAATTGAGCGCATAGGGTTCGACCTGTAGTTGCTGATCCGCTGTCAAACCTTCATTCCAGGTTGCTGCAAGCTGTTGGTACTTCTGAAAAACATCCTCGTCTTCCTTTTCATTCGAACCATAAAACCAACTCGCAACCCGATCTGTGGCATTGTCCCATGTGTCTGCAATAGCCTGCTTCGGCATTTCAAAGAGTAGAACATAGGCTAAGAGCATGAAAAGTAGGATTCCCAGCAGAGGCAAAGTGACTGGCGCAGTTTTGATCAGAATCCATTTTAGTAGTTTCTTGCCGAGCCTCTTCCCATATTGTTTAGCGATTCGCCATATCTGCTCCATAAGCCCCCCTCACAAATCATAGTTGTAATGTCTGTTTTGAGGAGGTGCTGCGGGCGCTGCGGCTGGCTTTGATGGAGCGTTCGATGGAGTGACTTCGGTGTTTGGACGGTTTGGCCGGATATCCGTATTCGGCGTGATATGTTCGGCTTCCACTTGACCGCCCGTAATTCTCACACCATCCCCAGAGGTATCTCCATTTACTCGGATGGATTTGGCTTTTACATCTCCTCCTGAAATCCAAATCCCCCTGTTATGACGGCCCGATGTAGATGTCCCTGTATTTTGGGTTCGAGCATGGTTATTGGAAGAACCATTATTAGAAGAGCCATTATTAACAGAAATGATATCCGAATTGACCTTACCCCCGTCAATAATAATTCCTGTATTGACAGTATGGCGACCCCGACCCGTTCCACTGGAGCCAACAGGTCTTGTACCCGATGTACTCGACTTTGCTGACGAACCGCTCACTCCGTTATTCTGTATACCAGCAGAACCAGCAGGCCGGTTTGTTTGTTGACCCGCATACGCTCTGCTGTTGTGAACTCTTTTATTCCCGACCGAACTCCCGTTCCGGACTGAAGCTGCACTTGTTGCTCTGGAAGCCCCAATTCTCCGACCTCCCAGGTTCATCGGTTGCACGTAGCCTTCATTGCCTGTCTCATTTGACAAAGATTCTTCTGTCGGGTTCTCGGCTGCCTCAGATTCTGATCGAGATGTGCGATTTCCTATACCATGTGCTACTTTTTGACCTACCAGCAGGCTTCCTTTTCCCAGCATTATTGTTCCTTTTCCCAGCATCGCTGTTCCTTTGCCGAGCACTCCACCTACCGCTCCGCCCGCCTTTGCACCAACCATTGCACCAACTAGTGGATTACCAGTCATCATCCCGATAGACGTACCTGCAATGGCCCCGACTGCACGGCTACCATATTGCAGGGCATAGCCTGCTGCCTTACCACCCACTTTCCCAGCGGTTTTCTTCCAACCTTGTGCCCTTTGTTGCTTAATGACGGGTGTCGCTGCCGCAGCTTGACCCGAACTTTCTAAGCCTTCGTCACCTCCCACGCTTTCTGACGCTCCTTGATCTCCGACTCCTTTTGTCTGTCTACCTTTCTTATTTTTACGCAGTATGGAACTAAGGGCCATCATCGTGCCAAACCCCATCGCTTTCCCTACTTTTCCGCCGCCGTCTTCGCCCCCGAGCAATCGAGTTACGAGAGCTTGAATCGTGCTGAAGCCAAATAGATAAGCAACGATAATCCAATTGGATACATCGTCGCTACTATAGCGTAACAACAAGAAAAAAAGCCCCAGTGCCAGAGCATGGGCACAGGGCAAGAGCATTTGGGAGGTGAATTCATTCCACCATGTTTGTAACGACTGCCGGTAACGCGGAAAAATGGTCAGAACAGCCGAAACCACAAACGTTGACACCAGCACCATTAGGTTAATTGTGCGCATCGTGTACTGATAATTAAGTACGGCAGTCATAATTGCCGCCAACAGAACTAACAGGGCTACTACGAATCCGCGATACTTGATCATATCATCGTATCCGGTCCCAGCACCCCAAATCATATTTAAGAATTTGTCCGGCTGTATGTCATGATCTAGCATGGTAGCCCAGATTAGTGTTGAAAATTTCTGCGTCACATAAGCAACGAAGTTCCAGATATAATAACCGAAACGAATGGAGAGAAGACCGACCAAAAAGGCCACCATATAATCCTTGGCCTTTGAACGTCCATCTGCACTCATACCTTGAAACAGCAGCAGTGCAGCAATGAGCATAACGGCCAACATAACGGGGAACGGCATAAAACGCTCGAAGCTACTGTATAGCGCGTCAATGGCGTTCATCATTCCTTCGGTAAAAACACCTAAATACAATCCTTCTCGTTGATCCGTAGAGTTTTCCTGACTAGGGTCTATGCCGAAAACGAGAGTCACAACATCCTTTGCACCGAAAAAGTTCAGGAGAAAGTTTGCGACGGAAATAAGTGGATCGGCTATCGTTCGTTCCATGAGTCCGGGCTTGTGATCCTCATCCTCATAGTACTTCTGCATCTGCTTCCCAATTATGCCTTGGTTATTGCTTTGGTTCTGGTTATTTGAACCGGCTGATGGGGTTTCAGCAAAGACTGGTGATACGCTAACAAGTAGCATGATGGAGAGTAGGGCACAGACCAGTATTCGCTTCGCAAGGGTCATACCGCAGCCGCCTCCCGGATCAGCCGCTTTCGCTCCTGATATGCCGGATCGTTCGGATCGCTCGTAAACATCATGTTTTCGAACGGCGAAGCATCCACATGCACAATCGTAGATTGATTGTCCACTTTAACGACCAAATCACCTTTACGAGCCTGATAGACCAGATAATCAGCTTCGCCCTCTGTCAACGCCAGCTTGCCTCTGACAGCATCAATATCCAGTGATTCTTGTATGCCAATCAACTTGACAGGGCTGTTTTTGATCGCAGCCATGCCCGCTTGAGAACGGGTGAAGACTTCAAGCCCTTGCGTGACTGACACAACGCCCGTATTTGTTGAGCGCCCTTCACGATAGGCACTCTCTGCCCATACCGCTCCAAAATCTTCATCCAGAAAGATGTTTTGCGACTCTTCAATAATCAGCAACTTTTGAATGTCCGGAAATTTTTTCGCCCAGCATTCCATCATCCACCGTTCTGCAACAAACAAGCCAATAGGCCGCATGATCTCTGGGTCTAACCGGTTAATGGCAAAGCCGAATACTGGTGCGTGTTTCAACTCTACTGTAGATGGTCCGTCGAAGATGGCATAAGACGGCATATTACCCAGACGAGTAAAAGGTTTAATCATATCGGCGGCTTTCCGAACCGCCTCTTGGCTGCTTGCCGCCATTCGCTGGAACAAACCGACCAGTTCCGGCATGGCCTTTCGCTGTCTACCAACTCGGAATTGTCCTTGCTCTCCTTGCATTGGCGTGTCTACAAACAGACTTTCAACCTCATGGCTAATACCAGCATCGTGATATTGCTCTCGTATTGCATTGCCGATAAACACCTTCACTTCACCAGTAAGTGTCGTTCTGTCATAAACCGAAATCATTTTGAAGGCAAGCGCTTGAACCGAGTTTGAAGCTTCCTCCAGATCAACATACCGATATCCATCAGCTAATTCGGTAATATCAACATCATAAGGGTTGATCCGATGTTTCGACTTTTCATGTAGCTCCAAATACGGGCAGCCGATTAGTATCAGGAAATCCCCGTACTCACCTTTCCAATCAATAATGCCAACCTGCCTGCCGATATGCGTAGAGCGATGTATAACTAGCTCCACTGCATACGTCTTGCCTGCGCCAGATCGCCCGATAATGCACATGTGGTAATTCGTCAGTTCCGGGTGCCAGTTATCGAGCCACACCGGACGCCCCAAACGATCTTTGCCGAGGATGATCCCGCTGCGATGGTTAAGCCCACCGCCAACGAACGGGAATAGATCGGCCACGTTGGAGCTTTCCAGTGATAAGTAATGCTCTTTCATTAGCTTAGAACCGGAAGTGGTTGGCAACACCGATTTCAAAGCAGAAAGCTGTTGCCCGTCCGCTGCACGTAGAAAGATAGACTTCCCAGCGAAGCGCTGGACGAGTGACCGACATAACTGCATGACGGACTTCCATTCGTTTGAGCTAGCGATGACCTGGATGCTTACCTTGAAGCTTTTCTCAACGTTCAAACGAATACGCTTTTGCCTGTTCTTCAGATCATTGATTTCGTCCCGCATGGAGTCGATTTTGCGTACATCCGTTTCTTCGGCCAAGTCCGAATACAGCCCGGCAATGCGACGACCAATTTCGTTCAGCTCTCGATCATTACTAGATGGGGTAACATGAATGGCTACATCCACATCCCCGTTGCTATACTCGCTGGTAATTAAAGAATCCAGCATTCCCGACCATGTATTACCGGATGCAATTTCAGCAAAGAACGAGCGATAGAACCGGGAAGGAACCAGCGTCCCTCCCACTTCCACCGCGTAATCCGTTGCTTTCGTTCCGTTGCTGACGATCTCACCCGGTATCACTTCATTTAGGATAGAAGGCGCTGCAAAATCCACGCCTTGCGCCTTTCCTTCATACGATGGAGGCTGAGAGTGTGCCAGCTTGGATTTGGTACGCCACCACTTAAACATGCACGGCATCGCCCCCTTTCCAATCGGCGTTTAACGACCGCTTTTCAGGCTGGAATGCCCCCGCTTCAATCGCATCCATCATCCGTGCATAGGGCGACAAATCACGTTGCACCGTCTGATAGGTATAATTCCAAATTCCCGCTCTATCAAGGCGCTGATACTGCATATTGGCCTGTTCGCAAAAGCCATAGACCATATCCGCAGCCTCTTCCAGCATCTGTCCGGCTAAATCTGCCTTCTCAGCATCAGTCATGCGCTCCTTTGCGGGAATGGCGCGGCCCAGCCACCCATCCACAGTTGCGTTCCCGGTCTGAACGCCTGTTTGATGTACGGAGACAGCGTTGTAGCGAAGAATGACATATCCCTTGTAATGGCGAATTCGATCTTCTTCCGTGGACTGTTCCAAGTAATCTGCCACTTTCCTACCACTTTCTCTGAGCTTCTGCGGGAGATTGAGCTTGTCCGGCTGCTCCCGGTAGAACGAAGTGTAATCCTTCATTTCAAAGAGCTGGGATTGCATGATCAGACTGTACGAAAGTCCAATCGTATTGATCATCCCCAAAAAGTTCAGCCACACCGCCTTGTTTTCATCATTTGATGCATTTTCGAGATTGGCAGGCTGGACTTCAATTTGGATGGAAAACTCATTTCCATTCTGAACAAGGCCATCCATACTGATCACTGTCTCTTTAGAAAGTAGCTCTTGAACACTGTTTTTCTTACGCTTTGATCGAAACCACAACACGGCGAAAGTCAGCAGAATAACGATGAAAATCAAGCCCTTCATCGCTTCGCCTCGTTCCATGCTGGAGTTCGTAACTTCCGATAGCTAAAGCGCCGCTGCCGGAGTCGCAGACCAATAATGAGACGGTAGTAGCGCCAAATGGGAAGTCCCGTCTTCTGATGTTTCGTATGACACAAAAAAAGGCAAAGGACAAAGGGAATAAACTGATGCAATCGCGAGTACAACCAATCATGACCGATTGGCGGAACTAGCTGGGCAAAGCGATACGATAAAAAAGCCCCCGCCGCCCACCACAATGTCTGATCCAGACTTAAGCTGATGCCGAAAACACGCAAAAACGTTTCCTTGATCTTACTTTGATAAGGAACCGGATGATATTGTCCCCACATCTTTCATCACCTCACATTTACAACTTGCTTAAATCAATGCCTAGGAAATTAAAGATCGCACCAAGGATCGATTCCGTCCAAAACGACAAAATCAGAAAAAGGACGAAAAACATAATTCGACCTTTGGTCTCCCGCAACGAGTCCGGCGAAAAGCCCGCTCTAAAATAGCAAATCCCCAGCCAAATGCCGAAAACAATCGTTAAGCTCACAAAGATTTTACGGGCTGTGGAAACAACGTTTTGCGTCGAATCATCAACCTGTTTTTCCAGACCAGAAACACCACCGGTTCCTTGGCTGGATACAATTTTTTCTTTAATGGTCTCTGCGTGGGCAGGGACCGACCAAGTTAAGGCCACAAAAAGCACTGCGAGTAAGAAAAGACCCAAACCACTCCGCTTCATCCTGATGCTCACGACTTTTCCCTCCCTTCATTTGCTTATACCGCGCCTGCCCGCTTGTCCTTACGGTACTTACTGATCGTCCAAGCAATACCGTACCTTTTGCTAATCCATCCTGCAAACATTCCCTCACCTCCTTTCTACCTAAAAAAGCGCCTGCATTTAGATGCAGACGCTACAAAGGAAACAGAGTCCATAAGATGTGATAACCGCCCGTAGCAATCCAAGCCCCCCAGCAGGCAATAGCTGCAACCTCTACAGCTATTGGAGGGATGCCAAACAGCGGAACGCCGAATTTTACAGGTAGCGGCCACAACAAAGCCACATAGCCGGTAAATAGGTCCAACAGTAGATGTGAGCCAAAGCCAATTGCAAAAGCCAAAGCCCAGCCGGGATTAAGCAGATGGATCATGAGCCAAAGACCAACTCCCAGCAACAGGGAATGCGTCACGGTCCGCTTGCCCGGCACCTTTTCAAGCACGCTCGGAAGCAACGGGATAAAACGCCCAAGCAAACTGTTTGGACGGTCTATGTCGGGCAGCAGGCTTGCGACTATCACAATGGCAAGCGGAGCTGGAGAATGGATACCCAATGCTGCCGCCGCCGTTACACCGCCAATCATATGCGATATGCCGTTCATACTTTTACTCCGACTTTGCCCAAGTGAACGGCAACGTTTCGTATGAACTTTTCAGTCAGTACCGGGTCAAATTGAGTACCACTTCTATCAGCCACATATTTGATAGCCTCTCCAATCGGCCAAGCTTTCTTATACGGTCGGATCGACGTTAAAGCATCAAACACGTCGCAGATGGCAACAATGCGGCCGCATAGCGGAATTAGTTCGCCCTTTAGGCCCTGCGGATAACCAGAACCATCCCAATGCTCATGATGTGTGGCAATGATCGTTTTAGCTACACTCATTTCTTGCCCTGTATAGGCTGCTAAGATAGACAAGCCATATTCCACATGCTTCTCCATTGTTCGGCGTTCTGTCTCCGTCAATCCACGGGTCGCCTCCAATATGGATTTCGGGATCGCAATTTTTCCGATATCGTGATACATCGCACCCTTGCTAACCAGAAGAGTCTCCCGCTCATTTAGTCCAGCTTCCTTCGCCAACGCTTGCGCCAATTCGCTGACCCTCTGAGCATGCTTGAGATCCAGCACATCCAACACATTTTGCAATATCAATCTTCTTCCTCCTCCAGTATCTTTTTCAACTCTGCCCTTAACCACTTGGCGGCCTCGCTTCCGGTATCCAACACCTTCTGTACCGCTGCCAGCATTTGCTTGGCCTGTTTTTGCTCCTGATCCTCTTCTTGTTTGGCAAGGTGTTCAGCCCCTTCCTGCTGCAAGATAGCCTTTCGCAATTGCCTCGTACTCATGGCTTCGTCGCAGGCTTTAGCCAAAATCGCTGCTGGTTGATTGGCTCGACTGGCAATTCGGTGATGATACCAGCTCAGAGTCGGGTTACGGGATTCCGGTGTAGGGAAGGTACGATACACATGAACCAGCTCCCGAATCTGCGCCGGGCTAATACCAATTTGCGATGCCAGAAACTTTTGTGCAGCTCCGGCAGCAAGCATGGCATCCAGCAGTTGCCCTTTAACAAAGCGTGTCTCCTGCTCTTGCTCATCCACCTGAATATAGGCTTGCAGCAATTCCTCAACCTTGGGCTGAGGGGCCGGCTGGGCTGCAGGAGGCTGATACGGCAACTTGAGTACATCTGCAATTTCTTCCGGCGTTACTCCCTCCCGTTTAGCTACAATGGCGATCAGTTCATTGCGGTCCAGGTTCCCACCATGGAATAACTGATGGTGCCAGCCGCACAAATGGATTAGGTTCTCGCGCCGATCCTCCCCGCCAGCTCCGCGTGTTCGAATATGATGCGGTTCCCCTTCTGCTGGATGGTTGCAACGCTCATTTGCGGCAAGGTCTTCATACTCGCATTGATGTCCGGACTCCTCACGAATCTGCTGAATCATCTGCGGACTGTGTCCCCGCTCCGGCTTAGTTAAAGCTCCCACGGTTCTTTGCTCCTCTCCTTTTGCTTACAGAGCAGCTTCGAGTGGCACTGTTCCGACCCGTAAAGTCAGGCCCGTAACCGATCCACCGTCCAAATGATGTTTAACAAATGACGGTGTGCATACGAGACTCACATCCTGCGCCTTCATCAAATTTCCGGCTACCGCTACAGCTTTGAGCGCTTGATTCACGGCACTTGCGCCGATAGGCTGGAGTTCCGCTTGTCCCTCTTGACGCATCGCCCAAACGATAGCGCCTGCTAGCTGATTGACTCTGGAAGTTGCTGATACCTTAAATAACATGTGATCTTCCTCCTTTTTGGTGGTACAGGCGGGCTACTGTATTTCTGCAAACTGAAAATCAAAAAGTCCCCAACCCGCAATCGGGTCAGAGACTTCGCAAAACGTCAGCGCACGCGCATACCTTTCGTGTATTTGGGGGCTGGGGACAGTAGGGATCATCTAAAGCGCTCGATGCGCTACGCCTCCGCTCTACCGACAATGTAACGGAACACCGTCCACCGCTTCTCCCCACTCGCCACCAGCCCCCAAGGGTTTCAATCATTAAAAAAAGAACAGGTCTAGAAGCGCCTGTTCCTTTTCTAAGTTTGGGGGATGTCTTTATTATGCTGCGCGTTCTAGACTCAAGTTGGATTAACTTTTGTCTTCCGCAATACAGCTCCGTGTTCGCAATATATAGAGTTAGAATACATAAACCGCCAAATCCCAAAAACCCTTGTTGTACAAGGATTTTTCGACCTTTGGGGTAGGAAAATTTCTGCCTACATGTAGGAAAATTTTTGCCTACCCCCTTTCGAGACTACTCCCTGTTCAGCTCTAAAGGCAAAAAAAATTAGCGCCTTTTTTTCAGGCGCTTCTCCCGTTCCACTAGCTTTGCATATTCATCATGAAGTTTGAAATCCAATTTCCACGGTAATAAAACCTTATTCTTCTCCATCCTATCGAAGCTGGAAACCTGCCTTGCGGCTATCATATTGATTCTGTTGCGATCTCCAGAGTAGGATACCTCTGGATTCACATACAATGGCCGTTCACTGACTACCCTGCCGTAGTTCCGAATTTGTGATGGATCTACAAATTCGTAAAGAATGCCTTTATGAATCAACTGATGGATAAGTCCTCGGGTACTTCGTAACTCTCGTTTAAGCAAGGCAGCAATATCTGTAATGCTACAGTAACGATCCTGTGAAGGATGAATAATGAGGTTCGTCCCGAGTTCCACCAAAACTAGCAGATCAATGAAGAGCGCCTTTTCTGCATTGGTTAAATATTCTTCTTGAATAATACACCAGAAATTTTCATTAATAAGTGGAGAGAACCTGGCTCTGTTCTTTTCATTCCTACGGATATACATATATCCTCTCTCATTAGCCCGTCGTTCCTCCACATTCATAATTTCAGGGTGCAATTCTTCTCTTTGCTTGGCGTTGTATTCAGCCTCTTGCAGTCTCTTCCTCATGTAAATGTCTCCATTTTCCGTAGCGTTTTCCAGCAACCAATGAGATCGGAAAAAAGATACCTCTATCATCAAGGTATCGTCGCATTTTCACTGCTTTCTCAACTACCTTCAATGGCACTCGATCCGGGTGGGCAACAATCATTACTTCTGGATGTACGCTCCAGCCCTCTACAGTTCGGAGCAAAATCCCTTTTTCTGTTAAAGACTTGATTAGCCCTCTTACACTACGTTCCGAACGCTTGATCTTTTGGGCAATGCCTCCTATCGTAAACTTCTTTAAGTCATTCTCTTCATCCATCAGAATTGAAATATCCATTAAAAAAGCTACCTGGGCCGATGTTAGGTATGATTGTTCAGTTATGAAAATAATGTTATCCGATACGTTGTATACCACTTCAATCTCTTCAGTATCGTTCATTTTAACCTCCTAATTAAGCCTTTGCTATACGCAACATAAGTGCCTTATCCAATAAAATGGAAAAAAGGTGTAATATAATCCTCTTTCAGATGCTCCAATTATGCTGCAACAGCTAGACTCATGTTGGATATACTTTCACAAGCCTTCTAATCCTCAAACGGCATATCAGACTCTCGTCTGAAAATAGCCTTATCTTCATAGGCAACAAAGTTCTCCACTTCTGGATTGTCATCAAAAACCATCCAGACCCCACTCTTTTCAACTTCAATGCACTCTCCGGCGCATTCCTTGCCTGCAATCGTAAAAATCAAGCGTTCACCTTGCTTGACTGTTCTCAAGGATTCCATATTGATCTGCTCACTCCCGCTATTTATTTCGAACTTACCGAGTTGCACAGACGTTACTCATTTGCTGCATGTGCAGTTCAATCTCCGCTCTCAGCCCCGCATTACGCTGAATCAGCTTATTATTGCCTACAGCAATGTTCAACGCCTTCCGAGTACCGATCATTGCACATACCCGCTCAGCCCGGGTCAATCCCGTATAAATCAGATTCCGGGCCAGCATGACATAATGACTACTGGAAACAGGCATAATGACAACCGGGGCTTGTCCACCTTGCGCTTTGTGTATCGTAATGGCGTAAGCCAGCCAAACATCCTTTAGCTCATGCTTGCTGTAAGTGACAGTTCTCCCTTGAAACTCGCAAACCAGCCCCAGTTCATCCGTCAGTTCACCGTCCTCGTTTCTGAGGAACTCGGTTCCTGTTACCGTGCCAATATCCCCATTAAGAATTCTCTTGTTGTAGTCATTGCGAACCTGAATTACCTTGTCTCCTTGACGATAAATGTGTTCTCTAATCACCAATTCCACTTTACCCGCAGCCGGTGGATTCACTGCCGCCTGTAATGCACGATTTAACTCCTCGGTGCCAATGATGCCTTTCTTCATCGGGCTTAGAACCAAAATATCCTCCAGCTTATACCCCTTTTC
This sequence comes from Paenibacillus sinensis, assembly GCF_019904155.1. Classification (GTDB taxonomy): domain Bacteria; phylum Bacillota; class Bacilli; order Paenibacillales; family Paenibacillaceae; genus Paenibacillus_AQ; species Paenibacillus_AQ sinensis. The sequence goes on from NZ_JAHCMB010000063.1 coordinate 25,628, forward strand.
CAGAAACCGCAGAACACTTCGTACAATCAGGTGAGCGGTTCGATCTGGATCAACCTGCTCAATGAAAAAGAAATCGTCCTTATTCTTGTCTATGACAATAGACTCGCCACGGTTAATCCGGTGCGCGTTCATGACAATCTGACTCTCTTGTGCCTGTCGGAAGATTTCCGTTAACCGCACATGCGGTACACCGGCTGCAATCATGTCATGTAGCACATTGCCCGGTCCAACAGACGGGAGCTGGTCGCTGTCACCAATTAAAACGACTTTTGTATTGGTTCCAATTGCTTGAAAGAAGTAATAAGCTAACTGGAGGTCTTTCATAGACACTTCATCAACAATAATCAGGTCATAGGGCAATGGCATATCCTCACCATACGTAGGATCAGCTCCCGGACGAAATCCCAGCATCATATGGATGGTTTCAGAATCCATTCCCGTTAACTCTCCCAGCTTACGTGCGGCACGGCCTGTAGGCGCACACAGCCCGATTCGGGCCTCCGGGAACTGTTTCTTATACACTTCAATCATTGCTCGAACGACTGTGGTCTTCCCTGTTCCCGGATTCCCTGTGACGATCAACAACTGCTGTCGAAATAACTCACGTATCGCTTCACGTTGTTTATCTGCGAGAACAATGCCGTGCTTAAATTGGTACTCACGAATATTAAGCTCCCGAATTGTATGCTCGAAATTGGGCATAGCTTCGCTAGCCCGGTTTGCCATGCAAGCCAGCTTATAGGCGACTTTCTTCTCATAGACGTACAGATGCTTCGGATATACTCGATCATCTTCCCATATCACCTGTTCGTGGGCAGACATTAGTTGTAATTCGGTTAGCAAATCCCCTTCCGTCACATTTTGTAGAAGCTCAAACGTTCGCTCGATCAACTCTCCTTCAGGGATGAAGCAATGACCGCCGCCGTAGCACATATCATTCAACACATATTGCAATGAAGCATTCAGACGATATGGTGAATCTGAACTAATCCCAATGGCTCCTGCTATTTCATCTGCCTTTGAAAAGCCAATCAAATGGATATCAGTTAGTTTATATGGATTCCGCCGAACAATATCTACACATTCCGCTCCCCATTGCTTGTATATCTTGGTAATAGTATCAGCAGTGATACCATACGGAAGCAAGGTCATCATGATCTGTTGGATTTCAAAATTGTCTTTGATGCTCTCGGCAATCTTAGAGGCATTCTTGGCTCCAACCCCTTTAATTCCCGCAAGACACCCTGCTCCCTCAGCCATGATCCGCTCTAGTGCCCGATCTCCGAGATACTGCACGATCAGTTCAGCACGTTTTTTCCCACACCCCTTCACAAACTTGGATGCAAGAAAAGATGCAATCTGATCTTTGGTCTTCGGTAGTGGACGCTCCCAATGCTCGATAGCAAATTGATCTCCGTACTTGGGATGGTGCTCCCAACGCCCAAATATCGTGACCAGTTCCTTTTTGTTCAAACCGAACAAATTTCCTTTTATTGCATAGGGTTCTGCTCCGTTTTCCGGCATCCATTGTGCAATACCATAGTTGTTATCCGCATTTAAACTCCCGTTCTTTGGGTGTATAAAATAAATAATTTGCCCGTTACTAGACTCAAGCTCTGCGGCTTCTGCTCCCATTAGCTTGCACCTGTGAAAATACCATTCTCACCAGAATTGCGTATGTAGTGGATCAGTTCAGTAAAGACAAATTCTGATGTCAGTTTGTCTGGTTGCTTATTTTGTAATATAATTTTTTCCATAAGTGCCTTAGAAAAGCGAACATGCTCTTTCATGTTGCGAAGGAAGGACTTAATCTTACATGTAAGGCTATTTCGGCCTACCTCTTTCACTGCCACCTCGACTTCTCCGGTGGATTCTTCGTACTCTATCTCCAACAGTTTCTTATGTTCCCCTTCTGCCTTATTCAAAACCTGTTCAGCTTCTTCTCGCTCTTCACGGGTATTTGCAGTATTCATCTTATGCAACGCCGCCGCAACTTCATTTTCGTTTTCTTTAAGCTGTTCTTTTCCGTTTGGTGTCTCTTGAACCGGCACTATTACTTCAACTTGCTCTTCCAAATCTAAGCCGAGCATTTTTCGAAACTCATCAGCCCCAATTACTTGTCCGCTTTGAGTAAATTGTTTGATAACTCCGGGTATACTCTTAATAAGGTGCCACACCTCTGCGGGGATATAAGCCGACTGATTATTTTCGTCTACTCCGTAGACCATCTCTAGAAAGATGTATCCTGGCATTACGGCACGCTGGATTCCCTTGCCTATGCTGCCGTCACTGAGGATTCGATACGTAGACTCTGTAAAAGTATGAATAGCCTTAATCCAATTTTGAGCGGTCTCGCTTTTGGAAAATGCCCACTCCATTAATTTTTTTACGTTTAACTCTTTACCAGTCATGACTTGGATTGCAAATGCGGCTCCCATACTTCTTGCCTCCTTGATAAAAATCAGATATAGATTAGTGCATTTAACTTCTGATCATATTTTGCTCATATTCTAAAAGCCATTCTCTCTTGATCTTCCAACGGATGCCCTGTTTATAGGCTTTGAGTTGTCCTTGCTTGATCCGATTTATGACGGTGTATTTGCTGATCTTTAAGTAATCAGCCACGTCTAAAACATCAAGTGTTGGGCGTAATTGGTGATCTGTTTCTGTTTCTCGAACTATTCGTGAAAGCGTTTCGTTTCTATTTATGTAATCAGGGATATCTTCCAAATCAATGTTGCCAAAACCCTTCATTCCTGTTCACACCCTTCAATGCTTTATGTGGT
>NZ_JAHCMB010000063.1:28420-28678 GCF_019904155.1 Paenibacillus sinensis
TTTTTTTTCGTCTTCATAAAATCTAGTCCAATGAAATTTGAGAACTAATGAAATTTTTTGAGCTAACTTAATTGATGGTCGAGCTGTACCCATCTCAATTCCACAATAATGTGATTGTGAAATATCAAGTAACGAAGCCATCTCAACCTGTGTTTTTTGTGCTTTCTTACGTAATTCTTTCAGCCATTCGTTCATATTCTCTCCTCATTTTCTTCGCTAATATCAATTAACTTGATATTAATTTATATCGATTTACTC
>NZ_JAHCMB010000063.1:28707-72480 GCF_019904155.1 Paenibacillus sinensis
CGGATTAAACTATTGAGGACAGAAAAGAATATGAGGCAAGTAGATTTAGCAAAGCATCTTAAAGTTGCACAAAGCACACTTTCAGGTTGGGAAAATGGCGCTTACGAAATTGATAATGAAAACCTTTATAAAATGTCTGATTTATTTGAGTGCAGTATTGATTACCTTCTTGGAAGAACTACTGAAAGGAAAAACACTTATTACGCTCTCAACAATAAAGACGAACGAGATATCGCTAAAGAAGTAGAACAAATGCTCGCAGATTTAGATTCCGGTAAAGCTCTCGCATTCAGTGGAGAACCTATGGATGAAGAAACAAAGCGACTATTTGCGATCTCCCTTGAAAACTCTCTGCGTCTTGCAAGAGAGATGGCCAAGAAAAAATATACTCCAAAAAAATATAGAGATACCGAATAAATTACATTATGGGGGACAGTATGATTAAACTCACCGTCGCCCAACTGGTCAAAAAATACAGAACGAACGATCCATTTGACATTGCATCTCAGAAAAGTATTTTTGTTTTTTTTGAAATGTTGGGTGATATGCTTGGCTATTACAATTACAATCGTCGATTCCAAATGATACATATCAACTCAGAAGCAAGTTTTGAAGTACAGCGCTTCACCTGTGCCCATGAATTAGGACATGCCATTTTGCATTCTCATGTCAATACACCGTTCTTGAGAAAACGCACATTATATTCTGTGGATCGAATTGAGAGAGAAGCGAATAGTTTTGCCGTCGAACTTCTCCTTCCTGACGAGCTACTTTTGGAAGGTGCCACAATTCATGAGGCTGCTATGATATGTGGTATTCCTAAAGAAGTTGAACACTTAAAAAGTCTTTAAAATGATTTTTTTCAAAAAAATGAAGTTGCGACATTCAAAAGTAAACGGATGATTCAACGATGTACTCTAGAAGATCAATTGACTGCTTAACAATAAATACCGAGCTAAGGCAAAAAAAATATTAGTTACAATACGCACTCGTGCTTTCCAGCCGCAAGGCTGTTTACATATGCCCAAAAATAGAACATATGTTTGGAGAAAGGAGAAATAAGGATGAGGAAAGTAGAACAGGAACTCCCGACTAACGTACGAGAGCGTGACGGTAAGTACTCCTACCGTTATAGGGTTCCCGCTACCAAGTTCGTTGACGGAAAGGAAGTGAAGAGCAGCAAGGAGAAGGAGTCCCCCCGTTTTGATACCATTCAGGAAGCTGTTGACTTCGGTATCTTGATTCAGGCGCAGAAAATCCAGAAAAAGCTAAAGCATACCGAAGGGCTCACGGTAAGCAATTGGAGCAAGACGTGGCTGAAGCAATACATTCTGGAGCGAGAGCCAACTGGTAACACGATCAAAAGTAGGAAGTACGGCCTTGGAGTCTTGCTGGCACAGTTTGGCGGATTCGATTTAACCGAGGTAACACCCAGTCTTTATCAAGATTTTCTTTACAAAATGAAGGAGAAAGGAAAAAGCCGCAGCACGATTACCACGGTTCATACGGCAGCATCTTTAATGTATGAGCACGCTAGGCGGAATGGACTTATTAAGATGGATCCAACTGAGGATGCCGTCATACCGAGGGAGAAGAAACCTAACCGAAAACGAGGAGAAAAAAAACATGTCCTTCCCAAATTTCTTGAGAAGGACGAGCTAAAAACGTTTCTTCAGTTGTGTAGGTTCATGCTCACGTCCAATTACTGGGTACTGTTCGTTGTCTTAGCCTATACAGGCCTTCGGATAAGCGAGGCCGCTGGACTTCAATGGGAGGACATCGACATGAAGAGAAGAACGATCGATGTAAACAAGCAACTTTACGGCACAAGTGTCCGAAACTACTCATTCATACCACCAAAGAACGAACAAAGCGAACGGATCGTAAGTTTCGGAGACACCGTAGCTAAGGCGCTTGAACTGTTGAAAGAATGGCAGCGGGAAGAACGATTGTCGGCCAAGTCTTTAAATCCTAAAGATGATTTTGTGTTCTGGTGCCCAAGCTTACCGGGTTACCCAGTTGCAGTTACCAGCATCGGCAATATTATGAGGACGGTACTTGAGAAAGCAGATCTTCCTACAAGCCTGACTCCTCACAGTTTGCGACACACCCATGTTTCCCTGCTCGCGTCCAATCCGCGAGTCGGACTGCCAGAGATTCAGGCCCGTATTGGGCACAAGAGCAATTCCAAGGTTACAGAACTGATCTATCTCCACGTTACAAAGCAACGCCAGATCGAGATTGCTGACGACTTCGAGTGGGCAATCAATCATTAAAGTGTGGGTAATTTGTGGGTAACGATTTCTAAAAAATCCTTTTGAAATCTCGGAATTCTGATTCCTGTTAAATATAGAACATGTAATTGTCCGAATGGGTTTCTTCCTTAAAGGTAATCAGATTGGACAAAGTGGTGGAGTCCAGCACATCGGCGATGCTGTCGCGGATGCGCAGCCACAGGTCACGCTTGGCCGGGTCGTCTTCCTCGGTGAAATCCACCGGAGAAATCGGGCCTTCCAGCACGCGGATAATATCCCCGGCTGTGATGCTATCGGCTTCACGGGAAAGCACATAACCGCCATAAGCGCCCCGGATGCTCTTGACCAGGCCGGCATTGCGCAGAGGCGCAATGAGCTGCTCCAGATAATGCTCGGACAAGCCGTTCTTCTCGGCGATGCTCTTCAGTGATGTCGGACCTTCGCCGAATCTGGCGGCAAGCTCCATCATAATGGTTAATCCGTATCGGCCTTTTGTCGATATTTTCAAAGGGACACCTCTTTCAATATATTAGCTGGGTATAGTATAATTAGTAGTTGGTCAAAACAGTAATATCTAAAAATCAGCGTATTCCGATGACCGCTCTTGAATTTATGTTAACATATCCGAAGGCTGATTTGAAACACAAAAGACAATTTTTTTCATTTACGTGTGCATCTCCAGTGGACACTAGGGATCACGTACTTCACATTCTGGAACAAAAGAGGTGACCATGATGGCAAAAGCAATACAAGACACCCGTGTAATCGTCGGCATGTCGGGGGGCGTCGACTCCTCGGTTACCGCGCTGCTGCTGAAGCAGCAGGGCTATGACGTGATCGGGATTTTTATGAAGAACTGGGATGACACTGACGAGTTTGGCGTATGCACGGCGGAAACCGACGCCGAGGATGTCCGCCGCGTATGCGAACAGATCGATATCCCTTACTATACCGTTAATTTTGAGAAAGAATACTATGATAAGGTGTTTACTTACTTTCTCGATGAATACAAAGCGGGACGCACACCGAATCCCGACGTCATGTGCAACCGGGAGATCAAGTTTGGCGAATTTCTGAACAAAGCGCTGCAACTTGGCGCCGATTACGTCGCAACCGGGCACTATGCGCGTGTGGTGGAAGAGAACGGACAGTACAAGCTGCTCCGCGGCGTGGACGGCAACAAGGATCAGACCTATTTCCTGAACGCGCTGAATCAGGAGCAGTTGTCCAAGGCCATGTTCCCGATCGGCCATCTGCCGAAGCCGGAGGTGCGCCGGATCGCCGAAGAAGCGGGTCTGTACACCGCCAAGAAAAAGGACAGCACGGGCGTCTGCTTCATCGGGGAGCGCAATTTCCGCGAGTTCCTGAGCCAGTATCTGCCTGCTAAATCGGGAAACATGGTGGATATCGCGACCGGCGAAGTCAAAGGCCGTCATGACGGCCTGATGTACTACACGCTCGGACAGCGTCAGGGCCTTGGCATCGGCGGCTCCGGCACGGGCGAACCTTGGTTCGTCGCCGACAAGGATCTGGAGAAGAACATCCTGTACGTCGTTCAGGGCGACAAGCACCACAGCTTGTACTCGACGGGCCTGGTCGCCTCCGGCGTGAACTGGATCAGCGGCGATATGCCTTCGGGCGATGCCGTCCGCTGCACGGCCAAGTTCCGCTACCGCCAGCCGGACCAGGGTGTCACACTGACGAAACGGGAGGACGGCTTGTTCCATGTCGCCTTCGACGTCCCGCAAAAGGCCATAACACCTGGTCAAGCCGTCGTGTTCTATGACGGCGAGGTCTGCCTCGGCGGCGGCATTATTGAATACGCCGAGAAGGTTGTGCCGCAGCATCAGTAAGCCGAGTTAAGCATATAAGAGGACGAAACGATAAAGGTGCCCGGCAAGCCGTTTGAGGATGGCTTGCCGGGCACCTTTTTGATGTGCGGGATGATACGGCTGGACAGATCTGGAATCCGACCGTAAAGTCCGTCTACTGCTGCTCTCTTCGCAGCGCCTGGTTATGCCGAATCTTCGCCTCGTTGCCCTGCTCCGTCGCCTGATAGAACACCCGGCGCGAAATGGCATCCGGCAAATACTGCTGCTTCACGAAGTGGCCCGGATAATCATGCGGATACTTGTATCCCCCATGGCCGAGCTGCGCGGAGCCTTTGTAATGCGTATCCCGCAGATGCATGGGCACCTCCGCGGATTTCAGCTCCTCGATCGCCGAAGTGGCCCGCGAAATCGCCATAGTGACGGCGTTCGACTTCGGGCTCTCCACGGCGAACAGAATCGCCTGGGCGATGTTGAGCCTCGCCTCCGGCCAGCCGTTGTTGCGGTAAGCCTCCAGCGCGCTGACCGCCTGCACCATGGCCTGCGGATTCGCCAGGCCAATATCCTCGCTCGCCGCCGCAATCAGCCGGCGGATGAACACAATCGGGTCCATGCCGAGCTTATCGACGGCATAGAGGAACCAGAACAGCGCGGCATCGCTGGAACCGCGGATGCTCTTGTGGAAGGCGGACAGCACGTCGTACTGCGTCGACTCGTCCGCCTTCACGGTCGGCCGCCGGATGGAATCCTCCGCCACCTCCAGCGTGACGTGCACCGTCCCGCCGCTGTCAGGCGGAGTTGTCATGGCGGCCAGCTCCAGCGCATTTAACGCGCGGCGGATATCGCCGTTCGCCATGGTGGCGATGTGCTCAAGCGCGGCATCGTCCACCTGAAGGTCCATAAACCCGAGGCCCTTGTCCTTGTCGGCAAGGGCTCTCTTCATCGCCGCCAGGCTGTGGGTCTTGCCGAGCGCCTCCAGCTGGAACAGCGTGGACCGGCTCATGAGCGCGCCGTTCACATAATGGAACGGATTCTCGGTAGTCGCCCCGATGAAAATAATCGTCCCCTTCTCGACGGCCGGCAGCAGCGCATCCTGACGGGAGCTGTTGAAGCGATGCACCTCGTCCAGGAACAGAATCGTCTTCGTACCATATAGCGATTTGGCGTTCTGTGCGCGCTCAATGACCTCACGGACATCCTTGACGCTCGCCTCCACGGCATTCAGGCGGACGAACTCGCCTTTTGTCTGGTGGGAGATAATGTGGGCAAGTGTCGTTTTGCCGCAGCCAGGCGGCCCGTACAGCAGAATGGAAGAGACCTGGTCCGCTTCAATCGCCCGGCGAAGAAGCTTTCCTTTGCCCACGATATGCTCCTGTCCGATATATTCATCAAGAGTCTCCGGCCGCATGCGGTCAGCAAGAAGACGCCCGTCACGCGTCTCCTCCTCGAACGAAAATAAATCCATGTCGACACTCCTTGCCATAAGCGATATAACTCTATCATACCATTTGCCTGTCAAAAGAGCACAGGCGTTCTGATCCCGCTCCCGCCTGAACCCCTGTGAAGCCTTCCGCTCGCACAGGCTGCGGCTTTGATGTTCATGCCGTGCACCCGGCCTTCCGGTGCCAGGTTATTCGCTGCCCTAGGCAGATCATATACACCAAAGGGAGCTTGGCGACCTTCCGGCTGTGCCATCCTCCCTGATTGTTGTCCGGCTAATGCCGCCCGACTAATTATGAGTGCCCTGCCTGTTCCTTGACCGGCCAGCCTTCTGCCGACTCGCTCTCTTCCGCCGCCTTCACCAGATAGTGAGGCAGGCGCCCGTTATGCAGCAGCCACAGCTCATGCAGCGCCCGGGTGCAGCCGACATACAGGAGCTTGGCGTCCCAAGCCGCCTCACCGTAAGAGCTTAGGTCCGCATCGGCCACGATGGCTGCGTCGAATTCGAGTCCTTTGGACAGATACAGCGGCAGGACCGACAGTCCGCCCTGATATTCCGTCATGCTGCCGTCGATCAGATGAACGTCCTCGAAACGGCCCGACAGCTCAGCGTAAAGCCCCTCCGCATCTGCCAGCGTTCGTGTCAGCACCGCCACGGTGCGGTAATCGCGACCTGACAGCTCGGCGAGCGCAGCGGAGATATCCTCCGTTCGGCTCGCACCATACTCAAGAAGCCGCACGGGATTGCCGCTGCGGAACACCGGAACGGCCAGCAAATCGCTCTTCACGCCGGCACTTAATATCCCGTTGGCAAAATCAATGATTTCCATAGTCGACCGGTAGCTTCGCGTCAGCGCATGATACGAGGTATGCTCCGGAGTGAAGAGCTCCTGCATCTCGCGCCATTCATGCACGCCCTTGTAGGCGTGAATCCCCTGCGACAGATCCCCGAGAATGGTGAATGAATGATTGCGGGCATACAGATCGAGCACGGCAATCTGGAAAGGCGAGAAATCCTGGGCCTCGTCGATGACGATATGGTCGAACTTCTGCACGCCCTCGTCTCCGTTCAGCAGATAATGAACGTACAGCAGCGGCGGAAGGTCCTCCTCCAGCACATGCCCCTTCTTGAGCTGCGTCCGCGTCGATTTCAACACAGCAGCCGGAATCTCCTCCGGCTCTTCTGCCGGCCAATCGACGGGTGGCTTCACAGCCCGAAAGATCTGCTTGTAGATCGTCAGCGGATCGTATTTGGGCCACTTGCCGGCATACGCCTTCTCCCGCTGGGCACCCTTCTTCTTCCGGTCCTTCAACGCCGCGGCGGAAGGGCTCTTCTTCAGCTCCATTTCAATCCAGCGGTGAATCCGGGCCATCACCCGCTCCTTGCGCTTCGCCGGCGGATACGGAGCGTATTCCTCCTTGTACCAGCGCATGATCATCCGCCGGGGCAGGACAGCGCCTTCCCAGGGCGAGAAATCGCCTTCGGGAACCGCTCCCGATTCCAGCAGCGACACCGCTTCTTCGATGACGCCCATCAGCTTCGTGGAGCCTTTGAAGCGCTCCGGCGTCTCCTCTGTGAGGACGGGCATTGCCCCCTTGTTCTCGAACCAGCGGTGCAGCGTCTCCATCACGCCGGTATCTGCCAGCTCAATGCCCAGCAGCCCGGCAGCCCAATCCGCGAAGGTGCTCTGCTGGATATTGCCAACGCCTAGCTCCGGCAGCACGTCGGAGATATAATCCAGGAACATCCGGTTCGGGGCAAAAATAATCATCCGTTCCGCCGACACCTGCTCTTTGTACTGATACAGCAAAAAAGCGAGCCGGTGCAGTGCAACCGTCGTCTTCCCGCTGCCCGCCACGCCCTGGATGATGAGCGCGGTATTTTTGGCTGCCCGGATAATCCGGTCCTGCTCCTCCTGGATCGTGGACACGATATCCCGCAGCCGGTTATCCTTGTTCTCCCCGAGACGGTAGACGAGGAACTCGTCCGAGACGGCAGGGCCGTCGCTCTCGCGGTCATAGGTATCGGCTACCCGCTCCAGAATCTGTTTGCGGATCACGACGTTCCGCTTCAGATACACCAGACCCTCGACGATTCCTTCAGGCGACTCATAGGATGCCGGCTCTGTGCCACCGGTGAACGAATAAAACAGGCTCGCTACCGGAGCCCGCCAGTCGATGACAAGCGGCCGGTCGGATACCTGTTCGCGGTCTACGCCGATTTTGCCGATATAGAGCGGCTTGCGGTCACCCTGACCGTCTTCCTGAAAATCCAGCCGGCCAAAATACGGCTCCTGCCGAAGCTTTCCCAGATTGTTCCTTCTCTGCTCCCGCGATGCTTCCAGCACCTGTTCGGTGTACTCATTCCCGGTATACACCGGTGTATTTCGCAGCTTCTCAAGCTGCCGTTCAATCTCCTCAAGCGCGGTATTCAGCCTTTCCTGTTCCTCTTGATAGGCACTTTGAAACTTGTCCTCCAATTTCAGTTACCTCCTAAAAGTAATACGGGATAATCCCCGTCCCTTAAGGCAAAACCGGCCTGTATGTCCGATCAGCAGAACGCGACCTTACCTAGAGATTCAGACGCGCCCTAATTCAAAAAGGAGTATTATTATATCACAATGACCGATCGAATGCCAAGAATTGTCGCACAAACTCCACAGGTTCTATAACAGTGCGTGCAGAATAAAATTCGCCAGGAATAGCCCCGCAATTCCGTACAGCGCGAGTGGCACTTCGGCGCCTCTGCGAAGCGCAAGCTTGGCAATCGGGTAGGCGATGAAGCCGAAGGCCATGCCGTCGACGATGCTGTATGTGAAGGGAATCATGACCAGGATCAGAAAGGCTGGAAAAGCCTCTGTCGGATCACTGAAGTCCATGACCTGCACATCCTGCATCATGAGGCCGCCGATAATGATCAGAATCGGCGCGATGGCACTGTCCGGCACATAGACAAGCGCCGGAATGAACAGGAAGGTCGCGGCGAACAACAGACCCGCAGTGAGCGAGGTCAGGCCGGAGCGTCCTCCGGCCGCGATGCCCGCGGTCGATTCGGCGGCCGCGACGGCGGGACTGCTGCCCAGGAGACCGGCGGCGATGTTCACAAGCGAGAGCGCCCGCAGGCTGCTCTTGAAGCGCTCGGGATGCCCGGACATCGTCGTCTGGGCCGAAATCAGGCCGATATTCTCGAAGACCACGATCAGCAGCAGGAGAAAGACGGCAATCCAGAATACGAGACTGAGCGCCCCTTTCATGTCCAGGCCCAGAAAGACCTGGCCGTATCCCTCAAAGAGATGTCCCGTCCCCGCATTCTCCCGCCCATGGCCGGCGCCCAGCACATAAGCCAGCAGCGTGCCTGCGATCATGCTGATCAAGAGGCCGCCCCGCGTGCCACGCAGATGCAGCACCAGTGCCAGGACCAGCGTTACGCAGGAGGTGATGACGGCGGGGTCGCTGAAGTGGCCGATCGCAACGAAGGTCGTCTTATGGGCAATGACGATGCCGCTTTTTTGCAGGCCGATAAAGGTCAGAAACAGCCCGATCCCGACGGTGATCGCATGCCGGAGATTGAGCGGGATGGCGTCGCTCAGGATGCGGTACAGTGAAGTGAACGCCACCGCCGCGAACAGCACCCCGGTTACCGTGACTACCGCCAGCGCCTCTCTCCAATCCAGCTTCATGGAATGCACCAGTGTATAGGTGAAAAAAGCGTTGATCCCCATGCCCGGCACCACGATAATCGGCGTCTTACCGACAAAGGCCATCAGCAGGCAGCCGCATACGGCTGTCAGCAGCGTCGCTACCATCCCCGCCCGCAGCGGCATTCCCGCATCCTGCAGAATAGTCGCGTTGACCATTACGATATAGACTGATGCAAAATAGGAGATGAGCCCGGCCCCCCACTCTTTTCTCCGTTCATATTCAGGCTCCAGGCCGAGGCTGCGGCTCCAAAAATTGTTGTTCATATCTGGTACCTCCCCGTACCTTATAGTAATTGCCAGCCGCACCGGGTGACATGCTTGACACGCACAGCAACAGCAGCCGAAATACCGGAGGCCACCGGCTGCGCCGCAGCCAAAAAGGGCGAGACGCCTCCGACGGCGCTCGCCCCTCTTTAAGTCTCACCCGGGCCTTGGCCCGCTGTTAGATTGTGACGCCGCCGGCTGCCAGCAGCTCCTTGACGGCGACGCTGACCATAATCAGCCCCACCACCGGCGGAACGAACGCATTGCTTGCAGGCGGCTGCTTCGCTTTCCGGATATCCGGCGCATTCTCCGGCACGATCTTGTCCGTGACATCCTGGCGCGGCTTCATCGGCTCCTCCGTGGAGAAGACGACCTTTACGCCCTTCTTGATGCCGTCCTTGCGCAGTTTCTGACGGATGACCCGGGCAATCGGGTCCATCGAGGTCTTGGAAATATCCGCGACCTGAAACTTCGTCGGGTCCATCTTGTTGGCTGCGCCCATGCTCGAGATCATCGGGATTTTACGGGCCAGACACTGTTTGATCAGATGGATTTTGTAAAAAATCGTATCCGATGCGTCAATGACATAGTCCGGATTGTATTTGAACAGTTCCTCGTACGTCTCCTCGGTGTAGAACATATTGAGCGCAATCGCTTCGCATTCCGGATTGATCAGCTTGACCCGCTCGACCATCAAATCCGCCTTTTTCTGCCCGATTGTCGTGGTCAGCGCGTGAATCTGACGGTTGATGTTCGTAATGTCCACGGCGTCCTTGTCGATCAGGATGATCCGGCCGACGCCCGTACGTGCCAATGCTTCAACCGCAATAGAGCCGACGCCGCCGATGCCGAGCACCGCTACGGTGCTGTTCTTCATGATTTCCAGACCCTCGGGTCCAATCGCCAGCTCGGTGCGCGAGAACTGATGCAGCATGATGGCTTCCTCCTATTTCTTGGCTTTCTCCTTGATGGCCACCCGGATATGAAGCTCGTCCAGTTGGGCATCCTTGACCGGCGATGGCGCGTCCATCAACAGGTCGGTTGCGCTGGCCGTCTTCGGGAAGGCGATCGTCTCGCGCAGGTTGCTCCGGCCTGTCAGCAGCATGACCAGACGGTCGAAGCCGAAGGCGATGCCGCCGTGAGGCGGTGTGCCGTATTCGAACGCGTCGAGCAGATAGCCGAATTTGTCCTGAACTTCCTCCTTGGACAGGCTGAGCGCGTCGAACATTTTCTCCTGAACGTCGCGCTTATAGATACGCATGGAGCCGCCGCCGACTTCGTAGCCATTCAGTACGATGTCGTAAGCCTGAGCGCGGATCGCGCCCGGATCGGTGTCGAACAGGGCAACGTCTTCCTCGCGCGGGCGGGTGAACGGATGATGCTCGGCCACGTAGCGCTTCTGATCCTCGTCATAGCCAAGCAGCGGGAAGTCGGTGACCCAGGCGAACTTGTACACACTGTCGTCGATCAGGCCAAGCTGGCGGCCGATCCGCAGGCGAAGCGCGCCGAGTACGTCTGCTACGACCTTCTTCGTGTCGGCGGAGAACAGCAGCAGGTCGCCCTCCTCGGCTCCCGTGCGCTCCTTCACCTGGGCGATTTCCTCTTCGGTGAAGAACTTCACGATCGGGCCGCGGAATTCGCCTTCCTTGACCTGAATCCAGGCAAGGCCTTTGGCTCCGTAGCGGGCCGCGTAAGGTCCGAGATCGTCGATTTCCTTGCGTGTCCATGTGCCGCAGCCCTTGGCGTTCAGGCACTTCACTTCGCCGCCTTTTTCAATGACGGATGCAAACACCTTCACGCCGCTGCCGGCTACGATGTCGTTCATTTCGATCAGCTCAAGGCCAAAGCGCAGGTCCGGCTTGTCCGAGCCGTATTTGCCCATCGCTTCGGCATGGGTCAGGCGCTGGAACGGAAGCGCCAGCTCAACGCCGACCGTCTCTCTGAACAGGCGCTGCATCAGGCGCTCCATCATGGAGAGCAGGTCCTCCTGGGACAGGAACGAGGTCTCGATGTCGACCTGGGTGAACTCCGGCTGGCGGTCGGCGCGCAGATCCTCGTCGCGGAAGCAGCGGGCGATCTGATAGTAGCGCTCCACGCCGCCTACCATGAGCAGCTGCTTGTAAATTTGCGGCGACTGCGGAAGGGCGAAGAATTCGCCTTCATGCACCCGGCTTGGCACCAGATAGTCGCGCGCGCCTTCCGGCGAGCTCTTGGTCAGAATCGGCGTCTCGATATCGAGGAAGCCTTCACCATCGAGGAAGTCGCGGAAGATTTTGGCCGCCTTGGAACGAAGCAGCAGCGTCTTGTGCATTTCCGGACGGCGCAGGTCAAGATAACGGTATTTCAGACGGAGAGACTCGTCCACTTCCACACCGTCTTCGATGAAGAAAGGAGGCGTCTTGGCCGCGTTCAGCACGTCGATTTCCGTAATGCGGACCTCGATTTCACCGGTCGGCAGGTTCGGGTTAACGGTCTCCAGGTCGCGCTTGACGACTTCGCCCTTCACAGCGATTACATATTCGCTGCGCACCTTGTCGGCTGTCTGCAGCGCTTCGCCCGAGTATGCCGGGTTGAAGACAACCTGCACGATGCCGCTGCGGTCGCGTAGATCGATGAACAGCACGCCCCCAAGGTCGCGGCGGGTCTGCACCCATCCATTCAAGGTCACCGTCTGTCCAATATGCTCGGGGGTCAGCTGACCGCAGTTGTGAGTTCTTTGCATAAACTATCATACCCTTTCCTTAGTAAAATCTAACTTTAGAAAATCTTATTTCGAAGAAATCCGGCTTGTACAGGACTTTCGTTATCGGAGCCAAGCCGACTGACTGGTCCCGCAGCCTGTTTCTTAGACTCGTTTGAAATACCGCCTTGGTTCGCGCTTCTCAGGTAACACTTGTGGCATAACCTTAAGCCCCTCGTGAGGCGATCTTTCAGACCACGAGACAACCTTGAGCCTGTAAACCTGCCTTCGGACTGTGAAGCTATCTTCAATCTGCGGGACTACCTTCAAGCCCGTATTATGAGTCGAGCTTTAAGCCTGTTCCGCCAGCACTTCGCCCAGATTCTCCAGCTTCACGGTCCGCTGCTCGCCGGTCGCCATAAACTTCAGGGCGATTTCACCCCGCTGCAGCTCTTCCTCGCCCAGAATGGCGGTGAAGCGCGCCGACATCCGGTCGGCGGATTTAAACTGCGCCTTCATCTTGCGGCCCAGATAATCGCGTTCCGCCGAGAAGCCCTGGCTGCGCAGCAGGTACAGCTGCTTCGTAATCTCCGCCTCGGCTTCCTCGCCGAGCGCCACCAGATACACATCCAGCGGCTTGACCGCTCCCGTCTCGATCTTCTGATGCTCCAGGATCAGAAGAATCCGTTCGAGCCCGATGCCTAGGCCGATGCCCGGCTGGTCCGGTCCGCCGATCTCGGCGACCAGGCCGTTGTACCGTCCGCCTCCACCGACGGTGTCGATGGACCCGATGCCCGCCGCCTTATATTCAAAGGCTGTGTGCGTGTAATAGTCGAGCCCGCGAACAAGGCGGGTATTGACTGAGTAATCAACGCCCATCGCATCCAGATGGCTTCGTACCTTGGCGAAGTGCTCGGTGCACTCTTCGTCCAGGCTGTCCAGAATAGACGGCGCGTCCGTGAACTTGTCCTGGTCGATCTTGCAGTCCAGTACGCGCAGCGGATTGCGCTCCATGCGGCGCTGGCAGTCGCTGCACAGGCTGTCCTTCATCGGACGCAGGAAGCCGAGCAGCTTCTCGCGGTATGCCGCGCGGCTCGGAATATTGCCGACCGAATTGATCTCCACCCGGACGCCCTGCAGACCGAGGTCCTTGCAGAATTGGTAGCCGAGGGAGATGACCTCCGCGTCGATCGCCGGATCGACCGCGCCGAACGCCTCGACCCCGAACTGATGGAATTGGCGATACCGGCCGGCCTGCGGGCGCTCATAACGGAACATCGGTCCGATATAATACAGCTTGCTGACATCAGGCTCCCCGTACAGCTTATTCTGTACATAAGCCCGGACAACGCCGGCCGTTCCTTCCGGACGCAGCGCCAGATCCCGGCCGCCCTTGTCCTTGAAGTTGTACATTTCGCCTTCCACGATATCGGTCGTTTCGCCGACGCCGCGTTCGAACAGCTCCGTATGCTCAAACATCGGAGTGCGAATTTCGCGATAATTGAAGCGCCGGCACAAATCTCTGGCCTTTTCTTCGACGAACTGCCATCTCTCCACCGCACCGGGCAGGAAATCCTGCGTTCCGGTCGGCTTCTCGATTCTCTCTTTAGCCAACTTATGATCCCTCCTGAACAATGCCCTTGGAAGATTTGCAAATTTGCATTAAAAAATCCCCCGCCCTGTTTCATCAACAGGGACGAGGGATTATCCTAACGATATTCACCCGTGGTACCACCCACATTCCGGCCGGAATTTCTTACGTTCTTCCGTCCGCTTCAAGCGGTTAACGCCCGCCTACGCGCAGCGGCTACTGAGGCGGATCTGTCCGCTGTTCGCCGTACGTTCTCGGGGAAGTCATTCATTCGCTCATCAACAGAATCCTTGCAGCCGGGTTGAATTACAGGTTGACGGAATCATCAATCATAAATTCAACGGGGATTCCTCTCTGGGGTTGTGGATATCGAATTACTTGGTCCCGTCATCAAAACATTTATTAATAGCCGTATACCCATAGATTCTACTGAATCAAAGCACTAAAGTCAAGGATTAACACCTGATGTCCTCTTTTTGCGGGGCCGGATGTCTTGCAGGAATACGAATGAACAAAAAATGACCCGAAGATCATCTCTTCGGGCCCATCACATATATTATAAAAAAGGGGGTCATGCTGTTATTATAAACAGGCTATATTAAGCGATCATGTACATTATATTACGTGTATATTACAGAAAAGAAAGCGCTTCATATATGACTGGTTTTCGCGTTTTCTTGCCTTCAGAAGCAAGCCCCGCGTCAGGCAGGACAGCGGGGCTTGCTGTGGCTTCCTGCTCCGTGCTAATCAAGGTCTATTCAAAGACCTCAACATAACCGTTCTTGCTGCGGAGCGTATGAACAACAGCGTCAAAATCATCATCGCTGGCCTTGATCTCCATGACGTAACGAAGATCGCCCAGATCTGCATCGTCATAGGCCTGAGTTCTCCCATCACCTATGCCGCTATTGTTATTGCGAGACGTACCATCGACAGCTTCTCCGCCTGCGGCGGCGACTACTGCAGGGTAGGCTGCAGGGGCTGCTCCATAGCTGGCCGGCGCAGTTCCGGTACTGATTCCCCCCAGATTGTTGACAGGCAAGAGCGGGACCAGGAGATTCCGATCGTTGCCGAGCGGGTCCGTAAGCGCCCATACATCCAGCCCGTCCGCTTTATAGCCGATCAGCGCCGTCTTGGCGCCTTCCGCGTCGTCTTCCGTTCTGAAGTAAGCCTGAATGCGTTTGGTCATGATTAGCCCTCCTAAAAGTTTTGTGATGAAATCACTACACTGAGGTACATCCAGCAAAACTGACTTCGTAAGCATTCACTTAGTTTTGTGGTGAAATCACTACACTGAGGTACATCCAACAAAACTGGCTTCGTAAGCATCCTGCCTGAATAAGCGAGACCGGCTTATCGGGATACCGAAACCTTAAGCGACCGGAGCAGCTCGCGAACGAAGGCAGGTTCGTCTTTCGGCGTGCGCGATGTAATAAAATTTTGGTCCACAACCACCTCTTCATCCTTGAAGGAAGCTCCGGCGTTCACCATATCATCCTTGAGCGGAGGGTAGGATGTGATCGTCCGGCCCTTCAGCAGACCCGCGCTGATCAGAATTTGCGGGCCATGGCAGATAGCCGCGATCGGCTTGCCCGCTGAGTTGAATTCCTTCACAAAATTCAGGATTCCGGGGTCTGACCGCAGTCCTTCAGGAGAAGAACCTCCCGGGATCACCACCGCATCATAATCGGCCGCTTTGACTTCGGAGATGGCCTTGTCGGCTGTATAAGAGGCTTCGCCTTTTTTGCCTTTCAGAGTCTCGTCTTTTTTCAGTCCAATAATAACAGCCTCATGGCCGGCCTCTTTAATGGCATCGTACGGAACCTTCATTTCGGAATCCTCAAACTGACTTGCCAGCAGAAAAGCTACTTTACTCATGGTAAAAGTTTCTCCTTTCTGATTTGGTCGTCTACTCTGATGTATTACCCGCCCTGGCTCTTCCTCTAACGGCATAGCTAAGACTAAAGCCCCTTGGCCCTTTAAATGCTGCATCTGAACCGACATAGTAAAAGCACAATGAATTCCCAACCCGGGCAGTGTCTTTGATCGGCAAGCGTGCTTCCACTCTCTCCCGCTCATGTACGCATTATGTACGCGGCAGCAAAAGCCGGCTTTGTCCTTTGCACATCTCGCGTGGAACTGCGGTTTCGCCCGATTCCCTCGCAAAAGCGTTGGCCTCACTCCGGCTGCTTGCCGAAAGAGCGCCGAGCCGGGTCCAGGCGTTGGCCTGAGGTGAAAGTCTCATGTTCATTCTCTCCGATGGCTGACAGGATAGCTGCAACAGCAGTGTGCCCCATCCGTGGGTTCCCTATCCACCATTCACCCGAGCCTTCCGTTCTCTTTCAAAATAAACACTCATTTCTTGAAAAAGAGCTGCTCCCTTAAAATTTCTATAAAAAAAGCTGCTTCGCCGTCTGCCGCGAAACAACTTTTTGTCCTCTCATGAGTACACTGTCCAGGAGTGGCTATACAAAATCCAGAATCCGCCGAAAATCTCCGTCCCATATCTGGTATTTGCAATCGACCTCCGCTGCGTCCGGCGAGCTGTTCGAATGAATATAGATCGCATCGATGCCTGCCCGCCGCGCGCCCTCTACATCGGTTGTATGATCGTTGCCGATCATAACCGCTGAAGACAGGTCGGCTCCGTAAGTATCCGCCAGGTACCTGAAGAACAGCGGGTCTGGCTTGCTGATGCCAGCTTCAGACGAAATAGCGATGCCATCAAGCAGCTTGTCCAGTCCAAGCACCCGCAGCTCCGCTTCGACAAACGTCTTCTGCCCGTTAGAGAGCAGATACAGCTTGCAGCCCTTTTCGCGGAGCGCGAGAAGAGTTTCCTCTACTCCGTCATACAGCGCAAGCCGCCGCATTGACAAGAGACGCAGCCAACGGACCGTTTCCTCCGCCCAGGCTCTCCCGAGCTTGACACCTTTGCGGGCGGCAATCGCCTCGAATGTTTCCTCCATTACGAAATCGGGGAATTCGCAAGGCGTCTTCGGGCAGCTCATCTGCCGGCCGATCTCTTCGTGAAACTCGCGGAACAGCTCCTGAGCCTCCATGGGCACTCCGCCATACCTGAAATGAAAGCTTAATGTCTGCCAGAGCTGATCATCACTCTCGTCGGTATGGATATCGATCAGCGTTCCGTATAAATCGAAAATTACCGTCTTGTACATAGTTCCCCTCCATATATCCGCTGATTAGCTCTACATTGCAATATTATATCGCAAGAAATCGGTCTTGGGTGAAACGTTTAAGTCAGTCTTTAGCTTCAGTTGAATTTCATAAAAAAAAGGACGGAGCCGGAGCGTCCCCGCTCCTTCTCCATCCCTTCCCTTTACGCCCGGCTGTCCACGATCAGGGTAACCGGCCCCCAATTCGTAAGCGAGACATCCATCATCGCCCCGAATATACCGGTCTCTACGCCAAGACCATGCCCGGCCAGCTCCGAGTTAAAATAATCATACAGCCGCTTCGCTTCTTCAGGAGGCGCTGCCCCCATGAAGTTCGGGCGCCGCCCTTTGCGGCAGTCGCCGTACAGCGTGAACTGGGACACGGAGAGTATAGCTCCTCCGGTCTCGGTGACGCTGTGGTTCATTTTGCCTGCCTCATCCTCAAAGATCCGAAGTCCGGCGATTTTATCGGCAAGGTACTTGGCGTCCTTCTCGGTATCTTCATGGGTTACACCCACCAGCAGCATGAGCCCTTCGCCAATGGCTCCGGCCGTCTCACCTGCAACGGTTACCCGCGCCTCCTTGCAGCGCTGCACCACAACTCTCACTTCTGCCACATCTCCCGACGCCAAATTCCTCAAGCTTTCGCTTACTGCATAATCCGGTGAACGGTGTACACATCTTTGACCCGCTTTACCTTTTCCACAACCGAATATAAATGATCCGTGTTCCGAATCAGAATCGTCATATGAATCAGCGCCATTTTATTCTTGTCGGAACGCCCCGTAACTGCTGAAATGTTGGTCTTGCTCTCGGAGACCGCCTGAAGCACCTCGTTCAGCAGGCCACTCCGGTCATGGCCCGTAATTTCGATGTCGACGCTGTAATTCGCCTCCATGCTGCCTTCCCATTCCACCTCAATGACGCGTGCGGCTTCCTCGCTCTCCTCGGCTTTGATGTTCGGACAGTCCGAGCGATGCACCGATACGCCGCGGCCGCGGGTTACGTAGCCCACGATATCATCACCCGGCACCGGGTTGCAGCATCTGGCGAAACGGACCAGCAGATTGTCGATGCCTTTGACACGAACGCCGTTCGTAGGCTGGTTGCGCTTCTCGGCAACCTTGATTTCCTTCTTCTCCGTCGTAAGCTCTAAGTGAGCAACCGCGGCTTCCTCCTGCTCCTTGCGGAGCTTCTCGGTCAGACGCGTGGCGATCTGCGCAGCCGTAATACCGCCGAAGCCGACCGCGGAGAGCATATCCTCGATATCGTTGAACGCAAATTTTTTGGCCGCCTCCAGCAGCTTGTCATCAGTCATCCATTCGGATGGTTCAATACCGAGCCGCTTCAGCTCCCGTTCGATCGCCTCGCGTCCCTTCTCGACGTTCTCCTCGCGCTTCTCCTTCTTGAACCACTGCTTGATCTTGCTTCTGGCATGCGAAGACTGGGCGATCTTGAGCCAATCCCGGCTCGGCCCGTAAGAATGCTTCGAGGTCAGGATTTCGACAATATCACCGGTCTTGAGTTTATGATCGAGCGGGACAATCCGTCCATTCACCTTCGCGCCGATGGTGCGGTTGCCGACCTCCGTATGAATACGGAACGCAAAGTCAAGCGGAACAGAGCCAGCAGGCAGCTCGATGACTTCCCCTTTAGGCGTAAATACGAAGACGAGGTCGGAGAAAAAGTCCATTTTTAGCGATTCGACAAACTCCGAGGCATCCTTGGCTTCATGCTGAAGCTCCAAAATCTCGCGAAAAAAAGGCATCCGGTTCTCAGGATTGGCGGTTGTGCCGCTTCCCTCCTTGTATGCCCAGTGTGCCGCTATTCCAAATTCGGCCGTGCGATGCATTTCCCAGGTCCGGATCTGAACCTCCGTCGGTTCTCCGCCGGGACCCACAACCGTCGTATGCAAAGACTGATACATATTCGCCTTTGGCATGGCGATGTAATCCTTGAAACGTCCGGGCATCGGCTTCCACAGCGTGTGGATAATGCCCAGCGTGGCATAACAATCCTTGATGTTGTCAACGATAATCCGTATCGCCAGCAGATCGTAGATTTCATTGAACTGCTTGTTCTTCGTCGTCATTTTGTTGTAGACGCTGTAAATATGCTTGGGGCGGCCTGAAAGATCGCCTTCAATGCCCATTTCGTCCAGCTTGACGCGGATGCGGCTGATGACGCTATCGATGAACTGTTCGCGCTCGGCGCGTTTTTTGTGCATCAGATTGGCAATCCGGTAATACTGCTGGGGGTTCAAATAACGGAGCGCAATATCCTCCATCTCCCACTTGATCGCGGAAATACCGAGACGGTCGGCGATGGGACAGAAAATCTCCAGCGTCTCATACGAGATGCGCCGCTGGCTTTCTTCCGATTGATATTTCAGGGTACGCATATTATGAAGGCGGTCCGCCAGTTTGATTACGATCACACGGATGTCCTGCGCCATGGCGATGAACATCTTGCGGTAATTCTCGTTCTGCTGCTCTTCCTTGGACCGGAAACGGATGCGCTCCAGCTTGGTCAGGCCGTCTACGAGCATGGCGCAGGTGTCGCCGAATTTCTCCCGGATCTGTTCGAGCGATACCGTCGTATCTTCCACAACATCATGCAGCAGAGCCGCAATAATTGAAATGACATCCATCTGCATGCCTACAACAATATCGGCAACCGCTAACGGATGCAGGATGTATGGCTCTCCCGATTTGCGCACCTGCCCGTAGTGGGCCTGGTCGGCAAATTCATAAGCTTCTTGTATGCGCGGAAGGTCTTTTTCTTTTATATAGGCTCCGGCCTTTTCCAGTAATCGCTCAATGCCCATACTCGTCGTATCCGTGTCCTTTCTGTAATAAAATGAACCCGAGCCGTAGCGCTTGCACGCAGGCAGGGTTCGGTTCGTAAGTTTTCCTATAATTATGACGCTTGCGGCGGATTACGTCAACACTTCCCACCTTGTGGCATTTCTCAAACGATTCGATTGCAGAAGCCAGGAAATTGCATAATCCCGTGAAAATGTTGTTGAAAAAAAGAGACAATCTATATAATCTGGTAAAGGCGGTTTTCCTTACAGCCGACGTCAAGATTTCATACCAACAAGGAGTGAACGGATTGCAACGCGAAATTCAAGTCAACGAAAGGCTCCCTCTGGGACCGGGCTTTCTCTTAAGCCTTCAGCATTTATTCGCCATGTTCGGCAGCACGGTGCTGGTTCCCAATCTGTTCGGGGTTGACCCCGGCATGATTCTTCTCATGAACGGTATCGGAACACTGCTGTACATTTTGATCTGCAAAGGAAAAATCCCGGCCTATCTCGGCTCCAGCTTCGCCTTTATCTCGCCTGTCTCGGCTGTGCTGCTCGATCATAAGAGCGATCACAGCCACGGTTATTCACTGGCGCTGGGCGCTTTTATCGTGACTGGCATTATTTTTGTCCTCGTCGCCCTGATCATCAGGTACGCTGGAACGCGCTGGATCGATGTCGTCTTTCCTCCCGCCGTCATGGGCGCGATCGTCGCCACGATCGGTCTGGAGCTAGTGCCGATAGCAGCACAGATGGCCGGACTGATCGCTCCCTCCGGAGCGGCTGACTGGAAGCCTGACCACGGAGCCATTACTCTGTCGATGGTCACGCTGGGCGTGACGGTGATCGGCGCGGTGCTGTTCCGCGGCTTCCCCAAGATCATTCATATCCTGATCGGGATCACCACCGGCTACGTACTGGCTTATCTGATGGGCCGGGTTGATACGGCGGCTATTTCGAAGGCGCATTTTCTTGCCCATCCAACCGTGACAACGCCTTCATTCGACTGGTCGGTCATCCTGACCATTATTCCGGTGTCGCTTGTTGTCATCGTGGAGCATATCGGGCATCTGCTCGTGACGAGCAACATTGTGGGCAAGGATCTCACCAAGGAGCCGGGGCTGGACCGCTCGCTGATGGGCAACGGCATATCCACCATTATTTCCGGATTTGTCGGCTCTACTCCCAATACGACTTATGGTGAGAACATCGGCGTCATGGCTCTAACCAAAGTGTATTCCGTATACGTTATTGGCGGAGCGGCGATTATTGCCATCCTGCTGTCATTCTCGGGCACCTTCTCTTCCATTATCTCCAATATTCCGCAGCCGGTCATGGGCGGCGTCTCGCTGCTGCTGTTCGGGGTTATCGCCGCTTCGGGCCTCCGCATTTTCGTGGAGCAGAAGGTCGATTTCGCCAAGCCGACCAATATGATTCTCGCGTCGATCGTGCTCGTTGTCGGTATCAGCGGCACTACGCTGACGTTTTGGGGCATTCAACTGAAGGGGATGGCGCTTGCGACAATTACGGGCATGGTCCTCTCCCTGTTGTTCAAGCTGTTTGAGGTATTGGGCCTCTCCAATGACAAGGAAGAAATCAAGCAGGCAGAAGCCTCCGACGTTTAATAGCCCTGCAAGGGATTGCAGGGGATGGGCGCAGAAGCCAATCCACGATAATTTGTAGACACGATAATTAGCAAAATGAAAAACCGGCAGACCTCCGTGCATGGGACGGACAGTCTGCCGGTATTTTATTTCCCGGAAAATAGTAAAAAGTCGAATCCTCCCGTTAACCTGGCATCAGGTTCCTGGAAATGGTTTTAATCTTCGTAGCTCAGAAGGGAAATGATTTCAACGTCAGGCAGTTTCTTACGGCCTTCGAGGAGTTCAAGCTCGATTAGAAATGCCGCTCCCACCACATTGCCGCCAAGCTGGTTGACCAGGTTAACCGCTGTAGAGATTGTACCGCCGGTAGCGAGCAGATCATCGGCGATCAGCACATTTTGTCCCGGCAGGATGGCGTCGGTATGTACTGCGAGCCGGTCTTTGCCGTATTCCAGATCATACGCGGCTTCGATCGTCTGATACGGCAGCTTGCCGCTCTTGCGGATCGGCACGAAGCCAACACCCAGCGCGTATGCAAGCGGAGCCCCGACTACAAAGCCCCGTGCTTCGGGTCCGGCGATCACATCAATTTTCAGATGGGCCACACGCTCTTTCAGCGCGTCGATGGCCTGACGGTACATAGGACCGTCCTTAAGCAGTGTTGTAATATCCTTGAAGCTGATGCCCGCCGTCGGAAAATCCGGTATCACGCGGATAATCTCTTTGAAGTCCAAACTAACTCCTCCTAAAAGTTTTGATAGCATACGCTTCCTTGAATATTACTTCGCAAAACTGGCTTCGGAAGCATACGCTTAGTTTTGATAGCATACGCTTCCTTGAATATTACTTCGCAAAACTTGCAACGGAAGCAGGTTATGAAACACCCAGACGCCGCGACTCCATCCACTGCCACAGCTCCTCCGGACTGCTCTCCATGAAGTAGCGTTCCATTTCCGCCAGCTCACTGAGCTGGACGAACCGGCTCGAAGAAGTTAATTCCCGTGCAGCCGGACGGGTCACAAAAGCAATCCTTCCCGATTCCTTCCGGATAAATTCAAGCTCCTCGAATACATCCAGCATCATTCTCAGCATCCGCAGACTGAGCGGCAGCTTGCGCCCCAGCGTCAGCAGCGCCTCCTGCTCGGACACCGGACTCGCGGCAATTGCCGCCAGCCATTTGTAGATGGCTTTAAAATGATCGCGCGTCGGTACGAGAAGGCGGTCCCGTTCGCCTGGCAGCGAATGAAGGAGCGCGATGTTCTCCACATTCGGAAAAGCCTCCAGCACCGCATCCAGCTGCCGGGCCGATTCCGGCATGTCCAGCAGGCAGACCAGCGTGACCGAATCCGCATCGCTCTCCGGACTGTCCGCCGGAGCAATCCCGTTACACTCATCATATACCCAGAACGGTACGCCCTGCCATTCCGGCTGCATCCGTTCATGCAGCCGATTCTTGCGGACCAGCGCGGCTGCGCGCGATTGTCCGCTCGCCGGAGGCAGCAGCACGCTGCGCAGGCGCTGCATCTTCACCGCGGAATCCCGGGCTCCGCGGAAATCGAACAGCTGCGGCTCCGGTATGGCCAGGTCTTGCAGCATGAGCTGCACCTTACGGGAGCCGTTCCATTCATTGATCGACAGCTCCGCCAGAACGTCGATCACGGTTCCCCGGGGGAGCAACTCCGCAAGCTCCCCTTTGCCGAAGGCGACGGCGTCCGTCGTCACGCCGCCCTGGCGGAGCGTCAGCTTCAGATGCCGGCTGCCCTGCCCCATCGTGCGCGTCTCCTGAACGACCGCGCCGCGCACAATAAACTTCGGCAGAGGATTGCTCATGCCGAATGGGGCCAGCAGCTCAAGCTCCTCGGCCGCTTGAAGCGTCAGATCGGCCAGCTTGTACTCACCGTCCGCCGGCGTAACCGGTACAAAATGCTCCTCCCGCAGGACGCCGGACGCATAGGACTCAAGCGCGGCGGCGAACTCCTCCAGCCGGTCGCGGTGCAGGCTCATCCCTGCGGCCGCCGGATGGCCGCCGTAGTGATCCATCAGCTCGCTGCAGGAAGACAGCGCCGAGTAAATGTCCAGACCGGGAATCGAACGGGCGGAACCTTTGCAGGCGCCCGTCTCCGGATGAATGTCCAGGATGATGACCGGCCGGTAATACCGCTCCAGAAGCTTCGAGGCCACAATGCCGACCACACCGACATTCCAGCCCGCCCCCGCCAGAACAATCACATGCGGGAGAGAGCCGCCGTTCATTTTCTCTTCAAGAGCTGCCGTTGCTTCCGTAACGATGCGTTCCACTACCATTTGCCGCTCTTTATTCAGCATGTCCAGTTCCGAGGCAAGCTGTTCAGCTTCATCAGCGTCTTCCGTCGTCAGAAGGGACACTGCTCTTCCTGCGTGATCCAGCCGCCCGCTGGCATTAATCCGGGGAGCCAGTGCAAAAGCGACATTGATCGCCCCGACCCGTTCAACCGGAACCGTGCTTATTTCCAGCAGCGCCCGAATCCCGGGATACCGGGTTGTGCGCATGCTGGCAAGCCCCCGCCGGACCAATGCCCGGTTCTCGCCAAGCAGCGGCATCAGGTCGGCGATCGTTCCAATCGCAACGATCTCTGTCCACTCCTCGGGGACATCTGTACCAAGCAGGGCCTGAGCCAGCTTATAGGCTACTCCGACTCCGCACAGTCCCTTGAAAGGATATGGGCAATCCGGAAGCTTGGGATTGATGAGCGAGTAAGCGGGCGGCAGAACCTCGGGAGGTTCATGGTGGTCCGTAACGATGACGTCTATGCCGAGCTCATTGGCATATGCAATTTGACTGCAGGCGCTGATGCCCGTATCAACGGTAATGATCAGCGTGACTCCCTGCTGCAGCGCCCAATCAAGCGCATGATTATGCAGCCCATAGCCTTCATTGGAGCGGTGGGGAATATAGATATCATATGACGCTCCCAGCCGGCGCAGCAGGTAGATCATCAGCGACGTGCTGGACACCCCGTCCGCGTCGTAATCGCCGTATACGAGAATATGCTCCCCGTCCTCAAGGGCTCTGCGAATCCGGGGAACTGCCTCTTTCATGCCTTTAAGCAGAAACGGATCATGCTCTTCATCAGCGCCTCCGTGGATGAACTGCATCGCTGTCTCGGGCTCCGTCATTCCCCTCGCAGCCAGCAAGGAAGCAACAAGGGGAGAAATAGAAAGTCTCCGGGCCAGTTCCCCGCCAAGGGCGGGGTCGGCAGCCGGAGATTGCCATTTGGTTTTGGAATGAAGCACAATTATTCACCTTTCTCTCGCCTGAAGACACCTATTGCAGCAGTGTCGGCATTTCACTGTCCGTCAGCTCGAAGTTGTTCTTGTACGGATAACCGGCTTCATATGGCACGACATCCATATGCACCTCACCGACATGGACAAAACGTTGCAGCAGCAGCTTCTTGGCGCAATCGGCGATTTCATAGGCCTCCATTACGCTGATTCTGGGGTTAACACTGATCGTGACCTGAAGATTGACATGCCGGCCTTCCTCCAGCGCCTTTAACTGCTCAACACGTATGACGCCGTGCACCTTCTGTACGGTGTCGATGAAGCTGACCGAGTCTTCATGCGGCAGCTCAAGACTCTTCTTCCCGTATATGGTGCTCATAATCAGCAGGTACCCTCTCCGTAGAATGAGGCAGGCTGCCAGCAGCGCGGCAATAGGGTCCAGATATACGAGCGGATGCCAATTCAGATAGCCGCCAAGCATGGAAGAAACGGCTCCAATCAGAACGGTCAGTGATGTATATAGGCTGAAGCGGTGGTTGTCAGCGTAAGCTGCGTGGCTTCCGTTGCCAAGCTTCTGGAAATACCGGTATTGATACTGAAAAATGACTTCCTTCACAAGCAGGGACAGACAGATGATCAGAATGGAAAGCTCTCCCGAAGGCCTCAGATCTCCACTGGTCAGATCCCGAATGGCGGAAAAGGCAATCTGCAATCCTCCCATCAGGATCAGCACTGCAAATACGACAGGCAGCACAGGCTCGCCGTTCTTCTTGGCATCCCGGGTATTCGGTCTCCGCTTCCGGTTACCCTCGGAGCCGCTCTGCCAAGGGAGAATCTCCGACAGCTTCGCCGCGGCATCCGCTCCGGAGTATAACGCATCGGCAATCAATGCCTTGCTTCCCGAGTAATAACCTACGCCGCCTTTGGCCAGAGCCAGCATAAAATCGCCGGCGATTCCAGTCCACGACACTCGTTCGTTTCTAGACGAATAGTTGTCATTCATCTGGGTTACCTCCTTGCCGAACCTTAGACACGCATGATGAGGGAATTCTGTCTTCCTTCGGCGTTTCAAAAGCCGCGTCGTCACGGACGCGGCCTTCGAATAACCTCATTGAGCTTTTGCTGGCTTGCTCTTCACCTTGGACTTCTGGTTCTTCTTAAGCAGCAGCCACAGCGGGCTGGCGATAAAGATGGAGGAGTAAGCCCCGAACAGCAGGCCGACTACCATGGCGAGCGAGAACATTCTGATCGATTCTCCGCCAAGCACCATCAGGAAGAATGCCGCGATGAAGACGGTGAGTGCCGTATAGAGGGACCGCATGATCGTCTGCGACACACTCTTGTTGACCAGGGTCTTCAAATCGTCGTAAGTCTTCTGCTTGCCGAACCGCAGATTCTCACGGATCCGGTCAAAGATAACGATGGTGTCGTTAATGGAATAACCGATGATCGTCAGAACCGCGATGATGAACGTCAGGTCCACCTCCAGCCGGAAGATGGAGAAGACGGCAACGACCATGAATGCATCGTGGATCAGGGCTACGATTGCCGCGATCGCAAAGCGCCATTCGAATCGGATGCTGACATAAATAATGATCCCGATACAGGACAACAGCACCGCATACATGGCGTTGCGGGCTAATTCCTTCGCCATTTCAGTGTCAACGGTATTGATCTCGAACGAAGCCTTGTCATCCAGCTTGGTGATCGCCTTCTTGAGGGCTTCGTCTTCCCCACTGGTGAGCTCTACGTCGTAGCGGATATTGACCCGCTGGCTGCCGATCGTCATGCTGGGCTCGTGACCGCTCTTAATCCCTTTAATGGCTCCGTCAATCTGCTCCTGGGTCAACTTCTTCGACAAGCTGATATCCACGTTGGAGCCAGCCTTGAAGTCAACGCTGTAATTCAGGTTGAAGATGGCGAGGAACACAATGCCGATCACAGTCAGCGAGATTGAGAAGATATAGAAGTACTTGCTTAAATGCACATAATCGAGCTCTTTCTTAAAGTGCATTGATTTCACTCTCCTTTACACCGAACTGCTTTGGCTTGCTCAGCTTGCCGGCCTTGACAAGCTGGTTCAGCATCCAGCGCGCGAAATAAAGGTTTGTAGCGATACTGAGCAGAATTTCCACAATCAGCACGAGCGCGAAGCCTTTGACCGAGCCGGTGCCGAATGCGAACATGACCGCCGCAACGATAATTGTCGTCACATTGGAGTCGATAACCGTCCGGAAAGAGGATTTGCTGCCTGCCTTGACGGAAGACATAATGCTCTTGCCGCTGCGCATTTCTTCATGGATGCGTTCATTCGTAATGATGTTGGCGTCAACCGCCATCCCGATCCCTAGAATAAAGGCGGCGATGCCGGGTAGCGTCAGCGTGAAATCCGCCAGCACAAACACCAGAATGAGCAGCCAGGTGTGAAGGATCAGCGCGAAGCTCGCGACGAGCCCCGGAATCCGGTACATGGCGATCATGAAGATCAGAATGAGCACGGAGGCGATCAGACCGGCACGAATGGTCTCGTCCAACGACTGCTTGCCAAGGGTGGCGCCAACGCTTTGGGAATATTTCTCCGTCAGCTTCAGCGGCAGTGCCCCGAGATTGATCGTATCGGCCAGTTCACGGGCTTCCGAAATGGTATAGTTGCCGGAGATGGAAGCCGTTCCGTCCGTTAGCACCGCTCTGACATACGGAGGGTTGGACAGTAGTGTATCGTCCAGGTAGATAGCCAGCTGCTTGCCGAGCAGACGCTTCGTAATTTCCGCGAATTTATCTTTATCTTTAACCTTGATGCTGATTTCGATCTGATTCAGGTTGTCGCGGCCAACGGAAGCGGCATTCTCAACGAAATCGCTGCCGACCAGCTCGATCTTGCTGAACGTTCCTGCCGGATCGCCTTCAGCAGCGCTTCGGAAAGTCAGTACAGCAGGTTCCTTCATCTTCTCTCTTACCTCAGCCTCGTTGGTGACACCGGCGATTTTCAGACGAATCCGATCCGAACCTTCGGTCGTAACCTCGGGTTCACTCGTTCCAAGCACGTTGGCTCGTTTCTCAAGGGCTGCAGCGGTCTGCAGCAGAGAAGCCCGGGTCAACTGCTGGCCCTGCTCGGAAGGCGTAGCTTGATATAAAATTTCAAAGCCGCCTTTCAAATCAAGACCAAGCCGCACTTTGTCCAGAAGACCGGGCGAAGATACCGCCATGACAGCCGTCAGGACCAGCACGGTGATGATGAAGCTCAGAAGTCTTTTCATGCTCTTGCTAGTTCCCCTTTCTTAAACTCAATATTCCTATTATAGCTAGGTGCCAAATAAGCGTCAATTAAGCAGGTATTGGCATTCCCTGCACGCCTATAGCTTATGTCTCCAAAAAAGCCCGCATCTATGGACATACGGACATGAGGGCAAACCGTTCCATTTTTTATCCATAAAAAAACGGCCGGCCATATGCGCTAGACGGGAGCGCACAAGCCTTCCGTTCAGATGATAGTTAGAGGATGAAGCCGTTTGCAAGGCAAAGCGGCCGCCTCCCGGATTATTTCAACCCTTTGTAGGCGGAAATCGTCAAATAGTTCATGTACGTCGTCACCTTCAGCGAGTAAATGTCATTCACTACCCGGTGAAGCGGCGGGGTCCCTTCTTTGGCGTAATTCCGACTGACACAGTCCCATATGTCCTCGGCCGTCACATATTCATAGCCGAGAAGCCGGAATTCCTCCGCTTTGCTGAGACACATGGCTTCGATTTCCTTAGCGGGCAGTTCTTGTTCTTCCTGATTCGATTCCACGTGTTCCACCTCCGGTACCCCTGTTACGTTCAACAACAAACGTTCAATAGCTTATATTCGACTCCAAAGCCCGCTTTCCTTCTTACATATCCAAAATGTTGTGCCAAGCATCCAGTCATGTCCAGCGAGACACGGCATATCCATGATAAAGGACAGGTCCGCTGTCGCCTATGCCTATTTCAACATGGGAAGAAGGAATGCCCCTTGAGAAACTCCAACAAACAGAGCTTTATTTACGGAACGCTCATTCTGCTGGCCGCGGGAATAGTCAACCGCATGCTGGGCTTCATACCGCGTATTGTGCTTCCCAGGCTCATCGGAGCTGAAGGCGTCGGCTTGTACCAGCTCGGGTATCCTTTTTTTCTCGTGCTCGTTACGGTTATAACCGGGGGGATTCCGCTGGCGGTGGCCAAAATGATCGCCGAAGCCGAAGGGAAGGGCAAGAATGAGCGTTCCAGGCAAATTCTGCATACCTCGCTCGGACTCAGCGTTGGTCTGGGTCTGCTGTTTACGGCCGTCTCTCTTGCACTCGCTCCATGGGTCTCCCATGTTATCCTAACAGACAGCCGGGTATATTTGACGCTGATTGCCATGACGCCGATGCTCAGCATCGTCGCCGTTTCAGCTGTCTACCGGGGCTACTTCCAGGGCAAGCAGAACATGATCCCTTCGGCGCTGTCCTCGGTGCTGGAGACCTTGATTCGCATCTTCTTCATGCTCTACTTCTCCTGGCTGCTCCTTCCAAAAGGAATGGCCTATGCAGCCGCTGGTGCCATGCTTGGCGTTACGGTCGGCGAGCTGGCGGGTATGCTCGTTCTGCTGGTTCAGTATCGTCTGACTATAACCAAGCCAACTGATATTTCAAACAAGCAAGACCCGTATTCAGATTCAGAGGGAGATCATAATCAACGCAATCAGGGCGTTATCCGGCAGCTGCTTCGTATTTCCATCCCGGTTACAGGCGGGAGGCTTGTCGGTTCCCTCTCCTATCTGCTGGAGTCGATCATAACGGCGCGGAGCCTGGCTATGGCCGGCGTCGCAACAGCGGTGGCAACCGCCCAGTACGGCTCACTTCAGGGAATGGTCATTCCGCTGCTGCTGCTGCCGGGCGCGCTGACTACCGCTCTTGCGGTCTCGCTGGTCCCGTCCCTGGCGGAAGCAGCCGCACGCAAGGACAGCAGCTCCATTCACAAGCGGATTCATCAGGCGCTCCGCCTGGCTATGGTAACAGGCGCTCCGTTTGCCGTGCTCATGTACGTTCTCGCCGACCCGCTGTGTACACTGCTGTACGGCAGTGCCGATACGGCGCCGATGCTGCGGATGATGGCTCCTTTTTCCCTGTTCATGTATGTGCAGCCTCCGCTGCAAGCCACTCTTCAGGCTATGGAACGTCCGGGTACGGCGCTGTTCAATACGCTCGCAGGCGCCATCGTCAAGATCGCGCTGATTCTCGGTCTTGCCTCCCGGCCCGAATATGGCATTAAAGGCGCGTTAATCGCCATTATCGTGAACAGCATTCTGGTAACGCTGCTGCACGGTTACAGTGTGGTCAAGCTTGTGTCCCTGCGGCTGAAGTCGGGGGATCTGCTCAAAATCGGCGCTGCGATGACCATTATGGGAGCCGGCGCCAAATACGTCTATCTGCACTCTCCCTATCCGGGAGCAGCGCAGTGGTTTAATTTCATCCTGGCTTCGGCACTGGGATTCGCCCTGTACATCGGCGTCTCGATGCTCACGGGCTTGTTCTCAAGGCAGGATCTCAAGAAGCTCCCTCTGTTCCGCCGCTGGCTGTAATTTTTCGCGGACCAACTGTATCCCTCTCAGATCCCATGGCTATTTATTGGGCCGCCGGTCGATATAGATTTTGCCTTTATGATCGATCGTGCATAGAAAAATATCCCGGAAGTCAGAGGTCCCCTTCTGCCGGACTTGATTTTTCAACCAAAACCGGTTTTTCCCGATCATCTCCAGATTCTCATCCTGCACCCTGCCGTCCATGATCAGCGGAACGGGAAGCCCCTCATACCGGATATTCTCGATTTTCATGCCGTGTTTATCCGATTGACCGGTGCCGTCTGAGGATTTGCCGCTACCCTTATGACCGCCTCCGAAGCCGGATGCCTGGTTCGTGCTGGTGTCGCCTGATCCTGAAGCATCCTTGTTCTTCTCTATAACCGTCAGCTGTCCCGTTGGCTCCAGAATCGCGAATTCGACATCTGCCAGATTCGTGATATTCTGCCCTCTTAGCTGAAGCAGCAAATCATCGATATTGTAACGCTGTTTGCGCATTTCTCTGGGCCGGATTTGCCCTCCCGAGATCAGAACGCTGGGTCTGCCGTCAATCAGTAGACGAAGCTTACGGCTCTTGAGGCTGAAATGTGCCAGTACGACTTGAGTCAGGACAAGCGTAGCCATGGGCACAAATCCGTCGTACAGCGGACGTTCGATATCTTCGATGACGAAGGTTGCGATCTCGGCGATCATGATGGAAATGGTCAGGTCAAACACCGAAAGCTTACCGATCTCCCGTTTCCCCATAATGCGCATACACAAGAAAATGGTCACATACATCAGCAGAGTCAAAAAAGCATGTGTGGCGATATGCCCAACCATTGGCTTAAGCTCTCCTTTCAGGTTAGCGGCCGACAAGCTCCGGGCAGGAGCCATGTAGTGCTAGTCTGACCTCACGAACTTTGGGACATTCGGACTCCTTGCGATCAATTCTTGGTAAAAGGCCAGGCCGCGCATTCTTGTACTAGTGTGGCAAGCTGTCTCATAAAATGAAGCAATGAACAATGCACCTGGACCAAGCGGCTATCATACAAAGCGTATGCTTCCGAAGCGAGTTTTGCGAAGATATTATCAAGGAAGTATATGCTATCAAAACTTTTAGGAGGATGAAATATGCATTTGCTCCGCAAACTATTACTGCCGAATGTCGGAAATCCCGTGCTGTCAGGGCTTGTCCGCGCCTTTCTGTGGATGCTGCTGGGAGCCTTTGCCCTGTCACTGCTTCTGTGGGGAAGCGGCCTTACCGAGCATGATTTATCGGTGTACACTTATGTCGTGCATGCCCTCGCTATTGTCTTCGGTGGCTGGGCTTCAGGAAGGCGCGCTTCCTCCAAGGGGTGGTATCAGGGCTGTCTGACAGGCGCTTTTTACGGCTTGATTGTGCTGCTCATTGGATTTCTGGCATTGGACGCTTCGCTCAGAGCAGCCGATATACTGTGGATTGCAGCGGCCGGTTTGATCGGAGCGGTTGGAGGCATACTGGGAGTTAATTTCCAGAAAGCGTAAATTTTTCGATGAAAAAAATTGAAACGCGCCTCTCAAAATGTGATACACTGTCTTCATCCCATGTCACTTTACACATTCAAGGAGGCTTCGAATCCTTTGCTTTACCATTCCATGACTACCATCAGCTGGTTTACCGTGGTGCTTGTAATTGTGCTGATCGGCCTGGGAGCCCGGCGGAACCCATTCGTCGCGCTGGCCAGCCTCGGCAAGGAATTGCTGCATTCCTACAAGCTGGTTCTCCTTGTAGCCGGTATGTTCGCCATCCTGGCCTTGAATAAGTATGAGCTGCAGATTGAGAAGTTGATGCATCTGACGTCCAATTATACGAGCTTTGTGTTTGGAATCGAAGGTCATTTCGTCCAGCACTTTCAACAGCTCTTCTTTGCACCCTGGCTGACGCCGATTATCGTATTCTTCTACATCTTCATGCTTCAGTCTGTATTGGCCGCATCACTCGGCGTGTACCTGCTGGACAAAAATCGGCTGTTGCTGTACGCCACTTGCTACGCCGTCATCGTGAATTATGCGGTTGCAATTCCGTTCTATCTGTATTTCCCGGTAAATGAGGTATGGTCCTATGCGCCGGCCGGTGTCCGGTTTGTCATGCTGGATGCCTTCCCTAATTTCGAATCGGAATACCGCGCATTGTCCGGGCTCAACAACTGCTTTCCCAGCCTGCATACGGCCATCTCGCTCACGACAGCGCTGCTGGCATTCCGCTCAGGCAACCGCCGCTGGATGGTTATTTCAGGCATATCCGCGGCAGTCATCATCTTTGGCATTTTTTACTTAGGCATTCACTGGCTAACCGACATGATGGGCGGCACTGTGCTGGCTATAGTGTCCTCCTCGCTCAGCATCCAGCTTGCCAAGCTGACGCTTCGCGGCGGCGAATCCGCCGTAAGAGTCGGAAGCGAAGCGCCGCACATCTAACAGAAAACTTCCTAGGAAGGTGTCTGGCGTTGCACCGGCTGCAGCAATTGTACGTACAAGGCAAAGAGCCCTTCTTCAGGGCTCTTTCGTTTTTTCATATTGTGGTCAGCATCGTTTCTTTACAACATCTTGTCCGTCTCATATGAAGTTTCCTGTTCGGCACGCAGGGTTATTGCACGATCCTCCTCAACTCAACTTCTCAATGCAATCATGCTGTATGCGGCAGTTCGCAAATTTATTTCGGGCACAGCAATAAACGGCATTCCTTCCCATACGGAAAGAATGCCGTTTATAAGTTGCCTTGGCTTGTTGCTTTAGTTTGTTGCTGTAGATCGTACCTTCCGACAGATGGCCGGGAATTATTCCTTCGTATCCGTAGAGATCGCGTGGCTGATCGAACCGCGGTCAAAGGTCAGCTTGGTGACATCATTAACGCGGAGTACAGCGATATCATTCGTAATTTCCACAATGGTTCCGTGCAGGCCCCCGATGGTTACCACCTTGTCGCCTTTTTTCAGCTCTTTCAGCATCTGGTTGCGCGACTTGGTCTTCTTCTGCTGGGGACGGATCAGCAGGAAGTAGAACACGACGAACATCAGAACGAACGGCAGGATAAGCCCATAAATGCTTGAGGCTTGCGAGCCGCTAGCAGCAGCGTATTGAAACATCTTTCTCCCTCCTCTCAGCAAATCATGCACAATCAGCAATTAGAAGCCTTTTGTATTGTCATGTAAACCGTATTGCGCGAAAAACTCATCGCGAAAATCCAGCAGTCGGTCTTCCATGATGGCTTTACGCACCTTACGCATCAGATCCAACAGGAAGTACAGATTATGGTAGGTCGTCAGACGAAGTCCGAACGTCTCATCGCTCTTAATCAAATGGCGCAAATACGCACGCGAATAATTGCGGCATGTATAGCAGTCGCATTCAGGATCAAGCGGCCCGAAATCACGGGCATATTGGGCGTTGCGGACGACAAGTCTTCCCTGACTGGTCATCGTTGTTCCATTCCGGGCAATTCGGGTCGGCAGAACGCAATCGAACATGTCCACTCCCCGGATTGCACCTTCCAGCAGCGCGTCAGGCGAACCGACGCCCATCAAATAGCGCGGTTTGTTCTGCGGCAGCAGCGGAACCGTGTAATCCAGAACTTCATACATAAGCTGCTTGGACTCTCCGACACTGAGCCCTCCAATAGCATACCCCGGGAAATCCATGGAAGTCAAATCCGCCGCGCTCTGACGGCGCAGGTCTTCGTACATGCCTCCCTGCACGATCGCGAAGAGACCCTGATCGTGAGGACGGGCGTGGGCTTTCAGACAGCGTTCAGCCCAGCGAGTCGTCCGCTCCATCGAGCGCTTGACATAATCATACTCCGCCGGATAGGGTGCGCATTCGTCAAAAGCCATCATAATATCGGAGCCGAGCGCATTCTCTACTTCCATCGCAACCTCAGGAGAGAGGAATTTCTTATCTCCGTTAAGGTGGGAGCGGAAATGTACGCCTTCCTCCGTAATCTTACGCATCTCGGCCAGCGAGAACACCTGAAAGCCGCCGCTGTCCGTCAGAATGGGGCGGTCCCAGTTCATGAATTTATGCAGACCACCCGCTTCGCGGACGATATCATGACCCGGGCGAAGGAACAGATGATAGGTGTTGCTCAGAATAATCTGGGCATCCATCTCCTTCAATTCTTCCGGACTCATTGTCTTCACCGTTGCCTGCGTGCCAACCGGCATGAAGGTCGGCGTCTCGATTACACCGTGAGGCGTATGCACCCGGCCGAGCCGGGCTCCCGACTGCTTGCAGGTTTTAATATGCTCATATGTTATAGCTGCCATTTTTGATAACCCATCCTTACTTAGTAAATGAACATCGCGTCACCGAAACTGAAGAACCGGTAATCTTCCCGGATCGCTTCCTGGTAGGCGTTTAAAATATGCTCCCGGCCGGCCAGCGCGCTGACCAGCATGACGAGTGTGGATTTAGGCAGATGAAAGTTCGTAATCAGCGCATCCACAAGTTTGAACGAATAGCCCGGATAGATGAAAATATCCGTCCAGCCGCTGCACGCCTCAAGCGGACCATCCCCAAACATTCCGCCTACGGTTTCCAGCGTCCGGCACGAGGTCGTTCCGACCGCCACAATCCGTCCGCCCTCGGCCCGCGCCTTGTTCAGTATATCCGCCGTTTCCTGCGAGAGCATGAAGAATTCGGCATGCATAACATGCTCTTCAACCGTCTCCACCGACATCGGGCGGAAGGTGCCAAGACCGACATGCAGCGTGATATACGCAAGACGAACCCCTTTGTCCTGAATCTGCTTCAGTAGCTCTTTCGTGAAATGCAGTCCGGCCGTCGGCGCTGCCGCCGAGCCCTCGTTCCTGGCATACACGGTCTGATAACGCTCCCGGTCATCAAGCTTTTCCTTAATATAGGGAGGAAGTGGCATCGTGCCCAGCCTGTCCAGAATCTCCTGAAAAATACCTTGATAGATGAAGCGGAGCGTACGGCCGCCCATGTCACTTTCATCCTCGACCACTGCACGCAGTTCCTCTCCAAAGGAGATCACCGCGCCGGTCTTGAGCTTCTTGCCGGGTTTAACGAGCGCTTCCCATCGGTCCTCACCCAGATTCTTCAGAAGCAGCACTTCCGCTTTCGCCCCGGTGTCTTCCTTGACCCCGAAGAGGCGGGCCGGAATCACCCGGGTATCGTTCAGCACCAGCGTGTCGCCGGGCTTCAGTTCATTCAGAATATCGGTAAAATGCCGGTGACCCGTCACTCCGCTGGATTTATCCAGCGTGAGCAGCCTGGAAGCGCTGCGGTCCGGTAACGGAGTCTGGGCAATCAGTTCCTCTGGCAGATCAAAATCATATAAATCCACATTCATTGCAGGTCATTCCTTAGTTATAGTCACGTTCTGAAAATAGTGTTGCAAAATTGCCTTGTAATCATACCCTTCATCGGCCATCCCTTTAACGCCCCATTGGGACATACCCAAGCCATGTCCGTTGCCCTTGCCGATGAACATGAAGCCGGGGGATGAATTGATGACGCGTGCCTCGGACTGGTTGTTCATAACAACCGTCCCGCTTCCCCCTCCCGTCACAACACCGGAAGCGGAGAGGACGCTTGTCTGGCCGGATACCGTTGAGGTCTGGCCGTTCGCGCCTAATACAGTATAACTGCCGGCAGGCACAATATCAAACAAAGTGCTCGGCAGACCGCCAAAGGCTGAACGGTACAAATCGGGATACTTCACGCTCAGCGGTGTTCCGTTGGCCTTGACCATCATGGCTCGTCCCGAAGGACCGCGCTGCGTGACCTCAAGCGTTATGATCGAAGAAGGAAGGGAGGCCGTAGTCTTGCCCTGCAGGCTCTTCAAAATATCTGCCGAAGTAAAAGGCCCCTTGATCCAGCTATAGCTGCCCGACTCTGATACCTTGTCCAGCACAACCGCTGTGTCGCCTGGATTCAGCTTGCCAACCGGATCTTTGCCTGATTCCACCACAGGCATCGCCCGCACATTGACATCTTTGGTCGTCGCCGTCAACAGCTGCATACCCGCCGCGTTCTTGTTCCCCGTCAGCTTGACGTTGTCTTCGCGGACGTAACCGGCGCTGCCGCTTGACAGCTGCACATAATACCACATCTTGGATGATACCGCCGAGGTATCCCCAGGACTATCCACGCTGGCGAACACACTGCCGCCGCTGTTCCATACCTCGGAGGGATCGGCTGTCTTCCCGCCGCTGTTCGACGAGAAGACGGCTTCAACCACGCTGCCCCCGTTCATGAGCAGCTCGCCAGAGGTTGCGTCAACAGCGGCTATCACCGAGGCCGCCTCACTTCCGGTTCCGTTATACACCTGACTAAGCGTCGTATCCACAACATTCGCAATGTCGAAACGGTTACCCTGCGCCAGCGCATAGCTGCGCGCCGCCACCGCCTGCGCCTTCAGCGCTTCGGCCGGCCAGCTCGAAGAGACTTCGCCGCCTACCACGGAGTACAGGTACTGCTCCAGCGGCACGACATTGATCACCGACAGCGAGCCGTTCGACGCGCCGAGCTCAAGACTTCCCCGGTACGTCCGCTTCGACCGTTCCGTTAATTGAATGCCGGCCGTACCCGCCGCCATGACCGGCGTTCCGCCGGATACGGCATAATGCGCCGCCTGGGTCTCGGCGCTGAAATCAAGACCCGCATCGGTCCGGATTATCAACCCGGCCCCTGCGGTTCCGAGTGTGACCTGAGGCAGCGCCTGGCTCAGCACCAGCTTGGCTGCGGCCAGGTCGGCGTCATTCGCCGCTTCGGCCACCCATACCTCATACCGCGTTCCCCCGCCATCCACGGGAACGACCGCGGTCCAGGCATCGACGCCAGCGGCGGCTAGAGACAGCCTTGCCGTGTCGGCCTCCGCCTGGGTCGTATAACTTCCGGCGGTCAAATGCTTCCCGCCCTGGACTGCCGGCGTCTGATCCGCCGGCAGTCCAAGTCCTGCCTTCGCGACTCTCGTGGCCGCATTCTTCGCAGCGCTTTCGCTGGCATATGTACCTGTATAGAGCTGATAGATGTTCGCTCCGCCCTTCGAATTCAGGAACAGCAGCGGCTTGTCATCGGTTGCGCTAAGCTTCTTCGCCGCTGCGGCAGCCGTCTGCCAGGATGACGTCTCGAGTACCTTGACCCGGTAGCCGTCAAGGCTGACCCGGGCTCTGCTGCCCGCAGGCACGGTCACCAGCGAGACCCCGCTGTCCTTGGCGGACAGGCTCCAGGCTTGTCCCGATTGCAGCGTCACGACAGGCACTGTCAGTTTATATTTGCTGCCGATATCAGCGAACAGCGCTACACGAATCGTATCGCCGGATTGCGCATGGCCGGTTTCTGCAGGCAGTATCAGGCTACCGGCAGCCAATACAGCGGCCAGCATGCCCTTGGCAAGCGCCGGTCTTCCTTTGGTCCACAAACCCTTCATTCTCACGTTCTCCTCCCATAGCCAGGTGCTGACTCTTTTTTAATTCTGCTCCGGAGGGAGCGGGATTCCCAAATGGTGATAAGCTGCGGGCGTTGCTACTCTGCCCCGAGGCGTTCGCTGAAGGAAGCCGATCTGCAGCAGATAAGGCTCATATACGTCTTCAATGGTCTGGCTTTCCTCGCCTACCGTGGCGGCAATCGTATCGAGTCCGACCGGGCCTCCGCGGAAGCCGGTAATCATGGAATGCAGCATACGGTGGTCGATGCTGTCCAGCCCTCTGGGATCGACCTGCAGCATTTTCAGCGCTTCTTCTGCAACTTCGGGCGTGATAATACCGTCGCCCTTAACCTGTGCATAGTCGCGGACACGCTTGAGCAGGCGGTTCGCGATCCGGGGTGTTCCCCGTGAGCGGAGCGCAATCTCCTCGGCTGCGTCTCCAACAATTTCGATGCCGAAAATATCAGCTCCCCGGGATACGATATAGCTGAGCTCGTCCACCGTGTAGAATTCGAGTCTGCTGACAACACCGAAACGGTCGCGAAGCGGGGCGGACAATAGCCCGGCTCGCGTCGTCGCTCCAACCAGCGTGAACGGCGGCAGATCCAGCCGGACCGAGCGTGCGCTCGGCCCTTTGCCGATCATAATATCAAGCGCATAATCCTCCATCGCCGGATACAGCACTTCCTCCACTGTCCGGTGCAGTCTGTGGATCTCGTCGATGAAGAGCACATCGCCCTCCTGCAGATTCGTCAGCAGTGCCGCCAAATCGCCCGGCCGCTCGATCGCTGGCCCCGAAGTCGTGCGCAGATTCACGCCTAGCTCGTTGGCGATAATGTTCGCCAGCGTCGTTTTGCCAAGACCGGGGGGACCGTACAGCAGCACATGATCCAGCGCCTCGCTGCGCATTTTGGCCGCTTCGATATAAATCTTGAGATTCTCCTTGACCTGGTTCTGTCCAATATATTCGGCTAAATAGCGGGGACGCAGACTAAGCTCCACCGCCTGATCTTCCATCATTAAATTCGCGGATATGATCCGGTCCTCCATCTTTCATCGCTCCACTTCGTCAAAGGTAAGAAACTGCAACGCGTTCGGCGTACACGGCCCTGGGACCTCATGCAGCCTTACCCTTTTATTTGGCGACATACAGCAGCTTCAGCGCTTTTTTCATCAGCACATCGACCGAAGATTCCTCTGCGCCTTCTTTTTTCAGCGACAGCCAGACACGGTCCAATTCCGCTTCCGTATAACCGAGCGCCTTCAGGCCGTCCCGCGCCTCCTGCCAGGAGGTCTCGCCGCTTGCACTCTCCTCTGCGACTGCGAACAGCCCTGTCTGGAATGTAATCGTTCCCAGCCCGTCCAGCTTATCCTTCAAATCCAGGATCATGCGCTGGGCCGTCTTCTTCCCGATTCCCGGCAGCTTGGTGAGGAACGTAAGGTTCTCTTGATATATGGCCGAAATAACATGATCCGGTGTACCACCCGACAGGATGCCGAGCGCGACGCGGGGGCCGATCCCCGACACCTCGATCAGCTTGCGGAACAGCTTCTGCTCCTCCCTCGTCGGGAATCCGAACAACTGAATGGCGTCTTCACGCACATGGTGATGTATATATATCGTAACCGGCCCTTCCTGTTTGGCAAAAGCGTAAGGATTCGGGCAGAACACCCGATACCCTACTCCCTGCACGTCCAGCACCACATATTCCTGCTCCAGGTGCACAACCGGACCTCTTAAGAAATCGATCATTTTCGCAATACCTCATTTATTTTCGAATTGAGTGTGTAGGAGTGGGCATGACAGACGGCTACCGCAAGCGCATCGGCCACGTCATCGGGCTTCGGCACAGCGCTCAGCTTCAGGAACATTCGGACCATTTCCTGCACCTGCTTCTTCTCCGCCTTCCCGTAGCCGACAATCGCCTGTTTCACCTGCATCGGCGTATATTCCGCTATCGGAAGTCCCCGCTGCACCGAAGCCAAAATCAGCACGCCCCGCGCCTGGCTTACCGACATCGCCGTTGTGACGTTCCGGTTGAAAAATAGCTTCTCGAACGCCACCGCATCCGGCTTGTAACGGTCAATCAGTTGAAGCATGCCTTCATATACGTGAAGCAGCCGTTCCTCGTCAGGCGTATGAGCTTCCGTCTGGATGCTGCCGTACTGCACCGGTGTCAGCTTGCTGCCGTTCTTATCGATGAAACCGAAGCCTACTATCGCAATCCCCGGGTCGATCCCCAAAATCCGCAAGACCATCTCTCCTCTGCCCTAGCAGCATGCCTATTCCTCTGAACCATAGCTTCGCCCTGAAAGCGAACATATGTATTCCTTCTACCCATTATAGCAAAAATAGGCTAAGCCGGGGGCATAAAGTTTGCGACCCGCGACAAAGAAGCGGCTGCCCGCCGATAGGCGTACAACCGCTACTAAAATGCTTGGTAGACCATCAAATAATATAAATCTGTATTCGGTCCCCTCTTTATTGAATGGAGTCAGGCAACCTGATGCTTTTTAAAGCCTCGATAAGCCAAAG
Source organism: Paenibacillus sinensis (assembly GCF_019904155.1). Lineage (GTDB taxonomy): Bacteria > Bacillota > Bacilli > Paenibacillales > Paenibacillaceae > Paenibacillus_AQ > Paenibacillus_AQ sinensis. Next base: position 68,842 of record NZ_JAHCMB010000063.1, read on the forward strand.
GCAGAAACAGAACAGCGATCAACACAGCTACACTTGCCAGCACGTAAGGCTCGGGCATCCGGTATCCGAATATATGGTAGAGCTCATAATGGGAAAAGGCGGAATAGCCGTTCATCATTTTCACCGGAAACAGGTTGAGCAGATGGTTGAAGAGCCGACTGTTTTTACTGTACGGAATGAGCAGCGGTGCAAACAGTAGAATAGCCGAGCCTATGATGACGGAGAAAGGCGTTCTCATTCGGGAAGACAGCAGCAGCGTTATCGCCATTACCGCCAGACAAGCCAGATAACCGAGCGCTACGGCACATAGATAGGTCTGAAACAGTGTCAGTGGAAAAGGTGCCCGGAGCTGAATGATCTGCAGACTGCTGTTCCAGCCATATAGACCGTACACTCCGAGAGTCGGCAGGGTAAAAAGCAACACACCCAGAACATAAATGCAGGTTGTCAGAATCAGGCTTGCCTTCAGCTTGGAGGCAACCACCTTGCTGCGCCCATACCGGGAAGAGAGAATAATCGAATCCGCACCGCTCTCATATTCACCCGCGAATACGGGCGATACGCATATGCAGACCAGAAAGGCTATGGCAAAAACAATCAGCCATAAATTGAGCAGCACATTTTTCCACCCCTCCGCATAGTCGAAGCTGAACGGTTCGGGAATCCGGCTGTTCATTTCCATATAATAGGATTTGTCAGCAGCGGAATAATTGCCGTATGTATAGTCGGTATTCAAATAAGCGTTCACTTTATCGAGCCGTTTGTTATAGAATTCGACGGCATCTCCGGTCTTCAGCTTACCGACGATGTAGTAATCGTATTCCGATAAGGGGGAATATGCTTCACGGATGAGGCTTAAGATTTTGTAATCCGGCTGTTCGTACTTGCCATAAGCTTCATTGCTCAGGTCCGCCTCGCTGGCTTCAACCGATGTATTGAGATTGCCTTTGTCGCTTCTTACCAGATGGTAACGGCTGATAACCTTGGCGATTCTATCTTCCGTTAGCACTCCCGCTTCCGCATGGGTCTGCTTCTTGGCGAGAGCAATGGCCGACAGACCTTTCAGTTCCTTGCCATTCTCATCCGTCCAGCTCTCGAAGGAGACTGCCGACACCAGAAGCAGGATAGAGCCCAGCAGCAGGACCACCACGCCAACGGCGAACGACTTTTTTCGAATCATTTTACGCAGTTCGAAAGAAGTAAGTGAGCTCATGCGATCCCCCCACTTCGTTCGGAGGAGGAAGCTTCGTCCCTGAAATAGAACAGATACAGATCCTCCAGCGTCGCGGGCACCGGCGCAGCACCGCTTGTAGGCCGCTCCTTGGATACAATCCTCAGCTCTACCTCATCACCCTCATGCTTTAAATTGCTGATGCAGTATCGGTCACTCCACTCATTTGCTTCACCCGCAGGAATTCGGCAAGTCCATACCGAACTTTCCATCGATGCCGTCAGTTGTTGAGGGGTCCCGTTCATCAGCATGCTGCCTTTCCTCATGACAAAGATTTGATCAGCTATGTACTCCACATCCGACACAATATGGGTTGAGAGCAGCACTATTTTATTTCTGGCCAAGTCCGAGATCAGATTTCGGAATCGCACCCGCTCCTTGGGGTCGAGACCGGCTGTGGGCTCATCCAGCACAACGACCCCAGGATCGTTCAGCATTGCCTGAGCGATACCCAGGCGCTGCTTCATTCCCCCAGAGAAGGTGCGGATCTTGCGCCTGGACACATCTGCCAAAGCCACCAGCCCCAGCAGCTCGCGGGATCTGGCTTTACCAGTGCGTAGCGACAATCCCTTTAGTGAAGCGACATACCAGAGAAATTCCTCCGCTGTAAAATCAGGATAATAACCGAAGTTCTGCGGTAAATACCCGAGCAAAGCCCGATAGCTCTCACCCATCTCCTCGATATCGATTCCATCAAACAAGATCTGGCCCGAAGTAGGTGACAGCACGCCGCAAATCATGCGCATCAAGGTCGTCTTCCCTGCGCCATTTGCACCGAGCAAGCCGTAGACTCCGGAGCCTAGGGAGACGGTAACGTCCCGCACGGCCGTTTTATCTGCGAATTGTTTGCTCAGCTTATCCAGCTTTAATTCCATTTTTAGTCCCCCTTCTTTCTTGGACGATCGAAAATCAAGCTCCATTCAGCGCGTCGATAGTTCGGTAAGCCTGAGGAAGCCGTCTAAGCTCTTCAGCCATTGCCGCGAGGGAACTAAACAGAACGACGATCCAGATGCCGGTTGTCTGGTCCGTGAACAGGCTCTTATGCAGAAAAGATAGAAAGAACTGCACCAGAACAAGGAGTGCCGTGAATACCAAACAGCCCATATCCTTGCTTCGAATGCGGTTCAGAATGTGCAGGCAGCCCAGCAGTGCAATGGTGAACGGAACGAGCACGTACAGCAGAATCAAATATCCTTTGAACTCAAAGCTGAGGTTCAGCATCACCAGCAGACCGCCCAGGCATAGCACATCCGTACAGGCTAAAATAGTCACGCGCGCAGCCACCAGTCGTACGATCGAACGTTTTCCGCTTAACTCCAGTTCCAGCATCCCATACCGGAAAGAACGGGCAAGCACCTGCGCTCCCGCCAACGCCAGCAGCGGTGCTGCAATCGTCATGAGGGCCAGCATCTGCGCTGGCGGCAGTGAGGAGAAGGTCATAAATTCGTGCAGAGACAACGCCGCCAATACAACAATCAGCAGGTGCGCCGCCCAGGTCTTGGCTCCTATGAAGCGAAGCTGTGAGGCAAGAAAGTCACGGCTACCTCCTTGCTCTGGAAGATCGGTGCGTCCGTCCAGAATTTCACTAGATCGCGCAATGGTCTCCTCAATCCGCCCTGGATCAGATGGAGGTGTTGGGTGCAGCTGCAGAAGCTTTTCCATTTCTTTTAACCTTTGCTTGTTCAAGCTCCTTTCCCCTTTCCAGTTCTTTTCGAAGTAGCGTCAGACCTCTTCTCATCTTGTACTGAACCAGGCAGATACTGATCCCGGTAATCTCGGCAATCTCGCGATATTTCATATCGTGGACAAAGCGCAGGAGCAGGATTTCCCTCTGATCCGGCGGCAGAACGCTGAGCATCTGCCGAACACTCTGGCCGCTCTCCACAGCTTCCTCCATGGGGATGTCGTCACCGCATATGATATCCGCGTTTTCCAGAGCCAGCGGCCGGCCGTCTTGCAGATAGTCGCTGCATAGTCGGCGTGCGATGGTATACAGATATGCTCTAAGCTTTCCTCCATGAGTATATCTGTCAAAACAGCGAAAAAAACGGTAGAAGGTTTCCTGCGTGATATCCTGAGCAGTCTCCTGACTTCCCGTCTTCCAGTAGCAGTACTTCTCGATACTGGAATAATGACGCCGGATCAGATTGTCAAGGTATTCCTTCTCTCCCCGACGAATCCGGCGAATGCATTCCTCGTCATCCACCGTTTCACCTCCTCTCTATCCTGTATAACTGTAAAAGGAGCCAAAATTATAATTAAGGAAAAAATAATTTCACTGTTCATTATTCTAACACTTATGTAAAACATAGGGATGTTGGAAGGTGTACAATCGAGTAGGAGGGGGCGGCAAGCCCCCGTCCTCTCACACCACCGTACATGCGGGTCCGCATACGGCGGTTCCAAAA
>NZ_JAHCMB010000019.1 GCF_019904155.1 Paenibacillus sinensis
ATCGGTTTTGAAAGTTATAAGATTGAATATGTTCAACCTGTTAGAAAAAGAGGTATTACGAAAAATAACTTTTATACCCTTTATGATATTGCGATGTTGGGTATTACTAATCATTCTAAAATCCCACTCAGACTTGCGGCAATGCTGGGTTTTTTAATGTCTGCCTTAAGTTTACTTGTTGGTCTAGCATATTTGGTAGCGAAACTTTTATTTTGGAATAAATTCTCATTAGGTACTGCTCCACTTATTTCCGGCCTCTTTCTTTTTTCCTCCGTACAACTGTTTTTTATAGGAATAATAGGCGAATACATAGGGTCAATTCATACACAAGNAACATCACTCCAAGTAGCGTAATTTCGTTGAAATTAATGGTATACTTTTTATCACTAAACGAAGAAATTTTCATAAAGGTGGTTAACCATGAAACTTCTCATAACCGGCGGAGCCGGATTCATCGGCAGCAACTTTGTTATCTATATGCTGGAGCAGCATCCGGACTACAAGATCGTTAACGTGGATGCCCTGACGTATGCAGGGAACCTGGAAAACCTGAAATCGGTGGAGAATCATCCGAATTACGCTTTTGTTAAAGCGGATATTACGGATGTTCAGGCGATGGATGCCTTGATTGGCGATGGTGTGGATGTGGTCGTGAACTTTGCGGCGGAGTCGCATGTGGACCGGAGTATTTTGGAGCCGGATGTGTTTGTGAAGACGAATGTGCTTGGCACTCAAGTGCTGCTGGATGCAGCCAAGAAGCATAAGGTCACGAAATTTGTGCAGGTATCGACTGATGAGGTGTATGGAACGCTGGGAGCAACTGGACTCTTCACGGAAGAGACTCCGCTTACGCCAAACAGCCCGTATTCCGCAAGTAAAGCTGGCGGTGACTTGTTGGTGCGTGCGTACCACGAGACCTTCGGCCTTCCGGTCAATATTACCCGCTGCTCGAATAACTACGGTCCGTATCAGTTTCCGGAGAAGCTGATCCCGCTGATGATCTCCCGTGCGCTTGCGGACGGAGCACTGCCTGTGTACGGTGACGGAATGAATATTCGGGATTGGCTCTACGTTGAAGACCATTGCAGCGCGATTGATCTGGTCATCCATAAAGGCGTCCTGGGAGAAGTGTACAACATCGGCGGCAACAACGAGCGGACGAATGTGCATATCGTCAAGACGATTCTGCAGGAGCTGGGCAAGCCGGAATCGCTGATTACGTATGTTCAGGACCGTCCCGGCCATGACAGACGCTACGGCATCGATCCGACCAAAATCATGACGGAGCTCGGCTGGAAGCCGAAACATACGTTTGAGACGGGTATCAAGGAAACGATTCAATGGTATCTGAACAACAAGGAATGGTGGACCCGCATCCAGTCCGGAGAGTATCAGAAATATGCCGAGCTGCAGTATGGCTCCCGTCTGGGAGATGCTCTCTAATGGCGATGAAAGTATTGGTTACCGGTGCGGCGGGACAACTGGGCCAGGATGTGGTAAAGCTACTGCACGAGGGCGGATATGAGGTGCTGGCGAGCGATCGTCAGGAAATGGATATCACTAACCCGGATCAATGCGTCGAGGTTATTGGCCAATTCGCTCCCGATGCGGTTATCCATTGCGCCGCCCATACGGCGGTTGATGCCGCAGAGACGGATGTTGATGCTGCATACCTCCTTAATGCGGTAGGAACGCGGAATGTGGCGCTTGCGGCTGAGAAGGCTGGAGCGAAGATCGTCTATATTGGCACGGATTATGTTTTTAATGGACGGGGCGAACAGCCTTACCATGAATATGATAATACAGATCCCCAGACCATTTACGGCAAGTCCAAGCGGGCAGGTGAAGTTCTTGTCCAGACGCTGTCGTCCAAGTATTTCATTGTGCGAACGTCCTGGGTCTATGGCAAGTATGGCAATAACTTTGTCAAGACGATGCTGAAGTTGGGTCAGGAGAAACCAGTGATTCAGGTAGTGGACGATCAGAAGGGTTGCCCGACCTACACTGTGGATTTGGCCCGTTTTCTGCTGGAATTGATCCAGACCGAGAAATACGGCATCTACCATGCCTCCAACACGGAATCCTGTACCTGGTATGAGTTCACTCAAGCTATTTTTGAGGAAGCTGAACAGCTGTTGGGCCTCAAATTCACAGCCAAGCTGGAGCCTTGCACGACAGAGCAGTTTGTCCGTCCGGCTCCCCGTCCCCGCAACTCGGTACTGGAGCATTTGTCCATCCGCACCAACGGATTTCAGGATATCCGCTCTTGGCGAGAAGGGCTTAAAGCGTTTCTGACAGAATTGCAGGATTAACCTTGACATTATTGCGTATGGGGTTTGACAACAAGCCTTTGACAAGCTCTGAGCTGTGAAAACACATCGAACTCCCTGTCCGCTCGCCGGATGGGGAGTTTTTAAGTGTACGCCCAGCATGGGCGTTATCTTTAGGGTGAAAGTCCCGAACGGGGGCTGGCGAGCGCCTACCGTTAGCCAAGG
>NZ_JAHCMB010000231.1 GCF_019904155.1 Paenibacillus sinensis
TGCATGGAGCTGACCAGTACTAATCGGTCGAGGGCTTATCCAAAAGAACGCAATGTTTCGTTTCGATCCAGTTTTCAGGGAGCAAGACTCAAGCTTCACCAGTCCACGCGGCTGATTGAGGCGACGAATTGCTTTCAGCATTTGGCGATGCTGAAGCCTGAACCTAAGCTGCATGTCTTTTCTGTAGTCGGTTATTTTCCTGAAGCGATTCAGGAAGTACCACGAGCGGAAAAAACCCGTTTGGTGGCGATGGCGGAGGGGTTCCACGCGTACCCATCCCGAACACGACCGTTAAGCCCTCCAGCGCCGATGGTACTTGGACCGAAGGGTNTTGCCAAGCACATGAACCACTGCTGATGTACTCAGCAGTGGTTTTTTTGTAGTTTAGCCCTCTGTTGCCGGATGCCCTCCACTTGATTGGTTTCGTCCTTCATGGAAGGACAAAAGTCCAAGAATTCGCTTTCCCACGCTCCATTTTTGCCATACTTCTCCGCTCCATGTAATGTTCTTGACAGGGTAAATGGCCTTTGCTAAGATGGCAATAATATATTTTTGGACATACCGCTCCAACCTACTTTGAAGATAAGAACCTATATACTTTGTAACCGGAGTCTCTGTCTTTCATGGACGGACGATGCTGGCGGGTGTGTTCTTTATTTATAAAGTTTGCGGGCCGTGAGAACATAAGAATAAGGGAGGAATGACCCAAGTGTGGGAAGATAAGTTTGGTAAAGAGGGACTGACTTTTGATGATGTGCTGCTGGTTCCGCGTAAATCGGAAGTGCTGCCGAAGGAAGTGGATATTTCCACTGTGCTCAGCAGCAACGTGAAGCTGAATATTCCGCTGATGAGCGCCGGCATGGATACTGTTACCGAAGCAGCTATGGCGATTGCCATTGCGCGCGAAGGCGGTATCGGCATTATCCACAAGAATATGCCGATTGAGAAGCAGGCGGAAGAGGTAGACCGGGTGAAGCGCTCCGAGAGCGGCGTTATCACGAATCCTTTCTCGCTTACACCGGAACATCTGGTCTCCGATGCGGAAAGCGTAATGGGCAAATACCGGATTTCCGGCGTGCCAATCGTCAATGACGACAACAAGCTGGTGGGGATCATTACGAACCGCGATCTTCGCTTCATTCATGACTTCAACATTCCGATCAGCGATGTGATGACGAAGGAAAACCTCGTAACCGCTCCTGTTGGAACCACGTTGGCCGAAGCCGAGGTTGTGCTCCAGCATCATAAGATCGAGAAGCTGCCCCTTGTGGATGAGAATTATGTGCTCAAAGGGCTTATTACGATTAAAGATATCGAGAAAGCCATCCAATTCCCGAACGGTGCCAAAGATGCCCAAGGCCGCCTGCTTGTAGGCGCCGCGATTGGTATCTCCAAGGACTCGCTGGAACGCGCGGAAGCGCTCGTTAAGGCGGGAGTGGACATGATTGTTATGGACTCGGCTCACGGACACCATATCAATATTATTGATGCGGTTCGCCAGATCCGCCAGATCTATCCGGATCTGACGATTGTGGCCGGAAATGTGGCTACAGGCGAAGCTACACGCGAGCTGATTGAAGCCGGCGCATCCATCGTCAAGGTTGGTATCGGACCTGGCTCGATCTGTACAACCCGCGTTATCGCCGGTATCGGTGTTCCGCAAATTACGGCGATCTATGATTGTGCCGCGGTTGCCCGTCAGTACGGCGTTCCGGTTATTGCCGACGGGGGCATCAAGTACTCCGGTGAAATCACCAAGGCGCTCGCAGCCGGTGCGCATGCGGTTATGCTGGGAAGCCTCTTCGCAGGCACGGAAGAGAGCCCGGGTGAATCCGAGCTGTACCAGGGCCGGAAGTTCAAAGTATATCGCGGCATGGGCAGCATGAGCGCCATGAAGCAGGGCAGCAAGGACCGTTACTTCCAGGATGACGACAAGAAGCTCGTTCCTGAAGGTATTGAAGGACGCGTTGCTTTCAAAGGTTCCTTGTCGGATACCGTTCACCAGCTGATCGGCGGACTGCGCTCCGGTATGGGATACTGCGGCACGAAGACGCTGGGGGAACTGCGCGACGATACCTCTTTTATTCGTATTACAGGCGCAGGGCTTCGCGAAAGCCATCCTCACGACGTGCAAATTACAAAAGAAGCTCCCAACTATTCCCTATAATCTTAGTTCCGCCTAAAATCCGGACGGACAGGACGAATTTCGCCCTGTCCGTCTTTTTTTGGGGGTACCCCTGTGTTAGAATAGAACAAGCAATTGAGATGAGGACAGAAGGAGAGTTTAAATCAATTGAAGTCCAAACGTAAATCCAAAGTGAAGAAGATAGTCGTTCAGACTGCGGCAGCAGGTCTGATTTTTAATATGCTTATGTCCTCCCCGCTTCCGGCTATGGCCGCGGGCACAGCCTCCCCGGCGCCGTCAGCTGCGGCCGCTACGAAGGCGACAGCCCCGGCGAAGACTTCTGCCGTCACGATTCCGTCGGTGGACAGCCTCGGGTTGAATCTTAGATCAGCTGTACTCTTAGAGCCTACGACGGGCCAGGTGCTGCTGTCCATGAATGCGGATAAGCCGCTTCCACCCGCCAGCATGACCAAGATGATGACGGAGTATCTGATCGCCGATGCCGTCAAGAATGGCAAGCTGTCCTGGGATCAGAATGTAACGGTTAGCGAGAACGCGGCCAAGCAGATCGGATCGCGTATTTTTTTGGCACAGGGCGATCAACATACGATTGAAGAACTGTACATAGCAATGGCCGTCGGCTCGGCGAACGATGCTACCGTTGCTCTGGCAGAGACGCTCTCGGGCTCCGAGCAGGAGTTCGTCAAGCTGATGAATGAAACAGCTCAGAAATTTGGCATGAAGACAGCTTATTTCATTAATTCGACTGGCCTCAGCCGTGCCGATATGCCGAAGAAGTTCCGGCCGGATACGGACAAAGAGACGGTAATGTCGGCGATGGATGCGGCGATACTGGCTCAGCATATCGTGCTGGATCACCCCGATTTTTCCAAGTATACAACCATTCAGTCCTACAAATTCCGCGAACGCGACAGCGCCCCGATGATCAACTACAACTGGATGCTGGAAGCGAACAAGAATATCGCCAACTTCAAGCAGTACGCCTATCCGGGGCTTGACGGTCTGAAGACCGGCCATACGTCCGATGCCGGGAACTGCTTCACCGGGACCGCGGTCCGCGACGGCATGCGTCTGATCAGCGTTGTCATGGGTGCGAACTCAGAGGCTCACCGCTTCACCGAGACGAAGAAAGTCCTGGACTATGGATTCAACAATTTCGAGATCAAGCAGGTCGTAGCGGCCAAATCGACAGTTTCCGGCAATGAGACGGTTGCCATTACGAAAGGCAAGAAGAGCGAAGTGCCGGTTGTTACCGACGCAGGCGTAACGTTCATCGTACCGAAAGGCACGACGACCCCGCAGGTTGCGGCAGTAACCAAGATCAATGACGCTTCGACGCTCGTGGCGCCGATCAAGCAGGGAACGAAGGTCGGTTCAGTAACCTATACGTACAAGGTGAACGGCATACAGGCCCAGGAGAAGACCGTGAACCTGATCACCTCGGAAGAAGCACCGAAAGCGGGCTGGTTCAAACTGTTGTTCCGGGCGATCGGAAGCTTCTTCGCAGATTTGTTCTCCGGAGTGAAAAATTTATTCTAGATTTCCGGGATTTTCCGTTTAATCCCTAGTAAATTAGTTGTATATTTATCCGCCATGCGGTAAAATAAAAAGTTAGATTATGATTGAATATCGGGAGGATTGAAGAAATGGAAACAGGAACTTCTAGAGTAAAAAGAGGTATGGCTGAAATGCAAAAGGGCGGCGTCATCATGGACGTCATGAACGCGGAGCAGGCGAAAATCGCCGAGGCTGCAGGGGCCGTAGCCGTTATGGCTCTGGAGCGCGTACCTTCCGATATCCGGGCAGCCGGCGGTGTTGCACGGATGGCGGACCCTACGATTGTAGAGGAAGTCTTGAAGGTGGTCAGCATCCCTGTAATGGCCAAAGCGCGTATCGGCCACTATGTGGAAGCCAAGGTGCTGGAATCGCTCGGGGTCGACTACCTGGACGAGAGCGAAGTGCTGACTCCTGCTGACGAGGTGTTCCACATCGACAAGCGTGAATTCACGGTGCCGTTCGTCTGCGGAGCGAAGGATCTGGGTGAAGCGCTGCGCCGGATTAGCGAAGGCGCGTCGATGATCCGCACGAAGGGCGAGCCGGGAACCGGCAACATCGTGGAAGCCGTTCGTCACATGCGCTATATCAACAGCCAAATCCGGAAGGTTCAAAATATGTTAAAGGACGAGCTGTATGCCGAAGCGAAAAATCTGGGTGTAGCTTACGAACTTCTGGTTGAAGTCCATGAGCTGGGCAAGCTGCCTGTCGTTAACTTTGCCGCCGGTGGCGTAGCGACACCTGCCGACGCTGCACTGATGATGCATCTGGGCGCTGATGGCGTATTCGTAGGCTCGGGTATTTTCAAATCGGACAGCCCCGAGAAGTTCGCACGTGCGATCGTCGAAGCAACGACGCATTATACGGATTACAAGCTGATCGCCGAAGTTTCCAAGAATTTGGGAACCCCGATGAAAGGTATCGACATCGCAACACTGACCGCTGCCGAACGGATGTCGGAACGCGGCTGGTAAGTAGAGAGAAGGTCTTGGAAATGAAGATAGGAGTATTGGCGCTGCAAGGCGCCGTAACGGAACATATCGTAAGCGTCGGCAAGGCCGGTGCAGAAGGCGTGCCGATCAAACGGGTAGAGGAATTGAAGGAAATCGACGGTCTGATTATCCCAGGCGGCGAGAGCACGACCATCGGCAAGCTGATGCGGAAGTACGGTTTTATCGAGGCCATCCGCGACTTTGCTGCAGAAGGCCATCCGATCTTCGGTACATGTGCCGGCTTGATTGTACTGGCGAAGGATATCGCCGGCGGGGAGCCTGCTCATCTGGAGCTGATGGATATCACCGTGGCTCGGAATGCTTTTGGACGCCAGCGGGAGAGCTTCGAGTGCGATTTGGACGTCAAAGGCATCGATGAACCGATCCGCGCGGTGTTCATCCGTGCTCCTCTGATCGAGAAAGTCGGACCCGGCGTTGAGGTGCTATCCGAATATAACGGAGAAATTGTGACGGCACGCCAGGGCAATTTGCTCGTATCTTCCTTTCATCCAGAATTAACCGATGATTACCGGCTGCATCAGTATTTTACGGAAATGGTGCAAGCAGCCCGCAACGTCGGAGCATAGAACTGCATACCACAACATCCTGACTCTTTCAAAGGCCCTTACGGCGTTTTGAAAGAGTTATGGCTGTTTCAGGAGGGAAAATGTCGTGTTAGATGTTAAAATATTGCGTACCGATTATGCCAAGGTGGAGCAGGCCCTGGACAACCGCGGAAAATCGCTGGATTTGATCTCCGGCTTCACCGCGCTTGATCTTCGCCGCCGTGAGCTGCTTCAGGAGACGGAGAGTCTCAAGAACCGCCGCAATACCGTATCCGGCGAGGTTGCCAAGCTGAAGAAGACTGGAGAGCCGGCAGAGGATCTGATCGCCGAAATGCGCAGCGTCTCGGACCGGATTAAGGAACTGGACGATGAAGTACGTGAGCTGGAAGGCCAGATTTCCGAGCTGATGCTGAGCATTCCGAATATTCCCCATGAGTCGGTTCCGGTTGGCAAATCAGAAGAAGATAACGTGGAGATTCGCCGCTGGTCGCAGCCGCGTGAATTTGGGTTCACCCCGAAATCGCATTGGGAGCTGGCGCAGAATCTGGATATTCTGGATTTTGAAGCGGCAGCCAAGGTAACGGGATCGCGCTTTGTCTTCTACAAAGGCCTCGGAGCTCGTCTGGAACGAGCACTGATTAACTTTATGATGGACCTTCACAGCGGTGAGCATCAATATGAAGAAATGCTGCCTCCATATATCGTCAATCAAGACAGCTTGTACGGAACAGGCCAGCTGCCGAAGTTCGAAGAGGATCTGTTCAAGCTGCGCGATACGGATTATTATCTGATCCCGACTGCCGAGGTACCGGTAACCAACTATTATCGTGAGGAGATTCTGAACGCATCCGATCTGCCCAAATATTTCGTCGCTTACAGCTCTTGTTTTCGTTCCGAAGCCGGTTCTGCCGGCCGCGATACCCGCGGACTGATTCGTCAGCATCAGTTCAACAAGGTGGAATTGGTCAAGCTGACCTCGCCAGATTCTTCTTATGAAGAGCTTGAGAAGATGACCGCCGACGCGGAGCATGTTCTGCAGCTGCTGGAGCTGCCGTACCGGGTTCTTGCCCTGTGCACGGGCGATATGGGCTTCACTGCGGCCAAGACCTATGACCTGGAGGTGTGGCTGCCGGAATCGGGCATGTACCGCGAGATTTCGTCCTGCTCCAATACAGAAGACTTCCAGGCGCGCCGTGCCAACATCCGTTTCCGCAAGGAGCCGAAGGCCAAGCCGGAATTCGTGCATACGCTTAACGGCTCAGCGCTGGCCGTCGGACGGACGGTTGCAGCCATTCTCGAGAATTACCAGCAAGAAGACGGCAGCGTGATTATTCCGGAGCGCCTGCAGCCTTATATGGGCAACGTTAAGGTTATCCGTCCAAAGAGTGAGAAGTAAGTAGGTAGGTTGAGGTTGCTTCCACCCTTGTTTCCGTGGTATAATCTCTATTGTATGTGGCGTTTGCCGCAGCAGATGGAGAGGTACCGAAGCGGTCATAACGGGGCGGTCTTGAAAACCGTTAGGGTGCAAGCCCACATGGGTTCGAATCCCATCCTCTCCGCCATTACCCAAATGAATATCGATGAACAGAGCCGTTCCCTTCGGGGAGCGGTTTTTTGCATAATTAGAGCAACGAAAACAGGGAGCAGATGCCGCTTCAGCCATAGTGGAAGGAAAAGCGGAATAAAAAAGCCTCTTTTTCCGCAATGTATGAAGTGAGCTTAAGAATGAGATACGACGGTTGCTATAATAACGCCGATTCACCGGTTGTTACCCAAACACAGACCCGTAAATTCTCAAGCTCAGCTTATGCAATATGAAAAAGGAGGCTGATTCACCATGGAGCAACCATTACAGCTGGACCAGGGGCGGCTTGTCTCCGCCTGGAACGAGCGTCTGCCGTCTTTTATGGACGAGGGGGACAGTTATAAGGTACAGGCAGATGAGAGTGACCGCAAAAGCTTGCTAATTCACTTTAACTCGGCGGGTCATCAGGATTATGAACTTGATTTTCGCTGCACGTATGTGGACAGCCGTGAGGTTGCCGTCAGTTTTCTTGATGTGGAGAAGGCCGGACGGAGTACGGACGAGCATTCAGCCGCAATTCAACAGCTAGCGCAGAAATATACGCGCCAGATCCACGAATGTGCCCAGGCATTGAAGCCCGTTACCCAGCCCTGATTACTAACCGATAGGAGGATAATCGATGAGCAAACCAAAAACGACACAAGTCCCCGGCACCCAGACGTCGGGCGGCAATCGGAACAAGCGTCATTCCGACGGTCCCGAGCCTCTGTCCGGCTCCAAAAAAGTGAAGCAGGCCAATCATGTGAGCCACCACAATACGGAAGGCTAACAATTTACAGGAAACGGTTTATCAATTCGTGTAAATCGTTTATCATTGAAAGGGGGGTAAATATTTCTTCAATTGGGAGAGGAGAAAGAGAATGTTAAGGAAATGGGGCCTCGCTGGGGCGTCGATGCTGCTCGCGGCAGCTGTAATTTTGCCGGGATGCGGTAGCAAGCAAGAGCCAAAGGAAGCGCTGCAGGGAGCAGCGACCAAAGTGGCAGAAATGACTTCTTATGAAATGCAGAGCAAGCTGGTGGTCAATAACTTGACTATCGATGAGGCGAGCTCGGAATCCGCGGATATGACGACACAAGTGATGAGCATGCTGAAGAACGCGGACATCTCGGTTGACGCTGTTTATCAGGCGAAGCCGATGCAGACGGAAATGACGCTGGTTCTTAACCTGAAGGGCGATATGTCGATGAGCTTCACGGTTCCGATGGTTATGACGGAAGACAAGCTCTACGTCAAAGTGCCAAGCATACCGTTCCTGCCTATTCCTGAGAGTGTTGTCGGCAAATTTGTAATGTTTGATTTGAAGGAATTGGCCGAGCAGGAGGGCGCCGAGTTCAATCCTGCTATGATGGATACGCAGAAGATGCAAAAGCTTAGCAATGAACTGATGAGCGCTGTACTGAACGAGTATGATGAAGCCAAGTACTTCAAGAGTGTTGCGCCTAAGGACGCCGGCGTTCCTGAAGGGGTTGACGCGAAGCAGGTAGTTCAGTTCCAGGTGACGAACGACAACGTGAAGGAAGCACTGAGCATCTTTGGCAGCAAGGTGGTGCCGAAGATCCTGGACATTATCTCCAAGGATGAGTACAAGTCCATGCTTCAGATCGAACAGTCGGTGCTCGACGATGCCAAAGCGGGTGTACAGGACAGCGAATCCAAGGCTGATTTCGAGAAGACCGTGAATGAACTGGATAAATACCTGACGGTGAATCAATTCCAGCTGAACACCGCCATCAATAAGGATGATTTCCCGGTGTACCAGTCCCTGAACCTGGACATTAATGTGAACAATCCGGATGATGGCAGCAAGGTAGGCTTATCGCTTACGGGAAGCAACCAGTACAGCAAGATTAACGAGAAGGCCAATTTCAAAATCGGCATTCCGAAGGACAGTGAAGTCATTACGCAAGACCAGCTTGAACAGCAGTTTAATACCTCCGCGCTGGAGTCGAACTAATCCGATTTCAGCAAAATACACAGCGAACGCCTTCATCTCCATTCGTAGAGATGAAGGCGTTCTGCATAAGGGGGGATCAGTTTATAGCCTGGCTTCGTCAGACAGCAAGGCGTAAGTCCGGTGATCCTGCCACCGACCGTCGATTCTGATGAACTGGCGGGCGATTCCTTCCGCCTGGAAGCCATTCTTCTCCAGCACACGCCGGGACGCGTCGTTGTGCAGTAGAATCGCGGCCTGAAGGCGATGGAGGCCAAGCGACTGGAAGGCATAGGCCACCACAAGCCCAACGGCTGCGGTCATGAAGCCTTTGCCCTGGCACTCATGGTCGACTAAGTAGCCAATATCGGCAAATTGGCCAACACCGCGCACGATATTGCTGATCGTGATCTGCCCGATCAGGCGGTCCTCTCCGGAAGCGTATATACCGAACATATAGGCGCGATCCTGTTCGGCGTCCTCAATCCGCTGAGCGATCAGCTGTTTCTGACTATCAAGCGTGAAGAAGTCTTCCTCTCTCCGAGGCTCGTAGCGGCTGTGAATATAACGGTTGCGCAGACGCAGGTCAAGCAGGTCGTCTGCATCGGCAAGTGTAAAGGGTCTCAAGTAAATTCGAGCTGAGTGGCTGCTGAGCACAAAGGTCATGACGGGCTTACTCCTCTTTATTGGATTTAGGCTGGCGCTTCTGCCGCAGCCGGCGGAAGAAAGAGGTTAGAAGCTCGGCGCATTCCTCTTGAAGAATGCCGGAGATGATCTCCGTGCAGTGATTGAAGCGTGGCTCCTCCAGCAGGTTCATTAATGTTCCCGCACAGCCGGCCTTTGGGTCTGGTGTTCCATATACGGTGCGGGGAACACGGGATTGTACCATCGCACCGGCACACATGGGGCAGGGCTCCAGAGTAACGTACAGCGTGCAATCCAGCAGACGCCAGGAATTCAGCGCCTTGCTGGCTTCCCTAATGGCGACCATCTCGGCATGGGCGGTTGAGTCAAGCGTCGTCTCGCGAAGATTATAGCCTCTGCCGATAATCGCTCCATCCTGTACGACGACCGCGCCGATCGGAACTTCGCCAAGCGCTTCCCCCTTGCGGGCTTCAGCGATAGCTTCGCGCATCCAATGCTCGTGTTCTTGTTGTTGATCCAACTCCCTGGCGGTGTTCTCCAAAAATTCTCTTCCTCTCCGTGAATCGGCCGATTATTCCGCGAACGGATATTCGTTCTTAACAAGCTGTGAATAACTCTGTGGAAAACCGGGGTATTATCCACATTTTTATGCACATCGAGGAACTTGATTTGTTTATATGTGCATAACCTGTGGATGGTTTCTTCCCTATTGTAGAGAAAGAGACGGTATTTTTCAATCGATAGGGCTCGAAAAGCCGTGTACAACCGCTTTTCAAAAGCAGGGGCAACAGTTATGATATTTATGGAATGATATTATAAGATTTACCAGCCCGTTAAGAGGTGAACAGAGAGCTTGTCCATTAAAACGAAGCTTTCCGCCATAATATTCGGCTCGGTGCTTCTGATCTTGGCGTTGAATTTAACGCTGAATACATACAGCACGCGAGATAATCTGCGGAACGAAGTGGAACGAAACATGAGGACAGCGGCCATGCAAATAGCCGTCTCCGTGGAGCAGAGCAATTACAGCTCCAATTACGCGGAACAGTTACTTGCCCAGAACTTGCGGATGGCCGCTGTTTATATTGCTAGCCGGCTGGATCCCAACATTGACAACGTTAGCAACTCGGAGCTTAAGACGCTGGCAGCGGAAGCAGGTGTGTCCAATATCTCGCTGCTGGTCAGAACGAAAGACGACGTGGTGGTTCGGAAGTCCTCCGACTCCAAGGAGCTGGGGCTACCGACCAAAGGCTGGGGCTATTGGTACACGGCTTTCATCGATTTATTCGAAGGACGGGATGTATCGGTCGCGAAGGGACAGCGGATGCAGAATTTCTGGTCCGGCCCCTTTGAGTACTCTTCATCCAATCCGGAGTTTATCGAGAAGTGGGGATACTACCATGACGAGAATCATAATTACATAATTGATCCCTATATCCGCAGTACGGCAATCAGCGATTATGTCCGGATCATGAGCCCCGAAGAAATCGTTCAGCAGACCATGAAGATCAACCCTGATATTCTTGAGATTACAGGGATCAATCCGATCACTTTCGGCTCGTCTACAATGGCTTCTGACGGCACTGACAGCGTGAATACGAAGCTGCGCAACCGGCCAATCAAATACGGGACCTACCACTACGGGAATGTTGAGGAGGACAAGGAGGCGATTCAGGAGGCATTGAGCCGCAAGTCGCCTGTTATGCTGGAGACTAAAGCTAACGGCACTCGGGTGCTGAAGAGCTTCATTCCTGTCACTCTGCCTGATTCCGGCGCTTACGTTATCAGTGTGGTCAGCAGCTATTCCGTCATCTCTTCAGTGTTGAAAGAGCAGATTTGGAACAGCGTCCGCACCTCGTCCCTGCTGCTTGCCTTCTTCCTGCTGGGAAGCTATGTGCTGGCGGGATTCATTATCCGGCCGATTCGGGCAATCCTCGCCAAAGTGCAGGATGTGTCCCAAGGCAAATTCGATCCGCCTCTTATCGTAGGCAGCCGCGACGAGCTGGGCCAGCTGGCGCTGCGTATCAATTCCATGACGCGCAATCTGGAGCTGCATACAAGCCGTCTCCGAAGAACGCTGGAAGAGAACCGCGAAGTGAAGGAGCATCTGGAGTCCGTGATTAACGGAACCTCGGATGCGATTCATACCACCGATATGAGCGGCCATATTATCAGTGTTAACCGGGCGTTTGAGGAGCTGTACGGCTGGAAGGAGAGCGAAGCGGCCGGGAAGCCGCTCCACCTGATTCCGGACTCGGTTCAGCAGGAGGAGAGCAACCGGCTTGAGCGGCTAATACGCGGCGAGCCGCTTCCGCCAACGGAGACGCTGCGTCTGAAGCGGGATGGATCGGAAATTGAAGTCAGTGTAAGCACCTCTGTCATTCGGGACGAGGAAGGCCATCCGATGTCCTTCGTCCATGTGTCCCGGGATATGACGGAACGCAACCGGATGGAGGAGCTTCTGCGGCAGTCCGAGAAGCTTACGACAGTCGGGCAGCTGGCTGCAGGCGTCGCCCATGAAATCCGCAACCCGTTGACGACGCTTAGGGGATTTCTGCAGCTTCAGAAAGAGAAGAGTCTGCTCATTCCCCTGCATGTCGATCTGATGCTCTCCGAGCTGGACCGGATTAATTTGATTGTCAGCGAGTTCCTGATCCTGGCCAAGCCGCAGGCGGTCCGGTTTCAGCGGAAGGATGTGCGCCAGATTTTATACGATGTCGTATCGCTCCTGGACAGCCAGGCGCATCTGCATGACATCCAGGTCGAGAACCGGTTTGAATACCGTCCTGCTATGGTACACTGTGAAGAGAACCAGTTGAAGCAGGTGTTCATCAATATCATCAAGAACGGGATCGAGTCCATGTCTTCAGGAGGAACGCTGACGCTGGAACAGAAGCGTGTCGATAGCTCCATCGTCATCATAATCACAGATGAAGGCGAAGGTATCCCCGAGGAGGTTCTGCCGAAGCTTGGCCAGCCGTTCTTCACGAATAAGGAGACGGGGACGGGACTCGGCCTTATGATCAGCCAGCGGATCATACAGGCTCATAAGGGACGTATGGAGATCGACAGCCGGGTCGGTTACGGAACCTGGGTGACGATCACGCTGCCGGAAGCCGGAGAGTGTGAGGATATAGCATAGGAAGCCCGCAGCAAGGACAAGAAAGAGAGTGAGAGCGCAGCATGAGAATTAATAAGTTTATCAGTGAGACGGGCTACTGCTCCCGCCGCGAAGCGGACAAGCTGGTGGAGAGCGGAAGAGTGACGATCAACGGAGAGAAGGCTGTTCTGGGCAGCCAGGCCGAGTCGGGGGATGATGTCCGGATTGACGGAAAGGCGCTCAGCACCGAATCCCGGACGGTCTACATCGCGCTGAACAAGCCGGTCGGCATTACCTCTACGACCGAGGGCCATGTGAAGGGGAATATCGTTGATTTTGTCGGACATCATGAACGGATCTTCCCCATCGGCCGGCTGGACAAAGATTCCGAAGGACTGATCCTGCTAACCAATGACGGCGATATCGTCAATAAAATTCTTCGCGCCGAGGGGCGGCATGAGAAGGAGTATGTCGTGACCGTAGACCGCCCGATTACGCCTTCCTTTATTGAAGGTATGTCCAGCGGGGTCAAAATTCTCGGAGAGAAGACGTTGCCATGCCAGGTAACCCGCATAACGGAACGGGTATTCCGGATTATTCTGACCGAGGGCAAGAACAGGCAAATCCGCAGAATGTGCAGCGCCTTCGGTTACGAAGTGCGGCGGCTGCAGCGGATCCGGATCATGAATATTCGGCTGGGGAACCTGAAGGTGGGTACCTGGCGTGATCTGACGCCTGCCGAGAAGAAAGAGCTTGGAGGCATGCTCGACTATCGGCTTCAGTGACAATATGATCCTCTTCCGGTCCTGATAGGCGCTGGAAGGGGATTTTTTAAAATATAAGAATGAATAAGCTGCGCGCTTATCACAGCCTTCTATTTCTCGGTAAACGCATGGCGTCTAAGGACGCCGTAAAGCGTTTATCCTTGTATGGAATCTCATAGATACGGGAAGCAGGCCTTACTACAATGGTTGGGTCAGGATTTCCAGACATCCGTCCAGTTGGGAGGTTGCTCACATGCAGGAATCGCGAACGGCAATTTTTTATTTTTCAGGAACGGGAAATACCGAGGTTGTCGCCAGGCTGCTGTCCGAAGCATTGACCAGGGAGGGCGGCGGAGCAGACCTGTTCAGGATCGAAGACATTATCAAAGGACATCGAATGCCGGATTACGCCGGATACGGTTTAATCGGGATCGGTCATCCCGTGATGGGATTTGGAGCGTCCAGCCTGGTAGAACGGTTCGTCAGGCAGCTGCCTTCTTCCTTGGAGACTCCTGCCTTCGTCTTTAAGACGGCGTCATCCCCCCATTACATCAATTATGGAGCCTCCCACGTCCTGCTGAGGATGCTGCGGCAGAAGGGCTACAGCCCCTTTCACGATTCTCTTCTCGCCATGCCTTGCAATCTCTTCATGAAATACGACGATCGGCTGAACAAACAGCTGTATGAGGCTGCCCGGATGAAGACGGAACGTATCGGGGATGAGATCAGGAGAAGGGTGCCCCGGAAGCTTGAGATGAACCTTTTGCTGAGAATGGTATTAAGGACGGTGTACTGGGGAGAGGGATTTGCCGCTAAATTTTTCGCAAAAGGCTTGTCTGCTTCATCCTCCTGCACGTTGTGTCTGAAATGTGTGCGGGAATGTCCGGTATCCAATATCAAAAAGACGGAGGAAGGCATTTCATTTGGCCGTGCGTGTATGTGGTGCATGAGGTGCCTGTATAATTGTCCCAGGGAAGCGATCCAGGCGAAATATATTCGCTCCTGTGTGGTTCGTCCCTATACGGGAGGACCCGGACTCCAAAGGCTGGCTGAGGATTCAGGAAACGACGGTCAGTACGTTACGGCAGAATCCAGGGGGTATTACAGGCATTTTATCGATTATTTAAAGGAGGAGTAGCGTCTATATGCAGACAAAAATCCCCTCCCGCTTACAGTTCTCGTTCAGCTTGCTGTGAACGCTCGCACTGTATGCCTGAAGGGGGTGTACGTTAAAAGGGGATAAGAGTTATTTCGCGGATACTGACGTCGTCTTCGTGGTATCCTGGTATTTCCGAAGAATCGACACTTCAACCCGGCGATTCTTCGCGCGTCCGGCCTCGGTGGAATTATCGGCTACTGGTTGGTATTCCCCGTATCCGATGACGCTGAATTTCTCCGGATTCAAGTACGGATTGATCAGCAGAATTCTCATGAACTGCAGGGCCCGATTGGCGCTGAGGTCCCAGTTGGAAGAATATTGGTTGTTCGAGATCGGAATATTGTCGGTATAGCCGGACACGACGACACTATAATCCGGGAACGACTGAAGGATGTATGAGATCGATTTGGCCAGCTGCCGCGACTCCGGCTTGACGTTGGCCTGTCCCGAAGGAAACAGCGCGTTGTCGCTTATCGTAATCAGAAGCTGCGACTGATTGAGCTTCGTTTCGAGCAGATCTGTCAAATTATTAGCTTTGATATATTGGTCGAACTGCTTCTTGAGCTTCTCGAGATCTTCCTGCTCTTTCTGCCGGAGCTTGGCAATCTCGTTCTCATTGCGGTTCGTGTCCAGCACATTGTCGTTCTTCTTCGCCTTGCCTTCATCGAGATTACTATTGGTAGGCGCCATCGATTGGTAGTCCAGCACCCCTGTCCCGCCGTTCAGGGCACTGCTGAAAGCCTGGGCCATCTCTTCAAATTTCTTGGCGTCCGTCGCGCTCATGGCGTACAGGACGAGGAACAAGGCGACAAGCAGGGTCATAAGGTCGGAATAAGGGAGCAGCCAGGATTCGTCGGCATGCTCTTCATGATCCTCGTGCCTAGTCTTTTTGCTCATTCGCCCCACCTTCCTTCTGATTCAGCTTGGCGCGCTCTGCAGGGGTCAGGAAGACGGACAGCTTCTGGTTAATGGCGATGGTCGAGACACCGGACTGGATAGAAAGCAGCCCTTCCAGCATCATCATGCGGATCTCCATTTCCTGCTTCGACAGACGCTTGAGCTTGTTCGACATCGGATGCCATAAGACGTAACCGGTAAAGATACCGAGCAGTGTCGCGATAAATGCCGCGCCGATCGCGTGAGCGAGCTTCTCCATGGCGCTCATATCCGCGAGGGCGGCGATCAGACCGATAACGGCGCCGAGCACCCCGAGCGTCGGGGCGTACATGCCGGCCTGGGAGAATATCAAGGCTCCGACTTTATGGCGCTCCTCAGTCGCGTGAATATCTTCCATCAGGACATCCTGAACGAATTCCTGGTCGTTGCCGTCGATAATCATCCGCATGCCGCTGCGGAGAAAATCATCCTGAATCTCCTCTACCTTGGATTCAAGCGCCAGCAGGCCTTCGCGGCGGGTTATGGCCGCCCATTCCATGAACATGGTAATGACTTCTTGCTTGCTGACCATTTTCTTCCCGCCGACAAAGATGATCTTGAACAGCTTCGGCAGCTTTTTGATTTCTGACATCGGGAATGCCATAAACAGGGAGGCGGCCGTACCCACAAGAATGATGGTAAAGGCGGCGTAGTTCTTAAGCGCGATGATCGGCGCCCCTTTGAGGAACATCCCCAAGATAACAGCTACAAGACCAAGAATCAGACCAATAATTGATGAGATTTGCATGCATACACCTCGTCCATGAGATTTAAATATTGAACTCCGCAGCTTTCATCCATGAATGGCGGCGGGCCGATCGGCGAAGAACAAATAAAAGCCATAATTTATTTATCGACAGCCCGACTCTTTTTGTGAAGGCGTTTAGGCTATAATGGGTAAGGAAAGGGTATTCATAGTCTTTAAGAAGCGGAGTGAGAACGGTGGGCGTTAAGCATGGAAGAGATTACGGCGATATATTGAACGACTTAACAAAAGCGGTTGAGTGCATACCGGACAGCTATCTGTTCTTTGAAATGGACTCGGAGGAGTGGCAGATGCTGCCGCGTGAATCGAAGCTGGAGGTATGGGAGGCGCTCGCGGAGGATCTGTTCTTTGCTTTGGGCAACGAGCCTGTCATACAGGTAGGCAGCGGTGTCGTGATTTATGACAAGGAAGGGCACCGGATCAATATTCTGGTTGGAGAAGAGGATTTGGAGTCTGTAGCGCTGATCTAAGGGCTCCGCTAATTTGCCCCGAGTCTGCCCTCATGGTAAAATTGGGGGTGTCCAAGGTATAAAAGCCGGGAACCCAGAATACATTAAACCGAAAATAGGCCTTAGCCTGGCGCATCCCTTGGATTGAAGACTGAGGGATGTTTGTTTTAAGGAAGGCTGCGGGAATTCCGGCGGCTGTCAAGGGAGGAAAATCTAACGTGCTGTTAACTGATGGAGAACTGCAGGAGCAGGTAAGCAAACTGGATGGCTGGAAGCTTGAAGACGGGGCCATGGTGCGCAAATATATGTTCAGCGATTTTATGAAGGGGATTGCCTTCGTGGATGAAGTAGCCGCTATTTCGGAAGCCTTCACCCATCATCCGCATATTACCATCGACTACAAAACAGTTACTCTGCGTCTGTCCACAGGCGAAGAAGGCGGGATTACCGCGCTCGACATCCGGGAAGCCCATGAGTTTAATGAGGCATTCGAGAAGACACGGTAAGACTGGTATCCGAAAGCTCAGTAATCGTGAGACACCAGATACAGCATTACAAATACGCCTTCTTCCGCTGAAGCCGCGAGGCTGCAGGGTAGAAGGCGTATTTCTATTTCTACTGCAACGCACCAGCCAGACACCCTTTTAATGAAGGAAGGCTGTTAGGAAAACTCCGCTATTTATCTTCAGGCTCGCGATTTATCGTAAACCATGCAATAAAACGGCTTAACTCCGGTTGGTGTCCGGCGCTCGTACGCATCGGTAATCGTGAAGCCGGCCTTCCGGTAAGCACGGATCGCTCTCTGGTTCCAGGTGAGAACCTCCAGGTCGATTTCCCGCCGGGGATACCGCTTGCGGGCTTCCTCGATGATCGCTCCGACGAACAGATGCCCAGTACCCTGCCCGCAAAGCTCGGGATGCATGCCGAGTCCCAGTCTTACTGTGCGGACCTCGCCTTCTATAGGAAACAACTGGGCAAAGCCGCAAAGCTCGTCATTCTGATTCATAATCGAAACATACTGCTCCCGGCGGATGCGCGGATCACCGAATTCGATGCCGAGCGCTTCCATCTGTTCCCAGGAAAGCCATCCGTAAATGTTGTAAGGTGCCTTGTAATGCCAGGTGCAGATCTCCTTGGCATGCGCAGCTGTCATAGGGACAGCGTGAAAAATAACGGGTGAGCTAATCATAAGTTCAGCGGCCTCCTTTTCCAAGAATTAAGACCCTCTGATTCTGACCTTTATTAAATTATATACAAAAAGGGCTAAATCGACGCAAAAACTTTCAGCAGCACCCATACCCGAATTCCCGCCCCCAAATTCCCCTAAATTTCCCGTTTCCTATTATATGGGGTGTTTGACAAATTTCGAACGGGGTAAATGGTAAGTAAGACGGACGAAATGGCGTATAACGGATAAAAACCCCTGCGGTCAGAGACCGGCAGGGGCAAAGATTCTACATTAAAGTTCCATTGCATTATTGAACGTTATCATCATCTTGCGTATCGACGGCAGCCGCTTGGTACTTGCTGCTGCTCATGATGCGCTTGGCGCCGACATAGCGGTTCACATAGTAGCTGTCACTCAGTGAGGTAATGATAACGCCTCTGGAGGTGGAAGCATGGGCGAATTTACCGTCGCCGACATAGATGCCGACATGGGATACGCCTTTTCCGCTGGTGTTGAAGAACACCAGATCCCCCGCGCGCAGGTCGCTGCGGGATACTGCATCGCCCATCTGGTATTGAGAGCCGGATTGATGCGGCAGGTTAACGCCGATTTGGTTGAACACGTACATGGTAAATCCGGAACAATCAAATCCGCTTGTCGTTGTGCCGCCGGAAACATATTTGGTTCCGATCGCGCTGTCGATTACCTTATCCATCTTGGAATCGGCAAGTGCGCTGCCAGCTCCAATTGTTAGAACGATGGAGAAACTGAGGAATGCTGCCGCCAACTTCTTCTTCAAACGAATGGACTCCTTCCAATGCCTGCGAGGTTAGCTTAAGGGTTCGGTAGAAGGTCCCCTATGACCTCTCACTAAATTTAGGAGGTCAATTCACCCAAAGATGGTTCCCCCGCTTCCCTGCTTCAGGGAACTCGGCACCTACTGTAATGGTGGTTTCGATTTATAACGATTCATTCGTAACAAAAAAATCGCGAAAACGTTAATATTCATTACAAAAATGTTACTATGATTTCATTGCGATTATTGTAACAAACCTTTAGCCGCTTGGCAATCATTTTGTACATAGCCACAGTCGTTTTTATAACGCTTTCATTTAGGCGGTTGCCTATAGATATCTCCAAAACCCGTGAATTCTCTGGCTTTGTACAATCTTGAGAACCGACAAAAAAATTTATTTTTCATTTCTGAAGAAGGTTGTTTCATGGCAGATTATCCGGTGTATATTTACCTTAAATTAGGAAAAAGTTGAATCATAAAAGAAAAACCCGGAATTGATCGGAGAAATCAGGTCCGGGTGGTTAATGATTACAAATAATCAATCGTATGCGACAGATTGGTAATCGTTCTTGCTCATGACGCGCTTGGCGCCAACATAGCGGCTGGCCCAGTAAGACTGGCTCAGTGAGCTGATTGTAACACCGTGCGAGGAAGACGAGTTGGCGAATTTGCCGTTGCCGACATAAATACCAACGTGGGAGACGCCTCTTCCTGTCGTATTAAAGAAGACGAGATCGCCGGAGCGAAGTTGACTGCGCGATACGGAGGATCCCACATTGTACTGCGCTTGAGAAGTGCGGGGAAGCGAAAGTCCGAGCTTCGTGAAGACATATTTGGTATAACCCGAGCAGTCAAAGCCGGCCGTTGTTGTGCCGCCGGTTTTATAGGAGATTCCGATTGTTTTAGAAATAACAGTATCCATCTTGGAGTCTGCGAAAGCGCTTCCGGTACCTAATGTGAAAGCCATCACAACACCCAACGCAGCGGCTGCGATTTTCTTCTTGATCGATTGACCTTTCAATGTGAAGTTCTCCTTCCAAATGCCTGCGTGGTTAGCTTAAGGATTCGGTTTGAAGGTTCCCTATGACCCCTCTGTTACGAGATCAATTCACCCAAAGAAATGGTTCCCCCGCTCCCCGGTGCCCAGGGATTTGGCTTGTTGTGCACCTCAATATGAATTCGACGTTATAATACAATGGTCGTCAAAATAACTTATCTTTTTAAAAGATTACAAACTTGTTACCCTCAACACAAGCCTCATTGTAGCAGAGGTTTTCTCGTTTGGCAAATCCTTTTCGTCCGAGGAAGAGATTGGAGAGAGGGAAATCAAAGAAGAGTTCAGATTCCCGTCAAGGATTCTGAACTCTTTTTATTGGAAAATAGCATAAATGAAAGGGTTTTCCAGAGGGGTTCAAGAGGATAATCGTTCTCCACGCCAAGTATGATATTGAGAGGCAAGTCCCCACAGGCCGAATACGAGCGAGGGCAGGGGAGCAAGCTGTCTGATAAGCAGGGCGGGGAAGCCCGGGAACAGCAGGCCCGCGGCGGCGCTGATCGCAACGACGAGCAGGATTCCGCCGCCCATTAGAATTCCGATGCCGGCCGCGGAGGGGAACCGGCGAAGGGCGGTAAGCAGGGACGGCAGGATACCGGTCTCTCCGGTGTATCCGAACTGCATGTACAGCAGCAGCAGCCGGATCAGCCACACATATAACAACCAGACCAGGAAGGCGGAAATGGCCTTGACCAGGAGTGCTGATCCGCTTGGAGAAGTGTGAAGAAGCCGCAAGCCTGCAGGGAGCAGCCAGTACAGAGGGAGAAGGGTGAGTATCCATTCGATCACGCTGAAGAGCAGGATCGGCAGCCCGTACTTCTTCATGCCGGGAAAAAAGAATAGACCCCGTTCTCCGCGGCTCTCCTGATGCAGCTCATACAACAGCCCCGCACGAATGAAAGGCGTAAGGAGCAGGCGGACGGCAGCCAGAATCAGCAAGGTCCACAACCAGCGCATCACGGCCGGGTCATGGATCAGACCGAGTTGGGCCTCCACCGAGTACAGCAGTCGGCTGGACGCGCTGCCTCCGGCATTCTCCGAAGGGTAGCGCAGCAGGGCCGGTACGACCGCCGATCTTATGAAGCGGTACAGGCAGTATCCCCAGAGCAGCCGGTAGAGAAACAGCAGAATCAGGATATAGAGCTGCTCTTTTACGCTTTTCCAGCCACAGGCGATCCAGTTTCTCATGACTTCACCTCACCATCCATAAATTCCGAGCACAGCTTCAAGTATGTTCGCCAAGCTAAGCGTCCAGCGGGAGACGGCAGCCGTCGGAAGTGACGCCTTCCGGAAATTGTTCATATGCTTCGTCTCAAGCACAACATTATGGCCGGGATCGATCTCGGCCGAGAGCAGGGGAGACGCCGAGACGATCTTGAACGAAGTGCGGCTTCCCTGGCCGTCCCAATTTTTGATTACCGCATGTCCGTCCTGGAAGGTGAACTTGATGCTGACCCCGGGATAGAAGCTCCCTTTGTTGGCGACGGTGACTATGGACTCGCTGTTCCCGGATTTGTCGCGTGATACCGTAATGTTCTCCACAGCGAAGTCGGGAGCGCCCTGTCCGTAGACATACCGGTCAAAGTAATCCTGCCAGGATTTGCGGGTCACCTTTTCCACGATTTTTTGAAAATCGGCGGTGGACGGATGGCGGAAACGGTAGGTACGCGCATAGGTGGACATGATCATGTCCATCGTCTTCGAGCCGACCTGATGTTCGATATCCTTAAGCACCAGCTTGCCCCGGATATAGACATTCTGGGTATAGGCGTCCGAGCTGCCATATTTCCAGGCGTCCAGCGTCAGCGGCTTGGGCGACGTCACGAGGCTGGCCTGCAGCGGAAGGTTGGGGAACAGCCCGTACTCCTGCCCCATCAGGCGGTCCTCGGCGTAGGAGGTGAAGCTCTCATCAAGCCAGGCCTCTTCAAATTCGTTGCTGGCCACCATGCCGTAGAAAAACTGATGGCCGATCTCATGGATGACGGTCCGCTCCAGTGATGTGTCGGGATTGCTGCTCTCGGCCCCGAACGCGGTGATGAGTGTCGGATATTCCATCCCCCCTGCGCCGTTGCCTGACAGTGGAGGGACGACGATGGACAGAGTCGTGTAGGGATAGGGGCCGTACCACTTGCTGAAGGCGCTCAGTGCGGCCTCCGCCGCCTGGAAATAGCGCTCCTTAAGGTCTTTGTGCAGCGGGTCGAGGTACAGCTTGATTTTGACCCCCGGAACTTCGGGCGAAGAGAAGGCCTCCTCGGCGTAGACAAAATCCGGAGAAGCGGACCAGGCGAAATCATGAACATCGTCGGCATAGAACTGGTATACTTTGCGTCCGCCGGATATTTTGGGATTCTTGACCGCGAAACCCGTAGCGGCGACGGTATAATCGGCGGGTACGGAAATGGCCACGCTGTAAATGCCGAAATCGCTGTAAAATTCGGAATTGCCGTGATACTGGTGCAGGTTCCAGCCTTCTTCCTTGGCTCCGCGTGTGCCGGCAGGCTCATATACGCTGATCTTGGGGAACCACTGACCCGCCATGACGAAGCGGCCCGATTGGCCCATGCGGGCAAAGATTTGGGGCAGTGCGACCTGGAACTGGAGCTTCAGCGTCACGCTCTCTCCGCCGTTCACCGGCTGGGGAAGATGGATTTTGACAAGCGTGCGGTCGTTCGCATTGCCGTCATCGGGGCGGACATACTGCATCCGGTGGAGCAGTGAGACTCCGGTCTCCGTACGGACGTCGGTGAGGGTCATGGAGCCGAAGCCGTTCTCGGGCATGGTGTCGCCGCGCAGCTTGCCTCCCGATTCGGCCATGAAGGTTGTGTCCTTCGAGCTGAAAGCGTTCGGATAGAGATGGAAGTACAGGTCGCTAACCGGATTCTTGCCGGGATGCGTCCAGGTTACCGTCTCGGTCGCAGTCACGGTGCTTGCATCGTCCGACAGCTCCGCCCCGATATGGTATTCGGTAACCCGCCGGCTTAGGGCCGGAGCAGATGCGGGAGGCTGCGCCTCGGGCAGAGTGGACTTGGCAGCCGCCTCCTGGCGGGAGCCGGAGGGGGACTTGGCCGTTTCGGGCGCAGAGACAGGCTGTGCCGCAGGTTCTAGTCCGGTCTGGGATGATGATGGCGGCGCCCATAGGCCCGTCCCGAGCAGAAGGCAGAGGGCGGCCGGAACGGCGATAAATAAGGTGGTGCGGAATCGTCGCTTCATAGAGTAATTCCTCCCGTGACAAGCTTCTACGGGATGTATATGTTGGCATCGGCCGTAATATTAGCTAAAATTAAACTGGGTTTGCCCGAAGCAAGAGGAAAGGGAGGGAGCGCGATATGAGCATGGAAGACAAGCAGCCGGAAGGCAAGAAGCAGATTGCTTTAAATATTGTGAACGCGAAGAGCAAGCATAAGGGTTTCGGAGCGGGCTCGATCGATCTGAACAACGTGTCTCCCGTCATTATTGACGACGGCGAAGCCGTAATCGATATCGGCGCGATGCATGCCAAGAGCAAGGTGGAACGCGGCATCAAGTTCACCCCGAATCGGGAGGAAGCGCCCGGGGGAAGACAGGTCTG
Source organism: Paenibacillus sinensis (assembly GCF_019904155.1). GTDB lineage: Bacteria > Bacillota > Bacilli > Paenibacillales > Paenibacillaceae > Paenibacillus_AQ > Paenibacillus_AQ sinensis. Next base: position 23,180 of record NZ_JAHCMB010000231.1, read on the forward strand.
GGTGGTCTGGGTCGCTGTGGACCGGACACCGGAGGGCCAGCATTACGCAGGGCTTACCGCTTGCGAAATGTGGATTGACAGCGAAGCCAAGCGGGGATGGAAGATACTGGCCGATCATGTGAACAAGCTGGATCGGGCGCTGAAGCGGCGGATTGACGTCACAGGGCTCGGCTCCAGGGAGAAAGCGGCGCTGAAATCGCTGCTCATGTCCCACAACGAAGACTGGTGGAATGGCTCGCCCGAGGAACTGAAGCAGGCTCTGGAGGCTTGAAACAGCATTCCCTGTAGACACAAAGGCACCGCGGATTCCTTGATGATCAAGGAACGCGGTGCCTTTTTTGAAGGGAGGCGCACTGGGGTGGAAGCCTGTCCGGCGCGCTCGCCTATGTATTGCGGGTACGTGTTCGTAGTCACGGCCGGGCTATCGGCCGCTTCCCAGCTTTCGCTTCAGCTGGCTGACTCTGGCCTGGCTGATGCCGAGAATTTCGGCCAGTTCCTTCTGGTTGGCTTCGGGATGCTCCTGTATCGTCTGCTCCAGCCGTTCGCGGAGCTCATCCGATTTGGTCCGTTTCCTGCCGCCGCCAAGGCTATCGGCCTCTGCGGACGAGGACTCTCCCTCATCAGGCTGAGCGGCCGGCGCATACGACTCGGGTCCCGGATTCGTCAGTTCGCTGAGACAGCGGCTGCAAATAAATTGATCCCTGAAATAGGTGACGTTGTCCAGACTTCTGCAGAAGGTGCATTCGGTCGAGGTGTATTTCCGCAATACGATGATATGATCGTCCAAAATAAAAAACTCGATAGGATCCCCGATTTCAATATTGCGTGTCATGCGGATTTCAACGGGAACTACAATGCGTCCAAGGTTGTCTAAACTTCGGATCATGCCTGTATCCTTCATCCCATGTCCCTCATTTGCTTATTCGGATTTGGTTGTTTTTATTGATTATAACAGTAATTGGTTATAAAGATAAGGGGGGTAAATTATAGGTAAAATGGATCTTCTGTTCTTTAACAAATGAAGTCCACTCAAATGAAAGCGCATCCCCCGAACGTCCGGCATAGCTTAGCCCGTCTCCTGGATAATCGATCTCGGTATCCGGATAAGCCTCCAGCCATGCCTGATCTTCCGCGCTCAGGAGTTCATGGTACAGCATAACGCTGACGCCGGTTCTGCGGTCAATCAGGAATAAAGTTCCTTTTTGGAATGCCCGTACCAGCACAAAGTCTGTATCAATGGCCTCCACTGCGTAAGCGTCGTCGACGCCGGTTATTTCCGCCAGATTGTAGGTTTTATAGATATGGCCGTCCGGATTGACGAGTCTTAAGGTACTCCCGCCCATCATCACCAGATTGCCCTGGAAGGCAAAGACATCCTCTTTGAGGCCGGTCATGCGCGGGTTCCAATAATGGGTGACGCCCTGGCGGTTGACAGAGCCTTCATACATCAGCAGACGCCAACGGGTATTGCTTAAGTGGGGCTCTCCGCTGACATTATGAATGTCGATGGCATAGCTCGCCTCATTGATTCTTCGCGCGGACATGCTGACCCAGTCCAGACCGGAGGCTTGAATGGCCCCTGCGAGACGGGGAATCATGCCGCTCCGGCCGCTGTACAGCACACCGTGTTCCCGGTTCAGCCAGAACAGCTGCCGGTCTGCCTGGGTAAGGACATACCTGGAGGTATAGGGAATGGAGAACGTGCTTCCCCCTTTCCAGGAAATCGGCATTCCGAACGCCTTGGAGAAGAGCTTGTCAGATACGTATGTCACACCGCTTCGGACCAGGGTCTCGCCGCCCAACATGATCACGCTGCCGGAGGCGGTGTAGGCTTTGGCCTGGCCCGGCTTGAGGCTGACCGCCTGATATAGTCCGGTAACCTCCAGACTTCGTTTATCCGGATTCCACAGAAGCTGCAAATCCATAAAGGAGGAGAGATCTCTTAGAGGAATGTATAACGTTCCATTCTCGCGAAATCCCGAATGATCGAGCGTAACTTCATTCGTGGAGGCAGTGCTCTGCGCAGAGAGAGTGGATGATAGGGCGGGCGCGGCTCCTGCCGGGGCCGGGACATACAGCAGCAGTGCCAGGCTGGATACCGCAGCCAGAGCGGAGGTCATACGAAAGATTCGGTTTCGGATCATAAGCAGGTTTTACCTCTTTTCCGTCTCCGGATCGTTCCGGAGCATGTATAGGGATCATCATTATTAAGACGATGTTAACTGTAAAAAAGTTGCAGTTTTTTGCCGGCCGAGGGGCAACGCCCGCGCAAAAGCCCCTCCGCCATCAGGCCTATAGGAGGGGCTTCTTCGAAATATAAAAACGCACAGTACCATAAATACACCCGTCAAGCGTTAACCGCTGGATCTATTTATGTTTCTACCCGCCTGGAAGCAGCCGAAATGCAGCGGCCCTCTGCATTTTTGCTATGTCCAGAGGAAGGTTTCGGCGTCAGGATCATGGACAGAGACGTAAGGGTTATCCCTGAGATAGAAGCGCCAGGGCAGCTGCGCATACTCTTCAGCATAGGCGATGTTGATGCGGGGAGCCTGGACGGCACCCGGCGCGCGGGGATCGCCGCCGCATTCCAGCCAGAGCGGACCGCCAGGTTGGTCAATGCGAAGCCCATTCAGGCTCCGGTCGATCCGGAGCGCCTTCGCCAGCTTGCCTGGCCCTCCCGACAGATCGGAGGGCTTCCGGATGGCCGTTCCCCGGTTGGCGGCCATCAACGATGCGTCCCGGGGAGTCAGCGGCTCCACGGCGCGAATCAGGACGGCGTGAGGGTTATCCGCCTCCGCCGTCACCACATTGAAGCAATTATGCATGCCGTAAATGAGGTATACATAAGCCGTTCCTCCGGCGCTGAACATCGGCTCCGTCCGTTCGGTCCGTCTTCCGCCGTAGGCATGACTGCCTTTATCCTCGGCTCCGCCATAGCTCTCCGTCTCCACGATCATGCAGCGGATATCACCGTCCTCAGTGCGTCGAACTAGATGTTTCCCGAGCAGCAGAGGGGCGGCCTGAAGCGCGGGCAGGGTATAGAAAGAGGCCGGCAGCGGGCTGCCGGGAATGAAACGCAGATCCAAATCCATAGAGCAGAGAGGCACCTCCTTGAAGCGGACGGGCGCAGGCCCGCCTCTGCCGGGCATGAAGATTCGCTCCTGACAATAATTCGCTCCTAAACATACAATGGCTCTATGGTAACTGTTCCTCCAGGCCGTTGGCAAGCGTCCGTCCTAGGGAACGCCGGAATCCGTCAAGCTCTGCCGTCAACCGCCGAGCGTCCACAAGCGCCTGTTAACGCACCTAATAACTGTCAAGACACGCCCGTTATCCGGCAACCATATGCGAAGCGCCCGTCAGGGCATCAGCCAAGCCTCGCCGCTACCCGTCAAGCCTCTTCGTCCCTCCGCCAATCGCCGTCAAGCGGGATAAGGCTTGCGGCAGCCGGCCAGCGCGTGCCTTGTTAATTCAGCCACCAGCGCTTCAGATCGCCCCACCAGGAGTGGCTCTCCTCCGTGTCTTCCTTGGCGCCAGTTGCGTTCTTGCCCGCCTCCTCCGCCGGCTGTCCTTTTCCGTGCCGGTCGCAGATTTCGGTCGGCTCCGTTCCCGCGATAAAGGTCTCTAGCACTTTGTCCGGGCATGAGGCGGTCGCCAGCTTGCCGCTTTCCGGATCGATATAGACGCTGACCACGCCATCCGGAATCGTGAAAATCTTCGGCGGCACATTCTCCAGCGCCGTCTCCGTATACTGGGCAAAGATCGGAGCGGCCCTCCGGGCCTCCGTCGTTGTAATGTCGCGCCCTTTGTCGTACCCGACCCACACTGCGGTCGCAAGCTCCGGCGTGAAGCCGACCATCCACGCATCCGTGTCCGTCGTGCCGGTCTTGCCCGCTACAGGCCGCTTGATAAGCGAAGCGACGCGGTTGCCCGTGCCTCCCGTCTCGAATACGCCCTCCATCAGCCGGGTCAGCACATAAGCCGCTGCCGGCGACACGATGCTCTCCCCCTGAGCCTGCGGAGCTTCATACCGCACATTTCCCTGCGCATCCGTAATTTTAAGAATCGAGGTAGCCGGCATCTTGACGCCGCCGTTCCCGATCACCGCGAAGGCGCCAGCCATTTCCAGCGGGCTGACGGGCGAGGCGCCGAGCGCCAGCGACGGGACATCGACCAGCGGGCTGTCGATACCCATTTTTCGAGCCATTTCGATAACTTTCTCCGTGCCCACCTTCATGATCGTATTGACCGCGTAAATATTGTCGGAGGCCGCGATCGCCTGGCGCATGTTGATTTCACCAAGGTATTTATCCCCGAAATTTCGGGGCTGGTACGTCTTGCGGTTATTGTCGTAATGGAACAGGGTCGGCTGGCTGTTGAACACGGTAAGACCGGTCATCGCCTTTTCCGACAATGCGGTCAGATACATGATCGGCTTGAAGGACGATCCAGGCTGGCGCGTCGTGGCCAGAACATGGTTGAACTGGTTGGTCCGGTAATTAACGCCGCCGACCATCGCTTTGATAAATCCGGTTCTCGGGTCGATTGACACGAGACCTGTCTCCAGGCCACCGGCTCCGTCCATCCCATGGGCCACCGCCTGCTCGGCCGCCGCCTGCATGTCCGGGTCCAGCGTGGTATAAATGTTCAAGCCGTCCATCTCCAGCTCGTCCTGACTCATGCCGAGCAGCTTGGCTGCTTCTGCACCGACGTAGTCGCGGAAGTATGGGGCGGTCAGGGAAGCGGCCTGCTCTCCCCGCGGCTTCAGGTTCCACTGCTCCGCTTCGGCCTGGTCGGCCTCGGCCTGCGTGATTTCACCAAGGTCGACCATGGCCGCGAGAACGATGTGCTGACGCTTCCTGGCGTTATCCGGATGGGTGTATGGCGAATAATAAGTCGGTCCCTTAGGAATGCCGGCCAGAAGCGCACTCTCGGCCAGATCAAGCGAAGCCGCCGGTTTGCCGAAATACATCTCGGAAGCCGCATCTATCCCGTAGGCGCCGTGACCGTAATAGATTTCATTCAGGTACATGCGAAGAATGTCGTCCTTGCTGTACTTCATTTCAAGCTGAAGCGTGTACATCGCCTCCTTTGCCTTACGGGTCCAGGTCTTCTCATGCGACAGGTACAGATTGCGTGCCAGCTGTTGGGTTAGCGTGCTTGCGCCCTGGGAGCGGCTCCCGTTCTCCAGATTGACAAGGACCGCACGGCCCATGCTTCTGAAGTTGAAGCCGGTATGCTCGTAGAACTTGCGGTCCTCGACAGCGAGTGTGGCCTGGATCAGCAGGGGAGAAATCTCCTTTAATCCCACGGGATGATGGCTCCGATTGTCAGGGGAGAAGACAGTCAGCACATTTCCTCTGGCGTCCAGCAAGCGGGAACGGGTATCCTCAGGCACCTTCGGCAGATCTTTATGATATAGATACCCCAGCAGCGCAGCGGAGAACAGAAGCAGGAAGACGGCGGCGCCCAGAATCAGCCGGAAGATTCGGCGCAGCCGGCTTTTGCGGCGTGATGACGGGCCTTGGGACTGAAGCGGCATGGAAACCAGGCTCCTTTATCGTGAAAATGGTGGGTTTGCATTCAGGGTCTTTTTTACCATTATGGGGAAGGAAAAGCCGGGATATTCATGCGGCAGCGGGTAGATTCCGGCATGGAATGCGAGCGATCTGTAATTGAAAGTGAAGATTTTGATCCCTTTTTGTGATCTTTGGCGGTGGATGCCCCTGGCGGGAATACGATATACCTGAAAAGGGACAGGGTAATGAATAATAGGAGGCGAATTGGATGAACAAGATGAATGTACGCAAAATGAACATGCTGCTTGCTGCCGCGCTGGCCATCCTGCTGGCGCTCCCCGGATGGAGCTTTGGAGCTTCGGCAGTGAAAGCGGCCCAGGCTCCGGCCTCTGAAACCGGTGATCACGGACTGCTGAAGAGCCTTCAAGAGAAAGAGCTGAAGGCTGGCTCCGGGCCGCTTGCCTTCAACGATATTGAGTTTCTCAGCGCCACTACGGGCCGGGCGGCCGGGAACGGGTTCCTGATCGGGACCTCCGACGCCGGCCACACTTTTCAGACGATTTATGAAGGACAGTGGTCCTTCAGCGATATCGATTTTCCCGATAATGTATACGGCTGGGCGCTGGCGTCGCTTGAGCAGGGGGAGACGGGCCGTTATCTGATCGCGACGCCGGACGGCGGTTCTCACTGGAAACGGCTGTCGGATCACCCCGTGACCTTCGGCCGCGTCGATTTCAGCGACCGTCTTCACGGCTTCGCTTACGACTGGGCCTTCGTCTACTACACAAGTGACGGCGGCAAGACTTGGAGCAAGCTGACGACGCCGGCCAATACCCGCGGCGCCTACTTTGCCAGCAGAAGCACAGGCTGGGCGGTGACGGTGGCGGCGGGAGACGGATACCGCATCATGAAGACGACGAACGGAGGCAAGACCTGGAAGACGACGCTGAAGTCGTCCTTTGATGATCCGGGTTACGCCGAGGTGTATGCGAGCGGCAATCAAGTCTGGGCGGTTCTGTATGGAGGATTTGGGATGTCTCAGACCTCCTATTCCCTCTACGCAAGCGGGGATGGCGGTGCCAGCTGGCGGCGTGTCATCGCCCAGTCCACGGCAGGCGGCGGCCCGGCCCCGGGCAGCGGCAAGAGCGGACTTCCGAAGGGGCCGGTCTCGGGCAAGCCGGGAAATATGCAGCTGGCGGGCGGAGGAGCCTTCCTGCTGGGCTACTCGCCGGCCGGCGAAGAAATCGGCGTAGGACGGTCCTATGACGCCGGCAAGACGTGGAGCAATCTGCCGGGAATCCCGGGCTATGACGGCAAAATTTCGTTCACCGGAGCGAAGAGCGGCTGGCTTGCCGACAGAGGCCCGGACGGTTCCTCGCTGTACATGACGCAGGACGGCGGAGCGACCTGGAAGCTGAAATTCAGATTTGCCGCCAAGTAAGCTTGATGTCTGATTGACTTTAAGCAGACGGATGCCGCTCAATAGGAAAATATCGTCAACCAAGCAGGGCCGCCATCCCCCCGGGGAGGGCGGCTTTTGTATTATCAGGCTTATCAGGTCGGCCGGTTATTGCCGGTTGGCCTGTTTTTTGACTGTTTGACGATGGCGGGCCAGGCCGGGAAAATGCGGCGGCTATTTCAGGGAAACGGCAATTGTGCATTCGGAGATTCCCAGGTACCGGCGGGCTTCGCGTTATCCCCGTCCGTATGTTAAAATTCTACATAATCAACAAGCGCCCGCAGATCGCCTCCGTTGCTGGAGTGCGGCCGCTATATAACAATCCAGGGGAGGACCACATAAATGAGCTTTCGGGTATCCGCAGTGCAGTACCATTTGCATACCATCGCTTCATTTGAAGAGTTCGCTGCCCAAGTTGAGCATTATATCCGGACGGCGGAGGAATTCGCCGCCGATTTCATTTTATTCCCCGAGTTTTTGACTACTCAGCTTATGTCCATTGGAGATGATCAGGGCCGGGCACTTGGCATAGAGAATTTGCCGGACTTTACCGATCGCTACCGGGAGATGTTCGCCGGCTTCGCCCGGAAATACGGGGTCCATATTATCGGGGGCACCCATGTGCTGAGACGCAACGGGAAGCTGTACAATGTTGCGCATCTTTTTTATCCCGACGGACAAATCAAGGAGCAGGCCAAGCTGCACATTACCCCTGCCGAGGTCGAAGGCTGGAACATGGGGGCGGGAGAAGGCCTTGAGGTCTTTCAGACGGAAAAAGGCACGATAGCCATGCTCACCTGCTATGACATCGAGTTCCCGGAAATCGTGCGGATGGCGAGAGCCAAAGGCGCGGACGTGATCTTTTGTCCATCCTGCACAGACGACCGCCACGGCTTCCACCGGGTGCGGTATACAAGTCATGCCCGGGCGATCGAGAATCAGATCTACGTGGTGCTGACGGGAACGGTCGGTTCCCTGCCTACGGTCGATCTCATGCGGGCGAATTTCGGACAGGCGGCTATCATTACGCCTAACGATATTCCGTTCCCTCCGAAGGGACTGCTGGCTGAAGGCGAGATTAACGGCGATATGATCGTTACGGCCGATCTGGATTTGGAGCTGCTGTACCGTGTGCGGGAACGGGGCTCGGTTACGACCTGGCGTGACCGGAGAACCGATTTGTATACGGATTGGAACTAGGAGGAAGATACGGATGTACCGAAAGGCCTTTTATGCCATGGACCGCGCCACGCCGGTTCCGGCTCTGATCCGCAATTACGGTGAGGCCGATTTTGCCGGACTTATCGAGATTCAGTCCGAAGCGTTCCCGCCGCCTTACCCGAGCGATTTATGGTGGAATGAGGAGCAGCTTGCGAGCCATACCGCCCATTTTCCCGAGGGCGCGCTCTGCATCGAGGTGAACGGCGAGCTGGCCGGCTCCGTTACCTCTCTGCTTATGCACTACCGGCCCTTGGGCAAGGCGCACTCCTGGTCGGAGGTAACGGATGACGGCTATATCCGGAATCATAGGCCGGATGGGAACTCGCTGTACGTCGCCGACATCTGCGTCCGGCCGACATACCGGAAGCTGGGGCTCGGACGGGAGCTGATCGCCTCTCTGTACCATGTCGTTGTGCAGCTGGGGCTGGATCGGCTGTTGGGAGCCGGACGGATGCCGGGCTATCACCGGCACGCCGCAGGGATGACGGCAGAGCGGTATTTGGAAGAGGTGGTAGCCGGTCGTCTGCAGGACCCGGTCATCACCTTTCTTCTGCGGTGCGGCCGAACGCCGCTCGGCGTGGCCGAAAATTACATTGAGGATGAGGAGTCGCGGAATTACGCCGCACTGATGGAGTGGCGGAATCCTTTTAAGGCGTGAGACGTATGTCCTGAGGCAGGGATGGGGCCGGGGCGCAGTCACCCCGTGTTGCTCATTCGGTGGAACTGGAACGGCTGCGTTCTATTTTCCGTGTCATATTAATGAAAGAATTAAATGAAAGAATAATAATGAAGGAACCGGAAGAATCCGAAGAATCGGATAATTTCATCTATAGTAAATCTATCCTTAGGGGAGAGGTGGCAGCGCTGATGAACTATACAAGAGTCAACGCCATTCAGGACCCGCTGTTCGCGGGGCTTCACAAGCTGATGTCGGATATTTTTCCGCCCGAGGAAGTGCTGGCCTTCGATCTGTGGGAGGAACCGCTTGAGGACCCTGGCATCCGGGTGTTCGTAGCGGTGCATGAAGGCGAGGTCGTAGGGGCGACCGAATACCGGTATTACTCCGACTGGAACGTGGCGATGACCGATTTTACAATTATCGGACGGGAAGGACTCGGAATCGGACGCTTTCTCGCTCAGAATCGGATGAAGGATCTGAATGCGCTGGCAGAGGAGAACGGCACGAAGCTTCTCGGCATGTTCGCCGAGATTTACGACCCCTATCGTGCGGATTACAGCTTCGGGGGCATCAAGCCGATGGACCCCTTTGTCCGCCGCGAAGTGCTGTCGCATCTCGGGTATAAGCGCATCGATTTCCCGTATGTCCATCCCTCCTGGCAAGGAGACGGAGAGGCTGTGAGCGGTCTTGACCTCTGCTTCATGCCCGGCGATGATGAGATGAGCCATATCCCGGCGGCGCTGGTGGCCGACTTCCTGACCCGCTATTACTCGGTGCTGCCGGACAAGCCGAAGGCCTGGGAGGATATGGTGGCGAGCCTGCGAACCCGGCAATCGATCACCCTGCTGCCTCTGTAGCAAGAGCCGCCTGAAGCGGCGATATCGCAATGTTCATGGAATCTGGCGATTGAATTGCTCCGGCGAACTGGATATAGTAGTACAATGGAAGATGTCCGTGCTTGATCGTGAAGGCGAAGCAGGCCAATGAAGTGGAGGTGCCCGAAATGTCTGATCAGCGTCCGGATAAATACGGCGTTTCCGTTACGCTTGCCAGTCGGCACGAGGGAGAGACCAATGTCCTGAATGTCATTGGTGAAGCCTTGATTAAGGGGCGGCAGCTGTTCATCCGTTTTGAAGAGCCTGGAGAGGGGCCGAAAGGTCCGGCAGAGACGGTTCGGACAACGGTTAAGGTTATGGAAGAAGAAATTCGGATTATCCGCCACGGCGGCGTGCAGTCCGAGCAGTCCTTCCGGCCCGGAAGCCGGCTTCCGGGATTTTACCGGTCTCCCTACATCCAGTTTAATCTCTCTACTGAGACGAGCGCATTTGGCATTACGCGTGAGGGGCGTTCGCTGACGGCTTCCTGGGAGTATGAGTTATTCGTCTACGACGAGCCGTCGGGACAGTTCGCCATTAGTTTGCATATACAGGAGGAACCTTTAGTATGACACAAAGTCAAAATCCGCTTGCCCAGATTAATGAAAAAGTGCAGGCGGCCATTGCCGACGCGGTGGTAGCCGCCGGTCTTGTCCAGCGGGAGGAGCTTCCGGCTTTCGTGCTGGAAGTGCCGAAAGACAAGGCGCACGGCGACTTGGCGACTAACGCCGCCATGCAGCTTACGAAGATCGCGAAGCGGAATCCGCGGCAGATCGCCGAAGCCATCATCGAGCATCTGGATTCGCAGAGCGCGTCGATTGAGAAGGCAGAAATCGCCGGGCCCGGCTTCATCAACTTCACCTTGTCGAAATCGTATCTCTTTCCGGTAATCGCGCTTGTCCATGAGCAGGGCGACAATTACGGCCGGATTGAGACGGGCAAGGGGCAGAAGGTTGAAGTCGAGTTCGTCAGCGCCAACCCGACGGGAAGCCTGCATCTGGGACATGCCCGCGGCGCGGCTGTAGGCGATGCGCTGTGCAACGTGCTGGATTTTGCGGGTTATGAGGTAACGCGCGAATACTATATTAATGATGCGGGCAATCAGGTCAACAACCTGAGCAAATCGATTGAGGCCCGTTATCTGCAGGAGCTTGGACAAGAGGCCGAGATGCCGGAGGACGGCTACCACGGCGAGGACATCAAGGGCTTCGCCAAAGAGCTGGTCGAAGGGAAAGGCGACTCGCTGCTTACGATGGCGCCGGGCGACCGCGCCGCGTTCCTCCGCAACTACGGTCTTGAGAAGGAACTCGACAAGATCAAGCGCGACCTGGCCCGGTTCCGCGTCTCCTTCGACATCTGGTACAGCGAGACATCGCTCTACGAGAACGGCCAGGTGCTGCGCGCGCTGGATCAGCTTCGCGACCGCGGAGAGGTGTACGAGCAGGACGGCGCAACCTGGCTGCAGACGACCAAGTACGGAGACGATAAAGACCGCGTGCTGATCAAGAACGACGGGACCTATACGTACCTGACGCCGGACATCGCCTATCATAGCGATAAATACGCCCGGGGTTACAATAAAATGATCAACATCTGGGGCGCCGACCACCACGGCTACATCCCCCGGATGAAGGCTGCCATGGCCTCGCTTGGCAACGATCCGGACAAGCTGGTTGTGCTGATCGCCCAGATGGTCAGCCTGTTCCAGGACGGCGAGAAAGTGAAGATGTCCAAGCGGACCGGCAAGGCTGTCACGATGGAGGATCTCATGGACGAGGTCGGCATCGACGCGATTCGCTATTTCTTCACCATGCGCAGCATGGACTCGCATCTGGACTTCGACATGGATCTCGCGGTTTCGACCTCGAACGAGAATCCGGTGTTCTACGTGCAGTACGCCCATGCGCGCGTCTGCAGCGTCTTCCGCCAGGCCGAAGAGCAGGGCATTGTGCTGTCAGACCCGGCGTCTGTCGATTTCTCGAAGCTGTCGACGGAGCACGAGTACGCGCTGCTGCGCAAGATCGGCGAGCTGCCGTCCGAGATTGCGCTTGCAGCCGACGGCTACGCGCCGCACCGCCTGATCCGCTATGTGTATGAGCTGGCGTCGCTCTTCCACAGCTACTACAAGGCGGAGCGCGTCATCACGGATGACGCGGCCCAGACGATCGCGCGCCTCGCGCTGCTCGGCGCCGTGCGCCAGACCATTGCCAACGTGCTGCGCCTCGTTGGCGTCAGCGCGCCCGACCGCATGTAGGGCGCGAATGCCCCTGCCGGGCCGGCCTTCCTCATCGAAGGCGCCCGGCCGCTTGCAAGAAAGCCGCTCCCGCTTCTGAATCTTCAGCGCCGGGAGCGGCTTTCTTGCGTTAAGCGCCCGCCGAGCCTTGCGGCGGGCTATTCCGGCGCGCGCGGCTCCGCAGGGCGGGCGCGTGCCTTGGTGCGTGTGCCGATGCGGAGCAGGCGCACGGCGTCGAGCGCGCCTCCGCCGAGCCGGGCGCGCTTCTGGCCTCCCCGCAGCATCAGCGGCACGGTGCTGCGGCGGAGGGCGAGCTTCAGCTCCCGGGGAGTTATCCCGGGACGCAGGGCGAGCAGCAGGGCGGAGGCTCCCGTTACATGGGAGGTCGCCATGGAGGTGCCGCTCATCTCCTTGTAGCTCTCCTTCAGCCAGCAGGAGGTCACTTTTTCGCCTGGTCCATACACATCGATATAGCTGCCCCGGTTGCTGAAAGAGGCGACGCGGCGCTTGCGGTCGATCGCCCCCACGGCGATTGTCTCCGGATAACGTGCCGGATAATCGCCCCCGCGCTTGCCGTCGTTGCCTGAGGAAGCGATGATCGGGATGCCGGCCCGGTAAGCTTTGACGACTACCTCGTGCAGCGCTTTGCTCCGGGTCTTCATTCCGAAGCTCATGTTGATGAGATCGATCCGGTTCTGCACGCACCAGTCGATCCCGAGCACGATGTCGGAGACATAGGCGGCTCCGCTGTGGTCGAAGGCCTTGACCGGCACAATAATAGCTCTTGGGGCGACGCCCATCATGCCGCTCAGGCCGCCCGAAGCGGCGAGCGTACCGGCGATATGGGTGCCATGGCCGTTGTCGTCGATGGGCAGCATGCCACGGTGCAGCAGATTGATGCCCGAGGCCAGAGAGGCCTTGAGGTCGGGATGGAGGAAATCGACGCCCGTGTCGATCAGGCCGATTTTGATATGAACGCCGGTGGATCTGGACCAGGCTTCCGGGGCCCGGATTGCCCGGACGCCCCAGGGAAGGGAGGAAGGAGGGGTCTGGGAAGCTGAGGAAGAAGAGTACGAGTGGATCTGAATCCGCGAATCTTCCTCAACGGCGATCAGACCGGCGTATTTGTGCATCAGCTTGAAGGCTCCGGCGGCCGGGACGATAAATGCCCGGATCAGCGGGGAAGCCTTGACCCTGCGAAGCGCTGCCCGCCGCGCCTTAAGCTGCTTCCATTGCGCAAGCGCGCCGGCAAACTGGCGGGAGTTATGGAAGGTGAGGATGCGCCGTTCCCCGCTGGGGCCGGCCGCGATTTCTTCATGCACCGACTGCCAAAAAGCGTAATAGTCCATAGTCAGCCATCCCCTCTTGTAGCCTTGCTTCCATATGGTATGTGAACGGGGCGGGGGCCGCATGGGAACTTGCCCTTTTTTGGCGAAATGGGCCGCCTGTCGTGTCAAACGAAGGCCGGAAACATACAATAACACAGGAGGCTAAAGCCCTCCTGCGCAGCACAAGCCGCAAGGAGCTTATCCTTGGCGCGGATACAGTCAGGTGCGGAGGATTTCCTCCGCCTTTTCATGTGTTGAGAAAGACCTGCCCTGCGCCTGGACAGGCTGCCCGGATTGGACTTGCATTTTGTTCCCAAATAGGTTTTACTTAGGTTTGTTAATGGATATAAGCGTGAGAGGAAGTGTCCCATAAATTGAGTACGCCACTTAATTTGAAGCTCGATCCCGAGAAAATCAAAGAAATGCCGATGGTCGATCTGGCTTTTCTGATTTTGAAAGCGGCCAATACGCCGTTCTACTACCGTGATCTGATGGCTGAGGTAGCCAAGATGCGCGGCATGACCGATGAAGAAATCAACGACACGATTGCCCAGTTATATACCGAAATCAATATCGACGGCCGTTTTGCCTGCGTTGGAACCAATCTGTGGGGCCTGAAGCGCTGGTATCCGCTGGAGCGCTCCGATGATCCGGTGGCCAACTCCAAGCGTCCGCGCATCATCAATGACGAGGACGACGATCTCGACGATGATGATTTTACCGAAGAAGAGGATTACTCCGGCGACGACGACGATTTCGATGCCATCGACGAGGATCGCGACGATCTGTACTCCGACGATGACAGCGAAGAGGAAGTTGACGACGACGTTGTGATCGACGATGAAGATATGGACAACGAAGAACTCGACGAGGACGAAGAAGAATCCGACGAGGACGAAGAAGAAGAAGAGGATTCGGACGAGGACGAAGAGGATAAATATTAAGCCTGATACTGGCGATAATTCTTCCTTGACATTGATAAAGCTGGCAGAGTAAACTAATTGTTGGGCTTATGATGAAAGTCAATTCTATATTTTCAAAAATAAAAAGTGCCCCCGGTTCTGCGGGTGTCACTTTTTTGTTTTTTAAATAGCGCTTTGATACCGGAATATACGGTTTAAGGCTCCTTTGGGCGAAGGAAGGCGGCTTTTCTTTTTTTCGTTTTGACGTAGCGCAAACGGGTTACGATAACATCAAACGTCGCCTGAATTTACGGATATTATTTAGGAGGGTTAATGCATTGACAAAGTACATTTTTGTAACGGGTGGCGTCGTGTCCTCCCTTGGCAAGGGAATCACCGCTGCTTCGCTTGGTAGGTTGCTCAAGAACAGAGGTCTTAAAGTGACCATCCAAAAATTCGATCCGTACATCAACGTGGACCCGGGAACCATGAGCCCTTATCAGCACGGCGAAGTGTTCGTAACGGATGACGGGGCGGAGACGGACCTTGATCTGGGCCACTATGAGCGGTTTATCGACATCAACCTGTCCAAGAACAGCAATGTCACGACGGGCAAAGTCTATTCCTCGGTTATCAGCAAGGAGAGACGCGGCGAATACCTGGGCGGTACAGTACAGGTTATTCCGCATATTACGAACGAAATCAAGGAACGGGTATTCCGCGCCGGCCGCGAGACGGGTTCGGATGTTGTTATTACGGAGATCGGTGGAACTGTCGGTGACATTGAGAGCCTGCCCTTCCTGGAAGCCATCCGTCAGATCAAGAGCGATATCGGCCGGGAAAATGTAATGTACATTCACGTAACCCTGATTCCTTATATCAAGGCAGCGGGTGAAGTGAAGACGAAGCCGACCCAGCACAGCGTCAAGGAACTGCGCAGCATCGGTATTCAACCGAACGTGATCGTCTGCCGGACCGAGTATGAATTGTCCGCGGACATGAAGGCCAAGATTGCGCTCTTCTGCGACATCGATGCGAACGCGGTTGTGGAATGCCGCGACGCTTCGACGCTCTATGAAGTTCCGTTGAATCTGCGGGATGAAGGACTTGACGAGATCGTCGTCAATCACCTGAAGCTGACGACGCCCAAGCCGGATATGCGGGAATGGGAAAGTATGCTGGAGCGCATCAACAAGCTGGAACGGAATGTCGAAATCGCAATCGTCGGCAAATACGTGGCGCTGCATGACGCTTACCTCAGCGTGGTGGAATCCCTCTCCCATGCCGGATTTGACGCGAACTCCGAAGTAACGATCCGCTGGGTGAACGCCGAGGAGATTACCGATGAGAACGTGGCGGACAGGCTCCGCGGCGTCGGCGGCATTCTCGTGCCGGG
The DNA here is from genome assembly GCF_019904155.1 of Paenibacillus sinensis. GTDB lineage: Bacteria > Bacillota > Bacilli > Paenibacillales > Paenibacillaceae > Paenibacillus_AQ > Paenibacillus_AQ sinensis. Next base: position 38,792 of record NZ_JAHCMB010000231.1, read on the forward strand.
CGGCTTCGGTGACCGGGGGATCGAGGGCAAAATTTCTGCGATCCGCTATGCCCGCGAGCAGGGCGTGCCGTTCTTCGGCATCTGCTTGGGAATGCAGGTATCGGTCATTGAGTATGGCCGTTCCATTCTTGGACTGGACCGGGCCAACAGCTCCGAGATCGACCCGGGCACACCGCATCCGGTTATCGACCTTCTGCCCGAGCAGAAGGATATCGAGGATCTCGGCGGAACGATGCGTCTGGGGCTCTATCCCTGCAAGCTGCATCCGAACTCCCTGGCTATTTCCTGCTATGGAGAGGAGCTTGTCTATGAGCGCCATCGCCACCGGTATGAATTCAACAACTCCTACCGTGATCAGGTCGAGAAAGCGGGCCTGCTGATTTCCGGAACGTCCCCGGATGGACGTCTTGTCGAAATCGTTGAGCTTCCGGGACATCCTTGGTTCCTGGCTGTACAGTTCCATCCGGAGTTCACATCCCGTCCGAACCGTCCGCAGCCGCTGTTCCGCGAGTTCGTCAAAGCTTCGCTGGTTCATTCGGAGCAGCTGTAAGGAAAGGGATTTCCGGATTAACCGCCGGATGAAATCACCATGAAGAGAAGGGCTCCTTTATCGGGCAATGTCATTAAGTTTAGCTCAAAGACAAGAACGACAATAGAAATTGGAACCAAAACGGCATGGGAATGAGTCCTG
>NZ_JAHCMB010000203.1 GCF_019904155.1 Paenibacillus sinensis
AGTTGTTTGACTTTTTCCTCACCGGTAAATGGATCATGTTCCCCTGTTATTAATAACACTGGACATTGAATCCTTTTAAGCTGTTCCAACGTAAGCTGCGGGTATAAACGCCAATCTTGTGCTGATTGCCTCATGAATTCTTCCCAATTCCCTTTATGTGCTTCCGAATGTCTCTCAATCATTTGATTAATGGTATCCTGTGATCCATATTCAATAAGCCATTCCGGTTCAAACTCCTCGGCTCCGGTCGGGTCGCAAAATCCGCTTGTACCAATTGCAGTAAGCGTCACAACTCTTTCCGGATTATTAACGGCAATGTAGAGGCCAATATTTGCACCCAAACTATAGCCAATAAAATGCGCTGCGGAAATATTCAATTGATCCATAAAATCAATGATGTCGTCAGCGATTTGAGGTGTAGACCATTCAAGACTTTCACATCTTGTTCTACCGTGCCCTCTATAATCCGGGAAGTAGCAGGTATAATTTTTTTGAAAATCTAACATTTGACTAGCAAAAGCCAATATACCGCGTGAATAGCTGCTGTGTAAAAAGATAACGTTGTCTCCATTACCCATTTTCTCATAAAACATTTCCAAATCCTTGAATTTAGCATATGGCATTCGATTTACCCCCGGTCAACTAATAGTAAATATCTGTATCCCTAGATTAGAGTAGTAATTACCACTTAGGGCAGTAAACTCAAAAACACAATAGTCTGGATCGTCAACTCCAAGTGGATAATATTGTTCATCACCTTCTTCCCAAATCCGTTTTTTACTTTCAATATCATGGCATACTTTCATATCGCCAATGAGCATAAGTCCGCTACTTTCGCCAACAAAATAGAGAGATGCTCTTGGATTCGCCAAAAATTGTTTTGTTCGCATAGATGATGTATTCGTAGAGAACCAGAACTTCTTCATTCCGTCATGTCCCCTTTTAAACATTTGCTTAGAGTTCGGATAGTCATTTTCATCAACTGAGCTGACAATAATTGTACGAGCANAATGATTGGCTTTAATTCAGCTTGTTCCATAAAACTACTCCTCGTTTCGTTTTAGATTTTGAAGAACTTTTGCAAGCATGTGATCGAACTGGTCAATTTCCTCGTCTGTAAACCCGTTATAGAATAGATCATTCATCTGTGCCGACACCCTTTCGTAGATATTGCTAAGAGCTTTAGCATTAGGTGTTAACGTAATTAGGGTTTGCCTTCTGTCTCTTGGATCTTGATTGCGTATGATGTGGCCTTGCTCAGCCATTCGATCAAGCATACTTGTAAGAGTCGTTTTTGCAAGTGATGTCTTCTCACCAAGTTCTGTAATGCTTACATTATCCTTCTGCCACAGAACGTATAAGATGCGCCCCTGTGCACCATTGAAGTCCTCGATGGAATTTTCTCTTAATAACTTCTCAAAAATTCGATCACTAAGCTGTTTAATTTGTGATATATAGAACCCGCCACGTGTTTCTCTATTCATAAGCACCTTCCTCGTTATATTATACCATATAGGATAATACTATATAGTACTAATATCAAGTTGTTAATGAGTTCGAAATAATGAGAATTTACGAATCATCTCTTCAGT
>NZ_JAHCMB010000173.1 GCF_019904155.1 Paenibacillus sinensis
AGTCCTGAAAAAGCTGAACATATTAATAATTCCAATGTTAATCTTATTAAAGGAACTCTTGAGAACATTCACGAATGGCAGCACAAGCTTGCCGGAATGGACGTAGTTATTCATATGGCTGCACCGGTTGTGTTCTGGGGGAAATGGAGCATGTACCAAAAATTAGTTATTGATGCTACGGTTGATCTGCTAAAATATACAGAAATGAATAAGGTAAAGAAATTTATCTATATCAGTTCGGAATCCGTACTCCAGGACAAGAAAGATTTATTGAACATTGATGAAAGCTGCCCTTACCCGAAGGAACCTAATTCATACTATGGAAAGTCAAAAATGATTGCTGAGAAGAAAATACTTGAATCCCCTTCAAAGGTTGAAAGAATCATTTTACGGCCGACTTTCATTTGGGGAAATGAAGTAGCAGCAATACAAGCCATGATCAGCAAAGTTAAACAGGGTACGTTCAGCTGGATTGACCACGGGAACACCATCATAGAAATGGTCCATGTTGATAATGTTGCTGAAGCTATAGCTTTAGCCGTTCATAAAGGTAAAGACAAAGATGTATTATTTGTAACCGATGATAATCCGAAGAACGCAAAAGAATTTTTTACTNTAGCTATACCAGATAAAAGTTTGCCTAGATTTATTGCCCGGCCAGTCGCGTCTGTCACTGAATTTATGTGGAGGGTGCTTAAGTTAAAAAATGATCCGCCAATAACGAGATTTGATCTGGCTTTTGTCTCCATGCCAAGGTCATATCGAATTGACCAGATCAAAAATAAACTTGGTTATAAACCGGTAGTGAGTTACCAGGAAGGGTTGGAGAGAATGAAAAAAATATGNTCTCTCTGAATACCTTAATGAAATAGCTGGAGGAGTTAAATCCGCATTCTGAGCAAATCTCCTGGATGCTTTGGGTCGTATCATATAGCAGACGTTGAGAGGCTTCGATACGGGATTGCAGCAAATATTCGATGGGAGAACAGTTCAGGTAGGATTGAAAACAGCGGGATGCTTCGCTTTTACTAATATTGGCCGACATTGAGATATCCTGCAGCGTGACTGGGTTCATATAATTTCGCTGTATAAATGAAATCATCTGCTGCACACGCACTTGGTATTGTATATCCCTTTGGTCTTGGGCAATCGTAGGAATTTGCTCCACATGATTGAAAATCGACTGCCATATTTGATTTAAGTGGCATTGTACCTGCATTTCGAAGCATGCTGCATTCAGATTTTCGATATTAAAGTCCAGAGCAGAGAAGGAACCGTAGGGACTCTGAAGGCCATACTCCTGCAATAACGCAAAGATGTAAGAAAGCTCATTAAGGATTTCTCTTTGCCAGGGAATATCAGAATGTAGTATAAAATAGGGCATGCTCCGGTTAATCAGAATGGGCCTGATATATTTTTGATAAAGAATACTGGTATGAGGGGCGATCAGCTCCGCGGAAAAGACAATATTGGGACATTTACACCTGTCGTTGTCATAAACCTGTTCAAAAGAATGTAATGCATTGCTGTTAATGAAAATGCCATCACCTGGGCATAATTCTATACAGTGATTACCGACTTGAACCTTTACGGTTCCGCCTCGTGCAACAAAAAACTCCGGTTCGAAGTGCCAGTGAAGCGGGACCTTTCTATTAATAAATTTATGCAGCTCATCCACATAGAATTGAATAGGGAAATCATTCTGGCCATGTTGGATGGCTTCATACAGAGTATGATCAAGAGGCATTGTGTCTGCGCGCATGATAAACTCCTTCTGGGAATATAGTGTTATTAATCGAGAAAAAACTGTCTTTTATCCAAAAATCTTGATGATATAATCATATCTTGAAAAGTGAAGCAACACCACTCACAACCATACTTGTAAAATAGGAGGACGCTATGGATATCGAAAAAATCAAGCACATTACGAATAGCGGGAACATGTATGATGACGCCGCTGAAGATGTGGCAGATGTTAGAGCACATGCGTTAGCAATGTGTCGTGAGTATAACCATAAGGTAAATACCAATGCTGGATACGACATGTCCATTTTGAAAGCGCTATTCTCACGTGTAGGGGAGAATGTATATATCGAGTCCAATTTCCGGTGCGAATTCGGATTTAATATTTCCATTGGAAACGATGTATACATTAATCATGACATGATTATCCTCGATTGCAATGAAGTGAAAATCGGAAATGATGTGTATATAGGTCCAAGGGCGGGACTGTATGCAGCAAATCATGCGGAAGATCCTTTTGAGCGTGCAGACAAAGGAGTTTACTCCGCCCCGATAACGCTGGAAGATCGCGTATGGCTGGGTGGCGATGTCAAGATAACGCAGGGCGTGACTATCGGTGAGAATAGTATTATCGGTGCGGGGAGCGTAGTCACGAAAGACATACCTCCAAATGTGATTGCTGCAGGAAGTCCATGCAGAGTAATTCGGCCTATCCAATTCTCCGACAATCGCTGGAAGAGACCAGAATGAACTGAGTAACCCATCAACAGCGGCACCTATAAGATGGCTTTCACTAGCCTCGCTTGGGAGGCTTTCTCCTGAATTAGAGACTGTACTCGATTTTATGAGATACAGTCTTTTTTTGCTGAATATAATGTAAGCTTATCTAAGTAACAGGACACATGAAAAACATACAGGCAAGTTATTCTTAAAACAGCTGCGATAAAGGAGTTAACAATGAGAAATAGGGGAATTACATTCAAACTCTTTATTCTGACCGTCGTTTTCTTTGCCAGTTTTTATATTCTGGTTTTATTATCGCAGGTTCTTTTTTTCAATCGCTTCTACCAGGACTATAAAGTGAAAAAAGTCGAACGAGATCTTTATAAATTTGCTCAACAATATTCCTATCAAGATCCGGAGAAGAATAAAGAGCTCGCCGTGAACGTAGCCAAGTTTATGAATCGAAACCGAACCCAGCTCGCTATAGTTGATTTCGAGGGCAATTTGGTCCTCGGTGATCCCTACCGTATGACGGTTGAACTCGCGAATCATAACAAAATCACGGTCCCGCTGTCGCTTTTTTTGAATGTGAACGATGAAGAGCTTCGGAAAGCCAATATACAAAAAGGAGACCCAATCACCATTTGGGGTGAGGAATATAGCGGAGGAAATCTCGATCCGATCGTGTATCCAGAAAAGATTTTATTACGTCATTCATTAACCATTGGAGAGAGTTCGCCGGTTAGTCTTGCCGAATACTCAGGCGTTGTGACGGATATTCTGGCACCGAGTGTAAAGACTCAACGCCAAGGTCTCCTGTATGTAGCTTTAAATGAGCTATTTCCTTTGTCAGACGATATGAAAAAAGACCTTAATGCGATGGAAGAAACCGAGTTACAGTGGGTAGAGCCTTGGAGCGGAACTAACAATATTATTATTATGCAGCCTCTGGTAATGGGCGGCGGCAACAAACAAATCCTGTTCTCCGTCACTTCGCTTCAAGAAATTAATGATGCCAATGAAGCGCTGCGCTGGTTCTATATCTATCTTAGCGGCGGGGGATTTATTTTCATTCTGATTTTGGCCCTGTATTATTCCAAGATGGTGACATCGCCTATTGTTTCATTGAATGAAGCGGCACAGAAAATGGTTGATTTTGATTTTTCGTCATTTGAACCCTTACAGCAGAGCGACGAACTGGGAGGCCTTTCTCAAAGCATGTATACGATGGCACAAAAATTGGACAAGGCGCTTCGCGAACTTCAAGATGCCAACCTGCAGCTTCAGAATGATATGGAGCACAAAGAAAGAATCGAAATGACACAGAAGAGCTTTTTTACCAATGCCTCGCATGAGCTGAAGACGCCTATCAGCATAATTAAGAGCTTCGCTGAAGGCTTGCAGGATGGCATCAATAAAGATAAACAGGAACATTACATATCCGTAATTATAGAGGAAACAGAGCGAATGGAGATGTTGATTAAAGACATGCTCGATCTGGCCCGGCTGGAGTCGGGAACGATACAACTTCGAAAACGATCCATCTTACTGAGCGAACTCATTGAAAAAAGCGCAAACAGGCTGCTGTATCAGCTAAAGGAGAAGGGACTGAAAATAATAGTCATCCCTGTGAATGAGCTTCCCGTTCTGATTGATCCGGAATGGTTCGAGCAGGTCATCGTCAACCTGACGACTAATGCCATTAAGCATGCGGAGCATGGGAGTGACATCCTTTTTGAAATTCATAGTGATACGCAATCGAGTACGCTTTATGTCAAAAATAAGGGCAAAACGATCCCTGAACCGCAAATTAATTTAATTTGGGAAAGATTTTTCAGGGGAGAGGCCTCCCGAAGTCGTCAAACAGGTGGAACAGGTTTAGGCTTATCCATCGTCCAGCAAATTTTGGATCTCCATCATTGCGAATATTCGGTAACGAATCTGGATGATGGCGTTCAGTTCCTGGTTAAGATCAGTCATTAAATTCAAACGCTCGAAACAGGGAGAAGGATTGAGAATGGGGAGAAGGGTTCTCATCGTAGAAGATCAATTAAGAATCCGTGAAGTGATTTCAGACTATTTTCTGCAGGATGGCTGGGAAGTGAAGGAGGCTAGCAACGGACAAGAAGCGCTGGATCTAATCGACCTCATATACCCGGACTTAATCATTCTTGACATTATGATGCCTGAAGTGGATGGATTCCAAGTTTGCAGAGAGGTTAGAAAGCATCTGGGCGTGCCCATCATTTTTCTAACGGCAAAATCGGATGATGAGGATAAGCTGCTAGGTTATGAGCTGGGGGCAGATGACTATTTGACTAAACCTTTTAGTCCGAAAGTTCTCGTCGCAAAAGCAAACTCATTAATGAAGCGCGTCACAGAGAATTATAAACCTGAAGGGCACAGATATACCTTTGGTTCCGCTGTTCTCAACACATTGGCTCGCCGGCTGGAAGTCGATCGCATTGAAGTTGAACTGACGCATAAAGAATACGAACTTTTGTTGTTCCTAATCAATAATAAGAACCTGGTCGTGACCCGAGATGCTATTATCTCCCGTGTCTGGGGTTTGGAATTTAATGGGGACAACCGGGTCGTGGATTCCCACATCAAGAAGCTAAGAGCTAAACTTGGCCATTCTTCGCATCATATCCGAACGGTCGTCGGGATCGGTTACAAATTCTCAGAAGAGGAAGTATAAACTATTTCTAAGATTTGAAGAAAAGAGGAGTCGCAATGTCTTTTAAAGTCATCCCGTCAGTATGCACGATGTTCAACTTAGCAGCCGGAATTGTTTCGTTAATCTCGACAATTCAAGAACATTATAAATTGGCCGTATTATTTATCGTTATAGCCGCTACGTTCGATGTGATGGATGGGCTACTAGCCCGATTATTGAGCTGTACCAGCGAGTTTGGAAAGCAGCTCGATTCGCTGGCTGACATTGTCTCATTCGGCGTGGCTCCGGTCATTCTTATTCTTGAGCATAATAAAAATGACTCGTCTTTCATAGGGGCCGCAGTAGGGATGGTGTTCATCATTTGCGGCGCTCTCCGATTAGCCCGGTTCAACATTACTCCCAAATCTTCAACCTTTACCGGGATGCCCATAACTGTAGCTGGTTTTTTGGCAGCTGGACTATCCTTTTTCCATAATCATATCCATTTTAAGGTTGCTGTGATCATTCTTGCGGTACTCTCTTGGCTCATGATCAGCCGCATACGCTTCCCGTCTTGGAAGGTTGTAATTGTTAGAGTTAAAGGAAGTGTAAATTTATGGAAATAGCAATGACGTTCATAGAGCATTACGGGTATGTGGCTGTAATCCTGCTCTTGGCGTTAGGGATCATAGGAATCCCCGTACCCGACGAGACGCTAATGCTATTTGTTGGCTATTTGGCTTCCGTGAAAATACTTGGGTTTTGCCCATCCATCATCGTTAGTTTTTTGGGTTCTGTTATAGGAATGAGCATCAGTTATTTCATTGGCAACAAAATTGGCTATAAGGTCGTTGAAAAGTATGGGAAATGGATAGGACTAACTCCAAAGCGTTATGAAAAAGTGAAAAACTGGTTCGCGAAATACGGTGTATGGTCTATATTGATTTCCTATTTTATTCCTGGTGTGAGACATGCGGCCGGCTACATCTCGGGCATAACAAAAATGACTTTGAGGAAGTATTTCATGTTCTGCTGCATCGGAGCCTTTATCTGGTCCACCTTGTTTATTACCATCGGATATTTTGTGGGGGGCAAGCTGAGCTGATTCTTGAAGAGTCAGCTTTCGGCTATTTTTTAGGTCTCTAGGGACATGTGCGATCGTCAGCATTTGATCTCGATTTCAGATACTTTTTCCTCGAGACGAGGAACCATTCTTTTTCTAAACATATATATCCCGAGGATCATAAATAAAAGGCTGCATCCCATACCGAGTAAAGCACTGCTATCCAAAGCATTTGGGGAATCGCTCATAGTAAGTAATGTATACTGGGTTACCACAATGGAAACCATTGAATCGGTGAAACTGAACATTTTCAACGTAGAAACTATTAGGCCCTTAAGATGCCGATTAGCTGTAATCCCGTAAATAGCAAAGCCAAGCTTAACGAAAGAAACCGTTGCTACCAGAAAAACAGTTGTACCTCCAAAGACAACAGCATCCCCGACCACATACATTCGAAGGCAGACCATTAGATACGAAATCCCCAGAAGACATAAGAATATTCCACCTCGTCTGAACACAACCTTCTCCGCATCGAATCTTTTCACAGGTTCATCGATACCTTTTGCAGCTGCATATCGATGCAGCGCTTGGCCCCTAGCTCCGCACAGCACCAAATAATATATCGCATTTGTGATAAACCAGCCAGAGAGGAGGTATATGCCAAGAATCAATTTACCGATGCCGATAAGGGCATTGATTCCAAGAGATGCGAAGTTCGTTATGATAGCACGGTCTTGATAATCCGCTCGGAATCGATCGAGTAAACCTTTAATTTATACCCCCGCCTTTCTCGTCATTCTCTTATTTAGCCAATAATCCATTCCCTTTTTCACACACTTCATAGATTTCATCATATTTCCGATCGATCATGGGGATAAGCTGTTCCGTTTTCGTTTGGCGAATTCGCGAATAGCAGAAGTATGGAATAATCCAACCTATAAAGCCAGGAATAGCTAGGACAATTGAAAGTACAAATAAATCGTTAATATTGGCAAAGACTGAACCAGCCATAAATGCCGTCCCACTCACACCTAACACATATCCTAGTACTGATGCAGTTATCGTCTTCGAACGTTCCAGTGTTTGAATTTCTGTGGTACAGGATTCAAACTGGCGTTGTAGACGGGTCAGTTCAACTTTATTTCGAATTTTCCGATCACGTTTGAATTTCAAGGTTACTGAACCGACACTGCCAACTGGTGTAGAAGTTCCTTCCAAGACCCAACCGAAATTGGGATAGCCATCGGTAAAGACAGGTTCCATAATCCGTTTTACGGTGATGTCTTTGTATTCATAACCCACAAACTGTTTTTCATTTTTAGTGATTTCACCCA
>NZ_JAHCMB010000169.1 GCF_019904155.1 Paenibacillus sinensis
TATGATAAACAATGTCAGGCTTCAGCTTCTCAAATAACTCCTCTACCTCTTCCTTGACAGCTAAGTCATGGTAATAAATATTTTTCATTTGAGAAATGACGTCGCTGATTCTCCAAAAGTCAGAGTTTCGTCTAGCTGTTATACTCACCTCATGATTAGTCTGCTCAAGTAAACCTCTGACTAGATTTGCTCCAACAAACCCCGTAGCTCCAGTTACCAATATTTTCATATTTTTACCTCTATATAATAATATTATTAACTATTGTACTCGCTAATCTGTTTGAAACAGATATCCGTCATATTAGTGTTNCTTTATTCCATTCGACGATTTTATCCAAAGCATTATCCAGAGACCATTTTGGCCTCCAACCAAGTTGAGATACAGCCTTTGAGCAATCGAGTTTAAGGTATTTTGCTTCATGATACTGGGGGGCAAAATCTACTTCATAGTTTCCTGCCCCCCATTTTTCGCACATTCGCTCGACTATCCACTGTACAGGCTTAGCATCAGAGTCCTGCGGACCGAAATTCCAAGCTTCAGCATACTTGAAACCTTCCGAATATAACTTCTCAGCAAGCATTAAATATCCACACAGAGGTTCTAAAACATGCTGCCAGGGTCTAATTGCTAAAGGATTTCTAATTTGTATGGTTTGATCACTTGAGAGTGCTCTTATGCAATCAGGAATAAGCCGATCCGTTGCCCAGTCTCCTCCTCCAATAACATTCCCTGCTCTTGCAGAGGCTATAGCTACCTTTCTACCGGAAACACCCTCGTCAAAGAAAGAATTTCGATAAGCACTTGTAACTAACTCTGAACAAGCTTTACTGCTTGAGTAAGGATCATATCCACCAAGAGGCTCAGTTTCTCTGTAGCCCCAAACCCATTCCTTATTCTCGTAGCATTTATCGGTCGTGACATTCACGAATGAAACAACGGTTTCACAATTTCTTACTGCTTCTAAAATATTAACTGTCCCCATAACGTTTGTGGAATAGGTTTCTACGGGGTTTTTATAAGATTCTCTGACCAAAGGCTGGGCTGCCATATGAATCACAATTTCAGCTTCCGATTCTTTGAGCGATCTTGCAAGAAAATCCGCATCCCGAATATCCCCAATAATACTTTTGTTAATAAGTTTGTCAATTTCACAATTTTCAAATAAACTTGGAGTGGTGTTGGGAGCCAAAGAATAACCTGTTACTTTAGCCCCCATGGAAACAAGCCATAAACTTAGCCATGATCCCTTAAATCCTGTGTGACCAGTTAAGAAAACTCTTTTTCCATTCCAAAATTTTGCATCAATCATTTTGATTTCACCGACTCCATATCCCATGTCTTCCAGGGAGCATTATTCGTCTTCCATAATTCCTCAAGATAATTGCGGTCACGCAGAGTGTCCATAGGCTGCCAAAATCCTTCATGCCGGAATCCCATCAATTCCCCATCGCTAGCAAGTTGCTCCAATGGTTCTTTCTCAAAAACAGTTTCATCAGAAGAAATATATTTAAAAACATCAGGTTCCAATACAAAGAATCCTGCATTAATCCAAGAACCGTCACCCTTAGGCTTCTCTTGAAAACCGTTAACTTGATTGTTAGCGGTTATATCTAAAGCACCAAATCTGCCGCTTGGCTGAACAGTAGTAACAGTAGCCAGACGTCCATGTAATTTGTGGTGGCGAACCAACTCTTTAATATCTACATTTGAAACTCCGTCGCCATATGTTAACATGAAAGTTTCGTTTCCAATATACTCTTGAATCCTTTTCACTCTACCTCCGGTCATGGTATCAATCCCGGTATTAACCAATGTCACTTTCCAGGGTTCTGCAGTGTGATTATGAGTTACTAGCTGATTATCGCTTCGAAAATCAAAAGTAACGTCTGATTCATGTAAGAAATAATGAGCAAAGTATTCTTTAATATAAAACCCTTTATAGCCCAAGCAAATAACAAAATCATTAAACCCATGGTGAGAATACTGCTTCATTATGTGCCATAAGATCGGTCTTTGACCGATCTCTATCATTGGTTTCGGTCTAAGATGCGACTCTTCGCTGATACGTGTTCCATAACCGCCCGCAAGAATTACAACTTTCATTTAAAACCCTCCAAGTTCAATTTTCCCGCTGACAAATTCCTTTATTTTACCAACTACATAATTAATTTTCTCTTCAGTCAGTCCTGGATAAACACCGACCAAGAAGGTATCATTCATTATCTTGTCTGTGTTGGTAAGATCTCCGCTTATCCGATAATTCACATTTTGGAAAGCAGGCTGACGGGTCAAATTACCTGCGAACAACATTCTTGTTTGAATTCTGTTTTTCTCCAAAAACTCAACAATCTCATTTTTACTGAAAGGTGCATTATCTCTAACTGTAAGCATAAACCCGAACCAGCTTGGATCAGAGTCCCGAGTCGCTCTAGGCAAGATAAAGTAATCGTTTAGATCCTTCAATCCATCGTACAGCCGGGCAAAGTTGTCCTTACGAGCTTGTGTAAATTGCGGAACCTTTTTCAGTTGCTCTACTCCAATCGCTGCCTGCATCTCAGTCACTCTCAGGTTATATCCGATATGTGAATAAGTATACTTATGATCATATCCGTAAGGCAGAGATCCTAGTTCCCAGCCAAAGCGTTTGTTACAGGTGTTATCGCAGCCAGATGGGCACCAGCAGTCTCTTCCCCAATCTCTAAAAGATTCGATAATTGACTTGAGTTGAGCGTTATTGGTGTATACTGCACCGCCTTCTCCCATGGTCATGTGATGTGGAGGATAGAAGCTTGATGTGCCAATATGACCGTGGGTACCGGTTAGTTTCCCTTTAAAACGTGAAGCCAGTGCATCACAATTATCCTCAATTACCCATAGATTGTATTTTTCAGCGANTCGATCAACTAAAATATTATAGGTTCCAAGTTCGACATCGACAAAGACAGGAACAGCGCCATTTTGAACAATCGGTGTTACAGTCGTTGGAAAACCAGCTGCCACGGTAATGACTTCATCTCCCGGCTTAATTTGACGTTCTTTCAGCTTAGGAGATGTTAGAGCGGAAAATGCCAAGAGATTAGCTGATGATCCGGAGTTGGTCAAAAGAGCATACCTAACTCCAAGAAACTCTGCATATTCCTTCTCAAATTGTTTGTTATAACGGCCAGCAGTAAGCCAAAAATCTAGAGAAGAATCGACAAGACTTCGCATTTCTTTTTCATCGTAAACACGTCC
>NZ_JAHCMB010000191.1:0-113797 GCF_019904155.1 Paenibacillus sinensis
CAGTCGGATTACGATACCACCGTTTCTCTTTTGATCCAGAAACATATAAGTCCTCGAATTGCCAACTTGAAATATCAATTATTGGAAACATTCCCTATTCACCTACACTAAAGCTTTTAAAAGAATTATAACAGTTAAGTAACCGCACTGAAACATAGTAGTTTTTTTATTATTCCAGTAATATTTCAAGTCCTAATGAGCATGCCAATATATAAATCGCCTTTGATTTCACCCGCCGATACTTCCGCTCACTCATCCCCAATTCCCCACACAGGATCGAATCATACTCATCCTCATAATCAAGGTACCGTCGCTTAATGATTTCTCGTTCTGCCTTCTTCAGCCTCCCCATCGCCAAATCCAGTAGGTTGGACTGCTGTTCCAGCTCTGCCGCTCTATCGGTGTTCCAAATCGCTATATTCTCCGTCTGACGGCTAATTGCATTAGTAGCACCATGATAACGAGGATCTGGACTTGCTGTCATGGTCGCTTGGCGCCGCACGAAGCCGATCTGCCGGTACACACGAACCGTTTCCAGATATTCCTCTACCCGCCGGCGGGTTTCCTTCTCGTCGATCGGGAGGATGTCAAAGGCCAACTGAATTGCTGCTTTATCGCTTTTCCCCATGTTAATCCCCTCACTCGTGGTATAATGCGAATGAAGGTAAGAGATTGGACCCCCGCCCGGCCAGGTTATGGGGGTCTTTGTATTACTTAAGATATCGGCTCCAGCGTCCTTGCTTGGGAGCTGTGATGCAGGTCTCGAAATCATTGTTCGGCCTGCGCACCGGCGGCTTGTCCGCACCGATCCGTCGGAGGTGTTTGGCAAGTTGTTCCGGCGTCCATGTGCTGCAGGTGACTTTCGTGTAATCAATTTCGCTCATGGTTGAATACCCAACGCTTCCCGAAGCCGCTTCACTTCGCCCCGTAGCTCCCCTAGTTCCTCCCCATATCGCGCAGAAAGCTCTTTATAATGGTCACGAGCAACCGTTATGAACTTGACCTGATGCCGTGCCTCTTCCAGAGCCGCCAGCAGCTCATTGTTAAAAGTGCAGAGTTCAAATACCTCATTACATAAATGCGATTCCAGGCCACGTGAATTGTCTGCCTTTATCCAAAATTCATCTGAAGCCACTTTGATCTCTGTAATCCGCTCCGCAGTAGGTAAGGTAACTTTTCCCTTGGTCATGATTGCCCTCCTTCCGGGTACTCGTCCCACGTCCGCCCGTCCAACTCGCGGCCAGCTGCTTGCTTACCGATCCGGCAGACGGATGTGTCCGGGTCGAAAGTAACCCACGGTTTGCCCTTAATCCCAGGCTCGTTGCAGCGCAGTGAGTGAGTCTCCTTCCATTCGCCCCATTGTTTAAACAGGAACGGTACGCCCGCAGCCTGACACTGATCCCGCAGGCTCCGCGCCCAGTCTGGATGCATAGGCCGCGCCTTTGACCCCGACTCTCCGCCCACGATACACCAGTTGATATAATCATTTGTCGGCTCTGCGTTGGGTTGTCCGTTTCGGTTGTCAGGATCGTAATAGCTCGGCACCCAACCGGGAGTCATAAGCCATTTACTCAGATCAACACTCCCAAGCAGCGGCTCGCAGGACAGAAACCGTACAGCCGCCGGAGTCTGCAGCAGCAGCGGAATCCGCTCGTCGGCTGCCTGCTGGTTTTCGACGGTCACGCCGAGCCAGACGTTCGGCAGCGGCCAAGGAGATCCGCAATACCCTACAGAAGCGTCATGAGTCTTGCAGTATGCTCCCATGCAGAACGGTGACCCGCCTGTGCAAACTCCTTGTCCTTGAATCGGCCTGCGGCTCCGAACGGTGTTGAACCATTCCAGCATTCGTGCCGGCCGCTTGGTAAGAACCTGAAAGGTATGATTCTGGCACATTGCCATCACTTCAAACACTTCGTCGATATACTCGTCCGGCACGTCCGGGTGAAACAGATCGCTCATGCTGTTGACGAATATCCGTCGCGGCCGGCGCCAGCGCAGAGGTTGATCTAAGCGGTCCGGGAAGAGTTGAATCTCGCTGAAGGGCTTGGCATATTGCTCCGGCAGCTGCTTTCCGGCCTGCTTGGCCGTATGGCGCTGGCCGTGCAGGTCAAAAGCATAGCAGTTTCGGCAGCCTTCGCTCACCTTGGAGCAGCCGACAATGGGATTCCACGTCGCGTCCGTCCATTCGATCTTTGTTTTATCGCCCATCTGTTTACCATCTCCTTATTGGGCTATGCGCCGATTTGATAAATTGAAATTTCCCGGGAATACTCCTTATAAAGGAGGCAGCACATTGAGAAAAATCACAACCGTACTATTAATTCTGATCTTCCTAGTCAAGTTGCCTGCTGCAAGTGCTTCTCCAGATGGAAAGGAACATCTGATTGAAGATGCTCTACTCTCTGCTATAACTCCGGCCATCGACAACGCTATAGCTGGTTATTATGGATCCCCTCGACTATTTGGCTTGTATGATGCGAAAATTTTGAAAGTGGAGCGTGAACAAGCCGGCGGATACCTTTTCAAAGTAACTGTGCAAGTCAAAACCTTTACCGGCCCACACAATCCCCCATTTGGTATTGAGACAATCACTTTAGCAGTTGAACCAGGTCACATCATGGTGACGGATTTCCATCATAAGGAAGGCTGATTATCTGTCGGCCATACTCCACTTGTTGCCGGTGTAGTGTAATAGCGCGGTACCTTCAAAGTGTATATCCCTCCAAGTATTGAAGAAGCACCAACCCACGCCGTTTGCTCCGTCCGATTCTCCGGAACCCCGCTGCCTTGAAGCAGCAGCCGGGGTTTCTGCTACGCACCTTATCCGCGTCAACATATGTGATAATTCCGTCCGGTGGAGGCGGTCCCCACTCAGCCAGCGTGGCCGCTACTGCCGCTCGGATCATACCGCTGCTCAGGCGTTTACTCTCATTCCGAAAGATCGTGCATTCCCACGCTTGCAGCCCATCGTCACGCACACCCGACCAGGTAACCCATACAGCGTCTCCGATCGGAGTCCGAAGGACCAGGTTCCGGCCAGGCCGTGTGAACTGCGCCGCTCCCACCGTCTGCCGACTGTAATGCCGATCCGCCAACTGCCGACAGGAGTCATCAGCTTTTTGGACCCGCATCCAAGGACCATATTGCGGTATGTCGAGCATGATCTGGTTCATGACAAATCTCCTTTACGGGCATTAGCCCCGACTAATCCTGATATCTTTTTGCAATAGACATTCGCCGTGAACAGCATATGTTGAAGACCATAGACTGTTGTCGAGTTTACTATTTGAGGAGGTTGACCATGGAAACAAACTACCAACAAATTAGTTGGACCTGTATGAATAAATATGTGGGAATAACAACATCTGACGGTGCAAGCTACGATGGGTTCATTGCTCATGTAGATCCGGACTTTGTTACACTTGCTGTTCCAACTACCGAAATGATGGATCAAATGAGTGGAATGTCATCACAAAAATCAACCTATAGACAGTTTGGATTCCACCCGGGTTTTTTCCCAAGACGCCGTTTTATTCGTACACGTATACCTTTTGGTTCTATTACCACTTTGTTCTTGCTTCCATTTTTCATTTGATCATGAAGGGGGGATTCTATCCCCCCCTTTCTTAATTTTGGTAATGGGTCTATGCTCTATCTCTTAAAATAGCTGCATCTGCCCAACCTGCCCGGCCGCGGACGGATTGATCCAGAGGACTTCCGTCCTGCTGCGGCCAGCTTCTGCCTTCACAACCTTCGTTTCACGGCGCCAATGCTTCAGACGATCGTCGTACATTGGATGGGCGTATCCACTCAGGATGACGGGTCCAGGATGTTCCAGTAGGACGGCCAGCAGTTCTTCGTGATCCTTGTCCTTCATCTCGCATTTGTACATTCGGTTATTCCGAGTACTCAGGATGTAGGGCGGGTCTGCATATATCAGAACCTCCGGGCGCTTGTATCGAACAATTAACTGTATGGCGGGCTGATTCTCGACCTGCACCCCACGAAGCCGGTCTGTTACCGTCATGATCTTGTCCGGAAGCAGCTGCCAATCCTTTGCCGGGTGCGGGGCATTCAGATCGATGATGTGGCGCCAGCCGGTCCGGTCGCTCGTTTTGCCCCCCCTTGCCATCCAGCAGCGGACCAGGAAACGACGCGCTCGCTCGAGGTCGGTCCCTTCCGTCTCATATCCCCGGTAGTATTCAGCTCGAGCGTATGGTGTCCAGTGGATCAATCTGGCCAGATCATCCGGCCGGTCCCGGATAATCTCGAATAGGTTTGAAACTTCACCGTCCAGGTCATTCACGGTTTCAAGAACTGAGCGCTCCTTATTGAACAGCACCGCCCCGCTGCCAAAGTACGGCTCCAAATATGTCGTGTGCGGAGGCATATGGCTGAGGATCCAGTCGGCCATGCTCCACTTGCTGCCGGGGTAGTGTAATATGCGGGGTACTTTCATGAGCCCCCTCCTTCCGGGTCCATGACATGCCACTGATGCCATGTCATGGACCTAGAGTTTTGTTCGGACGAACATTTCAAGGGCGGCTGTCCGATTGGTATTGGTACAGGCAGCCCCGGACAAATATCCGAACACTTACTTGCGAGTGGGTGAAATAACACTTGGGTATGTTACCACCCCCAACTCGGCTTTGATCGTGTTGACATTAACCATCGCTTCACTGCCAGCGACGCACCTACCTGGCTGAGCTAAGGCCTCGAGCGGAGCAAAAACGACTGTTGTCAGGGAACCTACGCCACCGGTTGATTGGTTGTCCACCATGAATGGCATAGGCATCCGCCTTGTCCATTGGTTCATTCTTTTGACAATCGATCCGCAGCCTCGTTGACCCGGTTCACCCAATCATCCTTTCCTGCCTGGCCCGTCCTTGATCGGATACACATTCGGGCCGTAGCGGGCAGCGTGGACAGGGTTTGTCGCAGTTGTCATTGTAGATTTTGATTACTGCGGTACTTAGCTCGATTACAGGCTGAACTCCAACTGCCCGACCCTTGTACCGCTCCAGCATCAGCTGCCACCTCTCCGCTTTCTTTCACCAATCTTTTTATAGAGATCCGCAATAATGACACCGGTTCGCGTCAACTCAGCGCTGTTTTGGATAAGTCCTCGTTTGTTCATGATGGCCAATTGCCCGCGGGTGACCAGGATCAAGTTATCCGGATTAAAGTTGCGCCGATTCCCATCGCCGAAGATAACCGCATGACCCTTCGGAACGGGGCTGTCGTTTTGCTGCTCCCAGACTATCAAGTGCTTTCCCCGCCATTTGTTCGGATCAGCAACCTTGATATCGACATAATCATCCCCGTTCACCCTTTCGGAGCCTACGGGTACGTAATTGTGCGGCTTATGACCCTTTTTGAATTGAGTAGCTTCACCGCCGACCCATAGCTTCTTCTTCCCTTTATTGGGTGGAACGTTGCCCGGTTTAATCCTGGCATCGATGCCGCTCTTCAAGCCGTTATTTCTAATGAAGGCCCGCATTTGCGAAGGCTGGAGCTCGACGTCGAACTTCTCATTAAACATCGCAGTCAGTTCCAGAACATATCGTCCCTGTACATGGGTCCGGATAAATTCCTTCTGCTCCGGCGTATATCGAAACATCAATCATCCCTCCAGCATCTTAGGGATGGCCGTATTAGCATTCATCTTGTCGTCAGCTAGCTTTATGGCATCCAACACCAGAGATCCGTTCGCAATAATCTGAGAAGCAACACTCGTCACAGCCTTCGCTCTGCTGATTTCGTCCGCCAATTTTTCTCCGGTCAGATCCTCGTCGCTCAGCCGCTCCAATTGAGCAAACAGATGGTTATTCAAATCCCCCAATGTATTCCTCATGCCTACACCCCCGCAGCTTTGAATTCAGCACCTTCGGTTTCATCCATTGTGATTTCGGCCATGCCGTCCCAGGACTCCCGGATCTCCTTGGCCTTTGCACTAACAGCCGCTGCCTGCTTCGGCTGAAGAACAATGCTCATCGCTTCTTCATAATGCTGCTGGGCCTTGGCATAAGCACGGGAGTGGACGTAATTCATCCAGTTCCAGAACTTTGCATTTGACAGTGATTTGACCCATTGGAACACCTTCCGGCGTTGAT
Source organism: Paenibacillus sinensis (assembly GCF_019904155.1). Classification (GTDB taxonomy): domain Bacteria; phylum Bacillota; class Bacilli; order Paenibacillales; family Paenibacillaceae; genus Paenibacillus_AQ; species Paenibacillus_AQ sinensis. The sequence continues at coordinate 6,114 of NZ_JAHCMB010000191.1, forward strand.
GCTCATTCATTGGTTTCAGCTCCCTCCGATTGTTCTGATTCTTCGTATTGATAAAATTCAACCGGAGAATAATGACGGTGCTTTTCATCCCAGCCGACTTCAAACTCACTTCCCGGCTCCTGCTCGATGCCGGAGAGCGTTTTTTCAATTCGTACCTTCCAGCCAACCCATTCTTTGGAGCGCTTGGACTCCGTGTCCGCCCCGCTCTTATCCTCAACGATGGATACAACCGCAGCATAAAACGGAGACTCAACCATGACATACTGCTTACCAACTTCGATTTCACTTGCCTCCAGCATCAGTTTCATCCTTTCATGGAAACTTCTCTTTCAACTTTCGGTATTCTGTTGCCCGGAGAATCCGGTAATATCCGGTCAGTGCTTCGTTATGCTGCTCATGGATGACCCCTGTAAAAATTCCGGCAGCTCGCAGCATAACCTCTATCTCAAACTCACTGCCGGCCACGATGTACGTCCGGATCTTACCGTCCCGTCCGGTCGCCTGCCGGATGGTAGGCACTTCAGGTGTCCAGCCGATCACGTACGATCACGTACTAAATTCTTGCCTTGCAATTGCAACAGGCCACCCACCGGACACTCCCGGTTACAATAGCCATCTATCTTGGAAAAGATCGCCCCGTGTTCTCGCATCAGTTCTACCCGCTGCGGGCAGGCTGCGCAGTATTTCAGCGCGTCATCAATTACTAACATTGCTTGCTGGGATTCCGTCATTTCTTCCCACCTGCCAAAACAAATTTTCGAAAGCCGGCGATAATCCGCCGGCATTGCTCTTCATTGAACATTGCGATATGGGTCTCCTTGCGGTCAGTACCCATGAACTCGCTGAGCCGTCTATATGCGGAATGCCGTAGCATGTGGCCATCTTTCCACAGCGGGTCGAAGATTGAATGCGCCTGTCTACGCAGCTCCCGCAGTTCCTTGGTTGCCAGGGTGCCGAGTGGTATACGAGTTCCCTTATGCGTCCCGACATATGCCTCACAGCCGGTTCATTTGTAAACGTGGGCTCCATAGTCACGGCCATAAAACTCAAGCGTGGATATGCAAACGACATCAGCGTTACAGTAACGGCAGCGGGTAATCGGCGGGATAACATCAATGTTGTTCATTGTCAGCTGCCTTTCTACCGGCCAGCTCCGCCGCAAGCTGCCGGAATGTCGCTTCATCCCATCGGTCCAGCGCCTGGTCAATTAATCGGCGCAGCCGCTGCTCGATGGCATTCTCCAGCACCACTTCTGCGTGCATGCCCAACATGGCCTCATAATATTCTTTGCTGATCTTGTTTAGGTCCGTCCGCATCGACCAGCCCTCCTTTGTAAGAGAAGAAGCAGCTTACGCTGCTCCTCCGTCTCCGTTCATTCTCTTGGCCGCCAGCTTACGGTACGCCGACCACTTGGACGACAACTGCCCGCTGGTCATGTCCCGCTCATTGGCGATCTCCCGCCAGGTCTTATCCTCACGAAGATGCTTGTCCAGCAGGTCAGGGAATGGGATCGGCTCCCCTTGGTATTCAATCTCCGGAAAGATTGGGCGCTCACGAAGGATGAACTCTTCCAGTTCTTCCTTGCTAACCTCCGGATCAGAAGCCGGCTCAGAAACACCCGCTCCCTCGCCTTCATCGCTGCCTTCCTCCTGACCATCAGAAGTTTCCCCGGTTTGTCCTTCTTCGGTTGATTCGTCTCCTTCGTCGCTGCTCAGCCATCCAGGCTGGAGTCCGCCTTCTCCCTCTTGGAAGGTCAATTCACCTTGGTTCGAATCTCCTACCCCCTGCTTTTCAACGTTCGTCACAACCCCAGAACCGTCTGTGGTAACACGATGACCGGGAACCGGTTTAAACACCTCTTCCTGATCGTCACCAAAGTCAAAAGCAGCCTGCAGGTCTCCAAGGAAGACATTGATCTCTTCGCCTTGATTGCTGCTCAGAAAGAGTAAGTGCGGGAGCGCCGCCTTTAGCGGAATAAGCAGCTTCACTTCAACGCTCGACTCCCCAATTTTTATACCTTTCGCGAGTTCCCCGGTAAATTTCGCATGATCGTTCATCAGTAATCCCATCCCCTTATGGATTTATTAGAGCTGCTTAATCTTGATTTCAATGCGCGGCTTGGCACTGTATCGTTTCTGAACGAAGGCGTCAACGACCTGGCTGTCGTCCTTCCAAATCACGCCCTTCAGCGCATCCTTAACACCTTTCAGGTAGTTGTCCGCATCCGGTTTGGAAACCGGGAGGATCTCCCCTCGCTCCGCAGCGGCTGCCTTCTTCTTGCTGAAGCTCTTCGGCGTAGGACGGTAAGCTATTACGGCTATTCCAAGTGGCCCATCAAGCAACGCCGCTGGTGCATAATCTTGTGCGGCCAGCCGGACGTAATCTTTGTAGTCGCGTGATTTCTTAGGGTCATACGCTCGAGTGAACCCTCCGGCAGTGCTGAATTTTGGCCTACCTTGCGCGACGGGCTCGCCGAATACCGTGAACTGGATCAAGTGCCTTCCCTCCCCTCTGCCGCTGCGGCATCATCGCCGTGTCCAGAACGTATACAGTGCCAGCGATCCGACCAGAGCTGTCCATCACGGTGAAGAAATGCTTTCGCTGGAAGAACGGGTCTAGCGGCTTGCGTTTATTCGAGCCCATCAGTGCCGCCTCCCCGCTTGTCTCCGAAGGCCATCTCATATTCTGCGATGCCCTCCTGAACATCGGCCAGTTCCAAATCATCGAACTCAGCCAGCAGTTCATCCAGCACAGGTACCCTGCCGGAATCCATGTACTGCCTGCGCATGTGGTTGTATACATGCCAGTAATTCCGGCGACCGCTCATTGTGCAACCCGGCGCACATTCCGCGTCTTTCCGGATACACGGTGGATAATAATCAACTCAGGCTTCTCACCCCTGACATCCCGCTCGACCAGCCAATTGTCAGCATTCAGCCCGGCAGCCTTGATTTCATGCTTCTGGCGGCGTGTCGGCCGCTTCCCCTGCTTCATCCCGTATCCTTCCTCTCATGCCCATTTGCGCTTATTCATTTCCTTCACATTGCCCGTTGGCGGCGGTGTCTGCTCTGAGTGGGCTCGTTCGTAGTTCGCAAATTTGTTGAACTGCTTCAGGAACACCAACTCCGCTGTGCCAAGCGGGCCATTTCGGTGTTTGGCAATGATCACCTCGATGATGTTTTTCTTCTCAGCATCCTGGTTGTAGTAGTCGTCACGGTACAGGAAGGCTACGATGTCCGCATCCTGTTCGATCGATCCGGATTCACGAAGGTCCGAAAGCATCGGCCGCTTGTCCTGCCGCTGCTCAACTCCGCGGCTGAGCTGTGAGAGGGCGATTACCGGCACTTCCAGTTCCCGAGCCATCTGCTTCAGTGTCCGAGAAATCTCGGAAACCTCTTGCTGGCGGTTCTCCCCACGCTTCCCGCTGCCGGATATGAGCTGGAGGTAATCGATCAGGATCAGCCCAAGCCCTTCCTGCTTTTTAAGCCGGCGGCATTTATTCCGGATTTCATGAACGGTAAGTGCAGGCGAATCGTCAATCAGGATGTTGGCTTCGCCAAGCTTGCCGATTGCTTCTGCTCCGCGGGTCCAGTCATCATCCGAAAAGGTGGCCGTTCGCATGTTGTTGGCGTCCATGTTGGCCTCTGCGCAGATCATACGCTGCACAAGCTGCTCGGCTGACATTTCCAAGCTGAAGATGGCAACCGTTTCCCCGGCGCGCACAGCCACGTTCTGAGCAATATTCAACGCGAACGCCGTCTTGCCGACAGAGGGCCGGGCGGCCACGATAATCAGGTCATTGCGCTGGAAGCCGGCCGTAAGCCGGTCTAGATCGTTGAACCCGGAAGGAATACCGGTTATACCATGATCCGTCTTGTTCTTGAAGCGATACTCCATGTTCTCGTAGACCGCGACACCAACCTCACCAACGCGCTTAAATTCCCGTTTTGGAGCCGCCTGGTCAGAAATCCTCGCCGCCGCAACCTGCATCGCGGTGATGACTTGTGCCGAATCGCCAGATTCAGTCGCCATCCGGATCTGCTCGGTTCCGGCCCGAATGACCTCACGGAGCATCTGCTTGTCCTTAAGCACATCGACGTAATAGTCCACGTTGGCAGCGGTTGGAACCGCATGTGACAGGCGATAGAGAAACGAGACACCGCCAATCTCTTCGAGCTGTTTCTTCCCGGACAAGATCGTCGATAGGCTCACGATATCAACTGGTTGCCCGTCCTCGACAAGCTCCTTAGCAGCCTCGAAAACGAAACGATGAATTGGATTGTAAAATGCCTCTGGAGAGAGCTGCATAGCAGTTTCAAGCGCATCGCCCGCAGGGTCGATGAGGACTGCGCCCAAGACGGACACTTCCGCTTCCGGGCTCTGCGGCATTTCAACGCCGTATGCCAAGTCGCTCATAGAGAGCCTCCTTCAGTCCTGGTGGAGGTGGAACGGCGGCGGCGCGCGCCGCATCTTGAGCTGCAAACAGTTCCTCAGTTTCCCTCCGCATCCGATCACGCTCGATTTGCTCACCCAGCCGGCCGCGGATTTGTGAAATTTTTGGTGGAAAGTCGTTTGTCATGATGTGCTGCCGAATATTCGATTGAGCAACGTCATAAGGGATGTCCTGCAGCATTTCAACGTCTTCTTCAACAGCCTGTGTACTGGCGTCGAAATTCGGATATCGTTTCTTGATGACCTTGTACAATTTAGCGATCTCGATTTTGTTCACGACGCTCCTCCTCCTCGATAAATCGATCAAGCTCTTCAAGCTCTCGCTGCTGTCTGGTCTGAGACGGAGATGCGCGCGTATTTCCTGTCGCCTTCTTTGCATCGAATTGAGCATCCCATGCCAGTGCCTGCTCCAATGTCTTAGCCCCGGAGCGAAAGTAATCGTCCAGAATCTTCGTGATCAAGTTAAAGCGATAACTCGTCGCTGCAAGGGCCGCACGCTCGATTGCGCGAATGACTACCGTCTCTTCCAATCCATCTTGATCGATATACACCGCCAATTTACTGGCTTGGAACGGATTACAGTCAAATCCAAAGACACGCTTGTGAGCCGAGTAAAACGATTCATACGGAATTGCCTCCTCTGCTGTAGAAGCAGAAGAAGTAGAAGAAGAAAGATCTTTTAATACAGTGGTCCGAAAGTGGTTCCCTGAGGTTACAACTTTCGGAAAGTGGTAACCTGACGTAACAGCTTTAGGGTCAACTTCTGAAAAGTTGTTCCCAAAGTGGTTCCCTGAGGTTACAACTTCCTGCCCTACTTCCTCCGACCTGTTACCTGAGGTTACAGGTTTCGAAGGCCCAACAAGATGAAAATTAATAGAATATATCCCTCTTGAAGACCCCCGGGGAGGAGGTTCATATGCAATTATTCCGGCTTCTACCAGCTTGGAGCGATAGACATTTAGGGTCTTTCGAGTGGCAATACCCGTTTGAACCTGAAGCTCGGTATTGGTCATCTGAAAGGTCTGTAGCCAGTCCAGTTTGCTGGATTTTCGCCACAAAGCGACGGCTATAGCCAAACCTTCCGGGCCAAATTCTTCAGGACCGCCAATCGCTTCAAACTGGTTCAGTAGGCCGGAAAGAGATGGTTCTCTGGCTGTGTCGGACATCTACTCCCCCCTCCCGCAGCAGCCGTGCATCGGTTAATCTTTGACTATTTTAATAAAGGTGCCGTTCATACCCTTTGCCTGTAATCCGGACTGGATACCATCAGTCAGCGTTTCAATGGTTTTGCCCATGATTGGGCCGATGCCAGAAGGATGATTTACAGCAAGAGCAACACATGAGCCAAGCGCAAAGGACGAAGCTTGCAAGAAATGAAAAACATGCTCCTCCCCCTGCTCAGCAGCATTTCTCAATTTGTCCATAAGAAAGTCAACGATCTCATTGGCTTCCTCCTTGCTTTTTCCTCCGTAAAAGTGCTCATATCGCACGCTCCCTCTTCGTTTTTTCCTTCCATGCCTTATCGCCCAGGCAAGCGCCGGGACTTACTTCGAAATGCCGACGACCAAGCACATAAGAGACGAACAAGCCTGTAGCTCGCTCGTAGTACATTCCGTTGAGGACCGGCATAGCTGGGGCGAGAGAATCCTCTCCTCCAAATAAGTCCAGCTGCACAACATCACTCATGTTTACTGCCCCCGATCATCGCGAATATAGATGTGCGGGTATTTCGCCCGAAGCACTGTGAACCCGGGATGCCCCCGGTTGAAATACTCCCTAACGGCTGCTTTGAAAGCCTCCGGGTCCCGCTCCTTCAGCGCCCATATATGCTCACCGATCATGCTGGTCCAGACGCGACCTCCAAATTCGTTCTCGCTCATCGGTCCGCCACCCGAACGATCGCGCCGGTCAGCTCCGCGACTTCGCGCTGAAACAATTCGGCGTCGCTATTGCCGTCGGACAAGTGGAGCAGCCAAATCTCCTCTATGCCACGGGTATCATTGGCTTTCAGGAAATCCTTGACGTGTTCCAGCGAGAAGTGGGAACGCAACAATCGCTTTCTCTGCGCCGGATGAAGATCCCCGGACAGGACGCGGCGGTTTACAATCTCTTGGGAGTAATTGCACTCGATCATGATGTGGGTCAGGCCCGAGAAGCGGTACCGGCAGTAATAGGAGTCGGTCAGAAAGACGAGCTTGTCCCCGTCCTGGTTGGCCAGTAGCCAACCCAGAGGTTCTGCAGCATCGTGTTCGACGTCAAACCCCATAACCGTCCACGTCCCAATTTCGAACGGCTCCAGTGGCGTTACAGGGCGCAAGCGGTGCCCGGTAATCCCCAGCGAATCCGCCGTTCCGCGGCTGGTGTACACCGGAATGCCGGCGCGCATAACATCCGCCGCCGCCCGACTATGGTCACCGTGCTCATGGGTGATCAGACAACCCGCAATACCGCTCATCTGGAAATTCAATGCCCGCTGTATCGACTTATAAGGAAAACCGGCTTCCAGCAGGAGCGCAGTATGCCCGTCCGTAATCCGGTAGGCATTGCCGGCGCTGCTGGAGCCGAGGCATTGGATGTCGATCATTAGAAGTCCATTTCTTGCTCAATCGGCGGGACATCACCGGAGAAATCATCCGCTGGCGGTCCGCCAGACTCGGGTGATCCCTCAGACTCGGGCGGGTTCTGATCAGGTTTTGCTGCAGGCGGCGGAGCTGTAGGCGCGTCTTCTTTTGGTGTCTGCGGAGTCGAAGGAATGTCTATCGGCTCACTGTTGGCATTCTCAGAAATCTCCCGCCGAACCTCGGCAAAATCAGGGTCGTTCACTTCGTCGTGAAGCATCTCGACAAAGGCGCTGCCGAAATCCTTCGGGATCTTCTTGACCACGTTGTTCCGCATCTTACGGATTAACATGGACTCACGGCTGTGATACTCGCTCCAGGCAGGGCTGATATACTGCTGTAGATCAGGGTCATCCAGAGCGCCAATTCCAAGATCCTTTGCCCTTTTGAGAACCTCAGACTTCTTGGCAGCGATCTTTTTTCTCTGATCTGCCGTAGCTTTGAAACGGTCCTGGCAAATACCGAATGTTTCATTCATCATGTTGTTGTTGATATGCGCAATGAGGTTTTTGACAACATCATCACGCTCAGAGATGTAATAGTGCAGGGATTTGTCGGTATGAAGAATAGGGTATACGATTCGAACAACTTCACCCCGGCCTGTCGGGGACCACTCCGGTGGTTCGTACTCCACTCCGCGATATTTCGGATATACGAAATGATCTTGATCCCGAACGAGCCAGTAAGGATACACCTTCGCAACGTTCCGGCCGAAATTAGAGAGGATGGCATCGTTCCCGTCGCCCTCAATTCCCATCTCGATCTGCTTCTTCCAGATCTCCTTGCTTTCAGCGCCCTTGACTTTTACATTCCGAAGTTGGAAGAACACCTCCCGCGGACTGGCTGCGGCGTTAAGTTTTAGGGAAGCGACATTCAAAAGGATTTGCGTAATGTTATTGCGATCGAGCTGCGGATCGTTCCAATCGATCACCTTACTATCCAGAACCGTGTTAATAGCTGAAATCGCGTTAATCACGCACTGCTTCGCGTACTGGTCCATGTTGACGCCATTGCTCATAAGCTGGCTTTCAATCATGGGGGCGAAGGTATTTGTGATCTTGGCCAGCCCAGTTTCAAATGGCTTGCTCAATTTAGTCGCCTCCTTTAATCGCAATAAGTTCTGTTGCAGTGAGGGCAGCCAGTAATCAATTCTGAAGCAGCCTTTTCGACCGTAATCCCGCTAGTATATTTTTGGTCGTTCCATCCGGTCTTTTCTTGTGGGCTGTAAATATTCTTATTGCAACTCCAGCAGACACCTGAAGAAGGAGCAAAATGAGGGTAGCCTTTCTCCTTACACAATTTCGCTTGTGCTTTAATACTTTCGTTAACATTGAACAATTAAATCGCCTCCTGAATAGATTTGCTTTCCAGCCGGAGCTGCTGGTCAGGCGCGCTAACCACCAGTCGGATCACTTGGGCGTCCGTATCGATCAGCCGCGTGACGGCCTCGGCGTTGTCAACAAAGATCGGGGCTGAAAACCCATAATGCGCGCTAAGAGTTCGGATGATATCGAGGCCGACGTTAATGCGGGCCGCGTTGTTCAGGCCGCCGTCGTAGGGCACACCGTTGTAGAGCGTGTCGCAGGTCTCCTTCAGGCCACCGTTGACCTGTTCGGCGAACAACCGGAAGCGGGTCAAACGGAATTTGCTGTTGATCTTGGCATCCAGCATGGCGACTTGGGTCCGTGTGAACTCCTCGCAAAGATATAGCTCATGCTGCAGCCGCTCGTATTCAGTGGCCAGATCGCGCTCTTGCTGCTCCAGCTCGGCGATCCGCTGTTCAGCACGCCGAACCCCGTCGAACTTGGCCAGATCACGCTCCATGTCCTCGACTTCTCGGCGGAGCCGAGCGATCTCTTCCCGGACACCTGCAGCAGCAACCTGGCTTGACTCGCGGAGCTGCTTGATTTCCTCCTGCAACCGGGCCGCCTCCGCTTGCTTGCCGGCATATTCCGGATCGACAGCTGGGTCCTTAACGCCTGCGCGTAGCTCGTTGAGTTCGGATTCTGCGGAAGTGATCTCGGTCTGAAGGATGGCAAGAGCTTCGTTCAACTGATCAATCTCACCTTGCAGCCGGACAGTCTCCTGCTGGAATTTCTCAGCCTCAGCGACCGCGGCCTTCCCATCCGCATTGATCCGGGCCTTGCGCTCTGATTGCTGGCGGTTAAAGTCGGCTTCTGCCTTATCGTGGGCCGCCTTGATTTGATCCGTTGGAAGTGCCTGTCCACATGTCGGGCAGTTGTCATCGTGATGATGCTGAAAAACATTCTCCTTCAAGGCAACGAATTCAGTCCTGAGCCGCTCGGCTTCCTGCCGGCGCCCGGCCGCAAGCCGTTCGTTCTGCATGATCCGCTGCTGCTTATCGTCAACTTGGCGGCGGAACCGGTCCTGCTCCTGGTGCATCCGGTTTACTGTGTCACGCTTGACCGCTACCTTGTCCAGCACTGCCGACTGTAGCCGAGTTTTGATCTCCAGCAGCTCCGCATCGATCTCGCGGAGCCTCTTTTCCTTTACTGCGACCTCGCCGCCGGAAAGGATACGGGAAACCTCCGCTTCCCGAGCCTCAATCCGGCTCCGGAGCAGCGAGATGTCTTCTTTCAGTAGCTCCTCGTCCAGCTCGGAGACATCCGGCATCTGGCGCTGTACCTCGCTGATCCGGACCGGGAGCTCTTTAATTTCCTTATTTATAGAAGAAAGCCGAGCGGAAACAACTTTCTTGTGTGCTTCCATTTCCCGTCCAGCCAAGATCACCGGAAGATCGGCCAGGGCCTTGTTGCCGTGGATGACTTCGGCGTCCGTCAGCTCCCCGCACACATCAAGCAGCGTCTTCCGCCGCTGCTCCTTGCTGAGAATCTCATTGAAATACGAAGGGCTAGTCAGCAACCGGAACAGTTCCTCTTTAATGATGGAATCAACCTCGGCCTTGTACTCCCCAGCTTTAGCCGGTACACCGTCAATGAAATATGAAGTGGTATGGCCGGTGAACTCTTCGATTGCCGACCCGCGTTTCTTAGTCCAGTCCTCTTTGAAGACCCTACGGAAAGTCCGGGGCCGATCATCGACCAGAAACACTCCCTCCACCTCATGCTCCAGTTTGTGTTGAAGCACATGACCGCTGCTGTCGAGTCCTTTGATCTCGAAGGTTGCGCTATTTGAACTGTCTTTACCGAACAGCAGCCAGATAAAAGCGTCGAACACGGTGGTCTTTCCTGTGGCATTATCACCATAGACATCTACGTCCCCACCGTTAGCGGCAAGGACGAACTCTTTGATTCCTTTAAAATTCCGGAGCGTCAAGCGCTCCAATGCGATACTCTTCAAGCGATCTCCTCCTTCGCTGCCGGAGGCACCGGCTGCGGATACTTAATACTGTCCAGATAAGTCCGGATAGCGAATTCCACTTCGGCCAGCTGCTCAGGATCGGCATGCAGTTGAAAGGTCGCAGCTTGTTGGCTGATAGAAAGCACAGCCGGCGAATACGTATTGGGTGGTGTAACACCGACCTCAATCCGCTTGCCGGATACATCTGCTGAAAAAGCAGTTGACATACCAATCACTCCCTCTTGTGTATTGCGCCCCCACCTGTTAAGATGGGGGCAAGTGAATATTTGATTGTCAATGAACAAGATGGCCGCCTGCACGCGGTCATTTTTGCGTCTCTGGCGGATCGCCATGTTCGGAAATCGTCTTCCAGTCCACTATTACCGGAGCATTTTCGACGCTGCCGATCAGGTCACCGTTCTCATCCTCGATCAGAAACTCAGAGTGGACTGAGTTTTCGAAGTTCTGTCTGACCTGCTTGATCGCGATGATTTCACGCCCATCAACCTCTGTGCCGACTTCAAAAATCCGATTCGGCGTACAAAGAACCGTCAGTTTTTGAATGATTTGCATGTGTTGCCTCCTTTCTATGTATTTGCAAGGTGGGCGATCCGCCTCCACCTTGGGTAGTTAGAGCACTACCGCGAGAGTTGCTATTTTCCCAACCAATCGACCCACTATGACCGATAACCGAATCGAGCAGGCGGTTACGTGGCAAATAGCGAACCAGCCGCTGTGTTTTCCTTTTGTAGAGGGAGTCAACAACGACAAACAATGGAACCCTCGCGCTAATGCTCTGTGATGCGTCAGCCGCATCTTGGAATCCCGGACGGAGGAAAGGTTATTTCTAAGGTCCGACATTCCAAGACAGGGGCCGAAGCCCTTGCCTTTAAATGAGACCTGCTATTTTGGCGAGTTGCTTAATGACTTCGCGGCTGTACTGTTTACCCTCGAACCCGACAAGATCCTTCTGACTGCCGGTAATCGCACAGCCAGGAGCATATTTGCGGAACAGGACCATTTCGCCGTCAACGAAGATTTCAACCGGGTCCTTAATTTCGAGATTCAGTGTACGGCGCAATTCGATAGGAATAACCAGACGGCCCAACTCATCGATTTTTCTCACGATTCCAGTAGATTTCATATTATTAATCCTCCGTGGGTTTGATTTTTTGGTAATGAGCAATAAATGCGCGTTTGATATCGAGTGGGAGCATATCGGTGACAGCGCTCCAGGTCTCATAGATCGCCTTTGCTTTGTCTTTCTTACGCTCAAGCTCCAAAACTTCTACTCGTTTAGATACTGAGGAATAAAGTGATTCTCTGAAATTTCTTTCAGCAATGCTCCACTCATCGCCCACTTGTTTGAAACGCTCTGCGAGGGCTTGTCCAAATTCCTGAATCTCTTGTTCCGTCAAGTTGCCCCCTCCTTGCGCTTACGCGAATCATCGCGTAAAATGGACGCAACGAGATACTTTAAGCGAGTTCTCAAACCGGTCCGCCCTGCCAGGCGGGCTTTTTTCTTTTGTTCTTTCAAAGTATCCAGATCGCTCTTATGGAGCTCGATCATCATTTCAAGCCAACGAATATTGCGATCGAGCTTTTTCGGGTCCATCAGATGCGCTTGCTGTCTAACCAAGTGAAGGTTATGCTTCGCATTCTTCGCGATAAAACGAGCTTCACTTTCAAAGTCCTCGATTGTTTTCATGCTCGCTCCTCATTTCACATATTTTTTTGCCTTCAACTCGGCTCGGTGCTCCTTCCACGTCCCCAGCCAGCTGAAGGAATACTCTCTGCAAAGCACCGCGGCCAGATGGGTCAGCGCCGTAATCGCTTCTACCGTCTCCATGAGCAGCCGCTTGATCTGTCGGCGCTCAGTTTCAGTTATCTGCTCTCCAGTCTTGCTTATTGGCGCTTCCGAACTTGCTGCCAAGACCTCCCTCAACTCCTCCACGGACTTGACCAAGACGCTGGCCCGGTGGAGATCGACGTTATTGAGCCAGGGAGGAAATGCTCCACCGGTGACCTCCCCTGCCGCCGCCAGAAAGAGTTGGCCGTCGTCGTAGTGCTGAGTCGCCGCCCGCATGACGGGCTCCGATGCCTTGCGACTTCCTTTGATGACCTTGCCAATCATTGAAGGATCAGAATGAGCTATTCGACCAACTTCTTTGCGGGTCTCCCCCTCGCGTTTCATTGCCGACTCAAGTGCCGGCCCAAATTGTCCTATTGCCAACTGCCAACCCTCTCCTTTGTCCGTTTATCGGGATGCTACCGGACAGGAGCCTGATGTATGATTTCGTTAAGCAATTCCCCTTCCCCATCCCCAGCCCGCCGGCGCCGGTACAGCTCGGCGGGTTTCTTCACTCACCCAGCTGCGTCTTCCTGCTTCGATTTCCGGTCTTGCTGAATCTGCTCTGCATACTTGACATTCGCCGCAGCCAAGAACTTATGGAGCTTGTCCCATGCCTTTTCCGAAAGACCAGGGTTGTATGGTTCTGGTGTCGTTTTTTTCATGAACGAAACCTCCTCCGCTAGAATTTCAAGAGTACATACCGCGTTTTGCTTTGATCAGGCCAGATGCTATGGAGTGTCCAGCCTTCCTGCAAGAGCCTGTCCGCTTCTTCCGAGTTAAAGGTTTCACGGACGCCAGAGGCGTCACTGAGGTTGTGTTCCAATTAGATAACCTCCTCTCGTATAGTTGATTTATGCAACATTTCGTTACCTTTATCCGCAAAAAAAAGTGTCCAATCAAATCTAAGAACAGAAGCAATTCTTTTTGCGAGGTCGACACTTGGATTCCGATTACCAGCTTCGATCATTCCGTAATACTGACGACTGATACCAGTTCTTTCTGCAATATAATCTTGAGTTCTAGCATCAGAATTGCGAAAATCTATCAACCACTGCCTAGTCATTTCACCACCCCTATGCAACATTTCGTTTCGTTGATAAAACCAATATAAAGCAACGTTTTGTTTCTGTCAACAGTTTTATGCTTCTTTTTGTTGCGTATCTTTTTAGCAACAATAAGTTGCGTTATACTCCTCCTATAGAGGTGATAACGTGATCCGTCTCGATCGATTAAAAGAACGAAGGATTGAAAAAAAGTTAACCCATGAGGAATTGGCAGGGAAGCTTGGAATTTCGCGCCAAGGTTATGGAAATTACGAGTCTGGAAAACGTGATATCGATACCGAAACTCTAACCAGAATCTGCCAGATTCTTGACGCTGATTCTGATTATTTCTTAGGATTGTCGGATGTTCCCAAACGGGAGCCAAGCCTCTCCTTTTATGGAGGTCCAAATGATTGGACAGAGGATGAATTCAAAGCTGCTGATGATTTTATCAAGGAAGTAAGAGAATCACGTCAAAGAGCCTTAGACAAAGCTAAAAATGATCATTAGCAAATCCCTCAGCCGATGAGGAAGCGTATATGGTATAGATAATGAAAAATTTAATAGTTCTTTTATCCGCATTACTACTTCTTAGTGGGTGCTCCATCTTTAAACAAGAGAATAAGAGTGTACCTGAAGTTAATGTCAACCAAAATGTGGGCGACTACCAAGCCTTTACCTCTGATCAATTTACTCTTTCATACCCATACTCTTGGATTGATGTAAGTAAACAATTGCAAAATATCTCACAAATAAAATTCGCAGTCAGTAATCCAACACCTAAAGAAAATTTCACAGACAATATTAATGTCACAGTAGAACCAAATTTGTATAGCGACATGTCGGTTGAAGTATGAAGTNGAAGAAGTTACAGGAATGACAGATTATAAGCGGATTAGTTTTGAGTCCAAAAATTATAAGGGCGTGGACGCAGGCCTTTTAGTCGGAAGTTACAAGAATCCATCGCAAATTGAAGTGATAATGACACAGTACCTCATTCCTACTGAATCAACGCTTTTCACGGTCACATTCTCATGCTCAAGAAATTTCTTTGAATCTGATGTGGGCAAGACAACTATAGAACATGTGGTTAATTCATTTGCGCCTGTTCTTAATTATCAGACAAGCCTAGAGACTGAATTACAAATCTCTAATGCTTTGAATTCGAACCTCAATGACTCTGTTACAGGTTTAGTTGGGGATTTCCAATCTAATGATGTGAATGCACAAATCATAGGGGTAGAGTTTGGGAATGAGAATATTGTTGGAAATGGCTATAAAACGGAGGGCATTTCGGACAGTTTTTCACAGGGTTTCAGTATTGGTTTCAACAAGAGCAAAAAGAGCAGTCATGATGCTCTCTTAGTTCTTTATATTAAGGCTGTAGTCTCTAAAACCATTACTAGCCCTAGAGATTTACAAGAATTCAAACCTAAACTTCATATCGCAGATGACAAAGGTGATGAGGGTGAATTGCTTTATAATTCTTTCTCAGCTTCTCCTATTATCAAAATAGGAGAAGAACGCTACGGAAAGATCATATGGGCTGTTTATTCCGACTCAACAGAATTTCACCTAACTATTGGAAACAAGGATTATCTACTAAACGCACCTAATTTTTTGAAGGATGTACAGAAATAAATTAGAGGTGCTCGTGTTTAAGTTTTAGCCAGCAATGGCTTTTCTTTTTCAATAAAAACAGAACATATGTGCTTATAACGGAGGGATCACTATGCATTTATCCAAATACTTCAAAACTCCTCTGGAGCAAACCGTTGAAGATCATTACCGTTCCTTAGGCATCGTCAATCCGATTGATCTATCGGCTGAGGATGTAGCCCAAGCTTTTGGGGTCGAGGTTTATTTCAAGAACATCAAATCGTTTTCTGATAATGAGCTAAGCGTGATTGTTCTTAATGATCAGGACGATATCTACAAGCAGCGAATAGCATTTTTTCATGAGCTCGGTCATGTACTGCGTCATGCCGGCGATCAGCGGCGTATGCCCGAACTCTTTCGCCAAATGCAGGAAGCCGACGCAGAGCGCTTCTGCCTGTACGCAGCCATCCCCTTCTTCATACTCGAATCAATCCCCCTGCCGGCGGCAGAGGAAGAAGCAGCTGGACATCTCGCGAAAATCTTCCAGGTTCCGCCGGAGTTCGCTCTGCAGCGCCTCCGTCAAATTCAAGAGCGAATCTCCAGCGCTGAGTTTATTACCGCTACCTTTACATATCCGGCTCCCGCGAGGGAAGAATGCATTCCCTTACCAACTGCCGAGCCGGTCATTCGGGGGATATACGGTCTTGAAGACCTCTCCCGCCCGCATACCCTCGTCATTGAGCAGCGTGGTGGATTTGACTGGGAGAGTCCACTTTACATCGAAGTGGACGGCTGTTTTAGGAGCGTCGATTCTCAGCCGTACTCGTACCGTGACGGTGCAATGGTGCGATCCGGTGACCTGAAACTCCCCCGTGACCGCTCCGGCTACGTGACAATCGACATGGGCCGTATAGCTTCAAGGCACGGGCAGACGGCTAACAGGTTGTTTCTGCCAATGGAAGCTCTCGATGATGCAATCAATTTCTAAAGGAGTGAATCGAATGGTTGCGAAAGCAGATGGAACAGCAGTTGGCGTCATGCGCGCCGCTATTTACATCCGTGTTTCTACGGATATGCAGGCCGAAGAGGGATTCTCCATAGAAGGGCAGCGATCACGTATGACCAGTTTTGCAGAGTCTCAGGACTGGAGCATTCATGATTTCTACATCGACGATGGTTATTCGGCCAAGGATTTGAATCGTCCCGAAATGAAGCGAATGCTGGCCGACATGGAGGAGAAGATGTTTGATGTGGTCTTGGTATACAAGCTCGACCGGCTAACCCGGTCCGTCGCCGATCTGCACGCATTGCTCAAAACGTTCGACCTATACGGAGTCAAGTTTAAGAGCTCTACGGAGATATTTGAGACTACGACAGCCATGGGCCGGTTCTTCATCACCTTGGTCGGTGCAATGGCAGAATGGGAGCGTGGGACGATCTCAGAGCGTGTACGCTTCGGCGTCGAGCAAATGGTTGCGGAAGGCCGGCGCCCAGGAGGAGTGATGCCATACGGATATACGCAAGAAGGAGTGCTTATTCCGGAAGAAGCCGCCCTAATTCGTGAACTCAAAGACTTATACATGAGCGGACCGGGTTATAAGAGCGTGGCAAGAATGATGAATATTGCTGGTAAATTACGCCGCGGCCGTGAGTGGACAGACGCCACAGTGGCATACACCTTGGAAAACCCCTTCTATGCGGGGATTATTCGTTTGGGATCGAAGACACCGGCTGGAATTTACGTAAACAGTAAACGTGATGAGAGGGTGAAATGCATCTATGGAAAAGGGAGTCATGTACCTGTCTTTACAAAGGACGAATATAATGAGCTCAAAGCATATATGAAACGAAAATCACATGGAGGATACAGCAAAATCAAAACCTACTGGTTTAGTGGAGTCCTGCGCTGCGGTCGTTGCGGTGCCCCTATGTTCGGGCGCCTAACGACCAGACGTTCAACCACCAAAGGAGTCGTTCGGACTGAGTTTTACATCTGCTCCAATCGCCATCACATCAAAAGTTGTGATCTTCCGATCTTCCGGCAGGTTCATGTGGAGCATTTAGTTATGGAGTACATTAACCAGTTACAAGTCGATATGGACAGAATCAAGGAAGAAGCCAAGCGCATAACCGAAGATGAGAGCAAAAGAAAGAATGAGATCGACAAGTACAAAAAGGATCTTGCAAAAATTTCGGATCGCCGGGAGAAGTGGCAGTACATGTTCGTGGAAGGGTTGATCACAAAAGATGAAATCCGAAAAAAGATGGCAGAGGAGGATCAAAAGGAGCAAGAGGCTCAAAAACTCATTGCTGCCAGTCAAAAAACATTATCAGGCATTCCCCGCTTAACTGAGTTAGCCGGCTTGGCTGATGCTTGGCCTTACCTGGACGACCAGGAAAAGAAAGACCTCGTTTATACTCTCTTCTCCCAGATCGTCATTAATACCAACCTCAAGCAGGTCAAAGGTGTGAAGAACAAGTTCTTCGACGCCTACATTCAAGACATTACATTCAATTAACCCCACTTTACCTTCGATGGAGACCTATCCTATAGAATGTGGTATAGACACATTCTGCTTATGAATTACACATTCTAATAGATAGACTGCCTTCATGCCCGGTATTCATCGCTTGCAGCATATCAAGCGCCTCCGCGCCCCGCACCTCACCGACAACGATCCGGTTGGGGCGCATGCGAAGCGAAGAACGGATCAAGTCGCGGATCGTAATCTCACCTTTGCCTTCCGTATTCGCATTGCGCGTCTCCAGCGACACCAGGTTCGGAACCGTTACGATTTGCAGCTCCGCCGAATCCTCAATGGTAACGACGCGTTCCTCCGGCGGGATGAACTGGGATAAGGCGTTGAGAAAGGTCGTCTTGCCCGATCCCGTGCCGCCGCTGATGAAGATGTTGTACTTCGCCGCAACCAGAAGCCGCAGCAGCTCTGCCGCCTCTTCCCCGAGCGTCTCCCTCCGCAGCAGCTCTTCCATCATCATCGGAGCATCCGGGAACTTGCGGATCGTCATCGCCGGTCCCTTCAGTGCCACAGGCGGAAGCACGACATTGACCCGTGAGCCGTTACGGAGGCGGGCATCCACTATCGGGGACGACTCATTGACGACCCGGTTGACGTCGGAGACGATAACCTGGATGATATCCTCCAGGCGCGCGGCCGATTCGAATCCTTCCGGCAGACGGCGAATTTCCCCCTCCTCCTCGACAAAAATTTCCCGGTAACTGTTCACCATAATCTCGCTGATGGCCGGATTGTCCACCAGCGGCTGCAATACATCAAGCCCCCGAAACGAATCGAACAGCCGGCGGACAAGTGCATGCTTCTCATGCGCTGTCAGCGACTTCAACTCCTCCCGTCCAAAGATCGTCCGCTCGATATGCGAAATCAGCTCTTCATTGCCAACGGATGATCTTACATCGAGCCCCGTGCGGATGTCGCTGCGGAGGGCTTGAAACAGGTCGCCGCTCATGTCCTCACTCCGGCCGAGAGTACCGCCTCCGCCTGCAGAGCCCCGGTGATCGCCCGGCACAAGTCGGCAATTCCTTGCTGAAATGGAGGGGAATTGAGCAGTAGTTCCCCTATGCCAGGCAGGCTCCAGGAGGAGATATAGGGAAGGACCGCATTCGGCTCCACACCTTCAGGAAGCCGAATCTGTATGACTTCATCCTTGACGAAGTTCACCGCGATCATACTGCGCTCCCGCAGACCGGCTATCGCCTCCGGATGGGAATCCTGGATCGACTCCAGATGAGAGGCCCATCTTCCCAGCTTATAAGCGCTGACCTCATCGTCCCGGATCACACATACAAGCCGGTCACTGCACGCCATTGCTCCCCTTGTTCGGTCTTCATCAATGCCTCCCGTATCGATAAGGACAAGATCATATCCTCCACCCGCCGCCAGCCGGGTAATTAGCTCTCTGGCGTCGCTTGCGCTCATCTGCAGCATTTCCTTCACGTTGCCGACAGGCCGGAACGTATCGCAGCGCAGTGCATCCAATCTGACCGTATACGGAGCGATCACGATTTCCTCCGGCTTCTCCCGCTCGCGCGAAGCCTGAATTTCGTAGAGCAGCCGCTCAAGTCCCGGCCCGCCTCCTCCGGGAGGACGCAGGTACAGTCCGCTGCTGTTCACCGCCTCCAGGTTAAGATAGAACACGGACAGCCCCTGGCTTCCAAACAGCTTCGCCATATTCATCGCCACCGTCGTCTTGCCGCTGCTGCCGCTGGGCGAGACGATCCCGATGACAAGCGGACCGCCATCGGTCTGTCCTCCCCTGCGGGTCCGTTTCAGCTCGCATAGCTGAATTACGGCGGACAGCAGGGAAGGCAGCGCCTGATACTTGGCGATTCTTCTCCCGTAAGCCGCGCTGCCGTTCCTCAAAGCGGACATGCTCCCGCTCTCGTCCAGAACCGCCCAAGGTACTTCCGAGCGCCCTTCCACAAGCCAGGCCTCAATGAATTCAGGATCGCCTACTACGGCATCCGGCGACTCTCCGCCTTTCATATAGTCCTTGAATGCCTCCATTCGGCTGAATGCCTTCACCTTCAGCATTTCGCCGTACTCGCTATGCTGGATGTAGTGCAGCAGCGGTTCGATATACTCGGTCTCACGCACTGCGAACACAATGCCAGCGGCCATATTTACTCCCCCTTTTGTCCAAAACAGCACAAAAAAGCACCGTCAATAACCGCGTCAAACGGTCAATGAACGGTGCTTCCGTTGCTGATTCCTTTAATTTACAGTTATACTAGCATAATTAAGGGGAGCTCGGCAATATTTAAAAATCGGAATTTTTCCTTCCCTGGACTGATTTAGAGAAATCGCCGCTTTATGTCAGGAGTGGGCATCAGACAGCGGTCGTCCCGGCCGAACCAGCGGTAGCGGTTCCGGGCCACATAGCGGTACAGCCAGTCCCGAAGCGGTGCCGGGACGGCAATCAGCGCATAGGCGGCAGGCCACGGAAACCGGAGACGACGCAGAATACGGAGCGCCGCCGCGGAATGCGAGTAATAACGCCCTTGCTCGATCAGCACGACCGTGTCCAGCAGTTCCTCCTCAAGCCCGCCCCGCTTCAGCAAATATCGCCCGACATCGCTCTGCAGCGGCGCGAAACGGAACCTCCCCTCCGGGTCGCGGGGGATGATAAAAGCAACGGTCCACTGGCATAGATGACAGACGCCGTCGATCAGCACGATGGATTCCTTCCCGGCCTCCCCCAGACGCGCAATCTCCGCCGGAGGAACTTCGTCGCCTGCTTTTAACCCGGAGTTCCCAATCTGCATATCCTGCCTGAACTCTCGTTCCGTCATGGTTCGTCCCCCTTCCTTAGAACCATATCATTCCCCATTTTCGGGCAAACTAAGATGAACGCCTGCCATCTGAAATAACAAAAAAACGCGGGACTGCTCCCGCGCCTCACGTTCTTGCCTTGCCTTATTCGCCGACCGTCTTCTCGATCCAGTTGTCGCCAATCATCTGATCTTCCAATTCGCCTGTGAAGGCTTCCATGCATTTGCAGATGAAGTCCTTGCGGCATACCGGACAGGGCGTCTTCAGCAGACGGCTGATGTTCGTCATTCTCCATTCCGGATTACGATGGTAGAAAGCACGGCACTCTGTTCCGTCGGCGAGCTTGAGAATGAATTCGTACAGCCCTTCCTTTTCGTTGCTGCCGGCTTTGGTCACATTCGCAATTACGGGTTTATAAGACATGTTCATCACCTATTATCTTAAATTTTGGCTCATTCCAAGCGTATTTCCGATGCTTCAGATACTTAGACATCTTAAAGAATTTTGCAAGTGATGTCAACCGAAGCCCCTTCTTTCGGCACGCAAAGATACCCGCCCTTTCCCGGAAGAAAGAACGGGGATACCAATTCAAGACATTCAATTCGTGACATTCAGCTTGGAGCCCGTTCTGAACGGACCGTTTAATAACGACAGGTTACTGCTTGCTCATTTCCACGACATTCAGTTTAACTTCGATATTGCCTCTCGTCGCTTTGGAGTACGGACAGAAATCATGCGCCTTCTTCGCCAGCTCTTCCGCCTTGGCATGGTCCACACCGGACATTTTCACATCCAGCGTAACCGCCAGCTTGAATCCGCCGTCGCTCTCGTCCTTGCCGATCGAGACGTTCGACACGACTTCCACGTCCTGCAGCTTCACGCCCTCCTTGCGGGCCACGTTAGCCAGGGCGCTTTCGTAACAGGCGCCGTAGCCTGCCGCGAACAGCTGCTCGGGATTCGTGCCGGAGCCGCCCGGGCCTCCCAGCTCTTTGGGCATGCTAAGGTCATGCTTCAAGGCCCCGTCGGAGGATTCGAAAGATCCTTCACGCCCGCCGCGAACCGTCGCGGAGGCCGTATACAGTGCTTTCATTGCAGTCGTCTCCTTTGCCTGAACAAATTTGGAGTGAACAAACCGAACTTGAGCATCCAAGACCCTTAATCTCAAGTTCGTCTCCCTATCTTTAATTAAACTTCGCAAAGACTTTGAAACGAGAAAAATTAGGATATTGACCCTGATAATATATAGTGTACAATTAAATAGTGAGAAATCATTATGAAGGAGGGCCTTCTGTTGAGCATTTACGATTATCAGGCCAACACGCTTCGGGGTAAAGAGGAATCCTTGTCCAAGTACGAAGGCAAAGTGCTGCTGATTGTGAACACGGCCAGCAAATGCGGCTTCACTCCCCAGTACAAAGGCCTGCAGGAAGTGTACGATAAATTCAAGGATCGCGGATTTGAAGTTCTTGGCTTTCCAAGCAACCAATTCGCGTCTCAGGAGCCTGGAAACAGCGATGAGATCGGAGAATTCTGCCAGTTGAATTACGGCGTTACCTTCCCCATGTATGAAAAAATCGACGTTAACGGCGACAATGCGCATCCCTTGTTCAAGCATTTGACGAAGGAAGCGCCCGGGGCTCTTGGCTCCAAGCGGGTTAAATGGAACTTCACCAAGTTCCTCGTGGACCGCGAGGGCCGCGTGCTGAAACGATTCGCACCGACCACAACTCCGGAGAGCATTCAGGACGAAATCGCAGCCTTGCTGGACAAATGACGAAAAGGCGGTCTCCTTAGGGAGGCCGCCTTTGCTATTCTCTTATGAAACATCCACTCAGCCGAGCTTATTCCTCGGGGAACAAATCGGTGGACAAATACCGCTCGCCGGTATCCGGAAGAAGAGTGACGATCGTCTTCCCGGCGTATTCTTCCCGCTTGGCAAGCTGAAGCGCTGCGAACGCTGCCGCTCCCGACGATATCCCGACCAGAAGCCCTTCTGTTCTGGCCAGTTCCTGGGCTGTACGGATCGCGTCTTCATTGCCGACCGTGACGATTTCATCGACTACGCTGCGGTTGAAGTTCCCCGGGACGAACCCGGCTCCGATTCCCTGAATGGCATGCGGTCCCCGCTGTCCGCCAGACAGCACAGGCGATCCCGACGGTTCTACCGCCACGATGCGGACGTTCGGATTATGCTGCTTCAGCCCTTCCCCCACTCCGGAAATCGTACCTCCGGTACCGACGCCGGCTACAAATACGTCTACCGTACCATCGGAATCGTTCCAGATTTCCTCAGCGGTCGTCCGGCGGTGAACATCCGGATTCGCCGGATTCTCGAATTGCTGGGGAATGAAGGAATTCGGCGTTTCGGCGGACAGCTCCTGGGCCTTGCGGATCGCACCCGACATGCCTTCGGAGGCCTGGGTCAGCACCAGCTCCGCTCCGAGCTGCTTCAGCAGCTTCCGGCGCTCCAAACTGAAGGATTCCGGCAAAATAATAATGAGCCGGTATCCGAGAGCCGCCGCCGCGAAAGCCAGCCCGATCCCGGTATTGCCGCTGGTAGGCTCGATGATCACCGTATCTTTGTTGATGAGTCCCTTATCCTCGGCATCCTTCAGCATAGCGTAGCCGATGCGGTCCTTCACGCTTCCGGCCGGATTGAAATATTCCAGCTTGGCGAGAACCCGGGCCTTTGCTCCTTCCTTCTCAAAGCTCGTCAGTTCCAGCAGCGGCGTATTGCCAATCAGGTCCGTCAGATTTTTCGCGATTCTTCCCATTTATCGCGCCTCCTTATTTTTCACTTCAAAACCAATCCAATATGTAGTCTATTCCCATGAAACAACTCAGTATTAATAGAATAACGCTTTACAGACCCCAATACAAGTTTCCGCCAAGAGACGGGAATGTTTGAAAAAAGAAACGGCCCCGCTGTCATCCAGCGAAGCCGTTACTTATATATGCGGTAGAGAGGACTCGAACCTCCACGGGCGTACGCCCACTACCCCCTCAAGATAGCGTGTCTGCCATTCCACCACTACCGCGCGGTGAAAGTCTTTTTTAAGACCAACACAAATGATTATACTCTTATGTAAGACAAATGTAAAGCAGAAATCTTAAGATTGTTCTTCATCCTTCACACGTTTGCTTCTGCGGTACTCAGTGAAGGCGAGATATTCCTCGATGAAGGCTTTCTCTTCCGGCAAAAGCTCATCCAATCGGCAATCGAATTGCCGCTTAAGCTCAAAAAAATAATCCTCCCCTTCTTCCCGAATTACCGGATCTGTAGAGGGACGACCCAGAATAAGCCAGTCCAGACTTACAGCGAAGAATGCTCCGATCTCGATCAATTTATGGGTTCCCGGCGTCGACTTGCCTCTTTTCCAGTCACCGAGGTTTCCCGTGCTGATGCCGAGTTGCTCACAGAATGCTTTTTTAGTCATGCCTTTTTGATCAATCAAATATTCAATCCGTTCATAAATCGACTGCATTTGCAAACCGCCTTCCCCACAAATAAGGAAAAAATTACGTAATAAAGCTATTTTTATATTGGAAAATGACGTAAATACGTGTATAATAGACAAATCAAGAGCCTTTCCCCATTATATCACAGGGTTGACGGTATCCATAAGAGCCGAGGTGAGTGAAATGTCCAGACGACGTCCCATTACCCCTTTCGGATGGGCTATTAAGCAGAGACTTGCGGAGAAGAAGCTGACCCAGCAGGAATTTTGCGAGTTGCACGACATTCCGCCCTACCGCCTGTCCAATATGATTCACGGTACACGTCTGACGCGGCGATACCGCATCCAGGTTGAAAGACTGCTGGAGCTCCCTCCGGACAATCACCACCCATGAGCCGTCGTTCATTCCGTTCATTTCTCTACAGGATTATTTGTTGTTAGGAGCGATCCCGTTGTCCACATCCAGCATTCCCACAATACCCGACCCGCCGGGTTACGCAGCCCTGATTCTTAATCGAAATGGAGTGATATTGGCGGTTAACGCCAAATGGAGAGCCTATGGCATTCTATCAGGCCTTTCCAGGAGCTTCATCTGGCAGGGCGTCGATTATTTCGATCTGATGAGGGAATTGGTGCTACCTTCCGCCCAGCTATCCATGCTCCAATCCGGTCTGAACTCTATATATAACGGTGCGAGACTTACCTTTAGTTCCCGTTTCACGAAACCACCCTTCCTAAAGGGCTCCAAGACATTCCTGATCGAAGCAGTCCCTCAATTTGCCGAAAGCCGTTATGAGATCTCTAGTCTTCTGCTGTTTCACCGTTACATGCCTGCGGCTCGTCTTCGTCCCGGTGTTCTGCCTACTCCCCTCCCTTTTGGCTACCCTGCACGCTATTTGCCGATATGCGCTTCCTGCAAGTCTATCCGAGTGGGCCAGACCTGGGTCCCTATCGAACAATATCTTAAAAAACAGCTGCACACCGAGCTGACCCATGATATCTGTCCGAACTGCCTCCATACGCTGTATCCGCAATATGCCAGGGCGCTAAGAGTGTGCGCGGAATAACGCATTCTTGAGGCTGATATTATCAGCGCCCCGGCAGATCCTGCGTGAAATAACTGCTTCTATAAGATAATGATGTCCCATCACTTCAATGCTTTGGCGACCTGGAGAAGCTCCTCTTTTCCCACCTTGGGAGAATTAGTGCCCACTGAATAGAAGATGCTCATCTCCCCCTCGCCTTGTTTCTCAATCCATTGCAAGGATGCGTGGTACCGGTCCGGGCTTGTTATATCCTTATCTTGAATTTGAACATATGCGGCATTAACCCCACGAACCTGGCATTGCTCTACTTTCGCCGTATCCGGAACGTTCCAGGTTAGAACCGACTTCCCGCCCCAAGCGGTTAGAGGCAGTGGAGAATAGGAAATTTCAATTTTTTCCCCGGACGGACCTCCATAAACCACCGTCGGACTAATCGTCTTACTCACTTCGTTCTGTTCCTCATCGCTTTTGATCCAGGCGTAACGTTGATCTTGATTCACTCTTGTATGAAGCAAAGAGCGAAATCTGGCCTCTGATGCGGTATCCAGAATTCCAAGCAGACTATCCGATGTTCCACTTACAAAATGAAATCCTGCCGGCATCTCGCCCGGAACGGGGATGTCTCCGATGATTTTTGTCGTGACAAATTCCCAGCTCCTATAATTACGATAAGAAATGACCTTGTTCACCTTAAACACCCGGTCGCCGTCCACTGTTCCGGGCACATAAACATAAGCCGACTCCCCAAGCTTCAATTGATCCTGTACATGTTGAAAAATATCCTGTAATTCAGCCGCTCCGATAGTTCCCGCTATGCCAGAGCCTTCATTACCCTTGGCGACATTCAGCTGCCCGGTCGGATAGGTGATCGACCACAGACGCTGCGCACCATATACCGTACCGCCAAGCAGCAAGAGACCGAACAGCATGACAGCGGCAAAACGGGCCGATCGGAAAGAGACATGATGATGGGTTGAATTTGCAGTTTTCTCCGAATTCCGGCGATAGAAGCTGCTAAAGCTTTGCTCCAGCCTTTGTTCCAAGCTATCCGGCACAACAACATTTTCGTTATATTTTTTAAAACCCAAACTCAATTCATCTTCGATACCCATTGCCATTCCTCCTTCATGGTTGAGAGCCCATCTGCACCCGCCAGCTTTCTCAGCTTACCCAGCGCCTTGAAGTGCCTGGATTTCGCCGTGCCGACCGGAATTCCCAAGGCTACGCCGATCTCCTCAAACGAACACTCCTGAAAGTATCGCAGCACAATAACGCTCCGGAATTTATAGGGAAGCTGCGTAACCAAGTGAAGCAGCTCTTCCCGGCGCTCCCGGTTTACTGCCAACTGGTCTGCGCCCGGCGATACCGTCCCTTCGGTATAATCCCTTACTCTGCCCTCCACCCGGCTCTTTCTCCACTGCTTGCGGTTATAGTTGCTGCACTGTCTGACAATAATTCCGTTGAGCCAGGCCTTGAACGGCTTGCTCTCGTCATACTTGGGAAGTGATCGGAACAATTCCATATAGATCTCATTCGTCACATCAGCCGCATCGTTTCGCGTTTTGACCAGCAGACAGACCGTACCGTATACCGGCCTTTTGATAAATTCATGAACCTGTATGAAAGCTTGGCTATCCCCTTCTCTCAGCTTTTGGAGCCATCCGGACAATTCCTCCTCATTCATAGAGCTAATCCCTCCTCTCGATCTGTACGTTATTGGTTCGTAGCTCAATAAAAGTTCCCTTTGAACTCTTTTTCACATACAAATTCGTGGTACACAAAAAAGCCCTTGACCGGAATCAAGGACTTTTCTCTAATGTTGCTATAATGCGGTAGAGAGGACTCGAACCTCCACGAGCGTACGCCCACTACCCCCTCAAGATAGCGTGTCTGCCATTCCACCACTACCGCACAATATGACCCGTAGGGGATTCGAACCCCTGTTACCTCCGTGAAAGGGAGGTGTCTTAACCCCTTGACCAACGGGCCACAACAAAAAGAGTATATCAAACTTCATATGATCTGACAAGCTATATTTTTTTCGAAAAAGTCCTGATGCCTTCTGAAGACGTCTGGCAGCAGATTCACCCTGAACTTTCGGTAAAAAGAGGGCTATTCCGACGGTTCGACGCCTGGTCCGTCTATTAAGCTTGTTATCCTTTCAGCGCATCCAATCCGTCCCGGTATTCGTATCCAAGACTTTCTGCCACCGCCCGGTTCGTGACCTGTCCGGCTGCTACATTGATCCCCAAGGCAATAGCGGCGATCCGGGAGGCAGCCTCGGCTATGCCCAGATTCGCAATCTGCAGCGCATACGGAATCGTTACATTCGTCAGCGCCAGCGTTGATGTGCGCGCAACCGCTCCCGGCATGTTGGCCACCGCATAATGGACCACCCCGTGACGGACATAGGTTGGATTCTCGTGGGTGGTGATCCGGTCAACCGTCTCGATTGATCCTCCCTGATCAATGGCAACATCGACGATAACCGATCCCTCGGCCATCTGCTGCACCATATATTCCTTCACTATTTTCGGCGCTCTGGCGCCTGGAATCAGTACGGCTCCGATCAGCAGATCAGCCTTGCGCACCGCCTGCTCGACATGATAGGAATCGGACATGACGGTGATCAGCCTGCCGCCGAACATGTCGTCCAGAACCCGCAGACGGTTCGCGTTCAAATCCAGTACGGTCACTTGTGCTCCCATTCCAATGGCTACCTTGGCCGCATTTGTGCCGACAATTCCGCCACCAAGAATGACAACCTCGGCTGGGCTCACTCCCGGAACGCCTCCCATCAGTATGCCCTTGCCGCCACGCGGCTTCTCCAGAAACTGCGCCCCGATCTGCACCGCCATTCGCCCCGCCACCTCACTCATTGGCGTGAGCAGCGGCAGCGAACCATCCTCCAGCTGGATCGTCTCATAACCAACCGCCACAATCCCGCTGTCCACCAGCGCCTTCGTCAGACTCGCCTCGGGAGCAAGATGCAAATACGTGAACAGAATCAGTCCGCGCCGGAAATAACCGTATTCATCCGGTAAAGGCTCCTTCACCTTGATGACCATATCTGCCTTCGCCCAGACCTCAGAGGCTTCCGGTAGCAGCTCAGCTCCCTTATCCCGGTATTCAGCATCAGCAAACCCGCTGCCGGCTCCCGCCGATGCCTCGATCAGCACCGTATGCCCCGACTTGACCAGCGCTTCCACTCCGGCAGGGGTAATTCCGACCCGATTCTCGTTGTTCTTGATTTCCTTCGGCACTCCGATAATCATCAGGCTTCTCCTCCTTGTAATGAGAAATGGCAGGATAGATGGGAATAGCCGCCCCATCAATGATGGAGCGGCATCCCGGTCAGACAGATCATACTTGGTGATAGCGATATTGCTTACGGATTAACCTTGGTTTCGAACGTTTGCTTGCCGCCAACGAATTTCAGAACGACAGCCGCTTTAACCGGGTCATGCGATTCATTCAGCGTAACTTTGCCAGTTGCCAGCTGCAGATCCTTGGTTGCCGCCAGGGCGTCCTTGATCTTGGCCGGGTCGGCTTCGCCCGCACGGGAAATAGCGTCGGCAACAAGCTTCAGAGCGTCATAGCCGAGAGCTGCCATGCCATCCGGTACCGCACCGCCGTTAGCCGCTTTGTAGGCATCAACGAAGGTTTTTACTTCTTCGGAAGTGTCTTCAGGCGAGTAGTGGTTGGACATGTAAGTATTTTCGAGAGCTGCTGCGCCTGCGATTTCAGCCAGCTGCGGGGAATCCCAGCCGTCGCCGCCCAGGAACGGAGCCGTAATGCCCATTTCACGAGCCTGTTTGATAATTTTGCCTACTTCTTCATAGTAACCCGGCAGGTAAATAACGTCCGGATTGGATTGCTTGATACGAGTCAATACCGCTTTGAAGTCGGAGTCTTTCTGCTGATAAGATTCTTTGCTCAGAATCTGGCCGCCGTTCTTGATGAAGGTTTCTTCGAAGAACTGCTGCAGACCTTTGGAATAGTCACTGGATGTGTCAGTGTAGATAACGGCCGTCTTGGCTTTCAGGTTGTTGGTTGCGAAGTTCGCCATAACCTGGCCTTGGAACGGATCGATGAAGGCAGTACGGAATACCCAATCATTGGTCTTCTTGGTGCGCTCGTCAACGGTTACTTTCGGGTTGGTCGCGCCAACAGCTACCAGAGGAATCTGCTTCTCGGTTGCGACCGGAACAATACCGAGCGTGTTCGTCGAAGTCGATGCGCCAATGATCGCAACAACTTTGTCATTGGAGATCAGCTTCTGGGCTGCCTGTGTAGCTTCCTCCGATTTCGAGGCGTTATCCGCTACTACCAGCTCCAGCTTCTTGCCATTGATGCCGCCGGCATCGTTGATCTGCTGTACGGCCAGCTTAGCGCCCTTCGATGCGGAGTCGCCAAAGGAAGCCTGGCCTCCGGTGAGCTCGAGATCGGCTCCGATTTTGATCGTATCGCCGCTAGAATTGCTGCTTCCACCGGAATTCCCGCTGCTCTCCGTGTTGTTGCTGCCGCAGCCTGCCGCGAGTACCGCGGTCAATACGGTCGACAAAATGATGGCCCCAAATTTTTTCATTGTTCTCCAAGCCTCCCAGAATTTTTGATTTTTATATGTTATTTCTGTGATGCCCCTAGACTTGCGGCCCCCTCGTTAGTGCCCGAGGTAAGCCATTTTGATCTCTTCGGAATCCGCCAGTTCCGAGGCGTCTCCTTCCAGAACGACTCTTCCGGTCTCCAGAACATAGGCCCGGTGAGCGATTTTAAGCGCCTGATGGGCATTCTGCTCGACCAGCAGCACGGTTGTGCCTGCCGCGTTCACTTCCTGGATTATTTTGAAAATATCCTGAACGAGCAGCGGAGCAAGGCCCATGGACGGTTCATCCAGCAAGAGGAGCTTCGGATGTCCCATAATGGCACGGCCCATTGCCAGCATCTGCTGTTCGCCGCCGGAGAGCGTTCCGGCTTGCTGCTTCTTACGCTCATGAAGACGCGGGAACGTGCTGTAGACCTTCTCGAAATCCGCAGCCAGGCTGCTGGAGTTCTGCAGATAGGCGCCAAGCTCAAGGTTCTCCTCTACCGACATATTGGCGAACACCCGCCGCCCTTCGGGACAGTGGATAAGCCCCTGCTTGACGATCGACTGAACGCTCTGGTTCGTAATGGATTTGCCCAGAAACTCGATGCTGCCTGTTTTAGGTTTAAGCAGACCGGAAAGCGTCTTGAGCAGCGTCGACTTGCCCGCTCCATTCGCTCCGATCAGCGTTACAATCTCTCCCTGATTAACGGTGATGCTCAAATCCTTCAAGGCGTGGATGGCTCCGTAGTATACGTCGATCCCTTTAACTGTCAGCATGCCTTTACGCCTCCTGTCCCAAATACGCTTCGATAACTTTGGAATTGCTCCGGATTTCGACAGGCGTTCCGTCGGCGATCAGCATCCCGCGGTCCAGCACGTAAATACGGTCGCATACCCCCATAACCAGCGACATATCATGCTCGATCAGCAGTATGGTCAGATCAAATTCCTTGCGAATCCAGGCGATCAGATTCATCAGATCACGGGTCTCGTTCGGATTCATGCCGGCCGCAGGCTCGTCGAGGAGAAGAAGCTTCGGACCGGCCGCCAGAGCGCGTGCGATCTCCAGACGGCGCTGATTGCCATAGCTCATATTGCCCGCCAGTTCGTTCGCATGATCGGCAAGATTAAATATCTTCAGAATGTCGAGCGCCTTCTGCGTGATTTCTCCCTCGCCCTTGAAATGCTTCGGAAGACGCAGCATGGAAGTGAACATGGAATGCTTGGCATGCTGGTGGAATGCGATTTTGACATTATCCAACACCGTCATCGCCGTGAACAGACGAATATTCTGAAAGGTACGTGCAGCCCCTTTGTGATTGATCTTATAAGGCTTCATCCCTCCGACAGATTCGCCCGCAAGAATAATCTTGCCCGTCGAAGGAGGGTACACGCCTGTCAGAAGGTTGAACAGCGTCGTCTTCCCGGCACCGTTCGGGCCGATCAATCCGATCAGTTCGCCCTTATTAATATGAAGAGAAACTTCGCTGAGCGCCTTCAGACCACCGAAGGAACGGCTCGCACTCTGAACATCAAGAAGCACTGCTGTTGACGTCGCCACTTACCTTCGCCCCCTTTTTGCCAAACTTTTTGAGCGAGAATCCGGTGCTGCCCAACAGACCGCCAGGACGGAAAATCATCATCAGAATCAGCACGATGGAATAGATAATCATGCGCCATTCAGGGAAATCGCGCAGATACGTGTACAGCAGCGTTACGAAGACCGCGCCCACGATTGCACCAGCTGTGCTGCCGAGTCCGCCGAGAACGACCATAACGAGAATTTCAAAGGATTTAAGGAAGTTGAAGCTGCCCGGCGTAATGACATAGAACGTATGCGCGGACAGTCCTCCTGCCATGCCGGCGAACAGAGCGCCGATCGTAAAGGCGATAACCTTGTAGAGTGTTGTGTTGATACCCATCGCTTCCGCCGCGATTTCGTTCTCGCGGATCGAGAGACAGGCACGGCCATGGGTTGACCGGATAAAATTATTGATCAGAACAATCGTTATTAGAGTGAAGAAGAAGATTACCGTCCAGGTCGTCTTGGCCGGAATGCCGCTAAGACCCGAAGCGCCGCCTACATACTCCGTATTCAGCATAATAATCCGGATTATTTCGCCGAAGCCCAGCGTAGCGATCGCCAGATAGTCGCCATTCAGACGCAGCGTCGGCATGCCGATCAATACACCGAATACAGCCGCAAGAAGCCCCCCGGCAACAATCGCCAGAACAAACGGCACATTATAGTCCAGCGTCAGAATAGCGGATGTATAGGCGCCAACCGACATAAATCCGGCATGGCCTATGGAGAACTGTCCCGTAATCCCGTTAATCAGGTTCAGAGACACCGCCAGCATGATATTGACACCGATGAGCAGGAACATGGATCGAGTAACATCATTAAATATTCCCGTTGTTATAAGAACCTGTACAACCCCGTAAAAAACCAGCGAGACAATAACTCCCAACCAGAACTTTTTGTTTATATTCTTCACGCCGCTTCCCTCCTACACTTTCTCCCGGACATTCTTGCCGAACAGCCCGGATGGTTTGAAGATAAGGATCAGGATCAGGACGGCAAATGCTACGCCATCGCGCCATGATGAATATCCAAGCGAAGAAATTTCAGTTTCGACCGTTCCCAGCAGCAGGCCGCCTACAAGCGCGCCCGGAATGCTGCCGATGCCTCCAAGAACCGCGGCTACGAATGCCTTAAGTCCGGGCATAACGCCCATGAGCGGGTCGACGGAATTGTATGTCATTCCAAAAATAACGCCGGCCGCCGCCGCAAGCGCAGAGCCGATCGCGAATGTCGCCGAAATGGTGCGGTCAACGTTGATTCCCATCAGACGGGCCGCTTCCATATCGAAGGATACCGCGCGCATTGCTTTGCCAGTCTTGGTGTAGCGTACAATATACTGCAGGAGGAGCATAAGAATAATCGTTACAATGAGGATCATGACCTGGTTTGATTCCACCTGAATGGTTGTGCCGAACAGGTTGAACTGCTTTTTCGCGAGAATATCCGGGAATCCCTTGGCCTGTGGTCCAAGCACCAGTACGCCGGTATACTCAAGCAGGAAGGATACCCCGATAGCGGTGATCAAGGCTGCAATCCGGGTGGACTTGCGGAGAGGCTTATAAGCGAAACGTTCAATTGTAATACCGAGGAGCGCACTGACCGTCATCGAGAACACAAGCGACACAATCAGCACCAGCACTGGCGGGAGACCCGCATCGCTCAAAAAATTGGCGCTGAAGAGTCCAATAAACGAACCAACCATGAACACATCCCCATGTGCGAAGTTGATCAGCTTAATGATCCCGTATACCATGGTGTAACCCAGAGCAATCAGCGCATAAATGCTGCCGACGGAGATCCCGTTAATTAACTGCTGAATGAAGTACTCCATTGTCATCCCCTTTTCTGTTGTTCATTAGTAAACCCTCAGCTCTCTTTCATTCGTTTCTTTCTTTTTCTGTAATGATGTTACCTATATTAACATATGTCTTTTTTTCCGTCACTAAAATTTTAGTGGATTCCAAGAAAATTCGAAAATATATGGTAATTTTAATTACGCATTATGTTATTATTATGTAATATAAACTTNATCGCAAATAATATAACATTTATCTCTTTAAAGCGCCGTTACAGCAAATTGACAAAGGGTCAATTGGGACAAGCCGGGATAATCGGCATGCTCCCGCACGCCTCCCCACGTTCCTGCAAATGAAAAAAGCAGGCGCTCAAAAATTTTCCTTCTATTATATAGTATTACATAGTATTCTGTAGTACGCCGCAACATTCAACAGTATTCAGACAGCATTCGGGATCATATCACATACGGTCCGACCTCCCCGAACCTGTTCTCCCTCTGTCAGCGAACAACAAAAAGACCGACTGATCATCAGCCGGTCTTCAAATTCGAAATTATGGCGGAGAGAGAGGGATTCGAACCCTCGCACCGCTTACGCAGTCTAACCCCTTAGCAGAGGGTCCCCTTATAGCCACTTGGGTATCTCTCCAAGAAAATGGCTCCCCGAACAGGACTCGAACCTGTGACAACTCGATTAACAGTCGAGTGCTCTACCAACTGAGCTATCAGGGAACATTTTAATGTGAACAAAGCTTAATTTATCATGATTTTAACCTGGAGTCAAGGCTGTCATTCAGATAATGAAATCGCTTCCCCATCCGCCGGAATGAGCACGCGATCGCCGAAGCCGTTCGCCTTCATTTCCTTGCCCAGCTCTTCCCGGGTTAGCAGGCAGTGATTGATTGCTTCCATATGAACGGCTATCACTTTGGCTTCCGGGGCTTGCCGGCATACTTCCGCAACATCCCGCCCGGTCATGGTGATCGGGTCGCCCGATACAAAACGCGCTCCGCCCGCATTGACGACTACCGCCCCCGGATGATACAGCTCCAGCGCCTCTTTCACTTCCTCGCACCATATCGTATCGCCTGCAATGTACAGCACCGGTTCGCCGGGCGCTTTCAGCACGAATCCAGACACCGGTCCCATCATGTCGCCGATCTCTCCCGTTCCATGCCGTCCTCCGGTACGGATCAGAAGCGTCTGTCCGAAGCTCACTTCCATCCCGGCCGGAATCACCTTGAGAAATCCCTGGGCCGCAATCCGCTCCTTATCCTCCGGCTGGCAAATGACCGGGATCTCCTTGTCCATAAGCGATACAGCCGCCTCATCCCAATGGTCATTGTGAAGATGGGTCACGATGACGGCATCGGGCTTCAGCCACTGCCCTACTTCACCGGGCAAACCGACAAGCGGATTTCTGAGGTCATTCTCCGTGTTGATGATCGGCGGATAGGCCCCTTGTTCCCCCAGCATGGGATCGATAAGGAAGGAAGTTCCTACGTATTCGAGCCAAATTGCCGAGTTTCGTATTAATTGAAGTTTCATGCTCCGCACTCCTTCTTTGAGATGACTTCTGATACAATTAAGTATATTTCCCCGCCCGGCCCGGCGTATATAAAGCGCTGAAAGGAATGCGGCTCTTCTATTTTCATTTGGAAAGGAATTTGGACTGATGGATCAAGCGGCAATCGACAATACCGACCTGCTCATACTGCGGCAGCTGATTGGCAACTCGGCGCTTACGCACAAGGAAATCGGACAGGAGGTTCACTTGACGGGGCAAGCCGTTGGCGCCCGCATTCGCAGACTTCAGGACCTCGGCGTTATTACAGGGTATTCAGTAAATTGGGACCCCGAGAAGCTGGGACTTCACGTTCACGCTCTGGTAACGGTATTTCTGAACTCCGGCAATCAGCACAAGCCCTTTCTCGAATTTCTTCAGGAGGAGACGGAAATCGAGGAGGCTTACCGGGTAAGCGGCGAAGGCTGTTACTGGATGAGGGTTCGCACGGACCATCCCGACAAGCTGAACACACTGCTCGACCGGCTGCTGAAGCATGGCAATTATAAGATAAGCCTGTCCATTGGACGGGTAAAATAAAAAGCGCCCGCTGCCGGGACGCTGTATCATCAGGCTTCGCCGATCAGGATCAGCTTCAGCGGGCCGGTGCATTTCCCGCAACGGTAGCGCCGCGGGTCTACCTTCCGCTTGCGCAGGTACTCGGTTGCACAGCGTCTGCATACCAGCTTGTACCGGTACGGCAGCGGCTTGCGCGCTTTGGCTCCGGGAAGATGCTGGCAGAAACGGCTGCCGCCGACCCGCTCCAGGAGCGCCTTGAAATCGGCATCCCGGTGCCTGTACCCTCTTTGAGCCAGATGAAGATGGTAGTGGCACAGCTCGTGCTTGATAATCTTCTCCGTCTCTTCATGCCCGTATGCGGCCAGCTGATGGGGATTGATCTCGATGTTATGACTCTTCATAAAATATCGCCCGCCTGTGGTGGACAGCCTGCTGTTGAACGATGCTTTATGCCGAAAAGGCAAACCGAAGCTCTCCCGAGACACCCGTTCAATCCAGTGCTGAAGCTCTTCGTCCGTCATGCTCATGAGATTCTCTTCCAGTCCTTTCGGTAATCTTCTATGGATCTACTTGAATTGTAACTTGCGCATACGCTACACTTCAAGAGAAAGCGGAAGCCTGCGTCATGTTGCGGGCATAGCCGCACCCAGGAAAGCACGGAAGGGAGAATTTCGATGTCAAATATGCGTTACGTCATTCTGCAGCAGCACCAGGAGCTTCAATTTGTGGAAATGCCCGAAGATTACGCCTATCAGCTCAGCGCGCTCAACTTGCGGCTTAACAAGGAAATCGACAAGTTGACCGCAGACAATGTGCCGGATCTGCCCCTGGCAGTTGCGGAGTGCGATTCGCTGGAGCTTCTCCGCGAAGGATACTCCCTCGAATCCGGGCTGGATTACATCAACCGTCTGGAGAAGGCTTTCGCCTCGATTGACGAGCAGAATTACCCGCTGATCTCTCTGCTGACCGAGATTCGCGCCCTACAGGCTCAGCTGGAGCAGTGGTACGAAGAGGAAGCAGAGCGGGCACAGTAAGCAAGCGGTAATCAAGGCCTTTTAGAAAAAGCAAAACCCGAAGCATGCGGTCTGCATGTTCGGGTTTTGTTTTTTTAGAGTTTAGGATTTTGAGCTTAGAGTTCAGAATTTTGAGCTTAAAGTTCGGTCCCGTATTCCGCCTTCAAATCTGTAATGCCAAGGCCCGGCAACGGGGAGAGGAACATATCCGCTCCTTCGTACCGAACGCCGCCCACTACGGGATCGGCTGACAGCAACAGTGGAGCGTCAAAATCAAAGCGGGTGACATTGGGCTGCGAGGCCGCGAAATGCGCGGCCGCCGTAATGCCGATTCGCGTCTCGATCATGCTGCCGACCATGCATTCGATGCCGCAGGCCTCCGCCATCCGGCAGATCGTGACGGCGTGGCGGATACCGCCCGCCTTCATCAGCTTGATATTGATCAAATCGGCGGCGCGCTCGGCAAGCACGGTCATGGCATCCTGCGGACCGAAGACGCTCTCGTCGGCCATAATGAGTGTCCCGACCGAGCGGGTCACCTGCGCAAGTCCTTTCAGATCGCGGGCCGGAACCGGCTGCTCCACAAGCTCCAGGTCCAGTCCGGCATCCTCCATCGCCGTGATCGCACGGATGGCCTCCTTCGCGCTCCAGCCCTGATTCGCATCAAGCCGCAGTTTGACGCCGGGGCCGACCGCTGCGCGGATTCCGGCGACACGTTCGATGTCAAGAGAGACATCGCCAAGTCCGACTTTGATCTTCAAAGTCCGGAAGCCGGAAGCAATGCTGTCTGCGGCATCCTGCGCCATGCGCTCCGGCGCATCCACGCTGACCGTGAAATCCGTGCGGCATGTATCGCGATAGCCGCCCAGGAATCGGTACAGCGGCAGACCCGCCTGCTGCGCGGCCAGATCGTGCAGCGCCATGTCCAGCGCCGCCCGCGCGCTGGAGTTGCCGACGGCGCCGCGCTGGAGAAGCGCGAGAGCCGCCTCCAGCCTGAGCGGCTCCTGCCCGAGCAGCAATGCCGATGCGCGGCGGATGAACGCCGCGATTCCCTCAAGCTGCTCGCCTGTAATGGCCAGCGTCGGCGGCGCTTCGCCATAGCCGCGCCGTCCTTCGCCGTCGGTGATGACGACGGCGATCGTCTCCGCCGTTTCGACCGTGCGCAGCGCCGTCTTGAACGGCTTGATCAACGGGACGGAAATATGCCGCAGGGATACGTCCCGTATTCTCTGATGCCGGTCTTCTTGGGCGGAGGCGGAATCTGCCGTCATTTGCCTCCGCTCCCTTCCAGACCGGCTTCCACCGCGGCGCGGACCCGGCCGCGCGACCGAATCAGCAATTCACGCGCCAATTCGGCGTCAATGGAGCATTTCTGCATCACTATGGCAGTTTTGCAGTCTCCCTCGGCTGCGGCCAGCACATGCTCCGCTTCCTCCGCAGCAAGTCCCGTGGCCGCCGCCACAATCCGCTTGGCCCTTTCCTGCAGCTTCTTGTTGGTCGCCTGCAGATTGACCATGAGGTCGTCATACACTTTGCCGAGCCGAATCATGGCTCCCGTTGTCAGCATGTTCAGCACCAGCTTCTGCGCGGTGCCCGCTTTGAGCCGGGTAGAGCCGGTGACCACCTCAGGACCGACCGGCACCTCGATGGCTATATCGGCCTGCTTCCCGATTTCCGAAGGCGTATTGCAGGCGACGGCAACCGTAGAGGCACCCGCGGCTCTGGCCGCTCTAAGCGCGCCGATGACGTAAGGCGTTCTGCCGCTGGCCGCGATGCCGACGACAACATCGCCTGCGCCTACATCCCGTGCGCGGACATCCTGCTCGCCGCCTTCCTCCGAGTCCTCCGCGCCTTCAATGGCGGTGAACAACGCTTCCGTGCCTCCGGCAATTACTCCCTGGACCAGCTCCGGATCGGTTCCGAACGTCGGCGGACATTCCGAGGCATCCAGCACGCCCAGCCTTCCGCTTGTTCCTGCGCCAAAATACAGGAGCCTTCCGCCGTTATCCAGCGCATTCGCGATCAAATCAACAGCCAGCGAAATTTCTTCCAATCTATTGCTCACCGCATCCGCCACCAGGGCGTCTTCGCGGTTCATACGCTTCACAATTTCCAGACTCGACCAGGTGTCCAAAGACTCCGGATGTTCATTCCTGCCTTCTGTCAACAATTCTCCCAAGTTCTCCAACATCGGTGTCTCCTCTCTCCTCAATTGCCGGCCATACTCGCGATGCCCGCCGCTGCCCGGCTATGCATACAGGACTCAAGGGTTATCCTGAAGGGAGAGCAGCGCAAGCAGAGCCGCTCCATAGGCCGCATCTGTACCTTTAAGCACTGCCTTGGCTAACGGATAGCTCCGCTGCAGCAGTTCCGTAAATGTAGCGTAAATATAGTTCATATTGGCAAATACGCTGCCACTGCACACAACCGCCAGCGGTTCCTCTCCAAAAGACAGCGCCTCGATTACAGCGCCTGCCATTAGAGCAAGCTCCTCGGCCGCCTCCTTAAGAATGCGGGCAGACGCTTCATCCCCGTCCAGATAAGCCTGATGGACCACCGCCGCAAGAGCGGCGATCTCCTTCTTGCCCGCCGATTGATAGACATAGGGCACGATGTGCTCCATGCGGCTAAGTCCCAAATGCTCCAGCAACCGGGGCGCAAGCAAGGTAGGGGCTTCCCGTCCGTCATAGGCGCGGACGGCGGCGGCAATGCCTTTGGCTCCTATCGCATAGCCGCTGCCCTCATCGCCGATCAGATGCCCCCAGCCTCCGGCGCGGGCCATCAGGCCGGGCGCCCGGCGGCCGTAGGCCAGCGAGCCCGTACCGGAAATGACGGCTACGCCCTCGCGTCCGCCGCTGCCTGCGGCCAGGACCGGTTCGGCGTCATTCGTCACCGTGATCACCCCGCGGATGCCGCAGGCCGCCACTATCTGCTCAAGCGCCGCTCTGTCATCCGGCCGGTCGGCTCCGGCGCTTGCGAGGCATAATGCCGCGCAATCCTCAATCCGCCGTCCGGCGTCTTCGGTCGCGGACAGAATCAGCGACCGAAGCGATTCGGTCACGGCCGCTTCGCCTATGGCATGAAGATTGGTCGGACCGCCCGTCGCCTCCCCCAGCTTGGCGCCGGAGAGATCGGCCACATACAGCCGGCTTTTGGTGCCTCCTCCATCTATTCCGATAACATAGCTCTCGCTGCTCAATGATTGATACCTCCTATTTCCGGCTGGATCGTCATTTGACTGCCCCAGCCGTCATGCCGTCCATGAATTGGCGGGAAGCGAACATGAATAGAAGGATCATCGGCAGCGAGGCCAAGGTCAGTCCGGAGAACAGCGTGCTCCAGTCGGAAGCATATTCCCCGAACAGCGACATCAAGCCGACCGGAATCGTCTTCTTAAGTTCGCTCTGAATGAAGATGAGCGGGAAGAAAAAGTCATTCCATGCCGTGACGAAATTGATGATCATAACCGTTCCGAGCGCCGGGCGCATGAGGGGCACCACGATTTTGCCAAGTATCTGCATGTCTGTGCAGCCGTCGATCCGGCCCGCTTCCTCCAGCTCCGTCGGGAGTGTCCGGAAGAAGCCGGACAGAATCATCACGCCCATCGGGATGCCGATTGCCGTATAGATGAGAATCAGGGACCAGGCCGTATTCGTCAGATGCAGCCCCTTCATTAGCAGGAAGAGCGGCACAATACCGAGCTTGATCGGAATCATCATCCCGAGCAGGAAGATGAACAGCAGCGCCTCATTCCATTTATACCGGGTACGGGAAATATAATAGGAAGCCAGCGTCGCCGTCAGCAGAATCAGGAAGACACTGACGACCGATACAAGCACGCTGTTGACAAAATAGGTGCCAAACGGCATCTGTCCGAGCAGCTTGTCGTACGCGGCAAGCGAGAATTTGGTCGGCAGGGACAGCGGCTTCGTGAAGATTTCGATTGTCGTCTTGAAGGAAGCCGTCACCATCAGGAAGACGGGATACAGACTCAGCAGAGCGAACAGATAGCCAATCACATGCTGGCCGATACGGTATGCAAGATGTGGTTTCATGTGCGGCTCACCTTCCTGGTCAGCATGAGGAACAGCGCGGAGATCGCGGCAATAATCGCGAACATGACCACGGCGAGCGCCGAGCCGAGTCCCACAGCAGCGGAGCTGTCCGCCGAACCGCCGAACGCCGTCCGGTAGAAGAAGACCGCAAGCGTGTCCGTCGAGTAATACGGCTCGCCCATGGAGCCCTGCATGGCATATACCAGTTCGAACGCCTCGAACGACTGGATAAAGGTCAGTACCGTGACCATAATGAGCTGCTGTGCGATCAGCGGCAGAACAATCGAAGTAATCATTCGCATCCCTTTGACACCGTCAAGACGGGAAGCCTCTATAATCTCGGTCGGAATGGATTGGAGGCCAGCCAGAAAAATAAGCAGCGACAATCCGACGCCGAACCAGCAGTTGACGATAATAATGGAAACCAGCGCCGTCTTGGGATCTCCCAGCCATGTCATGGCGAGCGACTCCAGTCCGACTTTTTTCAGCATCACGTTCAAGGTGCCGTAGGTTGGATTCAGAATCAGCTTCCACAGGAAGCCGACCACAATGACAGATAATAGACGGGGCAGAAAATAAGCGATTTTCAACAGTCCCGAGCCTTTGACCCGCTGATAAATCAGATAGGCCAGCAGAAAGGCGATTCCGTTCTGGACAATCATCTCCAAGGCAAAATAGAGCAGGTTATGCTTCAGCGCGTTGGTGAACATCGTATTGAACGGCTCCATTGTGAACAGGTCGACGAAATTGGAGAGCCCGATGAAATCAAGCTTCCGGATACCTGACCAATCGTACAGGCTGTAGGAGAAGGCCGCGATGATCGGGTAGATTATAAAAGTCAGGTAGATGGCAAGCGCCGGCAGCGGAAACAAATGGATTGTCCATCTCTTCCTGCGGGTATACGGGAGCTGGTTCATAGTGTGCATTCACCTCGTTTGGCTTTCTTAAAAAAGGGATACCCGGCGTTTCAACGCGAACCGACACCGGGTATATCAGTGAATTTACGTTGTTATGTGAATTGAAGTGTATTTTATTCGAACGAACTTATTTGGAGGAAGCCTTCCACTTATCCGAGCTGGACTGCATATCTTCCGCTACCTTCTCAGCCGTCATCTTGTCGAAGAACAACGCCTGCATGTCATTTTCCATTGTGACCTTCGTGGTCGGGTTGCCTACGCCGAAGTTGGCCAGCAGGACATACGGTGTGGAGATGGTGTTGGCATATTCCGCAAATTTGGCTACAACTGGGTCGCTG
Source organism: Paenibacillus sinensis (assembly GCF_019904155.1). Classification (GTDB taxonomy): domain Bacteria; phylum Bacillota; class Bacilli; order Paenibacillales; family Paenibacillaceae; genus Paenibacillus_AQ; species Paenibacillus_AQ sinensis. Next base: position 47,186 of record NZ_JAHCMB010000191.1, read on the forward strand.
ACCGATACTCCCGGAACAGGGCTGACGCGCTTCATTTCATTAGAGAACAAATTGCCGAATTCTTGAGACGCCGCGAATTCCAGGAATTTCTTCGCTTCTTCTTTATGCTTGGAGTTGGCGTTGACTCCGAAAGAGCCGTCCACATAGGTGGTTACCGTCGGGCTGCCGCCTGCGCTCTGCGGAGGAACCGGGAATACGTCGAAGTGCAAATCGGGGTTCTGGGATTCAATGACGCCAGCGTCAAAATCGCCCATAATATACATGGCGGCTTGTCCTGTGACGAACAGGGTACGCATGTCTTCATAGCTCACGCCTGTGAAGTTATCCGCGAAATAAGGGGAGAGATCCTTCATTAACTGGAGAGATTTCACATAAGCCGGATCGGTAAATTTCTTCTCTCCGCTAACGAGCTGTTCCGCAAAGGCGCTGCCGCCATACGCGGACGGTCCAAGTGCGCTGTGTGTGATGGACAGAATCCAGCCATCCTTCGTGCCCATGGCAAACGGAGTGACTTTATTCTCTTTCAGCTTCTTGGCGGTATCGACCAGCTCGTCCCAGGTGCCCGGAATCTGCAGATTGTACTTGGCGAAAATATCTTTGTTGTACATAATGGCTACCGTATTAAGACCCATTGGCACACCATAGATATTGCCGTCCTTGCCTGTCGCCGCGGCGAGCACATCCTTGGAGAATGCATCCAGCCCCTTCAGGCCGTTGATCGGTTCAACATATCCGGAGTCGCCGAGCGCAATACCTGCGGCATAAGGACGAAGATGGATAATGTCCGGGCCTCCGCCCGTCTGGAGCGCCGTATTCAGCACAGTGTTGTACTCGGTGCTTTTGGTCGGACTGAAGTCGATTTCGATATTCGGATACTGCTTGTTGAACGCCGCGATGATCTTATCGTAGACTTCCTTATCATCCGTTCTCCAGCTGCCCATGGTCAGCTTCACCTTCTCGCCCGATGCGGTTGCCGGACTGGCGGCTGCGCCTTCCGTCGCGGCGGCATTCCCGCCCGAATTGCTGCTGCAGCCGGCCAGTGCGACAGAAGTCAGGAGCATCAGAGTTGCAGTGTGCTTGAATATACGCTTCATTAGATCAATCTCTCCCCTTTTATCCGATATATTCGTCTTTATGACATATAGAAATGTGCAAAGATCGCGTTATGCAGTTCCGGTCTTAGCTCCCGGATGAGATTATTCCGCCCGTAGTGTACGGCATTCGTCAAGAAGACGACCGACAGTCCGCGCTTCGGCTCAAGCCAAAGGCTGCCGCCTGTAAATCCAGTATGGCCATATGTTCCCTCGGGCATCAGATTCCCGCACGCCATCTTCTCGCCGCCTTGCCGCCACACCTGCCAGCCAAGCCCCCGGCCCTGAATCGCCCGGCTTACAGCTTCCTCTATCCATTCGGGGTCCAGCAGGCTGTAACGCTCCGGATTAAGCCAGCTATCAGCATACCGCGACAAATCTTCGGCGGTTGTGAACAACCCCGCGCTTCCGGACACGCCTCCGAGACGATACGCCTTCTCATCATGGACTTCGCCCTGCAGATAACACTTTCCGTCCCATTCGGTTGCCGCGATTCTGTTCCTCAGCTCCGCAGGAGGATTGAAAGTGGAATCCATCATTCCCAGCGGCTCGAATATGTTGTGCTTAACAAATGCATCTAGCGGCTGCGCGGCAACGCGGGCGATGATAACCCCCAGGAGAATCATGCCGACGTCGCTGTATAGCGCCCGTTCTCCGGGAGCGCTGATCAAGTCTTGCGCCAGAGCATCCTGCAGCGGATCAAGCGAGGTGTAACGATCCAGATACCCCGGCATGTCGGCAGGCAGTCCGCTGGTATGCTGAAGACAATGTCTGAGTGTCACTCCGCCGTGGCGGAATTCGGGAATATAGCGGCTCACCTCATCATCCAGCCGAAGCTCTTGCTGTTGCGCCAGAAGAAGTGCAGCGGGCAGCGTGGCAACAACCTTCGTTAACGAGGCCGCATCGAACAGGGTGGACAGTTTGGCGGGTCCGTCAATCGCATGATTTAATTCGTTGTTTGAAGAAGTATTCGGAGCTAGTCTTCCATATGACCGCGAATATCGCCAGGCATCTCCGAAGCGGATATCGAGCACCGCGCCGGGTATTTTGCCTTGAGACACCCATCCCTCAATCAGCTCATTCCACGTTTCCATCGCGTTTGGAGCTCCTTACCGCTTTACGTGTATTTTCCAGCAGCCCGACCGTGCTCTCGAAGTTCAGGCGGATCACGCCGACATACAGAATGTCGATCACGTTCAGTTGGGTAATCCGCGAAGCCGTGGCACTGCTGCGGATGCCCTTCTCAAGGGAGGTGGTGAACAGCTTGATATCCGCCAGACCGGATACCGGATTGCTTCCAAACTTCGTCAGCGTAATAATCGTCGCTCCGCTCTCTTTGGCGACCGCCAGCGATTGGATGATATCCTCGGTCTGACCCGAATAGGATACGCCGAACGCAACGTCATGTTCTGTCAGATTGGCGGCCAGCGTCGCCTGCGAATTGAAATCATAGGCGGCTTCACACCAGCGGTCGATCCGTGAGAATTTCTGCATGAAATCCTGGGCGATGATCGCCGATGCGCCGATGCCGAATACGCAAATCTTCCGTGCGCCTTCGATCGCTTCGATCGCCCGCTCCACTTCCTTCGCCGACAGAACCGCGAGCGTGTCCTGAATGGACTGCATATTATTGTGGGAAATGGAATCGATCAGGGTCGAGGTCAACCCTTCCACCTGAATCTCCTGATAGGCTTCCGTATCCTGCAGCGCCCAGGTTGGCTGGGCCAAATCGGCGACAAGCCTCATTTTTAATTCCTGGAAGCCTTTGAAGTGCAGTGAGCGGGAGAGGCGAATGATGGTAGCTTCGCTGACACCTGTCAGCTTGGCCAGCTTCTGAACCGACAGCTTCACCGTCTGCTCGGGATGAGCCAGAATGAAATCCGCTACGATACGCTCCTGCGGCTTCAGTGTGGGCAAGGCTTCCTTAATGCTGATAAGACCTCCATGCATAAATGTTCTCACCTTCTTCAGCGCCGTAATAACATTCAAGCTACGCACCGGTGTAGCAGCTCTTGAATGTATGATAAACTAATGTTTCATGATTTTCAATAAAAAAATAAAATAATGTTTCAAAACATAACATGAAAGGTGAAATAAACAGTGTTTTTTTGCGTAAAATAGGCAGGATTCGAGCTGTTTTTCTTCAAAACCAAGCCTGTTAATGTAATCTTATCTTACACAAGATCAAAAACTCAATCTGTCTGCTGCCTCCTATTTCTACCAGAATCCATGCTGCGGCCGCTGCCCGGCCTTATAGAACCGCCATTCCGGACATATGCCCTCCTGGCAGTAGACCGCACCTTTAACCCAGCGCCCACATATGCTGTCATACGAATCATTCGAGGAGGGATTCCTATGCCCCAATGGCTGTGTCATCAATTAATGAAGGCGTATTACAAAAAAGACCGGCGGCAGATCAAGCTGCTGAACGAATGCTGGTACTTCTACCGGGATTCCGTGATTAAGCGGAGACAGGGACGTGCCTGACCTACGCCCGTATAGTATCCTCCGGCAAACATCGGAAGTTCGCCCGGCAGCAATAACGGACCCGCTGTTCCCCTAAGGAAGAACGGGTCCGTTATGCTGTTTATGCTGTGCCGGCGATGGATGACGCTAGCCAAAATGCCGCTGAGCCGGCCAGGAGCCCTGCAGCTTGCGGACAAGCACGATCTGGCCCGTATGATAGGCATCATGCAGAATCAGGCTCATAATCTCCTCGCCCGGCGCATGGCGTTCTCCCTCCCGGTTAAAGACACCAGCGCCGAATTTCGCGATCTCCGCTCTCAGCTCCGCATGCACTTCACGAAGATGCTGCACTGCCTCTGCCCAGGCATCCGGCCCGCTCCCCGTTACGGTGAAGGTATCGTCATTATTTTCAGCAGATGAAAGCTGCGGCAGTCCCTTAAACTTGCGGAGCAGCCTTTCCTTGTAATACAAAAGATGATTCACCGTCTCCCAAATGGAATTCGCCGCCCCTCCCTCCGGCTTCCACAGCGCCTGCACATCACTCACGTCGGCAAGCGCATCCTTCAGAGGAGGAGCCCAATCCTCCTGTTCCATCGCGTAATCCCAGTTTTGCTGCAGCACTTTGACCATTGTTTCGCTCATATCCCTAACCTCCCACATATTCGTAACTACCTAAAGTTAAAATACAGGTTACAAAGACACTGTATCACGCTCGACACAATGATTTCAAGTAACTAGCAAAACTGAGTTTCACCTGTTACAATCAAGGGATGGAAAGGGAGGATCGCATGTTGTGGACTGATTTTATTAACAGCTACTGGAGGGATTGGAGAACCGGGGACCGCAGTAAGGACCGCGACCGGCTGGAGGAACCGGAATGGACCTTGCAATGGCTCGCCCAGGAAGGACTGCCGGCACTGCCCGCGCCGAATGAGGATGAACTGGAGAAGCTGAAAGCGCTGCGCAGCATCCTCTTTGATATCGTCAAGGACATCGTGGATGGACGGGAACCCGGGGAGCTTGCAGAAACACTGAACCGTTATATGATAGCGGGACCCGTTATCCGCAGGGCCGGAAGGGATAGCGAAGGCAGGTTCACCGTCATGCTCGTTCCCGCCTCGGCAAGCTGGGAGCAGGTCATGGCGGAAATTGCCGGTTCCTTCGCCGATTCGCTGGAAGGACAGGACAAATCGAGGTTCCGCATTTGCGACAACCCCGATTGTCTGTGGGTGTATTATGACGATACGCGCAACCGCTCCAAGCGGTACTGCGACGACAAAGCATGCGGCAACCTGATGAAGGTCCGCCGGTTCCGCGCCCGCAAGAAAGCGGGGCAGTGAGCCGATGCCCGTTCCCGGAAGCCGGGAGACTAGAAGCCGACGAGCCTTCAGGAGGCAATAGCCTTTTGGGGGCAATAGCAGGAATGTGCGTACGAAACTGCATACCGGAGTTGCAGCCAGAGCAGCAAGCCGGGATTTGCATCCAGGGCTGTAAGCCGGTAAATGCAATTCGCTTCTGGAAATCGATCACGCATGGTACGGCCTGCCCCGCGCCGTCCAGACTGGCCAGGCCGGTCAGGACAGCATTTCGATAAACGCCTTGATCCGGGTCAGAATTTGTCCGCTGGCGGCGCCCACCTGGAAGGTCCCCTCCAGATTGATGCTCGGAATGCCTTTGTTGTGAAAATACTCTCTGTACATCTCCCGGGTCACGCTTCCGAAAGAGCAGCCTAAATATCCGTACAAAATCAAGCCCCGCGCCCCGATCCGGTCGACCTGCCGTTCAATCACATCGCGCCGGTATATCGACGCCCCCGCCATCTGGCTCTCAAGCTGGAAGCGGACGAGTGATTCCACCGGATCGATCTCCTCGCGGTAATCCTTCGCATACGGGGAGGTGACGAAGCCGAGAAGTGAGCCCCCGGCATTGTCGATGGCGTCGTAGATGCCAAATTCCTGGCCGTTCCCGCCGGTCCAGATCAGCGGAATCGCCTGGCTGCGTTCCTCCTCGTTGATATCCAGGCCCTGCAATTCGCCGATCAGCGCGTCCAGCACCTCTTGATATTCTCCGGGCTTGCCGAAATAATGGGTCAGCCCATTCATTAGATACATAATGCCCAGACTCTTGACATGGAACGGATGCTGAAGCCGCAGATCCATGATTTCACGCATGGAGCGCATCATCCGGTTCTTGCGGACAATTTCCCGGTGCAGACTGTCCCGGTCAATCTCACGGCTGCCTGTCAGCCACTCATTGAACTCATGGATCTCTTCAATAAAATACTTGACCAGCTCCTCGTACCGCTCTCCCTCCACACCCGGCGCCCGATAGACGATATCGCTGGTGTAGACGTCGAAGCCTTCCTTTCTCATCACTTCCCAGGCCAGGTTATAGGGCTCGCATGCGGAGGATGAGCCGAATATGCGGGTGATCGAGGTTCCGGCCTGCTTCCGCAAGTACCATTCCCCCGCCGTCGCCTTCACCATCGAACAGGTCTCGGCCGGCATCTGATAATGATCCTCGGAGACGGTGATTGCTTCCTGACCGCTGATCCGCCCCATTTCCGAGAAAGCGACCGGAATAGCTCCGGTGGAATAGATCAAGGGCATCGCCCAGGGCACGCCGGCCCAAATGACTTTGGTTCCATTCTTGCCGGCTTTCTCCGCGTCGTCCACATAATCGATGACCAGATTGAACAGCTTCCGGATGGCGGGCGAATGAGCATGTACAACGTCGCGGCTGTGCCGGATATGATTCAGTTGCTCCTGAGCCTCATTGGTTAATACCGTCGACATCTTCGTATGACCTCCTTGGAATTATCGGTTCATTTCGCCTTCAGAAGGGCAAAGTCCGACAGATCGCTCTCGCCCCGGGACGCCGCTTTCTGGGCGAAGACCGCCGCCCCCAGAGCGCCTGCAAATATCGTGTCCAGCTTCACCCGGCTGACCGGATGGCCCAGCAGTTCCTCCAGCGCCTTGGTCATGCCCGGATTGTTAGATACCCCGCCCGAGAACACCAGATCCGGCTCAAGCCCGATCCGGTTGACGAGATTGCGGACCCGGCGCGCTGTTGCCAGATGGATACCGGCTGCAATGTTGGCGGCGGACACGCCCTTGGCCTTCAGCGATATCACTTCGGATTCGGCGAAGACGACGCATTGGCTGCTGACATCCGCCGGCTCGTCGGCCTTCAGCGCTTCGGCGCCCAGCTCCTCCAGCGTCAAATCCAGCAGATGCGCGACCTTCTCCAGGAACCGTCCGGTTCCGGCCGCGCATTTGTCATTCATGATGAACTCGATAACCTTGCCGTTAGCCGGATCAACCCGGATCGCCTTGGAATCCTGGCCGCCGATGTCCACGATGGATCGAACCTTGGCGTTCAGGTAATGGGAGCCCATGGCGTGGCAGGAAATTTCGGTCACGATTTTGTGTCCGGTTGCGCCGAAATTCAAGGAGACGCGCCCATACCCCGTACCGACGATGTAGGCGATTTCCTCTCGAGGAACCCCGGATTGTCTAAGCAGCTTGTCCAGCAGCTTGTCGGCCGTCTCCTGCATATATACTCCCGTCGGGGTAATCGCCGTGTACAGCTTGCCTCCGGCCAGCAGCACACCCTTGCCCGTTCTGGAGCCCAAATCGAGACCGACCGTAATATCACCCGTCAGCGAGGACAGCAGTTCGGGATCGATGATCTCTTTCCATTCACTCATGCTCTTCATCTCCCTTGCGTTGATCAAAATGTTGCGCCCATGCGTCATATCACACCGCTCCCGCGGCCAGCCCTTTCCGTTCCTTCAGCACTTCGATGAACGCCTCAAGCCGCGTCTTAAGCTGCCCCTGATCGCTCTTCGAATAATCGATCGGCAATTCAAGCACGGGAAGCCCAAGCTGCTGATAATGCCGGAAGAACTCATTCTTGACCTGTCCGTAGCACGGGCAAAATTTGAGATAGGCGTACAGAATTCCGTCCACCTGATATTCGGTCGCAAGCGCTCCCGAGAGGTTCACTCGCTCCTCCAGGGGCTTCATCCGGGCGCAAGGCGTCTGATCGATATAGCCTTCCGCCAAGGCCTTGTACGGATCACCCGTTTCATCGATTTGGGCGGAGGCGATTTTCAGCCCGGTGCAATGATCCTCGGCAACGATTCGGGCCCCCAGCTCGTCCTCGATCAGCTCCAGAAGCTTCCGGTCTCCGTCGGCAATAATGCCTCCGGCCATGAACAGACGGATCGTCCGTTCCTCGCGGATCGGCACAGCCGACAGCTTGTCGTATATGCCCCGGTACAGCGGGATTAGCTCCTCGGCGGGCAAATAATAGAAGGCCTTGATCAGATCCAGGTAGTCCTTGCCTGTGAGCGGCGGATTGGGCCGTTTCCGGAGTTCGGAGATTTGGGTCAGCAGCCGGCGGACCTCATTGTACTGCCTGATTTGCAGACGCACCTCATCTTCGGTAATCACATTCCCGGACAACTGTTCGAGATCGGCCTTGAAGCTCAAAATTTGGGAGCCATAGAAATCTCGCGAGGAGGGCTTCGCCTTGATGCGGGGGAGGGTATAAATGTCAGTTGGCGTAAAAAATTCGCCGATCGCCTCACCGACCGTCTTAATGCAATCGCAGGTGTAGAATGTGTACACTTTATCCAGCGATGTGTAGAGCGGGTCTTTTTCCTTGAAAGCGCCTAGAATACTCTTCGTGAAATCGCAGAATACGCTCTGCGTAATCTGTTCACCGCTGGCTACCGTCTCGGTGTCACCCGCCTTGAACAGCCGGATATGGGAGACGCCGGCGGCACTGATCAGCTCAAGCGGCGTGTAGGAGCACAGGTAGCCCACCTTCTTGTGCTCATCGCCTTGGGCCGATAGCTGCTCCTGACGCTCCGCGATCCGGTTCTCAACGCCGGATAAATCGAGCCGGAACCCTCCGGAATCGGTCCTGCTGTCTGTCAAGGCTGCGCGCGAGTCATTCAAGGCATGGATCGCCGCTCCGAGCGCCCCGGCAAAGATCGTGTCGATCTTCGCTTCGATCAAGGGATGACCGGACAGCTCCTCCAACGCTTTACGCATACCGACGTTGTTCGAAACGCCGCCGGAGAAGATCAGTCCCGGCTCGATGCCTACCCGCTTGAGCAGGTTGCGGACCCGCTTCGCCGAAGCGAAATGGATGCCGGCGGCGATATTACGCCGAGTCTCTCCCCTGGCCCGCAGCGAGATGACCTCCGATTCGGCGAACACGACGCACTGGCTGCTGATCTCCGACGGCGCTTCGGCCAGCACGGCTTCCTGTCCCAGCTCATCGATGCTCAGCTCCAGAATTTCGGCCACTTTCTCCAGGAAGCGTCCCGTTCCCGCCGCGCATTTATCGTTCATTACGAATTCGGTCACGCCGCCTGTCAGCGGATCGACCCGGATCGCCTTGGAGTCCTGGCCTCCGATATCCACGATGGTCCGCACATCCGCATTGAGATAATGCGCCCCCATGGCGTGACATGAAATTTCCGTCACGATCCGGGTCGGAATATCGGGATACCGAAGGGCAACCCGGCCATATCCGGTTCCCACGATATAATCGATGTCCGAACGGGTCAGGCCCGATTTGTCCAGCAGATCCTCCAGCAGTTCATCGGCGGTCTCCTGCATATTGATGCCGGTATAGACCGAGCTTGTATATATTTCCTCCCCGGACAGCAGCACCGCCTTGCCCGTTCTCGACCCGATATCGATGCCGATAACGGTTCCACCGGACAGCGCATCCAGCAGCCTTTCGTCAACTACCTCCTGTATCCGCATGGTTCATCCACCTCGTATCCTGATTTTTGATTGCAGCTGTTTATTAAGCCGTATCCCTTGTCCCGGTTCATACATTACTGCCGCGCTATTGTCCGGCCCTTTGACAGGGACAGTCCGAATAATGAGCCAAAACTGGCGCAGATCAAATAAACTTATTTCGTTGTTATAAGAAGAATAAAAAGAGAGGGAAGATTGTGGCATACCATTCCCTATTAGGTGATGCCCAGCCGTTTCATCCCTCTTATCGTCAGCAAAATCATTTGATCATACATTGAAATATCCAAGACTCAAATAGCGTTCGCCGGTTACTCATCAAAATATCCAAGACTCAAATACCGTTCACCGGTATCGGGCGCGATACAAAGCACCCTTTTACCCGGCCCGAGCTGTGCAGCGATCCTAAGCGCAGCCCATACTGCCGCTCCGGAGGACGGCCCCACGAGCAGTCCCTCCCGGCAAGCAAGCTTCCGCATGACCGCAAGCGCGTCTTCATCCTCGACCTGTACAATGTCGTCGTATACGGCCGTATTCAGCACCTTGGGAATAAAACCGGGGCCGGTCCCAACCAGCTTCGTCGTCCCTGGCTTCCCGCCCGAGAGAACAGGCGAAGCCTTCGGCTCGACGGCATAGATGGAAACGCCCGGAATCAGGGAGCGAAGCGTCTCCCCGGTTCCGGTTATCGTCCCTCCTGTACCGGCAGCCGCGACAAACGCATCCAGCCGCCCTTCCATCTGCCCGGCGATTTCGACAGCCGTTGTCAGCCGGTGGATGGCCGGATTGGCGCCGTTCTCGAATTGCAGCGGCATGAAGCTCCCCGGTATTTCCTCATGCAGCTTGCGGGCCATGGCGATCGCTCCCTTCATGCCATCGGCAGCCGGGGTCAGCACGACCTCCGCGCCATAGGCTTTCAGAAGCCGGATTCGCTCCAGACTCATATTGTCCGTCATGACGATGATAGCCGAGTACCCCCGCGCAGCGGCGTTCATGGCGATCCCGATCCCCGTGTTGCCGCTGGTCGGCTCGATGATGGTCCCTCCGGGCCGCAGCTTGCCCGCAAGCTCCGCTTCGCAAATCATATGGTGGGCCGCCCTGTCCTTGACGCTGCCCGAAGGATTGAACGACTCCAGCTTCACGAACACGTCCGCCGCATTGGCCGGAACCAGGCGGCCAAGCTTCACAGCCGGTGTATTGCCGATCAGATCCGTCACGCTGCCGGCTGCCACTGCCCTCGGCATAACCAGCCCGCTTCCTCTCCGCATTCGCCTTCCGCCGCCCTACAAGCCGGCGGCTGCGGTTGCGTTCTGGCGCGCTTCCAATTCCACCAGCTGCTTGCCCCATTCGGACGCCCATTTGCGCAGCTCGCCTGTCTCCAGAGGAGCCGGAACCTTCGAGTCCGTATGGTCGGCGATTTTTTGGGCAAGCGACTTGTAGATTTTGGCCTGCTCGGAATCCGGGTCCGCTTCGATCGTCGTCTTTCCCTGAAGCTCCGCCTGGGTTACCGACACCGATCGCGGCACATATTCCATAACCTTGGTCTGGGTACGGGCCACGAAATCGTCGACGATCTCACGCGCATACGGCGCGTTGATCGAGTTCGCGATAACTCCGCCGAGCAGCGCTCCTCCTTCGGTGGAGTATTTGTGAATGCCTTTGAACAGATTGTTGGCCGCATAGATCGCCATGAAGTCCGCCGAAGTAACCGTGAAGACATGCTCTGCGATTCCTTCTCTGACCGGAACGGCAAAGCCGCCGCAGACCACGTCGCCCAGAACATCATAAATCACATAGTCGAGGTCCAGCTCTTCGAACACTTTCTGCTGCTTCAGAAGCGAAACGGACGTAATAATCCCTCTGCCCGCGCAGCCGACGCCTGGAGCCGGCCCCCCCGCTTCCACGCAGTAGATGCCGTTGAATCCCTGGAATATGACCTCATGGGCTTTGACAATCTGCTTATCCCGAAGCGTATCGAGTACAGTAGGAATATATTCGCCGCCGCGCAGGGTATTGGTGGAGTCGCTTTTAGGGTCGCAGCCGAACTGCATCACCTTGTATCCGGCCACGGACAGCGCCGCGCTGATATTCGAGGTGGTCGTCGATTTGCCGATTCCTCCTTTGCCGTAAATGGCGATTTGCTTTGGTTTTTTTGACATAATCCGCACTCCTTCTTATTTGCAATTCGTGATAGCGCCAGCTTCTTCTTTCCTGAGCCAAATAGCATTAAATTCACTGTTACGGGCAGTTTGGTTTGATCCGGTTTGGGATAAAAAAGATGAGTCGGCAGCCAGTCCCCCACCCGGTCTTCCGGATTCCAGTCCGGGTGTGCCCCGCACCAGTCTTCCAGATTCCAGTCCGGGTGTGCGCCGTACAAGCCTTCCGGATTCCACGACCCGGTTATGCCCGCTGCTGCTACAATGCCGCCGACGAGGAAATCTGTTCGGCCAGTTCAAACTGTGCCGCCGCGACGGGCTTGACATCCGGCTTCGCTGCCGATTCCTCATTCTGCAGCAGCTCCCAGACCCGGTGTCTGATCCAGCCGAAGTCGGGAGTCGACTGCACATCGCCTACGCGGCGCGGCCGGGGAAGCGATACCGGTACGATCTCGCGCACCCTGCCGGGATTCGGCGACATCACCACCACGCGGTCGGCAAGGGCGACGGCCTCGTCGATGCTGTGGGTGACGAATATAATCGTCTTCCCGGTCTGCTCCCATATCCGCAGCAGCTCATCCTGCAGCGTCTCCCGGGTCTGGGCGTCAACTGCGGCGAACGGCTCATCCATGAGCAGCACCTCGGGATCATAGGCCAGAGCTCTGGCAATTGCGACCCGCTGCTTCATCCCGCCCGACAGCTCGTAGGGATAGCGGTCGCCGTATTCGCTCAGGTTCACCAGATCCAGAAACCGGTCGACGATCGGTTTGCGGTCCTTTTTGGGCACCTTCTTGATTTCAAGCCCGAATTCGATATTGCGGCGGACCGTTCTCCATGGAAAAAGGGCGTAGCCCTGCATCACAATCCCTCTGTCGAGCGCGGGACCCGTGATTTTTTTGCCATCAATGAACAATTCGCCTTCGGTCGGATGGGCAAGTCCGGCAATGAGATCGAGCAGCGTCGATTTACCGCAGCCGCTTGGTCCCACAATCGTCAGGAACTCTCCCGGCACTACCTTTAAATCCACATCACTCAGAGCGGTGAACAGCTGCTTCCCGCCATCCTTCGTCTGACGGATCGAATACCGGCGGGTTACCCCGCTCACCGTAATTTTCGCTTCATTCGCGGACATTTACATTCTCCTTTCTATTGTTTCCGAAAGATTAACCGATCCGGGCCGCCAGCTTCTCCGAGTCGTCGATGTAAGTGAACGGGTCCTGCTCATACCAGCTCTCACGGTAAGGCAGCTTCGTGTTGCCGCCCAGATTCCGGTTGAACGCCGCATTCTTCAGAATCCGGCTGACCCGGGCCGCCACCTCGAACACGCCTTTGTAGCCCAGGTAATCATCACTCTGGCCGAACAGCGGGAAGATGGCATACCCCTGTTTCGCCGCAGAGCCGTTCACGCCAATATGGCCAACGAAGAGGTCCGGAGTGATTTTGCGAAGAAGATTCGCCTGCTCGAACACCTGGCCGGAACCGATATTGAAGATCGCTTTCTCCGAGTCCGGGACATCCTGCAGGTATTCTTCCAGCAGCACCTCGCCGTACTTGTCGAAATGGTAGCCCCGCAGGCCCAGTATTTCGAATCCGAGATTGTGCAGCAGTTCGGCCGTGGTCAGAATGCGGACTTCGCCGCCGGTAAGGAACGCCGTCTTGCCCTTGAATTCTGCCCGGTACCGCTCAAGCGCCTTCTCAAGCTCCGCCGTCTCGGCGGCGATCAGCTTCTCGGTCTGTTCCTCGATGCCGAAGAAAGAAGCGATATCGCGGAGCCACTTGTTCGTGTTCGCGATGCCGATCGGTATGGTGCGAAGCACATAGGGGATGCCGTACATCTCCTTGAAATGCTCGACAAAATAATCGTCATGCGTTGCGCAAATGCTGACATTGAGCGCTGCTTCGTGTGCATAGACAAAATCGTCCGGATGCGAATAGGAAGGCAGAATTCTTACATTCAGATCGAGCGCCTTCAGCAGGCGGACCAGCTCTTCCTCGTCGATCCGGCTCATGGAGCCGACGTTCAACAGATTGACAGTCCGGCTAATTTTCGCCTGATGCTCAGCTTCTTCCTCCGGCGTGCGCACGATGGCGGGCTGCTGGCTCTTGTCTTCGCCGACCAGATTGCGGATCAGGCCGTGATAGACGGAGTCGTAAGCGGTCGCCTGGATTTTGGTCTTGAAGCCTTCGCAGTGAATCGGTACGATTTTGGCTGTGACCTGCTTCTGCAGATCGCCCAGAATACCGTCGATGTCGTCGCCGATCAAGGCAGGCACGCAGCTGTTGAACACCAGGATCGCGCTCGGCCGGAATTCGCGTTCGGCCTTAAGCACGGCCTGTCTCAGCTTGGCTTCGCCGCCGCTGATAACATCGACTTCGCTCAGATTGGTGTTGATCCAGCGAAGCCCAATTGCCGATTCCTGACGGAGCTTCTGGAACACTTTATTGATTCCGGCGTTCTGGATCAGATTCCCGCCGCAGCCGATCGGGCTGTGAATGACCATGACTGCGTCCCGGAGCGAGCTGATCATCCCGAGGCTCAGGTTCAACTGGCAGCCCTGGGTTTGGGAGAAGGAGCGCTTGCTTGCATACAGGCAGCCCTTCTTGGAATCCTCCGACAACTCACCGCAGGTTCCGCCATATGCCTGACATGCCATTAGACGATCCTCGCGAACCGGCGGCACCTTCTGTTTGATATAATCCATCGATAACACCCTCCTTATGAAGTGAATCAACGATAAGCGCCTAGGCGTCTACCGAGAAATAGAAGTTTAAATTGAAGTGCGCGTGCGCAATTAATAAGTGCTAATACCGGTATTTTGAAAAAGCTCGTTTCCGTGAAAAATTAGCGATGGGCGACCAGCAGGCTTAAGACATCCTCTGCGAGTGTCAAACCGCCTGAGTATCCGGCATAAGCGCGGTTCAGCACGACCCGGTTGGAGATCGGGTAAGTCACCGGCAGCAGCGGCACTTTGAATTGCTCGGCCGTGTCGCGTTCCATGACGCTGCCGACGATAACTCCCGGGGAAAAGCCCTTGTAGTATTTCTGACCGTTAGTCTGCGGCCAATGGCGGTTGATGTAGCCCACTACGCTGGATGCGTCTGCATCAAATACAACCTCCGGCCGAAGTCCGGATTCATAACCGCTGAAGGCTGACAGCACCCGTTCCTTCTGTTCATCCTCCAATATGTCGGTGATGACGACCAGCTCCGGGAGCCAGCCGAGATCGTCGGCCAGAAACCGGGTCAGCGCCTGCGTATAGTTGGGATCGCCGACAACCGTCGCATAGCGCTGGAAATCGAGGTCGTTGTAGACGTCCGCGAGCCGTTCGAGATAAGGATAATAAGCCTTTCTCTCTTCATGAATCAACGCTTCGATCTTGGCCTCATCGACGCCGAGCGCACTTCCCACCGTCCGCAGGAATCGGGAAGTTCCGTGATCGCCAATCGGAAGCGGAACGGTAATGTAGGGAACCCCATGTTCTTCTTCGAATACCTTGGCCGCTTCGATGCCGTATGCGTCCGAGACGACGATGTTCAGCACCGCTCTTCCGGCTTTCTTCAGGTTGTCGAGCGTCTCTCCCTGCCCGAAGAAGGTGTTTGTCTCGAAGCCGAGCTTCTTCAGCAGTCCCTTCAGCACGCCGAGATTGCCCTTCCAGAACACATCCTGCATGGGGACTACCCCCCAGAGATTAACCGTCGCCGTATCCTTGACCGGGGACTTCTCTACAAAATCCCGGAACAGCGTCTCCAGCACCAGCTCGTAGCCATAGTACGAGTTGCCCTTGAAGCTCACCGTCTCCACTGCCAGCACCGGCAGCTCGCCGTTCTTGTAGCGTTTGACGACCGCCCGGACATCATCGCCGATCATCTCAACCATGCAGCCCGTAACAACAAAATACAGATCCCCGTCCATCACCTTCAGCGTATTCCCGATCTGTTCATCAAGCCGACCCTCGCCGCCGAACACGATATCGCGTTCGGATACATTGGAGCTCGGCAGCGCCTGTCCGCCGCAATAGTTGCCTCCATTGTAGCCTGAAGCGCCGCTCAGCGCTCCCGCCAGGTTCCCGCCGCAGCCCGATGAGGAATGAAGAATCGGAATCGCTCTTGGCAGCGATTGAATTGTGCCGATCGCGCCTCCCAGCGCGCATACATAACGCGGTCTTTCGATAACCTGGCTCATGACACGCCTCCTGTCTGGGCAGGCTCCCGGAACAGCACGGTCGACAAATAGCGCTCGCCCGTATCCGGCAGAAGCACTACTATATTCTTGCCCCGGTTCTCCTTGCGTCTGGCCAATTGGGCGGCCGCGAAGACAGCCGCGCCTGAGGAAATGCCGACGAGCAGTCCCTCCGTCCGGGCCAGGTCTCTGGCTGTCTCCAGCGCTTCCTCGTTCCGCACTTTGAATACTTCATCGATAATCTCCCGGTTCAGAATCTGCGGCACGAAGCCGGCGCCCAGTCCCTGAATCTGATGCGGACCGGGATTGCCGCCCGAGAGCACCGGAGAGTTGAATGGCTCCACTGCTACGATCTTAACGTCCGAGTTGCGCTCCTTCAGCACTTCGCCCACTCCGGTGATCGTGCCGCCGGTGCCTACTCCGCCGACGAAGATATCCACCTTGCCATCCGTATCTCGCCAGATTTCCTCCGCCGTCGTCGAGCGATGAATCTTGGGATTGGCCGGATTGTTGAACTGCTGAAGAATGAAAGAATTCGGAGTTACGGCAGCCAGCGCTTCCGCCTTGCGGACCGAGCCTCCGATTCCTTCCGCGCCGGGGGTAAGCACCAGCTCCGCTCCCAGCGCTTTCAGCAGATTGCGGCGCTCTTCGCTCATCGTATCCGGCATTGTCAGGATAAGCTGGTAGCCACGGGCAGCCGCGACGAAGGCAAGAGCGATACCCGTATTGCCGCTTGTCGGTTCGATCAGGACGGTATCCGGTCCGATCAGGCCCTGCTCCTCCGCATCCTTGATCATCGCGTATCCGATGCGGTCTTTGACACTCCCAGCCGGGTTGAAGTATTCGAGCTTCGCGATCACCGACGCGCCAAGCCCCTTCTCTTCGCTGTACCCGTTCAATTCCAGAAGAGGAGTGTTGCCGATCAGATCGGTCAGCTTGCTTGCGATTTTTGACATCAGTAGTTCCCTCCAGGTTCAGGTAAATTCATCAGCATCAGTCAAGGCAAGCGCACAGGCTTAACTTTTCCGATGATTTAAAAAGAGGCCCACTCCGATTCTGCGAAATCGGAACAAGCCTCCAGTTAACTGGTTGACGTGGTAATGCCCAGCATAGACCGAAATTGTGATTAATATCACAATCATTCCCGGAAAAAATCCAAAAAAACCGGAAGCCAAGCGCTCCGAACCATCGGAGGCCCAGCTTCCGGAGTACCGGTCAGCCTTATGCCAATTCATATTATTACAATGGGATTTAATGGTTATTACGGATTATAGAGAACAATCTCTATCCTGTCAATGCCTTTTATTTCATTTAACAGCTTAGGCTTTCACTGCTACGCGCTTATCAGCCAGCGACTTCTTCCAGACGCCGAGGATGAGCGCCGAGATGACGGAGCCGATGATGACCGAGAGCATGAACAGCAGGGCGTGGTTGGCGAGAGCGGCTACGAAGATGCCGCCGTGCGGTGCCGGAATGTTGATATGCCATAGCTGGGTCAGACCGCCGGCCACTGCGGAGCCGATAATGCAGGAGGTCAGCACGCGAAGCGGGTCAGCTGCCGCGAACGGAATCGCGCCTTCGGTGATAAAGCTCAGCCCGAGCACATAGTTCGTCAAGCCGGACTTCCGCTCTTCTTCCGTGAATTTAGGCTTGAAGAAGGTTGTTGCCAGGGCGATTGCCAGCGGAGGAACCATGCCCCCGGCCATAACGGCCGCCATCCATACGCCGTCGCCTGTCGAAGTAAAGATGCCAATGGCAAAGGTGTAAGCCGCTTTGTTAAACGGACCGCCCATGTCGATCGCCATCATGCCGCCGAGAATAATGCCGAGCAGCACGGCATTGCCTGTTCCAATGTTTTTCAGACCCTCGGTAAGGCCCGTGTTAATCCAGCTGAAGAACGGGTCGAAGATGAAATACATAATCGTGCCGGTAACCAGCAGACCGAATACCGGATACAGCAGGATCGGTTTCAGACCGTCCAGCGTTTTGGGCAGGCCGGTGAACAGCTTGCGCAGGCCGATGACAATATATCCGGCGAGGAAACCGGCGGCCAGACCGCCCAGGAAGCCCGCGTTGGACGATGCCGCCATATAGCCGCCGACGATACCGGGCATCAGCGCCGGACGGTCGCCGATGCTCATCGCGATGAAGCCGGCGAGAATCGGAATCAGGAAATGGAACGCGCCGTCTCCGCCGCCAATTGCCATGAGCAGCTTATAGATCGGATTATCCGCGCCGCCGACCTGCTCGAACAGGAATGAGATGGCGATTAGGATACCGCCGCCGACTACGAACGGGAGCATATGGGAAATACCGTTCATCAGATCCTTGTAAATCTTGCTGCCGACGCTCGGCTTGCCTTCTGCGGCCGATCCGCCTGCGGAAGATGCCCCGCCCTTGCCGCGGTAGATCGGCGCGTCGCCGGCCGCAGCCTTGCGGATCAGCTCTTCCGGCTTGCGGATGCCGTCGCTGACCGGTCTTTGCAGGACCGGCTTGCCATTGAAGCGGTCCATCTCGACCTGCTTGTCGGCGGCGACGATAACACCGCTGGCGCGGCTGATCTCGTCCGGGGTCAGCGTATTCTTGGCTCCTTCGGAGCCATTCGTTTCAACCCGGATGTTGATGCCAAGCTCCTTGGCTTTCTTCTTCAGCGCGTCTTCCGCCATGTAGGTGTGCGCAATGCCGGTCGGACAGGCGGTAACTGCCACTACAAACGCTTCCATTTTGTCAGGAGCACCGACGATCATTCCGTCCGCTGCCGGCTGCGATGCCGCTTGCTTCGCGGCTTTGGCCGCCAGAGCCGCTTCTTCGGCTGCCTTGGCCGCTTCATCCGCCGCCTGCTTCGCATCGAACAGAGCCGCCACCTCATTGGGCGTGCGGGTATTCTTCAGCTGATCGATAAAGTCGGGATCGATGAGCATGCGGGACAGCGCGGCGAGCGTGCGAAGATGCGTGTTGCCGGCTCCTTCCGGAGCCGCGATCATGAAGAACAGGTAAGCCGGTTCGCCGTCCAGCGTCTCGAAATCGACGCCGGCCGCACTCTTGGCGAAGACGACCGTCGCTTCATTGACAGCCTTAGTCTTGGCATGAGGCATAGCGATTCCGCCGCCGATCCCCGTGCTGGACTCTGCCTCGCGCTTCAGAATCATTTCCTTGAATAACACGCGGTTATTGATGCGTCCGCTCTGATCCAGGCTGGCGATAAGCTCGTCGATGGCAGCTTCCTTCGTAGCTGCCTTGAGGTCCATGACCATGGCCTCTTTTATCATCAGGTCCGTAATTCTCATTTCCGTTCAACTCCTTTAAATAGCTCATGTAAATAGCTCATGTTCAATTCCACGAGTTCAATTTCATGGTGACGATTCCGGCCTCTACGGCATTACAGCGGAGTAATGTCAACCTGGGGGCGCAGCCGCTCGATCTCCTCCTTCACGGCCAAATCGTCGGAGAATGCGGTGGCGCTGCCCGAAGCGACCCCGGTGCGGAAGGCTTCGATGGGATCGCCGGTCAGGACCAGCGTCCCGACAAATCCGGCGATCATGGAGTCGCCTGCGCCTACCGAATTTCGCACCGTCCCGGACGGCACAGTGGCGCGGTACACCTCATTCTCCGTTATGAGCAATGCGCCTTCGCCTGCCATGGAAATCAGCACATGCTTGGCGCCCTCCGCAAGCAGCTTGCGGCCGTATAAGACAATCTCCTCTATGGAGTTAATCGTAACGCCATACAGCTCAGCCAGCTCATGATGATTCGGCTTGACGAGCAGCGGCTTGTGAACAAGCGCTTCCTTGAGCGCCTTGCCCGTCGTGTCGATGACGAATTCAGCGCCGGACTGCCGGCATGCCTTCACCAGCTCCTGGTAGAAGCCTCCGCCAAGCGAAGGCGGTGCGCTGCCCGACAGAATGACGATGTCATCAGGCTGCAGATGCGCCAGTTTATCCAGAAGCTTCCCGGCTTCCTCACCTTCGATTACCGGGCCAAGCCCGTTGATTTCCGTCTCTTCTCCTGCTTTCAGCTTGATGTTGATGCGGGTGTCATCCTTGACGAATACGAAATCGCGCTCGATTCCGTCCTCCCGCAGCTTGTCGTCGATGAACCTTCCGGTAAATCCTCCGAGAAAGCCGAGAGCCGTATTGCCAACCTCAAGCTGATTCAGCACGCGGGATACATTGATCCCTTTTCCTCCCGGAAGCTTCAAATCCCGCTTCATCCGGTTCAGGTCACCCAGCTTCAAATCTTCTACCTCCACGATGTAATCGATGGAAGGGTTAAGCGTCACCGTATAGATCATATTTCATCCCTCAATTATTTTGGTTTTTCCGGCAAAGGAATGCCGCAGACGTTCCGGAACAGCTTCCGTTATCACCGCAGCCTCGTGCAGGTCAAACAGCTTGGCGAACGCGACCTCGCCGAATTTGCTGGAGTCCGCCAGCACGAATGTGGTACTGGACAGCTGGTGGGCCCGCCTCTTGATCAGAGCCTCCTCCGGATCGGGGGTTGTGAACCCGAATTCCGCATCTACGCCATTTGTACCCAGAAAACATTTGTCGAAGCGAAAGTTCTCCATATTTTGCAGCGCGATACTGCCAATGACCGCTTTTGTATGGCTCTTCATCATTCCGCCGAGCAGGTAGCTGCGTATCTGCTTGCTGACCAGCTCTTCCACATGCGACAGGCCGTTGGTGACAACCGTGATGTCCTTCGCGGTAATTTGAGAAATCATTGCTAATGTTGTTGTTCCCGCATCCAAATAAATACATTCACCATCCTGCAGCTGAGCAGCGGCTAAACGGGCAATCGACTGTTTTTCTTGAACGTTTTTGGAGGTTTTCTCTTCCATGCCTGGCTCCAGGCTCCGGTGGGATAAAATGGAGGCGCCCCCATGTACCCGTTTGAGCAAATTTCGCGACTCCAGATCGATTAAATCCCGCCGCACCGTAGATTCTGAAGCATCCAGCATAGCGGTAAGCTCGTGAAGCTTGACGACCCCATTTTCTTGTAAGCGCTGTAATATAAGAGCGTAACGTTCTTCCGTAAGCACTTTCATTCCTCCTGCCTAGTCATATCGTATCACAAATCCGTTAAAAAACAATCACTATTATTCAAAAACAATCAGAATTCTTCAAAACCCTCCAAAAATATTTCGATATGGTGAACGGCTTCAAATGACCGATTAACGCTGGCCGATCTCTTTTCGAAATTCAGGATTACTAGAGTTGAGAGTACATATTCAGAGATATGGACAAAGGGCCAGTTCCTAGTATTTTCAAATGAATATAAATATAGCGCAAGGAAATCTAGCACTGCCCTTATATAACCGTCATGAAGGAGGGGGAACCATGACATTGGACATTGTAATCACCGGTTTTGTATTTATTATGGCTATGCTGGTTATTTTCTGGAGACCCGGAGGGATCAGCGAAGCCTGGCCGGCGTCCGTCGGGGCCGGAATTATTCTACTAACCGGAATCGTATCCCGCCATGACGTTGCGAACATCGTTCAGAAAATTGGAGGGGCTTCCGTTACCATCATGGCGACGATTGTCATGGCGGTCATTCTGGAAAGCTTCGGTTTCTTCAATTGGGCGGCTGTAAGACTGGCCCTGCTGTCCAAAGGCTCCGGCTATCGATTATATTGGAATATTCAAATTCTCTGTTTCTTCATGACTCTGCTATTCAACAATGACGGCAGCATCCTGATTACAACCCCGATTCTCATCCTGTTGCTGAAAAATCTGCGCCTAAAAACACATCAAATGATCCCTTATCTATTAAGCGGGGCATTGATTGCAACAGCTTCCAGCGCACCTATCGGAGTCAGCAATATCGTCAATTTGATCGCTTTGAAAATCGTTCATATGAGCCTCTACATGCATACAGCCATGATGTTTGTTCCTGCAACTGCGGGTCTTCTGTTTATGTCATCCCTCATGTTTCTTGTCATGAAAAAAAAGCTGCCCCAAACACTGCCGCCAGCAGAATATGATCTGGAAGAGACTGATTTCGCTGCCGACCGTCAATCGAAGAAAAGTGTTAATTCTGCTGACAGCAAGAAGAAACGAACCTTTTTTATGCTAAAAGTACTGGGTTTTGTCTTCACGCTGCGCTGTCTTCTCTTTGTTGCCTCTTTCTTCGCCATTCCGGTTGAATGGGTTGCTGTATCGGGTTCAATCGTTCTGCTGCTGTGGAGATGGTACCGTTTGGGCACAAGCCCTTCCGATATTGTAACGAAAATTCCGTGGCATATTCTGATCTTCGCCTTCTCGATGTACGTTATCATTTATGGCCTTCACAATGCCGGACTGACTGCGGTACTGGTGAAATTCTGCGCCCCCATCGTAGCTCAGGGATTGCTGCAGGCAAGCCTGATCATGGGCGGACTCGTCTCCATTCTGTCCAATGTGTTTAATAACCATCCCGCTTTGATGATCGGAACCATTACCTTGACCGAGCTGAACCTCGATCCCGTCACACTGAAGACTATCTATCTGGCCAACATTGTTGGCAGCGATATCGGGTCCCTGCTGTTTCCGATTGGAACTCTCGCCTCTCTTCTGTGGATGCATATCCTCAGACAGCAGAAGATTCCGGTGAAATGGAAAGATTATCTGCGTGTCACCCTGCTCGTTGTCCCTCTAACAACCATTGTAACCTTATTCCTTTTATACTACTGGGTTCAACTCATCTTTTCTTAAATCTGTATTTCAATAATAGTTGATCAACTAGAAACAACTTCATAGAAATGCATATGATGTATCAGAAATTTGGAAGGGAGCCAAAAAGATGAAACATGTGGAACTGCGTGTAGAGCAAGGCGCCGGCGTTGGACAAGGCTACTTTATCGAAGAAATCCCTCCTGGTATTAACACATTGGTACTGCTCAAGAACGAAGGCAAAGCACTGCTGCAGCTGGTAATTACCCGATTCAACGCGCCGTCTCTTACATTTGATGTTGAGCCGCATACCGATTTTGCAGTGGAACTCGCCAATATACAGACTGTGGGCATCTTCGTTCCGGCAGACGACAAGCACAGAGGAAAAGGAAAGCTGATTATCATCCCTAACTTTTTGAACATCAATCTCGTATAATCCGAGGTTCGGCGCGGTCTGACTGAGAGAATCTTTTTTATCCTAAAAATATCGCATTTCCCCTTCCGCGCTAAGGGGGATGCGATATTTTTATATGCTAGGTTATACTGAGGCTATGAGGTGGTCGCATGCAAATCGGCAGATTGTTTGAAATTGTATATCTCCTGCAGGAGCATAAAAACACAACGGCCAAAGCGCTGGCCGAGCATTTCGAGGTATCCGTCCGCACCATTTTGCGCGATATCGATACGCTGGCCGCGGCGGGCATTCCGGTATATACCGCCCAGGGGAAGGGCGGAGGCATTTTCATCCTGGATACATTTATTCTGAACAAAGCCGTCATCTCCGAAGAGGAGCAGAACGACATTCTCTTCGCTCTTCAGAGCCTGTCCGCCACGCGGCATGTTGATCCACAGCATACGCTCGGCAAGCTGCGCAGCTTTTTTGAGAAGAGGGATACGGATTGGATTGAGGTGGATTTATCACGCTGGGGCAATTCGAAGACCGATCGGGAGAAGTTCGAGACGCTGAAGAACGGCGTCATCCAAAGACGCGCGCTCGCCTTCACCTACTTCAATTCAAGCGGCGAATCCCGCGAACGGCGTGTGTACCCGCTGAGGCTTGTATTCAAGTCGCATTCCTGGTATTTGCTTGCCTATTGCCTGTCCAAATGCGATTACCGCATCTTCAAGGTCAACCGCATGACCCTGCCCGTGCTGCTGGACGATACTTTCGACGCTGGATCTTATCATCCGCCCGAAATTGAGCCTTCCCGCGAAGTCACCGGCGTTCCTGCGGTGGTCAGGCTCAAATTCTCGCCCCACGCCGCTTTCCGCATCCATGATGAGTTCGATGAGCAGGACTTCGTTCAGACCGAAGATGGCTCCTTCCTGGTCGCGGTAGCATGGCCGGAGGATCAATGGCTCTATGATTATATTCTGTCCTTCGGAACCGCCGTGGAGGTGCTGGAGCCGCCCTCCGTCCGGAACGGAATTGCCCGTAGGGCGGAGCTGATCGTTCAAACCTACAAACCGGATTAAAACATGAAGCGCTGTTGTCAGGTTAGGTGTGATACGCTGTACAAGCAGTTAACCATTTGAAGCGAAAGGGAGAATCGAGATGACAGCCGCTTTATGTCAAAGCTGTGCCATGCCGATGGAGTCCTCCGAATTGTATGGGACGAACACGGACGGAAGCCAGAATCCGGATTACTGCAAGTATTGCTATGAGGATGGGGCATTCAAGGCCGACATCACCCAGGAACAGATGATCGAGGAATGCGTTCCGCATATGGTCTCGGCCAACCCTGGAATGGACGGGGACGGGGCGCGGGCCATCATGCGCCAGGTGTTCCCTTCCCTGAAGCGCTGGAAGACCACTTGAAGAATTGAAAGCAGGACAAATACCCGGATGCCGCCGTTCTTACGGGAACGGCGCATCCGGGTATTTTTTTATGAGAAGCTGTATCGATCATCCGGGCCTGGTCATTATTGGAATTGAATGGACCAACCGATAAATAATAGAAAGGACAACCGTTTAGGATTCCCTGCGATTGTTGCACTACATAACGAGTCGGGAGATGGTTTCATTGGATACACTATCATCACAGCAGCTTTCCGGGTTAAAAGAGGCGCTGGAGCAAAGTTTGCCTTTGATTCAGCAGCTTTTTCCAATGGATGTGATGTTCGCACTGACGGATACAGAGAAATTTCTGCATTATTTATCGGGACGCACTTTGGACATCCGCCTTCAAGAAGGAGACGCGGTTCCGGATACCAGCGGTCTTCGGAAGGCGATGGACAGCGGGCAGTTCGCCAGCGCCGATGTCGATGCCAGGGTGTACGGCATTCCGTTCAAATCCAATACATTGCCTCTCAAGGATGAGCAGGAGCGGATCATCGGAGCGATTACGCTGGGCATCAGCCTGGAGAATCAGCTAATTCTGACCCAGGCGGCCGAGAATCTGGCGGTTGGCTCAGGAGAGGTTCGCTCCGCCACCGATAACATCGCCGCCTCTGCGACTCAGCTGAATACCGAAATTCAAGACCTCAAGCAGCTGGGAGAGCAGATTGTCGTCCATTTGAAGCATACCGATGAGATGCTAGGCTTCATCAAGCGTGTAGCCGACAACTCCAGGCTGCTCAGCATCAACGCATCGATTGAAGCTGCACATGCGGGCGAGCATGGACGCGGCTTCAGCGTCGTCGCCTCGGAAATGCGCAAAATGGCCGATTCCAGCGCCTCTTCGGCCAAGGAGATCGAGGAGATTCTGAAGACGATCCAGGGCAATATCGCCCTGCTCGACGAGACGCTGGCCGCCTGCCTGGAGCAGAGCGAGCAGCAGGCTGCGGCGACCGAGCAGATTGCCGCGTCCATGGAGCAGCTGGCCGAATCAGCCAAGGACATCCGGGGCATCGCCCGCCTGATTTGAGCCATGCTGTTAAGGCCGCGTGAGGGCCTCCATTTAGGCATGAGCTTGGCTGGCATGGCCCATTCATGGCCAATTTGAACGGGGCCATGTTGTTAGGACCGCGTGAGAGCCTCCATTGAGGCATGAGCTTGACTGGCATGGCCCATTATGGCCCATTTGATCAGGGCCAAGTTGTCAGGGCAGGCGGAATGCCCGCCCCGAACGGATGGCACGCAGCACTTGGTACGGGTAATTGTCTACGAAGGGGCGTGATGCGGATCATCCCATTTCGTACAGCTCCGCATTCATTCCCTGGAGATATGGCGTCCACTCCCTATCCGTGTAGAGCAGGAGTCGGTGCATTGCGCGCGTGCAAGCCGTATAGAACAGCTTCCGCTCGCTCTCCCGGCTGTACGCTCCGCTGGAAGCGTCATAGATCAGCACGGCATCGAACTCGATCCCCTTCGCCAGATAAGCCGGAACCACAACCGTTCCCTTCTCAAAAGCGGGCGTCTCCTTCGTCACGAGCCGCAGCGATTCGCAGCCCTGAGCCTTCAAAGCGTCATACGCCTCCCGGCTCTCGGCTGCGTTCTTCGCGATGACGGCGATCGAGCCGAATCCGTCTGCTTCCAGCGCCGCAAGGTCGGCGGCGATCCGTGCCGCCCGCTGCCCGGGATCGCCGGTCACCGTAAGCAGCGGCTTCGGGCCGCCCCGGTCGAACGGCACAATCCGCCCGCCATCCGGCAGCATCGCTCGCGTGAACTCCACGATCTCGCGAGTCGAGCGATAGCTTCGGAGCAGAGAGATCAGTCTCGTCGCATCCTTCCCGCAGAGCCGGATAAGCGGCGAATCCGTCTCATGCAGATTCGTCGAATGGGTGAATATCGCCTGGCCGAAATCCCCGAGAACGGTCATGCGGGCGCGGGGAAAGAGCTTTTGAAGAAACTCGTACTGGAACGGTGAATAATCCTGCCCCTCATCGATGAATACATGCCGCACCTCCGTATTCGTCCGGACGCCCTCGACCAGCTCCTTCAGATAGAGAAACGGCGTCGCATCCTCATGGAACAGCTCGCCGCGGTTCAGCTTCTCCCGGGTCTGCCGGCAAATATCCGGCCAATGTTCGGGAGCCTCGGCACCGCCCGTCATCACATGATAGTCTTGCTCCCCGCCGAATAACTGGGCGTACAGCTCCTTCAAATCCAGGAAACCGAGCCGCTTCACCTGCCGCTTCAACGGCTTGAATTGCTCCTTCACGACCATTCGGCTCAGCAGTTCCTCCTCCTGTTCAGCGAAATCGAAGACATTTTCCTCTCCCCGGCCATCACCCTGCAATTCGCCCTGGGCTTCCAAGTAAGGCGCGGTAAAATCAAAGACCGGCTGATCTCGCCGATACTTTTTGGATAATTCATTGTAGGCGGCGTCATAGTCGTCTTTGTCGAGATAGTCGAGTTCCTCCTGCACCCAGAGCGCATCGCGCTCCTTGCGTTCCAGCACTTCCAGCCGCCGCAGCAGCCACTCTTGAAGCAGAATGATGCGGTTGGGAAGCCTGATGGAAGCGTCATAGCTGTAGAATTGCGAAATCATCTCCTTAGAGCTAATCAGGTCGCGCCCGCGAAAAGTAATCCCGATGAAACGCATTCCTTCTCCGCCCAGCCACTGCGCATAGCCTTGCAGTGCTTGCTGGTATGCCTCCGACGCCTTATAGCGGATGCCGCTCAGCCGCGCCTCGTAGCCCGGCTCCGACTCCTGCGTGAGCACATATTCAATCTGATCGAACGGGTCTTCGGGACGCCAATCTTTTCCCAGCCCGTATTCCAGGTATTCCTGAATGGTCGTCTGCTGCATGTTCTCCTCACCAAGCTCAGGAAGAACGGTGGACACGTAGCTGTTGAACATTGGATTAGGCGAGAACAGCACGATCTGGTCCGCCC
This sequence comes from Paenibacillus sinensis, assembly GCF_019904155.1. GTDB lineage: Bacteria > Bacillota > Bacilli > Paenibacillales > Paenibacillaceae > Paenibacillus_AQ > Paenibacillus_AQ sinensis. Next base: position 74,289 of record NZ_JAHCMB010000191.1, read on the forward strand.
GCAGCCGATCCCTGTTCTTGTAGAGCAGATAGGCGACCCGCTGTAGCGCCGCAGACGTCTTGCCGCTGCCGGCCGCGCCCTGGACAATCAGCATCCGGCTGTTGTCGTCGCGGATAATGGCGTTCTGCTCCTGCTGGATCGTCGCCACGATGCTCCTCATCTGCGAGTCGGCTTCCTTGCCAAGCACCTGCTGGAGCAGCTCGTCGCCGATGGTGATGCTGGTGTCGAACACATTGTGAAGCTGTCCGTTCCGGATCTGATACTGCCGTTTCAGCTTCATCGTTCCTGCGATCTTCCCGCCCGGCGTATCATAGTCAGCCGGTCCCGGCGAGTAGTCGTAATACATGCTGGCAATGGGGGTGCGCCAATCATAGACCAGGAAGCTCATCCCGTCCGGCGCTGCAAAAGATGATACGCCAATGTATACCTGCTCGTCGCCAGACTGTCCGTCCTCCTGAAAATCTATCCGTCCGAAATACGGGGAAGGAAGCAGCCGCTTCAGATCCTTCCATTGCCGCTGCCGCTGGCGGTGGCTGCGCTCCCGCTCCGACAGCAGCGCTTCCTGCTGCCTGATGCTGTAGAAGGTTTCCTCAAAATCCTCATTCGTGCTCGCATTGACGGTGACTTCCTCCCAGAACCGTTTGCGGAAGTCCATCGCCTGATCGCGCAATCCGCTAACCTCCGGCTCCAGTTCGCCGATTCTCGATTGCAGCTGCTCTGTAACCTGTTCCAGCCGCTTCTGTTCCTGCACCCAATCCTGCTGCTCTATCATCTTCCCGACCACGCTCCCCTTCGAGTTTGTTAGGAATGCGGAAGGCACATTTGACAACCAGCTCCACCCTGTGATATGATTATATTATAGATAAGATGGATAATTTATGTTTTGGTATGAAAAACATGCCCATAGCCTTACAATGATAGCACACTGGTCTCCGGAGTGCAATGGGTGATACATATAGGATAATGAGTGAAGAACCGGCGAAGTTGCCGGTTCTTTTTTGTGTTTAGCGTGTATTCATGCGCCTTCAGGGGGGGCCGTAAGACCCGAGGCGTCCGTCCTACACTGCGTCAATTTCAATCCACGCACCCACACGGGGTGCGACTCCAATATACTCCGGCGGAGCAGCAAGCGATTTTATTTCAATCCACGTACCCACACAGGGTGCGACAGCGCCCAACTTCTCACCTTGTCCGACAAGCAATTGGAAGCGCTATAGTGCGAACCTCTTCAAACCGTCCGGTTTCAAGGACCCTTTTTAATCAAAATAACCCAAAAACCCTTATCCCGCAAGGGGTGCGAATCCCCCGGGAATTTCATGTGAGCTTGGGATTCGCACCTGCCTACACACTAGGCATGCAGTTGCAGAAACGTCCCCATATAGGAGTAACTCCACATACCACTATGTTGTCCCAAATCAATACGAATAGATCTGTGCCATAATTCTTCAAAATCATTTCATTCTTGACAGAACATTAAACCGGGAGTAGTATTTCGCAATACTCCTTCGTCTCTTCTTTTTCCAATATGTTGCAAAATTCGACAGAACGCAATTTGATCACAGAAGAAAGGATAATTGCAATTGAATGAGAACAGCCCATCTGTATTAAAAAATCGCTCGTTTCTGCGGCTGTGGACCGCCCGAATCTTCTCCACAACCGCCTTCCAGATGCTATCGGTCGCCATCGGCTGGCAAATGTACGCGCTGACCCATGACGCTTTCCAGCTTGGCCTTGTCGGACTGGCGCAGTTCCTGCCCATGCTACTGCTTACTTTGCCAGCGGGGCAGACCGCGGACCGCTTCGACCGCCGTACAATCGTGTATGTCTCCCAACTGGTGGAGAGCGCAGTCGTCGTCCTTCTGGTACTCGGCAGCGTGCAGGGATGGATTGGTTCGGTACATATTTTAGTGGCAGCTGCTGTGCTTGGGGCCTGCCGCACGTTCGAGAGTCCGGCTTCCGCTGCACTTGTGCCGGATTTAGTCGAGAAAGAACAGCTGCCGCAGGCGGCCGCCTGGTCCGCTTCGGCCGGACAGACCGCGATGATCGTCGGCCCGTCACTCGGCGGGGTTCTCGTCGCATTCGGCACCTCTTACGCCTATGTCGCTTCGCTCATTGCACTGGTGCTGTCGGTGCTGCTGATTTTTGGTGTCAAAGTGATACGCTATGTCAAGAAACCGGATGCAGTGGGAATGAATACTTTCCTGAGCGGACTCCGTTTTGTATTCGATCGTAAAATTATTCTCGGCACAATCTCGCTCGACCTGTTCGCCGTGCTGCTCGGCGGTGCTACCGCGCTGCTGCCCATCTTCGCCGAAGATATCCTGAAGACCGGTTCGCTCGGCCTTGGACTGCTGCGTTCTGCGCCGGCCGTCGGCGCGCTGGCCGTGTCGCTCGTTCTGACCCGCGTCTCCCTGGAGAACGCGATCGGCAAAACACTGTTCGCCTCCCTCGCCGTCTTCGCGCTGGCAACGATTCTGTTCGGCGTCTCGCGCAGCCTGATTCTGTCTCTGTTCGCGCTGTTTCTGATCGGTGCCTCCGATGTTGTCAGCGTCGTGATCCGCTCCACCCTGGTCCAGATCAATACGCCCCAGGACATGCAGGGAAGGGTAAACGCGGTGAATTCATTGTTCATCGGCACCTCGAACCAGCTTGGCGAATTCGAGTCCGGCACGATGGCCGGTCTGGTCGGCGCTGTCCCTGCGACGATTATCGGCGGCCTTGGCACCCTCGTTGTCGCCGTGCTGTGGATGTACCGGCTGTTCCCGATGCTGCGGACGCTGAAGACGTATACGGTAGAGGACTAGATCAGCCTTATTAGGTAAAAAACAGTCCCCATCTGCTCGGGAATTTGGGCAACAACACCATTTCCCAATATGCAAACGGGGACTTTACCTTTTTCAATATTAAAATTGTATTAGAGAAACCATCCATGGGCTTCACATGTCTTATAGATTCCGTCTTCCACGTTCTTCGGCGCGATATAGTCTGCTTTTTCCTTTAAGGCATCGCATCCGTTACCCATTGCCACCTTGTAGAACCTGTCATCGAACATGATCAGATCATTATAATCGTCCCCAAATACGATAACATCCTCAACTTGTCCGCCGGCATACTCCAGCATCCGGAGAATTCCGTCCTTCTTCTCATCCGGCTGAAACATCAGGTATTCCTTCTCAAAGCGAAGATGTCCAAGCAAGCTCTTGGTCGTAAGCTTCTCCTCCTCTTCCGGAGGAATTGAAATATACATTTTATAGATCGTTCCAGCGGCAGATGGGTCAAAATCTTTGTCGATGATATAAACGCTGGGTTCTTTTCGCATACCGGCCTGTTCGTGGAACAAAAAGCTGTTTGCATACACCTTATTGGAATCATCAATTGCTGTATACACACCATAGCCTAAAGTAAGCGCCTGGTCATATACGGCTTTTGCATGTTCATATACCAGCGGCCGATTTTCTCTCAGCACACCGTCATAGACAATGCCGTGTCCACCATTGCAGACCATATGCGCAAAACCATTGGCTTCCCGGAAATGATCCGCTTTATAATAGGCTCTGCCGGTTGCTATGGATACGAAATGACCTGCAGCCTGTAACTTTTGGACGGCCTCTTTGGCAGAGGGAACCACCATCCCATTGTCTCGATCGGTTAAAGTACCATCAATATCGAAGAAGAAATATTTTTTATTCAAAAGGATACACCAATCCCCACTGATTTCGTATAGTCGTTAATACTTCCATCACATCGCGGATAATTTGCAAATTTTCCTTACCGCCGGAATGCTTCACGTAATCCTGCATATCTTCCACTTCGTACTGAAGCGCTTTGGCAGTCTCCCCTGCTTCTATAATCTCTGTATGCCCATCCGCTGTATAGGTAATCGTGGCTTTTGCCGCTCTCGGATATTCATAAATTTCAATAAAACCTTTTTCACCGGAAACAACACCGCGTTTGGGCTGTTTTGCGCGCATCGTCAGCGCCATCACTGCCATTTCACCATCCGGATTTTTCAAAAGAATTCCACTGGTTTCATCTACACCCGTCTCGAAATAGTTAGCCGTAGTCAGCACGACATTGGGTTTGCTCTTCATAAAATATCTGGCAAAGGTAGTGGCATATACCCCAATATCAAGAAGCGCCCCGCCCGCCAATTCTTTAGAGAAGAATCTGTTCTTAATATCATACTCCTTGCAGCTTCCGAAGTTAACTTGAACCATTTTCACTTCGCCAATGGCGCCGGTATCTACGATCTGTTTTAATTTCTTAAAAAGAGGCATATGCAGCAGCGTCATCCCATCACAGATAACCAGACCTTTTTCCTGCGCAATTGCTACACATTCCTCCAGCTGGCGGCTGTTTACGGTAATCGATTTTTCACAGAACACATGCTTCCCGGCCAGCAGCGATTGCCGCAGGAATTGGTAGTGAAGATTATGCGGAGTCGCAATATATACAATATCTACATGACTGTCGTTAATCATGTCGTCGGCGCTGCCATACACATTGGATACACCGAATTCCTTTGCATATTTCTCCGCCGCTTCCAAGGTAACATCGCACACCGCGTAGATTTCACCATTGACGGCATTCAGAGCCTCGCCCATTTCATGGGCAATCCAGCCCGTACCCAATATTCCCCAATTCAACTTTTTGTTTTCCATAGTTTTTCCCTTCCTATCCTATTAGTTTTTTCTTTCTATCAAATAAATTTCATCTTTAGTGGCGATCAGGGCTTTTGTGGCTATTCCATTGAATAAGCTATGCTCAAGCAACCCTGGAATGGAATCCAGTTGCGTTGCCAATTGTTCTACATCCTCTACCCTCTCGAACTTTGCTTCCATGAGGTAATTGCCATCATCAGTGATCGTCAATCCGGTTTTACTGCTGGACCGGCGCTCCGTCACCACTGCTCCCAGGGCCTCTAACCGAGTCTTGACAAAAGCTCTGCCAGAGCGGACAACCTCTACGGTAACCGGATAGGAAAAGGCCAATCGTTCCTTCCTTTTCTCTTCATCCGCAAGAAGGACATAGTCTTTCGCCATGGCGGCAACTATTTTTTCTCTGGTGTGAATCCCTCCACAGCTCTTTAATGCGTTCAATTGATCGTCCAGTTCATCACATCCGTCGAATGCAATATCAATTGCACTGACCGCTTCCAACGGAAGCACAGGGATATGATGTTTCCGGCACAATTCCTCCGTATCCATGGATGGTGTGACAGCCTGAATCTGCAGATTGCTAGTTTCAATCTCTTGAATTAAAAATCCCACCGTAGATCCGCCGCCCAGCCCAACGATCATGTCCTGCTTGATCAGCTCTACCGCTTTTTTGGCACATTGTTGTTTCACAAAAATTCTCTCCTTCCCTAGTATTAAGCCGCCTTCAACGAGTCCGCTTCCTTAATAGGCTTCTTGAGAAGCCCCAAAATAATGCAGCTCACTACAGATCCGACCAGAATTGAAATCGCGTAAAAAATGGGATGCCCTATAGTCGGTAAGACGAAAATCCCGCCATGCGGTGCCCGCAACGTGCACCCGAAGAACATGGATAAACCGCCGGCTGTAGCAGAACCTGCAATACAGGCTGGAATCACACGAAGCGGATCACTTGCGGCAAACGGAATGGCTCCCTCAGAAATAAAGGACAATCCCAACAGGTAGTTTACGAGGCCGGAATCCCTTTCCTTCTTGGTAAAGCGGTTTCTAAAGATGGAAGTACAGAGTGCGATGCCAAGGGGCGGGATCATGCCTCCAGCCATAACAGCCGCCATAATCTCGAAATTTCCTTCGGCCAGCTGTGAGGTTGCAAACACATAAGAGGTTTTGTTGATGGGTCCGCCCATATCCACCGATTGCATACCTGCGACAATGATGCCAAGCAGTATTTTACTGGTTCCGTTCATGCTGTTTAATGCATCGGTCAACGAATTATTGATCATTCCCATAAACGGATTAATTAATGTCGTCAATACGGACCCTAGCAAAATACCAATCACAGGATAAATAATCATCGGCCGGATACTGTTTAGCGCCTGTGGCATCCTTGAAGTCAATTTCTTGAGTCCGAGGACAGCATAGCCTGCCGCAAACCCTGCGAATAATGCTCCGAGAAACCCCGCATTCACACTTCCGCCAGCCGGATTAGTGAATGTAATGCCTGCTTTCGCTACCAGTCCGGCGACAAGACCAACGGCAAGGCCAGGACGGTCCGCAATACTCATCGCGATATATCCGGCCAATATGGGAAGCATCATGCCAAACGAAAGTTCTCCGATGGTTTTTAAATAGGCAGCAACCGGTGTGTTCTTGCCAAAGTTGGCAGGATTAATGCTGTAATCATCCAGCAAAAACGCCAGCGCTATGAGGATGCCTCCACCGATAACGAAAGGCAGCATGTGAGATACGCCATTCATCAAGTCTTTATAAATCTTGCGGCCTACACCTTCTTTTTCCCCATCGTTCCCTTCTGGTTGCGCATTTTCATCCGAATGGTAAATGTCCACTTTTCCGCTTACAGCCTGCAAAATTAGTTCTTCCGCTTTGTGAATCCCGTCAGCGACTTTGGTGATAATCACCGGTTTTCCATTAAATCTGGATAAATTCACGTTCTTATCTGCAGCAATGATAATGCACTCCGCATTTTTAATATCTTCATCCGTCAGGATATTTTTGGCTCCATCCGCTCCCTGGGTTTCCACTTTGATTGAAATTCCAAGCTTCTTTCCCTTTACCTCCAAGCTTTCTGCCGCCATAAACGTATGGGCTATTCCTGTCGGACATGCGGTGACTGCCAATACTCTGTACGTCCCGTTTGCAGCCTTTGCAGCCGCAGTATTCTTCTTGTTCTCCAGCTCATTTTCCTTGTCATCGATGACACGCATGAACTGCTCAACCGACTTAGCCTTTAACAAGGCTTCCTTAAAATCCGGGTCCATTAACATGGTCGATAATCTTGTAAGGGCTTCCAAATGAGCTTGTGCACCATCCGCTGGCACCGCTATCATAAAGACCAAGTGGACTGGCTCTCCATCCAGCGACTCATAATCAGCCCCATTCTTTATAACCATTGCGGCCATTCCGGCTTTTCTTACCCCCGGGCTTTTGGCGTGAGGAATGGCTATGCCTTCTCCAATGCCCGTCGTTCCTTGTTCCTCTCTAGCGAGCACATCCTTTTTGTACACATTTCGATCCGCTAAATTACCTGATGCCTCCATAAGACTTATCATCGCATCAATAACTTCCAACTTGGCAGAGACACTTCCATTTAGCTCTACCGCTTGTCTGCTGAGTAACTTGCTAATTCTCATACAGTTCCCCCATTCATACGCCAGATCGTTTTGCCGTTTGAAGCATTTTCGTGTAAATAATTTTCTCTTGTTGTACGGTGACGATATTATTTTTCTCAATTCCAAGTATATCACGTAATTTATTTTCGTCAATTGGTTTTTCGTAGAAATTATTTTTGTATAAAATGTGAATATCGGCAGCACAAATACCCCCATAAGCGGTCTGCTCTCATGGGGGTATAGGTATGAACATTCATATGCGTAGACAGGGATTCACTACAATTTCTCGTCGGCAATCAAATTCTCGCAAGTGCTCAACCGTTCATAGCTGTCTTCCTGCCCTACCGTCAGGAACAAATACAGGATTTCGATTACGGTCATTGCCGATACTCTGGAGAAGCAGAACTCATCCAGGAACAGTTTTTCTCTGGTGGCTGTCTGGATATGGTAATCCACATCAGCTCCGATGGTCGATCGAGGATTGTTGGTAATACCGATTGTAGTTACTCCATTGGCCTTGGCCACCTGTACCATTTTAGCAACCTGCCGCGACTCTCCGGAGTTTGAAATGGCGATCAATACATCGCCCTTCTTCAAGGCCAAAGAAAAGGCCAGCTGAGTTTCCCAAATCGTACCGGAGACTGCCCGGATTCCAATCTCATTGAGCTTATAAGCACCATCTAAGGCAACCGGAATGGTATTGCCAACTGCCGTAAGCTGCACGAGCCCTGCATGTTGGATACAGTCCAAAATGGTATTTAATTGCTCTGCATCAATTAGGGAAAAAGTCTGCTTTAACTCTTCCACTTTATTGGCTAAAATATTCTGCAACGACTGACCAATATCATTCCTGGAAATCGTATTCGAGACCGACACATGATCATCGCTCAACACGATCTCTTTTGCCAGACCAATCTTCAGATGATGGAAGCCCTCAACCTCGCATTTCTTACAAAACCTTGAGATGGTAGCTATACTTGTACCGCTTGCCTCCGCTAATTCCCCAATCGTCATATTCACGACTTCTTTATGGTTCTGTAGAACATAATTGGCAATTTTCTTTTCTTGCTCGAAAAAAGAATCGTACAATATGTTGATGGTATCTATTACCGATCGTTGTCTCTCCATAGGAACCTCACTATACTCTATTTTATTGGAAACTATTCATGGCAAACATGGCAAACGCCCACCGGCTTTGGAGGAAAGAGTTCCCTCGCAATAACAGCCTTACGAAAATTATTTTCGTAAACTAATCATATCGTTTATTCCATCATTGTCAATGGGATATGGATGAGGCCTTGGGGTCGGATATTCAAAAGAAAACATATAGAAAAGAACGTCCGATTAAGGACGCTCTTTGCCCTCTGTATATGTCTGTACACTCTACAGAAACCAAGGTTTAGCAATTTCAAACTCTTATTTTTGAAATCTGTTGCGTGGGTTGGGACCGAGTCGCATATAGCACGGCCCAGGAAGAACAGATTTCAATACGCGCTCCCGCTCGGGGTGCGACCAGTACGAGGCCGTCAGCGGATTGGATTGATGCGGAAATTTCAATCCACGCACCCGCATGGGGTGCGACCACTTCCGGCAGCCTTACCTGGTCCTCATTCCACTTATTTCAATCCACGCACCCGCGTAGGGTGCGACTGCAACAAGGCAGCGGGCAAATGGAGGATTTAGAATATTTCAATCCACGCACCCGCGTAGGGTGCGACTTCAGCGATTTCAAGTGAGTTGTCTTTGGTCGGAGATTTCAATCCACGCACCCGCGTAGGGTGCGACAGCGCCCAACCTCCCGCCTTACCTGGCGGCAATTTGGAAACGTTATAGTGCGAACCTCGCTGAACGATCCGGTTTCAAGGTCGCCTTTTTCTCAAAAAAATCGCAAAAACCCTTGTCCCACAAGTGGTGCGAATCTCCCGGGATTTTTATGGGAGCTTGGGGTTCGCACTAATACCCAACCATCTATCCTGCGCAGTTGGCAGTTTAGACTTTTTCAGACAAGCCGATTTTGCCAGCTTTGTATTGTTCAACCCACTCCGGATGCTCCGGGATTTGTTGAGCAAATTTGATCAGGATGCTTAAGCCGGATTGCACATCATTTTGATTAAAAAATTCATTCATTCGATCATAGCTCTTTCTGTCAACCTGCTTCATCAGATCGCTGGTTTTTATATAGTCGTCTGGTGCGCCTTTCGGTCTGTCAATATCGGGTACGACCTCATGATCAATGTCTGCTGCAATTTTGCGGGCTGTGTCGCTGATTTCCAGTATGTCCTGCAATTTTTCCGGATGAGACTGGTCGGTTGCAGTTTGCAGTGTAGGTCTTTCAGTTTGCTGGTTTAGTTTGTACAAATTAAGGTTCAGGATGGAGGTGGAATTTGTTATGTTCATTGGATCACCCTTCTTTCTGCATATTTTCCCCGAGGCGTGTTGCCCAGAGGTTCCTTCAAGTTATAGCCCCACTCAACTCTTATCGGTAAGTTATTCCAAAATTATAAAACTTCAGGAGGCTGGTAAAAAATCCGGTTAACCGTGTAGTGATAGCGCCGAAATGATCATTTTGACCAGCAAGCATGTAGAAGCAATGTAGTACAAATCACCAGCAGTTACTTGTAAGGTTGCTTTTTACTCAAAATAATGCAAAATCCCTTGTTCCACAAGAGAGACAAATCTTTCGGTTTTTTCATGGGAATTGCGGTTAATCGTTCTATAATGACAGGGGCAGTAGAATGGCTGAGAAGGATGGATAGCTGATCTCCCAACAGAGAGGCGATTCCTGCGGAGCTTATCAAGCATTGTCGTATTAAATTGTGGGTGTTCGACTCGAACATTTTGGCTCTACTTAATAATCTCAAAAAGCAATGGAGCGCATTGGTTAAGAGTCGCAATCTAATTTTTACAGAATCTATGTAAAACTACACAAATAACAAGAAGGTTGATTGAGAGTTGCATAACTTTCCAACTCGTGGAACAGCATGATATAATCACAGAAGCAATAGAATGGCTGACTTGGGCGGTTGGCTAATCTCCCGGAAGGGAGGTGATGCCTGTGGAGGTTTATCAAGCGTTGTCATTAATATTCATGTTCGGTATGTTCATTTTGGCTCTGCTGAATTACCTCAAAAAGAAATAGACCGCCCTGGTCAAAGGTCGCGATCTATTTCTTGAGGCCTTCCTTATTTTAAGCCACCGCCCTTAAAAGCGGCTATTGCTCAGAGAGTCGTGTTACCAGCACGGCTCTCTTTGCATTGTACGCTGTTTCTATATTTACTATACCACACTTCGAACGCATTTCAATCCACGCACCCACACAGGGTGCGACCCGATTATCATACGGGACCTTCTGGTTCTGATTTTATTTCAATCCACGCACCCACACAGGGTGCGACGTCAGGCGATTACAGATATCAACAACAGTAAGACGATTTCAATCCACGCACCCACACAGGGTGCGACAGCCCCCACCCTCCCGCCTTACCCGGCGGGCATTTGGAAGCGCTATAGTGCGAACCTCGCCGAACGGACCGGTTTCAAGGTCGCCTTTTACTCAAAATAACGCAAAATCCCTTATCCCGCAAGAGGTGCGAATCCCCCGGGAATTTCATGGGCGCTTGGGGTTCGCACCAACGACCCATCTCAAGAAGTAGAGCTCTCTCTCCCAGCCATGTGTCAAGCCCAGGCCATCTCGTCTCAACCCTGCAGCGCCTTGCGCACGCTCAGGATGTATTTCGCCTGATCCAGCGGGTTCACACCCCGGCGCGGGCGCTCGGCGGTCACGTCGGGCGGGCATTCCTCGTAGCCGTCGAAGAATGAGGTGAAGGTGCTGCGCCCTTTGGTAAAAGAGCTGAGCTCCGGCGGATACTCCAGCGAGGTCGCCAGCGGCACGCGGCCTTCGATGATCATGCGATCATCCAGCAGCACCGGCGGCTGGAAGCTGCCTCGCATCTGCACGAGGTCGTTCATGACGCGGCCGCCGTTCTCTTCGGGCACCGCAATGCGCACCCGCAGCACCGGCTCCAGCAGCTTCGTGCCAATCCGCGCCAGCCCGTCCATGATGCCCATCGGCGTCGCCACGGCAAAATCCAGCGGGTGGGTATGCCACACATGATGCTGGCCCTCCACCAGCGTAACCTTGAGGTCCGTCACCTCCCACCCGTACAGCCCTTGCTGCAGCGCTTCCGGCACACGCCGGGCTGTCTCGTTCTGATACTGCGGCAGCAGGTCGGAGCTTCTCACGACCGATTCATACCGCAGCCCGCTCCCGGGAGGCCCCGGTTCAATGAGGAATCTCAGAACCGCCCAGCAAGGCTTCGGCATCGTGTAGGCGATGAAGCCTTCGCCCGCCTGCCGGGGCGTCTCTTTGTAGATCACCGACGGCTTGCCGAAGGTGACCTTCAGCCCGAACCGGGTGTCCAGCACGCTGCTCAGCACCTCAAGCTGGATCGGGCCCATCACCTTGATGTGCAGCTCCCGCTCCTCCTGCAGCCACTGGGCATCCAGCAGCGGGTCCTCGTCCGCCAGCTCCTGCACGGCCGCGATGACGCGCTGGTCGTCGGTCCCGGCATCCCAGTGGATGCGGACCGTCAGCAGCGGCACGGCAAGCCTCGCTTCCTCGGGAACCGAATCCGGCGAGCCAAGGCAATCGCCGACCCGCGCGCCGGCCAGTCCATAGACGACGCCGATGTCTCCGGCCTCCAGCATGCCGATATCCTCGGCCCGTCCGCCTTCGACCTTGCGAATCTGGGTCGCCTTCTCCTGAAGGCCTCGCGTATGATTCGTCACCAGGTCCCGGTTTCGGATGGAGCCGCTGTACAGCCGGACGTACGCCATCCGCCCCATGGCGGGGTCCCGCTGGATGCTGAATACGACGCCCGACAACGGTGCGGAGGGCTCACCCCCAGCCGCCGGAAAATAATCGGTCATGGCGTCCAGCAACTCCCGGATGCCGAGCCCTTTGGCCGCCGCTCCATAGACCAGCGGGAAGAGTCGGCAGTCGGCGGTGCGTTCGGCCATATGCTTTTTCCAGTCGGCAGGCTTCGGTTCTTCGCCCGACATGTACATCTCCAGCAGCTCTTCATCACGCTCCGCCATCGCCTCGATCAGCTCCGTCAGCGCCGGCGATCCCGGCTCATCCGCCCATGTGTCGGCCGCGCCCCAGTAATCCTGCCCGCTGCCGAGCGGAAGCTGAACCGGCACGATGCTGCCGGACAGGTAAGAACGGGCCTGATCCAGCACGGCTTTGTGATCCGCGCCGATCCGGTCCATTTTATTCATGAAGATCAGGGTGGGAATGTTCAGCTTCCGCAGCGCCCCCCAGATCATCTCGCTCTGCGCCTGCACGCCCTCGGCAGCCGACAGAATGAGCACCGCACAGTCCATCACCCGCAGGCTCCGCTCCACCTCGGACATGAAATCGACATGCCCCGGCGTATCGACCAGATTCACCTTCATGCCCTTCCAGGCCAAAGAAACGAACGCCGACCGCACCGAAATGCCGCGCTGCCTCTCCACATCCATGGAATCGGTGAGGGCCGTCCCCTCATCCACGCTTCCGAGTGAACGAATCCTTCCACTTTCATATAAAATATGCTCGGTTGTCGTTGTCTTGCCGGCGTCCACATGCGCAAAAATGCCGACATTCAGACGCTTCTCCGTCTGCTCTGTCATCCGATGTCTCTCTCCCTGTTCCTCATGTAACCGCTTATCCGTTCCTCCGATTATTGTAACCAATCCGCTCCGGGTGTTCCAGTGCACGGATTGAAGGCGGCGTGGAATCGCAACAGCGCGGATAAATTCCGTATGACGGACAAACCTAAATCGGATGCAACTTTTTGGCCCATTTTGCCATCTATAAGGTAGAGGTGATGATATAATGAAGACAAACAACTTGAAACGCGGCGCTAAAATGACGTTGGCCTGCGGAATTATAGCAGCTTCCCTGTCGATGGGGGCATCCGCCTTCGCCTTCACTGATTTGAAGGGCGATCCGGCCGAGGCCCAGATCCAATCTCTGTACGATGCAGGGGTGATTAACGGAGTGTCCAACCAACTGTTTGCTCCCAAAGCCAAAGTCACATACGGACAAGCTATCCAGTTCCTGGTGAACGGCCTGTCCCTTACGCCCGCGGCGGATTCGAACGGCCCTGCCAAGGCCAGCGATTATTTCACCAAGCTTGACGACAAATCCTGGTATGCACCCTCCTTCGTTACGGCGGTACGGAGCGGTGTGAGCCTTGCACCCTCGACCGACCCCAAAGCGGTCATAACCCGCGCCGAATTCGCGCATCTGTTGGATCAGGCGATTCAGACCAAGGGGAATTTTCCCGTGACGAAGATGTACGCGTTCATTTCGGACGGCGACAAGCTGGATGCGGCGACGATGAACAGTCTTCAGACGCTTTTTAACATGCGTGTGATTACATTTGAGGATGACGGGAAATTCCGGCCGGATGATGCCGTGACCCGCGCCGAGGCAGCCGTATGGATTTACAACGCGAGAAACGTGATTCAGAATACCCCTTCGGCTTCACCCGGAGTAGAGGAGAGTGACGCCGCAGCCATGGTATCGATGGAAATAGCGGCCGATGGCGTGAACAAAGTCACCGTGACCGTAGGCAATCTGCCGAACCCGGGGTATGGCCTGTCCATCGCCCGAATCGAATTCGGTTCAGAGCAGAAGGCCTTCATTTATTATGAAATCACGAAGCCTGCTCCCGGCCAGATGTATGCCCAGGTAATTTCGACCGCCAAAGCGGTGACTTACCTGCCGGAAGGCTACACGGCCATCGCGAAGCCGCTCCCCGGCTCCTACACGCCGCCCGCTACGGAGTCGCCGCTGTACTGATCTGTAGCGATGGATCAAGCGAGATAAGTCCTTATTTGTGAAAAAAACCTCCGCGCCCCTTCCCCATCCCGTCAAGGATGGAAGAAGCGTTCGGAGGTTTTTCGCGCGATACCGGTGCCGGCGGTCTTAACTGCCTTGAGCCTCGCTGCGCGGCGGACGCATCGTCAGGCTGACCCGGCCTTTTTTGAGATCGACGCCAATCACCCAGACAGTAACATTGTCGCCAACGGAGACGACGTCCATCGGATGCTTGACGAAGCTCGTGCTGAGCTGGGAAATATGAACCAGTCCGTCATTCTTGATACCGATATCGACGAATGCGCCGAAGTCGATGACATTGCGGACCGTGCCCTGCAGCTCCATGCCGGGCGCCAAATCCTCAATCTTCAGCACATCGGTGCGGAAGATCGGCGGCGGCAGCTCCTCGCGGGGATCGCGCCCCGGGCGCTGCAGGCTCTCCAGAATGTCGCGCAGAGTCGGCACGCCGACCTCAAGCTTCGCGGCCAGCTCCTCGGGGCTCTGCGTAGCCAGAACAGAGGCAAGCTCCTTGCTCCCGATCTGGGAGAGCGAAAGCTTCAGCTCCTTGAACAAGCGGGCGACCACATCGTACGATTCCGGATGGATCGGTGTGCGGTCCAGCGTATTCTCCCCTTCGGGGATACGCAGGAAGCCAATGCACTGCTCGAATGATTTGGCCCCAAGGCGCGGCACCTTCTGCAATTGCTTGCGATTCTTGAAGATGCCGTTCTCCTCGCGGAATTTGACGATATTCTTCGCAATCGTCGAATTGATTCCCGCCACGTAGGACAGCAGCGACGGCGAAGCGGTGTTCACATCGACGCCGACATGGTTGACCGCCGATTCCACGACGGCTTTGAGGCTCTCGTCCAGATGCTTCTGCGACACATCATGCTGGTATTGGCCGACGCCGATCGCCTTCGGCTCGATCTTGACCAGCTCCGCGAGCGGGTCCTGCACGCGGCGGGCGATCGACGCGGCGCTGCGCTCGGCCACGTCGAGATCCGGGAACTCCTCCTGCGCCAGCTTGGAGGCGGAATAGACGCTGGCCCCGGCCTCATTGACGATGAGGTAGGCCAGCTCGGGATCGCCGATCTCCTGAATGGTATCGGCGGTGAACTGCTCCGTCTCGCGCGAGCCCGTGCCGTTGCCGATGACGATCAGCTTGATCCCATACTTCGCGATCAAGCTCTTGAAAGTCGCGGCAGCTTCGCGCTTCTTGTTATGCGGCGGTGTCGGATACGTCACCGCCACCTCCAGCAGCTTGCCGGTCTCGTCCACGGCCGCGAGCTTGCAGCCGGTGCGGTAAGCCGGATCGACGCCGAGCACGCGGCGGCCCTTGACCGGCGGCTGCAGCAGAAGGCTGCGCAGGTTGGAGGAGAAGATGGAGATGGCCTGGTTCTCGCCCTTCTCCGTCATCTCCGCCCGGACCTCGCGCTCCACCGAAGGCGCGATCAGCCGCTTGTAGGCGTCCTCGGCTACGGCTTCCAGCAGCTCCTTGACCGGCGAAGGGCCCTTGATCAGCTTGCGGGTCACATGCGCATGAATGCGCGCCGCATCCACCTCGATGCCGACCTTCAGCACATTCTCCCGCTCGCCGCGGTTGATGGCGAGAATACGGTGAGGCGGCATCTTGTGAACCGGCTCCCGATAGCTGTAATAGTTCTCGTAGACCGACTCCTGCTCCGGGTCCTTCGCTTCCGAGACAAGAACGCCCTGCGAAGCCGTGAACTGGCGAACCCAGGAGCGAATCGCCGGATCATCCGCCAGAACCTCGGCGATGATGTCCTGCGCGCCCAGAAGAGCATCGGCCGCAGATTCCACGCCTTTGTCGGAATCGACGTAGCGGGAAGCTTCCTCCTCCGGATTGCCGACACGCCGCTGCTCCAGAATCCAGTTCGCCAGAGGCTCAAGCCCCTTCTCCTTGGCGACGCTGGCCCGCGTCTTGCGCTTTTGCCGGAAGGGGCGATAAAGGTCTTCCACCTCCTGAAGCTTGGCCGCTTTGACGATCTGCCCGCGCAGCTCCTCCGTCAGCTTGCCCTGCTCTTCAATGATGCGAATAACCTCCCGCTTACGCTCGCCCAGCGACCGGAGATAGCCAAGTCGTTCTTCAACGTCGCGAAGCGCGTTCTCGTCCAGCTCGC
Source organism: Paenibacillus sinensis (assembly GCF_019904155.1). GTDB lineage: Bacteria > Bacillota > Bacilli > Paenibacillales > Paenibacillaceae > Paenibacillus_AQ > Paenibacillus_AQ sinensis. The sequence continues at coordinate 90,586 of NZ_JAHCMB010000191.1, forward strand.
CCGTCATCTCCTTGCGGTAGCGCGCGATGAACGGAATCGTATTGCCTTCATCCAGCAGCGAGACCGCCACGCCGACCTGGCGAGGGGACAGACTGAGCTCTCCGGCGATCTGGCCGATCATAAGATCCCGCTCACGGCGCTCATCCGCTGCGGAATGGATCTCTTGTTCCACCACTTGCATTCTCCTCTTTTCAATAGCTGTTTATAGCTCTCATCGTATCATATTTAGCAGAGAGCGTTCCAGCCGCGCCCTGTTCTCGGCAGGCTCCCGCAATTCCGTTGCAGTACCTGATTCAAGCGGTTTCGCCGGTCTTAACGGTTTCGATCGGCCGTTATTAGGCTGTGAATCTGCTGCGGTAGAAGGAGCTGCCGGATGGCGACACGACGAACGGCGGTGTGCGGAGGAGGTGCAACAGATGGTGAAGCAACGAACAGAGGCGCACGGGAGTAAGAGCGGCAGACGGCGGCGCTAAAGACAGCGGTGTGCAGGAGAAAGATGCAATACACGACGATGCACGGAAGGAGATGCGACAGACAACGGTGCGCTGATGCTAGGCGAAGGTGCCAAGGCATCTGCCCCGGGTAGCCGGCCTCCCTTGCACAACCTTTGCCTACACAGCCCTTACCTGCTAGCCTCTGCCCGCACAGCCCTTGCCTGCACTACCCTTGCCTGCACCACCCTTGCTTGCTCAGCCCTTGCCTACACAACCCTTGCCTACTCAGCACTTACCTGCACAGCCCTTGCCCGCTCACGCCAAAAAGCCCGCCGCGTTATCCGCGGCGGGCCTTCCTAACTTATTCATATGAATAACCCGGGGACTTCCTTCAGAAATCAATCAAGCCCAGGCTGATTTGCAGCGAATCATCCACCTTTTTCATCGTTTCGTCGTCCAGGTGGGTTATCTTGTCCGTCAGGCGCTGCTTGTCGATGGTCCGGACCTGTTCCAGGAGAATCACGGAATCCCGGTCGAATCCGTGGGATGCCGCCTCGATTTCCACATGAGTGGGAAGCTTGGCCTTCTGGATCTGCGCGGTAATCGCCGCAACGATTACCGTCGGACTAAAGCGATTGCCAATATCGTTCTGAATGACGAGGACGGGTCGGACACCGCCCTGTTCGGAACCCACAACCGGCGAAAGATCGGCAAAAAAAACGTCGCCGCGTTTTACGATCAATATCTACACCCCGCTTACTAAGCGGCCAAGAGTACTGTCTGCATCTTCCTCGGCTAGGAACGCTTCACATGCCATGGTCAAGTTGATCTTGGCCATCTCCATGTATCCGCGCTGCATGGACTCCCTTATGGAACGCTTCCTCCGTTCGCTAAGATACAGCTTCATGGCCTGCCGAATCAATTCGCTGCGGTTGGAATTCTCCAGTTCGACAATTCCATCCACCTCCTGCAAGAGATGATCGGGCAAGCTGATCATGATTCTTTTGGTGCTCTGCATATTGGCCAACTTCTCTTCCACCCCCACAAACCTACTGCCCTTGATTCCAGTGTAGCATTATGCAAGGAATTTTATACAAGGAATATATGCCGTCAGTATATCAACTATGCTGCAACCATTATAAACTAGAAACGGCGCTTCGTATAGACCATAAGTCACACAGTTGTCCACGATTAAATATTCCTTGATGATTATTCCCAGCTTATCCCACCGGATTGGACTCCAGTACTTGGGTGAGCGCATTGACCAATTTCGGAGCCGAGCCCTGCCGGATATAGACCCGCGGAACCCGGTTCGCCAGCATGCACACCAGTTCGTAGTGAATGGTTCCCATAAGGGAGGCCAGCTCGTCCGCCGTAACGGAGACTCCAGCCTGACGGCCGATGAGGACAACCTCTTCGCCGGCTTTGATTTGTTCCGCCTCGTTGGCGAAAGATTTGAGCGATACCATACACTGGTCCATGCAGATGGTTCCGACGACAGGAACGCGGCGGCCGCGTATTAGCACTTCTGCCTTGCCGCTCAGCAGCCGGGAATACCCGTCCGCATACCCGATCGGCAACGTCGCGATATACTCCCCGCTATCTGTTCGGTAATGGGTCCCGTAGCTGATTCCCCAGCCTTCCGGCAGACTTTTCACATAGACGACCTGCGTCTTCAGCGTCATGACCGGCTGCAGCTTAACCTCCTGCCGGCTGACCTCGGTCGACGGGTAGAAGCCGTAAATGCTTACGCCCACGCGGAGCATGTTCGGAGACAGCTCAGGGTTGTCGATGGCCGTAGCGCTGTTGCCCGTATGTATGATTGGGATATGGATCTTGTTCTCCCGAAGCGCTTCCGTCACGCTCATAAATCGTCGGTACTGCTCCAGTGTATAGCTCTTGTCGGCTTCGTCCGCTTTGGCAAAATGGGTGAACATTCCTTCCATTTCCGCCTGACGGACTTGACTTACTTCCTTGATGAAACTCGGCGCCTGTGCCGGCAGAAGTCCCAGGCGGCCCATTCCGCTGTCGATCTTGATATGCACTTTGAGCTTCCGGCTGTCACCTTCAGGCAGCTTGGCCACGGCCTCCAGAACCTCCGGAGTAAAGAGCGTAACGGTAACGTCGTACTCCCAGGCTGCCGGAATGGCTTCGGGGGGCGTATAGCCAAGCACCAGAATCGGGAGCGCAATCCCCGCCTGGCGCAGTTGAATCGCCTCATCCAGAAAAGCCACGCTGACATAATCCACACCCAGAGCCTCAAGCTCTCTCGTCACGTCAACCGCTCCATGGCCGTAAGCATTTCCCTTGACGCATACCATCAGCTTCACGTCCGCCGGCAGATGCCGTCGAAAGCTCTCATAGTTGGCACGCAACGCATCCAAATCAATCTCGGCCACAGTCGGCCGATAGCTTTCCTGCACTTCCAGTCACCTTCTTGTTAGTCTAGAGAACCCTCTGCCGAAGATACTCTTGCTTCACTTGCTTATTCGTTATCGTAATGCTAACGGTAAGCACTGTCAAATGGATAGGCATAGCCATGGCAGGAAAGCTCTGACATCCGTCTGCGCCCCGAACTCAGGGAACCCCGGATGACAGCAAAACGGATACCGCATGTAGGGGAAGAACTTCCACTCATCAGCAGTATCCGTCTACAATCATTTATTTACCCGTTTGATCCTCCATAGAAGCTGCAATTGTCATCATTTCACTAACCGGCAGATTCGAGCTTGTAATCCGGTACTGCACACCGTCACCCGGCATCCAGGTCAGTGTCTGCTGCTCATCGCCAGTCAGAACACCCCAGGTGAAGCCGAGATCGACCATCGTGCCGGGAGCAAGAGAGACCGCCTGATCCAGCGGACGGGACTCCATAATCGTATATTGATACGTTCCGTCATAGCGGAGAAGCACAGCATGATCCTCGCTGTTCTCGACTTTGTTGGAGTCTTTAAGCGTAACGCCTTCGGGTGTATATCCCGGCTCGATCACACCGAAATCACCGGCTGGAACGTCCGCCTGATTCTGAGCTGTGTCCTGGCTATCCGAAGCTGGCAGCGGATTGCCGTTCTCGTCCACCTGGGCGACCGTATTCTCCGACTTGCCCGAAGTCATATTCTTCTGCATATCGAACGCATCGGCGGCGAATTGAGGATCGAAAGCGAATTTATCGAACTTCACATTCACCACGACCTTGGCCTCCGAGTCGGATACCTGGACCTGCTTGGGCGCGTATGATTTTTTGTCCAGCCAGATCTTCTGGCGAACGAGGGCGCTGCTCTGGTAATTGGCGGCTACCTCGAACACATAGCTGTCCTTATCGACCACGAATTGGCGGTTGTCGTCGGCGGTAATGCCCTTCAACAGCGTCTGATAGAGATAAACCTGGCCCTGATTGTCCGGCCAATCGCTCTGGAAGCGGAAGCTTTTGCCAAGACTCGGCGTCAGGACGAACACGCCTTCATCGTTGCGAAGCACGATCTGCGTAATATTTTTCTGCACATTGGCAAGGCTGATCCGGTAATAGGAAGGATTCTTGTACCAGACCTCCACCTTGTATTCCTGGGGCTGTTCCCCTGTGTACAGGGTCATCGTTCCCTCGCCCTGATAAGCTCCGCTCTTGCTCTCCAGCTTGTCGGCCACATTGTTCAAATCCTTGACCACGGAAGCGGCGTCCTTCTTCCCGCAGCCCGTCATGATCAGGGTAACGCACATAATGACTGCGAGTACCCATGCTGTCCGGCGCATGACATCATCCCCTTAACCTGTATTGAGTAGCATTGATTAGTACATGTCTATGAGGGACTTGGCTCCATTATGCAGACGGGCATGACAAGCGTGGGAGGACTCGCAATCTTCTTACTTTTCTCCCAGTTCTATGTATGCTTTTGGTAACTTTCATTTCGGATCGCTTCATATATAATAGTAGAGCTGAGACGCGCTGGTATGAGATTCAAGATAGAGCGGCAGCACTGCCAGTATGAGATAAAGGAGAATGACAAGCATGACGAGAAAGACAAGAGCGGCAGCTATTGGTCTGCTGATTTTGGCATTGGGCGGGCTTGGCGCCTATACCGCCATAAACCGCGGCGGGGACAGTGGCGTGAACCGTGAAGGAAACAGCAGCGGGACAAACGTCGTTGAGACGCCGGAGATCAAGCAGATCGTCGATCAATACAGTTCGGGCGTCCTGACCGCCAAATCGGCTTCCATCGACTCGAAGAAGCTCACCGTCAAGAAAGAGGACGGCACTACTCTGACCTATGGTCTGCCGAAGGATGAGTTTTTTCTATCTGTGGCGCCTTATATGAAATCCACACACCCTTGCGCAACCCACAATCTGGCCGGCTGCCAGGGCGAGCTTGCCAATAAAGAGTTCACCGTTACGGCCGTTAATGCAGACGGTAAAATCGTGCTGAACGAGACGGTGAAGTCCCATGTCAACGGGTTCATCGATTTATGGCTGCCGCGTGACCAGACGTACCGGCTCACCATCGGATATAACGGAAAGACCGCCGAATCCGAGGTTTCCACATACGAGAAGAACGACACCTGCCTGACCACGATGCAGCTCGGATAGTTTAAGCGAGTCCACGACCAAGAGCCTTCCCGGACGGGAAGGCTCTTGGCATAGCGGCGGCGGAGTTTCATGTTCTCATGTTCTCAAACCTTGAACTAGACGATGCCCTCGTGCAGTTCCTGCGTCAATTCGATCAACGTCCGTGGTGCAGTCAGATATTCTTCCGCGCCTGTCAGCCGCTCCCGGGCCGTGGCGAATCCGCCAGTTCACCCGGCGTCCGTGGTGCAGTCCACTCCAGGCTGCTACTGTGCGGATTTGACCATAATACCCAAATCCTTGAAATACGGCTCCAGCTCCTTCATCAGCTTCACTGCTTCGAGGGAGTCTTTCACGCCCAGCTTCTCGGGATTGAACGTGCCGTCCGGGGCAATGCCTTTTTCTTGCAGCTGCTTAAGTTCGCTGACAATCTCCTTCACTTTGGCTAAATCCTCAGTGCCGAGGTTCCGCTGGGCCTTATCGAGAAGACCATCCAGGAACTCCCGATAATCCACCGATTGTCCGACCCCTGCCGTCTGCCCGCCAGTATTCAGCTTGGCGAACAACGGCTGGAGCTTCGAGGTCAGGTCTTCATATTCCTTTTGTTCGCCGGAACTCAGCCGGTCAGGATGCAGCAGCCCTCCTGAGTCTGCTATCTTGGCATTATACGTCCCGAGTTCATGCAGCAGCGACTGAAGCCGGTCGAATTCCGCCGGCTGAAGGCTTGCCTTGGCCGCCTGGAGCTTGGATTCAAGCTCTTCATACTGCGCCAGGGTTCCGCCCAGCTGCTGAAATTGCTTCTGCGATCCGTACACCGAATCGGCCAGATAATGATAGCCCGCATACACTCCGGTCGGCAGCAGCAGCACAGCCGCAAGAATCCCTGCCGCCGCCCATTTTCCGGGACGCATTCTTCGGGTCTTCCCGAATGTCTCGCGCATGATGTTCATCTTCAGTTCTTCCGGCGCCCTCCACTCCATGCTGTGTGAAGTGAGCGCTCCCCGCAGCTCTTCTTCAAGTTTCATGAGCATCCTCCATCCTTCCCGTATGTCCGATCTCCGTGATTTCCTTCCTTCGCAGCTTTCTTAAAGCGGCATGAATCCGGGACTTGACCGTTCCAAGGGGGATACCGAGCGCCTGGGCAATCTCCTCCTGCGAGTATTCGTTCAAATACCGCAGGATCACGACCTGCTTCAGCTTGTAGGGCAGACGCTCCACGCTCTCAAGCAGCGGGGCAATCGCCATCCGGTCCACGACATCCCCCGCGAAATCGCGGTCATCGAAGCCCGGGCTTCGATGACTCCGGCTCTGAATCCGCAGCATGCTCCACCGCTTCCTCCGGTAAGCCCGGCACTGCCTCGCAACCAGCCCCATCAGCCACGGCCGGAACGGCCGGGAAGCATCGTAATGCTGCAGCGACCGGTATAGCTGGATGTATATCTCCTGAACAACATCATCCGTATCGGAAGGATCTCCGACCAGGAAGCGGGCGGTGCGATATACCTCGGCGATTGTGCTTTCATACAGCTGGCTGAACGCTTCGCGGCTGCCGGCAAGCGCAAGCGATGCGAGCTGTGAGTCTTCGTTCGGACAGGTCATCCGCCATTCCTCCTTCGTTCTTCCACCCTATATTGGAAAAATCCGGCTCTTTCGTTCGTTTTATTTTTCAACCGGCGGATCATAGCCTCTTCACATCCCCGGAAGAAAGCTTCGGCAGATCGCGATGAAATCTTCCAGCAGCGCGGAGCGCCGTTCATTGCGGCGCGTACAGACCGCGATGCTGTTGATTAAGCGGATATCGCGGACATGCACTCTGGCCAGCCGGCCGCGCTCCACTTCCTCCCGCACCACAAGCGAAGAGACGAAATTGGCGCCGTAGCCCGCCATGACCGAAGAGATCGCTTCATTCAAACCGTTGAACTGAAGCGCCACCTGAGGCGGACGGACGTCGTAGGTCCGGCAGAGCGCGAACAGCCGCTCCCGGGTAGAACTGCCTTCCTCACGCATAATAAAAGGCTCCCGCATCATTTCATCCAGATCCACCGTCCTGCCCGCCAGGTGATGCATGGGGGACACCACGAACCATAGCTCATCCTCAAGCAGAGGCAGCCACTCCATGTCGGCCGGCTTGCCCTCAAGCCCTCCCCCATAGACGGCGGCATCGGCTTCATGTCGTTTCAACTGCTCAAAGGCCATCTTGGAATTCTGGGTTGTAATCATCATCTCAGCGTCCGGATGCTCTGCTTTGAAGCGTGCAGCCCAGCCGGGAATCAGAAAATTGGCCGGAAGGTAAGTGGCGGCGATGCGGAGACGGCCTTTTCTGCCAAGCCGGTAATCATCCACGAAAGCTTCAATCTGCTCCTCATAAGTGAACAGATCGGCTGCCCTGCCGGCCAATTCCTCGCCGAACGGCGTTAGCACAACCCCTCGCCCGCTGGGCTGAAACAAGGGGATGCCTAGCTCCGCTTCGAACCGTTTGATCTGGCTCGTCACCGCCGGCTGGCTGATCCGCAGAGCTGTCGCGGCCTTCGTCACACTGCCCTCTTTTGCCACCTGATAAAACAGCCTTAACGCATGCGTATTGATGCTCATCGTCTCCTTATATAACTAAAATATATGATTATCACAATAACATATATTAGATTTATGAATAATTTTATCATAAGCTGAAATCAGGAAACAGACAAACGACTGGATAACAGCCAGCCAACAGGAGGAGAACGAAGATGGAGAAGGAATTAACAGCAAAATGGAACGCCGTGGACGAATATTTCAACAGCCGCCTGCTTGCGGACGATCCCTTATTAGATGCTGTGCTGGAGGCCAACACCAAGGCGGGCCTGCCGCCGATCGACGTTGCGCCCAATCAGGGCAAGCTGCTCTATTTGCTCGCGAAGCTGATGGGAGCGTCGTCCATTCTGGAAATCGGCACGTTAGGCGGCTACAGCAGCATCTGGCTGGCACGCGCCCTGCCGCCGCAAGGCCGTCTGGTCACTTTGGAATATGAAGGGCTGCATGCTGAGGTCGCGGCGGTCAATCTTCAGCTTGCCGGTCTTGCAGACCAGGTGGACATTCGGGTTGGAGCGGCATTGGACAGTCTGGCTGCGCTGAAGCAGGAGGGAGCCGGCCCGTTCGATTTGATTTTTATCGATGCCGACAAGCCGAATAATCCCCATTATCTGAAATGGGCGATGGAGCTGGGGCGTCCCGGGACGCTGATCGTAGCGGACAATGTGGTGCGTGACGGCGAGGTGTTGAATGAAGAAAGCGGGGACGAGCGTGTGCAGGGCATCCGGCGGTTCGCGGACATGCTGGCGACAGAGCCGCGCCTGGAAGCAACCGCCTTGCAGACGGTTGGCGCCAAGGGCTACGACGGTTTTGTGATGGCTGTGCTGAAAGAGTGACTCAGAGAGCTATAGTTAGGCTAGGACTAGCTGGGCTACGAAGAGCGTTAATCACTCTTCCTGAATCAGCAAGGTACAATCTTTTTTCAAGCCGGTATGCGATTTCTATACAATGAAAAAATATCAGCTGCTTAGACCCGAACATTTGAATACGGCGGATGATTCTTCCTTAGAGCAAGGAAACGATCAAATTCTGCAGACCATTTTTATAGTCCCAGGTTCCTGCTCCCGCTAACGCTTCAGGGCCAGCCGGTACCCCAGGTTAATGATGAAGTTGTAAAAAAGATGCGTACGGGACACGCTCATCCGCCGGACGAACGAGCGCAGCGAATAGAACCGCCGCCGGAAATCGACATAGCCCTGATACAGCTCGTCCGCCGTCATATTCCGGGGCTGGAACACGATATCCGTCTTCCCGTTGTACAAGCTCCAGTCCGTGCTGGTCAACCTTTCGGACTCTTTCATCCCGGTATATACGGGCGTCTTGGGCAGCGGAGTCAGCAGACTGACGGTCACCCCGTCGATGCCAAGCTCCTCGCAGGCCTGAAGCGTATCCCGGAAGGTGTCCGGCGTATCTTCGTCGAAGCCGAAGACGATGCCCGCCTGAATCATGATGCCATGGCTGTGCAGCTTGGAGATAATCTCCCGGTAGGCATTAACCCGGTTGATGCCTTTGTTCACCCCGCGCAGAGCGGCCGGAGAGAACGATTCCAGACCGACGAACAGATATAGACAGCCTGCTTCCTTGGCCTTCTTGAGCAATTCGTCGTCGTTGCAGTCGGCGAGGGTCGCCTGAGCGGCCCATTTTCGGCCCAGTGGCTTAATCTGTTCCATCAGTTCCAGCGCATAAGCCTTATCCGCAAAAAAATTATCATCCCAGAACACAAAAAAACGCGATTTCAGCAGAGAAATTTCGCGCACGACCTCGTCGACAGGACGGGTGCGGAAGCGATTGTGGTATATTTGCTTCAGATTGCAGTATGCACAGCGGTAAGGACAGCCTCGGGTCGCGAATACTGCCCCTTTCATCAGCGGGTTCCGCTTCAGCAAATCCCATCTCGGCAGCGGAAGGTTTCGCAAATCCGGGATCTCTTCCGAACGATAGATCGGCTGCTCCCGTCCTTCCAGGAAATCCGCAAGAAACCTCGGCCATGTCTCTTCCGCTTCGCCGATCATGACCGTGTCGCAGTGTCCGGCGGCTTCCTCCGGCAGCAGCGTAACATGCGGTCCTCCCAGCACCACCTTGGCCCCCGATTCGCGGAACCGCTCCGCAATGCTGTAGCAGTGATAGGCGTTCGGCGTGTTCACCGTAATGGCCACCACATCGAATTTCCGGTGAATCGGAATCCTTTGGCTGTACTCGTCCACCAGTGTAATCTGATACTTTGTCTCATCTATGAACCCCGCCAGATAGGGCATTGTAATCTGCACGAAATTATTGAACTGTTTCCGGCGGAAACGGTTGATCTTCTTGTTCTCGGGCTGAAGCAGCAAAATCTTTGTTCGCATAGGTCACCCTCCGCTTTATCCAGTCCCATCAAGTATAAATGGCGCAGCGGGTTGCAGGTATGACATTATTCAGCGTAAAAAAGGCCGATTCCCATAACTGCTTCAAACAGCGGGAACCGGCTCTACTATGAAAATATGAAAAAGAGGCGGCCACCGCATCGCCCTTAAGCGACAGGAACCTCCTCCTTAAAATACGATAATAACACGGTTAATACGGGCGGCTTGCTCAACTGACGACTGCCTGCGAAGGTTCGGCGTCGGTGATCCGCTTCTCCTTCACCCGGAAGAGGTACAGGCCGAGCGTCAGGGCGGCGACCAGAGCAAAGCTCCACATCAGGTAACCAAGCGGCAGATGGTCTAGCATAAGCCCCGCTCCCTGGGAAAAGAGGCCGCCGCCGATCGAGCAGCTTGCCATCAGCAGACTGGTATGACCGGCAGACCAGGACGGCATCATCTCTTTGGCGTTGACGAGCGTGACGGCAAATAAACCGGATAGCGACAAGCCCATTAGCACAATCAGCACATATCCGAATCCTGCATGACGGTTCAGCGCAAAGGCTGACAGCAGAAGCGCCATGGCGGACCAATGAATGAGCAGGTAGGGGCGGTAGCCGATTCTCTCGGCTTCATGGCCCGCGAACAGTCTGCCCGCTACCATTGCGATCCAGAAGACCGTTACGGCGAACGGGGCCGATGCCTGGCTGGCCATGCCCGCCTGAAGCATCATGGAAGGCAGATAATGGTTAAGGCCTATATCCATCGCTCCATACAGAACAAACAAGAGCATGAGGAAAGGAAGCAGCCTGTTCCTTCTTCCCGCCGTCTTCACCGCCGGAGCGGAATGACTTCCTTCCGTTGTTCCGGATGAGGGCCGAAACAGCGGCTCCGCTTCTCCATAGCGCAGAAAAAGGATAAACACGGACAGCGAAACGGCGTATCCAGCGACGGCGAACAAGGCCAGATTCCATCTGCCGACTGTGATAAGCGCTCCGACGAGCAGCGGAAATAACAGCGAGCCAAGGCCGAAGCCGATCTCCAGCTTGCTCATCGCAAGCGCCGCATTTCCTTTGATCCCCTGCAGAATCAATCCGCCGATCACGGCATCGATAATGCCGCCCAAGGCGCCGGCAACGGCGACAGCGGTTAGAACTCCGAACCACGGAGGAAGCAGCCCTATTGTAATATAAGAAATGGCGATCCCCCACACGCTTATATGAAGCAGCAGTTTCTTGGACACATGAGCGGCCAGCAGCGGCTGCAGCAGCAGCCCGGCCAGGGATGCCGTGAACTCCAGCAGAATCAGCGTGCCCGCCTCGCTGTATTCTCTGCCGTAAAGCGGCAGCAGTTCTGTGAGGACGGAAGCTACGGTAACTTTGATACAACCCATCAACAGATAGAACAAAAACCCGGTGATCACCAAACGTTTCAAACTTCTCTTCCTCTCCGCCGGCAGCGGGACATCCGGTTATGCCGAATAACCATACCTTGTCTCATGATACATGCATCTCCATGAAATGCTGCATCCATTGTAACGGAAAGAAATCAACTTGAAAACCATAACAATTTCAGTATTTATCCGTTGATTTCAACAAAATATCAATCATTTTCAGGGAGGATTTCAAAGTGCAGTCATTGTCAATATCTTGGAAAAAGATGCCGAATAAACAATGCGCAGCTTAAGCTTCATTAGCCTGAGCTGCGCATCCTTCTGTTCCTTCTGTTCATTACGGCGTCCATTGGTCGTGGATAATGCCCACAAGCGCCCGGTCATCTCCGATCTTCTCAAAAACCAGGCGAAGACTTCGCCAGTCCATGCCTTCGGCGGCCGGATCGACGCCGTCCACATGATACTCGACATAATCATGGCTCGCCGCCGGATAAACCTCGTTCACATTGTTGACCGTCGTTCCCTTCCCGATGGCCCGGTTCACCGCGATGGTGGCCCCTGCGCTGAAATCTGTGTCGTAGACGAATTTCTTATAATAATCCGGGAATGCAAGTTCAATGGGCTCGCCTGATCCGGCATGAGTGCCCCATATCTGCGGGGCCGGATTATGCATCAGCCCCTCCACTTCGCTCCGGGAGAAGACAAGATCAGTCTTCACGTCGACATAGCCGTAAGGAGAGAAGCGCAGCCCTTTATCCGGATGTACCCAGGCCGCCAGCGCTCTCATATCGCCTGCCGCCAGTGCCTTCATGACAACCGACGCAGCCTCAAGCGACGTTGGCGGCTGGCCCTCCATATCTTCTGAGGAAGACGATTCCCCGGCCCCCGGACTCGCAGGCGGTTCAGAAGAGCCAGGCGGCGGCGTTCCCTCTCCCGTCCAGCCGGGACTGATCTCCGGGCCTGCCGAGACCGGCGTTGGTCCGGACGAGGGGGACGCCTGTCCTTCTCCCGTTGTCTCCGGTGTATTGCCGCAGGCCGATAGCAGCAGCAGCACGCCCGCCAGAACAGTCATGGCGGCGCGGCGCATAATGGGCATGTCTCTTCCCTCCTTAGTCGGTGTTTCCTATAGTTACTAAGACGTACCGATAGCGGAAAAGGTTACAAAAAAAGGACAAATCCATTAAATTTCTTCCGCTCTGCCCTCCGGCCACAGCCTGCGTCCGAGCGCCATTCCCATGCCGCCGAGCAGCCCGATCGCAAGCCCGAACGCGGCGAAGACCGCACGCGGTCCCTCTATACCCACCATCACGCCGCCCAGCACCGGAGCCATAACCATGACGGCGCTGAGCAGCATGCTCTGAATGCCGAATACCCGGCCCGTCATGGAGGGAGGCGTCTCCTTCTGCAGACAGTAGCTGAACGATACAAAAAACAGTCCGTTGCCCGCGCCCATCAGGAGTCCGAGCAGAAGTACGGGCAGCGTCCCCACTCCGGGCTGAAGCAGCCCGAGGCCCCCGAAGGCGGCGCCAATCAGGACGTACCCGCCCCCGAGTCTCAGACCGTAACGCCGCCCGGCGCTTATACGGTTCAGCAGCAGCATAATCATCACAGCTCCGGCTCCGGCCGCGGCGACAAGCCAACCAAGCAAGTAGGCCCGGTCCGGAGCCAGCTTACGGAACAGGCTGGTGAACTGATAATCCACCATCTGGATCGTCAGTGCCCCAAGGAGCCCGAACAGCAGCGTATTCCGCAGCATTCGGCTGCTCCAGATCAATCCCCAGCCTTCCCTCCACATCAGGCGGAAGGAAGGCTTGCTCTCTTCAGCGGCGGACTCGTGGCCAGGCTCCATGCTGCGGGCAGTATCCCGGCTTCTCACCGTCAGGAGAAGCCCGAAGGAGAGCAGCCGCAGCAGCGCGTTCAGTCCGATGCACCACGCCGGCGAGAGAATCGCCAGGGCTGCTCCGCCGAGCAGGGGTCCCGCTATTTTGGAGCCCTGCGTCACGAGGCCGTTAAGCGAGGCGGCCTGAAGCAGCTGGTCTTCCCGGACGATGCTCCGGGTAAGCGACTGCTGCGCGGGAACGTTCAGCGCAGAGACGGCTGAACGCAGCGCCAGCAAAGGCAGCAGCCACAGCATGCCGGGCGCGAACAGCAGCGCCGCCGTTATGGCGGCTGTTAGCAGGTCGCAGAGCCGCATCAGCTTGAGCCGGTCCAGCCGGTCGGCCGCCACACCTGCCAGCGAGCCGAGCAGAATTCCCGGCACCGCAAGACTGACGGGGATGAGCGACAGCATGAGCGGGCTTGCCTGCCAGCGGTAGCCGACCAGCACCTGGATCGCCAGCATATCGAACCAGTCTCCCAATGCCGCCGCGGCGTAGGCGGCGTACATTTTTCGAAACACGGGGTTACCCAGCAGGCCGCTCCGGGTATTCTTACGGCTCTGGCGGCGCTTCGCCGCCGCAGCTTCACTTCTGATCATATGTGGTATTCCTCCATCCGCTTCATGAAATCATCTCTTGATGAGACCAAGTATGAAGGCGTTATGTCAGAGAAATATCAGAGAGTCGAAACAATATCAACGAGCGGGGACAAGGTGCCTATCGGTTCAGGCAATCGTTCAGCAGCTTGATCATTTCGGCTTTGAGTTCCGGAAACCCGCAACGAGCCTGTTCTTCCTGAAACATCGGCTCGTATTTGCGCTGTACCGACTCCCTGCCCTTAAAATCGTATCTCCGGCAGAAATAGATGATCCGATAGAGCGCGAACAGCTTCATCGGCACGAAGCCGGATAATTCGAGCACGCCTAATCCCTCGTCGATCAGGGCTTCTCCGGCGAGGTGTTCGTTCTTTTTCAGTTTCCACAGGCCCTTGGACAATTTGCAGCTTCCGATATCCCGCAGGAAGGGCTTATCCTGGATCATCGCCTCCACCCGGTGGATCAGCTGCCGCATTTCGGCTTCCGGCGTGTCTGTCATCAGGCGGACGTACAGCTCGGCATTGGCCGCAGGAGTTCCGAAGTTCTCATAGCCGGGCTCTTTGATCGCCTCCCGGGTCAGTTTCAGCCGTTCCAGCGCTTCTTCCGCTCTCCCGGCCGCGGCGTACAGCTCCAGCACATTCAGAATCTCCAGTTCCCTGTGCTGCACCTGCGGAAGAATCTTCGCCTCCAGCACCCGTTCACACCAGGCCAGCCCTTCTTCCGGTTCTTCCGTCACCAGCAGAAACAGCAGCAGCGAGTACAGCCGCTCGGCAAGAGGGGCTTCTCCCCGCAGCAGCCACTCCACATCGCCCTCGACAAAATGAATGTAGACGCTGTAGAACCCGTCCAGCTCATAGCCCAGCACATCCTGCTGACGCGCCAGCGCCAGCATGGACCGTCCCTGGCCATATTGATGATATTTGGCGAAGACCTCCGCCATCTTCTCGTGCAGCTCACCGTCCTTGGCGGACGGGCTTGCATCGACTCCGTGCGCCGCCGTCCGCTCCGTAAGACAGTAGCCGAAGCCCCGGACCGTGCGGATGCCGATTCCGGGGAACGGCTGCAGCTTTTTGCGGAGCCGGTAAATATGGTCGTCCACCGTGCGCTCAACCGGATATTCCAGCGGCCAGACGCCTTCCAGCAGCTGCTCCCGGCTGAAGGCGCGGCCTCTGCCCCGGTACAGAAATTTCAGCAGCGCGAATTCCTTCGGCAGCAGCTCCACCGAAGTCCCTTCGCCTGATACCCGGTATCCATTCTCGTCCAATTGCAGCATGTCCGGCGGTCCTCTCCTTCTGTTCCGGTTCGTTGTTGCTCACAGTTACTATTATCGCGGATTATTATCGTGGCTATAATTATAGCAGGCTCAGCGTTCACCCGCGCGCAAAAGCAGCCCTGAAGTCTCCCTCAGGGCTGCTTTGTACGCTGCTGTGCTTGTCATCCGCTATTAAACTAAGCTCGAATCTGTCTTGGCTTGATCCAGGTTGTCGCGCTTTTCTTGACTTGATCCCGGCTGACTCGCTCTTCATAACTTGATCCAGGCTGTCGTGCATGACTTGATCCAGGCTGCCGCGCTTTCGCTGGCTTGATCCCGGTCTCCGCTGCCGGTAACCAGTCGTCACCTAACCTGCTTAGCGGGTCAGCAGGTTAGCCGGTAACCCGCCACTATTCCCTCTTAGCCGGCCATATTGTTGACCGCATCTCCCGGAGAATAGACGGAGATATGATCCACCGTACCCCCTTGCTCCGGAATCACGAACTTAAGCTGGTACTGCTCGCCTGCCTTGTAGGTATAGATGTGATCGCTGCCGCTCGTTGTAATCTCGTCGGGATTGCCGAGCGATGCCTCGATATTCTGAAGCGTCAGCCGGTGAAGCTCATCCGCGCTGGAGCGGACGTCGATAATGACGCTGCCTTTGTTGAAGCCGATCACGGCCTGCTTCGCTTTATATGTGGCGTAAATGCCCTTGCCGGCGCCCTCCTCAATATCCGGCTTGCCCCATGCGGCCTTCACGTCCTCGATCATTCCCGTATGCGCGGCGAACGGAATGCCCGGCGCGTGGCCCTGCTTCGCAAGCTCCATGAGCTCCTGAAGCTGGCTTTGAACGCTCTGGCCGCCGGTATCCGCGGCGCTTGGCTCCGCAGATGCCTGTGCCGGAGCCGAGGCGCCGGCCGTCCCGCCGGTTGCGGCGGACTCGCTTGGAGCGGCCGAGTGGCCCCCGGCCGCTGGGCCTCCCGCCGGCGAAGCGGTCACAGCCGGGGCGGCGGAAGCGCCTGCGGCCCCATTGCCGCCGGAGCTGCAGGCGGATAATCCCAGCATGGCCGCCAGCAGAAGGCCTGCGGCTGCGTAATTATATTTTCGACTCATATGTTTCATCTCCCGGTTGATTTGTAAGACTGGTTAAGAGTACGCTGTATCAGACGGCCTGTGAGCGAAAAAGGTTGCGAAAGGCCTATTTTTGCCAGAAAGCAGAGATAGATATGCAAGCCGAACTGGACTTTGATTCGCTGTATCGATTGATGGAGGCTTCCTTCCCTCCTACCGAATTCCGGACCTATGAAGGACAGAAGAGGCTGCTTGAGGACAAGCGTTACCGTGTAATTGCGAAGAAGGGGCCGGATGGGCAGACAAATGCTTTTATCGCGGTCTGGGAGTTCCCGGAGTTCAGGTTTCTGGAGCACACGGCAGTCGATCCTTCCCTGCGCGGGCAGGGTGTGGGTGGACGGATGCTGAGCGCATTCGCCGCCGAATCATCCATTCCCGTCCTGCTGGAGGTAGAGCCTCCGGAGACGGAATGGGCGTCAAGACGCATCGGCTTCTACGAGCGGCTGGGCTTCACCCTGAATCCGTATCCCTATGAGCAGCCGCCCCTCAGGAAGAATCAGGCGCCGCTGCCCCTTCTCATCATGAGCCATCTCCTTCCTTTGACAGAAAGCGAGTTTCTGCATTTCAGGGATACCGTATACCGTGAGGTGTACCGCGTACCGGCTGCCGAAATTTGACGAAACGCTCCGCTTTTTGACGATACAAAAAAGGATATATCTTCCGGGCGCCGAAATATATATGGGTAAGCATCCATCATTTATGTGAATGCGCATCCATTATCTCAATGACACCGGGGGGAGTTATGTAAATGGCCAATCTGTTCAATGGACTGCTAGGCAATTATTCCGAGGTATCGCCGGCGGAGCTGAAGAGTCAATACGGCATGTACCTCATGCCTGACGAGAAGATTGAATCGGGATTCAAGCTTATCCGGGATTCGTTCATCATCACCGACGAGCGCCTCATCCTGATCGACCATCAGGGCGTGACCGGCAAGAAGACGCGCGTTGCCTCTATCTCGCTTGAATCCATTTACGAAGTGACGATGGAGACAGCCGGAACGGGCTTTGACGACAGTGAAATCACGATCCACTATATCCAGTCGCCTTATTTCAAGAGCAACAATGTGCAGGTCGGTTCCTACAAATTCGAGTTCGGCAAAAAATTCAACGTCCAGCCGATCTACGTCGCGCTGCTCACGCTGGCCCATCAGAATCATAAACGCCTGAACTCCTAAGGCCCGCGTTACTAAACTTGGATCAACGTAATCGCATAGGTGGACGCTCCGCGAACGGAGCGTTGTTCCAAGACCTGTTGTGGACACAAATGCGAACGCTGGCTTTTTTCCACATTCGCTCCGTCCTCTCCGCTGCTTGAAGCGGGAAAAGGTTCTGCAACCGTTTAAAGCAAAATCAAAGAGATCATCTTCTGGAAGATGGATGTACCACCCGCCCCTCTCCATGAAGCGATCTCTTTTTCTATTTTCGATAGCCAACTTTGCTAGCCCATGCCACAAATCGCACATACAGCTTCATCCTTCCATGTTACGATCAAGTAAACCGTTAGTTTACTTTTCATATTGGAGGTTTCAAAATGAACCGCAGCGACCGTAAAGAAACCATTCTTTTGCTTCACCGGAACACCATTTTGAATGCCGCGGAGCAGCTCTTCGAAGACAGGGGCTATGCCGCAACGACGATGGATGACATCGCCCGCCAGGCCGAATACAGCAAACGCACCGTCTACCTCCAATTCTCTGGCAAGGAGGAAATTCACGACCGGCTCGTGCTGAAAGGCTTCACTGGGCTGAAAGAGTATCTGCTCGGAGAATGGGAGCCGAATCAAAGCTTCTCCGCCGCATACAAGAAGCTGTGCGACGGCCTCACCGCCTTCTATGAAGCGTCGCCCTACCAGTTCGCCGGCATCGCCGAATTTCAGACTACGCCGCTCGATGGCAAAGACCTGCCGCAGATTAAGCTGGATATTTTTGCCGTAGGAGAAGAAATCAATGCTGCGCTTGAGGAAATGATCTCCCGGGGAATCGCCCAGGGCGAGGTAAGAGCGGATATCCGGATTAAGGAGACGATTCTGATCTTCTGGAGCAGTCTGTCCGGGGTGATTCTGGCTGCGCACCGTAAGAGCAGCTACATTGCCGAGACGATGGGCGTGACGGCAGAGAATCTTCTGGAATACAGCTTCGGGCTGCTGCTGCGGATGCTTGCGAAGGAAGGAGAAATCCCGTTATGAAGAAAAAGAAAAAGATATGGATAATCGCCGCGTCCCTAGTACTGCTCATCGGCATTGTCTGGGGAGCGACGTATCTCATTCAGGTCCGGAACTATCAGAATAAAGTGGCTAATCTTGTTACAGCGGATCTTCCTTTCACAGGACTTAAGGACGGGGTATATGACGGGGAGTGCGACGTGCAGTTCATTGATGCGAAGGTTCGTGTCACCGTGAAGGAAGGCCGGGTGGCTGAAATCCAGATTCTGAAGCATAAGAACGGGCATGGCGCTCCGGCGGAAGCCATTCTCGGCGAGATCGTGCAGCGGCAGACGCTTGAGGTGGATGCTGTCAGCGGCGCGACGAATTCCAGCCGGGTGCTGAAGAAAGCGGTCGAGAACGCGCTGATTCAGGCTGAACCCCAGAAATAGAAGAGTTAGCGTTGACGCCATAGCTCTGGGAATGTCCGGCGGCATCTTATGGGCATCAAGCGTTTGCCGGTATTGATATTACGCCAAAAAGGCCGGGGTTCCATACAGGAATCCCGGCCTTCCGCTTGCCGGCGCGCGGTCAGATGTCACCCGATCATTGATCCGGACAAGCTATCGGCAAATGGATTATTACAGCTCCAGATCCTTCAGTACGACCCGCTTTTCGGCCGCTTCGAAGATCGTCTCAATGAGCCGCAGCACGCGCAGCACCTCTTCGTTCTTCACCAGCGGCTCGGCCGCGCCTTCGAGGACAGCAACGAGGTTGTCGTAGAAGCTCATCTTTGTACTCTGCACCTTCTCGATCGGAGAACGCAGCGTCGATTCCTCGGACGGCGGCGCCATCGTCTTGGTCAGTCCCTGTCCGGCCTGAATCGGCGTCGGCTCCACCTTCACGACATCGGGATTGATGGCCACCGTCTCGCCGCTGAGATCCCAGTCCCGGATCACCGTTGTCCCTTCGGTACCCTTTACATACCAGCGGGGCAGCTTCACAAAGTTAGTCGTGCCAACCTCGATCACCGCCGTCAGGCCGTCCTTGAACCGGATGTGGCTCGTAAATCCATCATCCACCTCCGTGCCAAGGATGAAGCTCAGCTCAGCCGCAACGCTGTCGATACGGCTGCCTGTGAGCAGCAGCAGCTGGTCGAGCAGATGAACGCCCCAGTCCAGCAGCATGCCGCCACCGTATGCCTTAAGCTGACGCCAGTCGCCCGGAATGCCGTTGGCGCCCTGTACGCGGGACTCCACCCGGAATACCTCGCCGATTTTTTTCTGCGCAATCAGATCCTGAATAATGAGGAAATCCTCATCCCACCGGCGGTTCTGGTGCACCATGAAGACCCGGTTCGTCTCCTTCGCCGTCTCCATAATCTCAAGCAGCTCGGAACTGTTCACGGTTACCGGCTTCTCGCAGACGACATGCTTGCCCGCTCGCAGCGCCTGGATGGCTATCGACTTGTGCACATCATTCGGCGTTGCGATCAGCACGATATCGACGTTATCGTCGGATAGTACCGCTTCCAGGCTGTCATAAGTTTCAAAACCTTTGGCGGCCGCGAGCTCCTTCCGGTAATCCACGATGTCATATACGCCGGTTACGGTCAGCCGCTCGATCGGTTCAATCAGCTGGACATGGTAGCTGCCCATGCCTCCATAGCCTACTATGGCCAGGTTATATGTTTTGGGGTCCATTCTGGTATCTTTCCTTTCCGCGTATGGTGCTAAGATGCGCCAGTTCAATATCTTGTTCTCTAACATTTTACAACGTTTTCATTTGAACCGGAATACCGTCTGTTCCCCAAAACACGTCTCATTCACCGAAATACGGCCAAAAAGAGTAATCGTTTACGTAAAAGGTTTGTTTTCCTGTCCGTATCCCTCGTACGCGGCGCGTTCATACTCCAGATAAGAATCCTTCACAACCTCGGTCCCTGCAGCGAAATCATGGATCGCCCGCTTATCCCTGCGCGCCGCCACCATAACTGCGCTGACCAGCACAGCGAGGCCATAAGTGAAAGAGTACAGCAGCTCGATGAGCCCGTCCCGGATCAGCATCGTCCCGATTCCCAGCGGAGCGCCGTTGGTCCTGCGAATCCGGATTCTGCAAATTCTTTTGCCGATCGTCTGACCGTCCCAGAAGATAGGCAGCAGGACGGCGTACAGGATGTTCAGGATGCTCACAATTCTACGGCCACCCCCCTCCCGCACATCATCGCCTGTCAAGAGAAAGACAATGATGCTGATAGGCAGGGAGAAGATGATTCCGTCCAGGAACCTGGCGGCAAAACGAATCCAGAACCCGGCATTTCTTTCTTCCATGGCAAAAATTCTCCTTCTATGTATGATATGATCCATTTATAGTATCGGTTACTTTGGTTTCAGCCGTTACTCTTCTAACTACAATATGCTGGGAGGAAGTAAAGTTGTATCGGGAAATCACACCGGGAGATGTCCCCGCGTTACCGGATTGCTATGGGCGATCGTGAAACAGGTGAGATGTGGGTTATCGCCGTATTGCCTGAATACATTAACAAGGGAATCGGGACCGGGCTTTTACAATTGGTGGAGAAATGGCTGTGGGAATCAGGCTGCAAGGCCCTTTGGCTTACGACGGACCTGGATATCCGATTGCGGGCGTACTCTTTTTACCGGAAAAATGGATGGCAAGATGATCGGCTTGAGGATGGATTGCGGTATATGGTGAAGAGCAGATAGCGGGTGGCTAAGCTTTCCGCCCCTCAGTCAGACTATATCCCAAGCCCTCGGTTCAGGAAGCGCCGAGCCCCGGTTGCTCTTCGTTTGAATAAATACAATCTTTAATTCGATCATGCGGCAGGGAAACAAAGCTTTGAGTACCTCCTCCTGAAGTGCAAACTAAATAAGTCATAACAACACCTGCATGAATCATACAGCTATTGTTATATAATGAAATTATTTACCAGTAATAAACGTCAGAATTAAGGAGGCCCCTTATGTATTAAAGAAAAGACTAATCTTATCAAAAGCTTTAGCTGCATTCACAAACAAAATCCCACTGCATGTCTCGGAATAGTCAGCTCTGAAGACAAGGTCACTCATCTAGGCATAAGTAAAAGAATATCACTTCAGTATTGGTTTTTTTCAATTGCTCAAGAATACTCAAATGAGTAAAACCCAAGGCATTGAACAGATCTCGGTTACTAACAAGAGTCTGCTTTTTATCGATAATTCAACCTTCTAGTCGATAGTCTCAGCTTCCGATTGTTAGCTTGANCGGTCCTAATCATTCTTTTATTGAGCTTAGGGTTGTTTATGCACTTTAACCAGTCTGTCGCCTTTGACAAGGCTATAGGCAAGGATTTTGATTCAAAGTCCGTTAACAGTATTGAGATCATTAAGAGAGATGCGACAGGTGAAAAGATAGTCGACATAACCGATCCAAGCCAAATTCAGCAGGTACTCGCGGTATTTTCTGATTTGAGGTTGAAGAAATCCCGTATTTCAGAAGTTCAATTTGAAAACTCTTATTGGATTACTCTCAAAGGATATAAGCAGCAAAGGAGTGCAGGAATCACGCTTTATGATGGTACTTATCTTGACGTTTACAATTATGGATCCAGCTCTCCTAAGAATGTTCAAACCTCTTACAAAATCGTAAGTGATGTTGACCTTAATGAACTAATTGAGCTTTTTAAAAGTTAGATATTAGATAGATAACAAGAGGACACTCTCGAAGAGAGTGTCCTCTTGTTATCTAATTACAGAAGTGTCCAGCCGCCGCTCGTGGAATGAACGCGGTTCACAACGCCTTTACCAGTAATGAATCTTACCCCTTTGGTTTCATACTCGATGAAAGGTAAGGTCACTTCAATCAAGTCATAATTGGGGTTATCCACCAGGAAGTCCTCTAAGTAACCCAGATTCCAATACCCGCTGTATACCATCGATTGAAGAACAGCCTTGTCGTTCTCAACTAGGCTACTTACGAGAGATACTACTCCTGCAGCCAAGCTGGCAGGGGTGGACAAGAAAAATACAATGCCCAATATGCTTGCAGAGTAAGAAAGACCTGTCGCTAGGGTATTTTGGTTAGGGCTCACAAGACCTGAATCATAAATGACTCGTTGTGCACGTTCTGTTTTTCTGACTGAATCAAGACTGAGGGTTAGCGTTGCGGTGTATTCCTTTGTGAATGCCATTTGTATTTCACTCCTTATTGTTGTATTCTGATCAGATTTGAGAGAGCTGCGCGCCGTTTTTGCTTCTCATTTATAAAGGAATTTTTTAACGGTGTTTAACAACCTGCACCTGAATTTTTTGGTGCTGACCTAATCCCTCTTTTCACTAGGCTGTGGTACGAAGTCCTTACTTTGTATTAATTCAAGGAATTCCGTTGTAATGGTAGACACTGCATCTTCAGTAGGCAAATGGATGTATCTGCTTACTTTTTGGATGTCCTCTTTGAATAAATTCACCAGTTGTAATATTGCATCAGGGTTCTTTTGTTTCGTTGCTTCTATCAATCTTAAAAATTCACGATCTGAGATAATGTCTGAATCATTTTCTTTTTCCATTTGCTCACCGCCTGTTGACTAATATGCAGTTCATTAGCTACTTCGTTTTCGGTCATGTCTTGTAGATAAATTTTGTAAAGAATGATCCTTCCCTGGGATGGAAGCTGGTTTAAAAGCTCCTCTATCCAAATTTTTGTTTCTGAATAAGTTGTGAAATTTTGATCGTTTGGAAGGTTATCAAAAAGAGGGAATTCCCTTGTTCGAACCTTTCTCGCCTTGTACTGCACTTTCCACCCAATCCGGTAAATCTCTTTTTTGTAATCGTCGTATGCACTCAATGACGGATTCTCCTTTAACTCGTTTATGTGTAGGGAAAAAACAGTAGAAATAATACAACCAAAATAGGAACATTTGTTCTTAT
>NZ_JAHCMB010000191.1:113802-202515 GCF_019904155.1 Paenibacillus sinensis
TGAGATACTCGACAATTTCCTATATATGTAGAGTAAATAGAAAGGGGAAAAGTGCGAAATGGAAATTTCCGATATTGTATCTTTGATTGCGAATGTTGGCTTTCCTGTAACGTTATGTGTGATCTTAGTTCGCTATGTGCTACAAACTATGGAGGAAAAGTTAGAGCAATTGGATGTTTCAATCAAGCAGCTAATACTAGTTATCCAATCTCTGAAAGATGAGGATACGATCGTAAAAAAATGACGATTTCCACTACGAGATCATCATTTTTTCCTATTTATATTTCAAACAGGGTTTCCCACTACCGTCGGAAAAGCGTCTCAAGAGCTTACCAACGAGCGATTTATTAGTTGATGCAAGATCAATAATTGAATTTACGAAGCCAACCAAAAAAGCGGCCTTGTCATCAAATGATAACAAGGCCGCCTTCCCGTTCCGGTTATAGGTGGGCTATATGCTTTTTATATGCTTATTGAATCGTTGCCGTTCCGCTTGCCCCGTCCCATTTCACCTGCATTCCGAATAGCTGCGGAACGGCGCTTAGCGGAATCATCAGCGTGCCATCCAGATTTTTTGACGGCAGGATGGATACGGTCTGACCGTTGACGGTCCCGGTACCGGCCAGCGGCTTGAACGTCGCGACGCGGGTGCCCGTAGTAACGGTCAGTGCCCCGTCCGCGGTCGATCCCAGCTTGGAGCCGAGCAGAGCCGTCGTCTCACGGAGCGGCACGTAGACCCGGGAATCCTTCATCAGAAACGGCCGGCTCAGGATAACCTTCTTGCCGTCAGCGACTATGGAGCCGGCGAATATTTTCTGATCCAGACCATAGCCGTATTTCTGCGCGATCCCTTCCATATCAAGCGTGGTCGAGGTAATGACGACCGTTATATTTCTCTGGACTCTGGGAAAGAGCCAGTGGATATCGTCGTTGTGCATCCGGATGCATCCGGCGCTTACGTATTTGCCGATTGAGTTCTCGTTGTTATTCCCGTGGATGGCGTAGGTCGTTCCCCGTGTTCCGTTCACATCGAGTCCGAGCCAACGGTCTCCGAGCGGATTGGCCGGGTCTCCTCCGGCGATATGTTCCTTATAGTACGGGCGGTCCTTGATTTTGCTGACCAGCTTGAAGCTTCCCTCCGGAGTCAGGCTCTTCTCCTTCCCTGTTGCGACCGGAAACACCCGAACCAGCCGGCCGTCCTCAAAGAATGCCAGTTTATTCGTCTTCTTGTTCACGACAATCATCTGGGAACCTGCGGCCTGCGCTTCCCCCGCGAGCAGCGTGACGCACAGCAGAACGGCAGCAAGCAGAACGCTCAGCGCGCGCCCGAACAGACGAGTTCCTCGCATATTGTCTCCCATGTTAGTAATCATGTTCTTCCCCTCCAGCATAAGCTGCAAATTTCTGTATATCCTCTCCTTTCTATATAACGGTTTCCGGGCGGAATTTGTTGCATAAAAAAAGAAAAAAACCGGCCTTTTGGAAAAGACCGGAACTTCGTAATGATCATCTATCCGTTCAGCGTTCGGCTTATTGCCGGACAATGCTCAGCATTTGCCCCGTTCCTTTTTGAAACTCATATGGAACTTCGATCTCATGGGCCTCAAAGCCTTTCCTCCGGATGGCAAGGATCAGCTCGTCGAGCCTTTCGTACCGTTGTCCGGCCAATCCGGTAAGCGGAAAGATGCGAAGCTCTCTCCGGGTGACCCGCAGCAGCTCGCGAAGGCAGGAAAGGTGAAATTCATAGTCAAGGCGGTCGCCGTAAATTAACAGGAAATGGCCGGACAAGGTCAGGTCGAACTGGCCGTCTTCAAAGGGCAGCTTCGGCAGAACGGCCGGAACATAGCGTTCCGGATGAAGCTCCATGTCCTCCGTGCATTCCCTCAAGGCCCGGTGGCGATGTTCCGCAAGTTCGTCTACCGACCGGAAATAGTCCCAGCGGAAGCCCGCGCGGGCGGATTCCATTTTCTCCAGTGTATGGACGATATCTTCCCGCCCCTTCTTCTCCAGAACCCGGGCAGGGAATTCATATGCGATATCGGAGGACACGGCATGCGCTCCGGCACGGCTCGCTCCTGCGGTAAACGCGCAGGCACCGCCCGGACAATCCAGGATATCGCGGCTGGCCAGTTCCTCTTCGGTCAGCCCGAACATGGCCAAATACTCCTCATACGTTCTTCCGATAAATACAATCCGGCTTAAATCCAGCTTGCTCTCTTCCAGACTCATCTCGTCTCTTCCTTTCTCGGCTCATCTCATCTCATATTCAGCGGCCTGCGCCGCTGACCTTACTCTAGCACAGGCGACACATGCCTGCCATAGATTTTTATTCAGTCTCCGAAGCCTTCTGAACCTCCGCATACTTCTCATGAATAGACCCTCCGGCATACAACCATACTAACTGCGGTTCACCATAAATTCCATTAGGAGGAAATCACTTGAACACAAATATTTCGAACCAGATCAACCAATGCGAGCAGCTCATTCAGCAGATGATCAGCCAGACCCAACAGGCCAGCCAAATGTATCAGCAGCTGCTTCAGCAGGAGCAGCAGAACGCCAACCAGCTGAATGAAATTGCCGAACGCGAGCACAGAGCCGTGCAGACTATCCAGTCGGCGTTGAACGGCCATCAGACCGCCATCCAGCAGCTTCAGCAGGTATCGCAAATTTGTCGCCAGCTGGAGCAATCTGCGGCATCCTCCATCGGCACATCCTACAGCCAGCCGAATTTCGCCAATCCGGGCATCGGCTCCCATTCCTTCGGAGCCCCTTCCTTCGGCGGCTCTCCGATCGGTTCCTCTTCCATCGGTTCTTCTTCGATGGGCTCTTCCTCCTTCGGTTCTTCCTTCGGCTCCTCGCCCTTGGGACATTCGCCCGTGGGCTCGAATACGGGATCGTCCATCGGATCTATGGGCTCTATCGGCCGGGGCTACCAGCAATAAGACGTCCGCGATGGAAGGAACGGCGGGAATTCCTGCGCAGTCAGGATTCTTCCGCCGGCCTTCAGGCGCGATTACAGGACCGTTTCCGGCTTGCGGCGGGAACGGTCCTTTTTCCGTATCCAAATGTAACGTGATTTTCATTTGCTTTAATTTTTAAGTATGCTAAAATCAAAATTACAAATGATTAGCAGCTATATTAAGGAAGGTGATTCCATGTCCATTCAACAACTTCATTCCGAAGAGGAATTGAAGCAATATATTTCGCGCTCCGGCAAAAAGCTGCTGTTCAAGCACAGCACAACCTGCCCGATCAGCGCCAAGGCGTATGAGGAATTCCAGAGCTATCTGAAAGAGAACGAGACGGACGCAGCCGTCGTTCTGGTCATTGAAGACCGCCCCGTGTCCAACAAGATCGCCGAGGACTTCGGCATCAAGCATGAGTCGCCCCAGATTTTCCTGCTGGACGACCAGAAGGTGACCTGGAATACCTCCCACTGGAAAATTACGAAAGCGAGCATCACGGAGGCTGTTGCCCAATGAGCGCGCCGGTCATCGTCTATTCGACGGAAGGCTGCAGCGATTGCAGCCGGGTGAAGCAGATGCTGAAGAATGAGGGCGTTCCGTTCGAGGTTCGGGATATCCTGGCAAGCGAGACCTATCAGCAGGAAGTGGAAAGCTTCGGCTTCATGGGCATTCCGGTTACTGTCGCGGCAGGACGCGCGGTGAAGGGCTTTAACCCGGATGAGCTCAAAGAGCTGCTCGCTGCGGCGGGATTGGAGAAATAAGCAGCATAATGAAGGTCCGGGTCTCAACATTGAGATTCCGGCCTTTTTTGATTGGTCATGGACGAATCCGCCAAGAAATTCAATTGCTGCGTTATCCGTCGTTTACGCCATTTCCGGGTTGGTGATACACTGGATGCGGGCAAGCTAAAAGTTGCCTAACAGAACGGACGAATTCCGGAGGAATCCTTATGAATCCCACGATAAAAGATGTTGCGAAAAGAGCAAACGTCTCCATCGCTACCGTCTCCCGTGTACTTAACAATCTGGGGGGTTACTCGGATAAAACCAGGGAGAAGGTAATGCAGGTCATCCATGAGACCGGATACCGGCCCAACGCAGTCGCCCGAGGGCTGATCAACAAACGGACAAGAACGATCGGGGTGCTGTTTCCCCGGGTGTCCAGCTCCTTTTCCTCGGGAATTCTGCAGGGAATTGAGGAATATGCCCATATTCACGATTACAGCATTATGATCTGCAACACCGGAGGTGACGGCAATCGTACGCTAAAAGTTCTGGAACTCCTGCAGGAAAAGCAGGTGGATGGCGTTATTTTTTGCAGCAGCGCACTGAAAACGGAATATGTTGAGATCATGGCAGGCATGAGGGTTCCCATTGTCCTGGTGTCATCCGAAAGCTCCTATGCGAATATTCCTTTTGTAAGAATCGACAATTATACGGCGGCCTTCGAGGCTGTGGAATATCTGATCGGCAAAGGACACCGGAATATCGCTATGATCGGCGGGCGACAAGAGGACCAACTGGCGG
Source organism: Paenibacillus sinensis (assembly GCF_019904155.1). GTDB lineage: Bacteria > Bacillota > Bacilli > Paenibacillales > Paenibacillaceae > Paenibacillus_AQ > Paenibacillus_AQ sinensis. Next base: position 118,298 of record NZ_JAHCMB010000191.1, read on the forward strand.
GCGTGCCCCGGCTGGAGGGGTATTTGGGTGCGCTTCGCAAGCATCATATTCCGGTTGACGAGCGCCGCATCATCTACGGCGATTTCAGATACGAGAGCGGATATAAAGGCTTTGAAGCGCTTCTGGAGTCGGCCCGGGATATAACCGCCATCTTTGCGGCCAGCGACGAAATGGCACTTGGAGCTCTGTCCGCTGCCTACAAGCACGGAATCCGGGTCCCGGACGATATTTCAGTTATCGGATTCGATGGACTGGAGCTATCCCGGATGGCGGTGCCTCCGCTGACTACGGTGCAACAGCCATTAGTCGAGATGGGCAGCCTCGCTTTCGAACTGATTCTTGAGATGATCGAGAGCGGTGAAATCCCTGAGCAGGCGAACATTGTCCACCACTCGATTATCGAACGGGATTCAGTTAGAGCTGTAGTGGATTGAGCGGTTAAAAAGAGGCTCTGCCCCATTTTTTACGTTCGGCTTATCCCCCGAAATCAATCACCCTTTATAGTGGGGGAAGTCCAATTCAAGAATACGGAGGAAATGACAGTGACCAAAGTGATCAACTTCGCGCACCGGGGCGCGTCGGCGGCATGTCCGGAGAATACGATGGCGGCTTTCCGGCGGAGCCTTGAACTCGGCGCGACGGGTATCGAGACCGATGTCCAGCTGACGAAGGACGGGCATATGGTGCTGATTCATGATGAGTCGGTCGACCGGACGACAAACGGCAAGGGTTATATCAAGGACAAGACGCTTAAGGAAGTGCGGGCGCTCGACGCAGGCGCCTGGTTTCAGGACGGAGCCTTCGCCGGCGAGAAAATCCCGCTTCTGGAGGAGCTGCTGGAGCTGCTGGCGAACCGGGATACACTGCTCAATATCGAGCTGAAGAACGGAATTTTCCACTATCCCGGAATGGAACAGAAGGTCATTGCCGCCATCCGCCAATACGATATGAGCGACCGGGTGATCATCTCCAGCTTCAATCATTATTCGCTGGTCCATTTCAAGGAGCTGGCTCCGGACATCGAGACCGGCATTCTGTATATGGAAGGCCTCTATCGTCCATGGGATTATGCGCTGACACTGGGCGCCCAGGCGCTTCATTCCTACCATCCGGCCGTGCTGCCGGAGTTCGTATCCGAAGCCGCTGCAGCCGGCATCGTCTACCATCCGTGGACGGTGAATGATCCGAAGCGCATGCAAGAGCTGATCGAAGCCGGGGTGGACGGCATTATTACGGATGTGCCGGATGTGCTGGCCGGCATACTCGCCCGCAAAGGGCATTGAACTCTTGTCTGTCTGCATGGCAAAAAAGGTCCGGTCTTGATGAAGACCGGACCTTGTGCCGTATGCCGACGGCCACCCTCTTGTGCCGTGAGTCGGCGCCCTTCTATGAAGCGGCGAAGGCTTCTGCGGCGGCGGCCATATAATAGGCCAGTCCGACCTGCTGGCCCTCAAGCATCCGCAGATGGAAATCGTCACCGAGGAAGAAGCGGCACTGGGCCGCGAACTCGGCGGCCGTTACGGCATGGCCGCTATGAGCCAGAAAGGCCAGATGCCGCTTAAGTCCCTCCTTGACCGCTGCATCATCATGCCGCATGCCTTCCCGAAGCGCCCGGGCCATCCCTTCCATAAAGGCGGCGGCCCCGGCAGCCGCTTCGTTCATCTCACCGGGATCAAGAGCCGATAAATCCGGCTCGTAGCCGTAAGTGTCCTTCAAATGCGCGTTCTGTTCCTTCAGCGCATCCTCCCACTCTTCTCTGGTGTTAAAGCCTTGAAACCGTTACCCCGGACAAGGACGAAACTTCCTTAACCGTGTACATAATGATCCTCACCCTTTCTCCTTCCCAAGCGTAAAGGCTCCTCCAAGGGGAGAGTCAATAAAGACTTTTCTCTCTTCTGCCGATGATAAATAAGGGGGTCTGAAGACCCAGTCTTGTCCCCCACATACATAACCCGGCCTGTCCCTGATGACTTTGACAGCCGCAGCCAAAAAGGAGAACCGACTGTACATGATTGTTTCTTTAGCCCGCAACAGCAAACCGACATTCCTAGCCTCTCTCGCCCTGATCCTCGCCCTGTGCCTGGCACCACCCGCCATGCCGGCCCATGCCGCGGCTCCGGCGAAGAACGCCGTCCTTCAGTCCAAGACCGGCAGCGCCTATCTGCCGCTCCGCTTTCTGAACGGCTATGCCGGCGGCTCTGCCGTTTTTGACGAAGCCAGCAAGCAGATTACGCTTACGAAAGACGGTGTAACAATTAGCCTGACACTGGGCGTCAAGGAGGCAAGTCTTGGCGGAGTCAAGACCAAGCTCTCGCAGGCGCCTTACCGTGAGGGCGGGACGGTCTACGTACCTCTGGGTATCGTCATCCAGGCATTCAGCCTGAAGGCGGAATGGGACAGCACAGCCGGAGCCGTAACCCTGACCGACGCCCAGGGCATAGCCTCCAGGCTGCCGGTGCAATCCGGAAGCCTGCCTTCCGCCGGAACGCAGGCGGTAGTCACTGCCCGCAAGTCCGTGAAGGCGGCGGGGAGGTCCTTTCAACATTCAGACGGTCACAGTGCCGCTGCTTCATCCCTCCGTCTCGCTGAGCGTCGTTCTCGCCGGAGGCAATGTGGGCCGGACGGAAGAGCTGCGGAGCATCGCGAAGCGCAGCAGCGCGGCAGCCGCTATTAACGGCACCTTCTTCGATGCCTATACGTCCAGCAGCTATAAAGCCCCTTACGGCTATATCGCTTCGGGCGGCAAGCTGCTGAAGAACAGTCCCGCTGACCGCCGGGCGGTGTTCGCCTACGACCCCAACGGGCTGGCCGAGCTTGTTCCCGGACAGGACTTCCTGGCCCGGTTCCAGGCGGGCGAATTCGATGGCGGCCTGCAAGCCGGTCCGCGCCTGCTCGTGGATGGCAAGGTCTCGTTGAATGTAACCGCGGAAGGCTTCCGCGATCCCAAGATTCTGACCGGCGGCGGTGCGCGGAGCGCGCTTGGCCTGACGAAGGACCATAAGCTGCTGCTCGTGACCGTTCCGGGCGCGACGATCCCGCAGCTGGCCGAGATTATGAAGCAGGCCGGCGCTTACCAGGCCATGAATCTCGACGGCGGAGCGTCGAGCGGGCTGTATGCGGGCGGACAGTATTTGACTACGCCCGGCCGCTTGATCAGCAATGCGCTTGTCGTCAGCACTCGCTAATGAATTCCCCATTTTGCATAATTCGAATAGAAACGCTTGAAGATGCAATATACAGACTTTTAGAAATCTTTTCAAGGATTTCACGCTGAACCAACGAGCGCATACCCTGCCGTCCGCAGAGGTACGCGCTCTTTTTGTCGCTGGCTCCTCTGTCTCACCGTCCCCTGCTGCTCCCGAAACTGCGGTTTGGTGAATACCTCCCGCTAAGACAGAATAAGGAATCGCCTGCCGGGAATAATACAGCATCATAGCCGAAAGCTGTCTCTTGGAGGGAGTAGCCTTGAATCTGAAATCTTTGTTCAATCCAAAACCCGCAAAGAAGCCGCAAAAGACCGTGGCAGCCCCCCTGTCTCTGGACGCCGCCCTGGACGCCAATATGACGAAGATCAGAGAGCGTATCGGCGGCAGTTCGGATGTTGTGTTCCGTTCCTATTCCAATCCGGCATCGGACTCTCCTTCTCTGGGCTTCATCTATGTGGACGGATTGGTGAACGCCGAACTGGTCACCCAGACTGTTATTCAGCCGCTGACGGAGAACAAGGAGCTGGAAGGAAAGCGTCAGGAGCCGGACAAGGCTTTTACGCTGATCAAGGAACAGATTCTGCCTGCCGGCGGCGTCCATGACTGCAAGACCATAGAGAGCCTGCTCGGCATGCTGTTCGAAGGCAACACCATCATTCTGATTGACGGCCATACGGTCGCTCTGGCCGCCAGCACCACCGGCTGGGAGACGAGAAGCATCAACGAGCCGACTTCGCAGGGCGTCATCCGCGGCCCCAAGGAAGGCTTCACCGAGAATCTGCGCACCGGGACCTCCATGCTGCGGCGGAGATTGAAATCCCCCGATCTGCGGATCGAGGAATACAAGATTGGCAGACGCACCCGCACCGGCATCGCTCTTGTCTATCTGGAAGGCGTCGCAAGCGAGCAGGTTCTTGCCGAAGTGCGAAGAAGGCTGGACGCCATCGATACGGACGCCATTCTGGAGAGCAATTATATCGAGGAGCTCATTCAGGACGGCGGATTGACGCCCTTTCCGACCATCCAGAACACGGAGCGGCCCGATGCCCTGGCCGGGGGCATTCTGGAAGGCCAGGTCGGCATCATCATCGACGGAACCCCGTTCGCCCTGCTGGCGCCGTCCACGTTCTTCAGCTTCTTCCAATCGAGTGAGGATTACTATCAGCGATATGATATTTCCTCCTTTCTGCGGCTGATCCGGTTTAGCGCCTTTTTCGTGTCCCTGCTTCTGCCTGCGCTCTATATCGCCATCACCACCTTTCATCAGGAGATGGTCCCGACCACGCTGCTGATCAGCCTGGCTGCACAGCGCGAGGGCGTGCCGTTCCCGGCTCTGGTCGAAGCGCTGATGATGGAGGTTACCTTCGATGTTCTCCGTGAGGCCGGGGTCCGCATGCCCCGGGCGATCGGGCCCGCGATCTCCATCGTAGGCGCACTCGTGCTGGGCCAGGCCGCCGTTCAGGCGGGACTGGTATCCGCTGCGATGGTCATTGTGGTTTCGTTCACGGCGATCTCGAACTTCGTCATCCCGTCGCTGGCCATTGCCAACTCGATCCGGCTCATCCGTTTCCTCCTGATGCTGATTGCCGGAACTGTCGGTCTGTTCGGCATCATGTCCTTTATGATGCTGCTCCTGATCCATATGGCATCCCTGGAATCGTTCGGTGTTCCCTATTTGTCTCCAATGGCACCAATGAAGCTGAGTTACTTGAAGGATATTCTCATCCGCGTACCGCTGTGGAACATGAGTACCCGTCCGAGCCTCTATGGAGGAAATTCAGAACGCAGACAAAAAAACCAATCGCCGGATAAATCCCAGATGTCCAAAGACCGCTCCGGCGGGCAGGGAGGCGACCCTTCTTGAAAGAAAAAATCGGCACGGTTCAAGCTACCCTGCTTATTGTCAGCACCATTCTCCCCACCGCTCTGATCGTGCTTCCCGTCATCATCGGGAAGTATCTCGAGCAGGATTCTCCGATATCGGTCGTAATAACCGGTTTCGTGGGTGCGGCCATCGCCTGGCTTATCGGCTCCGTAGCCAAAAGAAACAACGGCGAGCCTTTTCTGGATTGGGTTAAAGGCATTACCTCGCCCGTAGTTGCCTTCATAATCGGCATACTGCTGCTCCAATACTATATGGACACAACGGTGGCCATTCTGCGGGAGTATGTGAATTTCATCCGGGATAATGTCCTGCTCAACACGCCGGATGCCGTACTTACGGTCATTATTATGCTGGTTGCCTTATACATGGCCGACAAGGGGATTGTGGCGATATCGCGGATTAACAGCATTGCGACGCTGCTGATCACGATTATCGTGCCGCTGTATATCGGCGGATTAATCAAGCATTTCAGTCTGCCCCGGCTGCTGCCTATGTTCGACCACTCTGCAGCATCCCTAGCGCTCGCTACTTTGACGCCGGCGGGATGGATGTCGGAAGTAGGCATCCTGCTCTTTCTTTCGCCCTATCTGAGACATCCGGGCAAGGCCACGCGAATCAACATTATCGGCTCTTCCATCGTATCGGGGATTTTGCTGGTGGACATTTTGACGACCTTGCTCGTACTGGGACCCCAGTATATCCAGAGCGTGAGTTACCCGATCTTCTCTACGGTCAGCATCATCCAGGTCGGCCGGTATATCGAGAACCTGGATATTCTGTTCACTTCATTCTGGATCATGAATGTCTACATGAAGCTCGCCATCTTCACGTTCGTCACCGTCCAGTGCTTCAAACAGACTTTCCGCATCCAGAATGAAAGGCCATACAGCGTGGCGCTATCGCTCATCGCCATCGTGGAATGTCTGTATACATGGGCAGATCCGGGCAAAATCGACACCTATAACCAGCAAGGCCGAATGCTGGTTTTCCTTCTCCTCAATGTCCTGCTGCCGCTCGGGATTCTGCTATGGGTCCGGGTTAAAGATCAGCATAGCGTGAAGAAAGGAGCACAGACATGAGCCGGGGCACGCGCAAAGTCCATAAAGCCGGCAGCCTCCTGCTGGTACTCATCCTGATGTCCATGACAGTGAGCGGCTGCTGGGACGACCGGGAGCTCAGCGAGCTGGGCATCGTCTCGGCCTCCGCTTACGACTGGGAGGACAACCACTGGAAAGCGACCTACCAGGTTATCAATCCTTCCTCCGGTGCCAGCGGCATGGGCGGGGGAGGCTCAAGCAGCACAAGCTCGCCGCCCTTCCTGACGTTTACGGTAAGAGGCAGCACGATCATGCAGGCCATTGAACGCTCCAATCTGACCAGTACGCGGCAAATGTTCTTTTCCCATTCCCGGATCACCGTGATCAGCGAGAAGTTGGCCAAGCGGGGGCTTAGCCAGCTGATCGACATGTTTATGCGAAGACCCGAAGCCCGTGAGACGGTCTACATGTTCATTGCCGAGGGCGAGGCGGGCCGGCTGCTCAGCCAACTGATGCAATTCAGCAAAAGCCAGGGAGCCGGCATCCAGCTCATGATCGAGCAGGAGGCTACTCAGACTTCTTTCTATCCGGGGACTCGGGTATTTGAACTGGCCATGCAGCTGACATCGGAGTCGGAGTGCGGCACAATACCAGAGCTTAAGCTGACCGGCAATAAAGTGATGGATAAGACCGACGACACTGCCCAGACTGATATGCCTTCCCGGATGGATCTCGGCCGGTTGGCCGTTATGAAGAAGGACCGTTTTGCCGGCTGGCTGTCGCAAAGAGAAGCCTTCGGGTTGTCATTCATGACGGACAAAATCAAAATGACCAACTTGTCGTTCTCATCCATCCCCGGAGAAAGCGACAAGGACGACGCCTCCATTATCCTGCAGCACTCCTCCACAACCGTCCGTCCGGTCTGGACAAACGATCATTATGTCATGGATATCGACATCCATGGCGGCGGCATTTTGAGCGAGATCGGCAGCAAGCTGGATTTAACCAAGGAGTCCTCCATAGCGCGGATGGAACGCTCCATTGAGGCGAATATTGTTGACATTGTGAAGGACTCCTGGGCGTCCATCCAGAAAATGAATGCCGATGCGACCGGCTTCGCCATTTCAATTCATCGTCATGATCCGAAGCGCTGGAAGAAGATCAAAAAGGAAGATAGCTGGGACAGCGTATTCCGGAACATTGAAATTCGTCCGCATGTCAAAATCAAAATCGAACGCATCGGGCTTGGCAACAAATCCTATAAATCCCTGGAGCCAAGTGGAAAGTAACGTCTTGCGAGTGAAGGTGATGCCATGAGAGCGGCGGCGGTTGTCGCGCTGTATATTGCCGTATATGTCTGGGGGTGGAAAAAGCTGGGGTCACAAGCAACCATCCTGCACCGTGTGGCGCTCGGATGCCTGCTCGGCTGGGCGCTGTACGTCAATTTGTCCGGTCTGGCCATGATGCCCCATCTGAGCATATCATCGCTATACATCGCCTTGTTCCAGCCCGTCGGCAGAGCATTTATCAATTGGCTAGGAGGTTAGAGCCTTGTCACAGACAAACAAGCCGATCAGCGGTCTGCAAATCTCGTTCATGATCATTCTGTTTGAAATTGGCAGCGTACCCCTGTTCCATCTCGGCGCCAAGGCGAAGCAGGATTCCTGGTTGGCGATAGGGGTCGGAGCTGCCGTCGGGCTAGTTCTCCTGCTGCTCCTGCTATGGCTGCAAAAAAGGATGCCGGAGATGGAACTGACCGGAATGCTGCGATACGGTTTTGGCCGGATTGCCGGTTCCGTGGCCGGAGTCCTGTACTTCTGCTATTTTGCCTATGAATCGATGCGCAACGTCCGCGATATCGGCGAGATGACCGCACTGACCCTGCTGCGAACAACCCCTATATTCATCACCATGCTGATCTTCCTGCTGATTGCGGGCTATGCCACCTGGAAAGGCGCCGAGATCATCTTCCGGCTGCCGGAGATTCTGCTTCCGGGGCTGATGTTGAGCTATTCCCTGCTAATCGCCTTGTTCTTCATCCTCAAAAGAGCCGATATCAGGTGGCTCCTGCCCGTGGCTGAGAACGGACTGCTCCCGATCGTGCAGGCGGCGCTGCCGGATCTCATCTCGTTCCCCTTTGGACAAATGATCGTCTTTCTGATGGTATGGCCGCTGTGGAACGGGAACGGCGTGCCCGTCAGAAACACCCTCTGGGCTTATGCAGCGGTCAGCCTGTTTCTGGTTCTCATGAACGTGCTCAATTCAGCCGTGCTCGGTCCAAGCCTGGCTGCCAACTCCATTCTCCCCTTGCTCGAAGCTTCCCGGGCGCTGGTCGAGTTGAAGTTTATCGAACGGCTAGACATTCTGGTAACAATTATGATTTTCGTCGGGCTGATGATCAAAATCCTGCTCTACTTCTATTGCGCTGTCGAGATCTTGGCCAATTTGACCCGGCTGTCCGCGAAATGGTTGATCGTTCTCGTCATCGCGCTGATCTACTCGTCGGCATTTCTGGAACGGAACTATACCCAGCATATTGCCGTCGGTCTTGGACCTTCCCTGAAGGTCGACCTCCTGTTTCAAATTGTCATTCCGCTGGTGATGGCCGTAAGCGTTGCGCTGCGTCAGCATTTCTCATCATAGACATCCACCGGGCCATGCCTTTCAGTCCCTTTCAGCCCGGCATTCATTCCCCGTGTACCCTTGAGCGGGGGATTTTTTGTGAATTTATGTTGCACAGATGAAACATTTTTGTTGATTGGACAAAATATTTCACATATACTAATATCATGGCGATGTGCAACAATCACTTTTTTGACCACAAAGAAAGGAGGAACGCAATGACCAAGGCAGGTATACCGTTATCGGAAGCGGCTAAAGGAAGCATTCTGCGGATCAGCGGCATGAGTGTGCAGGGTGTCATGAGAAGGAGACTGCTTGATCTCGGTTTTGTCCCCGGCAATACGGTGGAAGTGCTGCGCCGAAGTCCTCTGGGAGACCCCACCGCTTATCGTGTAAGCAATACGACGATTGCGCTTCGGAGGGAAGAAGGCTCGCTCATATACGGAGAACGGATTGGAGGAGATGCGGAATGAAACGCTACACGGTAGCTTTTGCCGGAAATCCGAACACGGGCAAGAGTACGCTGTTCAATCTTCTGACGGGAATGCGGCAGCATACCGGCAATTGGGCCGGCAAGACGGTCGCGGCTGCGGAAGGGACCTTCAGGTTTATGGGAGATGAATACCTCGCTGTCGATCTGCCCGGGACTTATTCTCTCTATTCCAATTCCGCCGACGAAGAGGCGGCCCGCGATTACATCATCTTCGAGCGGCCGGATGTCACCCTGGTCGTGCTTGACGCGACCTCTCTCGAACGGAACCTGAACCTTGCGCTTCAGGTGCTGGAGATCACCGGCCGGGCGGTTGTGTGCATCAATCTGATCGATGAGGCAGAGAGGCTGGGCATCGACATCGATCTTAAGGCGATATCCCGGCATCTGGGCGTCCCGGTTCTCGCCGTATCGGCCAGGAACAAGACAGGGATCAGGGAACTGCTGGACGAAATCGGGCGGGCCGCCGCCCTTCCGGTGGGCACAGAGCCGATGCGTATTCCGTACAGCGCGGACATCGAACGCGGCATCGCCGAGCTTCTTCCGCTGGTGGAGCAAACCTTAGGTCCGGAATATCCGGCCCGCTGGATTGCGCTGCGGCTGCTTGACGGCGATGAGAGCCTGCTTGGCTCCTTGCGCCAAGCTCTTGCGGGAACCAGAACCATCGCGATAAAGGAGGTGTCCGGCCATGGAGCAACCGTCTGCCATTAAGGGAGGAGACGCACTGAATGACCTCATTGCCTCCGCAGGACGGCTGAGCGGCGGCGGCATCCGGGATGATATCGTCAGCGGCATCTACCAGGTCTCCGCAAGCATCTGCCGGGAAGCCGTCAACTACCGGGAACCCGGCAAGCTGAACGACACCCACAAGCTGGACCGTATCGTCACCTCCAAAATATGGGGATTCCCGATTATGCTGGCCATTCTCGGCGCCGTGTTCTGGATCACGATAGCCGGGGCGAATTATCCTTCCGGCTGGCTGGCTTCCATGTTCGGCTACTTCGAGGGGTATCTCACGGCCGGATTTCAAGCGCTTCATGCGCCTGACTGGCTGCACGGCGTGCTTGTTCTCGGACTGTACCGGGGAACTTCCTGGGTAATCAGCGTCATGCTGCCGCCGATGGCCATCTTCTTCCCCGTCTTCGCTCTGCTGGAGAACTTCGGCTATCTCCCGCGTGTCGCGTTCAATATGGACCGCCTGTTCAAGAAGTCCGGCGGACACGGCAAGCAGGCGCTGACCATGTCGATGGGCTTCGGCTGCAACGCAGCCGCCATCCTGTCCACGCGGATCATCGAATCGCCCCGGGAGCGGATGCTGGCCATTCTCACGAACAATTTCGTGCCATGCAACGGCCGCTGGCCGACACTGATTCTCCTGTCCTCCCTATTCATGGCGGGAGCGGCAGGGACAGGTGCGCTTGGCTCGCTGGCCACTGCGGGAATTCTGATGACGCTTGTGGTGTTCGGCATTGCCGTTACATTAAGCGTATCCTGGATACTGTCGAAGACGGCGCTTCGCGGCGTTCCCACGCATTACACGCTGGAGCTGCCGCCGTACCGGAAGCCCCAGATGTGGAGAACGATACTCGTCTCCTCCAAGGAGAAATCCCTGAACGTGCTGACGCGCGCCATCGTCATTGCGGCGCCTGCCGGAGTGGCCACCTGGATATTGGGAAATATCTATGTGGGCGATAGCAGCGTGCTGAGCCATATGGCAGCCTTCTTCGATCCCTTCGCCCGCTTGCTCGGGCTGGACGGGTATATCATTATGGCCTTCATCCTGGGGCTGCCGGCGAACGAAATCGTGCTGCCGATTCTGATGATGGGCTACCTGGCGTCCGGCGCGATGGTCGATGTTGACAGCCTGGAGAATATCAAGGATATCTTTCTCCGGCAGGGCTGGACATGGCTGACCGCGCTGAACATGATGCTCTTCTCCCTGCTGCATTATCCTTGCGGCACGGCGCTCGTCAACATCTATAAAGAAACGAAAAGCATGAAATGGGCCGTCCTCTCCGCCGTCATCCCGCTGGGCATCGCCATTGCGGTGACCTTTGCAGTCGCGCAGGCCGCATATGCTTTTGGCTGGGTGTAAGAGACCAGGGATACCCTGCCGCTATGAATCCTGCGGCGGCGGCATCCCTGGTCTTTTTCCCGGATCGCTATTGGCTCTGCGCAATCCCTACCAGCTTCCGCATCCCCTCGCGCAGGATGTCCTCGGGAGTGAAGGAATAGCTCAGGCGTATCCATGAATGCATTTCGCGTCCCGGATCGCAAATCGTTCCGGGCACGAATGCAATCGACTGTTCCAGACACCGCTGAAACAGGCCACCGGCCGGGAACTGCTCCGGCAGCTTCACCCACAGGTTGAGCCCTCCCCGGGGCGCAGTCCAACGCCATCCTGTCGGCGCAAGCTCCTGCTCCGCAATTTCCTTATGGACCTGAAGCGCAATCCGCAGCTTGGCCAGATGGCCCTGCAGACGCGGGGAAGTGAAATAATGCAGAAAGATCTTCTGATTCAGCAGCGGCGTCCCGTTATCCGCGATCGACTTCGCCGTAATCATCTGCTCCATGAAGGGATAGCGGCAGATGACGGCACAGATGCGCAGCCCGGGAGCGATATATTTGCTGAAGCTGCCCAAATAGATGACCCAGCCTTCTGTATCGTATGCGAATACGGGGGGAGGCGGCTCGGAATGAAAATACATATCCCGGAACGGATCGTCCTCGACGATCAGGCAGCGGTAGCGCTCGGCGAGCTCGGCCAGCCTCTTGCGCTGCCAGACCGGAACCGTGTAGCCCGTCGGGTTATGATGCGTCGGGTTCATATAGAACAGCCGGGGACGATATTTGTCCATCAGCCCCTCCAGCCGCTCCAGATCGTAGCCGCCCGGGTTAATATCGACCGGCAGCAGACGGGCTCCCCGGTGCCGGAAAATATCCAGCGCCACTCCGTAGGTTGGCCGCTCCACCAGCACGCAGTCCATGGGACCGAGGAGGATGGTTGCGATCAGATTGATCGCCTGCTGCGCGCCCGAGGTGATCAGCACCTCATCCGGTTCGGCCTGAAGCAGCCGGCTGAATCGGAAGTGACCGCTTAGGAAGGTGCGCAGTTCTTCATCTCCCTGGGCCCCGGAATAGGTTCCCATGACCTTCGGGTACCGGTCGAACACCTCTTTCACATAATCGGATAAATACAAATTCGGCAGCAGATTGGGGTCGATCAGCGCCTGGGAGAACTGGTATTTGACTGGCCTGCGCTGGATATCCGAGAGCGGATTCCGGATGCGGCTGCCCGTCAGGGCCGCTTCCGGGCTTGAGGCGGCTCCGCGCTGTCCACCGTCACCGCCGGCTGTGCCCCAGTGCTCCCGCTGTCCACCGCCGGATGCCCCCCCGTGCTCCCGGCGGAGAACAGGCGCCACATAATAGCCGGACTTATCCCGCACGTACACCCGTCCTTCTTCCTTCAGCGCCCCGTAAGCCTTGAACACGGTCAGCCGGTGTACCTGAAGCTCCTCCGCCAGCAGCCGGACGGAAGGCAGCCGGTCATGCTCCCGCCACTCCCCCCGGTCGATCCGGGCTGCCATATGCTCATACACCTGCCGGAAGAGCGGCTGCGAACCGCTCTTTAGATCATTGTCATTCACCGCCATGTCCTCCCCTCCGTTGATTCGTGAATTCGTGGTTCTATTGTACCTGATTTTCCTCCTCAACTGTTCTGTCACTTCACATCTGTTCTGCGGTCACCCCGATATGATGAGAGAAAATGACGGAACCAAAGGAGCCCTGAACATGATCCTGATTGCGTACACCCTCGTGTGCCTCATCTTCGGCACCACCTTCCTGGCGATCAAAATCGGCGTTGACGCCGGATTGCCTCCCTTCTTCTCCGCAGGGCTGCGGTTTCTCGTCGCCGGCTCGGCAATTCTCGTATGGATGGCTGTCCAGCGAAAAGCCTCCTTCAAGCTGCTGTTTCGCAAAGAGCCTGCTCTTACCGGCCTGCTGCTGACCTTCGGCACCTTCGCCGCCCTCTACTGGGCCGAGCAGCATGTCTCGTCCGGACTCGCCGCCGTCCTCTCCGCAACCGGCCCGATCATGATCCTGCTGCTGCAATCGGCGGTGCAGAAGAAGCGGGTGTCCGACGTCTCCCTGATTGGCTGTCTGGTCGGACTTGCAGGCGTGCTGCTGCTCGTCCTGCCGAGCCTGAAGCTGAACATGTCGCTGCTCTGGCTCGCCGGCTGCATCGTCGTACTGATCGGCGAATGCGCCTATGCCACCGGGACGCTCTATACGAGGACGGTTACGGCCCGGCTGCCGGAGGCGCATCCAATCGCGCTTAACGCAGCGCAGATGATGTACGGCGGAGCCGCGATGCTGCTGCTCTCGCTGCTGACCGAGAGCCCGCCGCCAACCGCCATTCTGGCCTCCAGTGATGCCATAGGCTCCCTGGTGTACCTCACGGTTGTCGGATCGATGATCGGCCACAGCCTCTATTACTGGCTCGTCGCCAAGACCGATCCGGTCTTCCCGTCCACATGGCTGTATATCTCGCCGCCGATCGCCGTCGGTGCAGGCATGCTGTTCTACGGCGAGAAGGTGCAGCTGATGTCCGCCATAGGAGTGGCAACCATCATTCTCGGGACTATGCTGGTCAATGCGGAGCCCTTGAAGCAGCTGCTTCGAAGGCACGCTACGATTCCCACGCTGCACCGCGGTAAGCTGAAAGAGGAGGATTGAGGAGGACTAATCCTTCTCTTTTTTTATTCTATTAGGAGTTTTATTAATAAATAGTACATACTAATTGTTGCAATTATGATCAATAATGCGTATTATATAAACAACGAAAGGGATTATTCTTCCATAATGTCTCATGTGGAGAGGGGAGGCAGAGTTAGGCAGCCCTTTTCCGAGGGTGATCGCTTTCTTGTTAAAGGATGTGGAGGGATTTGTGATCGAACTGACGTCCCGGCAGCTGCAAATCATTGAAATTGTCAAGAAGAACGCGCCCATAACGAGTGAGCAGATCGCCGAATCACTGAGACTGAGCCGGCCGACCATCCGTGCCGATCTGTCGCTTCTCGTCATGATGGGTTATCTCGACGCCAAACCGAAGGTCGGATACTTTCCGGGCGGGAAGTCGACCCGCAGTCTGGGCAGCGGTTATCTTCTTCAGGAAACGAAGGTTAAGGATATCCAAAGCGTGCCGATCATTATCCGGGAGACTACATCGATTCACGATGCAGTTGTGACGCTTTTTCTCCAGGATGTCGGCACGCTCATCATTTGCGACGGGGACAGCAAGCTGACAGGGGTCGCTTCGCGAAAGGATTTCCTCAAGGTCACGCTGGGCAACCCCGCCGCCTCGTCCATGCCGGTCAGCATGGTGATGACGCGCCAGCCGAAAGTCATTACGACCGGACCCGAAGACCCGGTGCTTGACGCCGCGCACAAGATGATTTTTCACGAGGTAGACAGTTTGCCGGTGGTTGTTCCCTGCGAAGGAGAAGGCGCCGGCGGAAAGCTGGACGTTGTAGGGCGCTTGACCAAGACTTCCATCGTAAAACTTCTCCTCGATATCGAAGCCAAAGGATAACGGGAGGAATCGAAAGCGCATGGTCCAGCCTTCACATTACGTAACGATATGCTCGGATTCTTTGGGGGATACGGCGGAAGCGGTTGTTCAAGCCGTCCTGCACCAATTCGAGAACCAGCGTGTCACAATCAAACGGTATGGCAATGTCAGATCTGAAGACGAGCTTCGAAAGGTTATGGAGGAGGCTGCCCGGCATAACGGCTTTGTCGCCTACACCCTGGTGCAGCCGGAGCTGCGGGAGGCCATTCGCGAGGAAGCGGTCCGTCTGGACCTCCGGATCGTGGATATTATGGGGCCGATGATGCAGGCGTTCATCGATACGTTCGACGACGCCCCGACCCAGCGGCCGGGCATGCTGCATCAGCTGGACGAGAATTACTTCCGGCGGATCGACGCCATCGAATTCACGGTCGCCTGCGACGACGGACGGGATCTCGGCGCCATGCTAAAGGCGGACATTGTGCTGATGGGCATTTCCCGCACATCGAAGACACCGCTCAGCATTTTCCTGGCCCATCGGGGCAACAGGGTCGTCAACTATCCGATCGTGCCGGAGATCACCCCGCCGGGCCAGCTGTTCAAGCTTCCGCCCCAGCGGCTGATCGGCCTCACGATGGAGCCGGAGCATATGCTCAAGATCCGCTCGGAGCGGCTTAAGGTGCTCGGCCTGCCGGTCGATTCGCAGTACGCCAGCCTCTCCCGCATTGAGGAAGAGATTAGCTACGCCGAAGCGCTGTTCAAGCGGCTGGGCTGCCCGGTGATCGACATTACCGACAAGGCGATTGAGGAAACGGCCGGCATCATCATGGGCTACATCTAAATTCATCCCCACAAAGTGAAGTGATGCTTCGAAGCCGATTCCGGTATTTTGTCTACAAAGTATATAGATTGGTCAAAAATGGACTGGAGGGAATATAAACAATGGAACGTGAACTGGCTCTGGAGATTGTACGGGTAACGGAACTGGGGGCTTTGGCTTCGGCCAGCTGGATCGGCCGGGGGGACAAGGATGCCGCCGACGATGCGGCCACTACGGCCATTCGCTCCATGTTTGATTCCGTCTCCATCGACGGAACGGTTGTAATCGGCGAAGGCGAAATGGACGATGCGCCCATGCTGTACATCGGCGAGAAGGTCGGCAACAAGCAAGGGCCTTCCGTCGACGTCGCCGTCGATCCGCTGGAAGGCACCGAGGTCGTCGCCTCCGGCCTGCAGAACGCCCAGTCGGTGATCGCCATCGCAGGTAAGGGCAGCCTTCTCCATGCGCCGGACATCTACATGGAGAAGCTGGCCTGCGGCCCCGAACTGGTCGGCAGACTGAATCTTGCGGACCCGGTCGAAATAACGCTGACCAAGGCTGCGCATATCCTCGGCAAGTCCCTGTCCGAGATGACGGTCATGGTGCTGGACCGGGACCGCCACAAGGAACTGATCGGCACGCTCCGCCGCATGGGCGTCCGCATCCAGCTGCTGAGCCACGGCGATGTCGCCGGGGCGATCGCGGCCGCTCTTCCGGAGAGCGGCGTTGATCTCTACCTCGGCTCCGGCGGAGCGCCCGAGGGCGTTCTGGCCGCCGCCGCGCTGAAATGCCTCGGCGGCGAAATGCAGGGCCAGCTGCTGCCGCAGGGCCCGTTCGAGCTGCAAAGATGCCTGAGCATGGGCATCGAGAACCCGACCCGCGTCCTGCACATGGACGATATGGTCGGCACCGGCGACGTAATCTTCGCCGCGACCGGCGTCACCGGCAGCGACTTCTTAAGCGGCGTCCGCTTCATCGGCAAGGAACGCGCAGAGACGCATTCCGTCATCATGCGCGCCCAGAGCCGTACCATCCGCTATATCCGCAGCATACACTTCCTGCCGGGCAAGGAGATTCCACAGGTCTCGCCGGGAAGACAGGTTGCTTCACTATAAACTAACGCTTTTTCGCATCCAGCAGGACCATCCCGTATGCAGCGGGTGGTGTCTTGCTGGATTTTTTTGCGTTCCAGCCGCCGCATTACCCATGACGACCAGCATGCAGCCTCAATGATCCGCTGAAGCTGAGGCTTGTCCAACGGATTTCTCCCGTTCAGCCGGGTGATGTGAATCACACATTTAAAGGACCTTTGATGATCATTTTTTTAAGCAGAAGAGCCAATTCCTCAGGGGATATTTTCATTCCGGATTGAACCCAGAACACAATCACCCCGATATTCGCAGACAATAAAAATTCCAGCAAATACTCATTGTATTCCTTATTTTCAAATATGGCTTTCGAAAAAAGGTATTGCTTCATGACAGCTTTCCATTTCAATGTAAATGAAGACATCCCATTTTGCCCCAAAAGGGCTTGAATATAATTTTCATTGCTTTTGAGATAATGAAGAACTTCCAGCGTTGCCGGGATGGGCTCCTGCAGATCTTCAGCGTCAGTAAGCTCATAGTCTTTGATGACACTGCCCAATTTATGGATTTCAGCTAAAGTTTCCTCTTCGATCTCACCCCAGAGAGAATAGATATCCTGGTAATGAATATAGAACGTCCCCCGGTTAACTCCGACCTTGTTGGTCAGTTCCTTCACCGTAATATTGTCGATCGTCTTAACTTTCAATATTTCCACAAAGGCATCTTTCATTTTTTTCTTCGTCATTTTTACTCTTTCGCTATCGGTGTCTTTTGACACACAACCACCTCCAATTTGGCTCACTTCAAATCAACAAACCTGAGTAAAGTGATTATTGAATCCTAATTTCCCAATCGTATAATGAAATTGTAAGTCAACACGTTGTCTATTTCAAGATAACCAGAGGAGGTTAAGTCGTGAAGTATTTTCTTTTTCCTTTCAAGCAAAAAATGACCTGGCTCGGAATTATTGCAGTCTTTACAGTTATAACTCTGCTAACCCTGGCGCTATTGGGATCATCGGTAAATCCGGCTCCAAAAAATCTGCCTATGGCCATAGTCGTTCTGGATAAGGGTGTGAGCATACCCGGAAAGGAGCAAATGAATTTTGGCAAGATCATCACGGATAACATCACCAAATCAGCAGCAGGTACCGAAGATCAGCCTTTGAAATGGACGATTCTGGACAGCGAAGCCCAAGCAATGAACGCTCTCGATAACGAAGAATTTTACGGGGCTTTGATCTTGCCTGAGGACCTGAGTACAAAGATCGCTTCGCTTCAAGGGGGGCATCCCTCACCCGGCGAAATACAAGTGTATATTAATCAGGGAATGAATTCGACAGCCGCTTCCATGCTAACGCAAGTTGTAAACACAATAAGCGAGAACATCAATTCCAATTTCAGAACTCAAATAATGCAAGTGTATAAAAGCAAAGGCAACAGTCTTAGCTCTGAACAAGCCCAGGCTCTGGCGGCTCCCGTACAGTTCACTTCCAAATTCATCAATCCTGTACCTACACATAGTGCAAACGGCAACGCACCGGTGTCTTTTACGCAATTGGCCTGGCTGGGGGGTATGACGACTTCCATTCTCATATTCGTATCGGGGAAAAACAAGCGGCCTGAATTAAGAATCAGCAACATGTATATAAAAATATCTCAGGCGGTACTTGGAGTTATTTTCGCAGCGGCAGCCTCACTAACGGCTCTAATGTGGGCCAAAGCAGTCAATCTCACCATTCCTGATGCAGCGGAATTCTGCCTGTATTTCGGAATTGTCTGCTTCTGTTTTTTCCTGATTCACTCATTCGTTCTAAATTGGGTTGGGATGGGGGGAGTGGCCATTATTATTCTGATTTTCTTCTTCACATTGCCGCTTCTGCCAATACCTCAAGAAATGCTGCCGTCTTTTTCAAGAAACTGGTTGTATTCATGGACGCCGATGCGTTTTGGAGCAGAGATTTTCCGGGATATCTTATATTTCGGTAAAGGAAAAAACCTGGGCTCGCCATTAACGGTTCTGACCGTTGCAGGAGCTATTTCATTTGTTCTGTCACTCTTATCCGTATTCAAGCCGATGAAATCCAACATCCAGGGAACTGCCCATGCAACCAGCAGCTCTGTGTGAGTGATTACGCTAGGATGAGGCCTATGCCGGGCTTCCGCCCAAAAAAAGCACTCCCCGGAAAACTCCGGAGAGTGCTTTTACAATAGAGCAGTTCCCTGTCCGTCCAACAATCGCATAAGCTTGGCGTTCCGCCCGTTTGCCCGGTATGGACTCGTCTTCCGTCGCCCGCTTAACTGGCTACCTCTTATCCCTTGAGCCTCTAAGCTCCTCTTCCCGCATACGCTTCATGCGATCCTCCTCCGGCTCATCTGACACGGCATCGGGCGAATTATGCTTCGCCGCCGGACTGGTCAATTTCAAATGCTCCGCTCCACCCGCCGGATTGGAGTTGGCTGTGTCAAGCCCGGTGTCATTACGCCCTTCCAGACCCGATCCGCTTGAGATGGCATCTACGGAATCGGACACGGAACGGCCCGTGAATTTCTCCGCGTCCACACGGTCGCCGTCCATCGGATCTTGCTCTCTATAGTAATGGCTATTCAGCGAGCCATTGGAGCGGAAGATGTCGTAGACATCCATTTCCCGGGAAACATCGGCATCGACCATAACCAATATCCGGCCTTCGTCCACATAGCGGTCGTATGTCTCCGCCTCATCCTCCGGAATGCCAAGACCGATGAGGCCGCCGACCAGGCCTCCCGTTCCGGCCCCTACCGCTGCTCCGGCCAGAGTTGCCGCAATCGGACCGGCCGCAATAATAGGGCCGATCCCCGGAATGGCCAGGGCGCCGATCCCGGCAAGCAATCCGGTAACACCTCCGAGCAGACCGCCTGTCGCCGCACCGGAAGCCATTCCTTCCGTCGCTTTTGTACCCGTTACATCACCAATGGCATTTATATCGTCTCTGTTGCTCGCGATAACGGAGATATCCTCTGTCCGAAGACCATGATTCTTTAAATCGTTGATAGCGAAAGAAGCATCCTGCTCGTTTGTAAAGACGCCAACAATTCTCTTATTCATATCGATTACCTCCTGAGTACTCTTTTTTCAGACGGAGCTCGCCTTGCTTATAGCTTAATTAACCAAATGAACTATGTATAAACGGAGAGCTCGCCGGGAGCCACAGGATTCCCGAATTAAAATTTTCAAACCTGAAATCGTCAAGGATCTCGAATAAATTTGTCACAAAATCCCCTCTCTGTAATAGTGGCGTTAGGTTAAATCACAGCAATCGTAAATTAATTTTCGATTTATTACATCTTTTGGAACACTCATCTTTTTCTCCTTACAAACGCCTGCAAAAGGAATATACTTCATGCTAAAGATGTGAATAAAAGCAACACCGACCAAGGAGGAAAACCATGAACATGCGGCTTAAGGTTTTAAAGAAGCATCTGCTGTTTTGCTGCAGCGAACACTGCAACAATCAGGATGTAGAGGATGTCATGCAGGCTTTTAAGGAGGAACTTGTTGAGCAGGGAATCAACAAGACCGTCAAGATCAACAAGACGAGCTGTCTCGGTCTTTGCGGCAACGGCCCGTTCCTGATCGTGTATCCGGACGGCGTCTGGTATTACAATCTGACGACCG
This sequence comes from Paenibacillus sinensis, assembly GCF_019904155.1. Taxonomy (GTDB): domain Bacteria; phylum Bacillota; class Bacilli; order Paenibacillales; family Paenibacillaceae; genus Paenibacillus_AQ; species Paenibacillus_AQ sinensis. Next base: position 138,675 of record NZ_JAHCMB010000191.1, read on the forward strand.
AAGACGTGCCGCGCATCGTTCAGGAGCATTTGGTGAATGGCAATCCGGTAGACGAGCTGGTCATGCTGAAGATGGAAGCCTAAGGCTTCTTTTCCGGTAGACTGCGCCTGTCTACCTTCCATATGTATACAGACCGGCTTCTTTGAAGGAGTGCCGGTTTTATTTTGCCTGGCAGACTGCCGGGCATTCTTGTTTTATAATGAAAGAAGCGGTTCGCCGTACACCTCATGAGATCAGAAAGGAGCCTTGGGAAATGGCGGTCTTTCATTATAATACAGAGCGGCCTTACGGGGCTGATCCGGATCTGCATCTGCTGTTCTGGGGACGCGAGCAGTGTCTGCCCGGACATTCCTTCGGCCCCGGAATCCGGGATTATTATAAAATCCATTTTATTCATTCCGGCACCGGCTCGCTTGAAGTCGGAGGACAGGCTCATGCCCTGATCGCGGGACAGGCCTTTCTCACCTATCCCGGCATCGTCAGCTATTATGCCGCCGATGAACTGGACCCTTGGGAGTATTCCTGGATCGCTTTCACCGGAGCCAAGGTCGATCATCTGCTGGGCCGGACCTCGCTCACACCGGAATGCCCGGTCTTCCCCATCGAAGGCAAGGCGATGGAGGATTTGTACGAACGGCTGACGGAGACCGCGAAGGACGAAGGTGTGCTGGACCTCCGGCTGACGGCCGTTCTGTATCAATTTCTGGCCGATCTGCTTCGCACCGTTCCGAGTGAATCCGGCGTTCCGGCATATCGGGGACGGCGGAATCAGCATGTGGAGAAAGCCCTGCATTTTCTTCAATCCCATTACTGCGAAGACATAAGCATGGAGCAGATTTCGGAGATGCTTCAGCTTGACCGCAAATATATGTCGGCGCTCTTCAAGCAGGCCGTCGGCATGCCGCCCAGCCAGTATCTGCTCGGCTTCCGCATGGCCAAAGCCTGCGAGCTGCTTACCCGGACCGACTGCACCATAGGGGAAATCGCCCGCTCGATCGGATATGCGGATGCCCTTCTGTTCTCGCGCATGTTCAAGAAATCCAATGGCTGCTCCCCCAAGCAATACCGGGAACGGCATGTCAATCTGACATTTTGACATAAATTCCTCCCTTGCTGACATTCGCCGTCTCTCTCTTTTCCACTACAATGGAAGCGTAAGCACCCGGCAGGTCAGGGGTTGCGAACAAATCCATTTACGGGGTGATCAGACCGGTATGTATACGGCAAGCACGGAACGATACGAGAACATGAAATATAACCGCTGCGGACGCAGCGGCCTGAAGCTGCCCGCGATTTCCCTCGGGCTGTGGCATAACTTCGGCGGCAACGATGTCTTTGAGAACGGCAGAGCAATGGTGCGCAGAGCGTTCGATCTGGGAATCACCCACTTCGATCTCGCCAATAACTACGGGCCGCCAGCCGGGTCGGCGGAAGAGACCTTCGGTTCGATCCTGAAGAAAGACTTCTTGCCTTACCGCGATGAGATGATCATCTCCAGCAAAGCCGGTTATTATATGTGGCCGGGTCCCTACGGCGAGTGGGGCTCCCGCAAATACCTGGTGTCCAGCCTGGATCAGAGCCTGAAGCGGATGGGACTGGATTATGTCGATATTTACTACCATCACCGTCCCGATCCGAATACACCGCTTGAAGAAACGATGGGCGCACTGGACCACCTCGTCCGCCAGGGCAAGGCGCTGTACGTCGGCATCTCCAATTACCGGCCGGAGGAAGCGCGGCAGGCTGCCCGCATTCTTCGCGAACTCGGCACGCCATGTCTCATTCACCAGCCGAACTACTCCATGATGTCCCGCTGGATCGAAGACGGTCTCCAGGATGTGCTGGACGAGGAAGGCATCGGAAGCATCGTCTTCTCGCCGCTGCAGCAGGGCATCCTGACCGACCGTTACCTGAACGGTATCACCTCCGATTCCCGGGCGGCCGGCGCGAGCGTCTTCCTGTCCGAGAAGCAGATTACGGATGACACGATCGGCAAGGTCCGCCGCCTGAACGAGATTGCGGAAGCGCGCGGACAGAAGATGTCCCAGCTTGCGCTCTCCTGGGTCCTTCGCGGCGGCCGCGTCACTTCGGCGCTGATCGGCGCCAGCAAGGTGAGCCAGATCGAGGACGCGGTAGGCTCGCTCGCCGCGCCGGAGCTCAGCGTAGAAGAGCTTGAGAAGATTGAAGAGATTCTGAAGGCATAGAAGGACTCCCGCGCCTGGGTATAGTCCAAGCATCCTTGAACCAAGACGGCTCCATGCCCCGGACGATTTGTCCGGACATGGAGCCGTTTCCCTGCTCGATCCTGTTCAATCTACTCGATCCGCTTCCACCCGTGTACCTCTACTGCTCCTCGTCCTCCTGCTTGCGGAATTCACGCGGCGTCTGACCCGTCGCCTTCTTGAAGACCCGGCTGAAGTATTTCTCATCTTCATACCCGACGAGCTCGGCGATCCGCGACATCCGCAAGTCGGAATTCTGGAGCAGCTCCTTCGCCTTCTCAATCCGCAAGCTGGTCAAGTAATCGGACAGATTCTCCCCCGTCACCTGCTTGAATTTCCGCGATACATTTTCCCGGCTGAGGAAGAACCGGTCCGCAATATGCTGAAGCGTAATTTCCTGCTGGAAATTTCGGTCCAGGTACTCCCTGATCTCCAGTACAATCCGGCTGTCCGAGGCCCGGGACAAGCGGCTCTCCCCGGAGAGGCCGAGAATAATATTCTTCAGCCCTTCCTTCCAGCGAAGGAAGGAGAACTCGCCATGCTCATCCAGCGGAGAACGGAATGCGGGCAGGCTGTCAGCCGCGGCGTACCCGCTGTCCGCCCACTCCTTTTTCCATTTGCCCAGCATGTCCTTCAGGCTGTCCTCCAAAATGCGCAGACCGCTTAAGGTCAGCACACCCGATCTTGCTCCGAAATCGGCCCACTCCTCCAGACTGCGCTGGATGCGCTCCGAATCCCCGGACATCAGCGACAGGCGCAGCTTCTCCAGCAGCTCTCCGCTTCCGGCTCCGGGCACTTCCGGCACGAGCGCCGCTTCGGCTGCGGTATGAATATGGCTTCCTGTCCGCAGCAGATTACGTTCCGTGAGGGCCGTTTTTGCCCCCGTGAATGCGTCCTTCAACCGATCCGGAAAAGGAAGCACGGGGCTGAGGCCGATATCCAGCGGGATGCCGTAGGCGGAACGCACCGATTCGTTAATATCCATCAGCATCTTCTCCGCGTTCTCCAGGCCGGACCAGAGCAGGATAACCACATCGGCCCCGTCATGCCAGTAGCGGAAGGCGAAGCCCTCCTGATTCCGGCTTACGATTTCGTTGCAGACATTGGCCAGCACGAAGGAGGTAAGCTGGACGTCCCCGCCGAATTTCCGAAGCAGGAGTCCGCCCGAGGACTGAAGCGCGATGACGGCGACCCGGCAGCGTCCGGCTCCGCGGGGCAGCCCAAGCTCCCCCAGCATCGCTTCTTCCAGATCCGGATAGGCTACGGTTCCGCTGATCAAATCCGTGAGCCTCTTGTCCCAGTACAGGGGACGGAGCACGTTGAGCTGGATATTTTGATGAAAAGAACGTTCGCGCTCCTGCTTCTCCTCGTTCCATTTCTGGAAGGCCCGGTCCGCTGCGGCGACCAGCGCCTTACGGTTCACCGGCTTCAGCAGGTAATCTATACCTCCGTATACAATAGCCGGCTTCACATAGCTGAAATCCTGATAGCCGCTGATGACGATCGTCTTCGTATAGGGTGAGCAGCGGTGCAGCCATTCCAGCAGCTCGGCGCCGTCCATCATCGGCATGCGCATATCCGTGAACACAACCGCCGGCTCCTGCTCCAGCACAATCTCCATCGCTTCCTGTCCGTTCGTCGCTTCGTAAATACCGGTAACCCCGTATTGTTCCCACGGGACGAAATACCGGATGGCCTCGCGTACATGCTTCTCGTCGTCGACGATCAAGACTTTCATTTCAGGTTCACTCCTCATATCGACCACTTGATTCTGGCATGGGAACGATCAGTGTTACCTCGGCGCCTTCTTGTCCTCCTATCAGAAGCAGCCGGGCATTCTCGCTGATCTGCAGCCGCAGCCGCGACAGTACATTTCGCAGTCCGATGCCCTCCTCGTCCCCCGGTTCATTTCGTTCCAGTCCCTTTCTCACTTCCTCCAGCCGCGATTCGGATATGCCTTGTCCATTGTCACGAATGGTGATAACCAGACGGTTCTCATCGTCGATTCCCGCCTTCAGCCAGATCATGCCATTCTTGATTCCGCTCCGGAAGCCATGCTTGAAGATATTTTCGACGAGCGGCTGAAGAATCATTTTGGGAACCGGCAGTACCCGCACCCTGTCTTCAATATCGGTCTCCATCCTCAGGTTCTCTTCGCCGAAACGCTCCTGCTGCAGGATGAAATAATTTTCCACATGCTCGATTTCGTCCTGAAGCGTGACCTGGCCCTCGTTCGTCGTCATGGAGTACCGCATCATGCTGCCGAGAGAATAGATCAGATCGTAGATTTTCGGCGCGTTATACCGCAGCGACAAGGAAGCGATCGATTGCAGCGCATTATACAGAAAATGCGGATTGACCTGGGCTTGAAGCACCTTTAGCTGGTTGGTCTTATTCGCGATTTCCAACCGGTACTCCTGCAGGATGAGATCATTGATCGTCCGGGTCATCTCCGTTATTTTGCGCGTCAGCAGCCCGAATTCATCCTCGCTTATCGAATCGACGGAAGCGTCCAACTGACCGATCTGAACCCGCTGGGTATAGGAGATCAGCTTCTTGATCGGCCGGGTGAAGCCAATGGAGATCAGAACGGCCGCAATCCCCGAAATGATGAGAAACAGCACACCGATTCCGGTATTGATCCGGCTGATGGTCCTCGCGTCGCTGTACAGCGTTTCATAGGGCGTCAGCTTCACCACCGATCCCCTAAAGAGCGTGGAATCAACCTTCTTGTACATGACGATTCCGTTAAAGTTCTTATCGCTCCAGGAGAAATTTCCGCTGTCCGACTTCAGCTCCTTGACCCAGCCCGCCCCCACGGTTCGCCCGTTCCATTCATTGTCCGCAGCGCTGCCGGGAGCATAGAGAATCTGGCCCTGCTCATTGATCACATAGAGCGTCTCGGTGCCGGGGCTGAACATCGACCTAGCAATCTCCTCGATATCGGCCAGTTTGAAATCGATGGACAGATCGGCCAGAACCTCGTCGCTCGGCGTTTTGTAGATCGGGACATGGGCGGTGAATACCGGCATCTGTCCGGGTTTGAAATTCGGAAATCCCGACCTCATGCCGAACTGCTGGTCCATATGCGTCACCTCGATAAAAGGACGGTTTGTGCCGTTCGGATTGGCGGGCGCCTTATAGGTGAGATTGGTCTCCCGCCGGAACTGTCCGTTCAGCAGCATATTGGACTGGCTGTTGGCCCGGACGTATAGATGGATTTTGAATATATTCCGGTCCGACAGAAACAGATTGTACAGCTGTGAGAGCACCACATTCCGGTTGTCCGGCTGAATCGTCCCTTCCGGGACGCCGTTCGGATTCTTGGTGGTCAGAATGGAGGTGTAGAACGAGTTCTGGATATTGATTCCGCTGTAGATGCTGAGGCCCAGCTGGTTTATTTTTTGAAAATAGCTGGACAGATTGGCCGCTCCGAGTGTCAGCAGCTTGCGGTTCTGGTTGAGCGCCTGCTCGGTGAACGACTGCTTCGTATACAAATAAGAAAAGATAACCGAGACGCCGGCCGGTATGACCGCAGCCAGCAGCACAAGGGCCATCAGCCGGGTTCGGATGCTGTGTTTGAACAATGAGGCTCCTCCTTATTTCATGGCAATCGACCGGAACAGCGCTGCAATAAAATCCACTTTTATGGTCATCATAATGAGTGTTGGCGATGAGCAGGGGTTACTATAATGAAGGTGTGAAGCAATGATACTACGTACAAAGGAGAACCGCCATGAAAAAAGCGCTGGGTGTTGCAAACGAATCCAAACTCGGCACCGGGATCAATCCGCCGGCAGTGCAGGCCACAAGAAAAAAGCGGGGCAGACGCAAGGGATGGGGCCAGCAGATCGTATTTCTGGGTCCTTGTCTTCTTTTCTTTCTGACCATAGTGGTAACCCCTTTCATTCTAGGCTTCTATTATTCCTCCACCGACTGGAACGGTCTTGACCTGAACAAAGCGGTGTGGACAGGCTCTGCGAACTGGAGCCGGATTCTCCATGACGATGGCTTCTGGAATTCGCTGTACTTCACGCTGCGGTTCACGGTTGTATCCGTTATTATCGCCAACGTGCTGGCCCTGATCCTTGCCTTCATGCTGATGGCTTCGCTCAAGACCAAGAATGTGCTGCGTACCGTCTTCTTCATGCCGAACGTAATCGGCGGCATCCTGCTCGGCTATATTTGGCAGTTCATTTTCACCAAGGGCTTCGCCACCATCGGCGAGCTCACCCATATCCCGTTCTTCAAGCTTCCCTGGCTGGGAACGCCGTCCACCGGCTTCTGGGGACTGGTCATCGTATTCGTCTGGCAGACCGCAGGCTACATGATGATCATCTATATCGCATCGCTGGCCGGGATTCCGAAGGATCTGGTCGAGGCGGCCAAGATCGACGGCGCTCGTCCGGCGCAGCTGTTCAGAAGCGTGTACGTTCCGCTGATCATGCCGGCCATCACCATCTGCCTGTTCCTGACCATCTCGAATGCGTTCAAAATGTTCGACCTCAACCTGTCGCTAACCAAGGGCGGACCGGGCACTTCGACGCAATCGCTGGCCTATAACATCTACGCAGAAGCCCTGATCAACAACCGCTACGGACTCGGAACCGCCAAAGCACTGTTGTTCTTCGTTGCCGTATCGCTGATTACCATTACTCAGGTGCTGATTACGAAACGCAAGGAGGTATCAGCCTGATGAATATCAGCCCGTACAAGTCCAAAACCTTTGCCCTGGAAATCGTCGCTATCCTGCTCGCGCTGGTGTTCCTGGCTCCCTTCTATCTGGTGCTGTCCAACTCGGTCAAGACACTGAAGGAGATTTTGCTCGACGCGGCCTCGTTCCCGCAGGTGTTCCACTTCAGCAATTATTCCGATGTCTGGAAAATGATCGACTTCCCGCAGGCGTTCTGGAACTCTTTTCAGATAACGGCACTAAGCGTGCTCTTGATCGTCGTGTTCAGCTCCATGGCAGCCTATCAGATTGTCAGAAAGCCGACGAAGTTCAACTCTTTCGTCTTCCTGCTGCTCATATCGGCCATGATCATTCCCTTTCAGTCGCTCATGCTTCAGCTGGTGCGCGTTACCAGCATGCTGGAGCTGCGCGGCGAGCTCTACGGCATTGTAGCCTGCTATCTCGGATTCGGGATGCCGCTGTCCGTCTTCCTCTTTCACGGCTTCATCAAGACCGTGCCTTATGAGCTGGAGGAAGCGGCCCGCGTTGACGGAACGGGACCCTTCGGCGTCTTCTTCCGGATCGTCTTCCCGCTGCTGATGCCGATCATCGTAACTGTGGTTATACTAAATACACTGTGGATCTGGAACGACTACCTGCTGCCCGTCCTCATTATAGGCGGCAACAAAGATTTGACGACGCTGCCGGTGGCTGTTACGAAATTCTTCGGCCAGTATACCAAGAAGTGGGATCTGGCGTTGGCAGGCCTCGTTATGGCGATTGTTCCGGTTCTGCTGTTCTTCCTGAGCCTGCAAAAATACATCGTCGAAGGCGTTACGGCCGGGTCGGTGAAAGGCTGACAGGCAGCGACAACAATATCCACCTTTTCAGACAAAAAATTAAGTGTTGGTCCATGCAAGATTGCATTACGATATGAATGTAAACACTTACAAAACAAAGGGAGGCATTAAATTATGAAGAAAAGACGGTTCGCTTTCCTCCTCGCAATCGTTTGCATCCTTATTATTGCAGGTTGCGGAGGCGGGGGCAATAACAACTCCGCCGCGAACAACAGCGGTACCTCCGGCTCAGCCGCGCCGGCTGCATCCACAGTTCCCAAAAAAGATGTAACGATTAAAGTGTTCCAGTTCAAAGTTGAAATCGCTGAACAGCTTAACGCCCTGGCCGAAGAATACGAGAAAGAGACTGGCGTCAAGGTGCAAGTCGAAACTCACGGCGGCGGCGAAGACTACGGCGCGCTGCTCAAAGCCGAAATCGCTTCGGGCTCAGAGCCTGAAATCTTCAACAACGGCGGCTTCGCGGCACTTGTTCCTTACATGGACCGCGCAACCGATCTCTCGGATCAGCCTTGGGTAAGCAAGCTGATCGAATCCTCCAAGATCCCGACGACCGTTGACGGCAAACTCTACGGCATGCCGATGAACGTTGAAGGCTATGGCCTTATCTACAACAAGGATCTGTTCACCAAAGCCGGCATTACAGAAGAGCCTAAGACACTGGCACAGCTGAAGGACGCTGTCGCGAAGCTGAAGGCCGCAGGCATCACGCCTTTTGAAGCGACCAACGAATGGTGGTCCATGGGTATCCATCTCGTGAACGTCGCCCTTGCCAACCAGCAGGACCCGGCTACCTTCATCGATGATCTGAAGGCCGGCAAGCAGACGATCAAAGGCAATGAAGTCTTCAAGCAATGGCTCGATCTCGTGGACGTAATTTTTGACAACGCACAAGACAATAAAGTAACGACCGATTACGCTACACAGGTTGCCGACTTCGCCGCCGGCAAAGCTGCGATGATGATGCAGGGCAACTGGACGCAGGGCGACATCGACAAGATCGACCCGAACCTCAACCTCGGCCTGCTGCCAATGCCGATCAACGATCAGGAAGGCCATATTTATGTAGGCGTACCGAACAACTGGATTGTGAACAGCAAGTCGGCTCATCCGGAAGAAGCCAAGGCATTCCTGAACTGGATGGTATCCTCCGATGCAGGCAAGAAATATTTGGCCAAGGAGTTCAAGTTCATTCCGGCCGAATCCGACATCACAACCACGGCTGAGGACATCGGCCAGGTAGCCGTGGCGGTTCAAAGTCAGTCCTCCACCGCTCTGAGCTGGAACTGGGACCGTTTCCCGGATGGCGTAACTCAAGGCTTCGGCGCTGCCATGCAGGAATACCTGGGCGGACAAATCAACCGCGACCAGCTGCTGGATAAGCTCGACAAAGCCGTTCAGGATATCGTGAAGCAGTAATCAAAGAGTCTAGAGTAATCGCATAAGCGAGCAATAAAATGGCGAGCCCCCTTGGCTGCAGCCGCCCAGAGCTTCCTTCTGGGCAGCCGGCTATAGGGGGCTCTCTTTTAGATTATGCGGTATATCACACTTTGGCTTTAGGCTAGTCCTCTCCAAAAGAGGCGTACCGCTCTTCCCTGCTTCCGGCTATATCCTCCTTCGGGATGAACCGGAGGGCGGCGGAGTTCACGCTGTAATGAAGCTTCTCCGGCTCCGGACCATTGAACAACAGCCTGCCGAGATAAGCCCCGCTCAATCTGCTCCGCAGCAAGGTCACCGGCTTCCCCTCGCTTCGCCCCCCTTCTCTTGTAATGAATCCCTCTTCCAGCGGCTTCGCGAAAGCGGGCCAGCCTGACGGTGAAGGGAACTGATCCTTCGAGCTGAACAGCGGCGTCCCGTCCACCACATCCACATAGATACCCTCCCTCTTATTATCCCAGTACTCATTCTGATAAGGAGGCTCCTGCTCCATCAGTTGGATAACCTTGTACTGCCGCTCGGTTAATCGAGAACGCAACAGTTGCCGCTCCCGCTCTCCGTTCCAATGCTTTCGGACATAATCATTCCGTCCTGACCCCTGATAATACTGCTTATATTTGAAGGGATGCGTCTTGTAATAGGCCTGATGCTCATCTTCCGCCGGATAAAAGCGGCCCGCGGGCAAAATCTCCGTGACAATTTTCCCCTTAAACCTCCTGCTGGCCTGCTGCTCCCGTTTCGACGCCTCTGCAACTCTCCTCTGCCCTTCATTGTGAACGAAAATCGCCGTTTTGTAAGATGAGCCCCTGTCCAGAAACTGCCCGCCCGCATCCGTCGGGTCGATCTGCCGCCAATAGAGATCCAGCAGACGCTCGTAAGGAAACACTTCCGGATCAAAGGTAATCTGAACCGCTTCATAATGGCCGGTCGTCTCGGTTCCGACGCTATCATATGTAGGGTTCTCCGTATGTCCGCCCGTATAGCCCGAAACTATCGAAGCGATGCCTGGCAATTCGTCAAACGGCTTGACCATGCACCAGAAGCAGCCGCCCGCGAAAGTTGCCAGCTCCAGGCTGTGATGATTCTCCATTTCTACTCCCTCCCTTCTGATTCATACTTCATATTTAACCGAAACTCTGATTGTCATCCCTATTTCGCTAATATGTAAATTCTGTGTAAAATGACTCATTTTCAGACGAAATGATACGAAAATCCTATTAAATAGTTCATTCGGCTCATAAGATTGCCGATAAAGTGATAGATATAAACTTTACTTAGAAGGGAGGAAAAGAGGGTTCACTGTCACCTTTTTAAGACAGAAATCAAAAACTGGTGGGGTGTATACAATTGAGAAAAAGAAGTAGCGCAATGAAGAGGAGCATGATGCTGGTCTTGACCTTGTGCCTGGTTCTGGCCTCGTTCGGCCAGGCATTTGCCGCCGACACATCGAAGCCTGCTGTAGGCGCAGCCGACACAGTCGGGCATTGGGCGGCAGACATACTGGAGCAGTGGAAGTCGCAGGGACTGATCTCCGGATACCAGGATGGTTCGCTCAAGCCGGATAACCAGATCACCCGCGCAGAATTTACAGCTCTCGTTAACCATTCGTTCGGATTTAATGAAATCGCCTCCATCTCATTCAAGGATGTTAAGAACGGCGCCTGGTACTATAACGAAATTTCCAAAGCATCCGCTGCGGCCTACATAAAAGGATATAGCGACCAGACCTTCAAACCGAACAAATCCATTACCCGTGAAGAGCTGGCTGTAATCGTAGCCTCTCTTCTGAAGCTGAACGCTTCGGCTTCAAATACGGGCTTCACAGACCTTGTTGCCAGCCATGCCTGGAGCAAGGATTCCATCGCAGCAGTCGCTGAGGCCGGCCTCATGCAGGGCTCTGGCGGTAAATTCAGACCGCAAGACACCGCTACACGCGCCGAAGCTGTCGTCGTCCTCGACCGGGCGCTGAAGCTTCGCGCTAGCAGCCAGACTGTCGTGTATGACAAGGCGGGCACTTACGGTCCGGAGAACGGAACCGTTACTGTTAACGGCTCCGTGTATCTGAATGCTCCGGATATCACCCTTCGCAACACCGTCATCAACGGTAATCTGATTATCGGCGAGGATGTCGGCAAAGGTGATATCACGCTGAAGAATGTCACCGTTAAGGGTACAACCGTCATTAACGGCGGCGGCAAGAACAGTATTCATGTCGATGATTCCGTTCTCGTTACTGTTATAGTGAACAAGAAAGACGGAAGCATCCGCATCGTTACCGAAGGATCGACCTCGGTACAGCAGACTACGCTTCAATCCGGAGCCCTTCTGCAGGAATCGGGCAGCGGCAGCGGCTTCGGCAATGTCAGCCTCTCCGATCTGATTCCGGTAGGCGCTCAAGTTGAATTGGCGGGGAATTTCAACACGGTAGATATCTTTGCAACATCTATCCGCGTCAGCCTCACCTCCGGCTCCGTGCAGAATCTGCAGGTTGCTCCTACCGCCGGCAATACGACCATTGATCTGGCTGCCGGAACCAGCGTCCAGACTCTGGTCCTGAACGCAATCGCTCATATTACCGGCCAGGGAACCATCGGAACGGCATATGTCAACACGTCGGGCTCGACGATCGCACAGACGCCTGGCCAAGTCATTACGGCTCCAAATGTAACCGTATCGGTTGGCGTTCCAGTTGGCGGCACCGGTGGCTCCGGCGGTTCGGTCACCGATACCGTCTACGGCTTTGAAGGCACCATCACCGATGTGGACAACCAGCCTGTTGCGGATATGACAATCAACTTCCGCAGAGGCCTCGGAACTACTTCAGGCGAAATCGCCGCAACCGTGGTTACGGATGTGTACGGTCATTACTTTGCCAATCTCGCGCCCGGCATCTACACTGGCGAGCTGGTCAAAGCAGGCTTCATTACAACTTATGTAGTCGGCGTATCCTTAAGCGACTACAAGAACTACGGACAGGATGCCACGGCAATCCGCATTCCAAAAGCTGATGAAATCCGGATCGTGCTGACCTGGAACGAGAACCCGAACGATGAGGACTCCCATTTGTTCGGACCTACTCCGGATGGACAGACGTTCCATACGTGGTACGGCAAGAAGCAATACGGCTATCAGGACGAGCTATACGCCGATCTGGATCATGATGACGTGGACTCCTATGGTCCCGAGACCACTACGATCCGCAAGCAGATTAACGGCACTTATCAGTTCTACGTCCATAACTACAGTGGCAACGGACCGGATAACGCTTATACTCTCACCGCTTCCGGTGCGAAGGTTGAGGTCTACAGCGGGGCCAGCGCGACTCCGGTCAAGACCTACAACATCCCGGCTGGAACCAGTCCGGAGCTGTACTGGCATGTATTCGATCTGACCATCTCGGCGGGCAACCTGTCTTTCAACGACACCAACGTACTGGCTGATTCACTGCCTACCGTTAGCAATCCGGCTGTCCTGGAACCCATCGATCCGGATGCCGTTCATGTAGTGAACAAGTCCGAAGCGAATGACACCGTTACCGTCAGCGGCCTTGCTCCGGGAGAACATGTGGTTCTGAGCAACGAGAATATCAGCAATTTGCATTCTTCTACAGCAACTGCAGAATCCGATATCGTAACATTCACAAATCTCAATCTCAAGAGCTCAGGCGGTTCCCTCACTCTTTACCGGGAAGATGCCTTCGGCCAGTATAGCTCACGCATTACTGTCGATTACATCAGCGAATCGGCTTACAATGAGCTGGTGACTGTCGCCAATACAGTCTACACCGACTTTACGGTATCAGCTACCCAAGCCGTCTACCAGAACGTCTATCTGAACACTCCTGGAGTCCAGGTGCCGGCAGATATTACACTTAACGTTCTGAGCGTTCAGCCGATCGGAACGGTCAGCTCCGATGTGTATCTCGAATACACAGACGGTGCTGTGAAGCTCCAGCATTTCAATGGTACAAGCAGTCCTGTGCAGTACAAGGTTTCCCTTGAGCTGAAACGCGGCTCTTCCATTGTAACCAAGTACATTATCCTGACCGTTCCGGATGTACGCACAGCACTTCAAGGCAGCATTGCCGCGGCTGGTACCATTAACAACACTGTGGTCGCCGCCCGCGTGACGGAAGCAAAAGCCGTGCTTAACGATCAGCAGGCTACAACCGAGGCTTACATCAATGCCCTCTATCTGCTGAACGAAGCCATTTGGGATGCTACTCACTAACAGCAATTGAATGAGCTTCAAATAAAGGGACCGCTTAGGAGTTAATCCTTAAGCGGTCCCTTTTTTATCTAATCCAATATGGTTTCAATCCGGGGAATATCGGCAGGAAGCTCCTCCATAATCGCCTTATACCTTCCATCGGACATCATGCAGTATTTGGTCCGGTTTGTTACCGGATATTCAAAATATGCGAACTTCAGCGTAGTGTTAATGCATTTAATCTGCGCCAGGTTGGCCAGCACTCCTCTGTCCAGACGGACAAACTGAAAGCCCCCCTGCGCAAATGCGCTTTCCCAGAACCGCAGCGGCCCTACGGTGTAGTATTTGCCTCCCCTGGTGTGGACCTCCACGAGAGCTTTCATATTGGTCTGCAAAAACAAAATGTCATTGACTGACACCGGCTGGATTCCCGCCCCATTCTCATCCTCCGTGACCGTCAGGCTAAGCATCTGATCTCTCCGTTCCCCTATAGACAGTAAAATAGCTTGTTCTTTAGTGTAAACTACACCTTTTAAGTAATTTGTCGAAATAGATCGGAAATTTCAGTGCTATCCTAGGTTCGATTTTTCTTGACAAATTTGCCCAAATATAATAACCCTCATCTCACATGGAGAAGAGGGTTATCATGGAAGGATGCATTTTAAGTATTTGGCCTTGCTGCGCGCGATCCCCGTCTTATGGGTACTGTCTTTGAAGAATACAGTATCGCCGTATATTTTCTCCTCAATACGTTCGATCAAGTCCAGGTTAACCAGACTTCCGTTATACGCCGGGAATAAATGGGGCATCGCTTCCCTGCAGCTCTGGAAGGTCAATCCGGCTGAATAAACGCCGTCCTTCGTGAAATACCGGGGAACATGATAATTCCGCTTGGGCTCCCAGGTATCCACATAGAAGACTTCGCTGGCGCGGATAAATTGTCCTTCCTCCAGTTTGCCGAATTCGTCGATCCGATTCACAAAAATATCCCGGTCGTCCTCCTCGGCTTCCCTGGCTTTTGCCGCAAGGTCCTCCCACATGCCAATACTTTTGAGGTTGACTCCGGTATACAACGAGGAGCCCTGAAAATACAGGCGCCCCCCATATGTCCCGGTTTCCAGCCTTTCGCCTTTTCGCAGGTTGACCAGATTCCAAGTATCCAGAGAGAGGAAAGCCGAAAAAGCAATACTGCATTCCTCCAGCGTGGTCAGCACCGTGAAGGTACCGGTTCTCGTGTGGAAAATCGGAACACTGTAATTTTTTTTCGGCTTCCACATTTCGATGCTCATGATGTCGTCTTCCTTAAAGTAAAACTGCGAAGCACCGTCGGCAGGTTGAGATACCTGTACCCCGACAATTTTGCGTGATTCTTTCATGCTGCTATTCGCCTTTTTTCAATTCGCTTGGAACTGGCATCGAACCGATAATCGTCTTACGGCTTCTGGCAGAATTTGTCGCGGATTTTACGATTTTCTCAGCCATCTTACGTGCGATTGCTTTTTTCATGCTTGATCACCTCCTTTCCTGGGGTATATCGGGAGCAGCAGCAGACATTGAAAGATAAAGGCAGACGCCACAACGGAGGATTGTATGAATAGATTGCTCAAGGCGATCGCCGCCGATATCCACTTGGACCAGGAATCAAATTCAACTAGATTAATGTCTTCATAGTTATTAGGTGCAAAGAGAAGCACGAGGAATACTGACAGAAGCGTTAGGACGATTACTTGTCCTTGATTCATTCGTATTAGAGGAATAATTGCAGCTCCCAGCCCTGTGACAAGGGTGCATATGGTTATGGGGAGGTGAAAGCCGCCCGAGAACTTACGTAAAGCCATAAAAGCGGCAAGAGCCAGAAGCGAATGAAGAACATCACTGATCAGAGCCCCGAGCAGAACCGTTAGCAGGATTCCAGTATATAGATTGAGCTTGAGACCAATTCCATAGGCTAATACTTCAAGAGAACCGGGTCCATCAGGATCTAGCTTCTTTATCTTTACGGCGATAAGCCTCGATAGCTCTTCTAATATCATCCCGATCACTCCATCTCGAAAAGTAAAAGGACAAGCCGAGTGTCACAGCTTCAACCGCCAATAGGGCGATCGTATTGGATTTGTATAGAAGTAAAATAGTGATGGAAATGGTGGAGAGTGAAGCGATGCTGCCGATTACAATTAACAGGTTCCGGTTCGTGAAGTAATCTTCCTTCACCAGAAAATCATGGGGAGGAACAATAATGAATGAAAAACCGAGACTGTATCGCTCAAACAGCCAGCAGATCGCGTAGACCAGAAGGATGGAGGTAATCTGTAGCAGATATACGTAGAAACCGCCGGTAGCCGTCAAGACCTCGGCATCAATCAGATGGGTCCATGTATAGAAATAATAGACGACAACCTGAAGCAGCGCATAGGCACATATTCCTGTCCCCGCTATAAAGGACGCCAGGTGAAACTTGATCTTTAAACCTGTTCTAAGGAACAAAATAAACAACAAGTACTGTAAGGGCAGATCGTAACTGGGTTGTTTCAGGATAATCCTCATGACATATGAGACAACAGCGATAAACGCCGTGAAAATAAGGATTTTAGCCATATATTCTCTAACCGGAAGCATGTACAGCTTGAGAATGAGGAATAACGCCGCGAAGGCATCAAAAACACCGAGAACAACAAATATGAGATCTCGCAACCTGGTATCACCGCCCTCCGACTAATCATCGACAATATCCTCCCTTATTTTAACATCATTAAAATGAAAACGCTGTCGAATTTTGACAATTGGTCTTCTATTTTAGAAGATTTTCAGATCGAAAGGGCCTATTGCAAGTTCAACGAACTCGCAATAGGCCCTTTTTCATAGAATACAATGCTATCGACTTATAGTGACAGACCGAGGCCCAGAACGGTATTCAGCATACGGACAATCATGATGACCGACTCTGCTCTCGACGCGTTAGCGTTGGGGTTAAGCTCCGCCGCTCCGTCCCCCTTGATAATCCCGGCATTCGCAAGCGAATTGATGGCCCCCTCAGCCCAGTGGCCCTTCACATCCGTAAATTTCCCGTTTGAGCCTGCATCTGCACCAGATACGGTTCTAGCGAGAATGGCGATAATTTCAGCCCTTGAAATCTTCCGGTCAGGCTTGAACGAACCGTCAGTATATCCGCCGGCAAGTCCGCTTGCTTGCAAAGCATGGATCGCTTCTGCCGCCCAATGGCCCTTCGTATCTGTAAATGCATCGCTTCCGTCCGCCTTGAGACCGAGCGCCGACACGAGCATTGTCGCAAATTCAGCCCGGGTAACATCAGCATTCGGATGGAAGGTACCGTCCCCGTATCCCTTCACGAATCCGATTTGACTGGCCACACCGACAGCAAAGGCGCTCCAGCTGGATTCCGGTACATCTCTGAAGCTTATAACGGAAGCGGTCTGCATATCTCGCGCGATCGCGGATTTCAATGCTCCCGCGTCTGCCACACCGGCTTTGAAAGCAATTGTCGGTTGCGACGTTGGTACTGAAGATGCCGTCGGTGCCGGTGATGCTGTTGGTGTAACTGTAGGCGTAGCTGCCGACGACGATGACGAAGTTGATGTCGATACCGGTGTTGTTGGTGGTGTAGGAGTCGGTGCAACTGTCGGCGTTGGAGTCGGTGTCGTTGTAGGAGTCGGCGAAGATTCCGAATTGTCACCTTGTCCCGTAAGGGTAATTACAGTCGTCCCTGAAATACCCGAACCGTCATGTGCGGTAGCCCGGACCGTCACCGTACCGTTGGCAGCTGCCGTCAGCAAGCCCGAATCGCTGATTGTGGCGCTGCCGGTACCATTCTCGACCGACCATACAACAGCAGCATCCGCAGCGTCAGCCGGCATGACTTCGGCCTTCATTTGAAGCGTCCCGCGATTCGTCGAAATTCCGGTTGCGCCGCCTTCACCCGTAACCGTGATGCCGGTAACCGAAACAACAGCCGAGCCCTTTCGGATATGGAGCGTGTAGGTCTTTGTGGTTGCACCATCCTGCGCAGTCACGACAATCGCAACATTTGTCTCCCGAGATGCCAGGGGAACAGTGACCGGCTGTCCCGCCAAATAGCTGTTTCCATCTAAGGAGATCGTTGCAAGCTTATCTGTCGCGGCTGCCGTAATCTCCACATTAGCCGCATCCTCGGCTGCCTTAACCTGGTAATCCATGCTGTCCTTGGTGAAATCCGGAATCAACACGCCGTTGTCAACCGTTAAGCTGTCCAATGTGGCGACATCGATTAATTTGCCGGCTACCATATCATCTTTGACAAGGTTATAGTCCGCAACGATCTGATGCGAATAGTCCTCTGCGGCATTCAGAATGCCGGCTTCGATCACATCCCACACCGGCGCAATCTGTGTACTGAACGTATCTGCGAAGCCACTGTTTACCTGGCTGGACGAATAAACCTGCATATAAGCGTACGCTTTTGCCGAATCGACCGAATATTGGCTGAATTCATCCAGATTAACGAAGGTTTTCTTCGAATAATCCCCTTTATAAGGAGAGATTTCCCGAATCAGATATTGAGCGTCCGATCCATCCAGAACACCTAGGTAGATGTCCGGGTCCGGAACCATGGCTTGATAGGCTTTCTTCGAAAGGCTGGCATCGCGAAGCTGCTGCTTCACATCAAGGATCACATCGTCATCGGAAGATGCAGTCGGACCCTCGATCAGTACGTTATAACGCTTGCTTCCAATACTGCCGAGTCCTTGATTGATGCGGCGAACAACGGATTTCACCGTGAAATATCCGTCTAATTCCGAAGCCGACAGCGAATGGAACGGGCTTGCCGGATCGCTTGCGATTCCCTGTACGTAGTCGCTCCAGGAATGCTGGATATCCGCGATCTCTTCGCTTGTAGCCGTCTCATACTTCGAGGTGTCCGGGCTCGTGACCGTATCCTTGATCCACTTTGTATTCAGGCTCTTTCGGGCTTCTTCGTAACTCTTGCCTCCGACTACAGCATTCATCGCCTTGAGTGTGTAAGCCTGGAGAGTATTAGCCGTCAGCTTCGTCCGCTTCTGATCGTCATGGCCGACCGTGCTTAGCACCGTATCCTTGTAAGTATCCAGGAACTCCTTGGCCGCAGACCGGATTTCCGCATCGCTCGACTGACTGATGGCGGCGCTGTCCTTTTCATACCGGACCACATACATACTCGTTACAAAACGCAGCAAGTCTGTGTAAAAAGCGTCTACACGCGCACTGTCAAAGTCATTCAATCCAAAGACAGGCGTTCCCGCACTGTCATTATAGAACCCGACATTTTGAAAATGAGCATCCCCTTCCGAATACGTCAGCACACCCGAGAACGGAGCCAGAGAAGCCGGCAGTGGTAACACGGATGTCCCCAGGTCCCGGTAGAACACATCCGCCGAACCGCGCAGGAATGTGAATGCATCGTGAGCGACCGCATCTGTGCTGTACTTATAAGCTTTCGTTAACGGGTCTGCGAAAAAGGAATTGCTCTCCTTAATCGTCTGTTCCACGAACGCTCGCCGGCTGTCTGTGGTGTCTACAGCCATTCTGAACCGCTGGAGCGTCACTCCCACGATCGGATCGGAATCAGCTGCTCCTGCTTCCTGCACCGCATTTCCTTTGATGACAATACTAAGCGAGGCGTCCTCGGCAACAGAAACCTGGGACGGGTTGGTTACTGTGAAGATAATCCGGTTCGTCTCCGAATCCGGCTTCGCAGACAGCTCCAGTCCAGCCGGCAGCCCCGTCACCGTATAATCAGTACCGGAGACATAAGGAGCCGTGTCGTCATTTGGACGGACATGGACTTTATCCGATAGTTGAACCGCAAACGTTCCTTGGCCAATTTCCGTATCGCCGGACATCACAAGTTTGTCCATGCCCGCAACAACAGCTCCGCCAACCTTGGGAACTGCCGAAGCATGAGCAAGCTTAATTCCTCCGATGGCGTCCGAATCCGGATAGGAGCCTGGAGTTTCCAGTGCAGCTCCTTTGACCGTGACCGTTAAATCAACATCCGCCGTCAGAGCTTCATCGGCTGTGCCGCTGAGCACAATTGTAATGGAATTATCAGAGGAAGAGCCTACGCCTGTCGAAGTGAAGCTTCCTGCCGGAAGACCATTAATCGTGTAATCTGTCCCTTCCGTCAGGACTCCGTTACGAACAGTGCCGATCGACAAGTCCACCTGCGCCTGATTGCTCGAAGAGAGGATCGTCCGGTTATCCGAGTCCATCTCAATAGCGGCATTCGCAGCGCCTTTAATTGCCGGTTCCCTTACCTCGCTGTTGCGCGGAGCGAACAAGCCCGAATCCATCTGCTGGAAATCGCCTGAGCCCGAGCCAGCCGTCAAGTCATTATTATCCGAATCATATCCGTTGCCATAACCTGTGCTCGACGATGAGACAGGCGCAACAACCGTATGGGTTTCCGTATTTACACCTTTTCGAACGATGGCCTTCTTGTAAGAGCCGTCAGGCGCGAATGAAGCACCTTCATAGGCCTTGGGCGTCTTGGACGATGTGCCGTAGCCAACGAAATCAACAGTGCTGCCTCCGGCAGGGCTATCCGCTGTCAGAGGCGCTGCACTGTCCTTCACCAGCGCTACAACACCGCCATCTTTGCTCATATGCGGGAATTGTCCTGTATCTGCAGCCGTATCGGGATTATCTACGGTTTTGGACGCTGGATCAAGGGTATAATTGCCATGATAGCCTTTGATTAAATAATAGCCATGAGGCTGAATCGCCGTCACCGGTCCGGTCCCCAGTTCAATGACGTTCCAGTTTGAACCCGCACTATACGTATAAGGAACATATTGAATAGACCAACCCGTCAATGTTACAGGATAATCAGTCGGATTATACAGTTCTATGTAATCATTGGTATAAGCAGAAGCTCCTTTGGAAGGGTTATCCGTTCCTCCCGCATAAATCTGACTGATCACGATATGGTCGGCATTTCCGACTGAAGCGGCTGACACTTGAGGAACAACTGTGCCAAACCATCCGTTAAGTCCCAGGCAAACCGTCAAGAAGACGGCTACCCACCTCTTTCTATTCCTTTTGATCTCCAATTTGACTACTCCTCCCTCGGCGAAAATCACTTTTCATTGTCGAACATTCCGCATCATTGTCGAAAGATGCAAATTACTAATTTGATCATTCTAATGAACGAGGGTTATCGAGGTGTTAAACTAAGTTAAATGCGCGTTAAAACAAGGAGCGGCCATTTTCGATTAATGAATAGATGAGCGCACATTCAACCCTCCCCAGTCGAACTGAGGGTTTTCTTATACAAAAAAACTCTCCTGAGCAAACGCTCAGAAGAGTTGATTATACATCTATATTTTCGGCTGGATTGAGAGGGAGACTATTTCTAATCCTCCAGCTTATCCAGTTCCGCTTCCAGCTCGGCCAGCTTGTTATTCGCTTCATCCAACTCTTTCGGCAGACCCGCGGCCTTGGCCCGCGCGATCTCTTGCTTGACGGCTGCAATCTGCTCTTCCAGATAGCGAATGTCGGACCCGCGGCCTGAATTATGCGACATTTGTGAATAGGTCATCGCGATTCTCCTTCCTAAGTAATTGGCGCAATCCAGTAGGCATAACAGAGAACTGTCTATTTTTTCATTTTACGAATATAGGCTAGTTGTCCAATATGGTATGCATTATGGGTCGCCGCATTTGAAATAATTGCCCACCATTCAGCCTTCACAGGATATCCATTTACAACAGATAACAATTGATCTTCCTCAATGAGTTCTTGCCATCGAAGCAGTGTTGTTAACAGCTTTTCTTTTAACTCATAGAAAGCTTTCTCATCTTTAACAAGAAAGGTATCCGCATTATCAGTGGTTCGTGCACCGGCATTAACCTGATTTTCCTTATAATATAATTGCCAAGTTTCATTCCAATAAATTAGATGCTGGACAATCTCTGCAATACTATGGCTTGAATCATCAGGTTTCCAAAATGCTTCTGCTTCAGATAGTCCATCAACCGTTTCATAGAATGAGGCATACCAACTACGATCATTAGCATTAGCCAGAAGTTGATCCAACAATATAGTCTTGGCACCGATCATTCGTTTGTCCTCTCCTTTTAAAAAAGAAAAGCCTTCCCCAAAGCTCATTGAACTTCAGGAGAGGCTTCTGTTTCACTGCATGAGCTTGATGCTATGGGCTTTGGGACAGATTTTAAAAAAGCACGCGATGCTTCCGCATCCGTATCCGACGGTTTCATTATCGGGTATAATGAAATGTAAGTAAAGATCGGAGTGATAAAGGATATCATGACCGCCTGATCATAATTAAGTGGATATATTGCCAATTGAGAAATCAGTTTCAAATCCAATGTCAACAATTAGCCCTGCTTCGGCTAGAGGTGCGTTGAAGAAATTTGCCAACGTTGATTCCGTTTAAGATATAATAATTGTATCGAAAATTCGAAAGGGAGGTTAGCCAGCATGCACTTCAAGCTTAAAGATAGCAACGGGAATATTATCAGCCCTTTTCTAAATGAAGATGATAAGCCTGTCGTGGAGCTGAATGGCAAAGAATATGAAATTCTGGAACCATCCTATGATGATAATAATGGTACTGGTGCAATGGCTGAATTGATCGCCGATTTTGATTCTGATCCGGAAATTCAGCAAATGATCGCAGAATCAGAGCAAGCAATTGAAAAAGGCCAAGTGTATACTACGCAACAAGTGATTGAGATGATCAATAACGGAGAAATCTAATGTTCGTAGAATGGACGGCTCCGGCGTTAAAACGTGTTTCCCTAATTCAAAGCAAATATTTCTCGACCCAGGAAACAGATGAATATAGAGTAAGATTAGTAAAACGTATCGAAACGAAGATCCTGCAGACGGGGACGATTTTTCCTTCCCGGCATTTTAAGAACACGTTTATTGTATACATTGATCAGTTTATTGTTTCATTTCGTCCCTCTAAGGAGGGTACAAAATATACAATTACAGCATTGAAGCATGTACGGCAGAATAAAAGGTTCTAAATGATCCTATGCTCTAGCAAAAGGTCATTTAGAACTTTTTTTATTAAATGTGATAATCATTGCCCCATATTTCCCTCACCACTACAGTATTGTCTTTACCGTTCCGCTGGTTTATAACCCCTTCCCTGAACTACCTTGCTTCCTCTGAAGTAATCATATATGCCCGAATTGTCCTTACCTTCGTAAAATGGACGATCCTTTACCAGAGCTGCAGTAAACGTTTTTGAAAATCCCTGTTCCTTTAGTTGTCCCATAAATTACCTAACTCGTGCTGAAGGCTAAACTCATTATACACTTCAACATTCTGAGTAGTTATGTATTCAAAAAATTGCTCAAGATGCTTAATTTCCATAGCAAGACCTCCTCCCTTTCTTAAAAAACAGAAGACACCTTGGAGCAATTTTCATCACTCTAAGGTGTCTTCATCTTTATCTTCATTTTACACAATGTGGGCAAAATGTGGGCAATCAGTGTTGCCCCGAGGAGAAACCCTTGCTAAGCAAGGGTTCAGCCCTTATTACATCATGCCGCCCATGATCTACTGATTTTGTAATATATTTATGTATAGTTATCTGGTGTTATGCTGAGTATTGATTTTACTGGATTTTTTCGACCTCAACATATTCTCAATTGTAATATNTGCATGTTGTTATCTGTGTATTTTGTTACCTTTTTGTTGCCGGTAACATCTTTATCAACATTTCCACTGTGGATAAGTAAAAAAGCCCACCTCAACGGGTGGGCAAGTGTGGTTCAAGGATGTAACTCCATTATACCATGAGCTACGCTGACGTTTTAGTTTTTGCATTGTAATCGAGCACGGCCTTTTCGATGGATGCTTTAATTTCATCACTCGATACTTTAATCCCCGCTTTACCCAACCGGTCAGAGGTGTACGCGAACGCAGCGTTATATTTCAATGTTGCGCCGGACACCTCTTTTTCTGCGATGGCAAATGCTTCAGCTGCGATTTTGTGCAGCAGTTCACGCTCACTTACTGATTGCCTGGAATCAATCCAGATGGTTACACGCTTTTGCAAGATTGAGATACTGCGCAGGATCACCGTGGTTAACAGTCCGATGAGAGCTAGTACAATTGCTGTGATATACGGCTGTGCTTCGTTCACAATTTCATTCATTGATATCACTCCTTATAATGGTTTGTAAATCAAAACTTGCTTCGGGTTATTTGCTGCCGGATCGTAAAATACCCGGGTAACATTGAGCGCATATAGGTCAGACGCCTTCACAAATGCCGAATCATCGACAAGCATCGTCTCAATAGCTGTATCGTTCACGTATACCTGTTTACCCTTGTACGTCCAGTTTGCATTTAAGTAATCAAGGATGTATCTTGCCGGGACCCAGCTACGTCCATTGCTCAGATAGCCGGTATAGCGTTGTTTGGTTTCATCGACCACAATGTCGATCTTAACCATTGGCGACGCTTCAGGCGCCGGTTTCGCATCATAATCCACTCCCAGGTATTCGCAGATTCCGCGGGCTAACGCTTCGGCTAATTTGTCTTGCCATGCCTGGTCAAACAGCTTGGATTCTTCATCTGGATTCGTTAGAAATCCGGGTTCGATCAGCGTGGCTGGCATCTTTGTATTACGGCATACGGATAAGTTCTGATACTTACACTTGCGGTCTGAAAAGCCTGTTACGCCCATGATCGAATTATGAATGGATTGAGCAAACGGAACGTCCATATCCTTCGTGTAAAGCGTCTCTGTGCCCGTAGAAGTAGCTGACAAGGCGTTAGCATGAATAGAGAGGAACGCGTCTGCCTTAGCTTTGTTGGCGGTTTTAGCGCGATCTGTAAGCTCAATGAATACGTCCGTGTCGCGCGTAAGAATTACCTTTATGTCTTTGGATTTCAGCAGATCGCGAACCTTCAGCACCATAGTAAGGTTGAAGTCCTTCTCCAGCTTGCCGGTTGCTCCGATTGCCCCGGTGTCCTTTCCTCCGTGCCCAGCGTCAATGACTACTGTCTTCATCTCTGATTGCCTCCCCTGGTTTTCTTCCTGCTGTAATAAGATCGATGATGTATTTGAGTTCTTCCGAAGCAGTTTCCATGATGGTCTTGTACTCCCATACTCCCGGGAAGGGATGAATGGGTTTCCGCCTAGATTTACGATCTGTTTGCTTACCCAACGCTTCCACTCGCCTTCTTCGTCCGCGAAGTACCTGGAATGCTCAGCCAGGAACTTGCGGAACATCTTCATTCCAGAACGCTTTCCCCACAAATAAAAGATGTAAAAAAGAAAGGCCTCCCAGCGGAAGCCTTTCCAGAATTTACTCCAGTTGAAATGTCGTATATCTGTGACAATCTCTCTGGATATATAGTAGAAAACATCAAATAGCGCTTCGATTATACTCCACAATAGGTTCCACCACCGGATAAAGCAGCATGTCACGTACCTCCGGACCGTACATGTCTGCGATAAACTGCAACGTCAGGTCCGTCAGGTCGCTGTATTGGTGCTCTGATTCGTCTAATTCGATCATTTGATCACGCCCGTTTCCTGCAACACGGAGTTAATGTCGATATAAATCTGGTTTATCTGCTGCTGAATGTCGCGCAGTTTCGCCGTGCGTTCTTCGTTGCTAATGGATTTGTCTGCGGTAACTTCACGCTTGTAGTCGCGAAGGTCTGCAAGCTGGCTAGATACCGAATTCCGAGACGTAGAGTTAAGCTCTTTTCTAAGGTTATCGTCATACCACGATGGAAGTTCAACACCAGCCTCGTTGTAGTCAGCATAGGCTTGATTAAGCTTATCTTTTGCCGTGTAGAAATCATCGGTTAGTGTATTGCTGAATGCTGGATCGACGATGAAGTTCTTCAGCAACGTGTTGCGAACATTTCCTTTACCCACATCTGAAGTGAGCGGAAGCAAAAGACGAGCCGGGTCACCGCCATAAGACCGCATAATGTAATCAACCTTCTGCGGCGACATATCCAGGTATTTTCCAAGCGTTTTGGCTATGGAACTTGTACGCTCGTCATATTGATATGGACGGCTGCGATCTTGCAGAGATTTCGAAACGATCGGAAGTCCGGTGAAACTTTGATTAGATACGCTGGCTACGAAAGGCGCTGCGATTGTTGAATTTACTACACCTGCAATGCTTCCTTCCGCCCCAGTTCCCTTAGTGATTCCTTGAAGTGCGCCGGTAACCATCGGTGGCGTCCATGCGTTAGCCAGAGCATCAGCAAATCCCTTGAATGCTTGAGGATCATTGTCCTTGAATGCACGTAGTGCAGCAATTGTTGCTTCTCCAAAGCTGTTGTATGCCGGGTCCATCGGAATGCGTGTAAATGTTCCATCGTCGTTCTTCTTGACGATCAGATACCGCATACGCTCTCGCTCTGGCAAGTTTTGATAATCCGGGTCATCAGCGAATTGCGCATATTCGTACATCTTTGGAGCAACTGAAAGAGCGCCAATAGCCGCAACGGTACGTACTGGATTCTTTTTGAATGCACGAAGGACACGGTATGTTCCCTGTACTGCTGCATTGTTGTATGGAACGAATGCTTCAATGTCCCGGGATATTGCACCTTTTCGGCTGAAGTTGATCGTTGCTTCGCGGCCGGCAGACATGACTTTACGAATATTCTCCGGAGTGATCTCATTACCGAGTGACTGGCGCTCAATCTTGGAGGCAGCGATACGCGGAGCGTTTTCAGCGATACTGCCGACACTCTCAAGCATATTCAAAGGGGCCATAGCGGCCTTCTTAACGCCTTTCACGACACCTTTTGGCGACAAGAAGGGATCGCGCGAAAGTTCGTCCAGGCTCTTGTTAAGCTGTCTCTCACCGCGAAGCAGCGCCGAATATCCACCTCCAGCGCGCCGGTATTCCTGGGCCCAGTTTCGGAGTCCTGGTATGTTAAGAGCATCGCCAACACCACTCAGGATGCTGTACACGGTGTACGCTGTCTGCTTAAGCGGGCTTTTAGACTGAATAGCCGATTGCACAAGGTCCATCGTAGCGCCTTTTACGGCAAATACCGGGGCAAGAACACCAGTAGCACCGCGTTTTGTTGCATTAGAAAATGCGGCCATAACGTCAATCAGCACGTTCGAAGCTTGCGGGCCCATCCCAAGCAGAGCTTTAAGCACTTCCGGATCGTGCACCTTCAGGTATACCGGATTTCCGTCTACCATAGCGCGGACTACATTTTCATCTGATTTGTTCATGAGTTCCTTGGATTTGTTGAACAAGAGGTCAAAATCCTTGTCCAGTGACTCCAACATGCCTTCTATGCCGTCTCGCTCGATCAGGTCATTCAATTCTTTGATTGAGGACTGACGTACATTGTCTGACATATCCGCGAACTCAATCACGCCGCTGAACTTGTCCGGATCAGCATCTACAGCCTTTACTATGCTCTGCATGGTGCGGTTCCGCAGGATAGCATTCGTCCACGATCCAATAGCCTCTATGGTTGATTTGCGGGCATCTACGATGTCTCTTCCTGAACCATTCGGATTAACACTCTGAATCGGTGCTTTCTGCCCGCTGAATGCTGTCTTTGAGGTCTTGGCAAGAAATTTTTGACCAGGCTTCTCAGACCTTTTGAATTGACGGCGCTGCGGAACGTAGTAAGGTTCAGCAGTTTCCAAAGCTTGCTTAGTTTCCTGACTAATCAAGCCTTCATCAACGCCGAGCTGACGAACATTATTCCAGAAGTTGTAATAGTCATTGGCTATATTTTCGAATCCAGGGTGACGTTGCTCCAGCGTTTGAAGCTTGTTATTCACTTTATCCAGCGTCATGTTCAGGTTTTTGGCATATACCCGTTCTCCACGAGCCATTCGAGTAGTAGCGCGCTTCAGGTTGAGGAAGTCAAGAAAATTTTTGTCCTGTCCGCGAGCAACCTTTTTGAAGATATCGTTCAAACTTTCGCCAATAACTTGCCCTTCCATGTTCACAAATTTATCTCGAACGATCGTATTCGCAAGCTGATTTGCCCGCTGCGCGTCCATTGCCGATTCGTATACATCTTCACCGACGCGCTTTAGTGGAGAAAGGCTGTCCACCAAGTTTTGATATGTCGAACGAGCTTGCGCAGCAATAGATTGCTTTATTCCTTCCTTGTCGTTCTTAATGCTGCTTCGTACAATTTGGTCTGCTGTATCAACTGGGCCACCGATACGACTTCCTCCGCCAGCGACAATGCCCATGTTTTGATCTCCAAATAGTGCGGACATAACGTCCTGTTGCATAGGTGCTGCCGGTTCGTGTGCAGGAGTTGGTGTAGATATTTCCGGATTAACTTCAGGATTCACTTCGGTTCTAGGTCGGTTGCGGAGTGCAGAGAAGTTTGGAATATCATCTACCTGTACATTTCCTCCTGAGTTTAAGAGATATTCAATGTCGTTTTGGTCGATTTGTCCTCCTGCGCTAATCTTAGCGTTGATCTGCTGATCACGGGTTAGCTGCTGTCCTTCAAGCGGTTGACTGATATTCGAACGTCCTGTGTTTGCGTTAGGCGTTGCTCCAGCACGTCCTACAAGCGTTCTAGGCGCTGCTGCTTCACCTGTTACGGACGATGGATAAGCTTCATTAGCGGACCGTACAGGATTCCCCACACCAGCAACAGCGCGAGCTTCCTGATTGCTACGTGCTGCCTGTACCATACCGCGTTGAGGCATTGTACGCGGCTTATACGCAAGCGTTATGAGTTCGTCAAGACTTGGATCATTGGGTCCGGCCATCTGCGACCATAGGTTTTCAAGCTCTGCATCTTCTCGGCCTGGAGTGAATTCATGCTTCTTCGCTTCATCAATTAGGCTTTCGAACTTCTGCCGGTATGGGTTTGACAATGTACCGGTACGCGCTACTGTAGGTCCTGGAGCTGTACCTTCTGTGATCGCCAATGGTTCAGGCTTCCAGTCGGTTGGATTGATGATAGGATCAGCATTTGATGATAGATTAGAGCGCTCAGATGCGAGAGATTGACGTACTGTTCCGCGTCCTTCTGGTAATGCCAAGGTTTCTCTTCGACTTACGGCAGGGATAAGTTCAGATGCAGCTTCTTCCGGTATATTATTTCTGCGAAATACCTTACTAAGCGCTGAGCCAAGTCCAGCAAAAGCAAGCTCACCAGCTCCGCCTAATGCGGCTGTGGTTGCGATATCCTTTGCTCGATTAGCCAAAGACTCACTTGGTCCGCCAAGCGCTTGATTCGCCAGCTGTCCGGCTTCAAGGCCTGTCTGATAAAGAGCCCCTCCGGCAGCGCCTCTGCCCAGCAGTTGAACGGCTTTAGGAGCGTTCTTAAGAAGTGGAGAAACCAGACTCGTTCCAAGACGATATGTAGCTTCACCTGGAATCAGTGAACCCGCAATGTCTGCAATCATACCGCCTTTCACATTTTTAGCACGATCCAATTCGTCCTGCACGAATTTACGGGATTCCTCGGGGCCGATCTTGGTAAATAACCTGTCAATCGCCTCCGTACCGCCAAAGGTTACAGCCGATCTGAGCCGGTTGGAAAATGCGTTGAACGTATCAACAGCATCCATGAGCTTTTGAGTCTTGGTCTTCGGCTGTTCTCTTGTCTGATTGACATCCACACCCGTGGCTTGACGATAAGTCTGAACGGCTCCCGGGTCGCCAGCAACGGCCCGGGATAACGTAGAGTTCAGAGGATTCATGTCGATCATTCCGCCGGTGGACTTGAACAGATCAGTCATGGGCGTTCCGGTCGGTGAACCTGATGGAACATTGGACGCATCGACTTTGCGGTTACGGTAGGCGGCGAAGTCTAAGCCTCCTTCGCTTGATGCTCCCCCGCCGGAAGATGTGTTTCCGGTACGTCTCTTTCGGTATTCGTTAAAATCATATCCGGCCATACAATCAACCTCCGGAGAACATATTGTAATACTTAGTCACGCCACTAACCCAGTAGTTATTGAGCCCTTTAGGATCATTGGAAGCTCCAACCGGCGAATATTTCTTCTGGATTTGCTCTATAGTTGTGAGTCCTTTGTCCAAGTAGCTGTTTTTAATCAGCTTAGCCAGAGCATAAATCCCATCATCGATTGAATTGAAACTCTGCTGTCCTTTACCGTCAGAACGCATCATGCCGCCCACATTGTTACGATTTCTTGATCCCGGATTGGTTCCGTTTCCGGTTTCATGGACAGCAATTGCGGCCAGGAGCGCAGGGTCAACTCCGTATTGCTTGCCGGCAGCTGCGAATACATCACCCTTGTTTTTTAGGGTTCCGCCTAGTGTATTATTTAGTTTAGCCCCACTAGCCGTTGCCGTGGGGCTTACTGCTCCCCCGAGCCAATGCCCTCGTCATAATACTTCTGGATTTCCTCTTTGCTAAATCCTAGCGAAGACAGGACTTGCATTGTAGCTGCATCGCTCAAACCGGCATCAGCTACATTGTTAAACATTGCCTTTCGCTGAGTCGGGTCTTTGGTGATCTGAGTCTTTCCAGAATCCACTTGCTTTCCTGCTGCATTAGTTGTATACACAGGTACGGTATATAGGTCTTTTATGTTTTTCAGAACTTCGCTTGCCGTAAGCTGATTGTCTTGAATCTGCTGCGCACCTTCGTACCACGGAGTACCTGACTTGATACCATACGCTTCTAAGCCAGCAGGAGCCGTTCCAGATGCTTCCCACGACTTGAATAAATTGTTGTCATTGCTGTTTTTAATGTCAGACTCTGTACCCATTCTTGATGTCTTAGCATTATATTGAGAAATATCAAGACCACGACTGTCATTAGCAGAGTTAACAGCAAATTGATATGCATCTTGTGTCTGTGTACCCTTGGGCAAACCGTATAAGGTAGCAAGCGCGTCCGGAATGACACCGGTTTGCTGAGCAACGGTCCAGAGATTCTGAAGATGAATCTGCTGCTGTTCTGATGTCGGCGTACCATCTGGAAGGTATCCGGTAAGCTGAGCCATAGTGACATTTTGGTTAAATGCTTGATTCTTTGATTCCAAGGTCTTCTGACCATTGGAAAATTGACCGATCGCATTACCATAGTTAAACCTATTCTCCCAAGCTTGCTGCGCCTCTTGGTCGTCCAATGCTTGTCCTTGAAGTGTACGTCCAGGATTAGAAGCTATAGCATTTGCAAGGCTAGTATTAGCACCAAGACTGCTAATGTCTAATCCCGATGCTTGCAACTGGCTACGGATATTATCCGCTTGGCTGCTTAATGATGTTCGTTGGTCCTTAGTGGTTGTAGGCTGCTCAGCCTGTTGCTTCAGCGTGTAAAGTGAATCGATCAGCGTTTGCTGTTGCGGTGTTAAGTAATATCCGGTGAGTGCAGCATCAGCCCGTCTGTTATCAAGTCCGCGCTGGTTCTCTGTCGTGAGTGCATTCAAGGCGTTGTACCGGTTATTCATTTCAGTTTGTGCGCGACTTTCTGCAACAGATTGCTGATTAGCCAAAGGTGTGAGCAACGATGATAAGTTGTTGTACTCTTGCTGGCGTTTTGCCTGTTCGTTGGCTAGGATCTGCGGTACGACTTGTGTCTCCAAATATTCTCTCTCTCCGTTCTGGATGCCTTGAGCGCGATCGCTAAGCATAGTCGAACGACCGAATCCAGACGAACCTAGCGATTCCTGTGCGGCCCGTGTGCCTTCATTTGCTCTACGGTCAGACTGTGCTTGGTACGCAGCGTATTCAGGCGTAGAGTAGGCATCTATGTTGGATTGAGTCTGTGCCTGTGACTGCAATTGGCTAATCAGATTGTCAATCTGCGAGGTGTATTGATTGGTTGGCAATGACATATTGTTATAAATCTGGCCTTGCAGATCGTTGATCCGGTAGTTGCTGAGTGCCTGGTTATAGGATTCAGGCGTTGCATACGTTGTGCCGTTGATGTTCGGAGCGTTCATGAACGGTTGGTTGTTAACCGTAACCACGCCGTTCTGATAGCCAATGCTGCTCGGATTGTATCCAGACGCTTGAAGGCTGTTTCGGACGCCTACCGTTCCGTATGGGCTGCTTGACGCACTGGATACTCCTGATGCGGTCGCTGACGATCCGGTGTTTTTAGGAGAATAAACCGGAGACGTGTTCCCAACCGATTTCTGATAATTCGCCCATGCGTTGTTAAAATTGTTCGATGTATCGTAAGATACACCATTCAGTACCTTTGACGGCTTCATGAAATCACTACCGCCTACAGTGATGTATCCATTGTTTGAGTTATAGCCGATGTCGGAGTTTTTCACTCCTTTGCTGACTAAGCTATCTCGTATTGCTGTTCCGTATCCTGTTGGAGTGGCCATGTTGTTCCTCCTTTGCAATAGAAAAAGAGCCTGCTCATTTGCAGACTCTGCATATCCAATATCATCCACAACTTGTATAATTGGTCTGTTCGTGTGGTAGATTTGGAGGTGAAATATGGAAAAAGACTTAATTCATAATTTGACTATAGAATACATCAAACTCCACTACCAGAACGGAGTGGGTGCAGTTGAAGATTTCGCAAAGTTATATTTAGAAGTAAGAAACGACATTTCTAAAGTACTAGAAAAGTCTATTCTTGATGAATCTGCTCCTCCTTGGAACTACTAATGGGGTAATCACTGGATAGTGGAGTGCAGCCGAAAGCAATGCTCTTCGACTTTTCCAAGATATCGACAGCTTGCTTTACTGTGTATCCTTTTTGAGCAAGAAATTCAAGAATGTGCTGAATAACTGACGCTTCTTTTTGATTTCCTACCACACGGACATACCGTGACTCGTCAAATAATTTTGTGATTTCCATATCTCATTCCTCCTAATAGTAAAGGACCCTCATAAGAGAGTCCTTTTTGTATGTTATTGTGCTTGAAGTGCGGCAAGTTGCGCCTCAAGGTCAGCAAGATTCTTTTTCTCGGCTTCAAGGCTAGCTTTTGCTAACTCTAAAGATATAACAGCTTCGTCGTAGTTACTTTGTGCCCGGTCCTTGTATACTTGAGCGAGATTAGGATTCGAATTTGCGGCATCAAGCTGTGCTTTGCGAGATGTAACGTTAGATTGGCTTGCATCAATCGCACTTTCGTATCCGGATATATCCTTCTTTGATTTTTCAATACGTGCCGTGAGGTCAGTTATTTTATTTTCTTTATTCTCTTTATCCGTCATTTCTTTCTGTTCAGCTTTAGCTATCGCAGAAAGTTCTTCGCTCGATTTACCAGTAAGATCAACCGTTGTACTATCCACTTTAACCTCCAGTCCCAAGGCTTTAGCAGTTGACCTAACAGGCAAGTAACTGGTCCCATTGATTACTGCGCCCTGTCCTATTGATTTTCCATTCAACTTTATATCAAGCGTGTTATCTACTTTACTTCCAAGCAGTTTAGCTCCAGCTCCGTAAATCTGTGGTGAGAATGTCAGCACGGCCCCAATTACGATGCCCAGCAACAAAGTTCCAATTTTCTTCATACTACACACCCCGAATAGTATATTTTGGGATTAGTATATCACTTAATTTTGGGTGTGTGAATGAGTGAACCCTCCATATGCAGACCAAGTATATACTGTGACTCCGTCTGCTCCTAAGAGTTGAGCACCATTGGGAATACCGTGGTTATGACTTCCTCCAGATACTGAGTTGGTTGATGCACCAACTGTAGCTTTAGAATTTAGAGCACTTTGGAGATTCGTAGATGATAAGCTAGGTTTTATTTTACTAAAATCTGAGCTTTGAGTAATGAGAATTTCATTACTCGTCGTCAGGAATATGTTCCCGGTTTCTGCGAATAACTCAGCACCACCGCGACCTTCCACGCTCAACAGTCCTAGACGTGTGTTTAATTGACCTTTTACGCTTCCTCCATATGTCAAGTTAAGAGCTGGTGAACCCATGTCGTTTGGAACAATGGTGATTGAATTGTTCGCGTCAATATAAACGGCAAATAGATTATTTGAACTACTCATTTCAGCACGCGGATAAGTTCCGTTTTGAGTTGCAATATAGGAACCGAATATCTGTATAGACTGAATCAGGCCGGCCGTGATCGTGCCAAGGTCTGCGCTAATTGCCGATAGGTAGTCAACATCGATTTTGCTAGCCGTCACCGCGCCTGCCTGAATTTTGTCGGCGCTGACTGCTCCGGCTTGAATCTTATCTGCCGATACAGCACCGGCCTGGATTTCATCGGCTGTGACCGCATTCGCTTGGATGTGATTACTTGTGATGGAATCTGCCTGAATCTTATCACCTGTGATAGAACCAGCTGTAATGACCTTGGCGTTCAACTCTACAATGTTCAGCGTGTCCAAGCTTACCAGGAGATTATTTATCTCTCCAACGACGCTGTTCAGCTTGTTCTTCATATCCTCCACATTAGCAAATGGAGGCAATCCGTTAAGTGTAGGTACTGGCATAATTACCTCCTAATATTGGACTGGATGTGTCTTGAACCACCGTTCGAATCCGTACAGCCGGAATGTGCCGGTAACGATAAACCGGAATCGTATCCAGTTTGCAAGTGGAACCACATCGAGCGGAATAATGACGTTCTGATTCTGCGCCGATGCAGAGGCTGTTATCGGGTCCCCTACGGTGTACCAGGTTGTCCCTTGGTCAACGCTCACCTGAATTGTTAGGGACGTTCCAGAGTTCGCATAGTATTGAAGATGCATTTGATCGTATTCCTTCTCGGCCTCAGACCGATCAAAGTCCTTTGTTTCCACCATGCTTGTACTGGATGTGGGTCCACCTTTAACGTTGAACGTCTGTCCGGATGAATCAGCAGCATATACTTTGTCGTTGAAGTTGATGCCAAATAGAAAATTCTCATTTATCCTGGACACGCTCCAGATTTGGAATCGTTGGTCGTATACCAGGCGAATATTCGGGTATGTGGATCCGTCAATAGGTAAGCACAGGTAGTAACGTATGCCGTCAGAGAAAGCACATGCGTTTCCTATCGCTGACTGGTTAATGCGATTGATGAACGTGCGCACCGGTTCACCAATACGATTAGCCGATCCAGCTGCGCCAATATACACATCGTCACTAGCAAGCCACATCAGCGCGCTGCCCATATCAACGAGCGTATTGGAATTAATGCATCCGATATTGTCAGACGATGGTACAAGACGGTAGAACGCCCTTGCGTCTCCTGTATGGTAAATCAGGGCGAATGAATCTTTTTTGAACACCCATATCTGACCACCGAACGCAATCATAGCCGTTAGCGGACCACCGTTTGCCGTGTAATACTGGACAATGCC
The DNA here is from genome assembly GCF_019904155.1 of Paenibacillus sinensis. GTDB lineage: Bacteria > Bacillota > Bacilli > Paenibacillales > Paenibacillaceae > Paenibacillus_AQ > Paenibacillus_AQ sinensis. The sequence continues at coordinate 173,314 of NZ_JAHCMB010000191.1, forward strand.
TGAGTTTTCCGCGCTGCTCCAATCTGTAGCATTCTGGAAAGCACTGTAATGGATTTCATCGCCGTTCTCCCCAGTCACACCAGAAATGAACACACGCAGGTTGTCGGCGGCGATTATACGGCCTTTAGGAGCTGCTGTGAGGTCTTGCAAAGACGATCCGTTCCAATACTTCACCGTGTCCGTACCGTTCGTTAGAATAAGCGCTGCTCCACCTACATCGAAGTTTGCCGATTGCCACACCGTATTGGTGTAAGTACCAGCGATATCCGTCCATGTTCCAGCGTTGTCATACTGCAATTTCGCACCAACGGCGCGAACCATATGCACATTACCGAATGAGGTAAGCAATCTGGTTATCGCGCCGCCGCTTGATCCATATGCAGTTGGTCCGAGTGCTGTAGACTTTGCAGGAAAAAATTCGTCCGTATCCCATCCGTACTCATTGACGGATTGGTTATCTTTAATGTCAAAAGAGTTGATCCCTGTGTATACGCCGCCTGTTAGCTTCGTTTCTACACGGTTATCCCCGCGGGTATCAATCCCTTTCGGATATGTTGACCATTGAGCCATGAGATCACCATCCATTAATTACACGCGAATGATTGCGGAATGTAGTCGGTGAAGTGGGTTGCGTAAATTCTGGTTCCTTAATCCTTCTGCTCCATAAAACATCTGCGATTTTTTCCTGATAGTCAGCTTCATAGTTGTTTTTCATGACCACATCTTTGCGAGCAGAAGCCATGCGTTTCAGTATGCCGAATTTCAATATTTCATGGTACTTCGTTGGCAGATCAGGAGTTGAGCTTAATATGGATTCAGTGACTTCTATCGGCTCAGAGTCAAGGTAAATGTACACGGCCATTCCATCAGGAACGCCTCCCGGGTAATAAAGGAACATCGCATTGGATACGATCGTGTACCATGGCGCATTTCCGGAAAACACATTATCGTCGTTTCGCTTCATCGGTACTTCTTGGAATGTAGGTTCAGGCGATGTTTCGTCAATCTCCATGTTCACCACTTTGATCTTGGTGAAATCAAGGCCATCCGGGAACGGATAATAATTATTATCCAGGACTGTGGTAAAAGCATACGGAGGCGAATCTATCTCCAGAACGTCGAACAATTCACGTAGTTCTTCGTTCATCCATACAATCTTCTGAGCATTGCTGAACGTATTTCGGTATCTCAGATTCACATCGTTCAGTATGTCTTGATATGAAGCCATATTGTTCCTCCTTTCTACAAAGCAGACTTATACGGCTCCTGTATTTCGTCTAAGGTAATTCTCCCCATCTGGAATAAAAACCGATATAGACGCAATATACGCTCGTCCATCCATTACACCCCCAGTTGAAGGCTGGCAAGGTCAGCAACTAGTTGTTTGAGTTCTGCTATTTCTTCTTCCTGACTTTTGGGAAATGGGTGTTCATCCAGATACTGCGACCATAGGACACTTAGTTCGTCTTCTGTACGCTCTTTCAGCTCTCCATTTACATATTGTAGTCGTGGGATAACAGCGTTGTACCAGAGATCAGGATTGTAATGTCTACCGGCATCTTCAGCGACAAGAATATCTCCTTCCATCTGCTGCTCGAAGGCAGACGAAAATGTGTGGATGACATTTCCTCCAGAGTCCACACGGATGTAGTGACTATACCCAAACATATCGCGCCTCCTTCTATAATTCGGCATCCATCGCCGCAAACGAATCAGCATTACCGCGTAATTTCACGGGCAATCCAGCTGCGATAGTCGGCATGCCTGCTCCTGATATTTGAATTTGTCCTCCATATTGTGATACCGTTGAAACTGTTACATCAGCCGCCTGAATCGTGTATTCTGTACTGCCAACAACAAGCGAAAAACTTCCTGTAAATTTATATGTTGGACTAGTACGTGATCTTACATTTACCGGGAATGTGATAAACACGGTGTTCGAAGCAGCCGATATTCCCATACCGATTTGTGTGTAGTAATACGGTGTCAGAAGATCGTAGTACCGCTGACATAAACGAAGTTCTTCGGAATAACTTTTAGGTTGAAAAGGTAAGTCTATATCACCGGCGCAAAGTTGAATACGAGTGATATCTACCCCACCATTCCCAACAAATGTCTCTGCAACGGTATCTCCTACACCAGCAGCGTTTGCAGATCCCCACATCAGAAAGATATCCAAGCCAATCAAGTCATTTCCATCGCTTCCGAATGTTTTCCCAGACAAGCTATTCATCGTAAATGTATGACTGTATTTTGTCCAGGCGGGAGTGAGTGTCCAGTGAGTTCCATTCAAAATCTCTGCCGGGCTTGGAGAACCGGTGTATCCATAAAATTGATACAGTCGTGCTCCGATTTTTTTATTGGTTAATGAACTTCTTGCCCAGAAACTCAAAGTAACCTTTTTACCTGCACCAGCTAAGAGCCTTACCCCATTCTCAACAACCTGCCTGATGCTGTATTCAGCGTTAGCCCCGAATCCGCTCCCGGCGCCATTTGTTGATATACGCATATAATAAGAGCTGCCATCCAAATCTCCAGGAGAAACTTCAAGTCTTGTCCGTGTAACAGAAGGGAAAGTACCACCGTCTGCATTAGCATTGGCATTCCAGCGGTCAGGTCCGTATCCACTCGATGCTGGTGGACCAGAAAATACGCCACCTCGTTGCCATACGTCAAGATTACCGTTTATCAACGCTTGTCGATTTACGTTGTATGGCATACTTTCGGTTATTGAAACAATACTTCCCATACTGTACACCTTTTTGGTGTATCCTCCGGTGAATGAAACTCCATCTCCGAAGTAAGTTACGCTTGAATCGCCATTGATTGATGTTACTGTGTATACACCTAAAGGGAATACAATAGCAGTCCTTCCAGTAGAAACAGCCAAGTTAACAAGTTGCTGAAGTTTAATTGTAACGTCCGTTCCATCTGGGTATATTCCATATTCTCCAACATTAAGGAATAAATCACCCCAGTTTTTTATATTGGACAGTGTATTACCAATCTTGGAGCTTGTCAGTTCGCTTACCTTTTGCATGATATCACCGCCTTAATAAAGCGCTACAAGGTTCGTTGCTGTGGTTCCAGTAGCATTGATACGCTGAACGCCAATATAAATGGTGCCAACAGGGACCGCCTTGAATATTGCTGTTGTTCCATCTGCCATAAGCGCGGAGATATCACCCGTTCCACCTACATACACAGCCTTGCCGTAAGGAGTACCATTCTTGAAAATGAGGTTTACTGTGTCACTTGGAGTTACTGTAACTGCTCCTTGATATGTGTTTGAAATAATGGACATTTAGCTCACCTCTCTGCGCTTATATGGTCGTTTTTGTGGCCGTACTGTCGTTTCTGCGAATTCCTGTGGATCTTCATTTGTCTGCTTCATGTCCCTGAAGTGTTTATTGAGTTCCCGAAGTTCCCGGAGCAGATCATTCTTCCACCGGTTATCCGGAGTTGTATCCTGGAAGTGGTCCATATTGGCCTCCTTATGAAAAAAGAGGGGCCGTGATAGCCCCTCTTCTGTTACTTTTCTTCCATCAGTCCGTTATCGCGGAGCGTATTTACCATGAGATTCCACAGTTTTACGCCCTCTTTGGCAGCTGCGTCCATCTTGTCATTGGTTCGCTGAAGTGCGATGTGCTGAATCTTTTTGCTTGGTGCATCAGCACCGACCCATGTGCTGCGTTGATCCATCGGAATCATCCTTTCAGCACTTTGATTTTCCAGGTGCCGGATGCAAGGTCCACTGTGCCAGCAGTTGCATTGAACACCGTGATTTTGACTGTATTCGCTGCCGTAACATAACCGGTTGCAATCACTCCGCTCTGGTCATACGGAGCAGTAACCAGGACAAAGTCGCCTAGCGCTGCTCCTGCGACTGTGATCGCAGAGGATGTAGAACCGGTATATGTGGCAAGCGAAGCCGGATCAAATGTTGTTGTAGCGTTAATGACAGCAGTAAAAAGATCATTTCCGCCTAAAGCCAACCCGGTATAGTTAGTTGTTCCTGTACTCGACATATTATGTCCTCCTTACAGGCCGGTCGAACCGACAATGCCTCTCCAGTCTTCGATGGCGTAGGAGTCGCGGAAGTATCCGTCCCATACCCACGCCATGTTGTCCGTCATGTTAGGCCGGCGACGGAACTCAACCGGTACACGCCAGTAGTGCTGCATTTGGTGACGGTTCGCTTGCAGGAACCATGCCGTTTGGCTGGAGGTAAACAGCAAGTCCACGATCTTCAGGGCAGGGAGAGTGTTCGCGTCATTGTTTGCCGTTCCGGACTTAAGCGCCGATTGAATGACTTCAGCCGCCGTAAATTGCAGCGCCTGGTTTATGACCAGTTTGGATGGACGCTGCATGATCTGCTTTCCGCCTTCATCCTTTTGTGTACGGAACAGCACGATTCCGGCTTTCAGGTTGGTGTCATTCAACGGACCGGAAGCAAGGTTGGATTGTGTGCCGCCTTGTGCACCACGGTTTGGATGCGATGCAGAGATAAGCGGTACGCCATCATATATGTTTGTGGTGAATGCACCATCAAGGATTTGAGCGCTGTTCGTTTCAACTGTGTTGCGCGCGCCGTGCCCTGCATCCTTCGTCATATTCTCGACTTCGTTGAACTTGAAGTCGTCATACAGTTCGCGAGACATTTCGATGTGAATCGACCACGGCTGGTGATTGGTCACGATCAGGTCAGCAAGTTTGAAAGACTGGCTTTCTGGATTGACCAGTTCGTTCTTCTTCGCCCAGTTTGTTGTACCAGCGTAACGCTGTACAATTTCAGCGTACTGGCTCGATGTTTTGTCATTCAGATATTGGGACCATTGTTCCGGCTCTTCGTCGTATGCTTCGAAGAATACGCGGTCAATTTTTTTGAGGAATACGTCCTGGAACTGATTAGTCTGCATAGGGTTCGGCATGTTCGTTCACTCCTTATACGAGGTATTGGGCTGCGGATGCAACCACGACGTCTACGGTAAGCTTGGTGTTGTCATAACCTACGACTTGCAGGAATCCGCCTGTGGTATCGTCCGGGTTAAGCGTAACGGCATCACTCAGGCCGAATTGCGTACCATACAGGTCTGCTGCCGTGAATGTTTTCTTTGTACCGGCATTGGTGAAGTTCATGCGAATCACCGCGTTTTTAGCCAGAACAACCGGGTAGTTCTTGGTTGTCGTAGCCGAACCTCCATTAGCCAGTGTGAAGTTAGACAGGCCCACAATAGTTCCAGTTGTTGCAGCAACGGCGTTAGCCAGTAGGCCGGACGTTGCTACCACAAAGTTACCTGCTGTGATGCTTGCACTTGCAGTAACGTCGAATGTTTCAATGTCAGGGTTGTTATCTCCCGATCCAATACGGCGAAGGACGTAAGGGATGATTGCCATGGTTTAAAACCTCCTATTTTTTCTTTGACTTCCGGTAGTCGTTGATGTTGTTGATACCTTCGAATGCCATCAGTTCGCGTACTTCTGCGGCACTCATGCCCATTGCAGCAGCCTGGGAAAGAATTTGTGCTGGAATAGCCTTTTCAGTGCTTGCTGCTGCTGGTGCATCTGTAGCCACAACGCGTTGACGGCGATGTAAGGCCGCTCTCTGCTCTGTCTCACGTTTAGTCTGCTGCACTCGTTTAGAGCCTCCAAGCGCCCAATACGCCTGTTCTACGTTGAGTGTGCCGTTCGACCGTGAAACAATGTCCGAAATCTCTTTGCGCATGGATGTGATTCCCGAAAATTCCGGATTGTCGCGCAGTTCATTGATCTGATTCGCGATTCGAAGATCAGCCAATTCCTTTTGAAGCTGTTCTTGTTGCAGACGTTGCTGCTGCTGACCGATGTACCAGTTGTACTGTTGATCATCCCATCCGTTTTGTTCAGCAAGTCGATTCGCTTCCTGGACAATCTGGTTTTCTTTGAGTCGCTGCTCGATTACATCAGGGTCACCTCCAAGCTGATCAATAACTCGCTTGTGCTTGGAGTACTTGTCTTCATACTGCTTGGACAGTTTCTCTTCTAGCTTGCGTCTCTCACGATCCATACGCTTCTCAAATGCCGTTTTCTCCTTTGGAGATAGTTCGGCATCTGGTTCTACTTCTGCGTCAGGTTCAGGATCGTAGTCGTCGTCAGAAGGTGTATCTTCTGGTGCGTCTTCGACCTCGTCTTCCTGCTCTTGATGTTCCTCAATTTGAGCATCGGCATCATGCTCTGCTGCGGGTTCTTCCGCAAATTCGCCCGAGTTGTTTCTGAAATCATCTAATGTTGGCATTGTAAACCCTCCTTTGTGCTGGACGGCATCAACCAGCTATCGCCCGATCCCGGACTATTCCCGGTAGGTCACCACCAAATGTGGGCATGAAAAAGGGCGCCGCTGCTCTGCGAACGCCCTGATTAATTTATACTTTCACAAAAATGTACTCCTGCGCTATCGACCATAACATTTAATCCTTCAACCACAATTTCTTCACCATCAGGTGACTTAAACACGTTTGTCCATTCTCCAGTGTCCTCGTTTTTAACAGCAGTTCCCCAAGGAAATTCATATACGCCGAACATGGGTTACACCTCTTTCGCTTCCTCCAAAAAATCTTTTGTGATCAACAATTTTACGAATTCCATCATTCCAAGCGCTTCGGAGTAAGTGAGGTGGTCAATGTTTTGGTAATCAATGCTACCATCAACATAATCAATTTCGATGATTAGCTGCTTTTTCACTTCTTTCCACTTCCCGGCTTGCCTGTTTCCTTGTAAGTTTGCCGCATTCCTTTTCTTCCAGCCGAACTGTCATACGTTTTTCCGCCGGACTTCACACTACCCGGACCGCAAACCTCTGGTTTCTTTGTTTCACTCATACGATTACCCCCTATTTCTTTTTCTTCTTTGCTTCTAAGCCTTTTTTGTCAGATTTCAAATCAACCTTGCTACCTTCTTTTGTGCCCATTTTCTTATCCATCTTTTTATCAGCAGCAGATGCTTCATACCGCTTCATTGCTTCGCTTTGAAGATTGTTCCGCATTTCCTTGAACTTCGCTTGACTGCCTTTAGCCACTACTTCCACCATCCTTCTTTAAGGTAGTCTCTGGTCTTAAGCTGTACTGGCCCGTTATAACCGCATGTAGAACACACCATTCCTCCATGGTGGTGGAAACCTGGACGCTCACATTTCGGGCATATGGGCTGCGATCCAACGCGGGAGAATGGATTTTCTCCCCATTTTCGCTGATTCTCGATGAAATCCTTGAACATAGGATCGCCACTCAGGAAGTGCAGCCACATCGTTTCCTCTTGTGCAGACATTTCATGCGATAAGTGCGTGTTAGAATTGATTAGCAATTGGCGCACCTCCTTGCTGCGGCATTGGAATCACGTTCTGCGGCTGTGCTTGCATCATTTGCTGCATCACCTGTGGAGGCATCTGTTGCGGCATACCTTGTGGCATTTGTGGCGGTAATCCTTGCTGCATCATATCAGGAGGCATGGCATTTGGATCTTGTCCAGGTAACATCTGCTGTTCCTGCTGCATGTCATGCTCATCTTTAAGCGGGATGCCAACTTCTTCACGCAGGTAATCCCGGAGTTCTGACCAGAAGATAACCGGCTTGCCCTCAACGGCCATCTTTGCAAGGTCTACGATCATATCAAAGATAAACGCCTTATCGTTAGGCAAACCATCTCCAATGCTAATCGACAGGTCAAACTCTGCATCCCGGGTAATCGGCTTGCCTTCTTCGTCCGTCAGCGCGATATGCTGCGGTAATGGCTCGTCGCTGTTAGGATCGTACATTTCATTCGGGATCATCTGCGGAATTTTTTTTAGCTCCCGTGGGTCATAAAACTGAAAGTCAGGCTGTTTGCCTTCGATCCGCACCCACATTTCAGTGTCCCAGTTCTCAATCATTTCGTCATAAAGAAGCTTAAGCACTTCGTTAAATCCAGCTCGGAACATTTCCTTTTTGTGGATGACTCCTTTTTGTCCGGCTTGCTGCAATGCGCTTATAGCCCGGAATGCCGTAATACCAGATGGCTGCTCACCACGCGTGACGTCTGGACGACCAGATATCAGGTCAGCCTCTTGAAATGCCTTCTCGCGCCGTACTACAACGTCAGGAGATACTTGCCGTGCCTCTACTACCCGGAATGCGGTTGGGTCGCGCATGGGCACTCTCAGACCTGGTACAGCCGTCCATTTATGTGGATCAAATCCACGACCTGCGCCTATGCCGAACACAATCTGCGGATTGCCCATCAGACGGGCGTTAATTCGTATCTGGTCGTCTAAGTCGTTGACGGTATCTTGGGTAGGGATTAACAACTCAACATCTCCCTGACCCCAGAGAATACCTCTCTGCGGGTAGCACGGTATGACCACGAATGGATACATGTTGCGGCGCTGAAGCTTGACTTTTTCCTTGCGTGTGTCTTGCAATATGATGTTCTGAGCCACACTCAGGCAGTACAGTTTTCCATCGTCGTCCTTCATGTAGCATTCCAGGAGCAGCGCACGTTGTGAGGTCGTATAATCCGACTCATCCAGGTGATCACCATCGTAAATCTTCGGATCATAGAGCACCTGTACCTGACGCTGCACGTATTTACCGCGATCCTTGAATGAACTTCTGAACCAACTCAGAGGCTTCCACATGGCGTGTATCACAAACTCAGCTTCTTGCAGTTGGTAATAAGCCGTTATTTTGGGATCAGGGAAGAAGTTTGCCGGGTTAACGACATCAAACGTCGGAAGCCCTCTTCCATCCAATGCGTCGTCGTCAAAGTATACCTTGTATATGGATGTGCCAAGCTCCAGCCGGTCATGCTCGGCTAGTTCCAGCTTTTGCTTGTACTTGTTGTGATCCATGATGTAATCCATCATGTGCTGTACTTGGGTAGAGTACAGTTCATCCGAAAGTTCAATCCCACGCGCCTGAACGTCCTCTGTCTTATCTACCAGTTCGGCGATCTGGCTGTCAATGATGGGCTTAATGATGTTTGTATTGCTTCCCGGGTCATCAGCCGACTGCTGAAATACCTGTCTCCCGTGGTAGTAATCATCACACTTTCGCATTCTCTCGTTTAACCCAATGTTCTGCTTTGCCAGCCATGCGCCATTAAAGAGCTGTTGCGCCCGCAACGCTTCTTTCGTCTCTTTTTCCGTCTGAAACAGCTTAGTACGACTGTCCTGGAGCGATTGGTCCATGTTGTCTACCGGCTTATCATTAATGGCATCTGCCACGTTGTCACCCCCTATCTTCGGTTATCCATCATTCCTGGGTCCCAGCCGCTCTGACTCACACGCTGATTGTCGTGACGTTCCTGCTTGATTTGCGCTTCCATCTGAAACATTTCGACCGACAGTTGTGCATTCTGCTCATTAGCCACTTTAAGTTCCTCTCTAAGTTGCTCATTGTCGCGCTTGGTATATCCGATCTGCCGGCCATACACAAAAGCACCGGCTGTAGTAGCCGATGCTAGTGTTAGGCATATGAAAGTTATGAGTGCGGTCATTTGACCATCCCCTCTGATATTTGATACAAGCTTTCTGCCACTTCCTTGACGAAGTCACCCGTAATGGTGAGTGTATTGCTATCCTTGTCTATGCTCTCTTCTAAGCTCTCAGCAAGCTTTTGCAGAAACAATTTAGCCGTCATTGTGCGTTTTATCCCCAAATTCTTTGTGCTGTCGATCGCCATTACCATCCCATCCTCCTAAACCAACTCGCCTCGTCGTCAGCCTCTCTGTCAGGGCGATTGGCTTCATCTTCAATTTCGCTGACATGCTTCCGTACTCCATTTATCACACTGTAATTATCCTGTTCTGTATGTTGCTTTTCTGGAACAGCGATGTCCTGCACCGGAACCGCATGCGTCTCCATGACATGCAGGATGATCGCTGACGCCATTACCGTATCGTCGTGGCTGCCTTCTTGGGCATTTGTAGCTCCCTTGGCATCTCGGACGTAAGTTAAGCACTCACTGATCAACAACTTTGATTTTATGCCCAATTTCTTCTCTCTCAGCAAGCGAGCCATCGTATCTACGGCTAGGCGCTTTGTCTGCTCACTGCTCCACCAGCCGAGTTCCTTCTTTTCCTCGTCGGTTAGCTTGTCGTAATCTGTGCGGTAATACAGATTCTCGTAGTTCAATTTGAGCTTATTTAGCACGGTCAGTCCATGATTGTTTTCTTCGACCGCGATTAGAGCATCATTGTACCACCGGCCCAGCATCGCAAGTTGTTCCGCATACTGGTCCGGGTCGATATGTCCATGCCACAAAGCACTTAGATCATACTTGTTGCTGAATACGGGCGCGGCTGAATAGTCTCCTGATTCCAAACCTTTTGCCACATCACCGCCTATATAGTATTCCAGATGCTTCTTCGGACGCTCCCAAACTTCAAGAAAACCATTTGGATCAGGAATGAACTGTATCCGTCCTCCATGGTCCTCCAAGTGGCCTATAATGCCAGGCGTACACCGAACCAGGTAATCCCTCAATACAGGAACAGCGAATCTAGGGCGACCAGATACCAAAAATGCCTCCATGTCGTCACTTGGATACTCCTGCTTGAATAGTTCTTCATCGCCGCCGCAGTTGTTTGTGATAGACCATCGCCGCCAAACAAGTTTCCGATAGGTTATCTCTGGGTACTGCTCCATGAGCTTAAGTTCAGCTGCGGTAGGTTGGAATCCATCAGGCACATCCATTTCATACCCTGGTTCCTCGAACCACGCAAAAAAAAGCGGCACGAAGTCGGACTCGCCTTTAACGGCCCGTTGCCACTCATTGTAAAAGTAATCCCCGATCCCGTTTGCTGTACTCTCCAGGATGACCATCGTGTTCGGTGTGTTCGGAACCGCCTGCATCAATCCCAGCATAAGCGTCTTTGCATCACGCCAAAACGCCACTTCGGAAGCATGTAGGTTGTGGATCGTCGATGAACGTCCAGCACCCATGTTGTTCGCAGAAGCGATTTTAATCCGGCTACGTAGACCTGGATTGCGTTTCTTCTCTGACGGGTCCATTGTTGGATTCTCAAATACAACCTCTTTGGCATTCGAAGCCTTCTTCATCGGCTTTAACTCATCAGGTAGCTCGTCATAGAAGAGTTTCGACATGTTAAACAAGTTGGTAGAAGCATCATCCTCATGCGCCACGATTAGGCTATTTGTCAGCTTATTCATGCTGGTATCATGAAAGATACGACCCTCTGTGTAAGTTGACGCGCCGCCTTGCCGGTATTTCAATATTATTAGCCTCACTGGCTTGCTTGCTGCTCGTTGTGCTTCAATTGCAGCGTCTATTTTGCGTTGCATTGTATTCAATTCCAGAGGCTTCATTTGACCGTCTTTGGTTCGAATTTTCAAGAGACGTGGGGAGTAATACGTAAAATCTGTCTTGAGTTTCCGCAGCTTATCTAAGCTAACGGTACTCATAAGCGTTCCAGCAACTGCTCAATTGTGAGTGTGCCGGTCACCTCGATCTTGTCACTGAACATTCCCAGGTGACGCGCAATAGAATCAAGAGCACCTTTCTTATCATGAAGCTTAAGCGCGATGCCTTCTTTTGTTTGCTTGATTTCTGCTACCGCATCAAGTTTTGTTCTGGAAATAGTATCAGTATCAAATATACGTACGTTCTGAACACGTTGCATAACAGGCTGCTTGTTTTCTCCTTCACCGACAAAGTCAATAACAACATCAGTTTCTTCAACCTTCAAATAGTCTGTAATATTGCTGAATCCGAGCTTTGCATATTCTTTCAACACCATATCAGCAGTGATTTCAGTACGTTTCGATCGTTCATCCATTAAATTTTGGATATATTCTTGAAGGTCAGGTTTGGTCAAGTTTTCTTGTCCTATTTGCTTTGCCGTTTTTGCACTGTACCCCGCTCTGATAGCTGCCTGTGTAGCATTGAGGTCTACGATGTATTCCTCTGCAAAGCGTATCATCTTGGCCGTCAATGCCATACTATCACCACCTTTGCACTTAATTACGATATAACCCCCGTAAATTTGGAGACTCACACCGCCGTTGTTTTCGCATTTACGTCATAATGTGCTTGTGAAGGTACATTTGTTGCGTACGGACCGTGGACTCCTCCGGGATAGCGTTCATCTGATCTTCTCACTGTTGCTCCTAGTTGTTGCATTGGAACATCAGGTATAGGGTGTGTTTTTCTTGGTTTTTCTTGTTTAATTTCCATATACTTTGTAATCTCTTCCGGCGTGCCTCCTACTCTTCCATCTGGATAAAGGATCATCTTATCTCACCACCCATATACAAATAAGGATCATAACTATAAGAACTAGAGATAAATAACGTTCTGAATGAATCAATCTATCCGGCCTCCGCTTCGCTAAGCTGATTCGGTCGAATCGTAGCCCTTCGTCCTTATCGCATCAGTTATTCAAACGAAAAGACCGGCTAAATACCGGCCTCATCTTTGAATGCCTTAAGCGCTTCGTCAATCTCAGCATCAACCTTGTGACCACATTTGTTTGATTCAAACAGCAGCATGCAATACTGAGATATCTTCTCTGTCCTCGATGGCTCATAAATATTCATTCCAGTACGTGCATCATATTTAACCGGTTCGATTAAATTTTCATATCTCACGCCGTCTGGAGTGCTAATCTTAGCAGCTCCGGTAAAATCAATCTCAATAGATCCCTTTGGAATTAACACCTCTACTCTTGCAATCTTTTCATCCAGCACAACAACTTTGTCAATCCTTGCAGCATTAACTTCATTCATCTTCATCATCCTCTTCTTGTTTTTTTGATAAATGCAAAAAGAGCAACGGCGTATACCGTTACTCTCTATGATTAGGAATGGTGAGGATCGAACTCACGCACAGCCCGCTGGAACCAACTTTCCAATCCTCGATAGGCCCGGAATCGAACCGGGGATTCGCTGACTTACTCTCCCAACTGAGTTACATTCCTATATTCGGGGAATCGGATGCCCCAGGAGGGAAGACTGTAAAGAAACCGAGTGGGCGGCGACTGCGCATTTAGCTACCGGCGCCCATTCCCGAGTTCCTTATACTACTACTTTATCATTGTACATGCGGGTTTTGTGTGAGTTTTATGCGGGAAAAATGCTGGATTTATGCGGGTTTATTGAGAATAATACCTTTGTCAAAGAATTCGTCCAAGTTGTTAATGTCCAGGAAATACACGTCTAGCGGTTTTAATGCAGCTGCCAAACTCTTCAGGGCCTCAGTATGCCACACGCTTATTGTTCCGCGATCACGATGTTCCTTCTCGGCAATTTGCTTCAAGGACATTTTATTACGATCAATGTACTTGTTCATGATAACCTTTCGCTGGTCGTCACTTAATACCTCGTCAATCGCTCCTCGTGTAACGCTGACAATGCGCGAGTATCTTTCATGATCCCACATATCTGCCGGCATTCGATTTCGGTTTAGATCATCCAGTTTCAAAGGCATCATAGGTCCAGAATAATGTCCTGCTGAGCTTTTTATTGCATACTCGTAACTTCTCATGTTGTTGAGTATTTCAATTACCCTGTCCTTGTTCATGTTCTCCCTCCTTCAATGGCTCCAAAGTTATAAATGCGACCTCTCGATAACTCTCAATCTTCTTGTATTCTTCCGTGCGCCAAAACGATTTGATAGTTTGCCTGTTGATGGACCATCCTTTTCGTTCTTCGTCGAAGTAAATCATCAAATGCATATTTCCGCACAGCACATAAGTTCCTTCGTCTTCAGCAATACGTATGCTATTGATTATCATGATATGGAAAAGGCAGCTTACGCCGCCTCCACCTTACCAAATACCGCTAGCTCAAGCGCTTGGAGTCTTTCTTCAACTGTTTTATCTGCCACTGATGCACCAGCGTCTGTTTTATCCAGTCCACCGGTTGCGCCGTCAACCGCTTCTTCGACCTGAAACGCCGGAACCGTTACAGGCTGTTCCTCCATGTCCACAGGCCGTGTGCTATCTGCATGATCACGTTCCGTCTGCGCTGCTGCTTCGGCTTCTTGCTGCTTGGCAAGATACTCGGATCGAAACGTGCTCGCCTGTTCGGCGGTTACCTCCCGGTACTTGTTCTTCTCGGTCCACTTAAACGTGATTTCCTCGTCTGTCTCCGCGAGCTTTGCCTTGAACATCGATCCTTTAATGTCCAAAGGTTCAACGTCATAGATGACCGGCTTTGCTTCCTCGGCCTTTTTACGCTCTTCCAGGTACTTCTGTTTCGATTCTTCTACGTCTACAACCTTAGTTGCAGCCACTGCTCCGACTGCGATTTGCTTCTGTAGATCATCATTCCAGCCTTTAACCTGTACAATCTCTGCCTTCGCTTCTTCCAGTTCTGCGGCTGCCGCGTCACGCTTGCTTTCGGCGTCTGCAACCTTAAGCTTCAGGTCTGCATTCTCACCAGCCAGGTTGTCACACTTGGCTTGCAGCGTGGAAAGCTTGTCTTGCAGCTCCTTGATCGTGTTAAGGTCTGCCTGTTTGCTGGTGATAAATGCGTTCTGGATTACGCCTGATACATAGTCGTACGCAGCCTTTGCAGCGTCTTCTCCAAAGTTAAGGAACAGTTCCTTTGGCTCTACGCCTTCCCAGTCCAGATTGTCAAATATCGTTGTTACCTGACTTGTTGCCTCTTGTTGAGCCTCCGCATGTTGTGCCGATTCGAGCTGCTGAGTCAGTTCGTTAATCTGCTGCTCAAGGTCGGTCACCTTAGAAGAGTCCTTAAGCATTCCGCGTTGGTTCTCAGCGTTAAGCTCAACCTGTAACTGCTCGATTTTCGCCTTCAAATCCTCCGTTGGCATTTGTCAAATCTCTCCTTGTCCGATAATTGATGATTATACTTCAATTTTACCATAAAACATGTTAATTTTGTACTTTTTTCGCTGATATTCTAGGTTATTTAAGCACTTTTATTTCTACCGTCAGGCGGTCTGCTAAAGAATTTATACTCTCCGTCGCTAAACGCCCTAGAAGGCTCGTACAGCGTCTTTTTTCTCTGGATATGTGTTTGTACTCCGATTGGCTTTAACATGCCTCTACGCTTCCCGTATTCGTCCACAAGCCATGATGTGTTGCCAAAGTGTACCCAGCACATTCTCATTGTCATACCTCCTTTATTTGTAGATCAGGATAACGATGCATGAACATTTTTTTCTTCAGGTTGTAGGCTTCAGTCCGCACTCCCTTTGTGTCCTCGATTTCTTGGTGTCCATCGGCATAAGTGATTAAGAAGTCCGCAATGTATTTGGTTGGTCTGATCCGCTTACCGGAAGCATGGTGAGTAAACCCCGGCATTAGCTCGTATTCCGGCTGTAACTGTACATCTTTCACAACTCCTGCTCGTTTAAGCAGCAGTAGCTCTCTATAACGGTTTGCCTCTCGCTTGCTATCAAACGATACGCCGTCTACTACGGTCTTTACTGCATGGTACTTGTGAGTCATTGCTTGTATCCTCCCCTGGATTGTCCATCCTTTGGTGGATTTGCCGGGTCATACGATATCCAGTTGATCATTTGTGTTGTTCCTTTCTCTCGATGGCCTGCGGCCTAATCCTCTACTTCTCTCAAGAATTCGCCATTCTGGTCGAAGGTGACCATGCGTCCGGTGTCGTCGGTGCAAGCATCTACAGTTCCGTAGTCCATCCCCTTAAGTCGTTCTACCGTCTCAGTCAGTTCCTCATCAGACATTTTAAATGGACGTTCTGCCCTCCAGATTGCTTTTCCTTTTGAATAGAATGTTGTTACTACCAGTTTCCGTTGTTTGCTCATATCCTCTTCTCCCCCTTATACCTCTAGTAGTTCTGGATTCTCGTAGATGTTGCCGATGACTTCACATTCACGAATGCAATTCCCAAGCAAATGATATTCGCTTTCTGGATCATTGCGACATGCATGATGTGCAAGGTAAAATCCGGTATCTACTTCATCCCACTCAATTACGTACATCAAATCTTCGAACTCCACAATATCTTTGTGATGTGCTTCCCGTCCGTTCTTGTCCTTTAATCCGGTGTATTGACCGACCGTCTCAGGATCAACCTTGTACCAATATTCCGTGTTAAAGTACTCGTCATTGAATTCAACGATTCCACCCACGATTACATCGGTGCCGATTAAGTACCCATACACCCATTCACCTGTATCAGTAGATTGCCCTCTATACTTATTCATGGTTGTATCCCTCCTGTTATATAGGAGCCAGATCACCTGATCCGGCCCCCGCTGTCGCTAGGTTTATTCGGTCGCTGTCGAAGGCTTGACTACCTTATGCGCTATGTTGTCTAATAAACAACTACTCAACCAGTTGTCGCTCAATAGAGTCCATTTCTTTTTGAAGCATTTCCTTTTTCGCTTCATATGTTGCGATGGCGACTCTGTGCATGATGTTCAGATTCTCCAACTCGATCCGTTTAGATTTAAGGGTTCTCTCCAAATATTCCTCGTGACTAATTTTCATTTGTATTCTCCTATTCGATATTTGATAGTGTCACCCACGCCGCCATAGCCCGCTCTCTGGGGGTGGCGTCGCATGCCTTAGCAACTCCTTTGAGTTCCAGTCCCATAAAGTCCTTAATCTTTGGGTCCGGACCGTTTTGTACGATTGATAAGTTTCGAATATACTCTTCCGGGTCCTTTGCGATCGCTGCTGCCTGTACTTCCAGAGAGGAGGCAGGGTCGGTGCAGTAGTCAGGGGCTTTGTCCCACACCATGTCTTCATTAAGAGCTCCTGATTGCACCACACTATTCCTTTTCAACTCATACCATTCCGTCCATACGTTGTGAGTGCCGCGTTGGACTGTGTACCCCATCTTCTCCGCCAGCTCCCGGTTAAGCTGCTGGTCTGTTAGTATCTCTGTCATGCCCTCGATGCCTCCTCTGCGGTTTTATCTGCACATGATTTCCTGCACACATAATCCTCATTTCTAGCTTCCGTTTCTACCGGGACTTCATATGGCTGTCCGCAGCCAAAGCAGATAACGGTCTTTGTTTGGTATTTGGGTTTCTGTGTCATAACTCCTCAACCCCTCTCTATTGCAGCTACTACCGCTGCTACCGCTGCACATATTGCCATGACCTTGTAATGGTGCCTCGGAAATTCGGCTTTCATTGCCTTTACAATCGACATCATAGCAACACAGATGGCGATTATTGACATGATAGCGATTATCCATTGTGTCATGACTGATCACCAACAATTCTACGGGCTTTTTCTAGCGTCTCTTCGTCAGGTTCCTCTAAATCATCCCATCGATCATTCTCTAAAAAGTCTGCTATAATCTTTTTCTGTAATTTGGTTGGTACTGCCTTGAATGCATCTGTAATCGTCGTGTCGTATTCAGCCTGATCCACATATCCCCACAATCTCAAAAGGATTTCTGAGATCTCTGATTTTTTGATTGTCATGACTCGCTATCTCCTTCCACAAGCATTTTTGATGCCATTTCATCAATTTTTCTTACAAATCCAGTAATTGTGATTCGCTTGTTCTGATCGATACACTCCTGGACAAAGAACTTGAAACCTTCTCCGATTCCTACAAGCCAGTTTTCTCCACAAGCACCTTCATAGGCACTTGCTTCATATGTTTCAAGTTTTTTAAGTAACAGGTCAGCCTTCATTTCGTCTTCTCTCCTTCCCCTAAGCCCCAATTCACATAAGCTTTAATTGCAGAGTAAGCGAGATTATTGATGTATGATAGCGAGTTAATTTGATTTAGTGCACTTTGTTGCCGGGCTATGGTCTGCTGTGCCTCGGTAAATTGCTGGTGGAAGGATTGGGATTCTTTGGTTCGTTCGGACTCGAAATGCCGATATGCGTTCGCTTGTCCCAAGTCCCCTTCAAGCAGCGCCTTTTCCGTTTTCAGAATCTTAATCTGTTGCTGTGCCTCTTCCAACTCACGTTCTACCTTTCTTAAATTGTGTATAATTTCTGTGCGACTTAGTGCAGCGAGGTGAATTGGCTCTATGTGCGAGTATGGTTTCTGTGCCTCTTCCAGAGCATCCAGCAGCCGCTTTATCCCGATCTCGATTGGCATCAAGTCCAGGTAATCCATGCCATCTATTCCGATGTAGCAGTCAACGCGGCTGCCGTTGAAGAAGGTTACTCCTGTCTCCATTCCGTAGGTTCCGTCACGCATAGGGATGATCCGACCCGCACCGTACTCCTCGTGGTAGACGATATCTCCGATCGTTTCAGCCTTGCGGTAGTCAGGTGTTGCTGCGGTTAAGAATATTCCGGGTAAGGTAACTTTTCCTTCGGTCACTGGCTTATCCCCCAATCTATTAATCAATTCGGCCATACCTGGTAGAGATCCACGAGCGATATATCCGTTGGTCATTCTGCTTTCTCTGCCTCTCCCCCGATAAGTTCCGGGTTTTCGTAGATGTTGCCAATAACTTTGTGATAACTCAATCCCATCAATAAATCGGGCAAAGCACCGCTAGTTCTATGAATTGCAAATCTTCCACTTGTAAACACAACACTTCCTATTACTTTTTTCATGCCGCTGAAGTGTCCAGACTCCGTATAACCTATCTCTTCAGATTCGATTATATCCCCCTCGTATATCTCCCGTCCGTTCAGGTCTTTAAGGCCGGTGTATTGCATGACTTGAGTGATGTTCTGCCCCTGTGACTTCCATAGCAAGCAATCCCCGGGATTTTCGTCATACAACATTTGTGGTACTGCATGCTTATGTCCGGCATGCCACGCCCGGAATTTGATCTCTCTGCTCATGACTGTACCTCTCCCCTCACCAAAATTCTTTCCCACACAACCGGCATACGTCATACTGCGGTTCCATTACCGCTTCACCCGGGATATAATCCCAAACCTCTTCAATGAACTCTCGTTTGTCATGCTGACAATTTTCACGGAACACACTGTATCTCTTTGCGCTTTCTTGCTCCTTATAATGGCATCGTGGGCATTTGGTGTGATCTGACCCCATAACAACGTCATTTTTGCCATCAAAGAATGTCCATACCTTGCGCTCGTGGTAGAAAACATCTCCTTTGGCGAATCCGCGGTTACAGCATTCACAACTCCGTTTAAGCTTCCGTTTAGCTATCATTCGCTTCAAGTCGGTGTATCCTCCCTTTGGGCCTATGCCCGATATATGATTGATTCGGCCTCCGCTTCGCTGAGCGATTTCGGTCGGAACGAAGGACTATCGGCCAATTGCGTCATCTATCGCCTTTATTGCTGCCATGACCGGGTAAATCTGATACGGGCTTACGGCATTGCCTAGAGCCTGCAACCTCGGCATTATCAAACTTCTGTCCAGCCTGGCGGGAACCCCATCATCCCCTCTGAAAATCGAGGGTTCGCCCAGGCTTTGCTCCATCCGTGGTATAAGATGGCCGTGTGCATCCAGTGCATCTGTTTGCCATCCTGGATTCGCTTTTGCGCTTGTTGTAAGCTGATCACGTAAAATCCCTTGCCATCTCGCGCATTTGGTGTCGGCAGCAACGATGAAAACTCTATCCCGTCTGTGTGGGGCTCCGACGGAACAAGCTGGTATAACAAACGCTTGTGCGGTGTAACCCGCGTCTGCCAAGTCAGTAAGCACATCGTCGAGCCCCAAAGTGATGTGCCCAGCAACATTTTCGCCAACAAACCAACGGGGTCTAATTTCGCGGATAAGTCGGATAACGTACGGCCAGAGGTGACGGTCATCTTCTTGGCCGCGTCGCTGCCCGGCGTGAGAAAAAGGTTGGCATGGTCAAGGGTACCCAGCGGAAATAAGGTCAATTGTTCCGGCTGGATCGTCATGGGTCATCACTCCTTTCTGAATGAGCATTTCTTTGGTTAGTGTCCTGACGTCCTCAAAAATCGGCACATTCGGCCAATGATGCCGGAGAACTTTTTGCGGGAAAGGTTCTCGCTCACAAAAGGCTACCGTCTCCATGCCAGCCCATTCTCCTGCCAAGTCAATTCCTCCGATACTGCTGAATAGGCTCAGGTGTCTCGTGTCTATCCCTCCTTATTCCCTCAAAATAATGTGCTCATGGTTTCAAATTTCAGCATCGAGTCTTTTGCACTTCGAAAGAAATCTTTTTCGATCTCAAAGCCGTAACTGTTCCTATTCAGTTCACAGGCAGCTCTCAGTGTAGAAGCACTTCCAGCGCACGGGTCAATCACAACGTCGCCCTCATCCGTAAAAATTTCAATTAATTCCTTGAGTATTTTTACTGGCTTCTGTGTTGGGTGAATTTTCGGATACTCTTTAGCGTTATCTCGCTTCCATTCAAACCAGTTTTTTATCATTCGACCAGTTGTACTTTCCGTTTTCCCGTTTCTAAATTTAGGTAGTTTGTCACGATACAACACAACGGCATGTTCAGTGGCTCCCACAATCTTCATGTTAGACTTCAACACCTGAGAGCTTGTGTTCTTCACGAAAAACAACGGGTATGAGTTTTTAAATCCATATTTCCTGCCGTACTCCTCAATCATTGGCATCTGCTGGTATGAGCAAAATACAATCATGGCAGGGGCTTCATTCTTTTCCTTTGGCTCCTTCTTCAGCAACTTGCTGCAAAAGTGCATGTACTCGGCCAGGTTGAAGTTCTCGTCCGTTTTAAAGAATGAGGTATTTGCCAACTTGCTCTCGCCATTTTTATTGTCGCCGTCAACATACCATTGATTGCTTGATGCATAAGCGTTGTTTCCCAGATTGTAAGGAATATCCGCTATAACGAGTTGGGCTTTGGGGATATTGTATCTTTTATAATTTTGGAAATGATCATGGTATAATTCCATTTTCACTGTTATTGACATATGTCTATCCCTCCCTAAAACAGCGTCAACTGCATATTTCTTAATCGCTCCCTGCCTGCGTCTGCCCAATGCGCTTCCTTCTCGATAGCCAACCATTTACGTCCTGTCCTCGCCGATGCAACAGCCGTGCTGCAGCTCCCTGCGCAGTTGTCTAGTACCGTGTATCCTGGATTTGTATAAGTCCTGATGAGGTATTCCAGCAACGGGACTGGCTTTTGGTTAGGGTGAATACGATCCGGATCATCGTTGTTGACAACTGGGAAGTACAGTACGCTTCGTGGGTAACGCTCAGTTGATCCAGCTTCGTTTGACCACGGAATTCCATCGCCATATACCGTAGATTTGTGATTATTGGTCGCCGCGTGCATGGGCTTATGCCCTTGGCTCATTTGTGGATTGTAGATCGGCGGTTTCTTATAAAAGACCAGGACATATTCATGAGCCTGTAGCGGCATAAGTGATTTATTCAGGTGTCCAGTTGCTTTATTTTTCTCCCAAACCCAATCGTATCGGTAAATATTCAGGTTGCTTCCAGCCAGCACTTTATCAAATGGAGGCTTCGCAAAGAGCAAAATTGCCCCATTGTCTTTGATGATGCGCTCATAAGCTTCCCATAACGGTCCGAATGGCAATATCGAATCCCATGGGCTCTGTGTAGTGCCGTATGGTAGGTCACATAGGATCAGGTCAACGCTGCCTGATGGAATGGACGGGAACACGTCGAAGCAATCTGCATTTATGACTTGGTTAAGCGTCGTTCTCCCTCCTTGTCCCTTATTAGGCCTTAAGCAGATTCTTCGTCATCCTCTGGTTCGTCGAACTCCGTAACCGTGACCTCCCGGAATCTTAGCTTGATATATTCAATTAGAACCAGATACTCCTCACTGTAACGGCTGCCGTCGTGTCGTTTGCGTACCGCAGTTTCAAACTCATTGATCGTTCCCCGGAAGCATCCGCGCGTTACCTCAATTTCACCTGTCTTGATCGTGTAAGCGGTCAGAGTGCCGTCCTCCGATCCGACAGAGGACGCCCAGAAGATATGCTTCCGACTCAGGACCCGAGCGTTGCCGTAGACCCAAGCGTCGCCGGAGACCCGAGCGTCGCCGTAGACCCGAGCGTTGCCGGAGACCCAAGCGTCGCCGGAGACCCAAGCGTCGCCGTAGACCCAAGCGTCGCCGGAGACCCGAGCGTCGCCGTAGACCCGAGCGTTGCCGGAGACCCAAGCGTCGCCGGAGACCCGAGCGTTGCCGGAGACCCAAGCGTCGCCGTCTTGATCAAGGTTTTTCTCAGATGCTACCCAGCCTCCGAGTTCTCCTTCTTCGATATCCTGTTCCGGGATATCACGTACAGCTTTGATTTGATAGAGTGTGATGCACATCCATTCTTTAGTGGTTTCGGTGAGTACATATTTTTTCATAGTTATTCATCCTCTCTTAATCTTTATCTGTTGTTCCAGGCTTCGTTGTCGTAATCTTCTTCGTCATCTTCTTCAGCGAAATGGCCGAATTCGATTTTGATTAAAAAATCCTTGATAAATCTCCGCACTTCCGGGTGTGTGTCGTCTTCCCCTGAAAATCCCATCAGGTATTGCTCTACTTTTTGTTGGTCCACTGTATTGTCATCCTCTCTGTTCCGTCTCTTCTTCCCATTGGTCTGCTAAGCTAGTGTCCATTCCAAAGGATTCTAGTCCTTTACGCCACCAGGTTTTAAAGTCTTTGTCCATTAGTTCGTAATCATCGATATTACGAACATTTTCCGTTGTTACATGCACTGATTTCATCCTTTCAAGCTGATGTATTAAGACGTTGTTCCCGGCGGTCAGGACCGATCATTTCAATCTCTATGGCCTTACCTCTTATCCGGCTTGCTATTTTTCCACCATTGATCGGCAAGCGTGTCCTTATCCTGCCAATGGCGTAATTACTGGTCATGATGGTTATCTTGTTCTTCTTGTCGCGCTCGTCCAGTATCGAGAACAGCTTCCCTTCGGCCCAATCCTTGTACGGAGCTGTAAATATGTCGTCGATCATTAGGATTGGCACGTTATAGTACCGCTGAAGGACATCGTTCTCGCTTTCCTCGCTGTCCCTGTTGTAAGTTGACTTGATATCTGAGAACAGCACCTCTTCCGTTACATAAAGTCCCGGTATTCTGCGGTGAGCCAGTGCATTCGCTATACACTGCATCATGTAAGTCTTTCCGGTTCCGAACGCCTCTTTAGACAATTCAGCAGCCCTCATTTCATCACCGAAGATGTACAACCACGTTCCGGATTCCAGATGAGCTTTAATCTCTCTCACAAACTCAATCGCCAACTTGTACTGCTCTCTATTGTCGTTGTCGATTACTGCCGTTTTGAAGGTGTACCCTCGATCTTTAGCGCTAAAGCTCGCTGTTGGATCATATTTGCTGAATTGGCGCTCGTAATGGCAACTGCAAAGTTCCACTACTGCCACCTCGTACTTCATCGGTTTGCCATTGTAGGTGTAATCTTCGCTTTCTACCCAGCGCATGGTATTAATGGTCCCGGTGTAATTGCACTTGGGGCATCCTTCATTCGAAGTTACTGGCAAGTCGTCTGACTTCTTCTGTACTGACTCCTGACTCTCTGCCTGGAGTTCCGACGAAGCGTTCTTCCCCTCGGCTCGCAGCTTTTCGATTCGCTTCAGAATATCCTGTAATGCCGGCCCCATACTTTCCACCGTTTCCACCTCCAGTTATCAGAGTTAGCTTGCTTTCGTCTTCGATCACCCTTTTGACAACCCAGTTTAAAATGGCCCGGTAATCACTGCTGTACTTCTTACCGCTTGACCCTTTGTAGTTGTCCAATACTTCAATCATTCGCTTTACTCGTTCTTCTCCGTGCTCCGTTTGAAGTTTGTCATATTCATCTTGGGTAAGAGAAACGAATTCAGCGAAGTAAATTTTAGGTATAATATCTTTCTTTTTATCATTCTTTACCTTCTTATCCTTATTAACATTCTTATTATTGTTCCCCGACTGTTCTTCCACTGTTCCAACAGTGTTCCAACTCTGTTCCAAGTTGTGTTCCAAGTTGTCATTTACAATGTTGAACAAATCGCTTTGTGACAATGATTTATCGTGTTTATTTACTGTTCCAAGTTCACCAATTCTCGTGCAATCGTCTTGCATGTAACTTGCATGGTTACTGCTTGCTACTTGCAAAGATCTATCGCTTAAAAATTGATATTCGTCGTAGTTTAGCACAGTAAAGATCGTACCAAGTTCATGCATTCTCGTGCATATCCTTTGCGAACGTTCTAACTTCTTTATGCAACGGTTTATCACGGAAGTTGAGTATCGCTTAACCTGCCTGTTTTCGATATACTCCAAATCTTCCTGCAACTTTCTTGTTGATCTGCACCACTCCCCGCGTCGTAAAACAAGATCGTCAGCCAGCCTTACTCCTTCATCCGAAAATACGGCATTACCATATATGAGAAAGAAAAGGCGAAACTCAACGATGTTTTTCCATATTGGGTTGCCGAACATTTCCCGGCTGGTTTGAAACGATCCAGCCATTGGCTACACCGCCCATTTTTTCAGGTACTCTTGGAGCGCCTTATCAAGAAGCTGCTGCATCGGTATTCCGTGCTCAACGCAGAACAACTTAAGTTTCTTGTGTTCTTGAGGATCAAGACGGTAAGGGATGCTTTTCGTTTTCTCCATATTCTCACTCCCTCATTTTCCTTTGATATCATTGTAGCATATTACCCATTATGAGTACAATACTACTCAGTTTGTTTCTGATTGATATATTTTTGCGTAACTTAGTGTATGATAAAAATAATTAATCATTGGAACGGTGGTATTCATGATCAGAGTCCGATTATCAGAATTAATGGGTTCTCATAAAGTGAAAAGTTTTTCTTCTCTCGAAAAGGAAACCGGAATAACCAGGAAGACACTAGCGAAACTCTATGATGGAGAAGGGAAGGGCATTGATTATGCAACGCTCAACGCCCTGTGCATATTCTTCCAATGCCAGCCTGGAGACCTGCTAGAGTACGTACCTGACTAAGCACTCCTCATCTTCCGCAGCTCCGCTTCCAGCGTCTCCACCTTATGCCGGCTAAACTGGATCATATGCTCGCTATGTTGGATACCGCCGTAGTCGCCGTATCGCTGTGCTTCATCCAATGCGTTAGCGTACACGATTGCGGCGTTTTCCCATACGTCGATTAAGTATTCTAGGTGTTCTTGTTTGGTCATGCGCTACACTCCCTCTTCTTGGTTCGTTCTTCCTTTGACAACTGCTCCAGCTCCTTGCCGATCTCAATCAGCTTCGGACCTACGTCCTTACACTGCTTGATGCAGTAGCCATTACGATGCTCATGACTTCTTGGTGAGTAAGGTATTTTGCGTATATCGCATTTGCTGCACGTCTGTAAGAGCTTGTCCATGCTGCGGAGTAGTTCGGCACGTTTCATTCATCTATCGCCTCCGCTAGTAGTTTCACGATCAGATCTATTTGGTTATGGTCCAAGCTCATGATTACAGCCAACTCACGGAGTCCTAGAGGACGTCTGATGTTTCTTTCAATAGATTGTGCCAACCAGATATAACGATCCTCTATCGGGCTTGTAGGTGGCTTATAGACGAAGCGATGAAATAGACGTTTGATGGCGTTCATTAATTCGCCTCCCTTAACGTTCGTTTGTAGCGAATACCTTCAGGGTTTTCGTCGATATACCTATGACACGCAATACAAGCGTCTCTGAGGTCGTCTGCTGTGGTCTTGTGTGTTAGCTGCTTACGTCCGGTGATATGCGCCTGTTGGACCGCAGGAGAGCCATTACAGCGTATCTGAAGCTCACATATACCGCCGGATCGCTCCCTAACCTGTTTGCGTACATTTGGACTGATATCTCCCATTTGGCGCTGAGTCAGTTTCACGCGCTTGTGGTGGTCAAGGATGCCGTCGCGCCAGGGCATTACGGGTTTCTTCTGCTTCTTTCGCATGGTCATGCCCCTCTCTGATAGTTATTGAGAAGATTGATAAACTCGCTAGCTTCCTTCTTTGTCATTTCTTTAATGCTCTCCCGGCCTCCAATTTCCATGATCATCCGGCGGAAGTCGTCTTCATCAATGTGCTTTTCGTCCTTAATTCGGTAGCAGTATTTGATCTGAGCATCACTGACAAGTCCAATAGGACCAGTACCTTTCCCGCTGGCGCGGTTTTGCTGTGCAGCCGGTGCATTCGTTGGTGTAGGCTTGTCTTGCATCTTAGTTGGAACTGTATTAGCATTGGCAGGATTGTTATGGTTATCGTTACGCTGTTTGGCGTCTGGATCGTCTTCATCCGTTGGCAGTCCCAAGCTTTTGAGCAAGTAATAACGTTCGGAATAGGTCAAACCGGAACCGTATGCCTTTGAAATCTCGTCTTGCTGTCCGTAATAAGCCCATGTGACAGTTTCGCGCTCTGATGGATTGTCGCCGTTAATCCAGGTGTAGGCCATTTCGCCTTTTACCACGAAGTCAAGAGCATCTTTCCCTTTGCTGGTCTTGTATGCATGTGTGTGATGCTCACCAACTTTCGTTGAAGGGAACAGCAGCAGATTAAGCTCGTTCATTTTGTCCTTGATCTTTCCAAGCACCTGATTTCCTGTGACGTAAGAGTATCCGTAACTCTTTCCGTCCTTTGAGAATCCTTCAGCGACCATGCGAACCTGTACGATTTTTTGCCACAGATTAAGCGGTGTTGCTTCGCTCATTGTTCGATTCCTCCGTTTCAAGCTCATACGTGATTTTTACAGGTACAGCGTAGTAATTCTCCGGATCGTCCGGGGCATAGTAACCGTGCAGAAAGGTTTGTACGTCCTCTTTCGCCACCCAGCGGTCTACCTTCATGAAGTCGTTCGTTGGTTCGCAGCGAATATTGATGAAGTGTCCATCCTTATGCCGGATTACGTACCGTGTACGCTCGTCCCTAGTCTTCATCTGTACTGCTCCTCGTAACGCTCAACCTCGCATGTCAACATAGCTACTTGCTCCAACAAGTCCTCGTTTTCGGATTTGAGTTGTTGTATATATTCTTGTAACTGTTCCCAGGATTCAGGCATATTCCATTCCTCCTAAAGTTTTGGTATAATCGAATTATCAATTTTATAAAGCAACTGACATGGGTGGCCCTCCAACGGCTGCCCATTCTCTTTTTAGCACCCTTGCGTAGTTCAGAAAGCACGTCCTCACCCATCGTTTATCATTCGGCCTCTGCTTCGCCAGTTCCAGGTATAGCGTCCGGTCCTGTGGGATCATACGATTCCAAACTGTCTAAATCTTTCAGCTTGTTCTTCGACTTCCTCCACATGTTCGGTCAACGCTTCTATCAATTTTTTGGCATCGTTCATGCCGAAAGTCACCTCCACTTGCGCACCCTGTGCCCCTATTTTCATTCTGAAAATTTCCTCTGATGGGTTCTTATTGATCCGTTTCGCAGCGTATTCCATTCCATATGTGGTGAAAATATAGTCAATCTCGAACATTTCACTCTCTCCTTTGTAATGGTTGATAATGTCGGCCACCGTCTTAAGCAGGGTGTTTCAGCTCTCTTTCCTTCTCAATTGCTAGTTCGCGCGCTTCATATTCTTCTCGTGGCATAATGAACGTTGGCGTGTATCCGCGATCCTTCAGGCTGATAATCAGACTGTCATAGTTTGAGGCGCTCCAGCAGAAATGCCGGCCACATGTGGTGTCTACAATGAACTCGATAGGCTCAGCTGGCATCGTCATATCCTCCATCTATGCTGCGTACCAAGGCGCCGAACTTGCTGCTGATAGCTTCCTCGAAGCACGTCTGACAATGCGGCTCCTGATGCTCGTACACCAGGTACTTAGCTGGTCTGCCGCATCCACATGTGGTTGATACGGGGCGTTTGTAGTGTCTTACCGGTGTTAAGAGACGTTTCATTTCCTCGCGTGATTTTGCCATTTCCTGTCCCTCCTTATGAGACTGTTTTGATTCCTTCGATGTAATCCAGGCGCTTATTTGATATGGTGTCTTGCTGCTTCTCCTGCATTTCAATCCACCTGATCAGTTCGGCCTTTCTGGCTCTACGTGACTTCCCAATTGGAAAGTTTCGGATACCTCCGCGTTCTGGAGGTAAATCAAACAGTCCATATACGGTTTGTCGAGCAATTATCAGATAGTCAGCAATCTGCTGCGCAGTAAGCACTGGCGGAAGCTCTTCGATGGTAAGTTGTTTATTCATGCTGCACCTCCTGTAAATATTTTCATTACTTTAATATCATTTGGGTTGTACAATATATTGAATTGATTTTTTAAGTACATACTATGGATTGTGGTTATGCAGAAGGCTTTAGAAACTTATTGAGGAAGTAAACCTGTCCTCTGCCGGTTACTTTAGGTGTGCTGCGGATTCGGCTTCCGCTGTTTCCATTGACGGTGAACTCTTTAACTTCGAACAGCTTAAGCTCCATTGCTCTTTGTGTGGGAAGGTTCTTTCGATCGCCGGACTTGCAAAGGTATCCTTCATCACGAAGCCATTGGAACAATCGGTTCTGGCCGATGTTTACACCATTCTGCTTAAGGAACGTTGCCAGTTGTCCGATCAGGATACTGTCGTCGGATACTGATACAGCTTCAGCGAAGATTACTTTGGGCTTGTCCAGTTCGATTTTTGATTCAGCAGCGATACGTGCATCCTGTTCTTTCTTAAGCTGTTCTCCGAGCTTGATGATGAAGTCAGGATTAAGAACGGCCTTTTCCAGTGTTTCAGGCGTCATGTATGCGCCGTGCTTGCGGATCGTAGGAATTACTTCGTGTGTTATCCAGCGTTTGAACTGTCTGGATTCAGGTTTTCTGCTGCCGAGTATCAGAGAGTATAAGCCTGGTTCGTTGACGATATTAGCGTCTCCCTGACGACCTATGTTGAACATAGCCCGTTCATCATCATCTAATCTGGATATTGCTTGTGTTGGATTTGCAACTTCTAAGACATCACACACATCTTTTGCAACAAACCATGGCTCTCCGTCGATCAATACACTTCTTACTTCAAAGTCTCCATAAAAGAAATTTTGAAGTTGATTCATACATAATCACTCCTTACGCTGATTTATTTTGTTTTTGACGAGTTACTCGTCCGATTTCCGCAAAAAAAAGAGACATATCGAAGCCAAGTACATCTGCAATACTTTTTGCTGTTGAACCACCAGCATTTGCTGTTCCACGTTCAATATCAGCATAGTAACTACGAGATATTCCGCTTAATTCAGCAACTTTAGATTGTGTAAACCCTTTTGCCAGTCGAAGTTGTTTCAACCAGTGTCTCATATAGATCCTCCTTCTCGACGAGTTTATCGTCGTTTTGTATGGATTAAGTATATGACGAGTTATTCGTCATGTCAATACAAAAATTACGCTTATCTCGTC
>NZ_JAHCMB010000029.1:0-350 GCF_019904155.1 Paenibacillus sinensis
AATGGAAATAATGGATATTATTTAAATACTAGATTTAGTAGTATTAAAAAGGAAATTTATGTTATGTGAAAGGATCGATAATCTTGATCGATGTAGTTCAGGTGATCTGTTCCTGGCTGTAACGGGGTGGAAAAATGCACCTCTGCCGAGAAAGGATTGCTCAGTGTGCTGATGAACAGCTGGATTTGCTCCGTTGTCTCTTGTTCAATACTATGGCTGGAATAGGTTCGGATCGAGGAACGGGCTTTGATAGTTTCCTCCAGCGGGAGTGCCAATGGTAGAATTGTATTTAGAAATTCAAGTTAAATTGGAGTAGAAATTTAATTGTTAAACTTTGGACAGATGACAAC
>NZ_JAHCMB010000029.1:361-1013 GCF_019904155.1 Paenibacillus sinensis
GATAATTATGGGGGCGTATAGGTTGAGAGTGTATTGGTGAGAAGGAGAGAAAATAAAAACGCATCTTCTTGGACTTTCCAAAAAGATGCATCGTCACAAAATTTAGAGAAACTGTCTGGCTGCAATGTTAAAATCGTTATCTGCGCCATCACTGTTGTTAACATTGATAGAGTAATCGGCTGTAACTGTGTTGTAAATTTGGACTGTTTTTTGTGTGCCTGCAGCAATTGGAATGTCAAGTTGAAGTGTGCCATTTCTGAAAATTTTTAGACTAAGAGTTGCAGTGCCTAGATTCTGAATCCAAATATTGNAAATGATTTTTCGTAGTTGTTTTTGGAGGTATATCGAAATGCTGAGATGATCTGTAAATCGGAAAATGGGGTGATAATTGGCCCAGTAGCATCTTTTACAGTGATGGTTGAACCTTCAAAAACGTCATCAGTGGTGGAACTTAAAACATTTGTGCTGATGCCATTACTAGTGATCTTATCGGCATATGTACTCGGACCAACAGATAACAACATCGCAGACAATAATCCGATTCCAAGCAACTTTCTTTTTTTCAATTAAATACCTCATATTAAATAAAATGGTATCTACAGGTAGCATTATAGCACGCAGGGTTGAAGATGTATATATATGGATTATTGAA
>NZ_JAHCMB010000199.1 GCF_019904155.1 Paenibacillus sinensis
CCTGACTTCCCCAGAGGTTATCAACATAATGAGTACTCTTTTCATCGTTATCTACCAGTCTCATGGCTCTCCTGTTATCCACATAGTTTAAAGCAGCGCATCCATCGTCTACTACCCACCAAGTAAACGACTCACCAAGAGGGTACGTAGGGGTTTCTGATAGCCAGTCAACAAGTGGTAACGCTGTTGTCTGTCAAAAATGTAAGTCTACTCAAATTGTAGCCAATAAGAGGGGTACAGCTTCTCTAAAATGTTCAAGACACTTGGATGGATGGCACTGCTTCCATTACTAGTTTTATTGATGGTTTGGTACTTACGTATACAATGTTGAATTACACCACTTCATCTTTTTCAATTAACAAATGGTTAATAGCCTTCGTTGGTATGATTTGTTGGATTTCAATTAGATTGTCTTTGCCAGTGAGTATTTTAGTCGGGTTTATCGGAAGAAATGAAT
Source organism: Paenibacillus sinensis (assembly GCF_019904155.1). GTDB lineage: Bacteria > Bacillota > Bacilli > Paenibacillales > Paenibacillaceae > Paenibacillus_AQ > Paenibacillus_AQ sinensis. Next base: position 458 of record NZ_JAHCMB010000199.1, read on the forward strand.
TAGTTAATGGATGCATGAACTGCGGGTTTAAGTGGACTCCCGCTAGGAGGAAGTAAAATATTGAGAGGGTGGTTCAATTTTTGAAGTACCCCTCTCGTTGATAACCCACAATTGTATGTGTTAGCATAATAAAGTGAGGGCTAGAAGCCAGAGGGCTTCCTCCCCTTGCACAATTGGTTTAAGAGTCGCTTCCTGTGTCCGCAGGGGCAACGAGCCGTTCCCTGTGTCAGCAGGGGCGGCTTTTCTTTTTTGTAATCCATGTGGGTGACAGTTGGGTGATAAAAGGGTGACAAAAGGCTGAAGCTTTAGGTTTTGGGTGCTAAAGAGGTGACAAAAGGGTGAAAGAAGTAGGGTGCTTCAAAATTTGAAGTACCCCGCCGCCTTTTAGGAAACTCTACAGAAGGCAACAAAAAGAACAAGAAAGGCGAGCGTAGCGAAGCCTATGGGGAAGACCGAGCAAAGCGAGGGCTTGCACATCAATGAGTTATTTTATTAACTGATGGGGTAGCCCTCCGCTTCGCTTCGGTCTACTCCCACGGGCTTCGCTTTGCTCGCCCTTGATTTAAGTTAGATAAATTAATGTTATTGAAGAGAATCGGTGAACTTTACTCCCCCCACAGGGGGAAAGAGTAAAGGAAGCGTAGATTATAGCTTCCTACATGACATCTGACGTGCTCAGGTACGGCTTTACCACGTTTATATTAAATATAAGTCTGTCATTACTCCCACGCCTTGCGGCGACCGTGACGGGCTACTAAAAGTAGAATCTGAGGTTGAGTTACCAACTCAAAATCATAACTAACCATCTAACGGGGCTACATCGACTGGTAAAAGCCGAGCCAGTATTTTTACGTGTTCTCCTGTAACCACGAGTGAAGCCGATATGAAGTTTCAGGCTCATTATGAACAATTATTTTGAATGTATACCCGTTATGTACTCCCGCCAACCTCATGGCGGGCTTATTATTAGCGGTATTGAACCTTTTTGAAGTCTTCAACCGTCTCACAGCTAAAGTAGTCTAGTAAGACATGTTCATGGATGCGGTACGAGTACGCCGACTGTATACCGTCACTAGAAGACCTGTAACAAGGCATACTGCCTAAGTCACAGAATCTCTTTACCTGTTGAGGGCTACAGCCTAGAGAGCGGGCTACACGCTCACAAGTCCATATGTTCATTCTTTCCACCCCCATTCCTGCGAACGTCTGTAAAAGTATTGAAGTTCTGACTCAGGGATTCGAATTGTTGTACCTGCCAATTGCACGGCAAATAGTTTTCCTTCATTTATCCACTTCCGCACGGTCTTGTCTTCAACATTGAACATCTCTGTAATCTCACTGACTGTGTAGTGTCTGCTATCAATCATTGCGTCACGCTCCTAGAATATGGTTTCTAACACTTCCTACATCGACCTTGTAAATACCTTTTTCCATCTGTGCTTCCAGCTTTCCCGCCTGAATGAGCCGATGTACGGCAGCTTCAGAGCGTAGTCCTAGCTTGGACATTGTCTCTTGAATAGTAAAGCTTTCTGAACGCTTCTGAGAAGGCTTAGGGGCTTCCTGAAGGGCTATCCCGCTTCGACTAGCGTACCTCTCAAGGCTGCTCAAAATTATTCGTGTCTTACCGTCTTCAGGATTACCTTGTTCCACGTATCCGTATTGTGTCAGCCGAAGAACCTCCTGTGCTGACTTGCTTAGCATAGAGGCGGCTTCTGTGACTGAGACCGCCTTATTGTTGATAATCATTGACCTTACCTCCTGATGTATCGTCTTGTGCGAACTTTCTTAAAGCCGATTGCGGGATTCTTATAACCCGCCCTACCTTTACGGATTGGATAGTGTTGTTAGAGACAAGCCTATGCAATGTCCGATAGGAAACCCGCAACAGGTCTTTGGCTTCTTGCATTGTCAGCATTTGTTCAACCACTACCTTCAACTCCTTTCAATCTGTGTCTACATACAATATAGGGAATTCTGTCATATAATGAACAAACTGAACGTAAAGAGGCACAGCGGTTCATAGTAAGTTCGTTGAAGTATCGGAATTGTCGTTCGTACTTTGAAAGGCGGGGGCAAAGGCAAGCTAAGGTAATTGAGGTCTTAAACGATGGTATCTAGTCAAAATAAGTCATTAGGGGCGGCAAGTACTTACGAAAAATAGGGGCACTTTTTAAAGCATTTTATATTGATAGGAAGATATGTAATAGAATCACACGCTCCTTGTTTTCGCCCCGCCGATATAGTTGGGGCTTTTTTGCTGTACAAAACTTCTTTTCACATCTTTTCAAACACATGGAGCGACCCTTATAGTAACGACAACTATCAGGGGGAAGACATGAAAGTCATCACTAATTTTTCATCTGAAAATAACCTTCAGACACTAATGCTTGAATTACTTAAATCTCGTATTGACAGTTTAATGGAGCAGTCATACGATAATATGCAAGCGAATACTGTCACATCTCAAAAACATGCTTCCAAAGGGGGAGAATGCGCATGAGATGTGCCATCTATGCAAGGGTAAGCACTGGTCTTGATAGTCAGAAAGACAGCTTAGAAAGCCAAGTATCGTTCTTTGAAAACCATATAAAAGATAAAGGTTGGGAACTTATAGATGTTTATGCTGATGAAGGCATTACTGGACGCAGCATGGCACGGCGTGAAAGTCTAAAACGACTATTGCGAGATGCTGAACTAGGTCTATTTGATGTTGTTCTAATTAAAGCTTTATCTCGGTTATCAAGAGATACCCCTGACACAATAAACATCATAAGAACACTTCATAGTCATAACGTTGAAGTGTTTTCGTCTAGGGAGGGTATGATTGATGATGAAATGATTTTATCAGTCATCTCAGCAGTCAATCAGCGGCAAAGCGAAGATACTTCTTATAACATAAGCTGGGGGATAGCTGTAAAATCGAAGGAAGGTATTTTTCATGGAACACCGCCCTTCGGCTACGATAAAGTTAAACCAGGGAAATTAGTTCCCAACCCTGTCCACGCTTCTACTGTTCAGCTTATATTCGACTTATACCTAAACAAAGGCATAGGCGTTCAAGCAATAGCTAACTTTCTAGATGAAAAAGGTATTCTTCCATCCAGAAAGAAAAGCCAAAAGTGGCATGATTCATCTATTCGGCTAATTCTAACTAACCGTCATTATACTGGTGACTTAGTCCAAGGACGGTCTACGGTTGACAGTAAAGATAAGAAATTCCTTCAAGACAACGGCTACAAGAAACGGCATAAGATTGATGAAAGCAAATGGATTGTCATTCCTAACCATCACGAACCGCTCATTACTCGTGAGCAGTTCGAAGCCGTTCAGGAGAAGATGAAGCAAAAAGCTGTGCGAGTATTAAGGGGCAGAGGTCGGAAATCATTATTTGCGAGGGTGGCGTTTTGTGCGGATTGCGGAGCAGGGATGAATTTTAAAAATGACCGTAAATCCTACGTCTGCTCGACTTATCAGAAGAATACGGCTAAAAAGTGTTCCTCTCATATCATCAAGCATGACACTCTAAAGCAGGTTGTCCTCAGTCAACTAACTGACTTACTTGAACACTCCCTGAACATGAAATCGTTAGTAGACGTGACAATCCAACGAGCAGGCATAAAGAAGAACAATGCCGTTAAGGAACTTGATAAGGTTCAGCGTGAAATCAGTAAATTGGATACGGAGCTTGTACAACTTACTAGGAAATGGACAAGCGGCGATATTGATAGGGACATGTTCAATGCTTGTTGTACGGCGGTCAAGAACGAACGCCAAACATTAGAGGAACGAGCAGCACGGCTTCAAACTGAAATCGCCCACGAACACGATACAGAATCGCGTGTATCGGCATTCAAGGCGGAGTTAATGAAGTTCGCTGCGCTAGAAGTAAGTAATGAGGAAATCCTGCGAGATATGATTCACAAGATGATTAACCGTGTAGACGTTCACGAAGACGGATCAATTGAAATTAGTTACAACTTTCAAAACCCACTAAAACAGGGGGCGTAGCCTATTTAGGCTCGCCCCTCCATTCCATCCATAATGCGCACTCCACATGACTGGTCTGCGGGAACATGTCCACCGGCTGCACCCATTGAATCTGGTAGCCGCCATCCAGCAGCACCTTGCAGTCCTTCGCCAGCGTCGACGGATTGCAGGAGACGTAGACGAACTTCTCCGGCTTGACGCGAAGCACCGCTTCGAGGAAGCGGGCGTCGAGCCCCGTCCGCGGCGGGTCGGCGACGATGACCTCCGGCGTCAGGCCGGACTTCGCCCAGCGGGGCAGCAGTTCCTCGGCTGCGCCGGTGTGGAAGCTCACGTTAGCGCGGCCGTTGCGGATCGCGTTCTGCTTCGCATCCTCCACCGCCTCCGGGATCGCCTCGATCCCGCGCACCTCTCGCGCATATGGCGCGAGCCACAGCCCAATCGTCCCCGTCCCGCAGTACGCGTCGACGACGGTCTCCCGTCCGGTCAGCCCGGCGGCGGTCCGGACCGATTCATACAGCTTCACCGTCTGCAACGGGTTCAGCTGAAAGAACGCCCGGGGCGAGAGGGAGAACTGGAGGTCGCCAAGCGACTCCTCCATCGTATCCTCGCCCCACAGCGTAATCGTCCGCTCTCCGAAGATGAGCGGAGTCTTCCTGGGATTGACGTTCAGCGCAATCCCGGTAACACCCGGCAGCGCCAGGCGAAGGCGCTGCACCAGGTCGTCCTGGCGGGGCAGCCGTGACCCTGCGGAGATCAGGGTCACCTGCAAATGCCCGGACTGGAAGCCGTGCCGGACGACGATCGTCCGCACGCCGTCCTTCGCGCCGTTCTCCTTGTGGAGCGGAATCTCCAGCTCCTCCAGCACGGACTTGACCTGCTCAACGGCGCGGTTGACCTCGGGATGCTGGATGGGACAGCCGCTGATATCGACGATATCATGGCTCCCTGCCTCATACAGCCCGGCGATCACTTCCCGGCCCTGCCGCTTCAGCTGAAGCTGGGCCTTGTTGCGGTAATCCCACGGATGCTCCATGCCGAGCATCGGCTTAATCTTCACATCCGCCAGCTCGGCATATCGGGAAAAAGCCTCCCGCACCAGCTCCGTCTTCGCGCGGAGCTGGCCCTCATAGGAGATATGCTGTATCTGGCATCCGCCGCAGCTCCCGAACACCGGGCACGGCGGCTCAATCCGGTCCGGCGACCGCTTCTCGACCTCGGTCAGCTGCGCCTTGATGAATTTCGGCTGCGTCTCGGTGACCTCAGCCTTCACGACCTCGTCCGGCAGCGCGCCGTCGATGAAGACGGCCTTGCGCCGGTAGTAGCCGATGCCTTCGCCGTTGATGCCGAGCCGCTTGATCGTCACGACGATCCGGTCGCCTGGCCGCAGATCCTCGGCATTCCCGTGCGACGCGGTCTTTGGCCCGCCCGCAGGCTTGCCCGCGAATCGGCCTCCGGCAGCGTGCCCCTTGCGGCGGTCCGCCTCCAGTGGAGTAATCGGCAGTCCGCCTGGCCGGTTCACCCGCTGTTTCGAGCTTCGATCTGTCCCCATCACGTCATTTCCCCGCTGCTTCGGGCCGCGTGCTGTCCCCGCCGCGTCATTCCCCCGCTGCTTCGAGCTGCGAGCATTCCTCGCCGCGTCATTCTCCCGCTGTTTCATTCCGCCAGCCGCCCCCGCTGCCGCATCATTCACCCGTTGCCTCGAACTACGGGCAGTCCCTGCCGCGCCACTCCCCCGCTGCTTCGGGCCGCGTGCTGTCCCCGCCGTGTCATTCCCCCGGCGGACCTCTTCTCGTCCGCCGCTTCGCCCCGCGCCGCCATTCACGCCAGGCTGTGAACCTTTATAAGTTGCATTCCCTTTACCGGGTCTTTTCTGCTCGTTCATACCTATTTCTCCATTCTTCTCGCTTGTTCGTGTCCACTATATCATGACACCCCATGGAATGCCATTCGTAATAACGGCTTGCGAGTTCCAGCCATTTCCCATGCGCTTCTTCCCGCCGCTCAATACGGAGCCAGTCGGATTGTCTTCGATGAACGCGCGCCGCCGACCCTTCCCTCACCTGTAGCTTGTCCATCCCGATGCGCAGCTTCGTTACCCCGGACAAACACCGCATCTTTTAGCAATCTTGATCAAGCTTGCGAAGTCCCATTATGAAGTACCCTTATATTTTAGAAAAGTATGGTAATCTTAAATTAGAAAACATTGATTCCGGAGGTATCAATCATGAAGCCATTCGCTTTTCTATCCGACTTCGACGGTACGCTGTCCGAGCGGGATTTTTACCACTTGATGATTGACAAGTTTTTCCCTGAATGGGGACATCAGTTCTACACAGACTGGAAAAAAACAAAGAAGATCGACGTGGAGTTTCTCAATACGATATTTGGCAGGCTTAATCTTACGGAAGATCAGCTACTGGAAGAGATTCGCAATATCCCCCTTACACCGGGAGCGATTGATTTTATTCATGAGGTGCAGGCGCATGGAGGCGATTTCTTCATCGTAAGCGCAGGGACGTCCTGGTACATCGAACGGTTAATGAAGGCGCTGGGTCTCCCCAATGTAACGGTCATCTCCATGCCAGCCGTACATGAGAACGGCGTGCTGCGGATCGTTCCCGATACCGCGAACCCTTTTTACTCGGAAATATTCGGACTGGATAAGCGCAAGGTGCTGGAAGATATCCGTCAACGGTATCGGACGGTGTTATTTGCCGGAGACAGCGAGCCGGATCTGGAAGCGGGCAAGGCTGCCGACATTGTCTTTGCGCGCGGCGAACTGCGGGAGCTGCTTACGCAAGCCGGAGTCCGGCATGTGCCGGTGGATGATTATCATGCCATATCCAGCTATTTAAAAGAAAAGGGGTGGCCCGAATGAAGCATTCCAACGAAATCGCCATACCCGCGCTTCTGGAGGTCGGTGATCAGGTTCTCTCCCGCTTTGGAGCGCTGATTGGCAGAGCCGGTATTTCACGCTTCGTGCTCTTCTTCGGCGATGGTATCCGCCATCTGTGCGAGCCGCAGATTATGGAATCGCTGAAGGAACAGCCCCGGCTTGAAGTGCTGGACAACCGCGATGTGCTGGACAACAGTCTGGAGAGCATCACCAGCACGGCCTTCAGCCTTCCGGCTCATACGGAAGCCGTTGTCGGGATCGGGGGAGGCAAGGCGCTGGATATTGCCAAATATACTGCATTCCTGAACGGCCTGCCGTTCATCAGCGTGCCGACCTCGGTCGCCCACGACGGGTTCGCCAGCTCCGGCTGCTCCCTGTATGTCCAGAGCCGCCGCACCTCGGTTCCTGCCCGGATGCCTTACGGCATTCTGGTTGATCTGGAGCTGATCCGGAGTTCGCCGGTTCAATTCCTGTACAGCGGACTGGGCGATATCGTCTCGAAAATCCCGGCAGTCTTCGACTGGAGATTCGAGGAAGCCCATGGCTATACCCGTGTGAACGACTTCGCGGTGATGATGGCCAAGAAGTCGGTGAACAGCATTGTACGGATGCCTTATACGGATATTCGCGAATTCTTCTTCATCAAAGAGATCGTGGACTCCCTTACGCTGTCCGGGATTGCTATGGAGATTGCCGGAAGCAGCGCGCCCGCAAGCGGAAGCGAGCATCTGATCTCCCATGCGCTGGATCAGCTCGTGGAGAAGCCGCAGCTTCATGGAATCCAGGTAGGCGTAGCCGCTTATCTCATGTGCCTGGTGCAGGAGCATCGGGTGGAGCGGGTCCGCAAATTTCTGGCCGGAACCGGATTCTTCGATTTCGTGGCGGATCTTGGGATGAAGCGGGAGGATTTTGAACAGGCGATTGAGCTGGCTCCATCGATCAAACCGTCCCGCCAGACTTACCTGCATCTGCCGGAAATGCGCAGCAAGGCGCTGCGCCTGCTTCAAAGCGATGAGACGCTTCAGCGTATTCTGTCCTGAGTCATGAGCCAGAATCATAGCCGCTGAAGGCGCACATACGAAAGCAGCCGGGCAAGCTTATCGCTTGTCCGGCTGCTGCTATGTTTTGTAAATTAACGAAGCTCTTGAAATCCAACCCCGCACAGGGCCTTCCCAGATCGCCATGGGACAGATGCCAAGCAAGTACCTAGCGCCTTCCTTATTGGTTCAAAACTTGCAGCAGTTATGAGCTCTCCAGCCACGCCTGGGCCTGTTCGCGGTGCAAGTCGGTCACATGGGCGCTGATGCTCCGGTAAGCCGCCCAGAATGCGGCTGCATCGTCCGTGTAGCCTAAGACCGGGATCAAATCGGGAATGGCGTCGATCGGAAGCACCAGATAGGCAAGCGCCCCGATCGCAATGAGCTTCGCGGTCAGCGGCGTATTCTTGTCCATGGCGCAGTAGTACATGGCGACGGCTTCCTTGATAAAAGGCAGGCTTGCCGCGTGCTTCTTCGCCTTGCGCAGGAAGCCCTTCTTCACATACTCCTCCTGCTTGTCGCTTCCTCCAATCCTGGACAACCACTTGCCGGTGTCGGGCAGCGCCCGGTGCGGCCCGTCCGCCGCATCGGCACTTGCGAGAACAGCCTCAAGGCCCAAATCCGGCTCCGGTGATGACGGCTGCTCTTCGCCAAGAAGGCTGTGTCCGCAATGACCGCACGATGCGTCGCTGATACGGTCCATATCCACATGATTTAATTGCCCGCAATGAGGACATTCCAGCGTCTTGATCATGACGTAACAGATGCTCCTTTCCCAAAAGGCTTGAGGCTCGTTCATCCGGGAGCACCCGGCTGCCGGATAAAAGCGCTCATTATCTATCACCCGGAAACGGCGCCGCTGATTCTTAAACCTTCTGGAACAGAACCGAATAATACGTATCTTCCCACTTGTCCATGCGTATGACCGTCAGGTCCCCCAATTCCAGATAACGGATCATGGCTTCGGGATAGATCCGGTGCCCCGGCCGTCCATCGCTTCTCGGATGGAGCCATTCCACGACAAGTCCTTGGCCTCCCGGCTTCAGCACCCGGCGAATCTCTCCTATAGCATCTTCCGGCGACTCCATAATATGCAGCAGAAGCGAAGCCACCGCCAAATCGGCGACACCGCTATCGAGCGGCAGCTTCTCTGCCGAGCCTTTCAAGACCTGCACATTGGACAGGTCCCGACCAGCTGCACGCTGCGACAGCACTTCCAGCATGAAGGCAGAGGCATCCACTGCATACACCGTTCCCCGAGTCATGGCAGCAGCCGGAAACGAAAAATAACCTCCGCCCGCGCCGATATCCACAACCGTTCCGTCCGGCCCGAGATTCGATAGCTCTAACAGCTGCCGTGGAGGAAGCCCTTTCAACCGTTCTTCTGTCTCCAGCCTCTCAAGCCCTTCGCGTTCCGCCTGATTATCGCCCATAAATCTGGTTCACCACCGGTTATCCGAGAACTTTCTCGATGTTCAAATGTCTCTCCTTAGTCAAATCGACCAGCTTACCGTCAATCCGGATGAGCGGACGCAAATCTTCCCTTTGATTGATGTGCAGAACTTCCGCCTCGCGTCCATCCGTCAGCAGAATTCTTCTTCCTTTGAGTGTATGTATATAATTATTCATAAAAAGGCTTACGAGCTGTGGATTCAAATCTCCGAACGCCCCGTCGCGCATTAGAGTCACGACCCGGTAAAACGGCATGGCAGGATGATAAGGACGCTCCGAGGAAATGGCGTGGAACACGTCCGCCACAGCAACGATTTCGCTGAAATAATCGATTTCGCCGCCTTTGAGCCCAAGCGGATATCCGCTGCCGTCCGAACGCTCATGATGCTGCAGTGCAACCAGCATTACGCGCGGACTCAGGCCTACCGTCTCCTTCAGCATTTCATAGCCATAGATGGTATGCTTCTTCATCTCGGCGAATTCCGCCTTGGTGAGCTTGCCTGGTTTGAGCAGAATCTCCTCGGGGATACGGACTTTTCCGATATCGTGCAGCGTCGCAGCAAGCGACAACAGCGAGAGATCGGCTTCTTCCAGCTTGAGCCACTGACCAATCAGTGTGGATAGTACGCCGACCCCGATATTATGCTTATGGGTGTACTCATCCTTCGCTTTGACCGACTCGAACAGCTCGAACAGATCGGGATGCTGGGATACCTGTTTGACAGCGGGAATAAGCTCATTCTTGATTTCCATAAGAGGCAGCTTGCGGCCGAACCGAAGGCGGCTGAACAGCTCCTGAGAGTAACCGACGGCATCACTAAGCAGGATTGCAGGCGATTCGAGTCTCGCTTCCTCCAGAGACATGACTACAATATCAATGGGGTCGACATTATGAAGTTCGAGAAGTTTGATAGCGTCCTGATTCAGGACGGAATGGGCGGGAACAAGCACGACGCCTTGCCGGTTCATTATGTCATACTTCGCTTTTTTGCCCATATAGGCTTTATAGGACATCTTGATCATCTCCGTTTTCAGGGACGCAATCATTTCCAGAAGATAACTTTCTACCTATATATCGGTTGAGAATACCAAGAAGTTTAGATCAAATTTCAGGAATTCCTTACAGACTAACGACTTGCGAATCACGCAAGGGAGACTTAGGCACGCCAAAAGGGCCATCCCGCAGCTTGTACCGCAGAACAGCCCTTCCTAATGCTTATTGATTGCCGATAATCCCGCTTATTCCGTTTCGGTAAAATGCCATACATAGCTGTGGAAATCGCGCTCGGCTTCCGCCGGAATGCTCAGTCCCGCATAGGCAAGCTCGTCTCCGCCGTAGACTTCATCCGTTCCCGAAAGCCGGTATTTCTTCGTCACATCGACGCCGTCAAGCTTCAGAACCTTAAGCGGCGCGGACGGCTCAGCGAGGACGTTGAAATAGAATACGGCCATTTCCTTTTTGTCCCGTTCCACGAACAGCCAGGCGGTGTCGTTGCCTTCAAACGGGCTGCGCAGCCGGTAGAAATCGCCGAACTGGACTAGCTGCCGGATACCCTTATATTCCGCCACCTGCTGCTTGACGATCTCTTTCTCCTCTTCGGTCAGCTTGGTCAGATCCAGCTCATAGCCGAGGTTGCCGGACATTGCCACAGCCCCGCGCATCTCCATAGAGGTAATCCGGTGAACCTGATGATTCGGAACCGCCGAGACATGAGAGCCCATCGACGAGATCGGGTAGACCAGGCTGGTGCCGTACTGGATTTTCAGACGGGACACCGCATCGGTATTATCGCTCGTCCAGGTCTGAGGCATGTAGTACAGAATGCCCGGATCGAAGCGCCCGCCCCCGCCGGAGCAGCTCTCGAACAGCACTTTCGGGAAGGCCGAAGTGATATCGTCCATCACCTTATACAGCCCCAGCATATAACGGTGCGCCGTCTCCCGCTGCCGGTCCGCCGGCAGAGCAGCCGAGCCGATCTCCGTCATATGGCGGTTCATATCCCATTTCACATACGAGACCGGAACGGTACGCAGAATGTCGCTGACCCTCTTCGTAATTTCCTCGCATACCTCTTTTCGCGAAAAATCGAGGATAAGCTGGTTCCGGCTCTCCGAACGCCGGCGTCCCGGTACATGCAGACACCAGTCGGGATGCTCGCGGTACAGATCGCTGTCCACCGAAATCATCTCCGGTTCGAACCAGAGACCGAACGACAAGCCCAGATCATTGATACCCTTTGCCAGACTGTCCAGGCCATCCGGCAGCTTGCTGCGGTCCACGAACCAGTCGCCCAGCGAGGTCTTGTCGTCATTGCGATGCCCGAACCAGCCGTCGTCGAGTACAAACAGCTCAATGCCGAGCTCCTGGCCGACGCGCGCGATGTCCAGAATTTTCTCCGCATTGAAATTGAAGTAGGTCGCCTCCCAGTTGTTCACCAGAATCGGACGCTCTTTGTCGCGGTGATAGCCTCTGGCCAACCGGGTTCTATAGAGCGAATGGAAGGTTCTCGACATGCCGCCCAGCCCCTCGGACGAATAGACCATGACCGCTTCAGGCGTCTGGAAAGTCTCTCCCGGCTCCAGCTTCCAGCTGAAATCAAACGGGTTGATGCCGACTGTTACCCGCGTATTGTTGAACTGATCGACTTCGGCCTGTGCCAGAAAATTCCCGCTGTACACGAGATTGAAGGCATACACTTCGCCCGAGGTCTCGCCCGCGTCTTTACGGAGAAGTGCAATGAACGGATTATGCTGGTGGCTGCTGGCGCCTCTTGAGCTATCCACGGACTGGAGGCCGTGCCGAAGCGGGCTTCTCTCGATATGTCTCTCCTTGGCATGTGCGCCATATAGATGAAGGAAATCGAAGTCCGAGTCCCGGAAATCCACGCTGACGCTATGCGCCTGAAGCAGCTTCAGGACTTCATCGCCCTTGTTCTCAAACCGGACCGAACGCGCGATGGCATTGTAGGTTTCAAACACCGTGTAGCTCAGCACCACCTGCAGCCCGCTCAGTGAATCCTCCATGACGATTTCGAGCGTCTCCGCTTCGTCTTCCGCTTCGATGTAGGTGGCCGGCAAGCCCTCCAGAGGCTTCTTGCCCCGGCTGATTGTATGGGACAGATAACGCAGATCGGTTACGGTCGTTCCATTCTCAAGCTGGACCTGGTAGGCAGGCTTGTGGTAATCGGTGCTGCCGTACTGCGGATATTCCTGGGGCAGCGTATCGAGAGAAAAAGTGCCCTCCCCCTTATACGGATTGCCCGAGAACGCCCGATCTAGCAGCTCAAGCCGGTTGGAGTGGCGGTATTCGCCGATTCTCCGTCCCCAATAACTGTGAGTCAGGAAACCGTCCCTGACAATTTCCATCACATAGCTGGTGTCCTTGGCTTTCAGGTGAAACAATTTTTTCTCCGGATCAAAATGAATGCCCATTGGCTATTACCCTCCTTTATTGTAAACCCGGCCGGCGCTTTCGCGGATCATCAGCTCCGACGGGAGAATAACCTTCATTGGCAGCGTCCGTCCGTTACGCAGACGGTCAACGAGCAGCTTGACCGCTGTCCGCCCCATTTCCTCTGTATGCACCTTGACAGTTGACAGCGGAGGATTCAGGAAAGCCGCCGCCTCGATGTCGTCAAAGCTGAACATCAACATATCGTCCGGCACGCGGATTCCCGCCTCCTGAAGAGCCTTCATCGCGCCGATCGCCATCGGATCGCTGGCCATAACCACCGCAGTCGGCGACGAGCCCTGAGCGATCAGCTGTTTCATCAGACGATAGCCGCTCATCGGACTGAAATCGCCAAGCAGCACAAGCTCCGGATCATAGAGTCCTTTGTTACTCATGACCTGCTCATAGGTCTGGACGCGCGTCTCCTCTTTCGGCATTAACCGGCCGTTCCCGGCGTGGATGCTCTGGATCAGCCTCTCGCCGCCGATATAGGCAATCCGTGTATGTCCCGCTTCAAGCAGCGTGTCCATCATCCGGCGGGTAGCGCTCTCGAAATCGGTAATTACGACATCGAAGCCCTCTTCCGCGGGCTGGTAATCGGTGAAGACGATATGATCGCTGCCGAACAGATTTAGCAGCTCTCCGCTGTTCACGTCGCCCAGCACGATAAGGCCGTCCAGCCCTTCCATCGCAGAGGCGGTAAACTGGCTTTTGCCTACATAGAAGACCGACTCGATCTTGACCGCGTACTGGTCGCACACGCTCTCTATGCCCTTGCGGATAGACATGAAGTAGGGATCGATTCCTTCGTCGTTCGACAGCACAAGACCCGCCCGAATCATATCCTTGTCCGGAGCTGGCTTCGGCTTCTTGCGTCTTCCGTGGACATAATTCAGCTCGCTAACGACATCCAGCACCCGCTGCCTGGTCTCCCCCGTGACGGACAGCGACGGGTCGTTGTTCAGGATTCTCGACACCGTCGCGGTTGACACCTTCGCCAGCTCGGCAACATCCTTGATTCTGGTCATCTCGGCATCGCTCCATGTTTACTTTATTTTACTTAATAATTAGTAATTTTATCTGGTTACAATATAACAAAGAAATCGCTTACTATCAATTCTTAAATTCGATACTCCCTGAAAAAAAGACAGCCTAATTTCCTCGTTGACCTTGTGGAGTTTGTGTAACCTGCAGCCATTAGAAGTGGATTAGTACGATTTTTTCCATATAGATTCAACTAATCCTGTTAAGACCAACAACTTGTCCCGAGACTTGATTCAGTTTAATCTCTAGTTATATTCACAGTAAAATATATAGTTATGTTTACTGAAATATTATTGAAGCTAGCAATTACAACACTAATCACCCTGACCGCTCCGCTCTCCAATTCGCTCTCCTGCACGGCCGTCCGGGTCTCATCCTTCATTTTCAAAAAGCTATCGCGATTCCGTAAAAACTTTGGTCATCGCTTTTCAATCCCTGTGATATAATCACTTGGAAACCATACAGAAGCAGGTGATTATTTCATGTTTCAACTGAAGTGGCTGTGGAAGAACCTGGAGAAGGACCGTGCCCGCTACATTCTGGCGCTATGCCTCTCGGTAGTATGTTCTTCGCTAACCATCGCGACTCCCTATTTCAGCCAGCGCATTGTCGACACGTTCATAGCCGGCGACCATGCGGCGCAGAACCTGTCCCAGGAGAGGGGACTGCTGATCTCGCTCTGCCTGGCTATGATCGGCTTCTCGCTGCTGCGCACCAGCCTGTCCTATTTTACAACGATGCAGTATGAACATTCCTCGCAGAACATGCTGTACCGTATCCGCGTATACCTGTACAACAAAATCCAGGAGCAGGATATGCATTACTACGACCATAACCGGACGGGCGACCTCATGACCAAAATGACCGGCGACCTCGATATGGTCCGTCACACCATGGCGTGGATCTTCAAGACGATCATCGAATCGCTGACGATCTTTCTGGCGGCCATGGTTTATTTTTTCACCATTGATGTCAAGCTGACGCTGTGGATGCTCATTCTGTCGCCGCCGGTCTTCGTGGTGTCCTTCCTGTTCGCAAGACGCGTCCGCCCGATGTATATCGATCTCCGGGAGCGGCTGTCCCAGCTGAACACGACCACCCAGGAGAATATTTCAGGCAACCGGGTTGTGAAGGCCTTTGCCCGCGAAGAGTATGAGATTGAGAAATTCACCGACAAGAACGTCAACTTCTCGAAGGCGAACAAGACTGCCGCGCTCGTCTGGCTCGATTACTTTCCGTATCTCGAAACCCTGGCGCAAGCCTTCAACGTAATCCTGATGATAGCGGGCGGACTGTTTGTCATGAACGGACGGATTACTTTCGGGGAATACGCCGCCTTCTCTTCGCTGATCTGGGGTCTCTCCAACCCGATGCGCAACATCGGCATCATTATCAATGACATCCAGCGCTTCTTCGCGAGCCTGTCCAAAATCGTCGAAATCTACTATGCCCATCCCGGCATTGTCAATGAGCATCAGGCTATCGAAAAACGCCGTTTTGAAGGGGCCATCGAATTCGAGAATGTCAGCTTCAAATATGACACCAAGACGGTGCTGGATCAGGTCAGCTTTAAAATCCGTCCAGGTGAAACCGTTGCCATCATGGGCTCCACCGGGTCCGGCAAAACAACGCTCGTCAACCTCATTCCCCGCTTCTACGACGTGACGGAAGGACGTGTGCTGGTTGACGGAACCGATGTGCGGAAACTGGAGCTCGACGAGCTCCGCGGCAACATCGGCGTGGCCACCCAGGATGTGCTGCTGTTCTCCGACACGGTGGACGGCAACATCGCCTACGGCGATCCCGAGCTGTCGGAGGAGGAGACGGTGAATTACGCCCGGCTCGCCGCGGCGCATGACTTCATCACCCGGATGCCGGAGGGTTACGACACCATTGTCGGAGAACGGGGCGTCGGCCTCTCCGGCGGACAGAAGCAGCGCATCGCCCTGGCGCGCGCGCTGGCGGTGCGCCGGCCGATCCTGATTCTCGACGACACGACCTCCGCCGTCGACCTGGAGACCGAAGAGCATATTCAGAACAGCCTCCGCAGCCTGAACTATTCCTGCACGAAGATCATTATCGCGCAGCGCGTCTCCACGACCGCGGAGGCGGACCGCATTCTCATCTTCGAAGGCGGACGGCTGATCGAGGAAGGCACCCACGCCGAGCTTCTGGCGAAGCGCGGCTACTATTACGAAGTATTCATGCTGCAGAACGAAGGCATCGGAAGGCAGGTGGGCTGATATGGCACGCAATAAATTCGATATCGATGAGGATCTGGAATCGCCATTCGATATCCGCCACTTTAGACGGGCGCTCGTATACATCAAGCGGCAGCAGAAGCCGATGATCGTCGCGTTCGTACTGAGCGCGCTGTCCGCCGGCATTGCGCTGTCGGCGCCCCTGATTATGCAGCATGTCGTCGATGTGACCATTCCCGCCAAGGCGGCTCTGCCGCTGGTGCTGTGGTCGGCGCTCATGCTCGCAACCATCGTCGTCAGCGTCATTCTGGCGACGATCCGCTCGCGCATTATGACGAGCGTCGGGCAGGATATTATTTTTGACATACGGACCGATCTGTTCAAGCATCTGCAGGAGCTGCCGTTCAAATATTACGATGACCGCCCGCAGGGCAAAATTCTCATCCGCGTCGTAAACTATGTCAATTCGGTCTCGGATGTGCTCTCCAACGGCATTATCAACTTCATTCTTGAAATCGTGAACCTGATCTTTATCGCCGCCTTCATGTTCGCCGTAGATGTCCGGCTCTCCCTCGTCATTCTGGCGGGTCTGCCCGTCTTCCTCGGCATCATGCTGATGATCAAGACCCGGCAGCGGCGGGCCTGGCAGGCAGTCTCCAACAAGAGCTCCAATCTGAACGCTTATCTGCAGGAGAGCATCAGCGGCATCCGCGTAACCCAGATTTTCTCCCGCGAGCAGCGCAACGAGGGCATCTTCACGCGGCTGGCCGCCAACTTCCGTACGGAATGGATGCGGGCCCTGCGCTACAACACGCTGATTCCGTTCACGGTCGACAATCTGTCCACCCTGGTTACCGCGTCGATCTTTCTGGTCGGTCTGCTGGCGCTGAATCCGGCGAATGTGACCTTCGGTGTCATTCTGGCGATGAGCAGCTACGCAGCCCGGTTCTGGCAGCCGATTCTGAACCTGTCGAATCTGTACAACAGCTTCATCAATGCTGTCGCCTATCTGGAACGCATCTTCGAGACGCTGGATGAGCCGGTTACCGTCAGCGACGTTCCGGACGCCAAGCAGCTTCCGCCCGTTCAGGGAGACGTCACCTTCGACAACGTGACCTTTGCCTATGACCCGGGAATCAACATCCTGGAGAATCTTGCCTTCCACGTTAAGGCGGGCGAGAGCATCGCGCTAGTTGGACCAACCGGCGCGGGCAAGACCACGGTCGTCAACCTGATCTCGCGGTTCTACAACCTGACCGGTGGACAGATTCGGGTCGATGGCAACGATATTTCGCAGGTAACGTTGAAGTCGCTCCGCAGCCAGATGGGGATTATGCTGCAGGACAGCTTTATCTTCTCGGGCACCATTCTGGACAACATCCGGTACGGCAAGCTGGACGCCACGGAAGAAGAGATCATTGCCGCCGCCAAGACGGTATGTGCCGACGAATTCATCAAGGAATTCGAACAGGGCTACATGACGGAGGTCAACGAGCGCGGCTCGAAGCTGTCTCAGGGACAGCGCCAGCTGATCTCGTTCGCGCGTACGCTGCTGGCCGATCCGCGCATTCTCATCCTGGATGAAGCGACGTCATCGATCGACGCCAAGACCGAGCGTCTGCTCCAGCAGGGGCTGAATGAGCTGCTGAAGGGCCGGACCTCGTTCATCATCGCGCATCGGCTGTCTACGGTGAAGAACTGCGACCGGATTATGTATGTATCGAACAAGGGCATTGCGGAATACGGCACCCATGATGAATTGATGGCGAAGCGCGGCTTGTACTACCGGCTGTACACAGCCCAGAAGATGGAGGCTGATCCCTCATCGGCTGCTGTATCTCTGCCGGCACAGCAGACTGGATACTGACACGGCCCCGATTGGGGACAGCTTCAGGTCCAAGCCCAAGCATCACAAGAGAGCATCATAAGAAAACATCACAAGAAAGCTTCTCTTGGGAACGCCTCTTGTGGAACATCTCACGAAAAAAGAAGAGGACCAGCGGTCTCCCGCCGGTCCTCTTCTTCTGCTATCTGTTCATGGAGTCGCGTTTCGCTTAAGGGGTATGCTGCCCGAAATACTGTGTCGTTCCGGTCGCATAACTGTTCCATTCTCCCGTCTGGTCGAAGGCTGAAGATCCCGCCCGGATGCCGGATTTGCGGATAATCGTACCGCCATTCGGCATGAACTGGGTGGTGCCGTTCGGATCGCCGAGCACATCGATCGTTACGCCGTTCTTTTTCAATACAAAGCCGGTTGTCACCATCGTACTGCTCTGAAACAAATCCATCTCATCGTTATAGTACACGGTATTGGTGACATCGAAGTAATCGGAAAACATCGAGTCAATGAAAATATAAGGCATTCCTTTATAGAACGGTACGATGCTCTGGCTCCATACTTTCGGTGTATGCGTAGAGACATTATACTGATGAATTTCCAGTGAATAGCCCGTTACCGGCTGCGACGTGTCTCCAACCGGGTTAAAGAACAGCTCAAGCGCATTCCGGTTATTGTCCAAGGACAAATACTGCGAGAAATATAAATCGGCCGTCCCCTGCGGATCAGCGGTAACCTGAATGACAGCCGCCGTTCCATTCGTTCCGATCACCCAGTACGTCAGCATGCTGTTTCCGCCCCAGGTCCAGGTTTTGCCGCTTAGCGTCGCTGGTCCGGTAAAGGTCGAGTCCGGCGTACCGCTATATACCGTAAAGGAAGTTTGGCCCGGGAACAAGGTGGACAGATCATAGGTGACAGGGCTGGCAACCCCCTGCTTCGTATGAATCTCCACCTTCCCGCTTGGCGCAAGCGGCGCGTTCCGCACTGCAAAGCTATAGGTCCCGGTGCCCCCGCGTCCATCGTTCGCCGTGATGGTCACCAGGCTGCTTCCGGCCAGGGTTCCCGGAGTAAGGGTAAGGAAGCTGCCGGAGATGCTGGCGCTCGCAATGTTCGCCGACTGCACGGCTGCGGTGAACGTCAGACTGTCGCCGTCCGCATCCTCGAACAACTGGCTCAGGTCGTAGGTTCGCGGATTGGTGACGCCGGAGGTCAGCACCTGCTCGTTAATCGCGCTTACCGCTGCTGGTGCCTGATTCGGTGCAGGCGGATTGCCGCCTGCCGCAACATTGACCTGGAAGAAGGCTGTTCCTTCCCCTCCTCGGCCATCCAAAGCCTTGACCTGAATGGTTGCTGTACCGGCCGTCAGAGCCTGAACCGCCGCTGTGCCGCCATTGATCGAAACGGTGGCGACAGTCGGATCGGATGATACCGCCTCAAAAGTCAGCGGATCGCCGTCCGGGTCGCTGAACACCGGGAGCAGGTCCACCGAATACACCGCATCCCCGACGGTAAGCGCTGCATCTGCCGGAGCCTGAACGATGAGCGGACTCTGGTTCGGCGCGGGCGTAACCGTGAGCAGGAAGGTCTGGCTGGCACTTCCGCCACGACCGTCGAATGCCGTAACTGTGATGCTCGTGCTGCCCACATTCGCCGGAGTCACGGTCAGAATGGTTCCATTTACAGAGACGGCTGCCACATTGCTCGCGGAAGAGACAGCCGTGTAGGTCAAGCTGTCGCCGTCCGGGTCCCAGAAAGCATTCGCAAGATCGATGGTCCGGACTCCATCGGTCAAGCGAATCGTAAGCGTCGCAATGACATCGATGGCTACCGGATCGTGATTCGCAGGCGTCGGTATCGGCGTTGGTATTGGCGTTGGTATTATTGGTGTTGGTATCGGTATTATCGGTGTTGGTATCGGCGTTGGTATTATCGGTGTTGGTATCGGTATTATTGGTGTTGGTATCGGTGTTGGCGTTGGTGTCGGTGTCGGTGTCGGTTCCGGCGCCGCTGTTGGCGTCGGTGTTGGCGTCGGTTCCGGCGTTGCTGTTGGCGTTGGTTCCGGCGTCGCTGTTGGCGTCGGCGTCGGTTCCGGCGTCGCTGTTGGTTCCGGCGTCGCTGTCGGTTCTGGCGTCGGCGTCGGTTCCGGCGTCGGCTCAGCGGACGGCTCGGTTACAGCGGTTGCCGTCTCTTGAGAAACCGGCGTCGCAGTGACCCGGTTGTCAAAGCCGCCAAGAACGTTCTGAATCCGGCCCTGGACCTGGCTCCAGTTCGCAATGACCTGCGTCAAATCCACGCCCGCCGGCAGTTCCAGAGTTCCCACCTGCATATTGGGATCAAGTGTGAGCTTCGTCTGCGGATTGGTTACCGCCAGCACATCGAACTTCCCGCTTCCCTTCAATTCCACCGCCTGGCCGCTGTCCACAACGAGACGCTTCAGCTGCGCATCGACCTCCACGCTGGACACCCCTTGGCCGATCGTCAACTGGCTCAGAGAATCGCCCTTAACGGTAACGCCGCCGGCGGAAATCTTCAGGGTTCCCGCATAGGAGGCACCGCCCGTATTAAGCACGGTCCCGCTCTTCACGATTTCCAGGTTAGTCAAATCGCCGATGTTCCGGTTGGCCGATTTGAAGGTCAAGATGGCCCCTTGCAGGGCGTCCGCATTCTGCCCGCCTAGCAGTTCCTTAAGCTTGCCTGTCGCCAGATAGGGGATGCCGTCGATCGTAATCACATCACCATCCACCTGTGTGATGACAGCCGTACGATCCTGCTTCTGGAAAATGTTCAGCAGAAATCCCGCGATATCCTCGCGCAGAACCGGATTCTTCGGTTTCAATTCCTCATTCGGTGTGTCGATCAGGTTCAATCGCAGAGCCGTAGACACCGTATCTGCCGCCCAGGAGGACACCTGTTTCATATCCTGGACGGGAGGCACCGCGCCTCCCCGCACGCCGACTCCATTAACAGCCCGAACGAATACGGCCGCCAGCTCCTCGCGTGATACGGAATCATTCGGAGCAAAAGAGCCGCCGCTTCGGCCCGTCATCAGACCGGCGCGGTAGACAGCCTCAACCGCCGAAGCTCCCCAGCCCGCAGCCGGCACATCGGAAAAAGACGAGGCCTTGGCATCCGAAAGCGGAAGCCCGAGCGCCCTCACGAGCAGAGCCGCCAGTTCCTGGCGGGTCAGAGCATCGAGCGGGCGGAACTGCCCCGAGGAATCGCCGGTAAGCAGTCCCTGCTGCTTGGCTTCATTAATGGCGCTCTGCTTGGCGGCCGAAGCCTTCCCCAGATCGGCAAAACTAGCAAGGTCAACGCCAGCGGGAACGGCCGCTATAGTTGTATCCGTTGCAGCGTATGTAAGCCCCGGAAGCGAACCGGCCAGCAGCGTGCCAGCCAGCAGCGAAGCCTGCAGACGGGAGTTTGTAGTTTTTTTACTGTTAAATCGCTTCTGCATTCCCATACACAGCCTTCTTTCAAGTGTAATTATCACATAATATCGGAATAACCCCGGTCATTTGTGAGAAATTGTCGAAAATTTTTAGCCATTAGGAAGCAGATTTTTGCTCCGTTTGACCTATAATCACCTACATTTAATAAGCGCAGCTCAAATGAGACTCTTTGCAGCATAAAAAAACGCCGGTAACGAGACCAGCGTCATTCATACAGCATGGGCATTCGCCCGATTTGGAATTTTTATTATTCGTTTCATTCTGCTTACTGCTCGTCAATGTCTCCATACACCAGCCCTCTTGTGCCGGTGGCGACATAGATGCGCCCGAATACCCGGGGATCGCCCGAAATAGAGCGGATATCTCCGTACTGATGACGGTCGTCGTTGATACGTATCCAGTTCACGCCGCCGTCATGCGACCGGTAGAAGCCGTATTCGCCCCGGATTGTTCCGCTGGTGAACAGGGTCTTGATCCCGCTTCCCTCCATAGGCTTGCCGAGTCCGATCCGCTTCACGACATCCCCTTCACTCGATACCCTCTCTCCGGAGAAGGCGTTCCGCGCCCGGTCATAGGTTACCCGCCATAAGCCGTCTCCCTGCATGGCGAGCCAGATCACGCCTCCCCGGCCGGATTCCACCCGGATTTCATAATCCTGCTCGCTGTCGATTCCGGCCAGATTAACTTCAGGGAAGCCAGCCGGCGCGGCGGCTGCGTGGAAGGTCTCGCCTCTATCCGTGCTTACATAGAATCCCCGGCCCCTCGCATTGTCGCTAAATCCGTAGAACACATCACGCCACACCCGGTCCGACATCACCTTGATGGGCAGCTCATCGCCATGCGCCGGATTTCCGTCCAGATCGAATACGGCGGATTTTGCCCAGGTCTCTCCTTCATCATGGGTGTACACCAGCCGGGATGCGAAGACCGGAAGCCCCAGCACCCAGAGAATCGTCACCCCGTCAGCGGAAATCGCGGTCCAGCCCGAGGTGACATTGGGCCGCTGAAGCTCCCGGACCCACTCATCCACCGCTTCACACAGACCGAGCGGGTTGTTCAATTGCTCCCAGGTCCGTCCCTGATCGCGGGAAAGAATGAGCCCGCCCTTAGTCCGGCCCGTCCAGTTGCCCCGGGGCGTTACGACAAGCATTTCCGGGCGATCGTCCGGATAGTCGGCGTTCATGGCCGTAATCCAGCGGTCGCCTTGTTCGTTCGCGAATGTATTCTCGGCCGGCCGGTCCAGATCGCTGAACACGAACCCGCCGTAATCACCGATGATATCGATCAGCTTCACTTCACCCGCAGGAGGCGAGTAGATGTTGAGGTGAACGGTCTCTTCGACACCGCTGTTGCAGCAGGCCCAATGGACCGTTCCATCCTCATCCGCCGTGGTCAAATCCCGGGTCATGAAGATACCCGCGCCCGTATTGAACAGCGCCATATCGCGGTCGAATGGATTGATCTTCAAATCCGACATCCAGTGAATGAGCGAATCGTTCCCGTTATACTCCGGCTTCTGATAGGACACATTGAAATCAATCTCTCCGATGGACAGCCCCGACAGAATTGGCTTCCAGGTCAGACCGTAATCGGTGGACCGGTATATGGTGTCAGGAGCTGCCGTAATCGTCGAGCAGATGAGCGTTCCCGGCGCCTGCGGGTCGGCGCAAATGCCGCTGATACCGTACCCAAGCCGCCGCCCCGGCGCTTCCGGATCATGAAAGCCGGGAAAGATGAGATTCTGGGGCGTTACCTCCAGAGCTTCAAGGACGTTCCCCGCATCATCGAGTTCATAGCGGAACAACGCGCCGTCATAACATTTACCAGTGTCGCAGCCGTACGTTCTCCAATCCGACCAGCCGATATTATAAGCGGCGTACGATACATAGAGGAAACGGCCTGCCCAGGCGGCCCGCTGCCCGACATAGCCGGGATAATCAGGAGAACCGCCGATCACGGGCGAAGGCTCGCCCTTAAGCGGAGCGAAGGACGTTCCCGCATCATTGCTGATATAAAGACTCGGTCCGCGAACATTGCCGCCAGGCGAGTTCCGCTCTCCGCTGGTAGCCACGACCAGCCGCCGGGCCGCCTCTCCTTCCCGGCCGCTCGACGGATCGGGTTCAATGAAGGCGATCCGGGTCTCAGAAGGTTTGCCTGGAGCGCCTGCATGAAGGCGGGTCCATGTTCGGCACCGGTCGGTCGTCTTCCACAGGCCGTCCTCCATCGTCCCAAGGTATAAGATGTTGCTGTCATAGGGATCGACGACAAGGCGCTCTCCGGTCGAACGTCCGGGCGCATTGCCGTGAATTCTCGCCGTGTTCCCTTGATCGTCAATAACAGGCGTATCAAAGTAAACCCAGGTTTCGCCATAATCCTCGGAACAAGCGATTTTATGATTCGGATACAGTCCGGCCATGACATAGAGATAGCTTGGATGCTGCCGGTCCAGCGCCAGGGCCAGCGGGTAAGTCTCCCACATCCCCGGATCGGTGACGTGATCCACAAGGGAAATCCAGCTTTCTTGTGCAAAATCATAGCGGTACGCTCCCCCGATATCGGTCCGGCAGTACAAAACATCCGGAACAGCCGGGTGGAATACAAAACCGGTTACAAAGCCGCCACCCGGAACCGACAACGGCCGATAGCGGTACTTCACGCTCTCCTTGATCATCCCAAGAACCCTCCAGTTCATCCATTCTTCAATGGGGCAGCCCCTGGCTTCCCCAGGCTTCTCTCAGACTTCTCGGCCTCGCGGTATCCCGCCCCAGCCAAGCAGCAGGGTTCGGCTGCCCGCCGCGCCTCAATAAATCGGCAGCTCCTTGCCTGCTCTGATGAACAGCGGAATCTCGTTCACCGGCGCTTCCACTAACACCGTCCGGCCGCCCTCCAAGACTTCGCCGGTCTTGGCACTCTTCCAGGTCTGGCCCTTCGGCAGATAGACTTCCCGGCTGCGCTGCCCAAGCTCAAAGACCGGCGCTACCAAAATATCCGGGCCGAACATATACTGCGAGTCCGCCGTCCAGCAGGCGTCGTCTTCAGGGAATTCGTAGAACATCGTCCGCATCACCGGCGTCCCCTTCTCATGCGCGTCAGCCATGCAGGCTCTGACATAAGGACGAAGTCTTTCCCGCATGAAGATGAAATCCTTCATGATCTCATAATTCTCGTCCCCGTAGCTCCAGATTTCGTTGTCGCTGCCCGTCATCATCTGGGCGACGCCGTCGATCACGGCCTGTTCCGGCTCGATATGGGGCACACGTTCCCCGTGCAGCCGGAAGACCGGCGTGAAGACGCCGAAAGCGAACCAGCGCAGCAGCAGCTCCTGGAAATCCGGGTCCTTCACATACCCTCCCAGGAATCCGCCGATATCGGTCGTCCACCACGGAATGCCGGCGATTCCCATGTTAAGGCCGATCTGAAGCTGCTCGCGCATCGCCCGGAAGGTCGAGGAAATGTCGCCGGACCAGATCAGCGCGCCATACCGCTGGCTGC
Organism: Paenibacillus sinensis; assembly: GCF_019904155.1. Classification (GTDB taxonomy): domain Bacteria; phylum Bacillota; class Bacilli; order Paenibacillales; family Paenibacillaceae; genus Paenibacillus_AQ; species Paenibacillus_AQ sinensis. Next base: position 25,304 of record NZ_JAHCMB010000199.1, read on the forward strand.
CTGCCCAGGCGGCCCGCACGAGATTGCAGACGCCCTCCTGCCCTTCCGCCGCCAATCCTTCATAGTAGCCCTTGGCATACTCGCGAGGGTATATGTTCGTACACTGCAGCGCCGGACCCTGATAATACCGGTACAGGTCAAAATCGTACGGTCCGTACTCCGGCTCGGCTTCGTCCAGCCAGAAGAGGCGGACGCCCTTGTCGTAGTAGTTCTTTTTGGACGCCTGCCACACATATTCTCTCGCCCCAGGATGAGTCGCATCGAAGAAGACCGTCTCGCCCATCCAGTTCATATTGATGTTCATCCCCCGGTCGGCGGAGATCAGATAGCCCTCTTCGGCCATTGGGCCGTAATTCTCAGAGCGGCTGTCGATCGTCGGCCATACCGACACCATCAGCTCGGTCCCCATCTCCTTCAGCTCCGCGATCATCGCATCCGGGTCCGGCCAGTCTCTCGGTTCGAATTTGAAATCCCCCTGCTTCGTCCAGTGGAAAAAGTCCACCACGATCACATCCAGCGGGATGCCCCGCCGCTTGTACTCTCTTGCCACACCCAACAGCTCTTCCTGGGTGCGGTACCGCAGCTTGCACTGCCAGAAGCCAAGTCCGTACTCCGGCATCATCGGGACCTTGCCGACGGCGTTCGCATACTGCTCTTCAATTTGCGCCGGTGTTCTGCCCGCCGTGATGAAGTAATCGAGCTTCTTCGTGCTGGCCGCCGTCCATTCGGTACGGTTCGTCCCGAACGTCACCGTGCCAATCGCCGGATTGTTCCAGAGCAAGCCGTATCCCCGGCTCGACAGCATGAAGGGAACGCTGCTCTGGGAGTTGCGGTGCGCCAGCTCCAGCGTGGCTCCCTTTTTATCGAGGATGCCTTCCTGGTACTGGCCCAGCCCGAAAATCTTCTCGCCTTCATAGCCTTCAAAGCGCAGAGTCAGCTGGTAGTCGCTCGATCCGGTAAGCGGTTTCAACTCCCGGCCTTCGATGCGCAGCGGTGCGCAGTACCGGTCGATCCGGTTGCGGTCGCGCCAGTATTCCTCCAGCAGAATCTCCCCGTCGCTGCCCCGGAACGACAGCCAGCCCTCCGCATTGACGTAGGCCGTAATTTCTCCGCTTGTGATCGATGCGGTCCGAAGCTTTTTCACATAGCGCTCGCGGTCCGTCTCCGGAATCCAGGGCTCAATCAGCTCCACCTCTTCAATGGAGATCTTGGCGGATGTCTCCTTGGGAATGTCCGTCAGCGCCCAATCGTTCGGGTCCATTGCCGCTTCCTTTGTTATGCGGACACGCAGTGAGTTCTCGCCCCAGGGCTCGATCCAGAGCGTCTCGGCGCCCGACCGGCCGACCAGACGATTGCCTTCCATGCAGAAGTTCATGTATGCTCCTCCTTTGTCATTGGCGGTTACCGTATTTTTGAAGTAGAATCTACTGGTATTATATTTCTTGTTTTGGCTTCATACTTGAAGTAAATTGCTGATAACTAACACAATCTTTCCCTTTTCGGAACGGAGGCGATTCCCGGTGAGACCCAAGATGATCTTCAAGGAAAATGTAGTGCACGGCACAACCCTGCTGCCCATCGCGATCCATCATTTGAGCTATCCGGCGGGAGTGGAGAACTACTTCTATCTTCATTGGCATGTTGAATTCGAATTCGTTACCGTTCTGGAAGGCGCGGTTGTCTATACGATCGAGGATCAGGAAGAATATGAGGTGCAGGCTGGAGAAGGACTCTTTATTCCATCCAATCAGTTGCATGCCGCCCGGTCGCTTGGGGGAATGCCTTGCGAGGCATGTGTAGTGGTCTTCCATCCCAATCTGTTCGGCGACAAGCAGCAGAGCGCCGTCTACTCCCGGTTCGTGCATCCGGTGCTGAAGGGCGAGCTGGAATTCGTGAAGCATCTGAAGGGCGTGGAGGATTGGCAAAAGGAAGTGAACCGGCGGCTGATGGAGATCGATTCGCTGTCGCATTTTCCACTGGAGGATATAGAGCTTCTGCTGAGGAGCAAGCTGCTTGAGATATGGCATCACTGCTACCGTCACGCTATCCCGGCTGCCGCTGTCCCTTCGGGCAATCCCGCCTACAAAATCGAGCGCATGCAGCCGGTGCTTTCCTATATTCAGGCCCATTACGGCGAGGAAATCGCCTTAAAGATGCTGGCCGATCTCCTGCCGATGAGCGTCTCGCAGTTCTGCACCGCATTCAAGGAAGTGATGAACCAGACGCCCATTGCGTACGTCATCCGCTACCGGATTCTCCAGAGCTGCACCCTGCTGATGGAGACTGATCTCAAAATCGCCGAAATCGCACGAACGGTGGGCTTTAACAATATCAGCTACTTCAACCGGGAATTTATCAAAGCGATCGGCTGTTCGCCGCGACGGTACAGGCTGGAGGGTTAAGTCCATATTAAAGTGGAGCGTTGGTCGAAGCAGCCTCGGGTATTTGAGCGGAGAGCCAGAGTTATACTGAAGCAGCATATAAAAAGACGCCCCTGCGCCCGAAGATGAATCCCCGGGGCAACGGCGCCCGCTTGTTAACAAGTTAATCCGATCATTCCCCCACGCTTATTGCGCGAGCACATGGATACCGATAATCCCGCCGGTCTCAAGGTCACCGAGTAACACCGAGAAACTCGGCTTTCCGGTGCTTACCAGCACATACCCGCCCCAGCTTCTTCCGCCGTATACTTTATAGCCCGTAATGTCCGTGCCAAAAATAGCCTGAATCAGCGGCTTCGACACCGTTACCGCTTCGTCAGCCGACTTGATGCGGTACTGGTACTGATCCGAGAAATACTGCGCCTCATAGATTTGATGCGTGACTGCTCCAAGCGTGACGGAATATTTCTGCTCTTTATCGGTAAGTTTCCACATGCCCTCCCGTTTATCCGAGTATTTCTGAACTGTAGCAAAAGATAGAGTCTGCCCCCCCGCCAGAGGTGAGAGGGCCTGCTCTGCGGCGGATACAAGCTCCCGGTCCATGTCTTCCAGCTTGAAGTTCAGGGAGTAACCGTTCACCCGGTTCGCCGAGTCAACGCCCACAAACTGATTGTCATTAGCTTGGAAGTATAGACTCGTGCCTTCTGTGTTGCGAAACAGGTTGACAGTTTGAAAGCGAAGCGGCTGCTTCGTCTCCTGCAGCACAGCGCGCGCCGTCTCTTCGAAGGGTTGGTACACCTTCGGCAGATCGCCGGCCTTCACCGTAGCCGAGACACTAAGCACTTTGGTCGTGTTTGGCGTAAACGTTACAATCGCCTCGCGGTTCTCGGTCCGCACAATCCAGTAATCCGATTCACGCTCCATCACGTCAAAACGAAATTTACGCTCTACGCCGAGCGATTGCACAGCCTTCCTTGCAGCCGTTACATACTCGGGGTCGACAGCGGACATCTTGCCCTTTGGCTCCAGCAGGGAGCCCAGCGGCTTCACCCCGATCAATGCGGCGAATACGAGACAGGTGATAAGCACGGTCACCGTCCATCCCAGATGTGTCCCGCGCCGATGCGCTTTCTCGACTCGCGGCTGCTGCCCCCGTATTTTCTCCAGAATCATCTCGCTGCGTTCGTCCGTAAGTCTCTGGTCCGGAAGGCTCCGCAGTTCGTTCAAGACGATCTGTTCATCGAATGACGGCATCCCGAATCACCTCCGATCCTGAAATCTTCCTTTTGTGCTGAATCGCCTTCATCGCTCTATGCATCGTGACATTCACTTTGGACTCGCTCCAGCCGAGCACCTCCGCCGTCTCTTTGCTGGACAGCCCCTTGATGCCGCGCAGGATCAGGACATCCCGATAGGAACGTTTTAGCCGGTTGATAAGGTCGTAGAGCATACGCTTGTCCTCGCTGAGTTCCAGCGATTCTTCCGGAGTGCGGTCCCGCGACACCATATGCTGAAGAACCGTATCCGGCAGCCATCCGATCAGCCTCGCCCTTCGTCTGTCATCAATCGCCGCATTCCGGGCAATGGACAGGAGCCAGGTTTTGGGGTTCTCAACCTCCGTATGCCGGATGGCCTTAAGTGCGCGGATGAACGTCTCCTGCACCAGATCGTCCAGATCCGTTCTCCCTGTATAGTAGACTAGGAAGCGATAGACATCATTGCTGTAGGCCCGAAACCATTGTTCGATCCGGGCGCCGGGATGATCAACCAATCTTGTGCACCTCCTTCACGCATTATAGACGAAGAGGCTGCCGGAGACCTTACACTTTTTCAGAAAAAAACGAGCAACACTGAGAAAGGTTCCCAAGTTCCCGTGCTCATGCGAACCAACCTTCATTCTGGAGCGGATCAGCCAACTTGATCTCTTTGGGAGGGTTCACCCTATGAATGTTCGTAGTCGTTCCAAACCGAATATGTTATATTGGTTGATAAAGGTGTTATTTTTCTCCAAGAGCGAAAGTGGTTTCCCCACTTCATTATGACCGAGAGGGTGGCTCATGAAGGTTACGATACAAGATATCGCCAAGGCGGCCAATGTAGCGAAATCCACCGTATCCAAAGTGCTGAACGATTCTCCCAAGATTTCCGATGAGACGAAGGCGAGAGTTCGGGAAATCATGAAGCAGATGAACTACACGCCAAGCAGCATCGCAACCCGTCTGGCGAAGCGAAAAAGCCATAATATTGGAATACTGTTCGATATCTCCAAAGAGAGCGAGCATGCCAACCCGTTCTTCTATAACATACTGGTCGGAATCGAGAGCGTCATCAGCCCGTTAAAATACGAATTGACGATTGCCAATTTACAGCAGGAAGCTACGGAACTTAGCGTCATCGACCGGCTGATCCGAAGCGGACGCATCGACGGACTGATTACGAACAGCATCGTTTTGAATGATGAGATGATCGAGACCTTGAACGACCTCGACTTCCCGTTCGTATCGATGGGTGAATACCATTCAAGGCCGGTACCCTGGGTCGACTATGACAATGCCGAAGGAGGCCGTATACTCACCGGCCATCTGCTCGCGGAGGGTTATTCGGATATCGCCTTCATCGGAGGCGAGCAAGGGGAGTATATCTGCTCGAAGCGTCACCAAGGCTACAGCCAAGCGCTGCTGGAGGCAGGAATCGGGTTTCGGGAAGACCGGACGATTCATGGCGTAGCGGACGAGAATCACGGCTTTCATTCAGCGCTTGAGCTGCTTCGAAGTCATCATCCGCCGGATTCGCTCGTATGCATGAACAACTATGTCGCGTTTGGAGCGCTCAAGGCGGCTCAACAGGCGGGCATTTCCATACCTGGACAGCTCGGAATCGCAACGTTCGACGACTACCCGTTCTCGCCATATACGAATCCGCCGTTAACAAGCCTCTTCATCGACACGTTTGAACTCGGCGCCACGGCTGCGCGGGTGCTGATCGAACGAATAAATCAGCCCGAGCTGCCGTCCTCATCCCTGCTTCTTCAATCCAAGCTGATCGTACGCGAATCAACTCTCAATAAGAAAGCCGGACTGGAGTAACGCTCCATGAACTGGTCCCCTTGTCAAGGACACTTGAAAAAAGAGAGTTAAGCGACCGACAGAAGATGATTCCTGTATTGCACAG
>NZ_JAHCMB010000208.1 GCF_019904155.1 Paenibacillus sinensis
AATCCCCTTCATCACAAAATCCCCATAGCTGATACACTTACTTAGTTGTACCTTCATCGAATCTTCCTCAGAATACCCCAAATACAATCGGTCTATTTCATTTTTCATCAACTAAGCCTCCAATTGATATCCCAATTAAAGGATAGCACAATTAAGAAGGATAAGCTCAGTAATACAACACTTTGATTACATCATAGTAAATGCCTCATCGTCCCAGTCGGCCCGATACTTTATTCAGAGCTAGGTTAAACAACCTCTCCCGATCCGAACCAGATTAACACAACACTGACGGCCAACTCCGTGCAGCCCCGATCGTTTAACATGATTTTATACNCGGGCTGTTCATTCCAGGCGATCGGGTCAACGTAGCCAAATTCGCTCAAGCTCCAGCGAAGTTTCTCGTACTCAGGGTTGCAGGGCTGCAGGTCGACCCGGGGATTGTATGCTGTGGCGTTGATCTGTTCAATCGGTACGATTCTGATATCCATACGAACGCTCCTTGCAAAAGAAAAAACACCCTAAGGTGCTTTAATAAATTAATCAATTTTCCACTTGTAATTGATCCCTAAGCTGCTTGCCTAATATAGATAGTTGTTGAATATCTTTATTAAAACTGTCAGCTAAATTAATGTAAGTACAATTCCCTTTGATATCTTGGACAATTTGCATCAAA
>NZ_JAHCMB010000114.1:0-4408 GCF_019904155.1 Paenibacillus sinensis
AAAAAAGAGCGAGCCATCTGTACGATGACCTGCTCTTTTTCTTCATTTTTGGGCCTGTGCCTTATCTTAATGACATTGTGTGTTGCAGAGGTCTTTTTTTCACGTTATGCGCATTTATCCTCACACACATTCATATCCACGGTTATTCTTACTCGACTTCGGATTTTTCGCTGATTTCATTCTCCGTTTACGGGAGGGGAGCCAGGGAATGTTGGCGGAGGCGGCTTCCTCTGCGCTTCTGAGCACCTTCAGAACATCGTATACGCTGTTGATATCCTTGGTGTCGATCACGAGTTCTTCACTTTCCCCAATTCCAGGTATTTTGAAATTCCAGCGCTTGTTTTCCATGACTCCCACTCCTTTAAGATATGTATCTTGTGTAATTTCATCATAAACGGAGAGGCGAATCATGTATAATGAAGGGAAATGATAGAGGTCATCACCTTGACTGATAGCTGAAAAAGAGGGGAGCGTGCCGGGATGGACATTGGCCTTCTGAAGGTATTTATGGCGGTAGCTGAAGAAGGGAGCATTTCAAAAGCGGCTCAGAGTCTGAATTATGTACAATCAAATGTGACGGCGAGAATTCAGCAGCTGGAGCAGGAGCTGAACACACCGCTCTTTTACCGGCACAGCCGGGGGATTACGCTGACTTCGGCGGGTCAGACCCTGATGACGTATACTGAGAAGATCTTGAACCTGCTGGAAGAGGCGGAAAAAGCGGTTGTGGATTCGCCGATTCCCAAAGGCTCCATTACGGTTGGCTCCGATACGACGGCGGCCATACGTTTGCCCCCGATTTTATCCGCTTATCGCGGCAAATTTCCTGAGGTTGAAGTCCAGCTGGAAATTGGGTTGACCGATCAACTCATCAATTCCGTTCTGCAATATTCGGTGAATGGGGCTTTTGTGGATGGGCCGGTCGAGCATCCGGACATTGTTCAGGAGCTGATCATTAACGAGCGTCTGGGGCTGATTATTCCGGAAACGATGGATTTTGGCGGTCTTCGAACCATACAGGACAAGACATTGCTGATTTTGAACCTTGGCTGCATGTACCGGATGCAGTTGGAAGAATGGCTTCGGGACGAGGGCTACCGTCTGGCCAAGGTTATGCAGTTCGGCACGATGGAAGGGCTTCTGGGCTGTGTAAAAGCCGGAATCGGCTATGCGGTGCTGCCTGTATCGTATTATAACAAGCTGAATGTCAAGGACGGCATCCGCTGTTATCCTTTTCCGGAGAGATATGGCGAGGTACCGACGGTTTTCATACGGAGGCGCGATCTCTACATGACGAGCGCTTTTCATCAATTTATCGAGGAGTTGAAGGAGCAGCTGCCGGAAGCATTGACTTGCGGGGCAGAGACTTCGGATGCTAAGTAGAGCATAGTTACTAACAGCAACAGCGCAGGATCACTGATCCTGCGCTGTTTGCATTCACAAGTTCACAAGGGAACCGGGGATAACCCGCCTTTTATCCACGCAATGGGGATAGAATGGGGATATTAGTCTGCAGACGGAACGGTTAATCCCAGTCCTTCGGCAATTTTCGTTCCGAATTCAGGGTCGGCTTTGTAGAAATGGCCGATTTGGCGCAATTGGATATCCACAAGCTCAACCGGCCTCATGGAATCCACAATGTTACGCGCAAGCCGGGCACGTTCATCCTCGCTCAGCAGCCGGTACAAATCTCCGGCCTGTGTATAATGGTCATCCTGATCGTAGGCGACGCTGTCGGCCTGTCCGGACACCTCGAACGGAGTGGTGCGATGCTCCGGGGATTCCTTGGGACCGCCGAAGCTGTTCGGTTCATAATAGACAGAGGCTCCGCCGTTATTGCCGTAAGCCATGGCGCCATCACGCTGATGGTTATGCACAGGGCACTGCGGACGGTTGATCGGCAGCTGGTTATGGTTCGGACCGACCCGGTAGCGATGAGCATCAGCGTAGGCGAACAGGCGGCCCTGGAGCATTTTGTCAGGTGAAGCCTCAATGCCGGGGACGAACGAGCCGGGAGAGAATGTAGCCTGCTCCACTTCCGCGAAATAGTTCTCCGGATTTCGGTCCAGCACCATGCGGCCAACCTCGATCAATGGGTAATCCTTCTGTGACCATACTTTGGTTACGTCGAATGGATCGAAGCGATACGTATCTGCGTCTTCAATCGGCATAATCTGCACATACAGTCTCCATGAAGGGAAGTCGCCATTGGCAATGGCATTGAACAGATCCTCGGTATGGTAATCCGGATGCTCACCCGCGATTTTGGCCGCAACATCGACATCCATGTTCTTAACACCCTGCTCGGTCCTAAAATGATACTTGACCCATACCGCCTTACCTTCGGCGTTCACCCACTTGAATGTATGGCTCCCGTATCCGTGCATGTGGCGCAGAGTTGCGGGAATGCCGCGATCGGACATCAGAATTGTCACCTGGTGAAGCGACTCGGGGGAATGGGACCAGAAATCCCAGACGGCTGTCGGATTCTTCAGATGAGTCTGCGGATGCCGCTTCTGCGTATGAATGAAGTCCGGAAACTTGATAGCATCCCGAATGAAAAAGACGGGCGTATTGTTGCCGACCAGATCATAGTTGCCTTCTTCCGTATAGAATTTCACCGCGAAGCCCCGCGGGTCGCGTACCGTATCAGCGGAGCCAAGCTCACCTGCCACGGTGGAGAAGCGGATGAACATGGGCGTGCGTTTGCCGATCTGGGACAGGAAAGCGGCTTCCGTATAAGAAGAAACGTCTCCTGTGACTTCAAAATAACCATGCGCTCCAGCGCCTTTAGCATGAACAACCCGTTCGGGGATGCGTTCTCGGTTGAAATGGGCAAGTTTCTCCAGCAGGTGGACATCCTGAATCAGGACAGGTCCCCGGGAACCGGCAGTCATCGAATGTTGGTTATCTCCTACGGGTGCGCCTGAGCTGGTCGTGAGACGGCTATTATCGTAAGTCATGAGATCAGTCACCTTTCGTATCATATTGTTATTAGATTAAGTATAAATCTTAATATAGATGATAATAATTATCACTTTAAAAATCAAGGTTTTTTATAATAATTTTAATTAGTATTTTTAGTAAATAGCGTGCACGAAAAAAAACTGCGTCTGCCCGTTTCACTATCGTTGGCAGGACACAAGCACATACCGGGTAATAGAGGGGAAGCAAGGAGGAGGTTATATGCCTTCAACCAAAAACCGAATTACTCCGGAACAACGGATTTACTTTCACAGTGAATTGCGGCAATGTCCGCATATCGGATTGGGTGGAGAGTGCAATATAAGGCGAGAAAGGTCCGAACAAAAGAATTCCCTCTCTTTAGCAATCTCCCGATTAATTACAATTTCACAGCCTCTTCTGATACGAAAATATGGGTAGAGGAGCTTTTGAGTCAACTTCCATACCAGGAAAGGACCATTCTTATCAAACTTTATCTGCAAGATATGACCGAAAATGAAGTAGGGAAGGAACTCCATATCAGTCAACAGGCGGTGAGCAAATGGAAAAAGAAACTGATTCAAACGTTATCTCAGATCGCGAATTTTTAAACCTACTGGAAGCAGCGAAACGTAGGAACCCTGATGCGATATTGCAACTGCTGAATTTATTCAAAGAGGATATTCTTAACGTAAGTCGATACATCTATTTACCTACTGAAGATGCTGTATCGACTATTACTTTGNACAAAGGAAAGATCCTGCTTCTAAACCCGAAGAGAAGAATAAGTAGTTTGACTGCAAAAAAGGTCTGATTAGGGGTTGTTAAGCGGCCCTAGTTGAGAACGAGAAAACCGTTCTGCAATCGTTGGTTTACGACGGGGATTGAAACCTGGGTTACTTAAGAGATCTCCTTGCGGGTAAACTTGTTCTATGAACATCTGACTTGATAAATAATCATGTTTACTGTGTTATCGCAATGTAATTAAGTATAAAATCGGTTGCCGAGGCTTCTCGACAGCCAGAAACTTCAAACGAAAAAAATAGACCCCAGATTACCAGCGTCTGTCTGATGTCCAGCCTGCTACCTCATATTTAACATAAAACAAGAAATGTTATTCTTCCCCTATTGAAAAAAAATCCACTATTGACGTGATATCATCATTAGTCCCAAGATCAGTAACCTTACCTTCCGAATTGACTATTCCATACCTTGCAATCCCACCCATAATTTCCATGTTATAATATACGTACTCACCAATAATTTGAGGTCGTGTCCCCTCTTCCGATACAACACCAACCTTTCCTTTATAAGGCAAGCCTTCTTCGTTGCTGATTAGTTTTATGGAATCATTTGAGATACCTATTTTAGCCTGCCAGGTCTTGTAATCGATATTATTATTTATTTCATGATATTCGATTATATCGCCGTACAAATAGAAATAATGATCCGATTCGCCTTTTGG
>NZ_JAHCMB010000114.1:4441-4783 GCF_019904155.1 Paenibacillus sinensis
CATCATTGTCATTAACATTACGATTGGCAGATAGGTGAGCCAAAAGATCAATTTTTGGTGTCTCAGAAACAGTTGCTTTTCTTCTGACTGCTAAGTTGTTCGACGCCAGATTTTGAATGGTTTGATTGGTTGCCTTGGCAATATAAACAGTATGCTTCTGTTGTTCCCAAACGACGACAGCTCCAGAAGCTTCACTAATAACCCGAAGCGGAACAAGGACTCTTCCATCTACAATCGAAACAGGAACCGGAATTTCCTTGCGCTCGTTCTGAACTACGACATATTTGCTATTAAGTTTGAATGTTGAAGTCCGAAGCGTTGTCTTATCAACTACAGTAGCCG
>NZ_JAHCMB010000180.1 GCF_019904155.1 Paenibacillus sinensis
GGTTTGCTGTATGGCAAAGTACCAATGAATACTATGGAAAAGAATTATTATGGAGATTTCAAGAATGATCATATAAAAGGTGTCGTAGAAGAACTTCAAAAAAATCCGTAAGAATGAGTACATTTAGTGTTCGTCGTATCCTTATGGGGAAGACTCAATACCTTTATGAAAATTCGTTATCCGGCTTAAACAGCGGAGAGGACTGACTGATTGTGGAAAAGCGGATTCGTTCGCTTTGGTCTCCGGATTTTCACCGCTAAGGGGAATGAAAAAAATCTGGAGAGAGCACAGCGATTGGAACAACGGTCCGTTCGCGCAGCGTCAAACCAAGTGCTCATGTTGACCCTACTAAAAACAAGGTGCTATCCCATGCAGCCATATCTTGGCTTTTTGGACAGCCTCCTGTGCGGGATAAGCAAGACCTGCTCGAATAAAAGGATCACGAGGCGAGGCGGCGAATTGCATTAAGATGTAAACCGGGAATCGATGGAGGAGCGAATGAACAGTTCCAATTTGGTATTTCATATCCATTACTGCAACGGCCGAAAGGTTGGGGAGCGTGCCAGGCCTTTGCGGAGACTCGCCCGGACTCTCGGACATCATGAGCTTGTGCTGACGACCGGAGGAAGTGGGGAATTTAAGCTTGGGGGCAAGACGTATCCGATTGCGGCGGGAATGCTGTACTATATAGCTCCCGGTGTCCCTCATGTGCTGGAGCCGGACCTTATGAATCGTCCCACTTTTATGACGGTGCATTTCGATTACGCGCGCGTCTTGTTTCATGAAGAGAAATGGAGAATTGCAGGCGGCGAACCGAGTATGGGGCTTCGTCCCGCCGGGCAGCTGAAAGATTATTATCAGGTGGAGGACGTCTTTGGTAAATTGATCGACTGCTGGAATGCCAAACGGCCGGGCTACGAAGTGACCGCCAGAGTGCTGCTTCAGGAGCTGTGGATCGCCATTAACCGGAATCTGGGACAGGGCCGCCAGCAGGATGCCGCCTCGCTCAAGGTGGAGAAGGTCATCGCCTATATGAATGAAAAAGTGGAGGGACGCATCACACTGCAAGAGCTGGCCGCACTTGTGCAGCTGGCGCCGACGTATTTGTCGCGTTCGTTCAAAGAAGTTACCGGCTACTCGGTCATCGCCTTCTTCAACAAGCTCAAGATGGACAGAGCCAAGGATATGCTGCTGGCCGGAGACAAGAAAATCAAGGAGGTTGCCCAAGCGCTCGGCTATTCGGACGAATTTTATTTCAGCCGGATGTTCAAGAAGACGGAAGGGATCAGTCCCTCCGAGTTTTACGGCAAGAATGTCCACGGGATTTAATTGGAATGAATGCTGATGACAAGGGGTTGACCCGGCACGAATGATAGCAGCTCGCCTGGGACAACCCCTTGTTGTTGGAGAAGAAGAAGGTTCTTATTCGTTATGCGGTATGGAGGACATCGCCAAATTCCGAGTTCTGCTGCAATCTGCCCTTGGCGAACGGGCATAAGGGCATGAGCTTGATCTCATTCTCCCTTGCATACTCTACTATAGCTTGAACAAGGAGGTCTCCGAGCCCTTGTCCCCGGTATTTATTTTCCACAAAGGTGTGATCAATAATATAAAGCTTCGGGCTTGAAACAACATAGGTCATTTCCGCAGCCATTGAGCCCTCGTCCGAAATCAGAAAACGTCTGCCTGCGGTATCATGTTCAATATGCATCGTTAGCCCGCTTTCTTGTTCGAATTGTACATCATCAAGAAGGTTATACTGCAGCGCTCCGCTTGGACATTTGTCGATATGGCGTGAAATAGCTTCAGCCGAGTCGGCATCCGGGTTCACCCAGGGCCGCTTTTGCAGATTAAATACTTCGGGTAAGCCCTTGACACACACTCCGGAATGGATGCATTTCTCCGAATCAAACGTCACCGTTATCCCTTTTCCGTAATACAGCTTCTGTGTAATCGACATATCTTCACACCCTTCATCGCAGTTTTGAACAAATAGACCGGCGGGTAGTATTCCTTGCCAGAATAGAAGAGAAGCTTCTCTAAATATACCATTCTCAGCAGAGATACACATGCTATATTTAAAATTTGGAATAAAAAAGAAGAGAACGCTGTTTATATGCAGTTTATATTCGCGGATTATCCTTCTAACATCATCGGTTGTTTAGGAGGAATAGTAATGAGTCGAAATTCAAAAAAAGCGCCGCGCCAAGGCGATTGGGCGATCGAAGCGCACGGTCTTGTCAAAACCTTCGGGGAGAACCGGGCAGTGGACGGCGTAAATCTGCAGGTGGGCACCGGCATGATCTATGGAGTGCTCGGACCCAACGGGGCGGGCAAGACGACAACGATCCGGATGCTGGCGACGCTGCTGCGCCCGGATGCGGGCTCGGCGGCCATTTTCGGTCATGATGTGGCGAAGGAGCCGCAGATTGTGCGGCAGCTGATCGGGGTGACCGGACAGTATGCCTCGGTTGACGAGGCGCTTAGCGCTACCGAGAATCTGGTGATCTTCTCGCGGCTGCTGGGACTCGGACGCGCCGAGGCGCGGAAGAAGGCGGCGGATTTGCTGGAGGAATTCGGCTTGACCGAAGCGGCGAAGCGTCCGCTCAAGTCGTTCTCCGGCGGCATGCGCCGGCGGCTGGATCTCGCGGCGAGTCTGATCGCGCAGCCGCCGCTTATTTTCCTGGATGAGCCGACGACGGGTCTCGATCCGCGCACGCGCAATCAGATGTGGGAGACGATCCGCCGGCTGGTCCAGTCGGGCTCAACCGTGCTGCTGACCACGCAGTATCTGGAGGAGGCCGACCAGCTCGCCGACCGGATCGCGGTTATCGACCGCGGGCGGGTCGTCGCGGAGGGCACGGCGGATGATCTGAAAGCGTCTGTCGGCACTTCATCGCTTCAGCTCAGAGTTCAGCAGCCAAGAGACGTCGTGAAAGCCCGCCAGATCATTGAACGGGTGCTGAAGGTCCAGTCCGGCATCTCGGCGGAGGCAGCGAAAATCACGGCCCCCATGGCTTCGGCCGACAAAGTCACCGACCTGCTGATCGCCCTTCGCGAGGCGGGGATACCGCTGACCGAAATGAGCGTGCAGAAGCCGACGCTCGACGAGGTGTTTCTGACGATCACGGGGCATGGCGTGGAAGAGGAGAACGGAACGCAGCCAGCTGACAAAACCGGACAATTGGAGGTACAAACCCGATGAGCACACTAATTAAACCGGGCGCTCAGCGCCAGTTGAAGAACCGTTCCGGCTTCGGCCAGGCGATCCGCAACTCGCTGACGATGGCCTACCGCGGCCTGCTCAAAATCAAGCGCACGCCCGAGCAGTTGTTCGACGTGACGATCCAGCCGATCTTATTCACTCTGATGTTCACTTATATTTTCGGCGGGGCCATCTCCGGTGATGTGCAGAGCTATTTGCCTGTCATTATCCCGGGAATACTCGTGCAGACCGTGATCACGGGATCGGTTGTAACTGGCGTCCAGCTGCGCGAGGATATGGAAAAAGGTGTATTCGACCGCTTCAAGTCGCTGCCGATTTCCAGGATCGCGCCGCTTGCGGGCGCCTTGCTCGCAGACACGATCCGCTATACCATAGCGACCGTCCTTACCTTCGTAATGGGCTACATCATGGGCTTCCGCCCTGATGCCGGGTTTGGCTTCGTAGTCATCTCGGCGCTTCTCGTCATTGCCAGTTCTTGGGCCATCAGCTGGATCTTCGCTTTCTTCGGCGTCATCGCGCGCACCGCATCCAGTGTGCAAGGCATATCGATGATCATCCTGTTTCCGCTGACCTTTGTCTCCAATGCGTTCGTGCCGGTGGACACGATGCCGCACTGGCTTCAGTGGTTCGTCAAGATCAACCCGATCTCCCATCTGGTCTCAGCCGTGCGCGAGCTCTTGAACAACGGGACAGTTGGCAGTGATCTCGTCTTCACCCTCATCGGTGCGGCCGTTATTGTGGCAATATTCGCTCCTATAACTGTACGCGCTTATATGCGCCGCGCCTGATCGCTCTTGTAATGAATGATGCTATTGCTTCAGGCAGAGAGGCAGAGCCCCGTTTCATTCGCGGGGACTGCCTCTTTGTCTTTTTAATACCAAGAGAACATCAATTGCGCCCGGACTTACCTTCCGGTATAATGATTATTGATTCATTACTAACTATCTTGAATGTCAAATTTGATGAGAGGATGGGAATACAATGGCCAAGACAGAGGCAGCTTCCGTCAACCGGAGAGAAGAGATCATTGCCGCGGCGATTGATGTTTTCTCGGAAATCGGATTTTACCGCGCCACGACGGCACAGGTTGCAGAGCGGGCGAAGATTTCGCAGCCTTATATTTTTCGTTTTTTTTCAACTAAAGAAGCATTGCTCCTTGCAGCACTGGAAGTCTCCTGGGAGAGAGTCATCAGCTCCTTCGAGCAGGTGGTGGGTTCAGCGTCTCCATCCAGGCTGGAAGCCGACTTGATCGAGGCATATGAGAGTATTCTGGCCCGGCATTCCAGCGAGATGCTGCTTCAGATGCAGGCCCAGACGATTCAGGCCGACGATATTCGCGAGGCGATGAGAACCGGCTTCGGGGCTGTCCGCCAAATGGTGCTGGATGCTTTTCGGAACGCCGGGATACCTAATGCGGAAGAGCGCACGATGCTTTTTCTCGCCAGAGGGATGTTGTGCAATATTTCAATGGCGCTGAAAATGCCGGAGCTTATGGAAGGAAAGCCGTAAATCCGGCGCCTTCAAAATTAGTTATTGACCAATCACTAACTAGTGGATATAATGAGGTCAAGTAATTGATCAATCACTAAATATAAGCTGAATGGAGAGGATTCATTTGAAAAAAGCAATCGTGCTGGGAGCAACGGGCGGAACGGGATCGGTTATTGCGGCAGAGCTGGTGAAGCGGGGAGTAGAGACCGTGATCTTCGGGCGTTCCCGTGCCAAGCTGGAGAGACTTGCCGGACGTCTGGGTAATCCGAAGCACTTGACGATGGCAACCGGGGATGCGTTCAAACCGGAGGATATTGTGTCGGCGGCGGGAGATGCGGAGGTGCTGTTCCACTGCGCGAACGTGCCTTATCATGAGATGGTCAGCAAGCTGGTTCCGCTTGGAGAAGCGGTGATGGAAGCAGTCATGCGGAAGAATATGAAGATCGTCGCAGTAGACGGAATCTATCCTTACGGCAAGAGACAGAGTGATTATGTAACCGAAGAGCATCCCAAACAGCCGCACACGAAGAAGGGCAAGACCCGGCTTAAGTTCGAGCAGATGATCTTTGACCGCCGCTGGGGCAATGTACAGCGAATGATCGTTCGGCTGCCGGATTATTACGGACCTACGGCCAACGAGGCCTCATACCTGGGAGGGACGCTTGAAGCGATCGCAGCCGGGAAAATGGCGTTCTTCATCGGCAATATGACGATTCCCCGGGAGTATGTGTATTTGCCTGACGCGGCCAAAATGATCGTCGAGCTGGCGGGGCATGACAGCGCATATGGACAGAACTGGAACATTCCGGGCGCAGGAATCATTTCAGGCCGGGATATTGTGCGGATCGCAAGAGAGGCCAGCGGCAAATCCAAACCCGTTATTCCTCTTGGAAGAGTGGGCTTGTCCGTGCTCGGGTTGTTCGTTCCCGTCATGAAGGAAATCATCGAGATGTTGTATTTGACCAAGGAGCCGCTGCTCTTGAGCGGGGAGAAATACCGTAAGCATATCGGCCCGATACCGGCAACCAGCTTTAAGGAGGGAATCACTGAAACGATTCGTGCGCTTAATAGTAATTGATCGATCAATAATGAATACTTACAGACTTTATCTCATTATAAAAAAAGGGGAGGCCGAACCCTATGGATTCAGTCTCCCAACCAGATATGCTCTCAGTTCCGCCACTGTACTTAAAATTTCGTCTGGTTCGTGCCGGCCAAGCTCGTCCACATCCGTATAGCTGCCCCAAGCCGCCGAAAGAATTGGCATCCCGGTCGCTCTGGCGGAATGAATGTCGCTCACCGCGTCCCCGACATAGATGGCCTCCGATTCCTTCAGGCCGAACTGCCGAAGAACTTCCTGGATGCCCTCGGTCTTGCGCTGTCCATGCGGTGAACCCGTCTCGATCCAATCAAAGCGGTTCTCCATTCCGTAAAAAGCCAGGGATACGCGGCAGCTCTGCTCTCCTTTTCCGGTTACCAGCGCGACTATTATTCCTTGTTCCTTCAGGAAGTCCAGAAGCTCTCTCATTCCATCGAAAGGCTCGGCGCACATGCCATGAAGCTCTTCGTAATGGCTCAAATAGGAGCTCAAGCCTTCCTCATAGAAATCCGGGATCAGTGCCATTATGGTCCCTTCTTCGCTCGGGCCGAAGGTTGCGATAATTTCCCCATCGCTCAGCGAACGTCCTGCTAGCGGCTCAATCGCTTTGCGAAATGAGGTGATGCAGAGCGGGAGTGTGTCTGCAACCGTTCCGTCAAAATCAAATATGACAGCTTTCATATTGTTCCACTCCTTGGATTGTTGAGATGACTTTAGCCTATACTATAGTTATACCGACAAGTGCGGCCATGAACTAGTAGAATATTGCCATATTTCATAACAATACCGCCAAATGGATGGAGGTGAATGATTTGCAGGAGATCAAGCTGGCGGCTCATCCTTTGAAAAATAGTCCTTTCCGGTCCGGTTCAAGCCGGGACGACAGGAGCAGCATCATCCATTCTTCGATCGCGGTAAGGGTTGCAACGAAACAAGCTACGGACACTGGCAGCGAGGGCTGGACATAAGGCAGCAGCAACGGGACCGTAAATACCAGTATTCCGGCGGCCTTGTTCCCATACGTGTGAATACCGGCATAAACGCCGAATTTTAGGAACCCGGTAACGATTGATGCTAATTTGACCGCCCCGATTATCGCAATCCAGATCACATAGCTGATATCAAGCTTTAAGGCCGGAATCAGAGTGAACAAGACCGCTCCAATGAACATCAGGTCGGCAGCGGAATCCAGCCTGGCTCCCCGTTCGCTTGTCATGCCCATTCTCCTGGCGAGAACGCCATCCAGTACATCGGTTAAACCGCACAACAAATAAATGGTAATATAAACCGCGCCTAACGGCTTCGGCAGCAGCAGCAGCAGCGCCAAAATCATTCGGCTCCCCGTTATCCAATTGGGAATGTTGTTCATTAATTATTCCTCTCGCTTCGATTGGTTCATGAATCCTCTTCATTATAACAGCTGCTTATTTTTTTGATGAGCCATAATCCGTTATCTTCAGCTTGATGTTGAATGTAACCGGTGTGCGGCTGAAGACTTCGTCCCAGCGATCTTCAAGCTTCTTCCACGTCTTGGGATGCTGAATTCGCAATACATCACGGAAGCCGATTACGTCTGTATGGTATGTGGACTGCAGCTTTGTCATGACTGAGCCGAGCATATCGGACAGCCTTTTCTTGAAAATCTTCTCCGCTTTATCGTTATAGCCGCTGCTGGACGGGTTTTCATCCAAGTCCCAGTTCTCGATCAGCCGTCCCTCTGACTGGATGTCCACTTGAAATGAAATGTCGTCCCCCTTCACACGGGCAGTTATTTTGCGTTTAGCTTTTTTAATCTCATAGGTGACCGGTTTGTTGTGCCAATCATAGCTCTTGATCGTTCCGCCCTCAATCTGATTGGTAATCCAGGCGATGCTCTCCACATCCGTCTGATTCAGAGAGCCGATCCAGCTGCCGGTCTCCCCTTTGATAATCCCGGCACCTGCCGCTTCCGTTAACCCATTGTTTCCACTAATCTCCTGCAAAATGAAGCTCCGTTTGATGCTCAGCAGCTCGTCCAGCTTGGTTAGGTTAATACCCTTCATAACCTTGCCTGTTCTGAAGTGGCCCCTGGGCATATCTTTCAGCTTGAAGGCGGGAATATCGCCGTTCTGTCCGGTTTCTATCGTATCCTTAGCCGATCCATGACTCAAGAATACCATACAGCTTGGACGGATATCGTTGTCACGAAGTATGAAATCCATAATGTTCTCTATACTATGATTTTGAGCCAATGCGGTAGAGACTACAATTACTTTCAAATGGTGACCGATGGCCGGACGATCAAGCTGGAGCGAGAACTCCCGCATGATTTCCAACAAGGAATCGCCGGTTCCTGTAACATTGAAGAATTGAGGAGCTTGTTGGCTCTTCGTCTGCTGATTTCCGCTACCGCTTGACCTCGTCGGAACAATCTGGATGGTGGCTGTCATCAGATTGCGTTTCAGATAACCGACTCCTTCCTTGTCCAGATTTTGTTCAACGGCAGTCGGTTTACCTTCATCCAGAGCCACACCAATGTACATGCTCAGATCCTCAATTTCTTTGCTGCTCCAACAACCCGTTAGAGATATCAGCAAGCAAAGGGACAGCCAAACAGGGAGAATACGGTGTCTAGCCATGACGCTTCAACCCTTTCTTCCGCAGAAGGAAAATGAGGGACAAAGGGCATGTTACCACAAGAAACAGAAATACACTCATCATCCCGATAATGGAGCCCAGCTTAAATATTTCATTCATCGTATGAGGAATGAGAGTAGCGATAAAAATCACCGGCATTAGTGCCAGCAGCACCGTCTTGTATTTCAGATGGAACACCTGCGAAATGCCCAGAGAGGCGCTGAAAAAAAAGCTGGTGAAGTTGCAGAACAGCTGCATCATCCAAATAACCAGAAACGGAAACTCGAACCGTTCAAAGAACAAACCCGAAATTTCAAAGCTTCTAAGGAGATCGATTGTCGGCCATGTGCTTCTCTGTAAGCTGCCGATGGCCACGCTTCCGATCACGATGATGGTGGTCAAAAAATACAGAATCAAAGGGATGCCCAAACCCGCCATCATCGTCTTGACCGCTTGTTCAGGGTGTTGAAGATGAGCGACCAGAACCAGAGTAACTTCACATCCCGAAAAGACGAGGATTGACGACTTCAGCCCTTTGAGTACCGGGGGAAACCCTTCTCCAAGAAAGGGGCGCAGATGGTGGATGTCGAACAATCTCACGCTGAGAAAGAGACTGAGCAGCAGAATCAGAATACATATGGGAAATATGATCTGAAACAGGCGCGCAATCGAATTAATGCCTCCCGCTGCCAAATACACCGAAGCCCATATGAAGGGGATAATGATAGCCCAGATGGGGGTGCCTTCCAGCAAAAAAAATAAGGTCACTTCGGCAAATACGCGAATCTCGAACCCCGCGATCATCACAAAGAAAAGGATGAGCAGAAGCGATAAGGCGCTTCCCGGTATCGTGCCGACGATTTTTTTGGAATATTCGAACACCGTATTTTCCGGAAATTGCTGGCTTAATTTAACCATAATCAGAATGGCGATCATGACCAAGATGCCTCCCAGCAATACGGATAGCCAGGAATCCGGAGTTTGCACTTTCTCGGTGACATCACGCGGCAGAGTAAGGATGCCTGCGCCAAGCACGCTGTCGGTCAAGAAGATGGCCGCCTGCGACGAGGTGATTTTGTCATCGGAGCGAATTAACATTCGGTTTCCCTCCAGCTCGGATCTAATGGATTCAGCGTTGGCGGCGGATCGTCTTCATCATCTGGGGTCTGCGTTTCATCAAGTTCAACGGGGCGCGGATGAACAAGTCCTTCCAGTCCCGGATACGGAAGGGGGAGATGGGCGTTACGTACGGAACCCCAAAGCTCTTCAGTCTGGTCAGATGGCTGCAAATGAACAGGAAGAACAGAATTGTCCCCAAAATTCCGAGGACAGCGGCGAAGAACATGCCGACAAAACGCAAAATACGCAGCGTAATCCCTGTGCTGTACATCGGGATGGAGAAGGAGGCGACGGCAGTTACTGAGACGACGATGACGAGAAACGGACTGACGATGCCGGCCTGAACGGCCGCTTCACCGATGATGAGGCCACCGACGATACCCATTGCCGGACCAATCGGCTTCGGCAGTCTTATCGCCGCCTCCCGCAGAATTTCAATCGAAACCTCCAGAATTAGAATCTCGATCAGAGATGGAAAGGGGACACGCTGGCGTGATTGGATTATGGTGATCGCCAGATCGGTCGGTATCAGGCCCGGGTGAAAGGATATGAACGATATATAGAGCGAAGGGGCCATCAGGGCCAGAAAAGCGGCTGCGAACCGGAGCAAGCGTAATAATGAGCTCCCGATCCAGCGTTCATAATAATCCTCCGGCGACTGGAGGAGCATGGTGAATGTTACCGGAACAATGAGCGCGAACGGGGTCCCGTCCAACAGAATCGCAATCCGCCCATCCATTAATGCGTTCATTACCCTGTCAGGTCTTTCCGTGTTCTGGGCCTGTTGGAACGGACTCAGCATGTCATCCTCAATCAACTGCTCCACATAACCCGACTCGGCGATAAAATCCAGATCGATGTTCGCAATCCGCTTCTCCACTTCCCGCAGCAGCTCCGGGTTTACGATATCCTTCATGTAAGCGAGAACCAAGTCTCTTTTGACAACGTTCCCGACGACATGTTTCTTCATTTCCAGCTTCTCCGTTCGCCCTTGACGCCGCAGGATGGCGGTGTTATCACTCAATTGCTCGGAGAAGCCCGTTCTTGGACCGCGCACCAGCCCTTCCGAGATCGGTTCCGCTATGCTTCTGGTCTTCCCGTCAGGCGTACCGACGAGCAGGGCTTGCGGCATTCCTTCAACCAGCAGAGCTGTATTGCCGTTCAAGATCGCTTCGTTCAGATTTACAAGCTTGGCCTCTTCAGTCACTTCGCTTGCCGGCAGCAGGTTCTTGATCAAGCATGCTGCGAAATCATTCGGTGAAAGCAGCTTGAGTCCGTATTTCCCGTCAGGCCAGGCAGCAGTCATGAATGCTTGCATTACCTGGGTATCGATATGCTCCTCAGCGATCATGCCTTCTACATAAATCAGCGTTGCCCGCTTCTGAAATGCCGGAATTTCGAAATCGCGGAAGTGGACATCGCAGTTACCGCCGATCGCTTCTTGGATAGCGCTTCGATTACTTTCGTAATCTGCAGACAACGGTGTGTCACTCTTATCCTCCACAGCTTGAACTTCGCCGGAGGTTCCCACGTCTCCGTTCTTTCCTTCTATTTTTTTGAGCGCAGTACGAATCCGGTTGATCAAGCGAATGAAGACGATGGGGATCAGCAAAGTAAATCCCGCCTGCATAAAGATTGTCCACTCCGGAATATATGATAAAATCTTCGGCCACACCTACCCCAACTCCCAGCTAGTCCTCTTGTTTGTTAACTTGCCCAGAAACTGGATTTACATGCAGCGATGCCCTATATGGGTATTTGACGACCGGCCATTTTTCTTTGCGGAGCTTCGAGATGAACTGGGGGGTCACGTTCAGGTTGCTCTCAACCAACTGGTGAGGCGTCAGCGCCATCCATTGATTCAGTGAAACGTCCTGGAACCGGTCGCTTTTGAACATTTCCAGAAACCACAGGGTGGTATCTCCGGTGTTCTGGATGTAGTGGCCGAACGCGAAGGGGACGTATCCGACATCCCCGGCCCTGAAATCGAATGTTCGGGCGTTGCCGTTGGCGCCGAATACCGTCATTCGGCCGCAGCCGGACAAATAGTATTGCCATTCATCGTTGTTGGGATGCCAGTGAAGCTCGCGCATGGCGCCGGGTTCGATCTCCACGAGAGCGGCTGCGATTTGCTTCGCGGCCGGGAAATTGGTGGAGTCCACAATCCGCACCGATCCGCCGGGCGTCTTGATCGGCTTCTGGGCAAGCAGCTCATATTTGAAGGGAAGCGGAACCGTTCCGTATGGGGATGAGACGGCCTGACTTTCGATCGGGCCTGGCACTTCGTCCTGATAGATATAGACTTGATCGCTCGGAATAAGATCGAACTCGGCAGCCGGAGCGGAGGGGCCTCCTAATAGAAAATCCTCTTTGTTTGTGCTTACGGGGAAGGAGGTTCCTCCGATGACCCTGCCGCCTGCGAGCATAATCTCAACGTCGATTTGGTAGTGACGATTTCTTTCCCCAGATTCAACGCGGGAGCGGGTCGGAAGCGTAGGGCACAGCTCTAAATCCGTTTAATTTGATCCGGTTCTCACGGTCCGTGTCGTCAGAGGGGCAGAAGCCGGGATAAGCCAGATTTAGCCGGCGGGCGAATTCGGGGTCCAGTTTGGCCAGTTCGGCGTAATAGCTGCCAATTACGTGATTATCGCCCACACCGCCATTTTGAAATGAAAGGGGGGAGAGCGTCTTTACATGTTTGTAATAATAGCGTTTATCCCGTTTCGGCACCTTGTATACAGTAGGCGGAGCCAAGGTGACAACGTCAAACGTGTTGGCGAAGCGCCAGCTGTTCGGGACGTAAGCGATACATGCTTTTGCAAAATCCGGGTCGCCGACGCGCGGAGAACCGTAGGTGTATAACAAGGGCGATTTGAAGGCGGTGTTGGCAGCCGTATCCACAGCGCATAGAGTAGCCAAGGCTGCGCCAAGGCTGTGCCCCGTAACATACAGGATTTTCTCCGGCGGCAGCTTGCCGAGCGCGCGCAGCAGCTCCTCCCGGGCCGAGGAGTAGATCGCGGTGAAACCGCGATGAGTGAAGCAATTGTCGCTGATGTAGCGGAACTTCTTCTGGGAAGCCAGCGCATCCGATATCCAGTTGGTTGTGGTGACGGTTCCCCGAAAAGCAATGATGATCTCCTCAGGCGCTTCCAGAATAAAGCCGAAGGTCTCCCATACATTCGTGATGGATTTTGCGCGGATGATATGGCTAACCGTGTACGGAGACGGAACCACAAAAGAGCCGTCCTCACTGGCGAACTGGACATAGGTTTGTCCACAGACGGCAGCCAGAAAAATGGCCCGCTGATCATGGATTTTGCTGTCTGTCATGTGCATCTCACCTTTCTAATTCTTTATGTATGATGAAAATGCCCGGATGGTGCCTGGCGATTATTCAAATGAGTACTGTGAAAATAAAGAATTTTCCAGAATGATATTGACACTTCTCGACAGCAACTCTATACTGTAGACCATTAATCCGACAAAGCAAGTATGCTTTATTTTGAAGAATCAGCTGCTCTATCGGATTGGAACTGACAGGAGGAGAGATCGAAATGCCGGAGTTAAGCAATAGATTGGACGGCTTTACGGAATCGATTATTCGAAAAATGACCCGCATAGCGAAGCAGTATGATGCAATTAATCTGTCCCAAGGGTTTCCGGATTTCGATCCGCCCCGGGAACTGCTGGATGAATTGCGAATAGCGGCGGATGAAGGCCCTCATCAGTATGAGATCACCTGGGGTTCCGAGCTGTTCCGGAAGAAACTGGCGGAGAAGCAGAGCAAGTGGATGGGAATACCGGTTGATCCGGATTCTAATATAGTCGTGACCTGCGGCAGCACCGAGGCCATGATGGCGGCGATGATGTCCGTGTGCAATCCTGGCGATAAAGTAATCGTCTTCTCACCCTTCTACGAAAATTATACCGCGGATGCCATACTGACCGGCGTCACCCCGATTTATGTACCGCTTGCCCCACCGGAATTTCTGTTTGAACCCGAACAATTGCGTCACGCATTCGAGCAGGGTGTCAAAGCGATCATTCTGTGCAACCCCTCCAACCCTACGGGCAAAGTATTCACGCGCAGCGAACTGGAAACGATCGCCAGCCTTGCCGTGGAATTCGATACATTTGTTATTACGGATGAAGTATACGAGCATATTGTGTTCGAACCTTATAAGCATACATATATGGCTTCTCTTCCGGGCATGTTCGAGCGGACGCTGTCCTGCAGCTCGCTCTCCAAGACGTATTCCATAACCGGTTGGAGACTCGGCTATATTATCGGGCCTGCCGGGGTCATTGATGTCTGCCGGAAGGTGCATGATTTCCTGACAGTGGGAGCCGCAGCCCCGCTGCAAAGAGCGGCGGTCAAGGGCTTGGAAATGGACGACGCCTACTATGAGGAGCTTACCCGGAGCTATGAGCGGAAACGGACGCTGTTTCTGGACGGCTTGGACCGGATTGGCCTCAAGTATTACAAGCCCCAAGGTGCCTATTATGTGCTGGTCGATATCAGCGAGTTCGGCGAGCCGGATGATTACAAGTTCTGCGAATGGCTGGCAAGTGAAATCGGAGTGGCAGCGGTTCCGGGCTCAAGCTTTTTCCGGGAGGATGTGAGGCAGTATATCCGGTTCCATTTTGCCAAGAAGGAAGAAACGCTGATCGAGGCGCTGAAACGGCTGGATAAGCTGAAGCAGTACCGGAAATCCGAATAATCTAAAGTGTAAACAGAAGAGGTATTTCTCCTGCCTGGTAAAATATGAAGATGGCAACGTATGCGTCAGTAACGGCGGAGCTTGTGACATGCACCCCCTTGGGATGGAGCGGATAGACCCTGTGGTCTAGATGAGCTATTCCAAGGGTGTTTTTGTGACCATGCAATCATCTTTCGCAGAAGGATTTGGGGGCAATAATCTGGAATAATATGCGTTATCGGGCAAAATGTATGCGAGGTGTCGCAATCAGGCTGCAACAATCAAAAGATAATAATTCTGGAGGACTTTATGGAGGATTTAACCAAGTATTTGCCAAGAGATAAGCATGATTTCGAGAGCGTAGCTGTATTGAAGAATGTCGACAAATCCATAACCATCACGCTGATTCCACAATTGCTGGAATGGCTGCAAGACATGAATTGGCCTATCGCACAGGAGGTTGCCAAGCTGCTGCTTCAATACCCGGAAGAGACTGTTCCTCATGTGAAGGCTGTTTTGCAGATGGATGATGATATTTGGAAAGAGTGGTGTTTACGATATTTTGTTCAAGAACTGCCGGTCGAATTATTTGCATGCTTCAAATCGGATTTAATCCGGATCTCAAGCAATCCGACTCCGGGAGAAGTACTAGAGGAAGTTCATGAAACTGCTAAAGAAATATTGGAGATAATGGAAGAGCGGTTAAAATAACATAAATGCTGCTAAGCGATAGGCAAATGAGAGGAGATAACCAATGTCAAGCGAAAAAAACTTCACCCCTATTTTTGACCAGTTGAAAAAAATCTTGAAAGAGTATGAGCCCGAGATGGTTGTAAAGACGGACTCATCCGAGCAATATTATCTGGATACACACAAGATCAATCCCATGAATAAGAAAGCTATATTCTTCGCCGCAACGATCATCAAGAAAAACTACGTCAGTTTTTATCTGATGCCAATCTACTCGTATCCAGAGCTATTGAATGAGATTTCGGATTCATTAAAGAAACGGATGCAGGGGAAATCCTGTTTTAATTTTAAAGTGCCGGATGATGATTTATTTCAGGAATTGAAAATCTTAACGAACAAAGGCTATCAGAAGTATAAAGAAATGGATTTGATCTAACCTTTTGGGTAGTATCTTCCTACAAAGTGCGTACTTTTTTCCTTGAACCAGGCGTCGTATAATTCACAAGAAAGGAGGAAAGCCGCTTTTTAAACGGTTCATTCCTTCGATGATTGTTGGTTAGCATGACCCCACTCGCCCATAAGCTGTAGGATGGGAATCAGGGTTTTGCCATTTTCGGTTAACGAATATTCGACTTTGGGGGGGACTTGTTGGTATGCTTCCCGGTTGATTAGCAAGGACGCTTCCAGTTCTTTAAGCTGCTGGCTGAGCATCTTGTGGGTGATGCCGACAATATTCTTTTTAAGCTCTCCGTATCTCAGAACATCGTGTTCGAACAGATGGCCGAGTATGAGCCATTTCCATTTCCCGCCTACAACGGATAAAGTATATGCGATCGAGTGTCCGCATACTTCTTTGGGTTCGTCTGCCATCTATACTTTCCTTTCTTACTATATGATATAAAAAAGCTTATACAGCTAATACCAATCATAAGGTCTGAAAGGTTGAAATTCAACTTTATTAATGGAGGAGATCTTATGCAAACCGCTGCAACTTACAAGCCCACGCCTGCCGAATTCCTGGTAATTGGGGCTACTGGAACACAAGGAGGAGCAGTGGCCCGGCAATTACTGGCTCATCATCACCGCGTCAGGTTCCTGACACGCTCACCAGAGTCACCTGCGGCACGTCGGTTGATTGAAGCGGGGGCCCAAGCGGTTTCGGGAGATTTGGGTGAACCGTCCTCGCTCGAGTCGGCTTTATCTGGGGTTAACGGTATTTTTTCAATGTCGCCGCTTGACGGCAGAGGCCCGGATTCGGAGAAGTTGTACGCATCGGTATTGGTGAACGCGGCGATTAGGGCAGGCGTAAGCCAATTCGTGCATGCATCCGTTGCAGGTATCGAGCGTACCCCCAATCACGATGCGCCTCAGACACTGGTCAAATATTGGAACGATAAATGGGAGATTGAAGAGATTGTACGAAGTGCAGGCTTTGGGTCATGGACGATTTTACGTCCGACATGGGTTATGGAAAATTTGGCCCAGCCGGCAGCGCAGTTCATGTTCCCCCAGCTGAAGAGAGGAGAAATTTATACAGTACTGAAGGCCGACACGCGTCTTGACATGGTTGCGGCAGACGATATCGGCGCATTTGCTCGTGCTGCATTGGAAGATCCGGTTCGATTCAACGGTAAAAATATCGACATCGCCGGCGATTCGATTACTATGAACGAGGTTGCCATTAGTTTGAGCAGGGTATTGGGCAAACAAGTCAGGTCTGTTTTTCTCCACCCATCTGAGGCTGTGGTGCAAGGATTGCATCCTAACGTTGTCAATTCGCAGGATTACAGAAATAAGGTTGGTTTTCAAGTCGATATAGAGGAATTACGTCACTACGGCATCCCGTTGACATCGTTCGAAACATGGGCGCAGAGAAACAGCTCTAAAATTGAAGTGGAATGAATATGATTTAGCGGCATCTCAAGGTAATTTATATTTGGTTACTCTTCTGAACACGATTCTTCTCAATATGAATCCGGGGATTTTTGAGACAAGCTTCATGCTGCCTGGAAAAATAACCGGAACGTTCTCCATTAGCTTCATGACAGCAATCTCTGCTACCTGCTGTGGCGACATCAATGAGGTCTTCTTATTCTCGTTACCGGCATGATGAAAGAAATTCGTATCCGTGTCGCCTGGGCATAAACAGCTTATCTTAAGCTTCGTATGTCTCATTTCATACCGCAGTGCTTCGGTGAAGGACAGCACAAACGCCTTAGTTGCTCCGTAGACGCTATAGTACGGCAATGGATATAAGGCAGCTATGCTTGCCACATTCAGGATAGATCCTTTCGAAACTGTCATGAGGTCTGGCAGGAAATGATGGGTGAGCTTCACGAGTGCATGGATATTCAATTCGATCATCCTGATCTGCTCATCGATATCAAGGTGGTCGAACTCTCCAAACATCCCGGCTCCTGCATTGTTCACCAAGGTGTCGATGATAATATTCTGTGACTTGCACCATTCATTGATGGACCTGGGGGCTTCTTTTTCTGATAAGTCGCAGGTGAACCATAACACCCTGATTGGATAACGCTCCATCAGCCGCGTAGATGCTTCCTTCAACAGGTGCTGCCTTCTTGCAACCAATACTAAATTAGCCCCGCGCTTAGCAAAAGCTTCAGCCAGTTCAATCCCGATCCCGCCGCTTGCCCCAGTAATCAATGTACAAGTATCGCAACGATCGTTCGCATCCATTTGATAATCTCCC
Organism: Paenibacillus sinensis; assembly: GCF_019904155.1. Classification (GTDB taxonomy): domain Bacteria; phylum Bacillota; class Bacilli; order Paenibacillales; family Paenibacillaceae; genus Paenibacillus_AQ; species Paenibacillus_AQ sinensis. The sequence goes on from NZ_JAHCMB010000180.1 coordinate 17,655, forward strand.
AACGTACGAAATTTATACAGATCATACAATAGGAGAATGGTTCTTTCTTTAACATTTGTTAAGTTTCTTCAACTTACTTCTAATTCTGCTGAGCGACACTTGAGAAATGCCAAGATACGAAGCAATATGCCCAAGGTTGATACGTTCCTCTATATGGGGGTGACGCCTAAGTAAATGAACATATCTCTCGGAGGCAGTCTCCAATTGGAAGCTGCTCTCACGCTCTTCTTTATAGATTAAGGATTGCTCTTGTAACTTTGCTATCAACTGTAACCAGAACAAGCTTTCGCTAGTCATTTGTTGGAATGAACGGTAGTCCGCGCAGAGCAGCAGGCAGTCCTCCAGGGCTTCAATATAATAATGTGATTCCTGCCCAAGAAGCAGTGCCGAATACGAAATGACTGAGCCTTCAAAACAAAAATATTTGGTCACGTCGTTGCTTTTGCCATCCACATAGTAGCAGCGCAACAAGCCTGACACATTATAGGCCAGCTTATGAGGGATATCCCCCTCTTTGAGAAAAAACTCCTTTTTGCTTAGGCGTACCGGCTTGAAGATGTCCATGGCATTTCTTTTTTCTGCTTCTGGAACTGTTGTGGACATTAGTGCTTCCATAGTGTGGAATAAGGAATCATACCAACTATTTTTCATGAGAGCGTCCTGCCTTATAAGAATTTGAATCAATGTACTCTGTATTATGACTTTGCAGCCATGGTAGGCACTGTTAGAAAGGATACAATAGACTGTTGCTGTTCAAGCCCAAGAGGAATAGATTATGGAGTACAGGGATGGAACTATTTAGATTCAAGGACGATGATAATATAGGAGAAATGGTCTTATTCTGCTGTCGATTGAATGATAGCTTTATTTGTTTTTGGTTGGTTATCATTTACCTGTTGAGGCCATTTACGCCAGATAATAAAAAGGAGCGCAAGGGAAGAGATAACCAAAATAGTTACTAACCGCAGTTCATAATCGCTAATGGGCCCTCCATACATTAATCCAAAATCAATTTGAGTATTCGGATACATTGGGGTTATACAACTGATTGTCTTGAACAGATCAGGCATCATTTGAAGTGGCATTGTTCCTCCGCCAGCGATTGTCTGTGCAAGCATTAAAAAGATGTTGATGAAGATACCATTTTGCCCAAGCAATAGTGAAAATACTAATGTAAATTGAAAAGCTGTTATCTGCNAGATCAACAACTTTTGAAGGCTTACAGAAATCAGGATTCTTGCCATGATTATGCCAAACAATGGGGTAAGAACGGATATAACGCAGCCTGCGGCTTCTATATACAAAAATGCTTTTCGTTTACCGACAATTGGAATAAACGCCAAGAAGATATTCATTAGTACTATCGCAACTACCATTGAGGAAGCATATGTTCCAATCGATAAGAAAGAAGGCGCCATAATGTAATCCATGCTCTGTGGTGCTGTATGGGTATAAACATTTTTCTGCACAACTGAATTCTGCAACTGCGCAGTAATGGCCTGTTGCTGCTCGCTGTTAACGTTCATAGAACCTAGTATTTCGGCAAGTTTTTTCTGGCCAATTGCCTTATTAAAGTTATCTGTAATTGATTGTGCGACCGCTGTCATGGTTGTTGTCGTTGTCATCGTATTGGATTGGTTAATATAAAAATCAAATTCAGATTTTCCGCATGCCAGATTAGAAAAAAAGTTTTGTGGAATTACAATAACCATTTGAATAGAACGGTTGTCTAATGCTTCTTTGCTTTGTTCCAAACTTTGTCCTGTCGTAATTTTTTTAAAAGGAAGATTAGCAGTCAGTTCTTGTTGAATGGCTTCGCCCTGTGAACCATCCAGATTTACGACATTAACACTGAGTTCATCTACACCTCCGGGTAAAACATGGTATCCATAAATATATAATCCTACCATTGCAGTTTGATAAAAAATGGCAAGTATTACGGCATAGAGCACCCCTTTATTTTTTAAAAATTTGGCGAGATTCATTGACTATCATCCTTTCGTAAACCCTTCTTCTACACCATCAATTTCAATGTCATGGCTTTTAAGGTATAATCGCAAAGCCTTGATAAGGAAATTTTCGATAGGCTTTTTGACATCTTCAACTTCGTCCGGCCAGTTCTTTATATCTTGCCCTACATAGATTAACGATTTAAGTAGTTTAGCGTCACCTTCTGTAAATCGGTTGGTCATACTCCACCAGCGTTTTGCAAGTTCTTGACCATCTTCACCAGCCGGATCAGCATTAGTTTCGTATAATTGTTCCAAGCGCTTAAATATATCTTTAACATAATCCATGTTATCTGGTGCTCCAATTAATTGAAGGGCGTAATTTTTAAGTTGGTCGTCATCAAAATAACGAACCGCAAACNAATTACACGATCCATATTGATATCTTCATTGTTTAAAGTTTCTGCAATCGTAGCGTCCAACATTTTTACAGTGTGATTTAAGTTCTCGATTTGTTCGATAAGCACTTTTCTCTGTTGAAAGAACATCTTTTTGAAGTCGGGACCGGTTTTAAAATCCAATATTTTATCTTTAATTTCTTCTAAAGAGAAGCCAATTGATTTCAAGAAAAGTATTTGTTCTAAGCGCATCAAATTTTCACGCGTGTATCTTCTTCTGCCACCTTCTGTTACTAAGGGTTTCAAAAGATTTTGTTCATCATAATATTGTAGAGTCCTCACAGAAACGCCTACCATATTTGCTAATTCACCTGTTGAAAACAAGTGTTCCTTTTGCTCCATTTTAATTCTCCTCATATCTAGATTGATCTTTGATTCTGATGTTGTCGTAATTCTAATACATCACGCCACGTGACATGCAAGGGGGGAATGAATTTTTTGAAATATTTGCTCTTGGAAAATGAATAAAAAAAATTAAAGCCTGACTATTGTAGCCCGTACCGCCAGGTATAAAATGGAGGTGAGATTGATGACAACAACACGTAAAATCACGCATATAGGTTTAAGCATTCTGTTTCTTTTTGCTCTGTTCATTCTTGGGAATATAGATACAGCACACGAACCATCTGTAGAGTCAGCAAAAACAAACAATGTTAATTCGACATTGCATTTTAATTACCGCACTCCAACTGAGAACAAGCTCACTCCGCATAAATCGCTGGAAGTTCCTATTATCGACGAAGAAAAAACGCCCGTTAAACTCCTTCCGATTTATAAGGAAGAAGATACTCCGCGAATTAAACTTGTTCCATCCAAGTAAGCTTCAGAGCCTATATAGGCTGTATATTCTTATCCAATGTAAATTGTAGGTGAAGCCACATGAAATCAATCGGCGTTGTTAAATTTGGCGGGATTACATTGATCATTTCGGGTGTTCTCTTTTTTACGCAATATCTGTTTGTTCTGCCCGCAGGGGCTCCCCCGTTACCGGATGCGGATCTGATGGCCTGGGTGCAGAAATGGCGGTTCAATATTTCAATGGCAGACGAGTTGTTGTTTTTTGCCACATTATTGTTGATTCCTTCAATCGCTGCATTGTACCGGATACTGGTCAAGGTGGATAAGCTCAAAACATTGCTGGGATGCGGCCTGCTGGCTGTCATCATCCCAATCTATGTATTCCTGGACATCGTCCTGGGCCGCTTGGTCTACCCAGTCTATGATATTGAACTTTCACCCGATATCCTCAAGCTGGTACTCAGCATTTACTATGGGGGCATGCACTCAATAGCGATCATTTTATGTATGGCAACCATCCTATTATGTCTCATTCTGAGAAAAAGTGTGCTCGGCAAACCTGTGTCCAATTTCGGATTTGTAGTTGCGGCGCTCGACCTAATTGGCGCGTATCCTTGGTTGCTTGCAACTCCTATCGTATTTATTTCTCAGTTGGCTCCAGCCTTATGGTTTGTTGCGCTTGGGATATGTATGGTGCGGAGATCTAGGGGAACGGGGGAATAAGCTTCCTGGTTTTTGGACCAAGGGAGCTTTTGGTAATCGGGACAAAAACAAGAAGTTGCCCCTATTGGAACTAACTTGTTGTAAATTGGATAATATTGTTGGAGAGTTCAAGCATCTGTTCAAGTCTGACAAAGGCGAACTGAATCAAAAGGTCGAGGATTCTTTAAATGAATTGGGTAGCGATGGTTGGGAATTGGTTGCAGTTGATGGGACCTGTTCTACCTTAAAAGGGAGACTTGATCTGAAAATTAGTATTAATGATGATGTGTTTTATGATGCGAATGAACTTATAGATGAATAGTGCGAGAACAAGAATAAAATACGACGAGTATAGAAGACGGAGCGGGGTAACAGTCGCTTCGATTT
>NZ_JAHCMB010000220.1:0-341 GCF_019904155.1 Paenibacillus sinensis
GTTTGACCAGTAGTTGGATCAACATTCCATATATTCTCATATAACGTACCATAACTGTTATTCATATAAGGTGTGTAGTCAACCCAGTTATACTCTCCTGGTTTTATAGTTGCAGTTATAGTATTTGTAGTAGTAGCAGACTGAGACCAAGATACTCCACCAGTTATTCCAGCGTCTATATATGCTTTTCGACTTGCTGTTATCGAAATATTGGCAGTGTATGTCTGTGTTGTTGTATATGTGAGTGCTCTAGTTGCTGGAGAAGTGGTTCCATTATACACTGGAGTTGAAATTCTGCGCATTAGTGGTGTTCTAAGAACTCTCGATATATACCCAGCTTG
>NZ_JAHCMB010000220.1:351-696 GCF_019904155.1 Paenibacillus sinensis
AGCGGTATCCGTTTGTAAAGAATCATTTTGATATGTTTCATTAGGGACTACAGTTGCTACTCCATCTTTAACAATAAATGTCTGCTCAACTTGGGCATCACCACCTTTGACGACAGGTGCAGCACCAACTACCGAACTGAATGAACTGGCTACCAAAACTGTGCTCAAAGCAACGACCAGTTTAGCACTCTTAAATTTCAGCATCTTTATTTCTCCTTTGTTTTATTTTATGAATGCTGGCCAGCTATTCATGTCAAATAAAAAATGGATTAAGTATCTCGATTACATTAATTCCATAAATATACATTATCATATTTTTTATTGATAGCTTGTGTAATATTAGTG
>NZ_JAHCMB010000233.1:0-2153 GCF_019904155.1 Paenibacillus sinensis
AGATGTTTATATAGTGTCCTAGAGAGTAATTATAAAAAACATTAAATATCTCTTGGTTTGTCGTCCACTTCCACAAAGTGTTAATCTCATCCAGAACGCGATTCACCTGATTGAGATTACGGGCAGTTATCGCATTTTCCAGTTTTGTCATGAGCTTCAGCAATTTCTTGAGCTTGATATCCATTTTAGAAATCTGTTGTAGCGCTTTAGTAAGGTTTGTTGTGGAGCGGCTTATATTATCAAGTTGAGTTTCCAAAGATAGCGCAGAAATCCCAGAAGCAATCTCCAACGATCTCGAAGGCTCCTGCTGCAGCCTAGGAGTTAGTTCATCCATAGAAACCCACTCCGTTCCTTCTATTACAGCCCCCTTTTTCGAAGTGTTTATGATATCCACACCTCTGAATTTCATGCTTTNGCCTTCAACATTGTCTACCCACAAATCCGCATGGGAAATATGTGCTTCTTTAGAATTTTCCGATATATGATTGACACCAGGAGCATAATATTCATCATCAGGAAAAGATAAATCCTGCCCCATAAGCATAATCTGTGTGATCCCCATGTACTCAGCCAATTGTATGGCTGTTCCTGTTACGGTTGATGTTGAGATGAAACCAGGAATGATGTTCTCCTGATCATAAATATGATTTGTAATTAAATCATTATTGAATTTGGCATGATACATCGGCCCCTCATAATGNATTAATGGAACTTTGGACGTATCAATATTATTGAACACCTCGTAGTTGGATAGGCTTCCATCCATTGAAACCACAACATGCGGGTATACTCCAAAGTGTTCCATTGCTTGGATGCTCGAACCCGCCGCAATAATTAAACATTTGTCTTTCAACCCAGATAGATAGTGAATATCTTTTTTCAACGAAGGGCCGGAACCTACCACTATAGCCTTGACCCCATTGTCTTTCCAAATATCCTTCAACTCAGATATGGATGGTGATACAGACATATGTGAGATATTTCCCAAAATATTATTTAACCAAGTCTCCTGGTATTCTTTTCGAGTCTGCATATTTGAGATTTGTTGAATAATCATATCCTTTAATTCCAAGTCGAGTTGTGCTATGGTTCCAGGNTATTCGTCATTACCAACAGCAAATAACTTAATTCTAGGATCCGATAGCACTGCTCGGGTATCCTTAACCTTCAACCAGGTATTGAAAACTTCTGAGCTTGGTTCATGTATAAATATATGCTTTGCCTTGGTGGCAACCAACAGTTCCTCTAGAAAAAAACCAAGTCCGATCCCGACAATCAGGATATACTGACTTTCAATTTTTTCCTTCAATGTAACGATCCATCTTTTAGCTTCTTCTTTGGCATTATATCTACTGTGTAGAAAATACGAATTCCCATCAGATGTAACGACAAGGTTAGGTTCATTGTTACGCGTGAGAATAGCTTCTTCTTTTCTCTCTTCTTCAGCATCATCAATAACTTTAAGCAAGGCCGGATAGTGTTTGGTCAAGAATTTAATATTAGTCTGATAAAGATCCATTTTTGACGACTCCTTAATGAATAGTATTGATCTTCATCTTTTCCAGCAATGGTATTATTTCATAGTTCAGTAGATCGGCAGTAAGAGTATATTCCGCTCGCTCCAGGCTTTCACCAAGTTCCTTAACCAGCGCTTCCATCTGCAGCACTTGTAAGGCCAATATTTCTTGATTCTCATGCAAGATTTGAAGAAATCTTAGAGAATTCACTATCCAACTCAGCCCCTCAACCAATTGAGTGAATTCCGCCCATTGTTCCTCGCTCAGCTCCCCATAGAAGTAATCAGCTATTTGGCGCGAAGTCGGGATAAATCGATCGAGATAATCAGCTAAGGCCAGTTCGGTTTCAACGATACTTTCCTTCTTGGTTTTTGTAATAATATTAATTCGATTGATACCTCTGTAATCGTTAACTATGATTTGTTCATATCCACTAAAAACGGGATTGTCATCAATCTCTACACTGTAAATGAGCCGGTCTTCCTTATATATTTTAGAGGTTGATGCTATCCACCATTCGTTGATTGGCTTTATATCGGCTTCCAGTAGCAATTCATTCTGATTATCAATGGTTACCTTCACTTATACTCACTCCTCAATCCATCAGTTAATATAATTATCGGTATTAACTGTGCA
>NZ_JAHCMB010000233.1:2161-20761 GCF_019904155.1 Paenibacillus sinensis
ACTGTGCAATAATGTAGCCAGAAGCGTTAGTATTTGGATCATTTTGTTCTTAAAAAAGGACACTATCTATAAGACTTGCGAAAACGTAATTCTCCCGCATTGAACGTTACAGTCAGACGTCTGGCGGGAGCTACAAAACCTCTCAACATTTCAAGTCCTATTTTCCAATATACAACAACAAACCCAGTACCGACATGGCACTGGGTTTGTTGTTACAGAAATTATATTCGTCTAGCTGGGCTTTCCTTACTTTAGTACAGCTTATTATCCCAGCAGTTTCAATACTGCCTGCGGTGCAGAGTTAGCTTGAGCAAGCATAGCAGTACCTGCTTGAACGAGAATCTGATTCTTGGTGAAAGAGGTCATTTCAGTTGCCATGTCAGCATCCTTGATACGGGAGTTAGCAGCCGACAGATTTTCGGAAGTTACACCTAAGCTGTTAATCGTATGCTCCAGACGGTTCTGGTAAGCACCCAGATTAGCACGATTGGTAGAAACTGTGGAAATTGCGGATTTGATCAGTGCCAGAGCGGATGCTGCAGCACTAGCGGTACTAATGGAGAGTCCGCTAATACCAAGTGCAGATGCTTTATTGCTGGACAGCGAAACTGTCAGGGATTCTCCGGAGGTCACACCGATTTGGAATTTAACCGTTGCTGCCGATTTCAAGAGAGATACACCGTTAAAGTTGGAGTTACCAGTAATCCGGTTAATTTCTTCAACAAGCTGATTTACTTCTTTTTGCAGATTTTGACGATCTTCGGTTTGGTACGTACCGTTCGCTGCTTGGTTAGCCAGCGTGTTCATACGTTGCAGCATGGAGTGAACTTCAGTCAAGTCACCTTCAGCCGTTTGCAGGAGCGAGATTCCGTCTTGAGCATTGCGTTGTGCTTGGTTCAAACCATTTACTTGGTAAATCATTTTTTCGGAAATTGCCAAGCCTGCAGCGTCGTCAGCCGCACGGTTGATGCGGTAGCCGGAAGACAGCTTTTCCATCGTCTTGCCCATTTGCGTGTTGTTGAAGCTCAGATTGCGGTTAGCGTTGATTGCGCCAACGTTAGTGTTAATAAACATACCCATCGTGATCATCCTCCGTGATTTGGTTTGATTTGCCACGTCCTTGTGGCCTAATATATATATCGGCGGATTAATGATTTAGTTTAGTGTTTTTATATCTTTTTCGAGAGGAATTTGTACTATTTTTTTTCGTCAAAGTACAATGGGACCTGATCGGTATTTGCCATTCCATAGTACGCATTCATCAGCTTGCGCTGGGACCTGGTCTGCTTCAGATTGGTGCCGACATGAGCACTGGAATTTTCGATATTCAATGTTGTCGAGTCTATATTGGTTGCGATCTCTCTCAACAGAGATACTACACTCTCCGACTCGGTAATGCCGGCACCTCTCTGGATTTCCTCCAGTTGTCGTGTGTATGCATTCCATTCCTGAAGTGTACCGTCAAACAGGGAGAGGAAATCCTCCCTCTCCCTGTTTGATTCTGCAAGTTCCACTTGTCTCTTCGAACACTCAAGCATCCCTCTAAGAATTTCTTCCAATGGACCTTCTGAAGCAAATCCTCCACTATGATCAGCCAAGGGTACCACCCTTTCCAATCTGTTCCCAAGCAGACTTCAATTCCTCAAGCATATTCACAACCTCATCGATCCCGGAGCTCTTCTTCTGAATATTGCTCTCAATTAATCGGTCGATCATGTAGAAATACAAGTTCTTGAGATTGGCTGCGAGTTCTCCCCCTTCTTTTACATTTAAAGAAGAAAGAAGCTCGTAGATAATATTCTGGGATTTCTGTAGATAGAGATTCGTATCCGAAATATTATTTGCCAACATCGCTTCCCGAGCTTTGCCGGCAAACTGTATGGCCCCATTATAGAGCATTAGCGTCAGGCGATGGGGTGAAGCAGTTTGATATTTATTTTTCTGATAGGCTTGATAGCCCGCAAGATTGGGTGATGCCAAAGGGATCAGCCCCCTGTTTCATTAGTCTGAGGATTTCGTGAAGCTAGCCAGAATACTCGACACATAGCTTTTCTGATTGTTTAAGCTGGACATAACGACTTCGAGATTGGCGTACTGCTTCTTCAACGACTCTTCTCGTTGATCCAGACGATCGCTCATATTTTGTATGGACTCACTAAGGTAAGTAATCTCGGAATCATAACCCTTAATTTTGGAGGTGATCAGTCCGTCCACACTATTGTTCCAGGACTGCAGATTGTTCTTGAACAAATCCCCCATCCCAGTTACGGTGGTTGTTACCCCTCCAGTGGTTGTTGTGGTTGTTCCACGCAGCAATTTCTGCACTCCTGCGGGATCTTCCAGCATTTTGGCCTTAAATGTAGCCGAATCAAAAGTGATTTTCCCGGTCATCAATGAAGCACTGGTAACACCCTTGTCGATTTCAAGCCCGATGTCAGAGAGTAGGTTCAATCCTTTAGTTGTTCCGATAGGCGTATTCATCCAATCGTTCAACTGACTCATCAGGTCACGAAGCAACGGGTCTCCCTGCAGAGTGAGCGAAAGGGAACCGTCGTCATTTTCGGTCGATTTCTGGGTGTTGTTTCGGATCGTTGTCACGATATCATTATAGGCAGAAACAAAAGTGTTAATCTTGGTAACGATGCTATCTGTATCCTGAGCTACCTTTACTGTCGATGATCCCGTATTAGTTAGAGTTAACGTAACACCAGGAATGGCGTCATTCACTTCATTTGTGGAACTTGTTATATCGACCCCGTTGACTTTAAGAACGGCATCGCTTGCCGCTTGTTTTTCCCCGAAATTCCATAATGATCCGGAACTTGTAACATCAATTTCATTCGCTGTACCTGTTGTATTTGAAGTTAGAACAAGTGTCTTATACCCGCTTGACGTTTGGACAACTGATGCTGTAGCTCCAACCGCTTGTTTATTAATTTGCTTTGCAATGAGATTAAGGGCTTCATCCATAGTTTTACCGTTAGCGTTAGCGCCAGTCGCAGTTAGATCAATCTCCGCTGAACCAATAACAAGCTTTGAATTCGCATCCACAGTAAATGTTCCGGAAGTAGCAAAGGAGACGCTTCCCAATACATGTTGTGTAGCCATTGAGGTCACATTTACCGAATATGTCCCTGCTACCGCGCTATCTCCGGCTGTTACCGTCATTTTAGTCGTATCTGAACTGGTTGCCGTGTTTTTGGTAAAGGCAGTAAGATCTGAAAGAGCTGTAGCTGCATCCTTCAGGGTAGCCATTTTTGTATTTAATGCTGTAAAAAAATTCTTGTAGGCTGTTGTATTGTCCTTTTTGGTCTGCAGATTGGTCAGCGGGACCTTCTCTTGCTTCATTATTGCTTCAATATAGGCCGCGGAATCAAAACCGGATGCCAAGCCTGTTATGCTTGTCGACATTTGGAAATCTCCTCCTTATCTTTCTTGAGTAATCTAAATTTTTTCATCAAAAAACATTCCGACCAATTCTTTCATCTTCACCGACAAATCAATTAAAAATTCCGGAGGCAGGCTGGTTAACACTTCTTGCGTTTGTTGATCCAGCACCTCAACATATAGTTGCTTGGCTTCGTCATTATATTTAAAGCGAAGCTCTTTTCCAGAACTGGCAATCGATTCATTCAGCTTCTTGATCTGTTCTTCGAACTTGGTCTGCTCTTCTTTTGTTTGCTCACTTCGCAGTTGCGATTTGGTGCCAAGTTCTTGCGATTGATAATCGGTAGCTGAAGTAATAGGCTTGATGTGAGCCACTGAACTGACTGTTCTGATTTTGTCTGTTTGTACAGAGTTAATTCTGTTAATATCCATTTCCATCATCCCCGCCTACATTCAAATTAATTGGATCTATAATTTTTCAGCAGGTTAAGGATTTGTTCTTGCTGCAATTGCCCTGTTTGTTCCTTAGCTGCCATATTCTCAGCAACTATTTCCTGATACAGCTCCTGTCGCAATACCTGAACGTCTTTGGGAGCAACAAAACCCAGCTTGATTTGATCGCCCTCGATGCCCAGAATTTGGACTTGAATATCGTTGCCGATTATTACGGATTCACCGATCTTACGTCTCAGCACCAACATTGAGTCGTCCTCCTTCCGGGTTTAGCGGATAACGGACAGGGAGTTTCTGATCTTTGATAATATACTGGCATCCCTTGTGAGAATAAGGAGATAGCAGTACTGGCGCCAGCAGGTTAACGTACAGCTCTTCTTCCTGGATATTGACAACCACCATAACGCCTACATCCTCGGGAGAGTTCAAGGCCAGAAGATCGATAATATCATCCGTAATCTGAAAGCTGTAGTCCACCACGGCTTCCTGAACGGGTAGCAGAAAAAAACTGACCTCCTCCTCAAGCGCATGCAGAAGAAAAAAGGAGGTTCCCTCCATGGGGAGAAGCGCGTATTCGCTAATATTGGAGACTCCAGGGATGCCTGCCTCGAATTTATAAATCTGACTGTCATCCAACTCCAGAGTGCCGTATGTCTTGCTGTTGATCTGTCTCATCTGGGGAGAACTCCTTTCGGATCCACATGGATTTCCGGCGGATAGATGCGAAAATCAATGTATACGCCTTGGCTCGGCAAGGCTTCGACAGTGACCTCTTTCTGGCCGCTCCTCATATATCGGGAATGGGCGATTGCGCCAAACACATTTTTTTCGCCGGCTGCCAGATTAGCCATACGATCACCTTCCTGAGCCTTGATCGCAATATTCTCCAACCCCTGACTCCGGGCCTCCTGCTCCAAATCTTTCATGAGCGACTGCGGCCGTTTCAAGTCCAGATCGTTATATACACTGGTCCAGTCCGTTGTAAGCTCTGCCGGTCGAAGGCGAACGGTGAGTTCAGCCGGAATATACTTCCCCCAAGTACTTGAATCGATACCTGTTGACCTCATACCGCCACCTCCATTTCATCCGGAAGGAATCAAGTCATTTTATCTCAGAAAATCAAGTAAAGACGTCTGCATAATTCTAGCGCCAGTTGACAGTGCCGACTGAAGAACAACTTCCTTCATTTTCAAATCCGTAATTACTGTTGGCACATCCACATCGGCTACATTTGCCCGCATTTCCTTCAAATTGGTCTGTTCACTCGTTATACGGTTCTCCATTAGCTCGAACCGGTTCATACGCGCACCGATCTCTGCCCATCCAAGGGAGAATCCGTCGGCGACCGCATCAATTTTGTCAAGGCTGGCGCTGATGCCGGTTGTGTCATTGGAGTCCAGAGCAGTGGCCAGATCATCCAGAACCTTGAACGCATTGTCCGTTCCCGCCTTGCCGAATATATCCTCGCCGGTAAGACTTACCGGAACCTTGACGGCAGGGCTAACATACAGACTAAATGTACCAGGGTCCGTCGATTCTCCCGCAGCGCCTGCAACGGTATACGGAGCCTGATCCGTCTTCTGCCCATTGAATAAATACCGGCCGTTGTAGGTGCTGTTGCCGATCGTCACCAGTTGTTCTTTAAGCTGCTTGATCTCCGCAGAGATAACCTTACGCTGCTCTGCATCATAGGTGCCATTCGCCGCTTGCAGCGTAAGGGTACGCGCCCGCTTCATGACATCGGATGCCTGCTGCATAAGCGCATCCATAGTCTTCAGAATTTCCGACCCGGTCTGGGCATTGTTCAGGAACTCATCGCTTCGGGCAAGATCGGTGTCGTACCGCATCTGGTAGCCGACGCCGATTGGATCGTCGCTGGGCTTGGTGATCTTTTGCCCGGTTGCCAATTGATTCTGCGACTTGGTCATACCTTCGTTAATCCTCTGCAGATTACTGACCAGCTGCATATTCTGCATAGCCCCTGTTACACGCATTATTCATATCCTCCTAATCTTAGCGGCCTACAGTCCCCATGCCATTAATGATTTTGTCGAGCATTTCATCAACAGCTGTCATCACTCGTGCAGATGCGTTATAAGCCTGTTGAAAGCGGATCATATCCGACAGTTCCTCATCCATGGACACACCGCTCACGGATTGGCGTCTTGTCTCCAGGGCCGAAGTAAGGTTCGTCTCATTATTGAAATTCCGCTCAATATTCTGCGCGCGCAATCCCAGATCCCCTGTAAGCGCCCGGAAGTAATCATCTGTCGTCCCCTGAGACAAGGAGGTCAAGTTGGCGGGGAATTGGAATACGGCATCCCTGAGGCCGACAATTGCGCTTGCGATATCGCTGTTGCCCCGGATCGTCTTATTAACTCCGCCTACTGTCTCATACTTAGAGGAGGAAGCGATCTTGTCCGTGTTGCTGACGATATCGGGATTCACCGCAAGGTTATCAATGGTGAAGTCGCCGCCATCCGATGCAACAAAGAATGGGGTTCCAGCGGTCGCCGGATTGGATAATGAATATCCCAGCTCGTGAAGCCCGTTAAAGCCATTTACCATCACCGTCATCGAAGAGGTGACTGTGGAACCCGCCGGAATGGTATTTCCAGCCAGGATTGTCGTGCCGTTGGACAATGTTACGTCATTAAGCGCAGTCATATCCTTGGGTGTCATATATCCATTATCAAGCGTAACTTTGACCGGCCCGGTAACAAGCGTCTGGACCATGCCGTTCAGCTGATTGCGAATAGTGTCAACTTCCTGGAGCGACTTGACATATCCGTTCAGTTGTCCACCTGTGGCGGTCTGGGCATTGGCGGCGGTCAATTCGGTAACGTTAACCCCATCAACAACATTCACACCGGCGGAAGTAATGCTGACCATGCCATCTGTGCCCTCTGTTACTGAAACATCCACAATGGTGGACAGCTTGTCGATCAACAGATCTCTTTGGTCGCGATAGTCGTTGGCATTATCGCCCAAGCTCTCATTTCTTCGGATAATGTCGTTCAGCTTGGCAATGTTATTGATCAAATCATTGGCTTCGGTTACTTTCTTCCCGATATTGGCATTCGTGTCTGTTGTAATGTTAGTGAGAGACTCGCCGACATGCTTGAGGGTATCCGAAAGATTCTGCGCCGATCCTACAACGGAGACACGCGCACTCAGTAGAGAAGGATCGCGGTTAAGCGTCTCCCATGAATTCCAGAAATCATCCATCACGCTGCTGAGGCCGGTGTCCGAGGGTTCGTTGATGATGTTCTGAATCGAGGTCATCGTTGTGTTCAGCACGTCGTAAGAACCAAGCGCCTGATTCTCCCGGCGATATTGAAGATCCAGATAGCTGTCTCTGACTCTTGTGATGCTGTCATACTCAACGCCTGTCCCCAATTGGCCTGCAGCCTGGCTCTTGGTCATGCCCATCTGCCAAATCGGACTTGCGGCCGAGATGTTGACTCTTTGCCTTGTGTAACCTTCCGTATTGGCATTTGCAATATTATGACCCATCGTCTGCATGCTTACGGTGTTCACCAACAAAGCTCTTTTACTTGTCTCCAGACCATGGAATGTAGATGTCATGAGAATGCAACTCCTTCATTGTTCGAGCTCTATCTATAACATTAAGCGCGGGTATCAAAAACACCGTTGCGTTTGGCAGTTCGGGCTGTATGGTTCTGATCCGGCCGGGAATAGGTCGAATCATCTTCTTCGATGTAGAGGTTAAGGGAAAAGTCGATAAAGCTTAAGGATTGAGCCACCAGAGTCTGATTCAACTCATTAATGCGTTTCAGTTCTCTTAAGTTCTCGACCAGCTTCTTCTGCACATCCAGGAGAGAGGCTTTCTCTTCAGGATCAAAGACAAGCCGGGATATTTCCGAGATCGTAAGACTTAGACGGGATTTAATTCCCTTCTCTCTCATGAATTCATGCGCCATCTCTTGCTGAACCTCTTCCTGGTTCCTGATGGTCTTGATCAAAGAGGATTCTCCGGTTGTCGTACGCAGCAATTCATCAAAGTCCCCTTTAATAAGGGCCTCTTTCTTTTGTTCGGAAAGCTGGAGCAGCTTCTCATTGAGCTCATTCAATAATTCCAGCGATTCAACCAGTTTTCGAAGGGACATCGTTTATACTCCCCTAGTCTTGTTGGATGTTCTTGAAGTAAGGAAGCAGTTTATCAGCCAGGTCCCGGGCTTCCACATTGTATGTTCCGGAAGAAACAAGTTTTTTCAGTTCTTCAATCTTTTTCGTCTTCTCAACATCTCCTGACTGCTGTGCACGCAGCATCTCAAGGGCTTCCGCAGAAATAGAGACCTCATCTTTCTTCTGCGACTTCTTAACGCTGTTAGCGGCGTTCGTCTCGGCTGTCTTCTGATAAGGATTTATACCATTGACTCTGTTGGTATCGTTAATTTTCATCGTTATCCATTCCACCTTTCATTCAAATAATAAAAAAACCGATAACCTCTTTAATAAGTTTATCGGGCAGGGTCGGGGCAATATTAATAGCTGTGCCATTATATTTTGTTGGTTATTTAGAATGATGACGGTCTTCTACCGTGAAATAGGTTGTTCCCGTCTTCTTGGGGGCAGGGGGGGTCTCCTCTTTCTTTGGAGCGTCTGCAAATCCTTTTCTAAGCCGGTTGCGGCAGTCATCGCACATATGGCTCTCACGAATGAGCCTGCCGCACACCTCACAAGGATACATCATATTCGGTGCGTTGGCGATGGAAATTCGGCCTTCTTTGATAAAGCGGGTAATTTCCTTGATGGATACTTCCGTAGCATCGGACAGCTCCTGAATATCCGTATTTTTATGTTCACGAATGTATTTGACACAAGCTTCGTATTGTTGTTCAAGTTCTTTGAGACAAGGCTGGCACAATTCCATGACATTTTTGACATATAGCCGGCCGCACCGCGGACAATTATCAAGGTTCATAATTTTTGCTGCCCCTTTCCTGAAATCTGTGCTTACAAAACATACCTCATCTTCCTAGATTACATGATTGGATTGGAATAGTCTATATGTCTATGACTCCACTCTCATGTATATTTTGTCTAACTTCTTCCAATCGATGTGACAGCGATGCAGAGTCCGAAATATTCTTCATGAGCGCGCCCAGGTTAGGCTGCTAATCTCAATGCGGCCGCCGGACGCCTCGGCCATTCGCTGGATAGCTTCAGCACATGAGTGTATAGTACTGCCCGTTGTATAGATATCATCCACAATGACAACACGGGACATCTCCCGCTCACACAGCAGACGAATAAAGGCTTCCCTCTTGTTGTTATTGAAAATAAAGGCTTCTCTCATCGCTTTTATTCGCTCAGCCCTTCCCTTATGGCTCTGCTTGCCGGTATGACGGGTCCGGACAAGCAGTTCCATTACAGGAATATCCCGTCGCAGCGATAAGCGATCTGCCAGCTTTTCCGCCTGATTGAAGCCGCGTTCCATGAGCCGGGCTTCACTTACCGGTACGGGGACGAGTAAATCTGCCTTCCATCGTGCGCTCCCTCTGGATTCCATTTCCGACTTCAACATAACATATGCGCGATCCAACATGGCGCCCAATATCTCGGCATATCTTTCGTCGCCGCGGTATTTCAAATGACCAATCCAAGCACGCATTTCACTGCTGTAAGCCACCGCGCTTCTATTCAGCAATAATGCAGAAACGTCATTGCCTCTGGCGCAATCGGGACAGCCCGTGGGCCGGCCACATTTGAGGCAGCGGGGCCTCGTGATCCAAGGGATCGATTGCTCGCAGACGCTGCAAATACCGGGAAGCAAGGCTGAAAGCCGGCGTTCTCTGCCGCAGACCAGACAAGTTCTCCCGGAAGGCGATAACAGACGATGAAAGAAACGAAGCCCCTTTCCCAAGTGATTATCGGGTATCATACTCAAATCTCCTCCTCTCGAAGATATCCCTTGCGGCGGGCGATTGTGTTCATGGTCCGGATCTGGGACCGGGCGCTTCGTTGAGCCCGGCTCCAGACTGGCGATGCGAAAACAACCCGGCCATTCGGGTCCTCTTGGGAACGGCCTGCGCGGCCGGCCATCTGAACGAGCGAGGCTTCATCAAACAGCCGGTTGTCTGCATCCAGCACAAACACATCGCTCCGTGGCACCGTCACGCCTCGTTCCAGGATCGTGGTCGTTACAAGCAGCGCAAATTCGCGGTTGCGGAAAGCCGCGACCTTGCCTGAGCGTTCCGGGTCCTGCGACGATGTCCCTTCCATTGGGATACCCGGCAGCGACCGCCGGAGCAGCCGCAGCACCCCCTCGATCTGCGCAATCCGAGTGATGAACACAAATACCTGGGCTTTCCGCTCGATGGATTTCTGAAGCGATCTGCCAAGCGCAGCCGGCAGCCTTCCCCGCTTCAGGCAATCGGTTACTGATGACATGACGAGCCGTTCGGGTACGGGAAGGGGATGACCGTGAAACCTGGCCGGCACTCTGGCATGGGCGAGCTGGCCCTGCCGGATTTCGCTCTGCATCGTGACAGGCGGAGTAGCTGACAGATACACGAAGGCGCCGCCTGGCTTGCAAGCCTTTTCAGCGGCGAAGGCAAGCATAGGGTCTCCGTGATAGGGATAAGCATCGATTTCGTCGATAATAACCAGATCGAATCCCCGATGAAAGCGGAGCAGCTGGTGGGTAGTCGCCAGCGTTAGCGCACCAGACTTCCACCGGTCCGGGCTGCCGCCGTACAGCACGCTGATGCTTGCCGCCGGAAAAGCGCGGGCAAGCCTTGGAGCCAGCTCCAGCACGACGTCGCGCCTGGGCGTGGCGATCAGCGCCCGTCCTCCGGCGGCGAGCACGGCTTCAAGGAGCGGGAACATCATTTCCGTCTTTCCCGCTCCCGTGACCGCCCAGAGCAGAAACCGGCCTGGGCGGCCGCCTGCGGAGCCGATCCGCGGCTCCGCCAGAAACCTGAGCGCGGCGCCGGCAGCTTCGGCCTGCGCCGCGCTCAGCCCCCACCGGCGCGCCAGCCCGCCGGTGCCCGGATCGGCCGTGCCACGCACGGCCGGAAGATGCGCGCTGCGCAGCAGCAGCGCGCAGGACCGGCTGCGCCCCAGCGCGAGGCAGGCCTCGCAGTAGGCGCAGCCGGCAAGGCCGCACGCGGCGCAAGCCGTGCGGCCCGTGGCGACGCTGCCGCAGCGCCGGCAGCGCGGGAGCGCGGCTGCGGCGGAATGGCGCCGCAGCCGGTTCCAGGCGCGGGCCAACGGCCCCCGCGCCGGGCCGGCGCGCTCAGCCGGCGCCGGGCCCACCGCCGCCTCGAGCAGGAGGCGGCCCTCCAGATGCGCGAGCTGGGCGGCGCTGCGCCAGTGGCCCAGCATCTCAGGGCAGCGCTCGGCCAGCAGCGACTCCACCTCTGGCTCCAGGAGGGAACGGCCGCTCAACGCGTCAGCTAGCGTATCGGCATGCTCACGCAGCCTGGATGCTTGAGGAAGCTCATCAGAATGAACCTGCCTGACAAGCTCCCTTTCGGCACTGCCAAGGATACCTGCTCCTGATAACCTCTTATCCTGATCTTCCCTCTTGCTCCGTTCCTCCCTCATTTCCCGCTCTAGCCGTTTCGCGGCATAACACCTCCATTCCGGCTCTCTCCACTCCGCCATTTCCGGAGTATCGCAAAAGCTGTCCCGAAGAAGCGCCGCCCATCCGAGCGGAAATTCAATCGAGACCAAGATCCATCGCTCCGGAATGGAGAGAGGGCCTCCGATCCCGCCGGCTTGACCGGTCCACCACAAGCAGTCGATCCGCAGATCGAGGGAGAACATTATGCTCCATTTTTGATTGAATTTTACCGCATATACCGCGACTTTCATCCTTTACCTCCTGGTTTCCTCTCCAAATAAAAAAAACACACTCTCCCGCTATGGGAAAGTGTGCTTCACTTTGGCCGTGCTTTGTTTTTGTTAGGATTCATGTGTTGATCATCGACTTTCGGATCTCCGTACATACGAGAACGGATGGATTGTGTCTTCATGCCGCAGATCGATTACGGTTTGCGCCTGAGCCGCCAAATAACCGGAAGTCACGGACTCAAACGAACTCTCCGCTTCCTTCCGTACCTGCAAATCCAAAGAGCATCCGCTGCTCTGCAGGCTCGAGATAATCCGCAAGGTTCCGTCACTAGAGCCTTCATCCAGAAGAAAGGTTACGCGCAAGCGCTTGCCAGTCAGGAAGGACTGCAGCGTCATCGCCCGGATCACGCCTTCAATAACGGATTCATGATTGCGGGCGATCAGGATGTAGTGCATCCATCTCCCCGCTTTCCCGGGCGTTCCCCGCTCTCCCAGAAGCTTGAGCGAATGAACCATTACAACCGCGGATGCATATACGGCTCCAATCCAGATTAACTGGGTTATCATGGAGATGCACCTCCCTTTGATACCACCATGATATGCCGGCGGATCGTGAGAGGTGCTTCCCGGGTTGTCTTCGCTATTTTCGCCTTGTTACAGGGTTACCCAACCGTATTTGATGGAGTTGATTACCGCTTGCGTACGGTCGTCGACCTCCATTTTTTGCAGGATGCTGCTGACATGATTCTTGACCGTCTTCTCGCTGATGAACAGGTATTCGCCGATCATCTTGTTGCTCTTGCCCTCGGCCATCAGCCGCAGCACTTCTGCTTCCCGGCGGGTTAGAGGGTTGTTATCGCCTGCCACAAATTTAACGCCTGCTTCCTTCACAGAGGTTTCGGCAATTGCTCCCGCCTCGTTCAGGTACGTCATGCGCCGCAGCTGGTTGATCAGCTTGCCTGTCACCTTGGGATGAATAAAAGCGTGTCCTTCGCAGACGGAACGGATTGCGTTAATCAGCGACTCCGCCTCCATATCCTTAAGCAGGTAGCCGTTGGCCCCTTTGCGGAGCGTTTCAAATACATAGCTTTCGTCATCATGGATCGACAGAATAATGACTTTGACTTCGGGGAACATTTCCCGCAGCTTCTCCGTAGCCTCCACGCCGTTCTCAATCGGCATATTGATATCCATCAGCACGATATCGGGCTTATTCTGATTGCAGAATTCCAGCACCTGAATGCCGTCTCCGCATTCGCCGATAACCTCGATATCGTCCTCCATATTCAAAATCCGCTTGAGACCTTCCCTGAACAGTTGATGATCATCTGCCAACAACACTTTAATAGGCATCTTGCCGGAAATTTGGTTCTCCATTAGATTACTCCTTCCCCTTGTCCACGTTCGTCGGAATATGGATGATAATTGATGTTCCCTGATTCTCGGCAGATTCGATTTCCATCCTGCCTTCCAGAAGCTCCACTCGCTCCCGCATGCCGACCAGTCCGAAGCTCTCCCGGTTGATCTGCTCATTCTTCATCTTCTGAACGTTAAAACCTATTCCATTATCCTTCACGACAATTTTGATCAATTGTGCCTGATATGTAATTTCTACTAACACATAGCTGGCAAAAGCATGTTTAACCACATTGGACAGCGCCTCCTGCACGAGCCGGTAGACCGCCGCTTCCATCGCAGACGACAAACGATGCTCTTTGCCCCGGGTTTCGAAGGAAGTACGGATCTTGGTTTTCTCCTCATAATCATGAACATATTTTCGGAGAGTGGGGATAAGCCCCAGGTCATCCAGAGCCATCGGACGCAGATCGAATATAACCTTCCGCATCTCTTCCAGACTGGAGCGAACCTGCCCTTTTAAATCTACTACTTCGCTCTGCACCAGTCCAAATTCCTGCTTCACCAGCATTCTTTCAACAATTTCTGTCCTCAGAACGAGATTGGCCAGCATCTGCGCGGGGCCGTCATGGATTTCCCTGGCAATCCGCTTGCGTTCCTCTTCCTGGGCCAGAATGATTTTGAGTCCGATCATCTGCCGGTTCTTGGCCGATTCAACAATTCTCGTCACATGGCCAAGCTCGCCGGACAAATATTTCAGGACCACGCTCATCTGGGAACCAATCGTCTCCGCCCGCTCCACCGAACTTTCCACGCTGCGCACCCGCTTATATAGCTCATCGCGCCGGTTTCTCAGATTGAGTTCCCGCTCTCTTGTAATCATAAGCTGAAGCTGGAGTTCCGTTGCCTTTTCATAGGCTATCCGAATATCTTGTTCTGTATAACGAACAAAATCACGGCTCACTTCAGTCAGTCGGATACGAGAACGGCGGTAATCAATTTCCAGTTTATCTACCTTCTGCAAGGTCTCATCCGTTTCCTGCCTTACCCGGTGCAGTTCATTTGTGAGATTTGCAAGCTCCTCGCGGGCAGCTTGCAAAATCTCATAAATTTGATACTTGCTGTCTTCCATTACATCGATCGTATTTTTGATCACACGGTCAATTGCATCGGTCTGGAATTCCACGGACAATAGCCCCATTTCTCTCGAATCATTTAATGAAAATTACTTTATATTAACATATCATGATTCGATCGTTACGGTCTTCGTTTTCTGTTCCCATTTTACAGTTAATCCAAGCTGTTCCGAAACCAGGCGAAGCGGGACTAAAGTCCTTCCTTGTAGGAGAATAGGCGCTACTTCTGCACTCTGACGCTTCCCGTTCAGTATGAACTCCTTCTTGTTCACCGTGAGTTCCATCGCTTTGGAGCCGCGAAGCACCATAATATTCTTCGCAGCGGAATTCCAGGTGGCGCTGCCGCCGAACGCGTCGAGCACATATTTAATCGGCACATAAGTTGTTCCATTCTGATTCAAAGGCGCTGAATCGATGACTTTCTTCACACCATTAACGGTCAGCGACTTTTGCCCAATCGTCATGCTGGCCGTTCCGGTTGGCAGACCCGCCTCGCTGGAAAGGGAAGGCATAACGAAAGAGATATTATCAAAAGCGACAGTACCGGTCTTGGCGCGTTCATCCTGGCCTTCTTCCACGTTTACAACGTATACTCTTTTAAGAACGGCCGGGAATTTGATGCCGTAACCCGAGAGATCAGTATTAATGGTCTTCCAACCGGTCCAGTCAATCGTCTTGGCAAGGTCAATGTAGACCGTGGAGCCCCCGGCGTCCGTGAACTCGGCGCGAAGCCAATTCAAACTCTTGTCACCCATGACATCAACCGACATGCTTGTCGCCGTCGCAGGCACCGTACGACCAGAGGTTCCATTGAGCTGAGCGTAGGCGTACATTTTACCGCTTCCTGCCGTCATGTCGTAGTTTAGTGACAGCACCTTCGAGCCGGCATGATCGCCCGTTCCCGCCGTGATCTGTGCCGTGCCCTGTACGCCCTGCGTGTTCGTCGTAAAGGCAACCGGATAGCTGACATTCTCAAAATCCTCCCAGGCTGTTGATGCAGCCGTTGTCAGAACCACTGCTGTACTGAAGCCGTCATAACGTGCAATAGCATAACCTGTCGTGACACCCGGATTGACCGAATTGATCGTGAGCTTCCCTTCCTGAACGCTGCCCTGGAACCCTACAAACTCCCATTTCAGAGAGGAGGCTGGGACGCTGATCGTAGCGCCGCTTTTTGAGATCGCTGTAACGGGCACGGAAAGGGTTGCTCCCGTTTTTAACGGACCAGTGGCCGTTCCCGGCTGCAGACTGCTCAGATCATCGCCGCCGAGCACGGTTACCTTCGTAGTAGCACTGGCGGAGCCGCTGGCCGCGGTGAGCGTTGCCGTTCCGGGTTTGACAGCCGAAGCCACGCCGCCGCTGACAGACACGCTTCCATTGCTGGATTTCCATGAAGTGTTCCCCGTAGATAATTCGATCGGATTGTAGTACGTATCATAGCCCTTCAAAGAGTACGTAGCGCTTTGCCCGACCAGCAGAACGCTGCTGCCGCTGATTTTAATTCCCTTTACCTGTCCCTGCGGAGCGTTGGTATACACCCCAAGTCCATTGACGACGCTGCGCTGTTCCGTACCATATTCGGTATCGAACGAGAGGACCGTCTGGGTCTCGGCAAGCGGCCGATCCACCATGGTAGTTGAACCTCCACCATCGAGGTTAAGCCCTTTGTATACACCTATGCTGGTCATGAAGGATTGAAGCTCAGTCAAGGACATGCCGGAGCTGTCATCATTTTTTTCCACCGCGACAATGTAGACATAACGTTCGTCCTGGGAATACCCCAGCGCCGTTCTGGCCCGGTAACCGCCAATGCTGCTGACCGAACGGGAGAAAGACGTCGCCTTGCCGTTATTGACCAGTATCGTATGTCCGCCGATCATCATTTGCAGCGTCCCCGGATCAATCGCTTGGCCAGTCGTCTTCGAACGAAGCGAATAGGCGGTTGTCAGCTTCTGTCCGACTGCCAGATGGGAAGCTACGAACTGTGCTGCAGTACCATGTGTACGCAAAATATACGCGCCCTCCGGAACCGCTATTGGAAGTGCCGCTCCCTGCGAAATCTGCGTGATCACACCATTCTCCACCAGCACCTCAGTTGGAGTCGTCGAGCTGTTCTTCGGCCGGTCCAATGCCGTCCAGGCATCGGTATATATATATGCCGCGTTAACGTGGCTGTATGTGGAGGTTCCGCCTTCCGGATTATACGCCCCCTTGTTGATTCCCGCCAGCGCCAGCTGAGAGCCGTCTTCAGCCGTTACGGTTCCATCGAATGAGAACTCGTCGATCATCGGCTTGCGGTCCGTCGTCAGCGCAAACGCATACAGACCATCCAGCTGTGACGGTGTCGAGACAAGGGTTCCCCCGGATACTTCGCCGCCGATCGGTGCTCCTTCCCCTGAAGTGTTGAAATAATCACCGTTCACCGCCGCGACAGCCCCGGTTTCCTTGGCCATGCCGCCTGTGCTCTGACGTGTAGTCAGATTGCCGTTCTTACCCGTCATTACATCAATCGAAACATAAGGGTTGTTCAAGTCGATACGGATGACATCCGCCAAACCAGAGGCCTTGCTTCCTGATCGGGTCACAGAATACTTATACTTCAGCTTGGTCGCACCGGAAGTGATAATGTCCTCACTGACTTTCGTCGCCGAGAACGACGTTGCAGCTTCGACAATTGATGCCGTGCTGTGGCTCATCAGCGGAAGCCCTTCCCCAATCACCGGCATAATCCAGATTACGCCTGCAAGCGAGGCCGCAATCCACTTTTTGGCACTTGCGTGTTTTACGAGTTTAGTCGATTTCTGCTGCGACTGATTCCACGACCCATTACTCTTCATTCCCGATTTACTCTCCCATCCATATTGTTCCCTCTCTAATTCTTATCCCAAACTTCCTTCCACAATTAATAGACTGCTTAAAAATGAAAAAGTTACGAAAAATTAACGATTTTTCGGTCATTTTATAAGAAATGGACATAAAAAAGCCTTCCGCAAAGAGCAGCTCGTTGGAGCTTTACTCTACGAAAGGCACTTAATTAGATAATTATACCGATTACAGGCCTGCCTGATCTCTCAAAATGCTCGCTTTATCCACACGTTCCCACGGCAGATCCAAATCGGTACGGCCAAAATGGCCGTAAGCCGCTGTCTGCTTATAAATCGGTCTGCGCAGGTCCAGCATCGAGATGATTCCAGCAGGACGAAGATCAAAGTTGCGGTGAACAAGCTCAACCAGCTTCTCTTCACTTATTTTGCCGGTACCATATGTATCGACATTGATGGAGACCGGATTGGCCACCCCGATGGCATAAGCCAATTGAATTTCGCATTTGTCAGCCAGTCCGGCAGCAACTAGATTTTTGGCTACATAGCGAGCCGCATAAGCCGCAGAACGGTCCACCTTCGTCGGGTCCTTGCCAGAGAAAGCCCCGCCGCCATGACGGGCGTATCCGCCGTATGTATCCACGATGATTTTGCGGCCGGTCAGACCTGCATCTCCCTGCGGTCCGCCAATGACAAAACGGCCTGTTGGATTGATGAAATATTTGGTTTCCGAATCCAGCAGCTCTTCCGGTACAACCGGCAGAATGACATGCTTCTTGATATCGGTCTGAATCTGTTCCAGGGTGATTTCTTCTGCATGCTGCGTCGAGACAACAATCGTATCCACACGAACCGGCTTGTCATCCTGGTACTCAATCGTAACCTGCGTCTTACCGTCCGGTCTCAGGTAATCCAATGTACCGTTCTTCCGCACCTCGGAAAGACGGCGGGCAATTCGGTGAGACAGAGCAATTGGAAGAGGCATTAATTCAGGTGTTTCATTCGTGGCAAAACCAAACATCAGACCTTGGTCACCCGCACCGATATTAGCAGTTTCCTCCGCAACCTGGGAAGGATCGCGATTCTCCAAAGCTGCGTTGACGCCTTGTGCAATATCGGCCGATTGTTCATTTAAAGAAGTCAGTACTGCGCAGGTATTATAGTCAAAACCATACTTGGCACGCACGTAACCAATTTCTTTTACCGTATTACGAACAATGGAGGGGATATCCACATACTCGGATTTCGTACTGATCTCGCCAATGACCAGAACAAGTCCGGTCGCAACCGATACCTCACAAGCTACACGGGCATAAGGATCATTAGTAAGAAATGCATCTAACACCGCATCCGAAATTTGGTCGCAGATCTTATCCGGATGCCCTTCCGTTACGGATTCAGAAGTAAATAAATGACGTCCTTTAACAGGCATGAATTCAACCTCCTATATAATAGGTAGAAACTGAATGCCCAGTCCTCCTATTACCATCATTTTCGCATAATTATTTACAATAAATCAAGACTTTGCAATCCACTACTTCTATTCAAGAATAAAGTCTGTCGCATCTTTTGCTGATAAGTGTTTTCGGGAAATATAAGGCCAAGTTTAGCTTGAAGGTATG
>NZ_JAHCMB010000108.1 GCF_019904155.1 Paenibacillus sinensis
GAAAGAGAGCAATAGTATGAAACTGAAAATAAAGCTTCCTCTTTTGTTCTTGCTGATGTTCATAATGTTCATGTTCTCAATTGGAATATACCTGAAGTTCGTCTTTACAATCTATTCCCCTATACGCACTTCATTGCTGGACTCCCGATATATAGCCTTGCTCCTGCCCATACTTGGAATTGCCTGTTTCATATTTATTATTCTAATAATCTATATTCATTTTTGCATAGAGAAGCCCATTCAGCTTCTGAATACCAGGCTTGAAGAAGTAAATATTGTTCATCCACTGCCTCCGCTGGCTCTGAGAAGTAATGACGAGATCGGAGAACTTTATAAACACTTCAATAAGATGGAGCATCGGCTTCAACTCGCACACACAGAGCAGACCGATATGATCGCGGCAATTGCCCACGACTTGAAAACACCCTTGACATCAATTAATGGTTTTAGTGAACTGCTAGCTACACACAACGATTTACCGGAGACTGAGAAGCAGGAAATTTATGATTTGATTCAAAAGAAGTCAGGATATATGGTCGAACTCATCAATGATTTCTCCAGCTTCACCAAAGAAAAATTGGAGTTGGAATCTATGGTAGCTACACCTGTAAAAGCATCAAAATTATTTGAAAACATTGCCTTTGAATATGAGTATGAGTTGGCGGGACTTGATAACGAGCTTACTTACCGCCATTCATTCACGGAAAATATATTGCTGATGGTCAATGAACCGATGATACGTCGGGTCTTCGGCAACCTCTTTAGCAACGCTGTAAGATATGGAGGGAAAAATAACCTGAAAGTGTATATGACCGGATACCCGCTAGGACAGTATGCCTTTTTTCAAATCGAGGATAATGGAATTGGTGTGCCGGATAAGGATATATCTTCTCTGTTCCTCAAATTTTTCACTGTGGATAAATCGCGGCAAATCCAAAAGGGCGGGCTGGGGCTGGGTCTTGCAAGCTGTAAATCCATTATTGAACATCATAGGGGCGAAATTGGCGCCTACTCTTCCGAATATGGCGGTTTGGGGATAAGATTCAGCCTTCCGTTGGCCGGACAACACTGATTTGTTTTTGCACATTTTCGTTTACTACAGGAGTTAATGGCTGCTGCCAGCCGAGAACACCCAGGCAGCAGCCATTTTTGTTTTTTCAGTGTTTTATATTTTTTTATTTTTTCTTTACAAACATTTATTTTTCTTTTAAAGAAGCTTTATCTTTGTGTTGTAAAAATTATCTTGTATTAAAAACTACAATAACTAGAACTGGAAAAGGAGCTGTTACAATGTCAATTGAGTTCAGCCGTTGGCCCGATCACTACATGATGTCATACCAAGTCACCAAAGCTTTAGGTATGGCCAGCCTCGGTGCTACGGACGTCACTGAAATTTATGAGGCCTGCAAAAAAATCGATCCTGACGACAAGGATACGTGGCACAGAGAATGGCTCATAACGGCTCAGGCTTTGGAAAAGCACGGCAAGGAGGCCGAGGCGGCCGGAAACTGGTACACCGCACGAAATTGCTACATTCGGGCCTGCAATTACTACCGAATTTCCGAATATGCGGTGATGGAGGACGACACTGAGAAAATCCGGATATTCAGAAAGGTTAATGAGCTTTTCGAAGCTGCCGGAAAGTACTTCGATGTCCACCCGGAGAAAATCCAAGTCAATTACGAAGATGTCAAGTTGGATGGTTACTTCTTCTCCCCTTCCTGGATAAAAGGTCCGAAGCCGACCCTTTTTGCTCTCAACGGTGGCGACGAGTGGTCAATTGAGAACTATTTCTGGCTGGGTCCCGCTTTTATTTCGTGTGGGTATAACTTTCTGGTCTATGACCAGCCTGGCACCGGCCTCTCGATGTACGAAAAGGGAAAAGGAAGACGAGCGGATAGTGAGGCTTTTCATTCCCGAGCAATCGACTTTCTTCTAACACGGCCAGAAGTCGATCCTGATAAGATTATTGTGCACGGTGAGAGTTTTGCGGCTTACGACTCTTTGCGATTCGCTTCGTTCGATCACAGGATTGCCGCCGTCATCTCCGATGGTGGTACGCACGCCTTTGATTGGGAGGCAATGCTTAAATGGATGCCAGCGAGTCTCGCCACACATGGCATGAGAATTCTGGGAGCAAAAAGCTTGGAGGACTTTGCGGGTAATCCGCGTTTTGCCTATGATCTTGAGGGCGTGCTCCACCAGATCGAATGTCCGCTTCTTGTAATGCACGGAGCGGAAGAGATACTGGTTCAGCCAAACCCGCTGACACAAGCCTTGAAAAATTATGAGCAAGCGGGTTCGACTAACAAGACGTTCTTCCCGATAGAGGATCGACGACTTGGCGGATTAGAGCATTGTCAGGTAGACAACATCAACGTGCTGCATGAGGTAGCGTTGAATTGGCTCTGCTCAATTGGGCTTGGGCCAGCCGCACCTCGCCCTGAGTGATTGCCAGGACGTCGATCTTTCGGTTTCCATAAATACCCGGTTCTATCATAAGGTTTCTGATTGAGCTTATTCGGGAGTGTCCTACTTGGAATCCTGAATAAGCTCTCTCTTTAAACGCTATATGTTGATTTTCATTTACACTATTTGGTTCGATATTTTCGGGCTCAAAAGAGCCCTTTCCATGGATGGACTTTTTTATTGGTACAAAACAGGGCATTATGGCGGGGGGCATCCTTATGGGCGTGCTCTTCGATATAATGTAAGAGCCTTGGTCGTGGGTGCGAATGGTGTTATCGGTAATCGGCGTATCGCGTCGTGGTGGAAAATCTAACAATCATGTTCAATATGTGTCTGCGGATCTACTCAATAAAGACGATCTTCATGTAAAATTAAGCGATTTAACTGCGGTAACAAGGAGGATATTGTGGATTTTTGGAGAAAGTCATTTAAGCTTGATAACGATGAAAATGGAGCGAAAAGGAATGAAAATAAATTCAAACGACGAATTAGATAGCTATCTTAATGAAAACTTTTCGACCAAGTTAGAGCTTGCTTCACCATTATTTTATAATGCGGAAGTTGGGATCAGATTTGAAATTGGGATCCAGACCCTTCTGTCTCTGATGAAGAGTACCAAGAGCAAGTGAACCATCGAGCACTAACATTATTCAAAGATGTTCNACGAAATACTAATTGCTCTCAATTATGATTTTAAAAGAGTGCCTAAACCCAAAAAGATAAAAGCGTTCGACCATGCATTGAAGAATCAAAAAGTTATCCGTAGTCTTAGCTGTAAAAATATTCAAAATTTTGATGGCGAGGTCGATGGCTGGGAGTTTTATCGGTTTGTTCTCGCCTTACGATATCTATTTCGTAAACAAGTCCAGAAATACAATTTTTCATTTTTACGATAGTCGGGGATTAGATATTGTATCCAATTCCAAGGAAACGCTAAAAGAACTTTATTTGAAACGAAATGAGTGGATACTGAATTATGACCTAGAGAGAATCGACTCAATATTTAATAGTAACATCGGGGAACATTCGGACGCACTCCACCACCAATCCGATCTTCAGTAGTCAACACGATATTTCTTCTCCAAGTACGAAAATTCATTATCCCTTTTCTCCAGTATCCTTGGTCGAATTGATACAATATCTGTTCCTGCATCGTAGGGTGGAGCGGCATTGCTTAACTCTTTGATTCGTTCGACAACTTGTTCGTCGATCTCAACCCTGTCCATTTCTTCTTCTTCGACTACTTGAATTGAAATTTCACTGCTTACCGTGGTCTCGGGTGTCAGTAGGCTAACTACGATTGTCATTTCGCCGCATTGAATCGCATCTTGGGTGAAGATTTCTATGATAACATCTTGATCGTGGTCATCAACTACAATGTGTCCTCGTTCATTCTCGACAAAACCATTGAGGTTATTCGAGCGAGAAATACCTTTTGGTAGTTGGATTTGGATTTCCGACTTTTGGGATTGAGCTTTTTCATCATGAAGTAGCTGAATCCATAAATGATTCATTCCTTCTTCGTTCTCCATCTTTGACTTGGCTAATTTAACGTCAAGCATTACTCATTTTCACCCCTTAGTACTTCAGATACGGAATCAATAACTCTTTGTTTTAACTCTGCAGAAATTCGAGGGCTAATCGTAATAATGACATCATCCGTAATCTTTAGAGTTTCGTTTTCAATAATTCGGCTAGGTTCATACAATGTTAATTGCTGACTTACTTTTTCGATGTCCTCCAGGGAAAGTTTTTTCAATGTTTCCTGAATGGAAGCCAATGTTTCCCCGGTTCTTGATAAGGTAATAATTGCACGAAAGTAATGGATGTGGTTATCTGTGTAAACCCTTTTGTTACCCGCTAATTCAAGAGGCGGTACCATACCAATTTGAGTGTAGTACCTTACCGTTCGCAAATTCATGCGCGGGTCATCTTGCTGCAGAATTTCAGCTATTTGTTTAGCAGTATAGCTATTCATGGTACACCTCCAATGACACTCGACTGTATGAGTTACACTTTGCTGTATTGTTTACAGTTTACTGTAACTATTTTCGTTTGTCAAAATAAAAAAGCCCACCCTGGGGGCGAACTGTGAAATCGCATTAGTTTCCCAAGTAGAAGTGGTCATAATCTTAAGATATAATAAGAACTAACGTTCTAGTCAAAAGCAATTTTTAGCGTTGGGGAAAAGTGAAGGAGATTACACGCATGGGCAAAAAAATGTTGAAAATAGAATCGCCTAAAATATTTCCAGAGGAATTACCTGTCCTCATGCAGCTTGATATGCTGCAGCCCAATGATTTTTTAGAAATGAAAATGTTTAAAGACTGTGTGATTGATAATCAAGTGGCTAATAAAGTTGCATTTGATAAAATCATTTTTAAAAATGTAACTTTTACAGAGACATCATTAACAAAAGTTGAATTTACAGATGTAATTTTTGAAAAATGCGATTTATCTAACGTCGATTTTGTTGATGCCATTATCCATAGAACAAAGTTTGAAGGATGTAAAATGGTCGGCATTAATTTCGCAGGTGCGACTTTGAGGAATGTTCTAATTGATAGTTGTATAGCCGATTATGCAAACTTCAGATCTTCGAGCATAAAACAAGTTATCATTCAAGATAGTTCCTTCTGCAAGTCAGATTTTAGCTTTTCTAAATTACAAAAGTTTGAATTATACCGTTCCAAAATTGATTTGGCTCAATTGTCGGGTACGAAGCTAGAAGGAATTGATTTAAGTGATTGTGAGTTCAATGGATTGGGTGTAGGAGTGGAGGATTTGAAAGGTTGCATTATTTCTCGTGAGCAAGCCTACATATTTGTAAGTATGTTTGGACTTATTCTTAAGGAATAAGCTTGTTTTCTGCTCATACCTACGTTCGCGTAATTCACGGCCACTCGCGGAATCCCAAAGAAGTAAACACGGCAGTTGGCTCAATATCGCAGAAATCGAGTTGAGTGCCAGGGAGTCGATTGGCAATTTACTATCAAGAATGCCCGTCGATGGAGCAAAGGAGCCTGGCAATGCACTCAAGCATTTACCAGGCATTTCGGTATTTGCAGCTATCCGTGGCTATTATTGAACATTGACGGAGTAATTGCTGATATTCAAATTCCCGCTGCCGATAAAGATTTCGGAGCCGAACTCGACGCTGCTGATGAATTTCGAGTTGCTCATCCAATATTTCGTATAGACAAGGTGATTCGTAAAATCGCGTATGTTCAACGTGGCGCTGGATGTATTCGACGTACGCACATAAGAAAAGACGTTCCATCCGGTAGTCGACGAGTCTGACAACCAGCCTTTGTAGAGATTCCAGCTTGCCCCGCCTATCGTAACGGTTTCCACGTAAGATCCAATCGGACCGGCATTCGTATTATTCAGCCAGATCATGATTTCATCCGTAGGTCTGGTATTGTAAGTTGCTGCATCTGTGTCGTGTACCCAAATATCGTAGGCTGCGTTATAGGTGCCGGTTGCACTTAAGGAGTATGAGACGGACGTATTGATATTCTTATTATCCCAAATTCGGGTTGGGAATCCGCTGTTCGTTGTATAGCCTTGAGTCCAGTGCCATCCCGAAACAATCGACGGATAGCCTTTCACGCTGTAAGGGTCCGTATCTTTCCAGTCCCATGTCCACCCCAGATCGGTATCGCTATTGTAATAAATGGACTCCCACCAGCCGCTGCCTGCATTCGCGCTTCCCCAAGTGTTGTTAGAAATGTAGTACTTTCCGTTTCCCCATGAAATCGTGGCATAAGGTGTTGAAGATGATGCGGCATAGGTCGCCGAAGCGAAAACCAGACATCCGATCAGTACAAGCAGGCCGAGCTTTTTCCGGGAAAACCAAGTCCCCTTTGCTAACATAATATTCCTCCTTATTTTTGATCAGCGGTTTCTTCAGCCAGCCCATTTGTGAAAGCGCTTACTTTGTATGGGATTACTTTAGCAGATATGTGTTATAGGAAATACCATGGTAATTTGACCTATTTTCATATGGAAATTATTGTTTCGGGTAATAAAAAAATATTGGCTTGCCGACTAGCCGGTTACTGGGCCAAGGGGAATGGTCTTTATGTGCTTCATTTCGCTGCGGTGCCGCGGCAAAGCTTGATCGGGGTATCGGGATACGCTGGCGACTTGATCATTTTTCTGTCATAAACTGTTAGGATTGAGCAATACTTTCCCGGAAAAATGCAGTACGATGACCCTATATTCGGGAAGGGAAGAGTGCTAATGCATAAGGATCTGGTATCTGCGTTCGGTAAAGTGGTGGACATACTGAAGCGCGACGAGCGCTGCAAGGGCGGCTGGCATTACGGTTCGGCCACCAGGGGAGGGGAAGATGAATATTCGGATTTTGACCCCGTATTTCTGGTAGAGGACCGGGATTTCGAAGCGTTCGCAGCAGATGTGCCGAAGGTGCTGGCGGCTGCCTCCGACGAGCTGCTGATATTCTGGGGAGAGGGTTTTAATGACGCCCATTTCAAAAACTATTGCAGCATTATACGCCTGGGGGAAAATCTGTACCAATTTGATTTTTTTATTATTAACGCCGGTTATCCGGAGGCCTGGATGTGCAGGCAGCATTGCAAAGGCTGTACCAAGGATCATATTATTTTTGACAGAACGGGAGAAGTGGAGGCGTTTCTCGGCCAGGGCTACCGCACGGACAACAATATTCCCGATGCTGTAAGAGCCATGGATACATACTGGTTTCATACGGAAATGCTGATCAAGTACTTCAAGCGGAGGGACCTCTTCAAGCTGATTAAAAATGTAGATGTGCTGTTCCATGCCCATGTTGATCTGCTCTTGAGCCGGTATGACACTTTGGATTGGGGCGCATGGGAGAGCAAGGTGAAGCACTGTGTGCCGGAGGAGAAGCAGGAGCATCTGAAGGCGTATTTCGCCCCTGCGGAGTATGGGGAGCTGGAAGCTGCTATCCGCAAGGCGATGTTGCTGTATCATGAGGACGCGGAGGACATTTGCCGGGAGCTGGGCATTGACTATCCGGAATCCGTCGCCCGGCAGGTGATAGCTTATTTCGAACGACGGATGTCTGAGGACGATGCGAGTCCAGACTCCGGCTGGAATGTGAGCGCTTAACTAGATCAAGGAGCAATGATGACCTGACCTGCTCTGTGTGGTAAAATGACCGCAGAAACAGCGTTCAATGCTATAATTATGAAAGGGAGTGTCACATTGGAAATCTTGTTTAGAAATGCAACATGTGAGGATTTCGAAAGCGTATATCCATTATTTGAACAGTTATGGCCAAACAAAACACTAAACAAAGCAGAACTCAATAAAGTATTTAGCAGAGGTGTTTCCTCGCAAACAGATGAACTCTTATGTGCTGTACTAGATGGTGCTATTATTGGATTTTGTGCATATGCAATTGTAAATAATCTTTGGCAGGAAGGGTATATTTCCTACATTTACGCTATGGTTGTAGATGAGAAGCAGAGAGGAAAAGGATTCGGCACCGTATTATTAGATGAAGCAATAAATAAATCAAAAAATCAAGGAATGAAAAGGGTTGAGTTAGATTCCGGATTTCAACGTGAACAAGCGCATGAGTTTTATCAAAAATTCGGATTTGAAAAGCGAGCGTATTTATTCTCGTATGAATTTTGATTTTGCTGTTTGGCGTTTAACTGCAACTGGTCATTAATGGTCAAGGGAAATGAGATGCTTGAGGTAAAAGTTGGAGGAAGTGCAATGAGTTTAGGGTTAACGGAAATTGAAATATGAGCAATTTATTTTTGGCGACTACAAAAATCTTAAATCTGCAAAACAGTTATTCAGATGAATTCCGCCACATATAGAGGCATGCTATGTGAACCCAGTGAAAACTT
>NZ_JAHCMB010000128.1:0-363 GCF_019904155.1 Paenibacillus sinensis
GTGCAAATCCAGTGAGTGAAGGATTCAATGGTAATTTTTCTGATGCAATTGCGACGTTCTTGAAAATGATCCCGATGCTGTTTGGTGAAGAATTAATAACGATACTTCCATTCTTAGTCATTTTGGCATTGGGAGTGAAAAAATTTAAACGGAGCAGAAAGTCTGCGATCATCTTGGCGTGGATAGCAGCATCTATTATTTTTGGCGCATACCATTTACAAACCTATAATTGGAACATTGCACAAGCCATTCTCGGTATCGGTATTGCTCGGGTTGTTCTGCTCTATCCATACATTAAGACTAAGAATATTTGGACATCTTTTATAGTGCATCTGCTAAATGACTGGACACTGTTTGGACTTG
>NZ_JAHCMB010000128.1:436-275116 GCF_019904155.1 Paenibacillus sinensis
CAATGTAAAGATTGAGAGGATCGACAAAATGAAGAGAGGCTTTAATATCCCTAATGTATTCATTTCATTGCTTCTATTAGCAACAGGACTTTGGGCATTAATTGAAGGGTTTTTAGGGATTTTTTCTAACTTATATCTAATAACAACAGGCGGCATAGGTTACTGGGTTCTAGGCGGAGACTTAAAGAGCTTGATTCGCCCAATAAAGAAAAGGCAGATTCTATTTATTATAAGAATCCTCTTATTTTCGTACGTACTGTCTTTGACGGTATTCGAACTTAGTGATCATTTCCTTCACATGCCCAGTTCAGATAATCCTGTCATTCATCAGTTATCCTGGATTACTCCTTTTGAGAAGATTCCAGGATTGTTCGGGGAAGAAATGCTGGTTATCGTATTATTGGTGATTCTGGAACATTACTTACCCAAAAACCGAACGGGCTTAATTATTGCATCTATCCTTAGTTCATTACTATTTGGAGCCGCCCATCTTAGCACATATGATTGGAATGTCTGGCAGAGTCTGGTTGTGATTGGGCTAACAAGAATTCCCTTCACCTATGCTTGGTATAAATCCGACCGCAATTTGCTGGTTAATGGATTCGCCCATTGGGGTTACGATATGTTGATCTTCATTCTTGCGATTGCCTATGGGAATGCATAACTCAAATCAACGCTGTAAGCATTAGAGCAGTGGACTTCAAGATTGAGAAGAGGAAGATTTACCGAAGCCCGGGCATTCCATAATGAAAAAGCTATGCAGCCAGCGCAAACATGAATGTTACAAATGTAATGATAAAGGTTTATATTTTCCGAATATTTTGCATATAAAATATGTGCGTTTGTTTATTAATAAGTTTACAAAATGTGTTGACTCCATGGGCATAATATTGTAAATTGATCGTGCTAGGTGATTGTCAATGACTTATGGAAGCACTTTCTTTTGAGGGAGGGCCATGAGAGGAAGGAAATATCCGGTTTGGTGGATTGCGAGAGAGCGCATACATTCTGGTTAGAAGGCGGTGTACGAAATGGAACTCCAATTAAACAAACAGCTTTCAATCTCTAAGATTGTCATTGGGTGCATGAGGATGAATGACTGGGAATTAAGCACTATGGAAATTGTCCAGTTCATAGAGTGGTGCCTGGAACGGGGAATTTCTACCTTTGACCATGCAGATATTTACGGGGGCGATCACAGCAACGAGGAGCTGTTTGGAGAGGCACTGCGCATGCAACCATCCCTGCGGGAGAAGATCCAAATCGTTACCAAGTGCGACATCTGTGTTCCGAATGACAAGAATCCAGACATTAAAACTCGCTTCTTCAACACGGATAAACAGTATATTTTGGCTCAGGTAAATGAATCACTGGATAAGCTTCGCTGCGATTATGTTGATCTTTTACTGATTCATATGTTTGACCTGTTGATCAATCCATACGAGCTTAATGAAACGCTCCAGCAGCTTAGAAGTGAGGGGAAAGTTAAATACTTTGGCTTATCGAATCATAATCCCCTTGAATTTGACACTCTGCAGAAGCATACCGACATTGAATTTGTCACGAACCAATTCATGCTCAACCCTTTGGGCATTGAAAATTACCTCAATGGCACAATGACACATTGTCTTAAAGCAGGCATTTCTCCGATGATTTGGTCGCCACTGGCAGGGGGGAGAATACTTAAACCGGGCAATCCGAAAGAGGAAAGCATGATGAACGTTCTGGAAGATATCCGGCAGGAACTTAAACTGGAACATGTCGACGAAGTCGTGTATAAATGGATCTTCAGACATTCGTCCAATCCCGCCATTGTACTGGGAACCGGAAAAAAGGAGCGCATAGAACGGGCCATCCGGTCAGCTAGCGGTGAGGAAATGACCCGTGAACAATGGTATAAGATCCTGATAGAAGCAGGGTATAAGCTGTGGTAGTCGTAGACAAGTACTAAATAGTATGGGAGAGCGGAGCACTAACCTTTGGGTTGGTGCTCTATCCGTTTCGCTAGAGTCATACCATCCATGCTCACTGCATACATATGTATGTAGACTTTGATAGTGATTTACGAATGTGGTTCTAAGGAGATTAGAAGGATGATTGAAGCGATCATTGGCTCGAATGAGTTTCGAGAAACCGATAAGATCCGTGTAACCATCTGGAACGAATATGTAAGCGAGAAGACAAAGCCTGAGGCAGCTGCAGTCTATCCCCATGGTATTCATCATGCGCTTGCCGAAGGTTTGGCTCCTTATGGCTTTCTTATCCGTACGGCAACCCTTGAGCAGCCGGAGCATGGCTTAACGGAACAGGTTCTCCGGCATACGGATGTTCTGATATGGTGGGGACATATGGCCCACGATTTAGTTAAAGATGAGATTGTTGAGCGTGTGTACCAAAGGGTGCTTGAAGGAATGGGGCTCATCGTTCTGCACTCCGGGCACTTCTCCAAGCTGTTTCGCAAGTTGATGGGCACGACCTGTAACTTGAAGTGGCGGGAAGCGAAGGAACGGGAGCTTCTATGGGTTGTGAATCCCGCTCATCCCATTACTGCAGGGCTAGGGGAATACATCCAGCTGCAGGAGGAAGAGATGTACGGCGAGTTCTTTGATATTCCCGCACCGGATGAGCTTATCTTCGTAGGCTGGTTCCAAGGAGGTCAAGTATTCCGAAGCGGCTGTACATTTTACAGACGGCTAGGGAAAATTTTTTATTTTCAGCCTGGTCATGAGTCTTATCCTGCCTATTACAATGAGCAGATTATGCGCGTTATTGCCAATGCGGTCAAATGGGCGGCATTAGCGCATGGGGCTGCACCTGTATTTGGATTTACTCCCAAGTAACTTTTCCAGTGATAAGGGGTGTCGTGTGATGCGTCATATTCCTTATTGTCCGCTGCCGACTCCTACCCGAGAGAACACCTGGATACCGGTTATATCCTTAGACGAAATGGCTTCTAGAGAATACGATGTACTCGTGGTCGGGACCGGCGCCGGCGGAGGGGCTGCCCTCTGGAGACTGTGCGAACAGCTGCACAAGACGAACAAACGGATAGGAGTCGTCGAACGGGGGGGCCTGCTGCTGCCTACAAATGCTTTCAACATTCCAACGGGAACAACAGCTGGCAGTCTATACAACAACCCGCAGATCGGCATTCGGTTGGGCGATGCACTTCCCCAATTTCCGGGAACCCGTCTGGTCTATGCGCTCGGTGGCCGTACGTTGTTCTGGGGGGCGGTTTGTCCGCGTATTCCGGATTTCGAGCTTGCTTCATGGCCCGTTCCCATTCCAGAAATGCACAGGTACTATAGCATCGCTGAACGGATGATGAATGTAACGGATTTGTATTCACGATACTCCACTTTTACGCAAAATCTGCTTGATCGTCTGCGGGCGAACGGTTATCCCGAGGCCGTCGATCAGCCGGTCGGTATTGACCTCCAGCCTACGCAGTATGGAGAGCTGCATACGAATGCCTATTTCAGTTCGATTAGCTTGTTGGCAAGAGCGATGCATTTGCATCCCTACGATCTCGCAGTGAATGCACAGGCGATTCAGGTCCTAACGGATCAGAATCAGAGGACGCGGGGGATACGGGTGATTACACCGGAGCGGACAATCTACGAGCTTCGCTCCAAAACCGTGGTACTCGCAGCAAGTGCGTTGGAAACCCCGCGGATTCTGCTTAATTCGGGGATTCCCGGAAGAGCGATCGGACACTACCTCACCAACCACTCCATCGTCAGGGGAGTTGGTCAAATCAGCAGCACGGATTTACCGGAGATATTGGGTATGATCAATATTTTGGTTCCGCAGACATGGTATCGCCCCATCCAGCTTCAAATGTTCGGCGCTTATTATTCCTATCAATTTCAAACGAAACCGAGAGTAAATAAGTGGGATGACAATGTCCTGATCACATTGGGTAAGGTGCAGTCCCGGTACGAGAACCGAATGTTTCTCGATCCAAACCGGCAGGACGCTTACGGATTGCCTGAGCTGCAAGTCCAATTCAGCTACAGTCCCACGGATTGGGCAATCATAGAGGAATCCGCTGCAGCCCTTCGGGATGTAGCTTCGCTAACAGGCTTGAAGCTCGATTTAACCGCTGAAGGATCAGATGTCTGTTTGTTCCTGCCTGGAGCGGATAATCACGAATCGGGAACTTGCCGGATGGGAAATGACCCCTGGACCTCTGTCACAAACCCGATAGGCTCTGTACACGGAATAACCGGATTATATATTACGGATAACAGCGTGTTGCCCAGTATGGGTGCGGTTAATCCGACGCTATCTACTGTGGCTTTGGCGATCCGGACGGCGGATTATATAGCAAGCGAATGCAGAATTGGACAGTGAGTTTTTTATGATGAAGCATAAGGCTGGAAAGAGACTTGTCAGATGGCAGGTCTCTTTTTGTTTTTTGCAGCGGATGATCAACATGGCAACATTGACCACCAGAGCCGGGAAACATTGCAGCGCTGACCCAAGCACAATCCTACAGAATGCCTAAAATAACACTGTTCAATTAATAGTCCGATACTCACAATATTAGCTTCCTAACTCCAATATACTGTTACTATGGATTCATTTACCGGGAGAATAATAAAATTTCATTTTATAGCTACCGTAATAATCTTTAGGGTTATATAAAAACCTCAGCAAAACGGATCAACCTGAACATCAGCTAAAAAAAGACATTAAGGTACATACTCATTTTTGCAACGAGTTCATATTTGGCGTCAATGCTTCACTTAAGGCGACTAATCCTGCCTATAATCACCGACGCTGCGGAAACCGTAGACCTAGTTCATTGCAAGTCCGGCTGGCAGATTCGCAACGACGCCCAAGTCCGTCCCATCTGAAGTATACAACAGAGAAAGAATGAGGAGGTGGTTCCACAGTGTCGATTGACGAATACACAAGCTTTATCGGTAAACGTTTGGGGAGCAATATCTACAACAGCAACGGAACGTTATTAATTGCGAGGAACACGATTCTGCGGAAGAGCCACATTGAGAAACTGGCCAATTTTAAAATCGATCTCGGGAATGTAGAAGCCGCGGTCATTGATAGTGTGGATGAGCAGCAAGTTCATCCGGATGGCGATCAACCTAAATTGACTGTATCCCTTCGGCCCTCCTCCATCGAAAATCGTAAAAAAGTTAAACGGACGGAAATGCATTTGCATGAGATAGACAATCTCGTACGGGACAATGGCGTTGTCCCTATTGCTGATGTCGAAGAGAAGATCATTCCCTTTATCAATGAAACTGCGAAGAGATACAATCTGTTCGAAGTATTCACCGAGCTTAGAGAACAAGGTGATTTTCGTTACAAGCAGAGCATCGGTGTTGCCGTTATTGCTACATCGATAGGCAAATGGTTAAAGCTGGATGAGGAGGAACTGGGCCTGCTGACGATCGCTGCAAGTCTGTATGATATCGGTTCCGTTAAGCTTCCCTCTTCCTTGGTCAATAAACCGGCAAGATTTGATTATCATGAATTCGAGATCATGAAGCAGCACACCGTTCTTGGTTATGAGCTCCTGACAAACTCGAATGTTGACCCTCGGATCGCCTTAGTCGCCCTGCAGCATCATGAGAGAGAAGACGGCAGCGGCTATCCGAATGGATTGAAAGGAAATCAAATTGACCGGCTGAGTAAAATCGTTGCCTTGGCAGACGTGTATATGGCTATGATCTCGGATCGGCCGCATAGACCGGCATTTACTTTTTTCGAGGTGATTAACGAGCTTCATGAAGGCATTTTGAATAATCGCTTCGACTTGACCATTGGCATGACATTTTTGGATTCGCTTCTTTCGACTCAAATCGGTTGTGAGGTCGTTCTGTCGGATGGACGTAGGGGTAAGATCCTGCTAACGAACGTGAACTATCCTACCAAGCCTCTCATTGCTTTGGATCAAAATGATTTCATTGATCTGAGCAAAACGGATCTCATCCACATCAAGTATGTTATCGGGTAAGGAGATTCTATGATGAATGATGTATCTGTATTTCAACCTTTAAAGACGAACCTTTCCATTTCATCCGAATGTCTGGGTAAGGATATTACGTTCCTGCTGGAAATATCCGGCCCGGATTATAATGAAGCAGCGACACAAAAGCTCGTCAATACCTTGCGCCGCAACGGGTTTTCTACCATTGAGGATGTCGTCAGCGTCAGTGCGAAGCGTATTCAATTGCTAAAGTGGATTGGCGATAAGTCGTTCACGCAGCTTCTAGTTCTACTGAAGAAAGCTTCTGAGTCGTGAATGTGTTTGGTTGTTGAGGAAGCGGGTTGTCTCGAGTCATCGAAGATGACAGAGGAGACGGCCCCTTCTTTTTTTAATTTGCAGGGTTCGGCTTTCGGGGATAGTCTCAGGTCTGGGCATAGGCTTCGGCCCGGTAATGCTTGGGAGAGGAGCCCTTCACTTTCTTGAAAATTTTAGAGAACAGCAGAGCATCGTTATAACCGACTGATCGGGAAATATCCGCGATTGAAAGCTCCGGGTTTCCCATCATTTCACAAGCCTTATTGATTCGATAGCGAATCAGGTAATCCTGAATGCTTAATTGCATCCGTTGTTTGAATAACGAGCACAAATAGCTTCGATTGAGTCCAATAAACTGAGCGATGTCCTCAATCGTAATTTTCTGGGGATAGTTCATTTCGATAAAGTCCTTTACCTTCTCCACATAAATCTCCGCCCGGGTCTCCTTAAGTTCAGGGGAAGTCACCGGACCGAATTCCACGAGCAGCGATAACAATAAATAGAGCAGCCCAGTCAGTCTGGTCTCCCGGGCCTTCCCGAATTCCCTCGACTCATTCATCAACTGCAAGTACCGGTAAATCCTATCATCTCTGTCATAGTTGAAAATCGGGGAAGCCTTCAACAGCCCCGCCTGCTTGAGAAGCAGTTCCGCCGATGTCCCGTCAAAACCAAACCAGCAATAAGACCAGGGGTTGGCAGTATCGGCTTGATAGTAGGTGATAATATCGGGGAAAATCAAAAAACCTTGCCCCTTCCGCAATTGGTACTGGATACCGCCGACTTCAAATACCCCCTCCCCGCTTAAAACATAGTGAAGTAAATAGTGACTTCGTACAGCCGGCCCAAAGAAATGACCCGATATACAGTCCTCCATGCCAAACTGGGTCAGATGCAGTTCGGGATGCTGTTTGCTGCGTGGCAAATATTCAATCACATGAAATCTCCTCATCTAAAATATCCAGCATTATAACATATTTAGTGAGTACTATGCCATGTACTCCATATCTGAATCTAATATATCATTTTGTATAGTGCTGGCTAACATCTTGCATGAGGATATCAAGTATTAAACCATGTTATCTTAACTGGAATTTTTGAAAACATTATGAACTGGAAGAAAGGGGTATTTGGCAATGGGCATTATCGTTCAGGAGCAAACCGGACTGTTTCATCTGCAATCGTCCGGCATGAGCTATATTATTCAAATCGTAGAGGGGTACCCGGTACATGTATATTGGGGAAGCAGATTGAAACATCGGGAACCGATGTCCGATCTGCTGATCCATACCCCGAACAAAGCAGGTTTGGATCGGCTGCCGCAGGAATACCCGCAATACGGGAGCGGAGACTTCCGGAATCCGGCGTATCAGGCTGAGCTTGAGGATGGCACACGTATCACTGAGTTGAAATACGCAGGCTACCGCATCATTAAGGGGAAACCATCCCTGACCGGGCTTCCAGCCGTATATGTCGAGGATGTGGCCGAAGCAGATACGCTGGAACTGGAATTAACGGATGCGTATTCAGGTCTTCAGGTTGTGCTAAGCTATAGCATCTTCAGTGACCGCAACGTCATCGTTCGCTCGGCCCGTTTGAGCAATGAGAGCGCCAACAAGCTGCGGCTTCGCCGTGCCCTGAGTGCAAGTGTCGATTTCCAGGGCAACCGCGATTTCGAGATCACGTACCTTACAGGCGCCTGGGCCCGGGAAGGCAATATTACCCGTAAACCGCTTCATCAAGGCGAGACACGAATCGACAGCAAGCGGGGCATGAGCGGCCATCAATTCAACCCTTTTGCCGCGCTGGTTACTCCGCAGACGACGGAATATCATGGTGACGCTTACGGCTTCAGCCTTATCTACAGCGGCGGCTTTGAAGCGGATGCGGAAGTGGATGCATTCGGCTCCACGCGGTTCAGCATCGGTATCAATTCATTTGATTTTGCATGGCTGCTGAGTCCGGGGGAGAGCTTCCAGACACCGGAGACGGTTATGGTCTACTCCGGGCAAGGGCTGGGAGACTTGTCGCGGACATATCATCGCTTGTACCGGACCCGGCTCAGCCGCGGGAAATACCGGGATGAAGAGCGTCCGATTTTGGTCAATAACTGGGAAGCCACTTACTTTAACTTCAATGCGGATAAGCTGGTATCGATCGCGAAAGAGGGAGCCAAGCTGGGCATCGAGCTGTTTGTTCTGGATGACGGCTGGTTCGGGAAGCGGGATGCCGACAATTCGTCTCTCGGCGACTGGTTTGAGGACCGCCGGAAGCTTCCTGATGGCCTTGCGGATGTTGCGGAACGCATCAATCGGCTGGGTCTGAAATTCGGGCTCTGGGTCGAGCCCGAGATGATCTCGCCGGACAGCGAGCTGTACCGGAAGCACCCGGACTGGTGCCTCCATGTTCCAGGACGGAGACGCAGCGAAGCAAGATGGCAGCTTGTGCTGGATTATACCCGCCAGGAAGTGCGCGATTACATCTTTGAATCGCTGTCTGCCATTTTCTCCACTGTGCCGGTCGCTTATGTGAAATGGGATATGAACCGCTGCCTGACGGAGATAGGCTCTGCCGAGCTTTCGCCGGAACGCCAGAGTGAGACTGCCCACCGCTATGTTCTTGGATTATACGAACTGCTCGAACGCATCACCACTGCATTCCCGGATATTCTCTTCGAGAGCTGCTGCAGCGGGGGAGGCCGGTTCGATCCCGGTATGCTCTATTACATGCCTCAGACCTGGACCAGTGACAATACCGATGCGGTGGAGCGCCTGAAGATTCAATACGGCACCAGTCTGGTTTATCCCGTAAGCGCAATCGGAGCGCATGTATCGGCCGTGCCGAATCATCAGGTCGGTCGGATCACGCCGCTTGAGTTCCGGGGCGATGTCGCAATGTCCGGAAACTTCGGGTATGAGCTTGACCTTACGAAATTCACGGAAGAGGAAAAAGAGATCGTCAAGCGCCAGGTTGCAACCTACAAGGAGATTCGCGGTCTGGTGCAGAAGGGTGATATGTACCGCCTGAAGAGTCCGTTCGAAGGCAACGAGTCGGCCTGGATGTTTGTTTCCGAGGATAAAGGAGAAGCGCTTGTCTACTATTTCCAGGTGATGGCGGTGCCTAACCCGCCACTGCGATATTTGCGTCTGGCCGGGCTTCAACCGGAGCTCGAATACGAGGTTCAGTCGGGATATGGCGGAGACAAGGCGATCATCGGGGGAGACAGACTGATGCAATTGGGACTGCCTCTTGCGTATGAGCAGAAGGATTATGAGAGCGGCTGGTTCAGAATTCGGGCAGTAGAGCCCGGGAAGGCTTGATGCAAAGAAACGGGCAATGCCTGATGAAGTAAAATACTGCAAATAATTCCTTGCCCCTTTTTGAGTGAAAAGGGGCATTTTCGCGCAGCGGCCGAATGGGTCCGGGAGGGTTGACGTGTTCTTTATCCGAATGATGAACGACATGAAAATGAAGAAAAAGCTGGCAATTACATTCATTTCGGCTGCCGTTCTTCCGTTGTTGTTATCCGGCCTGCTGTTGACCGGAAAGCTTCGGGAGATCGTTATTGATGATGCCTTCTCGCAGGTAACGAACAATGTCGAGCGCGTCCGAAAGCGGACGGAAGAGCTGATTAAAGTACCGCTGGACATATCCTACCGCCTAACCGTAGATAACCGTATGATGAGGGTAGCCACCCAACAATACGAAAGCTACGGTGAAGTCATTCAGGCATACCGCGGGTATACGGATATACGCGATTACAACCAATGGTACAAGGAGATCGCAGGCATCCGTGTGTATGCCGTTAATCCGACAGCTCTCAACAACTGGGAATTTATTCAGCCGGATGATACCATCACGGCCGAATCCTGGTACAAGGAGGCTATAGCCCAGAAGGGACTTGCCGGATGGAACTTGATCAAGGATGAACGTGACGGCAACGAGTATCTCAGTCTGATACGTTCATTTCCGCTGGACTCACTGGGGCGAAAAGGAGTTATGGTCATTAATGTGGATAAACAGCAATTAAGGTTGATCCTGGAACAGGAGT
Organism: Paenibacillus sinensis; assembly: GCF_019904155.1. Lineage (GTDB taxonomy): Bacteria > Bacillota > Bacilli > Paenibacillales > Paenibacillaceae > Paenibacillus_AQ > Paenibacillus_AQ sinensis. The sequence continues at coordinate 10,759 of NZ_JAHCMB010000128.1, forward strand.
CATTCACCACGTTGATCGTGGATAATCGGAATCGGGTCGTCGGCTCCAATAAAGCGGAGTTTTACGGGAAGAATCTATCAGCAATTGAGGGGGATGACAAGATACTTTCCCGTAAGGAAGGAAGCTATAATACGACCGTCAACGGCAAAGCCTCCAAAGTCGTTATCGCAAATCTGACACCGGAGAATAGCTGGAACGGACTTCGGATCATTTCCGTGTTTACCGTGTCCGAGATTACCCGCGATGCCAATCAAGTGATCAGGCTCGGCGCAATCGTGGTAACGGTTAGCCTTATATTTGCAATAGTGCTTATCTATGCTTCCGCCTCGCTGCTATCCGGAAGGCTTCTTCGTCTAAGCAAGCATATGTCCAAAGTGGGATCGGGTTCCTGGGAAACCTATCTCCATATCGATGGTAAAGATGAAGTCGGATTGCTGTCCAGGCAATTTAATTCGCTTGTCAGAAGCGTGCACGACCTGGTCCAGGAAGTCCAGGAAACGAATCATCAGAGGAATTTGGCCCTGCAAAGACAAAGCGAGATCAAGTTCAAAATGCTGGCAAGCCAGATTAATCCGCATTTTCTCTTCAACTCGCTGGAATCAATACGAATGGAGTCCCATATTCGCAAGCAGGACGATATCGCGGAGGCCATATGGCTTCTGAGCACGCTGCTGCGCAGCAGCCTGGAGGCCGGCAACGACAATATTCCTCTCCGCGAAGAGCTTGAGCGTGTGCGCTGTTATCTGGATATCGAAAAGTTCCGGTATGAAGATCGTTTGGAATATCGCCTGACGGTTGATCCGGAACTTGCAGACATACCAGTCCCTCCTATGATTATTCAACCTCTAGTGGAGAATTCCATCGTTCATGGCCTTGATAACCGCGAAGAAGGAGCAGTAATTTCAGTTGAAGTGAAGAGGGTCCCGAAAGGGGCTGAGGTTCAAGTGTGCGACAATGGCGCAGGCTTCCCGGCAGAACGTCTCGCCAGTATTCGAGCGGAGCTTGCTGAATCCGTACATGAACAGGAGAGCAAGCGGATCGGGATGCGAAATGTGAACGATCGGCTTGTGCTGCTGTACGGGGCATCCAGCGCCCTGAGTATCGAGAGCGAGCCCGGGAAAGGCACGACTATTACGTTTTTCATTCCTGGAGGTGTACACAATGATGAAGGTCGTTATCGTGGATGATGAGCCGAAGCTAAGACAAGGACTTCAAACGCTGATTCCGTGGGAGAGTCTCGGTTTTACGGTCGCGGCTACGGCCGGCAATGGCAAAGAAGCCTTGAAGGTCATCGGGGAAGAGGTTCCCGAAGTTATAGTCGCAGACATCAGAATGCCTGTTATGGACGGCTTGCAATTAATTCGGCACTTGAGATCGAATGGTCAGCAATCGCATTTTATTATTCTCAGCGGATATGCCGATTTCGAATATGCCCAACAGGCGATCAGATATGGGGTAGACGGGTATCTCCTAAAACCGGTTAATATCAGTGAAATGTCGGAGACTCTGAAGCTGGTGCGCGAGCGGATCGAAGAGGAACGCCTTCAGGAGGAAGGGTACCGGGCAGAGGCTGTAAACCAGGATCTGGTCCTGCATGACCTGCTCGCTCCAAGGGAGATGCCGGAAGATCCGGCACAGCTGAGAAGCAAGCTCGGGCACGCGAATTTGTTGTGGAGCAGTTACGAAGTCGTGGTCATTTGTCCGCGCGTTTCCGAAGCGGATCGTCAGGAAGCGTTAAATCAGCTGTCGGCCGGACTGAAACAAGGGATTGAGGGGCGGAGAATGGGACTCGTGAGTGTAATCCACCCTTATGTCATTCTCCTGCTCAATGCGCCTCTGCGCGGAAGACAGTCACGCGATAATCTGTACGGCGAGATCCGAAGCGCAGCCGGCGATACCCGATTCGTCGCCGCAACAAGTGGAGCTGTTACCGAACCTGAACAGATTTGCGGCTCATATGCAAAAGCTCAGGAAGCGGTGAAACAAGCTTTTTTCAGCGAGAAGGACCTTCTGTTGGAGCCGGGTCTTCCTCTTCTTCCTTCACCGGAGCTTCCCCGGCTGCCCGATGACAGCTATGAGGAGAAGATGAATGCCTTAATATTCCGCCTGTATTACAGCCTGGATGCGGGCAACAAAACTATGGTGTTCCCATTGTTAAATGAGGCTGCAGCGCTGTTTCTCAGTCAGGAGCAGGATGAGAAGTCGGTCAAACAATCCTTCTTTTTTCTGTCCAACGCGATCATTCATAAGCTCACCGCCGCTTCTCCTATAGAACTAAAAGAGACGGAAACGGTTTCGCGCTTTTTAAACGGGATTTATCAGCATGATTACCTGCAGGATCTCTTGGAAGAGATATGCCGATTCCTATTAGCGTTTGCGGAAGACACCGAGCCAAAAGGCAAGGAGCAGGAAATCAAGAAAATGATCGATTTCATTCAGCGCCATTATGCCGAAGATTTTAAGCTTTCAACATTAGCCGGATTGCTGAACTATAGCACCCCCTATTTAGGGCAGCTATTCAGGAACATGACCGGAGAGTATTTTAACACTTATGTGGACAAAGTACGTATTCAAAAAGCCAAAGAGCTGCTGGCCCAAGGAATGAAGGTGTACGAAGTGGCCGAGCTTGTCGGTTATACGAGCGTCAATTACTTTTTCAGCAAATTCAAGAAGTACGAAAATCGTTCCCCGTCAGATTATAAAAAACCGTAATTTGTAGATGATTTTTCCCGAAATCCTTAGTATGTGCCCGGCCTCCCTTCTGATTTAAGATGGTAATCAAGAGAGGGGAGGAAGTATGAAAACGATAACAATGAATGCGGAAACCGTATACAAAAAGAGAAAAGGAAGCGCCTGGAAGGAGTTTAAAAATCAGAAGTATCTCTACTACATGTCTATACCTTTTGTTCTTTGGGTCTTTGTCTTCCAGTATTTGCCCTTATGGGGCTGGACAATGGCTTTCCAGAAATATAAGCCTGGGCGTGGTTTCTTTGAACAGAAATGGGTAGGCTTTGAGCATTTTCGCGCCTTGTTCAAGGATGAACACTTCTACCAAGTGCTGCGAAACACACTGGCTATGAGCTTTATGGGCCTGATCGCCGGTTTCATCGTACCGGTTGTCTTTGCTCTGCTCTTAAATGAGGTTCGTGTTCAGGCATTGAAACGGTTCGTTCAGACCGTATCGTATCTTCCGCATTTTGTATCCTGGGTAGTAGCCGCAGGGATTGTCACCAAAATGCTCTCCACGGACGGCGGGGTCGTGAATGATCTACTCATGGGCCTGCACATCATCGATCAGCCGATTCAATTTATGGCACAGGGTCATTTATTCTGGGGGATCGTCACCGGTGCGGATATTTGGAAGGAAACGGGCTGGAACGCGATTATTTATCTGGCCGCCATATCCGGTATCGGTCCTGAATTGTACGAAGCTGCACGGGTGGACGGCGCGAGCCGTTTAAGACAGATGTGGCATATCACGCTGCCGGGAATTCGGTCGACGATCATCATCCTGTTCATTATGTCCATCGGCCATCTGCTCGGAACAGGATTTGAGAAACAGTTTCTGCTGGGGAATCACATGGTCATCGATTACTCTGAAGTACTTGATTTGTATGCGCTTAATTACGGTCTCGCCATGGGACGGTACTCCTTCGGTACGGCAATCAATATCTTCAATTCGGTGATAAGCCTGATGCTATTGTTTGCGGCTAACGGGATTTTCAAGCGCTTTACGAATGAAAGTATTATGTAGGAGGTAAGGTGACATGGGGGTTGTTAACAGTAATGCGCCGGTCGGCAAGCTGAAGCAGAGCCTTCAGACGAAATCGGCGCAGGATCGAGTACTTGAAGTCGTTGTGTATGTATCCATGATTGTTGTAACCGTTCTAACGATCTATCCATTCCTGAACGTGCTTGCCGTCTCCTTTAACGATTCAGTGGATACCGTCAGAGGAGGAATCACCGTCTGGCCAAGGAAGTTTACGATGGAGAACTATAGTCTGATTTTCACCTATGGGAGTCTGATAACCGGCTTCAAAATCTCCATTCTGCGGACGATCATCGGCACCGTTGCAGGCTTGATCAGCAGCTCCATGCTGGCCTACACGCTTGCGCGGGAAGATTTTCAGGCGAGAAGATTCATCTCGGTCTTTCTCGCAGTCACCATGTATGTCTCCGGGGGCCTGATTCCGGGCTTCATCCTGATGAGGGATTTGCACCTGATGAATACGTTTGCCGTCTACATTTTACCGGGTCTTGTAAGCGCCTTTAATGTCTTCGTTATCCGTTCCTTCATTGACGCACTGCCCAATGCGTTACAGGAATCAGCCAAGCTGGATGGCGCCAACGATTTTACCATCTACTTGCGCATTATTCTCCCTCTGTGCAAACCGGCTTTGGCGACTGTGGCGCTCTTCCTCGCGGTAGGGCAGTGGAACTCCTGGTTCGATACTTATCTGTTTAACGGGTCTAACGAAGCTTTGACAACTCTGCAATATGAATTAATGAAAATCCTGCAAAGCACGACATCGACTGCAACTAACTCCCAGGATGCCGCTAACATGGCTGAGCGCATGGCCCAGGTGTCGCCGGAGTCTGTAAAAATGGCCATTACGATTATCGTCACAGTGCCGATTCTGATCGTTTATCCTTTTTTGCAAAAGTACTTTGTCAAAGGTATGACACTCGGCGCTGTAAAGAGTTAGAGCGCTTCTGCCTATGGTGTGTCCAGGTTAGCAGCCTGTCTCATACAAACTATATCTAATTCATTATTTAGGGGGTAGCTTCATGAAGTCGGGAAGAAAATGGACGGTTGCATCTTCCATAGTAGCGCTGACTTTAACATCGACGCTTGCGGGGTGCGGCGGGAATAACAGCTCTACGGCCGGAGAGGGAACCAATGCAGAAGGAGCTTCTTCATCCGGGACAGATTTAAAGCCCATCACGCTTAGTTATTTCTCGGAGGATGGCAGTACGAACTGGAACAACATGAAGGATGAGGTCGGCAAGATTATTACGGAGAAAACCGGTGTAACGCTGGATGCCGAGTTTGCCGTAGGTGACCCGGCACAGAAGGTATCGCTGATTGCTGCAACTGGCAACTATCCGGATTTGATTGCCGCGAAAGCGGATTTGGGCAAACTGGTCGACGCTGGCGCTGTCATCGATCTGACGGATTTGATCGACAAGTACGCACCGAATATCAAGAAAATGTTGGGAGACAAGATCGTCCGGACCAAATACAGCCTGGACGATCAGGCGATTTATGCGGTTCCAACCTGGTCCTCCGTTGATGAGAAGAAGATTAAAGCCGACGGAGGATTTGAACTCCAGCACCGTGTTGTGAAGGAAGCCGGATATCCGGAAATACGAACGGTAAAGGATTTTGAAAAAGTCATTCAGGATTATATCGCCAAGCATCCAACGGACGAGAACGGCAACAAAAATATTGGCTTATCGCTGAATGCGGATGATTGGCATATGTATCAGGTAACCAACTCCGGATTCCAGACAACCGGCGGACCGGATGATGGCGAATATTTCATCGATCAAAAAACGTATCAAGCGACTTATCATTTCCGCCGTCCGGAGGAGAAAGAATATTTCCGCTGGCTGAATCATATGAACAGCATCGGATTGCTCGATCCGGAAAGCTTCGTGCAGAAGGCCGATCAGTTCAAGTCAAAAGTGGCTTCGGGCCGGATTCTCGGTCTGGCTGATCCGGAATGGGATTATGGCGACGGACAGAATGCGCTAAAGGCCGCGGGCAAATTCGATCAGACTTACGGTCATTATCCGGTTACCATGAGCGCGGAGTACAAGGATACGAGCTTCTGGCAGGCCGGTTTTGACGGCGGGTACGGAATTTCGATCTCCAGCAAGTGCAAAGACCCGGTACGCGCGATTCAGTTCCTTGATTTCCTGGCATCGGAAGAGGGGCAAATTCTGAACAACTGGGGCATTGAAGGAAAACACTATACGCTTGAAAACGGCAAACGGGTAGTAATACCGGCTGTACAGGAACGGATGAACAATGACAACGCAGGTTTCCAAAAAGAATCCGGTGTCGGTCTTTATTGGAACCTGATGGTGCATTACGGGGATGGAATCAAGGATTCAACCGATAACTATTTCACTCGCAATTATCCGGAAATGTTGACAGCGAGCTACAGCGATGCGGAGAAGGAAACCCTGAAGGCTTACAATGCCGAGCATTGGAAGGATCTGTTCCCTAAGGAAGAGGAATTTGAGCCGAGAGCTTACGGTGCGGCATACACCATGTCACTCGCCAGCGACGATCCTGCGGTTATCCTGGGCGCCAAGATGAAGGACATTACGTGGAAGCGTATTCCTGAAGCGGTAATGGCCAAACCGGCAGACTTCGACAAGATCTGGGACGCCTATATGGCCGATCTGGATAAGGCAGGAGTTAAAGAAATGGAAGAAGCCTACACCAAGCATATTCAAGACCGGATCAAGCTGTGGTCCACTAAGTAATCTCTTTATACAAAAATAACGGGCTCGTTTCCAACTCGATTTGAGGAGGAACGAGCCTCTTTTTCATGATTCCTAGAACAACATAATCGCTGGACTTTCATACTTTTTACTCTGGCTGGTTTCGTTTGGAAATGCAAACTCCAAATCCAGATAACGATCATGCAGCGGCCGTGTCTCGGTATTCCACCGGGGAACGGCCGTTTTGCCTGATTTGATAGCGTCGGCAGCTTCAGAATGCAATGTATAACGAATGCAGTTTTGCTAGGTCGATTCGTTTGCGCCTTTTGGATTGGATTTTTCAAGCAGCCTTTCCCGATTTCTTGTATAATCTTCCTTCCCAAGCGGATAGATGAACGCCGCAATCAACCCTGCAACAATGAATAGCTCAGGCGCAAACGTCATCGTGGACCGGATCGTCATCTGGGCAGGCCCGGACTGGATTTGATTCGGCACATAGCCGGCAGCCTCCAGCAGGATTCCGATCAGAAAAATAGCCAGTGAATTGGACGTCTTCATAAAAAAGGTCATGATCCCGGAATACAGCCCTTCGCGTCTTAACCCTGTCCGCAGCTCATCGGCATCCAATACGTCGGGGAGCATGGACCAGGGGACGACATGGGCAACGCCATAGCCGGAGCCGACCACGGCGCCGATCACATATACAAGATAGGAGGGCGAGTCCGGCGACAGCACCATCCAGGACAGCTGGCTGACCGCCCAGAGGAGCAGGCCGTAGATGATCGTCTTCTTCTTGCCTATCGCCTGGGATACTTTGGTCCAGAGAGGAAGGGTAAGAACTCCCGCTACGATGACGGTTACCAAGAGGTACGACATCTCCTCTTCACGGTTGAGCCAATACTTCATGTAATAAATAACGAAGCCTTCAATGACATTGGCTGCCGCATAGCAGCCGACATAGAGCAGCAGCAGGCGGCGGAACGGCCGGCTTGCCAGCGCAAGCCGGATTTCAGAACCGAAGCGGAGGGATCGCGAATGGACTTCAGGGGTTTGACGTTCTTTTGTCCGGAAGAACAGCAGCAGCGGAATCAGGATAATAAACAGCCCAACGGCAAGTCCCATCGTTCTGTAGCCTTGGAAGGCATCCGTATAGCTGTCCGCAATCATCTTGGGAATTACTGCAGCGACCAGTCCCATCAATAATTGAACGACGATCCGGTAATTGTTGACGCTGGTTCGCTCGTTATAGTCCTCGGTCAGCTCGGCGACCAGACTCAGGTAAGGCACGTAGTAGAGTGTTAAGGTGGTCATGAACAGCATATAGGCAGCGGTAAAATAAATGGCATTTAAAACATCGCTGCCTGCCCCGGGGTAACTCCACATGAGAAAGAACAGCAGGCCTATCGGAATCGCGGAAAGGAACAAAAACGGTCTCCTTCTTCCCCACTTCGTGCGCGTCCGGTCCGTTACAATTCCCATAACCGGATCGATAAACGCATCCCAGATACGGCCAACCATGAAGATTCCTCCGGCGAGCGTAGGCGACAACCCGACATAATCCGTAAGGAAAAACAGGTAGTACATGCCAATCACTGTGATCGTGATGACATTTACGATTTCACCGGAACCGTACAACAGCTTGGTATTCCAGCGCAGCTTCCCGGTTGCTCCGGCGATGTCGGCCAGGGAGTGATTTCTCGGTCCGGACGAAGAGACATGGTTCGGGTTAGACGGTTCAGTGCCGCCGGGTACAGTTGGCATCGTTCATGGACACTCCCTCGATAAAATAATCAGCTCTTACGGGTCATGGAACTGAGATAATCACGCATGAATCCATGAGCCAGGCTTGAGTCCGGCAGGCTGCCAACCATTCCATACATCGCGGTGGAGCCTTCTGCATAGGCCTCGGGACGGGCTGCTACCTCCTCAATTGCCTTATGCAGATCATCGATAAATGCATCCACGCTATTCCGGTGCGCTTGCGTCACCATAAAATGCAGGCTTGGCGGCAGATGCTGGCGGTCCATATGCCAACCTCTGCTCTCCAGTTCATCTGCAACCGCATATAGGTTGAGTTCTTCTGAACCGATGGCAAAGACGCTCATTTGAGGATTGCCCAGTATATGCAGGCCCGGCACGGCAATCAGAGCCTCCTGGAGCCTGCGGGTAATTTGCAGGGTTGTGTCTGCAAGACGGTTGTAGCCATCCCGTCCGAGATAATGCAGGACCGCCCATGCAGAGGCAATTGCCCCGCCCGGCCGTGTGCCGGCCATAGTAGGGGAGGCGAACAAGCCGCCCGGCCAGTCGCTGCGGACATAGAACTGGTGCTGGCGGTACTCATCCTCACGGTACAGCACGACAGAGGCCCCTTTGGAGGCATAGCCGTATTTATGCAGATCGGCAGACATTGAGGTGACGCCCGGCACGCGAAAATCGAAGTCCGGCAACGGCTCGCCGATGTCTTTCAGGAACGGCAGCATAAATCCGCCAAGACAGGCATCCACGTGGAAGGGAATATGATGCTCAAGAGCGATCCCTGCCAATTCTTCAATGGGGTCCATGACGCCATGCGGATAGGCGGGGGCGGAGCCAACAAGCAGAATCGTATTGGCGTTAATCAAGCGGCTCGCAACGGATACATCTGCCCGATACTCCTCCGTTAGAGGAACATATACGGCTTTGATATCGAAATAAGCTGCTGCTTTGGAAAAAGCCGGATGGGCCGTAACAGGAAGGACCATCTCCGGCTGATGAATTTCCGGACGAACGGCCCGGGCGTAGTCCCTGGCTGTTTTGACAGCCATCAGAATACTTTCCGTCCCCCCTGAGGTCATATTTCCAACCGTTCCGCTTCCCCCGCCCAGCAGATCCGCAGTCATGGACACAACTTCCGTCTCCATCTGGCGCAGGGAAGGAAAGGCCCCGGGGTTGAGGCCGTTCTCCTGCGAGAATAGCTGATAGGCCTGTCTGGTCAAATCAGCGATTTCTTCGCCCCCGTAGTATACCAGGCTCCAGGTGCGGCCATCTCGCCAATTGGCATCCTCTCCACGCAAGGCTTGCAGCTGTTCAAGGACCTTGTTCTTCTCCGTTCCGGCAGCAGGAAACTGAGTCTGTACCATATCCGGACACCGCCCTTCTGAATTGATTTCTGATGCAGGACTCTACAATTACTGTTGTGAGGATAAAGCCGCTGCCTCCTGTGCATACACTTGGCGGCCGCCGATAATCGTCTGGAGAACGGGGATATTATGCAGATTGAGCGGATCGGCGGTCAGCGGATTATCCGCCAGAATGACCAGATCGGCCAGCTTGCCGGCTTCAATGGAGCCTTTGTCTTTCTCCTCGAACGCCTGCCAAGCGGCATCTATGGTGATGGCCCGCAGTGCCTGATAGGGCGTGATCCGGTATTCGGGACCGAGCTCCCGGCCGCTGGCCGTCAGCCGGTTGACCGCGACGGATACGAGATGCAGGGGAGAAGGCGGCGTGATCGGCGTATCGTTGTGCAGCGAGAAACGGATGCCCCGATCCACAGCCGAGCGGAGCGGGCTGATCCGGCGTGCCCGGTCTTCGCCCAGATAGACATCACGGTGGTCATCCCCGAAATAATAGACATGATCGTTGAAGAACGAAGGGGTAATGCCGAGTTCCTTAATGCGGTCAAGCTGATCCTCGCGAACAGACTGGGCATGCTCAATTCTGTGGCGGGCGTCTGGCCGCGGCAGCCGCCGCTGGGCTTCGCCGATGGCGTACAGCACATCATCAATAGCCGCATCGCCGTTGGCATGAATGACCACCTGGCGCCCGGCCGAATGAACAGCAAATACAGCCTGTGCCAGCTGCTCTCTCTTCTGTAAAGGAAATCCTCTGAATAGCGGATCATCTTCGGAGAACGGCCGGTGGTAAGGGTTGGTGAGCCAGCCGGTGTATCCCTGGATGGAGCCGTCCTGGAACAGCTTCGACCCTTGCGATTTGACCGGACCGCGGTTATATTCAACCTTCTCCGGCGAATAATCCGGCTGGAAGAGCGGAATGCTGATCAGCTGGAGATCCAGCAGTCCACGATTGTGGGCATCCACGAGCGGCTCAGGGTCTATGCCAACCGCGATTATTGCGGAGGTAATGCCCTGAGACACGTACTCAGCGTTGGCGATGCGAATTCCTTCAGCGTGCTGCTCCGGGGTCAGAGAGGGGATGTGGGCTTCGATTAAAGCGCCATTTTCCTGGATCAAGCCCGTGAGTTCACCGTCCGTGTCACGCTGGATAACGCCGTGCGAGGGCGCCGGAGAGTCTTTGGTAATTCCGGCCAGCGCCAGCGCCTTGCTGTTCGCCACGCCCATATGCGCCGAATTGTGGGACAGCCAGACGGGGTGATCCGGAAAGGCCTGATCCAGTTCATACCGGCTGGGATGCCGATTCTCCGCCAGCTTGGAAGGGTCGTAGCCAAATCCCGTGACCCATCCTCCGGCTGGAATGTTCGCCGCTTTGTCCTTCAGGACGGCTAGCAAATCGGAAATGCTGCGGATCGTTCCGCGCGGCGGACTCCACAGCGGGGCCGACTGCACCTCCAGTATCCCGCTTAACGGGAAATGGCCGTGAGCCTCATAGAAGCCGGGCAGTACGGTCTTTCCTTGAAGATCGATTACTGCTGTTTCCGGCCCTGCCAGCTGCAGCAGTTGCTCCGTACTGCCGACTGCGGCAATGCGTTCTCCTTGCACCGCTACTGCTTCTGCGGTTGTTCCTTCCTGGTCAAAAGTAAGCACCGTGCCGTTAATATAGATTTGTTCCGGATATGCCATAGGGGCACCGCCTTTCTTCAATTAATAATGTGTTGATGAAAATCATCGGCGAAATTATCCTTTATAGGCTTCTCTCCAACGCAGCAGCCTTGATTCGAGCAATCGCACCAGGGAGTCGGACAGCTTGCCGACCGCCGCGAAGATCCCGATGCCCACAAATACGGCGGCGGTCTGTGAATATTGGCGCGCCTCAGCAATCATATAGCCGATGCCGGAGCTTGCCCCCATCATCTCGGCTACTACCAGACAGAGCCACGCGACTCCGAGCGACAGACGGATACCCAGCAAGATGTTCGGGAGTGCTGACGGGATAATCAGCCGCAAGACCTGCTGCAGCCGGGAGTATTCCAGAATTTGCGCCACCTCGTACAGCTTGCGGTCCACACCGCGAACACCGGCAAAGGTATTCACATACAGAGGGAAAAAGGCACCCAGCGCGATCAGCAGCACTTGCGACAGCTGTCCCACCCCGAACCAGAGAATGAATAGCGGAATGATGGACAGCAGCGGTACCGTGCGCATCATCTGCAAGGAAGGGTCCAGCAGTTCTTCCAAATGTCTGGACAGTCCGGTGGCCAGTCCGATGATCAGCGCGAGCGAGCCTCCGAGAGCAAAGCCGGCAGCGGCCCGGAGCACGCTGGCTTCCAGATGTGTGAGCAGCCTTCCGCTCTCTGCAAGCTTAATGAATTGTCTTCCGATCTCTAGAGGAGTTGGCAGAAGAGAAGGAGACAGCACCCCGAATGCTCCCGCTGCCTGCCACAGCAGCAGAACAGCCAGCGGAAAGAACCAGGCTTGCAGGGAATCAGGCACTTTGCCGGAAAGAGTCGATTTCTCCCGGTTGTTTCTAATCATGTTCATAAATTTTCCCCCAGATAGCTGTCACGCCAGCGGAGCAGTCGTTTCTCCAGCAATTTGACGAGCGAATCCGTCAATTTCCCGACGATGGCAAAGATTAGGATGCCGACGAAGACGAGCGAGGTGATGGAGAAATACCGGGCATCCATGATCAGAAAGCCAACCCCTTCGCTTGAACCCATCATTTCGGCCACTACCAGCCCAAGCCAAGCCGCTCCCAGCGACAAGCGGATGCCGAGCAGAATATTCGGAAGGGCGGCCGGCACGATCAGCTTTGTAATAAGGCTCCTGCGGTTAAATTGAAGCACTTTCGCTACCTCGAACAGTTTGGCGTCCACCGAACGGATTCCCAGAAAAGTGTTCACATAAACCGGAAAAAAAGCGCCAAGCGCTATAAGCAGAATCTTGGACCATTCTCCGAAACCGAACCAGAGAATAAACAGCGGCGTTATAGCCAGGTGGGGGACGGTCCGCAGCATCTGGATGGAAGGATCGAGCTGTTTCTCCGCAAACCGTGTGAAGCCTGACCACAGACCGAGGACAAGTCCAACGGAGCCTCCCAGCAGAAAGCCGAGGAACGAACGCCATAAGGAATACCGCAGATGAAAAAACAACTCCCCTGACCTGGCAAGATTATAGAATTCTATGACGATCAAGTGGGGAGTAGGCAGAACGGTGGGGTTGATATGCCCCGCCGTTCCGGCAATTTCCCATACAATAAGCGTCAGCACAGGCAGCAGAAGGCCTTTAAGGATGGTCCTCCGTTGTTTCTGCCTGTTGTGCCGCTTTTTCTTGCGTACAGCTGCTGGGACAGCCGCCGTTTCTTCCAACCGGACGCTCTGCATTGGATTCACCTCATTACTTTGGATCTGCGGCAGCATCCTTAATGGCCTGCTCGATAAACTGGTTATTTACCACTTTGGATACATCAATCTGTTTGCGAATGGTTTTCTCCTTAAGCTGGAAATCCGCTGTTGCCTGCTGCGATGCAATGACTTCGTCGCTGATAGGCAGGTTAATAGGGGTAACGCGATCGCGAAGCGCCTTGATAACAGCTGCATCTACCTGGAATTGCTCGGCATACGTCTTGATCGCCTCATCCAGATGTGCGTTCTCCCAGACGCGGGCTTGTTCATACACTTTCAGGTACGTGGTGATCAATTCCGGATGCTCTTCGACAAGCTTCGTGCGGGCAATAAGGAAGGACGGAGAGAGAACACCCAGCGCTTCGCCGTCGGTCAGGACCTTTGCTTTGCCGCTGAGTACATTCGTCGTAATGTAAGGGTCCCAGGTAGCCCAAGCATCGACACCGCCGGTTTCAAAAGCGGGCTGCGCTTCATTTGGCTGCAGCTGAATGATCTCCAGATCGGAAGATTTTAGTCCGGCCTTGTCCAGACCGCGGTACAGGAAATTGAAAGCATTGCTGCCCTTGGCGACGGCTACCTTCTTGCCTTTAAGGTCTTCGATCTTGGTGATCGTGCTGTCCTTGGGCACAATGACGGCGACATTGTTCTTGCCGTCAATAATATTGGCGATTTCGGTGAAGCCGATATCCGCAGCCTGGGCGGTGATGACCGGTAGATTGCCAAGACCTGCGAAATCCAGACGGCCGGCGGCAATGGCCTCCGTCATCGGGGGACCGCTCTGGAATTCAGCCCATTTCACCTTAACGCCCACCTTGCCGAATTCCTCCTCGAACCATCCCTTGCTCCGCGCCAGTGCGTAGGACCCCGGTCCGGGCTGGATGCCGATCGTCAAGGTCAGTCCGTCGTAATCTTTAGCTGCGGCAGATGAGGGAGCCGCGCTTGCTGCCGGGGTGGAGGCTTCGGCCTTGGCGGTGGCGGTTGTATTCGCAGAGTCGGAGCTGGATGCTCCATTGCTGCCGCAGCCTGCCACCAGAAGTGTCAGGGCAGTTAGTACCATCCATGTTTTGCTTTTTTTAAATAGTTTCATCGTATAATTCCTCCTTGGATTAACTCTATATTTCATAGGCTTCCGTAAGATCGGCAATTCTTGAGTCTTCCACTTTCTCGAACTCGTTTAACACGCCGCGCCGGTATTGCTCAAAGGCGATGCTTGCCTTCTTGCGGGGATGGGGAAGCTGGATGTGCTGCAGACTCTGAATCTGCCCCGGGCGGGCGTTCATCACAACGACCCGTTCCCCAAGAAACACTGCCTCATCCAGGTCATGAGTGACGAGCAGCATCGTGGTTCTGTCCTTCTGCCAAATATCGAGCAACACCTCCTGCATGTGGGAGCGGGTGAACGCATCAAGTGCGCCGAAGGGCTCGTCCAGCAGCAGCACCTTGGGACCCCGCAGGAGCGCACGGGCAATGGCTACCCGCTGGGCCATACCGCCCGATAGCTCACGTGGGTAAGAATGCTCAAATCCCTGCAAACGGACCAGTTCAATCAATTCCTCCACCCGGCGGCGAATCTTGGGGTCTTTCAAGGAAAGATTGCCGGCGATATTTTTCTCCACTGTAAGCCAGGGGAACAGGCGCGGCTCCTGAAAAATAAATCCCTTCTCTATGCTGGGTCCCTGGATGGGCTGCCCGTTCAGTAAAATGCTGCCTTCGTAGGCATTGTCCAGTCCCGCGATAATCTTGAGCAGGGTGCTCTTGCCGCAGCCGCTGGGGCCGATGATCGTGACGAATTCGCCTTCGCTGACGTTCAGATTGATATTATGCAGGGCTTTAACCTGTCCCTGGGGCGCAGCGAAGGTTTTGTACAGGCCGTTGATTTGCAAAATATGCGAATCCATGAGCTACCTCCTTAATTAATGTCCGAACGGTTCGGAATGTCCTCCGGGCCTTGCAATGACGGAGTTCCCGAGCGCAACGGCTTCTCCTCTGGAGCTGGAACCCTGGCCCGTGCGGCTTGCGGCATGTTCAAGCGGCAGCAGCGGGAAGAGCAGCTCTGCAACGCGGTAGGCTTCCTCCAGGTGTGGATACCCGGAGAGCACAAACGTTTCGATGCCAAGCTCCTGATATTCACGCATCCGGAGGGCCACCGTCTCGGGATCACCGACCAGAGCTGTGCCGGCGCCCCCGCGGACAAGGCCGACACCGGCCCATAAATCCGGGCTGACCTCCAGCTTCGAGCGGTCGCCGCCATGCAGCTCCGCCATTTTGCGCTGCCCGACGGAGTCCATCTTGGCGAATACCTGCTGGGCCGCTGCAATCGTATCCTCATCCAGATGGGAAATCAGACGTTCCGCCGCTTTCCACGCTTCCTCCCGTGTCTCACGGACGATCACATGCAGCCGGATACCGAAGCGGACGGTCCGGCCTTCCTGCTCCGCGAGCCGCCGGACGGCTGCGATTTTGGCTTTTACCTGCTCAGGCGGTTCGCCCCAGGTGAGGTATACGTCGATATGCTTGGCTGCCGTCTGCAATGCCGCATCCGATGAGCCTCCAAAATAAAGCGGAGGGTAGGGGGTCTGGACCGTGGGCTGCAGCACCTTGGCTTTGTTGACCTGGATGTGCTTGCCGGAGAACGTGACCTCCTGCTGCTGGATGGCCTGCCGCCAGACCGTAAGAAATTCATCCGCACGTTCGTAACGCTCGTCATGATTCAGAAATACACCGTCTGCCTGAAGCTCTTCGGGATCGCCTCCGGTGACCACGTTCAGGAGCAGCCGGCCTCCGGAGCTGCGGTCAAAGGTCGAGGCCATCCGCGCTGCAAGTGTGGGGGACATAAGGTCCGGGCGGATAGCGACCAGAAATTTGAGACGTGTTGTCAAGGGAAGCAAGGATGATGCAATGATCCAGGCATCCTCACAGCCCCTTCCTGTCGGAATCAGCACTCCTTCATAACCTAGCTCGTCGGCAGCAGTGGCGATTTGCCGGTAATACCCGGGTGTTGTCGCTCTGCTTCCGGTTTCTGTTCCCAAATATCGGCCATCTCCATAAGTCGGAATAAACCAGAATATGTTCACATAGAGACCTCCTCAAATTTGTTTTTGTATATTGGAATACTTGGTTTAAAGGTGTGCTGAATGATTTTGCGGGCCCCGCTGGAACTTTCCCCGGTAATGCCGCTACCTATAACTGTCTGCGGAGCGCATTCCGCAGCGCATCGACGATCTTGTCGATTCCCTGCTTGTCGATGATGAGAGGAGGCGCCATATAGATCACATTGTTATAGCCTGGCACACTGCGCGTCATTCGGCCGATAATTACGCCCTCATCTCGGGCATGCGCAACAATTTGGGCCAGCCGGTTCTCTTGCAGCGGTGCCTTGGAGCTTTTATCCGCCACCAGTTCCACACCGGCCAGCAGGCCTTGCCCCCGGACGTCGCCGACAATGGGGAGATCTTCAAGTTCCTTCAGACGCTCCATCAGGTAGCGGCCTATAACCGCGCTGTTGTCCGTGAGCTGTTCCTCCTCGATAATCCGGATGTTCTCCAGTGCCGCCACCGAACTGCCTGCGCAGCCCCCAAAGGTGCTGATGTCCCGGAAGAACCCGTTCGGGTCCTCCGGCCCGGCCTTAAATTGGTTGAAAATCTCCTGGCGGGCGACCGTAGCCGAAATCGGCATATAGCCGCTTGCCAGACCTTTAGCCAAGGTAATGATATCCGGCTGTACATCGTAATGCTGATGCCCGAACAGAGCTCCCGTTCTGCCGAAGCCTGTAACAACCTCGTCCATAATCAGCAGCACCTCATAACGCCGGCAAATCTCCTGCAGCACCGGATAATACTCCGGAACCGGGGGAATGATGCCGCCTCCGGCGGTAATAGGCTCGACTATGACTGCGGCAACCGAGTCTTCCCCCTCACGCTGAATCACCTGTTCAAGCGCGCGTGCGCAATCTACATTGCAGCCGGGATAGCTTTTTCCAAATGAACAACGGTAACACAGGGCGTGCGGGATTTCCGCGAATCCTTCCGGCAGCGGACCAAAATCAATCTTGCGCTCCTGCTGCCCGCTGCTTGCCAGTGCCGCCAGAGTAGTGCCATGATAATCCCTGTTCCGGTAAATGATCTTGTATTTCTTCTTGCCGGGAGATTTTGCGGAAAAATATTGTCTGACCATCTTGAACGCCTTCTCATTAGCTTCTGAACCGCTGTTCGAGATATAGACTTTCGGCAGCGAAGGCAGCAGAGAGGCGAGCTTGGCGGCCAGCTTGATATAAGGCGGGGTGGCCATTGAACCGGCGTAATATGGCAATACCTTCATCTGCTCGCTTACGGCATTTGCGATGCTCTCTCTGCCGTGTCCCACATTGACGACCCAGACTCCGCCGGCCAGACCGTCCACATACTCCTTTCCCTGCACATCCTTCAGCATATAGCCTTTTCCCTCGGCCATAATCGGCGGGTCTTGTGTTTCAAAAAGCTTGTGATTAGTTAGGTGCAGCCACAGGTGCTCCCGGTGGAGTTCTGCCAGTTCAGCCGCGCTTGGTGCACTAGACAACATCTGTTTCATAACTTGGCCTCCAAAAATAAAAATAAAGGCTAAGTTACGCCTCCATAGGAGTGCGCAGCTTAGCCTTCAGCGATCTGATCAGCTATATAGGATTGGTTGCTACATAAATTAACACAGAAAAAATGAAACTGTCAACAGGTTGTCCGGACAACCTGTTGATGATATAATATAAAATCGCATCAGCTTACTTGGAATTATCATCGAACAGAAAGGAAGGTATGTGCCAATGCTCGACAGAAGCAATTCGATACCTTTACATTTACAAGTAAGAAATTTACTTCGAAACGATATTTTTAAAGGCACATACACGGAGAAGATCCCGCCGGAGCATGAGCTTATGGAAAAATACTCGGTTAGCCGGGCGACCGTCCGCCGTGCCATCCGAACGCTGATTGATGACGGGATGCTTGAGTCCCGCCAAGGTCTCGGCACCTTTGTGGCTGTCCGGCCCATTGAGGAATGGCTGGGCAATTTGAGCACATTCTTTGATATTATCGGGGAGCGCGGGCTTACGCCCGATATCAAGGTGCTGAAGCAGGGGATTGTAGAAGCTCCGCAGGATGCGGCTAAAATATTCGGGGTGCCACAGCTCTATGAGACCATTCGTCTGCGGCTGGCGAATGATACGCCTGTTGTGCTGGAAACCCAGTATTATCCGCTGGAGATCGGCGAGAAGCTGGCTCTGCTGGATTTAACCAACGTGTCGACCTACGACGTGCTGGAAACGGAGCTGGGACTGAATCTGTGGGAAGCGAGCCAGACGATAGGGGCCATTATTCCGGCTGCGGAAGAGAAGAAATTGCTGGGCATGACTGCCGAACCAAGCTGCGCCCTGCTATCCAAACGCCTGGTGCTGGATCATGACGGCAATCCGCTCGAATATGAAAAAAGCATTTACCGCGCAGACAATTATGCTTTTCGGATCAATCTGACCCGCAGAAGGAAGCTGTAATGCGTGTTTGGCGCTGATTTTTTCCTTGACAAAATAAACTTGGCCGCTTTACGATGATACGCATAATTTAACAAAATCCTACTGGAATAGTTAGGATTTAGTTGGGAGTGATTTTATGACGGTTCAATCGGTATTGTCAGTGCAGGAACAAAGGCTTATTCACCCACCCGAGGATCGGACAGTTCCCGGGCATGAAAGAGCGAGCCGCATTCTCCATTCCTTTCAGAATCAGCGGCCCAAAATTGATGTGGAGCGGGCGCGCTTATTTACCGAATCCTTCAGGCAGACGGAAGGTGAAGCTCTGATTCTGAGATGGTCCAAGGCGCTGCTTCATACTGCCCGGCACATCACCGTCTATATTGACAAGGATCAGCTGATAGCGGGAAGAGGTGGATATCCGGGAAGATACGGCATCCTGTATCCGGAACTGGACGGCGACTACCTGGATACGGTGATCAAGGATTTGCCGAGCCGTGGCCAATCGCCCTTTGATCTCACAGAAGAGGATTCCGCGATTATTGTGAATGAGATTTCACCGTACTGGAAAGGCAAAACCTTTCATGAGGCGCTTGCCAAGGCACTGCCCGCAGAGACGCTGAAAGTGACCTATGATCCGGAGGACCCGCTGAAATCCAGATTTATCGTCAATGAAACCGCATCGTTCCGTTCATCCATCCAATGGGTGCATGATTATGAGAAGGTGCTCCGCATCGGCTATAAGGGCATCAAGGAAGAAGCTTTGAGAGAGATCGAGCAGCTTGATCCGTACAGCCCTGTGGACAATATGGAGAAGCTGCCTTTCCTGCGGGCTATTGTGAATGTATCTGACGCTATTGTGCTGTGGGCGAACCGTCATTCCAGACTGGCTGCGGAGCTGGCTGATAAAGAGAAGAATCCCGTCCGTCAGGCCGAGCTGCGGAAAATCGCCGAGATCAGCGCGCGTGTGCCGGAGCACCCGCCCCGGAGTTTCCATGAAGCCGTGCAATCCCAATGGTTCGTCCAGATGTTCTCCAGACTGGAACAGAAGACAGGTACAGTTATTTCGAACGGAAGAATGGACCAGTACCTGTATCCATTCTATCAACAGGATATCCAGCTTGGACGTATAACCGATCAGGAAGTGATCGAGCTGCTGGAATGTGTGTGGAATGCAATGGCGCAGTTTCTGGATCTGTACATTTCACCGACTGGCGGGGCATTCAACGAAGGGTACGCCCACTGGGAGGCGGTAACGATCGGCGGACAGACTCCGGGCGGACTGGACGCGACCAATGAGTTGACTTACCTGATGCTCCAGTCCAAACGGGAATTCCCGCTTAACTATCCTGATTTGGCGGCACGGATTCACACGAGATCACCTGAGCGTTACCTGTATGAGGTTGCGGAGACAATCAAGGAAGGCTCGGGTTTTCCGAAGCTGATTAATGATGAAGAAGTCGTCCCGCTGCTGTTGGCCAAAGGGGCAACCTTCGAGGAGGCCTACGACTACGCGGTATCGGGCTGTGCGGAATGCCGGATGCCAAACCGTGATACGTACACCAGCCCCTGTGCCTATATCAATTTTGCCGCTGCCGTAGAAATGACGCTGCGGAACGGGCAGATGCTGCGCTATCCCGGAGAGACGCTTGGCCTTGAAACCGGTGATCCGGTTAGCTTCGGATCGTGGGAACAGTTCTTTGATGCCTATAAAGCCCAGCAGAAATACTTCCTGAAGAATGCCTTCATCCAGCAGCATGCGATTATCCGGCTGCGCAGCGAGCATTTTGCCGCCCCGTTAAGCACCTCCATGCACAAGCTGTGCCTGCAAAACTATAAAGATATCCACTCCCCACATATCGAGGGCGGAATCGATCTTGGTTATTTTGAATTCATCGGTTACGGCACGGTGATCGATTCGCTGGCGGCGATTAAAAAGGTGGTATTCGAGGACAAGCGGATTTCGATGGCCCAGCTGATCGAAGCTCTCGACCATGATTTTGAAGGCTATGAAGCGATCCGCCAGCTGCTGGCACATGCGCCAAGCTACGGCAACAATGATGATTACGCCGACTCCATTGCCAAGGAATTGGATGAAGAGGCTCTGAAATTCACACGGCAATATTCCAAGCAGCTTGGGGTCAATCTTGACCTGCGCTATGTTCCTTTTACTTCACATGTTCCTTTCGGCAAGGTCGTCGCAGCGACGCCCAATGGCAGAAAGGCCTATACTCCTCTCGCAGACGGCTCCTCTGCTTCGCATGGCGCGGACATTAACGGACCGACGGCCGTCCTGCTCTCCAACTACTACTCCAAGAACTACAACTACCGGGAAAGAGCTGCGAGATTGCTTAACCTAAAGCTTACGCCTTCCGTCATCGCCGGAGAAGATGGGACGCTGAAGCTCGTATCTTTTATCCGGACATGGAGCGATCTGCGCCTGTGGCATTTGCAGTTCAATATTATCAACAAGCAGACGCTTCTGGATGCGCAGCGGGAGCCTGACAAGTACAGAAACCTGCTCGTGCGGATTGCCGGATACAGTGCCTATTTCACAGATTTGTCCGAAGATTTGCAGAATGATCTGATCATGAGAACCGAGCATACGGCGATATAGTGCTGGAATACAGGCAGGGAAGAGCTAGAATGGAGAATGGGAATGGAACATCAGCCGGTTCAAGGCAGCATCTTCAATATTCAAAGATATTCCCTGCATGACGGGCCGGGCATTCGCACCGTTGTATTCATGAAGGGCTGTCCTCTGCGCTGCAAATGGTGCAGCAATCCCGAGTCCTGGACCTCCGCCAAGGAAATGTACTTTGATGCAAGCAAATGCATCGGCATTGCGGAATGCGGATTCTGTCTTCCGGTATGCGGCCGGGGAGCGATCTCAGTCGATGCCGGCGGGGAAATAATCATTAACCGTGGTGACTGTGTACAGGGATGTGTGGACTGCACTGCCGTATGCCCGTCCAAAGCCCTCGATGTATATGGTCGGTTAATGACGGTTGAAGAAGTGCTGAAGATTGCGGAGCAGGACAGCATGTTCTACGCAAGATCCGGAGGCGGCTTGACGTTAAGCGGAGGAGAGGTTACGGCTCAGATCGAGTTCGCCGAAGCGCTGCTTGCCGGGGCGAAGCGGCGGCGAATCCACACCGCGATTGAAACCTGCGGGTACTCGGCCTGGAGCCATCTCGCCAGATTGCTGCCCCATCTGGATATGATTCATTATGACCTGAAATCGCTGAATGAGCAGGCGCATATTCGGTTTACGGGAGTATCTCCGCGCCGGATCAAGGACAACCTGGAGCGCCTTAGCCATTCGTTCGAACGAAGCGCTATTGTCGTCCGTACTCCGGTCATTCCCGGCTTCAATGACTCAGCGGAGGACATCGCCCAGATCGCCGAATTCATCGCCAGCCTGGGCGGCATCCGCCATGAGCTGTTGAAATATCACAGATACGGCTCGGTGAAGTATGCTTTACTGGGCAGAGCTTATGAGCTTGGGACTGAGGAATTATCTGATGAGCGGTTCGAGGAGCTGTCCGGGATTGTGGCTCAATATTCATAATATCGATTCAGTAGATAGTGAGCTGATGGATGAGTTGAACCTGAATCATTCTATCAACAAGAAAAAGTAATTTCAAAAGATACAAACAGGCTCCTGACACACAGCTGTCAGGAGCCTGTTTGTATTATTGGGACATAAAAAGTGACCCAAAATACACTTTTTAGTGCAAGACAAATAGAAACCAGGAGGCATTATCTTGAAGAAAGTACTCTACATTACGGCTCACCCGCTTGATCCAAACTCTTCCTACAGTTTAGCTGTCGGCAAGGAGTTTATTGACACCTATCGCGAAGCACATCCGGAGGAGGAAGTCATCCATCTCGACTTGTTTCAGCTGGATGTTCCGGCAGTAGATGCTGACATTCTGAATGCTAGATATAAGCTTTTTCAATGGAGACAAGCTAACTCCAATACGCCGTTTGAGCAATTGCTGTCTGATGCAGAGCGGGACAAACTTGCATATATTGATAAGCTATGCGACCAGTTCATTGAAGCGGATAAGTATATCTTCGTTTCTCCAATGTGGAATCTGACAATCCCTCATGTTTTGCTGAATTACACGAACTGTCTGGTTATTCCGGGGAAGACATACCGCTACACAGAGACAGGACCTGTCGGTCTTCTGGCCGGCAAAAAAGCACTTCACATCCAGGCAAGCGGCGGAGTATATTCGGAGGGTCCGGCTGCATTCCTGGAATGCGGGGCCAGTTATATACGGACAATTATGCAGTTTATAGGGGTTGCAGATATTCAAAGTATTTTCATTGAGGGAATGGCAGAAATGCCCGATCAAGCCGAGGCTATCAAGCAAGAGGCTATTGTCAAAGCCAGAGAGACAGCCAAGCAATTTTAATCCGTCATGGCGCAAATGAAACTGTAGTCTTTCTGAAGGCTGCTGTGTCATTTTATTGTCAGCTCGGTTTGAGCGATGCAATAACACAACGAACAACTTCATGGACGAAGGGTTGGTACTACGGGAAATGTAATATGCGGTATATCCGGCTCCGGTAAAAGCTCGCTGGCTATGGCTGTACTGTATGCCGAAGGGTCTGTGCGTTATCTGGAATCATTCTCCTCCTATACCCGAAGAAGAGACCTGCCGCCCGGCAGGTCTCTTCTTCAACAGCTGTGCAGCTACTATACGTTTCTAACCACCTCATAGGCATCCCAAACCGCATACATAATATTCTGTACCTGCTTGGCATCCCCTAGAAGATACGTTTCCGAAAGTTCATTCTGGAGTTCATCATACAATGATTTCTGAGGAGTATACCCGATTGCCAGGATCACGGAGTCTGCTTCCACAACGGATTCTTCGCCGCTCTTATTTTTCAGAACAAATCCATGCTCGTCCTTGCCCGAGATTATCGTGTCAGTCAGCAGCCGGATATTTTTGAATTTCACCAGGTCACGGAGCATATCCTCATTGGCATGACAGAGAGGTCCGCCAACGGATAAAATATCATCTTGCATTTCTACAAGCGTCACTTGCTTTCCTTGGTCAACAAGCCAGAGCGCGGTTTCGCATCCGACAAGGCCGCCGCCTACGATAATCGTGGAATCGCCGGGATCTTGCTGGCCCAGCAGCACATCCTCCGCAGTAAAGACTTTTTTGGACTCCCCAATGTTAAATACGCGAGGGGTCGAGCCAGTCGCAAAGATTACAACATCGGATTGGCTGTCCAGGACAGACTGCTTCGTAATCTCACTGTTGAGATGAATATCGACATTCAAATCGTTAAGCTCTGTCTCATACCAGGCAGCGAGCAAATGATCATCTTCTTTAAAATCGGGCGTTCCTCCCGGAATCAGATTGCCGCCAAGCCGGTTGTTCTTCTCGTACAGGGCAACCTCATGGCCGCGGAGCGCGGCAACCCGGGCAGCTTCACACCCGGCCGGACCGCCGCCGATGATGAACACCTTTTTCTTGGCATTTGCCTTATCGACTCCGTACTCTTTCTCTCTTCCGCAGGCGGGATTAACCGCACAGGAGATGGCGGCGAAGGTTTGCAGCCGTCCCATGCAGCCTTCCTGACAGGAGAGGCATGGGCGTATGCGGTCCATTTGCTCCGTCTTGATTTTATTCGGTATTTCGGAGTCCGCCAGTAGCGGTCGGCCAAGGGCGATCATGTCGGTTTGTCCTTTGCGGATCGCTTCGCTGGCCGTGTCCGGATTTTCCATTCTGCCCGCTGTGATCACCGGAACCTTGAGGATATTTTTGAGAATTTCATTATATGGCAAATACAATCCTTTCTCTTGGTACATTGGAGGATGCGCCCAGTACCAGGAGTCGTAAGAACCGACATCCCCGTTAAAGGCATCGTAGCCGGCGGCTTCCAGGATTTTGGCGGCCTCGATGCCTTCTTCAATGTCCCGGCCCTGTTCGCTAAATTCTTCCCCAGGCAAGCCGCCTTGGCGCCAATCCTTGATAAAGCTCTTAATGCTGTACCGGAGAGAAACCGGATAGTCCTGGCCGCATTCCGCTTTGATAGCCTGAACAATCTCGGTAGCAAACCGCAAACGGTTCTCAAGGCTGCCTCCATATTCGTCCGTCCGTTGGTTAAAGAAGGAGATGGCGAACTGGTCCAATAAATAACCTTCATGAACAGCATGGATTTCAATGCCGTCGAAGCCCGCTTTTTTTGCAATGGCTGCCGATTCAGCGAACTTTCGGATATACGTATGGATTTCTTCAACCGTCAGCTCGCGGCAGGTTACATCGTTCAACCAGCGATGAGGGATTGGGGAAGGCGCGACGGCTGTTCTGCCTACGATAGAAGGGATGCTTACGCGTCCGAAGCCTGCGGACAGCTGCAGGAAGATTTTGGACCCATAGGCGTGAACCCGCTCGGTCATCATTTTTCCCGTAGTGATAAAATGGAGAGGATTCAAGGTAGGACAGGGCATGGAAGGCAAGGCGCATTTCTCGATCTCATTCTCTACCATGGTAACGCCGGTAATTAGCAGCCCGGTTCCGCCTTTGGCCCGTTCCACATAATATTCGACCCCGCGCTCATTAAAAGAACCATCCGCATCGCACAAACCTCCAGGGCCCATCGGGGCCATAACAAATCGGTTCTTAAGCTCCAGCTTGCCGATTTTCATTGGCGTAAACAAGATTTTGTGTTCTTCCTTCATAGCATAAACCTCCCAAGGGAATAGTTTCGATGAATACATTCAGTGAATGAGTTCATTGTATACTATCCAAAAAGATAAACTTGTGATATATTTCACATTAGGGATGTGAGAGCGGCAGCGTATATCCTTGAGTGAAAAATATGATACAATTCGCATCAAATATATAGAAGAGTGGAGAACAACAATGTCCCCCAAAAAGTTAAATTCGCGGCAGCTTCAAAGCATGCAGACGAAGAAAGAAATCTATAACAGCGCCTTGCGTCTGATGAAAACGAAGGATTTAGAGGCAATTAAAATCGGAGAAATTTGCAAGGAGGCTGGGGTTTCAGTCGGGTCTTTTTACAATTACTTCAAGACGAAGAGCGATATATTGGTTGAAATGTACGAGCAGGCAGACAGCTATTTTGATGAGAAATATAAAGGGGTGTCCGATTCCCGGGATGCGAAGGAAGAGCTTGTCCGCTATTTCGAGGTTTATGCCGATTATAATGAAAATATGGGGCTGGAAACGATCAAGCAGCTTTATACAACGAATAATAAGCTGTTTATTGCCAAGGGTCGTTATATGCAAACTACTCTTCAGGGCATCATCGAGAAGAGACAGGCTTCCGGGGAGCTGGATAATCAGATATCTTCCGAGGAAATCACCGAGTTTCTGTTTATAGCTGCCCGTGGAGTGATCTACAATTGGTGTCTCCATGATGGCGACTTTAATCTGATCGTCAAGATGAAGCAATATATGGAACGGCTGGTTAGCACTTTTCAGAAACAATAACCGAATTTACCGGAGGCATGGAGAATCTCATCTCCATCGTCCCGCTCGGGCTCATAACAGAGCAGGTGGCTAAGGCTGCCTGCCTTTTTGGTTTGTATCTGAGTATTTGTACAGTTTTTATATAAAAGTGAATAAGCTGAATATTTGTTTTTTACACGTATAGCAGAATATTGCACTTAAAGATTGGAGCATCCTTTCGTATAATCCAATAGCAAACCGGTTTAGTAAAACAAGTTTAGCAAGCGGTTACATATGGGAGGTGATAGGAAGGGCAAGACTCTGGCACTCCGTTGATCCCGGTTTCTGAGCACACATGATTTGCATGCACTCCAATACATGAGGCAAAGGAGAATTGCAATGAGATTGTGGAATACGATGAAAAAACCCTTGAAAAGGCCAATGCTTACGGTGATGATTGCGAGCGTATTCATAGGCGGCTACGCTCCGACTCCTTACGTTCATGCTGCAGCCGGGGAAGAATATGACTCCGTGAATTTAGTGGCGCATTACCCTTTAAACAATACGTACAAAGAACAAAATAAACTGAATCCCTCCCAGATGCTGTCCAGCAGCTCCCCATCCTGGAATGCGGACTACGTCTCATTGGTCAACCCGGGAAATGCAAACGACGGACATATTGCAGGCCCCAACCCGGCAAATGCCGTAACGGGAAAGCGGATTTCATTCTCGCTGGATATCAAATTGAACATGAAGCAGACGCGCTCTACAAGCGGGGTGAATACGCTCTTGTCATACGGAGCGGATAACAACAATAACCTCACGCTTAGACCTTACTACAGTGCAGGAAAGGCTGCGGTTGTCCTGAAACGGAATGGGACGGATGTTGCTGCGGCAGCTTTTCCGTCACCTGCGGCTGATATGTGGCATAACTATACGATTTCGCTGGACGGCACAGCCGGTACCGGCAAGCTTATTGTATGGGTGGACGGAGTCAAGGCCGCGGAGGTTGGTTCGGCGGGAATTGGTGCGGATGAAATCGGCAATGGACAAATCCGGCTCAACCGGACGATCGCGACTTACTCCAATCTGGATTCGCACTACCGCGATGTTCGTGTGTTCAAGGATGCGCTGGATCAAAGCGCTGCGGATTACTTCGCGGGCGAGATTCGCGAATTTACCTGGAACAACCTGCTTGCCTTGAAGCCGCTGACCGATGGCATGGAGGTTAGAGGCGATCTTTCTCTGCTCTCTGATCCCCATATTACCTGGACCTCAAGCGACACCAATGTAATCAATCCGGACACAGGCTCAGTAAACCGTCCGGCTAGAGGCACAGGCGTTAAGGAAGTAACCCTGACTATGAACTGGTTCAATTACAGTCAGGCTTACAAAGTGAAGGTGGCGCCGCTGGATGCAAGCGATGATCTCATTGCCAGCTTCAATTTTGACGATCCCACTAGCGGTCTAGCAGGAGGCGGAGCAAAAGCCGCCGTTCAAGGCACTGCCAGCTACACCAGCTCGTTTGAAGGCAATGGCCAAGCGGCGAATATCGGCAGCGGATTCTGGCTTAATGTAACCAAAGCGGACGGAACGCCGCTTCTCGCCGGGCTTAAGGAGCTCACCATTTCGTATGACAGCAAGCCGAGCGGAGGCAGCGGCTGGGTCTTTTTTGCAGCGCCTAACACCAATACCCAGACCTACTTAAACGAACGCTATCTGGGGGTCCTTGACACGCCGGCTTCCGTGACGGTGGAGCGGTATAACAACAGCGGCGCACGTCCCCAGACTGCGCAATCCGGCAGCGGCACGGAGTGGAAGCATGTGGACGTAGTCATTACAGCCACTGAGAGCCGGCTATACATTGATGGCGAGTTGAAATCAACAGCAGCAAGCAGCCTGGCGTTAACCGACATCCTTACGACATCGGGCGGGATTCTCCAGATCGGGAAAGGCAACTGGGGATCGGGGGAGTACTACGCCGGCTTGATCGATAACTTGCAGATTTTCAATAAAGCGCTTACCCCAGATGACCTGACCGAATTCAGAATCAGGAATGTATCACCGGTCATTTCGCCGGATGCCGGTCAAATCTACGGACCGGTTACCATAACCCATCCGGCGGGGAACAAGTATATCTATTATACGACCGATGGAACAGCGCCTACCTTGAACAGCACGCCATATACAGGACCTTTTGAAATTTCAGGAGATGTGACGGTCAAGGCGGCCGCGATTGCTCCGAGCGGTATCAGCAGCGCCGTCGCAAGTGTTGATTATTACGGCAGCGAGTGGTCGGCTACCGCTAACGAATTCCGTCTGGACGGCGAGGACACCGTCAATAATGTGAAAATCTCCTGGCCGGTGATTTCGGGGACGGATTACTACGAAGTTTATCGCGGCGATGCGCTCATCAACCGGACGAACGGAGACACTGTGGATGAGTATGGCCTTGAGACGGATAAGGACTACTCCTATACCGTTAAGGCGATCAGAGGCGGAGAGCAAATCGCGCTTGCCAGCACCAACACGGTGCATACCTTCTCCTACGATCCTTCGGCCATTACGCAGAAAAAAGATAATTATACCGGGGCGGATAATCTGTCGACTGCAAATACCTACGGAATCAAGGTCGGAAGCACCTGGTATCACTATACGTATACAGCCGCTAAGAATGCCGCAACGGGCATTATTACCACGAGCATTTACGAGTTGACCGGTGGGGATGGACACAGCTATGGCAATGACCGGTTGCTCGGCTCTTTTGAGGATATGCGGGTTGAAAGCGCCGGGTACTCTCTGAACCCCAAGACCGGAAAAGTCGTCTTTACCGCACATGAGGAAGCCAGCAGCGGATATACACGGGCGGCTATATTCCTGGGCTCGGTTACTCCCGGCGGGAATGATTTTGCGGCGACCTTTAGAGGCCGGCCTTTTGACAAGGATTCGCGTGATATGTCCCTGTTTGTGGATGATGACAATAGGGCCTATATTTTGTTCGCGACCCGCAATAATAATGATACAGGGATTCTCGAATTGGACGGGAACTGGGAACAGCCCAAGGCAATGGTGAATACCGTGTTCGTGGGCAAGCATAAGGAATCGCCAACGATGATTAAATACGAAGGACGGTATTATTTCTTCGCTTCAACCACCAATGGCTGGTATCCAAGTCAGGCGGAGTATGCCTCGGCAGAGTCCCTTGCCGGTCAATGGACACCGCTGCGGGCGATCGGCAATGGATCTATGTATGCGACTCAAGCCAACGGAGCAGTCAAATGGACAGGAGCCAACGGCCGGGTTGCATTCGCCGAGAACGGCTACCATTGGGGTGAGCAGTATGCCGAGAATTTCAAGGACCCGATGGGCACATACGCCAGACTGTTCCCGATGGTATTCCATAACGGGATTGCGACAGCCGACTGGTTCCATCAGCTGGATGAGGACCCGGTCCACGGCGTAATTCCGGTACAGTCGGGCCGATATCTCTCACTGGGCAAGAAGGCTGTCGATTCAACCGGCCTGGATGCAGCAGCGGTGACGGACGGTGAGGATTTGGCTTCTTCTCCACGGGTGCAGCATAGTTCAATGGGCTATAACATCGTTATTGACCTGGAGCAGTATGCGCGGCTGTCCGAAATCAACCTGACTACCAGGGAGGTTAACGGGTCGGATACAGTGTACCGCTACACCTTGGAAGGCAGTCGGGACAATACGAATTGGACGGTGCTTGTTGACGGTTCAGCCAATAATGTCGTCGGATTTGTTACGAATCCCATATCGAATGAGGGACATTATCGTTACGTTCGATTAACCGTTAACAGCGTGATCAACGTGATCAATGGTCAAAGCGCGACATGGGCTGACGGAATCATTGAGCTGGCGGTATTTGGAACACCGTACATCGAGAAATCCGCCCTCGAGGCCAAATACAATGATCATAAAGACACGGTCCGAGGAAATTACACGAACGGGACCTGGTCAACCATAACAGCGGCGCTCCATAAAGCGGAGACGGTACTGGGCGATAATTCCGCAACACAGTGGGATGCTGACCGGGCGGCTCTGCAAATTGACGAAGCTTTCAATTGGGCCCAGACCGTCCACCCGGGCAATGTGACGGATTACTCCTCGGCCGGTGTGCCTGTCGGAGAAACCTGGTACGATACGGAAGGAAATCCCATTCAAGCCCACGGCGGCGGATTCCTGCAGCAGACAGCCGAAGACGGCAGGCCAATCTACTACTGGGTCGGGGAGAACAAAATTCACAACAGGGCTGCTTTCTATGCAGTCTCACTCTACTCCTCACGCGACCTGGTCAACTGGACGAATGAGGGGAATATTCTTGACCAATTCGCCGACACGGTTCAAGGTGCGGAATACGGGCTCCTGGATGCGAAATGGGAGCGGCCGAAGCTTGTGTACAATGACAAGACCAAGAAGTACGTCCTATATGGTCATTGGGAA
Organism: Paenibacillus sinensis; assembly: GCF_019904155.1. Classification (GTDB taxonomy): domain Bacteria; phylum Bacillota; class Bacilli; order Paenibacillales; family Paenibacillaceae; genus Paenibacillus_AQ; species Paenibacillus_AQ sinensis. Next base: position 41,135 of record NZ_JAHCMB010000128.1, read on the forward strand.
ACCGCAAGCAGCTATGCCAGCAGTCAAATCGCCGTAGCGGTAGCAGATCGTCCGGAAGGTCCGTATACCTTCCTTGGTCACTGGCGTCCGGGCGGTACATTGCGCAATTGGCGCAGCGACAATGGCATTTACCTGGATTCCGAATATTACAAGACCAGCGGGACCAAGGTTGCTGTTCCGGCTGATGTGCAGAACGATCCTGCCCAAATGGGTTATGTCTCACGTGACCTGACGGTCTTTACCGATGATGACGGAGCGGCATATCTGGTATCGGCGGAAGGTCACTCCATGAGGGTTCATCGGTTGAATGCCGATTATACGGATATGGACTTGACTACCTATGCATTCAGCGATGCTGCTGCGAAATCGGCGGATTTCGAGTCGTACAGCTTCTATGAGGATGTCGGACGGGAAGCGCCGGCGATTGTGCGCGCGGAGGACGGCTATTATATGGTATCCTCCGGACAATCGGGTTGGCTGCCGAACCAGGGAACCATCAGCTTTAACGCTGATCTCAAGAATCCCGAGGGTTGGACTCCTGTAAAAGAGAACGGCCTGCTCATCGAAAAGTATGCCTTCGGAAACAACAGCACCTACTACAGCCAACCGACCAACATCATGAAGCTGACCAATGAGGACGGAACCAAAACTTATATTTATATGGGTGACCGCTGGCGGTCGAGTCAGCTCTCCGATTCCCGGTATGTCTGGCTGCCGATTACGTTCAGCCAGGCGGAGCATACCGCCTCCATGTCTTATACAACGGGCTGGAAGCTGAATGCGGCGACCGGAAATGTGCAGCTTCCGAAGGTAGTCCTGGTGTCACAGGGCAAGAATGCGACAATCACCAATAATGCTTCGGTCACGGGGATTGAGAAAGCGAACGACGGCTATGCCTTCAATCTTCGGACATCCGGCGACTCGACCTCCTTCTTCGGCGGCCTGTCCGCTCCGTATGAATATACGGTTGATTTGGGGGATGTCTATGATCTGTCCCGAATTGATGTAGCCTACAGGCTGTACAATGGTTCGGAAATGTACCATCGATATCAAATTTATGGTTCAACGGATAACCAAAACTGGACGGAACTGGTCAACAATAATACGAATATTTGGGCCGGCTTCAACTCGGATAAGCTGAGTGGAAGCTACCGGTATGTGAAGCTCAAGGTGAATGAGGTAAGACGTGTCAGCAACGATGCGCTCAGCAACAGCTGGGGAAGCGGGCTGGTTGAGGTCCAGATCTACTCGGCTGCAGCCGATCAGACACCGCCAGCCACAACCGATGATGCTCCTGCCGATTGGGTCAACAGGGATGTCAATGTCACGCTGCATGCGGAAGATACCGAATCCTCTGTGGAGGCAACGTATTTCACAGTGAATGGCGGGCCTGAACAAACCGGAGAATCGATTTCCCTGTCGGATGAGGGCACGCATGACATTACCTATTGGAGTGTGGACGCAGCGGGTAATTCGGAAGAGCCGCATTCCGTGCAGGTAAAGATTGACAAGACGGCGCCTGTAACGACAGCCGAAGTGAATCCTGCAAGTCCGGATGGACTGAATGGATGGTATGCGCACCCGATAACGGTTACTTTGAATGCGAAGGATAATCTGTCCGGGGTTGTCGATACCGTATATAGTCTGGATAATGGCATCACCTGGCAAGCTTATACCGCGCCTATTTCACTTGGCGAAGACGGACAATATGAGTTGAAGTACTATTCAGTCGATAACGCAAAAAATACGGAAGAAGCGGCATCTGCGGTTTCACTTTACCTGGATCAGACTCTGCCCGCGATCGATATCCACAGTCCAACGGGCGAAATTTATCTTGACGCTCAAACCGTCGCAGTGGATTACACGGTATATGATTTGCTGTCCGGGATTAATGATTTGTCTGTTGCCGCTACGCTGGATGGTCAACCGATAGATAAGGGTACAGCTATCGAACTGTATAAGCTGTCTCTTGGAGAGCATGTTCTAATAGTAAGTGTGGTGGATCAAGCGGGTAATTCCGCTTCGGCAACCGTATCGTTCGAGACGACCACAAGCATTTCATCGCTGGAACAGCTTGTCAATCGTTTTGCAGCTGACGGGGCCATTGATAATCAGGGGATAGCCAACAGCCTCCTGAGCAAATTGCAGAAGAATAACCTGAACAGCTTTAGAAATGAAGTGAGAGCACAAAGCGGCAAGCATATTTCGGCTGAGGCAGCATCCGTCTTGCTAAGGGACGCCGAATATCTGTCGGAGTAGACGAAGCGGGAGAAATAGTTATGGAGACTTTCCGGATGGAAGGTCTCTATTTTTGTTGGCTGGGCTGAAGCCATTTCATTACATAAATAGATCAGCGGATGAAGCTGTCCATTTACACAAGCCATTGGTTCATTTGTTCATAGTGTATAGTATCTCTCATGGAAGAGGAGTGACAGACCGATGGCAGGGGCTCCGGGGATGGCTGCGTTATCGGGTGACATATGGATATGTACACGTTGAGGGGGTGAATTCCATGCATAAGGCAATCATCACAGGAGCAAATGGATTTATCGGCAGTTCATTAACGAATTATCTTGCGAGCAAGGGAGTAATCGTATTTGCTGTAGTCAGGAACGAACACTCGAATGTGGATACACTTCTGAAACATGACAATATAAATATGATCTATTGTGATCTTAACCAGGCGGAGCAGCTGGGGTCTTTGATAGCGGATCGGGATATTGATGTGTTCTATCATCTTGCCTGGACGGGGGCGTCAGGACCGGAAAGGGCAGACTATAAGATTCAGCTGGATAATGTATCCAACTCCTTGGAGTGCGCCAGGCAATGCAAGCTCATGGGATGTAAAAGATTCATTGCAACAGGTACGATAGGAGAGTTCATGGCAGCGCTGGCACTGCAGAATAATATCATTTCAGAGCATTTCACCTATGCTATTAGTAAAAAATTTTATCACTCTTTGCTAGACATCTATTGTAACAATCACAGCATTCCTTACACATGGTGCACTTTATCCGGTATATACGGGATTGGGGACCGAACATCCAATATTATTAACTATACAATCAAGAAATTATTACTTAAAGAGTTGCCCGAATATACGAAAGCGGAGCAATTATTTGATTTCGTATATATTGATGACTGTATCAAATGTTTGTTCGAAGTTGGACTGAAACAAGATGTCAAACCCTACTATTTCGTTGGCGGCCCTGCTCCGCGACCCTTGCGTGAATTTATTGAAACGGTCAAAAATGTAGTTTCCCCTGATTCCCCGATTGGGTTGGGAAAAAGAAAAGAAGATGGAATTGTGTACAAGAAAGAATGGTTTACAATGAATGAAACGATCGAACATTTGGGCTTTAAACATGATTACTCATTTGAAGAAGGTGTTAAATTAACTGCTGAATGGATCAAATCATCGGGCACCTCTAATCGCTTATCTTAAGCCTTTAGATGCGAGATATACTCCAAAGCTGTAGTTCCATATACGCGTTTAAAGTGTTTGTTTAAGTGGGCTAGATCAACAAAACCGCATGCATCTACAGCCGAATAGATATCTTTGCTTTTTTCGATTAACCGTTTGGCATGTTCAATTTTGCTGTTCAGGAAGTATTGGTAGGGTGAAATTCCGGTGTGAGCCTTGAACATGCGAATAAATTGAAACTTCGACAGACGAAGCTCTTTACACAGCTCATCTAGCTTAAGCACTTGTTCCAGGTTAGCATGAATCATTTCTTTTGCAGTTCTAATCCGTGCGTTCTCTTTCTTGTTGTCTGTAGAAAAATGGGTTTGGATAAGGGTATCTATGAGGGATATGAGCAATTCACTGCACAATGCCTCGTCTTGCTCAGTCAGTATGGCATGGGACAGATTTAGAATTTTTTGTTCAAGTCTGGAATCATATATGATCGGAGTTGAGAACCGCATAATATCCTTTTTCTCCGAAACCTTCAATAACAAATGCGGATCAATATACAGCATAACATAATCAAGTCCGGCCTTATCATGCGCCATTCCATCATGTGCCTGTTCCGGATTAAACAGCATAATTCCATTTTGATGAGATAATTGCAGACTGCCATCCAGGTTGTAATGCTGAATACCGCGCAATGTTACGCCGATTGCATACTCCTTGTGAGCGTGCTTTTTATATTTGAATTCGGAGATACTTGCCGATAAAGCAGTGATTCCTGCCGATCTTTTATAGAGAAATTTATCCACTTGTTCACCTCCTCGCAAGCGTCGCTACATCCAGATCATTAAGGCAGCGTAAGCCAAAAATAAGGCCATCATCATATTCACAATTTTACTATACTTCTGAAGAAATTCCTTGAAGAGCGTACCGAAAAGAACCCATGTAATAAAAGCCAAAAATCCAATTACCGTTATCGCTGCGATGCTTACTGATATATCAGAGAATGAGGTATAGTAGGGCATAATATAACTCGGAATTACTGTCATAGTAAAGAGTATAACCTTCGGGTTTAGAAACTGCATAAGCAAGCCGGACAAGAAAGTGGTCGTTTGGTTTGCAGCCGGATTTGCTGTATCCGTCTTGTAAATCTGGTAGGCGAGATAGAACATATACAAGCTTCCTATTACCTGCATCACCATTAATATTTTGGGCAGGATCGCAACAAGAATCGTATTCAACATAGCTGAAATAACAAGCAGCAAGCCAAAACCAATCGTTGCCCCATACGTATATTTCATAACTTTTTTGGCTCCCGAATGATGTACGGTGGACAATATGACGATATTTGTAGGTCCCGGGGTAAAAGTAGCAATCACACAGTAAATTAAAAAAGATGCAATATTCATGAGAATTCTCCTTTCAGGTCCTTCTCATATCCTACAACCCAAGTGAAACGCCATATAGTATATTATTGCAGGAAGTCAGCGGATGGACTTGTTCATCTGCACAAGCCATTAGCTTGCCTGTTCATAGAATATAGCGTCGCAATCAATCGGAATCGAACCCTTGAACAAGGAGGCTCGTCCAATATGATTATAGGAACAGTAGTCAATGCTTCAGGCTTGCCCCAAGCAAGGCTCATGGCGGCTTCTGTTAAGCGGATTATGCCTGAGACAACCGTGGTAGTCTGCCTGGTGGAGCAGTTCCTGGTAGAGCCGCTGCCGGACATTGACTGGATTTTTACGGCCAAAGAGATTTCGGCTTACATCGGATTCCCCGATTTTGACGGGCATATGTTCAAATTCAATTCTCTCCAATGCGCAACGGCGATGAAAGCTCAGCTGACCGCCTATCTGCTCAGAGCCTTCCCGGCGGAGGAGCAGATTGTGTATCTCGATCCGGAGATGTATGTATTCAAGCCGTTCAGTGAAATATGGGCAATGCTTACCTATTATGATGTTGTGCTCACACCCCACCATCTGGAGCCCTCCCCTGCCTGGGATTGCTCCCGAGAAATCGGGACGCTGGTAGACGGAACCTATAACAGCGCACTTGTAGGTGTTAGAAACAGCGACGGTGGCCGTTATTTTGCAGACTGGTGGGTGAAGATGACTTCAGGGGATTTTCATACACAGCCGAAAGGGCTGTACATCGACCAGCCTTATCTGAATTTCGTCCCCAGCTGCTTCCATACAGGCATCCTTCGCCATACCGGTTACAACCTGGGCTTCTGGAATCTGCATGAACACTGTAGAGAACTCTACTGGGTAGAAGATCAGTATTATCTGACTGACTGGACTTCGCTGCGCTGCGCGAACTTCAATAATTTTGCCGGGATGCTCGACAGCTCTATGAACGTCTTCATTCCAGACAACTGGGTCTATGCTCAAATGTGGAAGAACTACAAGCAGGAGCTGGAAGCATTGCTGTCCTGGCAATCACCGTTCTCATGGAGTTATGACTATTTTGCCAGCGGGGAGAAAATTTCGGATGAGACCCGATTACGCTACCGGGAGGCTAAAATATACCATGCTATTGAAGCTAATCCCTTCACTCTTTCTAATGAAAGCCAATTCTGACTACCGGATGAAGAAGGAGGATTCGCCATGATCATCTGCTCGGTGACCTGTGCAGATAATCTGCATGAGGCGAAGGTGATGGCCAGAAGGACCAAAGCTCAAATGCCATATGCCCGGGTTATCATCTGTCTTGTGGAGAGGTCGATGCATCCGGCAGCGGTCAACGTTCCCTGGTTCGACGAAGTCATTCTGGCGAAGGATTTAGGAATTCCGGACTTTGAAACCAATGTTCTTAAATACAGACTTTACGAGGCGGCAACCTCCGTTAAACCGGCCTTTCTTCATTTCCTGTTTGACCGGTATCCGGATGAGCTCAACATCGTATTCATGGATACGGACGTCATCCCTTACGCTCCATTTGATGATCTGCTGTTTGCTCTGGAATATCATAACATCCTGCTGTCGCCTCATCTTCTGGAGCCCTGCGAAGATCCGTGGAGCTATTTATGGGTAGGCGTTTATAACACCGGCTTCGTGGCGCTGCGGCGGTCGGAGGAAACGATGCAATTTCTGGAATGGTGGGAGCAGCGGCTGTACCGCTACGGTTTTTATGAAGCCCCCTATTATTGTGACCAGAAATGGATCGACCTCGCACCGGCTTACTTTAACGTTACGGTCTGGAAGCACCCGGGGTACAATGTCGCCTACTGGAATTTGCATGAGTCCGGCCGGAAGATTATTTCGGCACATAACGGGTACTATGGGCTTGAACAGGATCTCCCATTCGTATGCTTTCACTATTCCGGAATGGGCAAGGCTCTGAAGCATTATATGGAGATGTACATTCCCGATCACGGAAATAGTCTGTATGTACTGCTCCGGCTCTTTCAGAAAGAACTGGTCGCTATGGGGCAAGAGGAGCTGTCGCAGCTTCCCTGGAGCTATGACTATCATGCAGATGGCACTCCTGTCACAGCGGAGGAGAGAAGGAGCTATCGCGGCTAGTCTTTGATAACAATCCTGTCCTGCGAGGGGCAGGATTATTTTATGCGCTCACGAATATATGACTAGACGTATTGGATGTTCAAAATAGTTCCAAGACTGGAGATCGAAGTGATCAATATTGTTGTATTCGTCGTAATAATATTAACCATCCTGATTTTTCTGCTTTCGATATCAATAAAGCAAAAGAAATTACGGCGAAATCAAAAAATACTCATCGTAATTATCGAATGCATCTTGTTCTTAGCAATTCCATTTTCGGTCAACAGTTACTTTCTCAAGTCCTATCCGGAACATTATGAGGCACAATTTATAGATGGTTTACTGAATTACATCATTACATTTTTATCTTTGCCTATTTATGTAATTGCATTTATTGGGATCAATAGGTTCTTTAATATTGCTAAGCTTTCCCGGGTTATATATTCAATTCTGCTAATTCTAGCTGCAATAGCAATTCAGGCTGGAGCAATTTTTATCTTTGATCAACCCTATATTATCGATATTCAGGGTTGGTAGGCAGAACAGAGGGGTACGGATATTGAGTGCGTTTATTTCAAATATTCAGGTGTTCATCGGAGCCAAGAATAGCACCGAGCTGCTGGAGGAAGTAGTGCTTGCCATATCAGACAGGATTATTGGAGCAGAATACGAGGAGACGGATGATGCCGACTCAGCTAACCGTTCCCTGATTATTAACGTTTCTTCCGACAGATGGATTTCCGTCTACGATCAGAAGCTGGACGAGCAGGATATCAATGATCTGGACGAGCTTAGCCTAGCCATCTCTGCCCGTGCTGGCGTCCCGGCTGTCGGCTCCATCATTCATGACAGCGACCTGCTGATAATGCGCTTGTATAAAAGTGGAAAAACGGCCGATACCATGATCAACAATCTGGAATTGTTCAACGCGATGTCAGCGGGCAATCGTCCACGGAAACGGAACGGGCAGCCTTCGAAATGGTCGGGGGTTTGTGCGCCCGGTGTAAGTGCAACCGCATTAAAGGCGGTATGGGAGCAAGATACGGTCTTCGCAGACGAGGCTATGCTGCTGGCGGCGGAGCTACTCGCTATTCCGGTTGAAGCGGCGATGAGAGGTTTTGAGGTTGAACCGGATTCCGGGGAAGGCATGCACCAGGAGGCTCAAGCGAGGGTTTTACATTTTCGCAGCAGGATGGGCATCTCCGATGTCTTTCAGCGTATCGATGTGCCCAAATTGGCATTCACATTCGGGCATTCCTTCGCCTCGGGAGATGTTGGCATCCCGTCTATGCTAACATTCGGGTTGACCAATTACGGACAAGCCTTCACCGGCCTCAATGTTCTCATATGGGGGCCGGCTCTTGAGGAGCGGTTGATCGAATTGGAAAGCCTGGGCATCGTGTTCAGTGCCTCTAATGAAACAGACACGGAGGGGGAGTGGAGCGGCGAGCTGCAGCCGTTCCAGTTTGCAATGGTACAGAGAGAAACAGGCCAACGAATCCAGATCAACGGATACAAGTATGAGTTTTCGGAAGTCTTTTTTCCACAAGGATATATGCAGGTGCTGTATCCGGAGACGCCAGCTGAGCATAGCATCTTCAACAAGTGGAAGGAGAAGCTCCAGCTTCCGAACGGTTTGTTCCAGTTGACGTTTAGAGGGATCGGCAAGGGCAAGTCCAATTTCAATATCGCTTTTGTTCCGGGACAAACCTTGGAAGGCCAACTGGGCATGAATTTGCCGGTATATATTGGAGTCGAGCCGGACAGGGAATTAGATTTCTAGGATTATGAGATATATGTCTCGATTGTCTTTACCATTCATTTTTGGGACGAAAAACATGTTATTATGGTTCATAAGATTAAACCATTAAACCGAAAGGGACAAAGATGAATAAACAAGAACGCTTGCTAAGACTGGCCGAAGAGTTTCGTGAATGCAAAAAAGCGCTAACGGCAATCGGGGATGAGACACGGCAATCCATCATCATTGCCCTTATCGAAGGCGAAAGCGGCTGCGAACAGGGAATTCGGGTAGGTGAACTTACCCAAAGAACCCATTTGTCACGGCCTGCTGTATCTCATCATCTAAAAGTGTTAAAGGATGCCAACTTGATTGGGTTTAGTCAAGAGGGAACAAAAAATTATTACTATTTGGACATTTTGAATAGCGATATTTTCAAGCTGAAAAAACTGTTCGATAACATCGACGCATTTATTACGGATTATCAAGAAGGAGAAACAGACTAGTAAAGTTGAGGTGATTCCAATGTCCGATTCAATAAAGGTTCACATTCTGCACTGCGGTCAAGTTCAGGTTGATATCGCCGTCCCATTTAGACAACATACATGGAATCCGCTTGCTCCTGCAGGAATCTTTCGCTCAAGCAAGCATCAGGTTACAATCCCGGTTTCGGCCTATTTGATCGAGCATCCCAAAGGGCTTGTCTTAATTGATACGGGTTGGCATACCGATGTGCGCGGCGACCAGATCAAGTATTTGGGAAGAATAGGCCATAGAGTCAGCAAAGCGATTCTTCCAGAAGGACAGGCTGTTCATGAGCAGCTCCTAAGCAAGGGGATCAAAGCCAAGGATTTGGACTATGTCTTCTTGAGCCATATGGATATCGATCATACTAGCGGCCTTAAGTTAGTGAGTGAAGCAAAACAAATTTTGACCAGCGATCTGGAATGGCAGGCAGCGTCGAAAGGCGGTCTGCGCTACGTCCGGCATACATGGGCGGGAGTCTCTGTGAACACATTCACAATGCAAGCTTCGGAATATGGACCACAGCAAAGAGCTTTTGATTTATTTGGCGATGGTTCCGTTATGTTCATTCATACCCCTGGTCATTCCGTCGGCTTAACTTCAACTCTTGTACAAAGAAACGGGCAATTTCTGCTGCTGGCAGCCGATACCGGCTACGCTCAAAAATCCTGGGAGAAGATGATTCTTCCCGGATTTACGGTTAGCAAACAACAAGCCAAGGACTCCTTGCAATGGGTAAAAGAGATGAGCTTAAGGCCGGACTGCCAGGACGTTATCGCCAATCATGACCCCGACGTTAAGCCGCATTTGATTGAAGTATAAATTCAAGGAGGAGGATGGCGGAATGAAGACTGTTATTTTGCTTGGTGGCAGTGGATATATCGGAACTCATTTAGCCAAACAATGGTTATCTGTTGATTCTAATGTTCGGATAATCAGTTTGTCCCGCAGTGGCCGGCCTCATAAATCGATGACAAGTCCTGCCGATGAAAGACGGGTCGAATGGATAGCTGCGGACCTATTCAATGTGGATTCCTATATATCGAAATTGCCCGAACACGCGGACGCAATCGTTGATTTAGTCGGGACCGCAACTGCGAAAAGTGATGAGGAATTTGTGAGATTGAACGTCGGGCCTGTGAACATTATGGTCGAGCTTATGAACAGGATGCATATTCAGGCAGGATGCTATATATCAGGACGTATGGGGATGCCTTTCAAGAACAAGCCCTTTATTGCAACCAAACAAGAAGGTGAAGCTATTGCAAAAGCAAGTGGAAAAGATATCGGTATTATAAAACCAAGCCTGGTATATGGAGACCGTCCTGACGCGGTATTAATGGTTCCATTTGTGAAGGCGATGGGATTGTTCAATAGAGAATTAAAGCCTGTAAGAGTCGAACAACTCTCAAATGAAATTATTCAAATATGCAGTAACTGATCAGAACGGATATTTTGGCTGTTGCAGCACAAAAACACCCCTTATAGCAGACATTGGAAAAACCAATGAAAGCTGTAAGGGGTGTTTTTTATATAAAAAAAGAAAAGTTTCTTTGACAACAGAAGGAGTAAGTAATATATTATTATAGCATNAATAATACGAAAGTCAATGATTATTTTTGGGGAATTTATTCCCTGATAAAATGCTTGGGATCGAGAGAGGGAGGAAACCTTATGTTTTTATCGCGCCTATTCAACTCCTTGAGTAATTCGATGCAGGAACAGGCTGTAATCCAGATCCTTGAGCTGAATGAGAAGACCAAGGAATATGGGCTTGTCCTGTCTCCAGATGAAGCAAGGCAAATGATCGTTGCCCGGAATCAGGTGCTTCATAACTATGGGCGCGTGGAATTGAGCATTGAAGTGACCAAGGAGCTTATTGAGGTTTTTTCCGAATCTCCCCACATGCGTGAAGAAGATTATGCTTCTACATTGAACGAGCTGCATGAAGTTTTTTACAATCTCAAGAATGAAACCGAGGACAAAATCGGCGACTCCAGATTGATCGAACTGATGAGGGAGCTTTATGACGAAGACTGCGGAGGCTCTCTGGACTTGTTGAAGAGCAAGCTTGAAGAGTATGCCGAAGTTTTTCGGAGAGAGGTGCAGATGAAAGAGGCCAAAGCCATGCTTGAAGGAGATGACAAAACAACTTGAACCGAAACAATCTCAAGCAAAATCAATATACGGTATCGCTTATGATTGAGGGGCATCGAACCGGACTGCTGACCAATCAGGAGATTTACGGCATTCAGAGCAAGCTGATGCTTCTCCTGCAGAATCTGATCAAGCGCTATACTCAGGGGGAGAGCTCTTCGGTTACAGCAGAGACGGCGGAAGACATCTTCACCTCTATGCTATATGCAGTAGATGCATACTTTCATAGCCTGGAATCGCCCGAGGAGGCGGTTACCTATCTAAAAACGGCTGAAATTCCAAGACTCTATGAACAAGGTGTCGAGACAGTAAGCAGATGCTTTGAAGAGACCAAGCGGCTGTATGGCATAATCAGAAAAAACAAGCTCGATGTACCAGTGGATGCCTACAACATGACCATAGACGAGTCTGTGCCCGTTTTTATGAAGAAATACGAAATCCTTTTTGAGGCTCATAACACGATGGCCAGCATTGATTATCCACTTGCGATAGACGATATGCGGCTACAGGGTGTCTTTTACATGAAACAATATTTGGAGCGGCTTCATATGGAGACGGAATTTATTCAGCTGTTCGAACACGAAGACCTTCTGGATACGCTGGTGAATTTCGGGAGAGTGTGCAGGTTTGATTACCGGATCGAATTGTTCAATATGTATGAGCTGATGCTGAATAATGCGGTCTTTTCCACTTTGTCCGGCATGGAGGCAGGTCAGGTCAGAATTTCAGCCTATCAATTTGAACAGTTGGAGCGGGTATTGACGCAAGCGCCTCCAGAGCAAATTCAATTCATCATCCAAGAGGCGGTACACCGTCTCCAGAATGAGCTGCAGATCGGCAGTCGGCATCTGAGAGAATACATGAATCAGTGCAGTACCGGACTGGTGCAGCGGGTCGTCCATGCGGCCAATTCCCGCAGTCTGCAGGCGGTAATCATTACCCGGCAGGAGGAGAGAATCAAGCCTGTAGAATTCTCATTAAACCCGGAAGACCGGATGACCGACATTGAGCTTCGAAAATTGCTGGCTGAAGTCATGGAATGTGAAAATAAAGAAGACAAGGCCCGGCTAATTAAATCCCGGCTGTATTCGCTTCATGATTATTTGGATGTTCTGGAATCGGATATCCTTTACGGAGATGAGTATGAGGCGCTTTTTGACCTTTTCGGCGACATGGAACTCGCTATTCTGGCGAAAATCGTTCTGTACGAGGAACTGCGGAGCGGTTCTCTGGATTTTCAAGCCATAGTGTCAGTGCATGAAGGAAGCGATGAGGAATGGAAGACCCGCTACATTGCATTTATGCAGGGGGTGAGTCCAGAGCGTCTTCGGGTTATCGGGCAGCTTATCGAAATCATTGATTATGAAGCAATTAAGTTCTATTAATGGTTAATATATGGTATGGGTTTGGGTAAGCTAACCTATAATCCGGAAGAAACGAGGCGATAAGCATGTCTGATTTGAACAAGAGTCACCAGGAGGCAGTTAAGACGGTTCGTGAGCTGATCAAGGGCATCGATACGGCGATGTTCACAACGATTTCGGACGAAGGGCTCGTATCCCGTCCCATGAAGACACAGGAAGTCGAATTTGATGGGGATTTATGGTTCCTCACCAAGAAGGATACCAGCAAGTTCGATGAAATTCTGCATGATCCCAGAGTAAATGTCGTGTATGCCGACAAATCCTTTGTCTCGATTCGCGGCACGGCCAAGATTGTAGAGAATGTGGTGAAGAAAAAGGAATTTTGGAATGCAGGGTACGAAGCCTTTCTTAAGACCGGCTATGATGACCCTGATGTCATTTTGATCCAGGTGCATGCCGAAGCAGCTGAATATTGGAAGAGCGGGAATCTGGCCGAGAAAGCGACTTATTTGTTCAGACGAATTACGAACCAGGATACGGAGCGATCGAATCTTAACCAGACCGTTGAATTATAGCGAAAATTCGAATCTGCCGGCTTCCGGCAACGGACAAAGTCCTTCACTTGGATGTGAGGGTTTTGTCCTTTTTTTTGGAATTCAAGTGCGGTCATGCGAACCCTGGAAGCGTTATGGAGTGGGTTTTTGCCGAAATAATACGAACGATAGACCTTTTTTTGCTGAAATAAGTTTTTTTGAGCATTTCTTCCATAATTTATTTGGTATAATCAGAGATAAGCCAAGTGAATTTCAGAGTGAATGGTGGGAATTGCCGCAATGGACCGGTTGGTTATGAAAAAAATATTAATCGTCGCCCTCCCTTTATTCATCTTTGTAGGGTTGATCACCTTGATTCATCTCAGAACTACCGAACTGAACGATTCCTGGGGCAAGGTGGAGCTTCTGGAGGACGGAAGAGTCTGCCTGTATAACGGGAAGCGATACATAAACGAGACGGAGCATTTCACTGCCCGGGTCCTCGGGGAGAGGCTGAGCGAAGCGAAGCGGGTAACCGTCTATGAAGTTCCGGGAATGAATACCGGCAGCTGGCTGGCTGTAAGCTCCGGATCGGAAGAAGTCCTTATATACAAGGAAGAGCATACCCCCGATCTGAGTCTGGAGGCGTTCAGTCCGACATCCGTTGAGTTTAACGGGAACGGGCAGTTTTGCAGAGACCCCTCAATTCTGTCCGCGATTATGGACGCCGCCAATAAGGGAGGGCCATTGCCTCAATTGATCCAGAAGTGGCTTACGGCCCGGACGAAGATCGCTGCAATTACTTCTGTCAGCCTGTATTCCGACAAATATCCGGCTCTGATCTACAAGCCCTTCTAGCATGGGTTGGAGTCGCTGTTGTTGAACAGGGCGATAGAAGCGGCGCAGCGGGAAGCTCTCTTAGGCGTGGACTGGGCGTGAATTCCCGCCTTTTAACCGTCCGCTTCCGGGTTGCTTCGGCTGCAATAGACAAGACCTTGGCGAACACGCCAAGGTCTTGTCTATTATAAGGAAAGCTTGCGATATCCCAACATCCATCCAACATTCTGTTGTCGAGAAGGAAGCCCGGGCAATCGCAGAGGCTTGGAGCCTGACTAGCGTACAGGGCCGGCTCAGGGTTCTTCCCGAATCCAGAGAAGCATTTCGCCTGGAGTCCGGTTGCCCCACAGCGTATAAGGAACGGCGGTCAGCTTCACGGACTGCTTGACCGGGCCTGCTGCGCTGTACAGCGCCTCCGGATCGTCTCCCATGGTCAGCCGGCAGCCTTCCGCTTCCAGGTGAACGATGCCATCGCGCCATCCGCCGACTACCTCGCGAATATCGGAATCCGCCTTCAGACTCAAGGAAGCGAGCGGCGCGCCGTTGTCCTGTTCCTCGAAGCAGTAGACGAGCGGTCCGCGCTGCAGGGCGGTTCTTCCGGCATTCGCCCGGAGATTCGGGTTGGCATACACGCGATGGGGCTGCATACCCAGCGTCACTGCATAGCGGTCGCCTTCCTTCCAGCTCCGCTTCAAATAGGCATAACCGTTCCGGATTTCCGGCGTCACGGGCTCTCCATTCAGCGCGAAAGTGCAGCTTGAAGTCCAGGAAGGAATGCGTACGGCAAGTGTGAATTCCGCAGCACCTTCAACCGGGCCGATCGTGAGCGCGGCATCGCCATGCCAAGGCAGGCTGCTGTCCAGTCTGACGGACAAGCGCGTCCGGTCCAGCTCAACGCTGGCCTCGCTTCCGATGTACAGATGAGTGTACAGGGTGTCGGATGATGAGGTGAAGATATACTGCCCCAGCGAAGTCAGCAGTCTGGCGACGTTGGGCGGACAGCAAGCGCAGCCGTACCAGGGCTGACGGACTGCCTTGATGTGATGCTTGTCCGGATTCTTCTGGCTGGCTTCAGGCCATACCTCCAGCGGATTGACATAGAAATAATGCTTCCCGTCTCCCGCCATGCCGGCAGTCACGGTGTTGTACAGCGCGCGCTCCATAACATCTCCGTACTCGCCCTTCACTTCCGCCTGAAGCATCCGGCGAGCGAAGAAGATCAAGCCGATGGAGGCGCAGGTCTCGGAGTAGTTGGTGTCATTCGGCAGGTCGTAATCAAAGGTGAAGGCTTCTCCCTGGTGAGTGGAGCCGATGCTTCCGTTGATATACATCTGCTTATGGACGGTATTGTTCCACAGGCGCCGGCAGGCTGCAAGCAGACTCTCATCTCCGGTGCGCAGAGCCAGATCCGCCATCCCGGTGTACATATACACCGCACGCACGGCATGGCCGGATGCAACCTCCTGCTCACGGACAGGCTTATGAGCCTGGAGATAATCGAGACCTTGAGGCGTCTTCTGAACGACGCCGGGAGACCAGTGCGAGATGCGTCCGCGAGCTTCCCACTCTTGAAGGAAGAAGCTTGGCTCCTGCCCGCGTTCCTCGATCAGGAAGGACGCCAGCTTCAGGTAACGCGCTTCGCCGGTGATGTCGTAGAGCTTGACGAGCGCAAGCTCGATTTCCTGATGGCCGTCATAGCCGCGAATCTTACCGGGTTCCGGACCGAATCGGCGGTCGATATGATCGGCCATTTTGATTGCGACCTCCAGCAGTTCTCTTTTGCCGGTTCCCTGGAAGTAAGCAACGGCTGCTTCAATCAGATGGCCAGCTGAATACATTTCGTGGCAGTCCATCAGGTTCGTCCAGCGGTTGCCTGGCTCCGCAAGTGTGAAGTAGGTGTTGATATATCCATCCTCGGCCTGGGAGGCGGCAATGAGCTTGATCGCTTCGTCGGCAATCCGTTCCAGATCCTCGTCCGGATTCAGGGCCAGCGAATAGCCGACAGCCTCCAGCCATTTGTACAAATCGGTGTCCTGGAAGACCCATCCTCCGAATTCGCCCTGATCAAGTCCTGCGGCGATCCGGAAGTTGGAGATGGCATGGCTTGGCTCGGCGCCTTCAATCCGGTCGTTAAGCGCTTCCCATTGATAAGGAATGACGGTGTTCCGGACGAGATTCACGTAAGGGGTCCAATAAGGGTCATGCAGGGTGACGTTCTTCAGGTGTAAAGTTTTGGCAACGGATGTTTGCTCGGTACGGTTCATTTCTTCATCCTCCATTATGATGAAATCGTCTTCTGGCAACATCATAATGGATTGGGGATCGTTTGTCGGTAGAGCTTAAGGTATAATAGGTGTCAAAAAATGACCTCATATGAAAAAGGAGACTCAACCGAAATGAATCATC
The DNA here is from genome assembly GCF_019904155.1 of Paenibacillus sinensis. Classification (GTDB taxonomy): domain Bacteria; phylum Bacillota; class Bacilli; order Paenibacillales; family Paenibacillaceae; genus Paenibacillus_AQ; species Paenibacillus_AQ sinensis. The sequence goes on from NZ_JAHCMB010000128.1 coordinate 57,616, forward strand.
TGCCACTGTATTTGAAGAAGCCTTACCGCTTCCTGAGGGGCGGGCAGTTCCTCTCGGACGAAGCCTGGTCGCATACAGACCGGACTATTGAAGACTTCGAACTGATCATCGGCGTATCCGGGACGGTGTTTATGGAAGCGGATGGCTTAATGTACGAGGTGAAGGCCGGGGATATCCTGATTCTGAAGCCGGGCGTAAGGCATAGAGGGTACAGGCTCTCTTTGCCGGGCGTATCGTTCTACTGGTTCCACTTTCTGTTCGCAGAGGAGACGGAGGGAGATCCCGCCGGAAGAATCCCGTCATATGCAGCTTGTCCCAAGCCGAGCCGGGTGCATATCCTGGCCCGTCAGCTATTGGACGCGGCAAGCGGAGGATATGCGATCGGGAGGGCGGGAGACTATTTTCTGACCTCGCTATTGATCGAGCTTGCGGAGCAGCTGCAGGATCAGGGCGGCATGCCTGCGCTGGACCCTCAGCTGCCGAAGCTGCTCGAATGGACGCGTCTGCATGCGCTGGACCCTCATATTTCAGTGGAGCGGATCGCGGAAGCGATGGGGTACAACAAGGATTATCTGTCACGGATGTTCAAGCGGAGATTCGGTTCGGGGCTGCTCTCCTATATTCACAGAATCCGGCTGGAGGCGGCAAAAGAGGCGCTGACAGGCACGAATCTCCACATCAAGGAAGTGGCCGCGGCTGTGGGCATTGATGATGACAAGCAGTTCGCCAAATGGTTCAAACGTCAGGCTGGTGTGACGCCGACCGAGTACCGCAGGGCATTCAGCCATACGCGGCTCAATAACAGCTGAAGCAGCGCGGAACGCTTAGTCCCCGCCGCCGCCACCGCCGGAATCTCCTCCTCCACCGAAATCGCCGCCGCCCGAATGGCCGCCGGTGTCACCGAAGCTGTGACCGCCATGGGAATGGCCGCCGAAATCGCTATATCCGCCGCCGGAATGATGATGCGTTTGGGAGCTTTGGCCGTCATGGTCGCTATGATGTTTGTGTCCGTGAGAGGGGGACTCCCCGTTCCCTGTGGAATCAAACAGCTCCGGATTCGAGACGGCGAACATGTTAGCGTCTCCATCATTGGACCGTTTGCTTCCCGCCTGCTTGCCGTGACCGTCCCGGCGAACAATTGAGCTAACAAGCATAAAGGCAATGACGACAATAAAAATAAGGCCGATGCTCATAAAAGGCATTCTCCTCCTGCAATTGAAGTATCTAGATTATACCAGTGTCCGGCGAGTCAAGAAAGGCGGAAAAGACGATAAGTGAAGAAGTTATGCCAAAGTGAGCATGAGTGCCGAGATCTGGGGCATATACCAAATCGTTCTCCAATTATCGATTTTATTTTAAACATACATGAAATAATTTATAAGACCGAAAAAATCAAATTGACAAAAACGGCAGGTCGTCAGTAAAATAAGAGCGTCAAATATAATCCGTTTAAATCAATTTAGTATTTTGTGAACTAAAATGAGGAACGGTTTTTATTTTACTGTTTTGTGTAAGCGTTTTATCGAGAGACGGAAATTCAAGGTCGTTCTTTTTCTTACTGAGGATTGAGCGGCAGGTTTCGTTTCGCTAAAATCAGGATTTTTGAAAGAGGAGGATTTATGAGGGTGACAAGAGCAACCAACAAATTCGCGGCCGCCATTCTCTCGGCAGCTCTGCTGGTTCCGTCATGGGGGCTTCCGGCTTCTCCGGCATCTGCCGCTTCGGCGGGAAGCGCCGGTCAGAAGGTAGAGGCCGGACCTGCGGATTACAGCGGACATTGGGCACAGAGCGATTTTCAGGCATGGGTGCAAAAGGGACTCATTGCCGGTTATGGCGGCGGAGTCTACAAGCCGGATCAGCAGATTACACGGGGAGAATGGATGGCGCTGATTAACCGGGCGTTTCAATTTCAGAGCAAGTCGCCGGTCAGTTTCCGTGACGTTGCTGTCGGCAGCAAGTATGAGGCCGATATTCAAAAAGCGGTTGCCGCCGGATATGCGGGCGGCCACGATGACGGAACGATCCGGCCGGAGGCCCCGGTCAGCCGTCAGGAAGCGGCTGTTATGCTGGTGCGGTTATTCAAGCTGAAGGAGGGAAGCTCATCCGTATTGCCCAGCGATGCGGCGGATCTGCCTTCCTGGAGCCGGAGCGCTGTTCAGACTCTGTTGGGCGAGAAATATGTAAACGGTTACGAAGATGGAAGCTTCAAAGGAAGCCGCAGCCTCACCCGGGCTGAAGCGCTGCGGATGATTGACGGAATCGCCGGTGAACTGTTCGTGTCAAGCGGCGATTACAGCGGCATCAGCGCCCGGAATGCGGTCATTGGGGCCGCGGGTGTAAGCCTGAAGGATGCCGTCATTCCGGGCAATCTGTATGTGACCGAAGGCGTCGGAGACGGCACCGTGCTGCTGGATCATGTGAAGATCGGCGGCACCTTGTATGTCAACGGCGGCGGAGAGCATAGTGTGCTGCTTACGGATTCATCCGCTACCGCCGTGGTGGTGAATAAAGCGGGCGGCAGTGTCCGGATCGCAGCGGGCGGCTCGACTGTGGTCGGTGACGTCTATGCCCACTCCGGCGTCAAGCTTGAGGAGCTGTCCGGCCTTTCGGGCACCGGCTTCGGCAGCGTCGTCGTCGAAGGCAGTCTTCCGGCCGGCTCGACGGTTCAGCTTAGCGGAGGCTTCGACCATGTGCGCGTCAACGCCGCCGGCCAGCCGCAGCTGTATCTGTCCAGCGGGAGCATCGCGCAGGCCGCGCTGGACAGCGGTTCGACGATCCGCGTGGATGCCGGAACCGTCATCGGCAGCCTGAGCGTCGGCTTCGACGGCATAGTTGTCGTCCAGGGCGGCGGCACTGTAAATGTCGATGAAGGCTCCAGGAGCCGTGTCCGGTTTGAACAGGCGGCTGTAACAGCTTCGCCAGCTTCTTCCGTGCCGGAAGGCTCTGCTGCCGAACCGCAGCCTTCGGCTTCACCTGAGGCATCGGCAGCTCCGTCGCAGGCGCCGACACCGTCTGCCGGAGAGACGACGCCAACACCGACGCCAGCCGGAGAGGCAACCCCGGCACCGACGCCGACATCGGCGGCCACACCAACTCCAAGTGCAGCAGCTTCGCCTTCCGCAGCTCCTGCCGAGACGCCGACACCGGCTCCGCAGTTCACGAATGTGTCGGTCCATGATCCTTCCATTGTGAAGGACAACGGCGTCTACTATGTATTCGGTTCCCATATCGAAGCGGCCAAGTCTTCCGATCTTCTGAACTGGACCAAGTTCACCAACGGCTATACGACGCCGGGCAACGTTCTGTTCGGCGACCTGCCCGAGAATTTGAAGGTTCCCTTTGCATGGGCGGGCGAGAACGACGCCGACAGCAAGGGCGGCTATTCGGTCTGGGCGCCTGATGTGTTCTACAACAAGGATTACGTCAACGCCGACGGCTCGAAGGGGGCCTATCTGATGTATTTCTGCACCTCTTCGACGTACATCCGTTCCGCGATCGCTTTTGCCGTCTCGCCTAACATCGAGGGACCTTACACGTATGCGGGAACGCTTGTCTATTCCGGCTTCACGAAGAACAGCGCGACGGATGCAGACAGCACGGTGGACAAGAAATGGACCAACACGAATCTTTCATCGCTGATCGGCGAAGGCAAGCTGAGCGGGGTGAACGACAGCTGGTTCAAGTCGGACGGCTCCTATGCCAATTCCACGTATCCGAACGCGATTGACCCCGGCCTGTTCTATGACAAGGACGGCAAGCTCTGGATGACCTACGGCTCCTGGTCGGGCGGCATCTTCGTGCTTGAAATCGACCCGGCGACCGGTCTGGCACAGTATCCCGGCCAAGACGGCAAGACATCCGACGGACGTCTGATCGACCGGTATTTCGGAACGAAGATTTCCGGCGGCTACGGCCAATCGGGGGAAGGCCCATTTATCGTCTATGACAAGAACAACGGCTACTACTATCTGACAGTCTCCTATGGCGGATTTGCGGCAGGAGGCGGTTACGATATGCGGCTGTTCCGTTCCGTGAATCCGGACGGTCCTTATGTGGATGCGCTGGGACAGAGTGCGGTGCTGAGCAGCTCCAAGGGACTCGAGGATCACGGGATCAAGCTGATTGGCGATTTCCTGTACAGCAATCTGAACGCAGAGGCGGATTTCCCCGCTTACGGCTATGTGTCGTCCGGCCATAATTCTCTCCTGATTGACGACTCCGGCAGCATGTTCAACTTCTTCCACAGCCGTTTCCCTTATCGGGGGGAAGCGCATGAAGTGCGCGTGCACCAGATGTTCATGAATGAAGACGGCTGGCCCCTGCCCGGTCCTTTCCGGTATGCAGGCGAACAAGCCGACAAAGTAACGGTGGATGAAATCGCCGGTTCTTATCAATTCGTTAACCATGGCAAGGACATTGCCGAAAGTGGCATCGAACCGACAGTAGCGGTCGAGCTTAACGCCGACGGCACGGTATCGGGAGCGGATGTTACCGGCACCTGGGAGCTTAAGGGAGATTATTATGCGAACCTTCTGCTGAACGAAACGATCGACGGCATACCGGTGCAGTCCTTGTACAAAGGCGTTTTCGTGAAAATGTGGGACCCCACCAGACAGTCCTATGTCATGGCTTTCACCGCCATGTCGGATGCGGGCCGGGTCGTATGGGGCAGCCAGATTGAAACATTGAGCGATCGGCAGCTGGCTGAGCATATCGCCAATCTGATTAATATTGGAGACACAAGCAAGGTGTATAAGAATCTCACTCTTCCGTTGGAAGGCGTCCGCAATTCGGTCATCTCCTGGACATCCTCGAATGAGAGCATCGTGTCTTCAGATGGAACCGTTAACCGTCCGGCAGCAGGCAGTGGAGATGCCGTTGTGGAACTGACAGCGGCGGTAACCGTGGACTCCGCTTCAGTGAGCAAGACCTTCACATTGACGGTGCTTCAGAAGAGTGCCAATCCGCTGGAGGACGGCTTGATTGCAGCCTATGACTTCGAGAGCAATCTGAACGAGCAGGCCGGACGCACCGGCGCGGGAAGCATAACCGGCGGCCGGATTGACGCGGCCGGTGGAGACATTTCTTATGGAACGGGAGTCAGCGGTCAAGCCGCCGTGTTCAACGGAGACTCGGGGGTTCGTCTGCCGGACGGTCTGATTGACGGCAGCGCCTACACCGTCAGCCTGTGGCTCAATCCGGATCAGCTGACGGCATTCACAACCGCCTTCTTCGGCGCCAAGACTACGAACAATTGGCTGAGCCTGCTGCCTTACGGCAACGGAACCGCCCATACTCTGCTCTGGTTCGGCAGCGATGCCTGGCTGTCGGCAGACAGCGGTCTGCAAATTCCGGCGGGATCATGGAGCAACGTGACTTTTACCTATGAGAACGGATCAGTTGCTCTGTATGTGAACGGTGTGAAGAAGTACACCGGAACGAACTTCACAAACATTTTTACGGATGAGACCGGTGTATTCGGACTTGGTGTCAATTACTGGGATACCCCGTATAAGGGCAAGATGGACTCCCTTCGCGTCTATGAACGCGCTTTATCCGCCGAGGAAGCGGGCTGGCTGGTAAACGGAATGCCCGATCTGGCGGTCAAGGTTTCGAGCATTGCGCTCGAAGCGTCCTCCAGGAAGCTTGCGGCAGGTGTCAGCTACACGCCATCCGCGTCAATTCTTCCGGCCAATGCCGGCGATCCGTCCCTGGTCTGGAGCTCGGATCATCCCGAAATCGCTTCGGCTGATCCTGTGAGCGGCAAGGTAACCGGAGTATCGCCGGGAACAGCCGTCATTACAGCAACGGCTGCCGACGGCGGCGGAGCTGCCGCGAGCTTCACCGTCACCGTGGATAACGGAGAGATCGCCTATTATGCGTTCGATGGCGCTTTGAATGATTCCTGGAGCCTTGCGGGCGAGGGTGCATCCATCGGGAACAGACTGAACAGCAGTACAGTCGGCAGCGTCACCTATGGCGCAGGGGTCAAAGGCCAGGCGGCGGTCTTCGATGGAACCTCCGGCATCCGCCTGCCGGATGGGTTGATCGAAGGCAATGTGTATTCCGTATCGATGTGGCTGGACCCCGCCGCACTGACCGCCTACACCACAACCTTCTTCGGCGCACAAACTACGGACAGCTGGATCAGCTTCCTTCCCGCGAGCGGCGAAGGCAAGACGAAGCTGTGGTCGGGCACTGCCTGGTATGATGCCGAGACGGGAATAGCCATTCCGGCGAATCAATGGACGCATGTCGTCTTCACAGTGAATAACGGCAGCGTCAAAGTGTACATCAACGGGGTGGAGAAATTCTCGGGCACGGGCTTCCCGGATATTTTCAAGAATGCCTCTGCCCGTTTTGGCCTCGGAGTCAACTACTGGGATACGCCATATCAAGGCAAAATCGACGAATTGAAAATCTACCGTAAAGCACTTACGGCGGTGGAGGTTCAGCAGGAATACAGCTCGGTCATGATTCCGTAAATCATCAGCGGTCTCCGGTACAGCCGGAGGCCGCTTTTTCATCCTTTGGCATACTTCTTCTGGAATGTTAAATTTATGTAAAAAAATGGCTGGGTCATTTACGTCCCAAAACGGGTATAAAACCTTGGGCTGTATCTAGTCGGGGTAAGTGGGAGAGAACAGTACTATCCACAAAAAGGAGACGATATTCATGATGAATTCCTTGAACGGAGCACGCAAGCAGGAGATTGAAGCGGCGAATGCAGCCCGCCGGGTCAAGCTGCCGGACGGCACACTCGTGTCCGCGATCGGCCAGGGAACCTGGAATATCGGGGAGAACCCGGCATACAGAGAGGAAGAAATCGCCGCTCTGCGGCTCGGTGTCGAGCTCGGCATGAATGTGATCGATACGGCTGAGATGTATGGTGAAGGCCAGTCCGAGTCGATTGTGGGGGAAGCGATCCGGGGAATCCGGGAGCATGTCTTTCTCGTATCCAAGGTCTATCCCCACAATGCCGGGGCAGACCGGCTGGCGAGAAGCTGCGAGGCAAGTCTGAAGCGTCTCGGAACCGACCACCTGGATTTGTATCTCCTGCATTGGCGGGGCGATGTGCCGCTGGAGGAGACAGTGGAGGGTATGGAGCGTCTCGTCAAAGAAGGGAAGATCTTACGCTGGGGCGTTTCGAATTTCGATTCGAAAGACATGAAGGAACTGCTGGACGTTCCGGGCGGCGCGAACTGCACAACTAACCAGGTGCTCTATCACCTCGGCTCCCGGGGCATCGAAGTTGAGCTGCTTCCGTGGCAGCGGAGCAAGCTGATGCCGATTATGGCTTACTCTCCGCTGGCACAGGCGGGCGCGCTCCGCAAAGGGCTGGTATATAGCCCGGTTGTCATGGAGATTGCCGAAGCTCATGGAGTGCAGCCCCTGCAAGTTTTGCTGGCATGGAGCATCCGTGAAGGCGGTGTAATTGCAATTCCCAAAGCGTCCACAAGAGACCATGTGCTGCTGAACGCATCGGCAGGATTAATCGAGCTGTCCAAAGAGGAGAGCGTCCGGCTGAATGAGGCCTTTCCGAAGCCCGCGTTCCGTGTGCCCCTTGATGTGATATAAGATAATAAAGCTAACAAAGCCCGCGCGAGGCCTGATCAGGCTCTGCGCGGGCTTTCTTCTTGCCGTATTACGGTGCATGAATGGCGGCATAGCCGTAACACCAAATTGCTGTGTTACCGCCGGTTCCGCATCACTCAGCTCCGTTCGATAATCGTCTGCAGCGTCGTCCGGTCCAGTCCTTCGACAAGCTTGATCAGCAGCTCGCGGGCAGCATCGATGTCGTCAGTGTGGACCATCGAGGTCGAGGTGTGGATGTAGCGCGAGCAGATGCCGATAACCGCCGAAGGAACGCCGATGCCGCTGACGTGAACCTGTCCGGCATCTGTTCCTCCTCCAGGGGAGACGAAGTACTGATACTTGATCTTGTGGGTATCCGCCATGTCCTGCACATATTCGATCAGGCCCCGGTGGGTAACCATGGTCGGGTCGAAGATGCGCAGCAGTGCTCCTCCGCCAAGCTGGCCGAACGCCTGGCGGTCCCCGGTCATGTCGGCGGCAGCGCTGGCATCAAGGCCGAAGAAGATGTCCGGCTGGATCAGATTGGCGGCCGTGCGGGCGCCGCGAAGACCGACTTCCTCCTGAACAGTAGCCCCGGCGTAGACGGTGTTCGGCAGTTTCTTGCCGCTCAGCGTCTTCACGAGATCGATTGCCAAGCCGACGCCGTAGCGGTTGTCCCATGCCTTGGCGAGAATCTTCTTCGGATTTTGCAGAGGGGTGAACGGACAGATCGGAACAATCTGCTGCCCCGGCTTCACGCCATAGCTCTCGGCCTCGGCGCGGCTGTCTGCGCCGATATCGAGGAACATTTTGCCGATATCTCCGGCCTTGGACCGTTCCTCCTGGCTCAGCAGATGGATCGGGGTGCTGCCGACCACGCCATTGACAGGACCATTCGGCGTAATAATCTGAAGCCGCTGGGTGGATACGGCAGCCGCAAGCCAGCCTCCAAGCGGCTGGAAGCGGATCATTCCGTTTTCAGTGATGGCGGTCACCATAAAGCCGACTTCGTCAAAATGGCCGGCAACCATAATTTTGGGCCCGTTCTCTTCGCCGCGCAGCACGCCGAACAGGCTGCCGAGACGGTCGTGAACAAATTCATCCGTGTAAGGGGACATCGCTTCCTTCACAAGCTGCCGCAATTCGCGCTCAAATCCGGGAGCAGAGGGGAATTCAGTTAAAGTTTTGAACATGTCGAGGGTTTCCTGGTTCATCTGTCTATCTCTCCTTAAATCATACTCAATCCCTAAGTATGAACCTTCGGGAAAGGCTTGTCCATTTTTAGACACCGGGGATGGAAGGCGTGAATAGAATAACAATCAGGGAGAGGTTGGGCACAACCGGAAAGGACGCGAGAGGCATGAGGAGGAGGGCCAGGGAACGGGAGGCAGTTCTGATACTCGTTCTATTTGTGCTGCTGGTGGTAATCTTGCTGTATTTTACCGGATTATTTTGAAATCGCTCCGTGAATTTATGCAAAATGCTCCTGTAATAAGGAATCCTCCTGCGGCGAACAATAAAGGAAAATCTTTTATGCGATTTTGGTCCGCAGCGCGGACCCTCGTTCGCCAAAACCATAGGAGGTGCCTTCATTGCCGGCCAATACCAAAAGCCCGGGAGTCAAGCAGCGGCTTGATTCCCTGTCGCCGGAAGCCTACAAGCAGGTTGCCAAGAAGCATGAGCCTTCCCGGCCCGTCGTCAGAAATTGTATCCGCGCCTTTCTGTCAGGCGGCATGATCTGCTTGATTGGACAAGCTATTCAGCAGATATTCATGTCCGCGTTCCATATGAGTTCCAAGGATGCGGCTAGTCCGACCGTTGCCGTGCTGATTTTCATTTCCGTCATTTTGACCTGCTTCGGGGTGTATGACAAGCTGGCCCAATGGTGCGGGGCGGGGACCGCCGTGCCCGTCACAGGCTTCGCGAACAGCATGTGCTCGGCTGCGCTGGAGCATCGCTCCGAAGGGATTGTACTGGGCATGGCGGCCAACATGTTCAAGATCGCCGGTTCGGTTATCGTCTTCGGGACCGTGGCGGCTTTCATTATCGGCATCATCTACGCCTTCATGGGACATGGAGGGGGTCATCTATGAGACAGCTCGGCAAGCAAACCTGGGAGTTTGACTCCCGGCCCGTTATTATCGGCTCCGCTGCGGTGGTAGGACCGGAAGAAGGCGAGGGGCCGCTGTCCTCCGACTTTGACTTTATTTTCGACACGCTGGAGATGGGGGAGAAGTCGTGGGAGAAGGCGGAACGGAAGCTGTTCGAGAAAAGCGCGCGCCTGGCGCTGATGAACGCCGGCATCGAGGATAAGGAGCTTGAGTTCTTCGTCGGCGGAGACCTGATGAACCAGATTATCAGCGCCACCTTCGCGGCGCGGAAGGTGGGCGCGCCTTATCTGGGCGTATTCGGCGCCTGCTCGACCTCAATGGAGAGCCTGGCGGTCGCTTCCATGATCGTGGATGCCGGGGGAGCCAAGTATGCGCTTGCGGGAACCGCGAGCCATAACTGCACGGTGGAGAAGCAGTTCCGTTATCCCACCGAGTACGGCTCGCAGAAGCCGCCGACGGCCCAGTACACGGTTACCGGCTCGGGCTGCGCGGTCATTACGCGAAATGACGGAACCCGCAGCGGCCCGCATGTCACCTCGGCCACGATCGGCAAGATTATGGATTTGGGGGTCAAGGACCCCTTCAATATGGGGGCCGCCATGGCGCCTGCCGCAGCCGATACGATAATCGCCCATTTCCGCGATACAGGGCTGTCCCCGGGACATTACGATCTTATTGTAACGGGGGATTTGGCGTCGGTGGGGCTTCCCATCGCCAAGGAGCTGCTGGCCAAGGAGGGGGTCCCCATGGAACAGACGAAATTCTCCGACTGCGGGCTCATGATTTATGACCGGGAGCGGCAGAAGTACGTGATTGCGGGCGCCAGCGGCTGCGGCTGTTCGGCGGCAGTGACGTACGGCCATCTTCTGAAGCGGCTCAAGAAGGGGCTTCTGAAGCGCATTCTGGTCGTTGCTACGGGAGCGCTGCTATCCCCCTTATCCTACCAGCAAGGGGAGAGCATCCCCTGCGTCGCCCATGCGGTTTCGCTGGAGAGCGGAGGTGAGCAGGGATGATTTATGTATGGGCTTTTGTGGTCGGAGGACTTATCTGCGTTGTGGGCCAGCTGATGATGGACGGCCTCAAGCTGACGCCGGCGCATACGATGAGCACACTGGTTGTCGCCGGAGCGGTAGCCGACGCCTTCGGATTGTACGATCCGCTGGTGAAGTTCGCCGGGGCGGGAGCGTCTGTGCCGATTACGAGCTTCGGCAATTCCCTTGTCCACGGCGCGCTGACCGAACTGGAACGCGACGGCTGGATCGGCGTGGTCACCGGTATTTTTGATATTACGAGCGCCGGGATTTCGTCGGCGATCGTCTTCTCCTTCCTGGCCGCTCTGCTGGTGCGGCCAAGAGGATGATTCGCGAAGCGCAGGACCGCCCGCCGGACACTCTCCGACGGGTTTTCTTTTGCGCCCAGCGCGGCGGAACTATTTTTACAATGAAGATAATAGGAAGGAATCAGGTCCGCCGCGGCTGTTTCTCTTTCCCGGCACGCTGAAGCGCTCCCTTAATGCGCATCGCTTTGTTTAAATGAACAAAATGATGGCGCGTGGCCGGCATCAGCATGAGTCCCCCCACGGTTTTGCCGCTCCAGTAATCGGCCAGCCAGCCCGCCTGTGGCGTCACGGCGCCTTGCTCCCGTATGCGGAGAATGCGTTCCGGCTCCACCTTTCTTCTGAACTGCCCCGGCTCCATCGACTCAACGATCTCCCGGGTCCGCCTCGCGACCGCTCTCCGGTATTCCAGCAGACCTTCCACCCGCATTTCCCTGCTTAGCTCCGCCATTTCCTCCTCAGTCATCTCATTGCCGGAATGGATGAAGCGGATTCGCATGGCATCCTGCATGCCAGCCTTCTCCAGCACCTGCCCGGCGCCGGCTACCAGCATATTCATGGCAATATCCTCGATCCGCGCACTGTGCCATAAATGCCAAATGACCGGGTTCCGGCTATCCGGGGATTGCACGGGGAAGCGACGCAGCATATCTTCCGTAATGTTCATCAGAAGCATGTCCTCATATCCGGCTCTGTTATCTCCCCCGCCGGAAGCATGCAGACGGCCGTGCAGACGCAGCAGCAGGGAGACGGACTCCCTATGCTCGCCTGGGACCAGAATCATGGCTGTCAGTCTTTTATGTTCCTCGTTCCATGTCTTGCGCTCTGTCAAATTCACGGAAAGGCCCCCCAAGTCAGACAAATTCACAACCTATCCTGTACATTTCCCCCAGACATGCGGAAAATCCTGCCGTCTGCGAAGCGGATACGTATATATGTACGTATTTTTTCAGGTTAAACTGCACTACAAATGTACTTTGCCCCTCTATATCATGTAAAATAGTAAGTATACGGTTATTCTGACTTAGGAGGTATTGCTATATATGCCCGTACGCCAAGAATCGATGCAAATCGTCAATGATATCCGCAAGAACTTAGAATCCTGCATTCTCGGCAAAACGTTTGAAATAAGACTTCTGCTGACGGCATTGCTTGCCGGCGGCCACGTTCTGATCGAGGATGTACCGGGAACGGGCAAAACCCAACTGATCCGCGCGCTCGCCAAATCCATATCGGGCGATTACCGGCGGATTCAATGCAACCCCGACATTCTGCCGAGCGATATTACCGGAGTTTCGGTATATCATCCCCGGGACGAGATGTTCCATTTCCGGCCGGGGCCGGTAATGACGAATATACTGCTTGCAGATGAAATCAACCGCGCGACGACGAAGACCCAGTCCGCTCTGCTTGAAGTCATGGAAGAACGGAATGTAACGGTAGACGGGGAGACGTATGAGCTTCCGCATCCCTTCATGCTCTGCGCGACCCAGAATCCGATTGAATTCGAGGGCACCTACACGCTTCCGGAAGCTCAGCTGGACCGGTTCATGATGCGGATCAGCCTCGGTTATCCGGATGCGTCCACAGAGAAGAATCTGCTGCTCAGCCATCAGGACGGCCAGCCGGTGGACAAGCTTCAGGCTGTGACAGAGATGGAGCGGATCGCCTCCATTCAGGAAGAGATCCGGGAAGTCTATATCAGTGAGCCTGTGCTGGGTTACCTGCTGGACATCGTCAGGGGTACCCGGGAGCATCCGCTGGCCATGCTGGGCGCCAGTCCCCGGGCTGCGCTGTCCTACATGATGGCCTGCAAGGCCTTCGCTTTTCTGCAGGAGCGGGATTATGTGCTCCCGGATGACGTCAAGACACTGGCATCCTACACGCTTGGCCACCGTATTCTGCTGCGTCCCGAGTCAAGGCTCGACAATATTACCGCCAATTCGCTGCTGAACGGGCTGCTGCACAGCATTCAGGTTCCCGTTACGATGAGGCAGTAGGATGAGACGTTATTTGTCCGCAGCCGCTTTGAAGCTGCCGGCCAAGCTGGCGGGTGTGATCGCCGTCTGGAGCGTCACCCTGCTGTATGTGCTGTTTCAGGGCGGCAAGACGTCAATCATGCTGCTTACGATGGTGACGATCCTTATTCTCTATTTGATCGCAGGCGGTTTCGCCGGCGTGCGAAGAGCCCGCGGCAGCCGGATGCTATACCTGGAAGGGGAGAAGCAGGACCTGCTTCATGCCGGAGGCTTCCTCCGGGTGAAGCTGAGAATTACGCTTCCCGGATTTCTGCCGCTGCCTTATGTTGTCGTTAAGGAAGTGTTGAAACGGCATAACGGCGAGTCCTGGATTTTCGAAGAAAGCGTGGTTCCGAATTTCAAGGGCCGTGGCGAGCTTAAGTTTCAGACGCCTCCTCTGGAGCGGGGGCGCTATTTTTTCTCCGATACGGAGATTGCCAGCAACGATATTTTCGGACTGGTTGAATATAAGGGGAGATTTTCGGCGCAGGGCCAGTTCGGCGTTCTCCCGCGGATGGTGCCTGTTCCCGCCTGGATACTGTATGAGCGCAATTCGCGTGCGGCGGGGCCTCAGGTGTCTCTGGCGCCTTCGCGCAGGGAGACGACCCAGATCAACGGTGTCCGCGATTATGTATACGGCGACCGGATCAGCCGCATTCACTGGAATGCCACGGCGAGAACGGGCACTTGGAAATCAAAGGAATTCGAGCATGAATCGCTTCCGAAGACCATGCTTGTGCTGGACGGCACAGCCTTGGCTTACGCCAATGAGCCGCAGTTTGAGCTGGCCGTCTCGACGGCGGCTTCGCTGCTGGGTTATGGCATCCGCGAGCGGATCGGCATGGGACTCTGCTGTCTGGACAAGGAGATCAAGGTGTTTCCTCCCGCGGAGAGCGGCTTGGAACGGCAGAAGATGATCCAGTATCTGGTCGACATCGAAGGGGAGGGAAGAGGTCCGCTTCTTCCAAGGCTGGAGAAGAGCTGGCGCATGTTCCCGAGGGGAGCCTATTTCGTACTCATTAGCCCCAAATACGGCAGCGAGGTGTCCGAAGCTCTGCGCTGGGCGGAGAGCCGGGGTATGACTCCCTGCCACATCCAGGTGCAGAATCCGCAGTCGCACCGAAGCCATGAATGGCAGGATGACTCCAAGGCGCAGGGATATTTGACTCATCGGGTAGGCAATCTTCAGGAGCTGCCCGCCGTGCTGGGAGGATATCCGTCATGAGCAGCTGGTGGAATCAGTTGAAAGCTTCCTGGTACAGGTCATTCAGCCTGCTGTGGATCATCATCATCGCCCTGCAGTGGCTCTCCTATACCGATCCGATCTGGCTCCAGCAGACGAGCGATTCGGTGCTTCTGACATTGACGGTCGCCGCCATTATTGAAATTCTGCTGCCGATTCCGCTGCTGTACCGCATGGTGATAGAAGGCTGTGCCGTTCTCTATATCGTATTCAGGACGATTAATCATTACGGACTTTATATTCCTTATCCATCAGCGCCAGCCAGCGACCGGTTGGATGATCTCCTAACCCAGATGACGCCCTACCTCTGGTTCGCACTCAGCGCCTGGGTGCTGATGCTCCTGGTCTCATATGCCGTTACGAGCAAAGCCCGAATCCTGCTCTTTATCGGCACGAACATCACGGCCTTTGCGGCGCTGGATTCCTTTACATCTGAGGTGCTCTGGCAGGAGGTGGCATGGACGGTGCTGGCCGGTTTGGGCTGGCTGGTAACCTGCCACTTGAAGAGCTTCCAGCGGCTATATCCGCGAAGCTGGAGAGCGATGCTGAACTACCCGATTAAAATTGTCGTCAATATCGTTCTTGTCGTCGCGCTGGTCATTGTTGCCGGAGTCAATGTGCCGTCTGTCCGGCCCACGCTGACCGATCCGTATACAGCATGGAGAGAATGGAACGGCACCGGAGCCACCCAGAACCGGAGTGCTGCGAAGGCGCAGACGAACAGCAGCGACGCGGGGAGCAAAGGCACCGCCTCAGGCTACAGCCTGGACGATTCCAATCTGGGCGGCGGCTTTGCCTTCGATTATTCTCCGGTGATGTCGGTCACCACGGATACGCGCATCTACATGCGCGGGGAGACGAGAAGCGTCTATTCCGGCAAAGGCTGGAGCGACAATACGCAGAGCCGGCGAGGCGGACTGGATAGCGCCGGGGTTGGCGAGGAACTGGAGAACGATTATGTCTCCAAGGTTCCAACCAAGGAGCTGAAATATTCGGTCCGCATGCTGAGCAACAACCGTTATCCCGTTCTCTTCGGCGCCTATTCCATTTCGCGCATCGACTCTATTGAAGGAGGAAGCGAGGCGGAGGGCATTTCCTGGAGAAGCCGGGACGGAGAGGTTCTTGTAGGCAGTGATCTGGTCATCCAGGGGAAATCGGGGACTTATCCGAAATCATACGAGCTGACATCGCAGCTGCCCGTGGTCCCGGTGCAGGAGCTTAGCGCCAAGACATACGCCGAGCTTTATGACGGACTGGATGTGCCGGAGACTTACCTGCAGCTCCCGGGCAGCTTTCCGGACAGCGTGCGGAAACTTGCTACAGAAGTGACAGCCGGGGCCGATACACCGTATGAAAAGATCCTTCTTCTGCAACAATATTTAAGAGAAACATTCCCTTATACGAATCAGCCCGATCTGTCCCGCAAAAAAAGCAGGGATTTCGTAGAGAGCTTTCTCTTCGAAATCAAGGAGGGCTACTGCGACTATTATTCTACGGCGCTCGTAACGATGGCCCGTTCGCTGGATATTCCGGCCCGCTGGGTCAAAGGCTACGCGCCTGGAGAGCAGGCGCAGATTCCCGACAATATCGCGATTCAGGCCGGTAGTCCAGCGAACAGCAACTACACCATTACCAATGCGGACGCCCATTCCTGGGCCGAAGTGTATTTCGGTGAATACGGCTGGCTTCCGATTGAAGCCACACCCGGGTTCAGTGCGCCAACGCTGACCGGAGACACAGCCGATGATCAGCCTCAGCCCTCCGAGAGTCCGGAGCAGAGCGCACAGAATGAAGAGCAGGCTGCCGCGGCCAATGCAGCGCCGGATTCCGGCGCGCTCAATGCCTGGATCGTGGCAGCCGCCGCCGCTGTTGTTGCGGGATGGGGGATTTATCTTCTCTGGAGCCATCGCACGAGCCTTCGCTTCCTGCTGCAGCGTCTGCGGTATGGACGGCCGCTGTCACCGGCGGAGAAGGTTGTGGCCGAGACAGAACGCTGGGTGGCGATGATGCGGAGAAAAGGCTTCAAAAGGGAAGGTAACGAGACGCTGCGTGAGTCCGTCAACCGGTGGAGCGAGGATCGTCCCGCTATCGCGGGAACACTCGCCGCTCTGCTCGGAGGATTCGAGAAGGCGAAGTACAGCCCCGAAATAATAGAAGACAAAGATTGGCAGACCGTGTATACTGAAACTTTACGGCTGCGCACGATTCTCAGACAGAAATAACGGATAGAAGCCGCAGTATTCGCGGCTCCGTCCGGATTTTCGTGGAACTGAAGTTATGATATAGTTTGTCGTATGAAATCGAGGTGAACGTATGTTTGAAATGCTCGTCCCCAGACTTCGGGTGAACACGGTGTTCGACATCGATCTGGAGGACCTGTACAGAAAGGGATACCGGGGCATTATTACGGATCTGGACAACACGCTGGTCGGAGCTAGGGCGCCGCTCGCCACACCGGAGCTTCTGGTGTGGTTTGACAAGGTCAAGCAGCTCGGCTTCAAGCTGATCATCGTGTCCAACAACAATATGGACCGGGTATCCAAATTCGCGACCCCGCTGAACATCGAATTCGTGCACGGGGCGCGCAAACCGAGCAACGCTCCTTTCCATAAAGCCATGAGACTGATGGAAATCGGACCGGACAGCACGATCGTTGTCGGCGATCAGATGCTGACGGATGTGTACGGCGGCAACCGGCTCGGTCTTTATACCGTGCTGGTGCTTCCGATCTCTCCCAAGGAAGAAGGGTTCGGGACGCGGATTAACCGCCGGGTGGAACGCATCGCGGTGACCCGGCTTCGCAAACAAGGATTGTGGCATGAGGAGGAAAGCAAGGAATGAATCAAGAGTTGGAACGATCGCAGCAGAGTCACTGCAGCGGCTGCGGCGTCAAGCTGCAGACCGATAACCCGGAACTCCCGGGTTATTTGCCGGGGGCTGCGTATAACCGGGAGCCGGTCATTTGCCAGCGCTGCTTCCGCATCAAGAATTACAATGAAATGTCCTCGGTATCCCTGGATCAGGACGAGTTCCTTCGTCTGCTCTCCGGCATCGGGGAGAAGAACGCGCTCGTGGTGCACATCGTCGACCTGTTTGACTTCGAGGGAAGCCTGATCTCGGGACTGCAACGGTTCGTCGGCAGCAATCCCGTTATTCTGGCCGTCAACAAATGCGATCTTCTGCCCAAGGTGACCAACTGGAACAAGCTGCGCAACTGGGTGCAGCAGCGCGCCAAGGAGCTTGGGCTGAAGACGGCGGAAATCGTGCTGTGCAGCGCCAAGCGCGGGCAGGGCTTCGACCGGCTGCTGGATGCGGTTTCATCGCTGCGCGGCCGGCGCGACGTCTATGTGGTCGGCGCGACCAATGTCGGCAAATCCACCCTGATCAACCGGCTGATCTCGGATTACAGCGATCTGGAGCAGGAGCTGACGACCTCACGCTATCCCGGCACTACGCTGGACAGCGTCAAAATCCCGCTTGACGACGGTCATTATATCGTCGATACGCCGGGTATCGTCTACCCTTGGCGCTACAGCGAGCTGGTCGAGCGGCGTGATCTCGACGCGGTCATGCCCGTCAAGCCGCTGAAGCCGGCTGCCTACCAGCTTAACGCCGGGCAGACGCTCTTCTTCGGAGGACTTGGCCGGTTCGACTTCATCCAGGGCGAGCATCAGTCGTTCACCTGCTATATCAGCGGCAGTCTGAAGATTCATCGGACCAAGCTGGAGCGGGCCGATGAGCTGTACCGGGATCACCGGGGCGAACTGCTGTCGCCTCCTTCGCTTGAGGATGCGGACAAGCTGCCGACGTGGCAGCGGCATGAATTCCGGATCAGCCGGGGAAGCCGGAGCGACCTCTTCATTTCCGGTCTCGGATGGATCAAAGTGAACGGAACGGAAGGCGCGGTCGTCGCTGTCCATGTCCCCAAGGGCGTGAAGGTGCTGGTCCGTCCTTCACTGATTTAGGGAAGGAGCGTTGTCCATGACAACATCGGCTAAGCCGTGGGCTTCGGAGACGGGAGAGATTCTGCTCGGCGTTATCGGAAGTCCTATCGCACATTCCAAATCTCCGCAGATGCATACGGCGGGGCTCAAGGCTCTGGGCATCAAGGGCGCCTATGTTCCGCTGCATGTGCATCCGGACAATCTCGGCGAGGCGATTGCATCCATCCGGACGCTAGGCTTCCGGGGAATCAATGTGACTCTGCCGCATAAGGTTGCCGTCATCCCTTATCTTGACGCCGTCGACCGGTCAGCCGAAGCCATCGGAGCCGTCAATACGATCGTCAATGACGGAGGAGTGCTGACCGGCTACAACACGGACGGGCTCGGCTATGTCCGTTCCCTGAAATCAGAGGCGGCCAGTGATCTTGCCGGCCGGCGGATTATAGTGATCGGCGCCGGCGGAGCGGCCCGTGGCATTCTTGACGCGCTGCTGCTGGAGCAGCCCGGATCGGTCATCATCGCGAACCGGAGCCGCGAGAAGGCGACCGAGCTGGCAGAGAGCTGGAGCGGACGCGGCGATCTCAAGGGGATCGGCCTTGAAGAGATTGAAGAATATGTCCAGGGTGCGGACATTGTAATCAACACCACTTCGGTCGGCATGCACCCGAACGTGGACCAGATGCCGATCGATCCGGACATTCTTCCGGAAGGCATCGTGGTCAGCGACCTGATCTACAATCCGCTGCATACCCGGCTGCTGCTTGAGAGCGAGCGGCGGAGAGGCTGCGCAATTCACGGCGGGATGGGCATGTTTCTCTATCAGGGAGCGTATGCCCTGGAATACTGGACCGGACGCCCGGCGCCAATCAAGGAGATGCGGCAGGCGCTTCTTGAGAGCCTTGGCCATGGGAGCCATACAGGGTAGCTGAGCTGCCCAGGCATTTAAAATAGAAGCATGCAGATTCGGGTAATATGTAGATAACACATGAAGAATAAGGGAGTATATATACATGACGTTAACCGGCAAACAAAAGCGCTATCTTCGGTCGCTGGCCCATCACCTGGACCCGGTGTTCCAGGTAGGCAAGGGCGGAGTGAATGACCAGTTGATCCGCCATATTGAAGAAGCGATCGAGAAACGCGAGCTGATGAAGATCAGCGTGCTGAACAACTGCGCCGAGGACCCAAAAGAGGTCGGCGGTCAGCTGGCTGAACAGTCCGGCTCCGAACTGGTGCAGGTCATCGGCAAGACGATTGTCCTGTACAAGGAGTCGCGCGACAACAAGACGATCGAGCTTCCGTAGACTGCGGTCAGGAGAGACAGGGACAGCCGCCCCGGCGGCAGGTGCCTGTCATGGCGTAGGACAGAAGGTGAGGAGGTGGGAGTGTGAAGGTTGGCATTATGGGCGGAACCTTCGACCCCATTCATAACGGTCACATGCTGGCCGCGGAGACTGCGAGGGACGCCTTCGGACTGGATGAAATCTGGTTCATGCCTTCCCATATCCCCCCTCATAAACATGCGGCGGGCGTATCGGGAGAAGACCGGCTGGCCCTTGTCCGCGAGGCGATCAGGAATAACGGTGCGTTCCGCATCCTGGACTGGGAGATCATCCGTGGCGGCGTCTCTTACACGATCGATACGATCCGGATGCTTCAGGAGCGCTATCCTGAAGAGGAGTTTTATTTTATTATCGGGGCCGATATGGTACAGTATCTGCCGAAGTGGAAGGATATCGACGAACTGGCCCGCAGGCTGACCTTCATCGGTCTATCCCGGCAGGGAATACAGCTGGACCTTGGGGCGCTTCCTTCGGATATCGCAGCCAGCGTCCGGCTTGCGGAGATGCCGGTGATCGGGATATCGTCCACGCTGATCAGGGAGCGTGCGGCTGCCGGGCGTTCGATCCGGTATCTGGTCCCTGAGGCGGTATACGATTATGTGGTGAGGAGTGAGCTATATGGAGTTCAGCCGCGAGGCACTGATTGAATCGGTATCATCCCAGATGCCAGAGAAGCGCTGGAAGCATACGCTTGGCGTCATGAAGACCTCGGTGGAGCTGGCCCAGAGGTACGGAGGCGATCCGGAGCGGGCCGAAACCGCGGCGATCCTGCATGACGTAGCCAAATACTGGCCGGTGGAGCGGATGCGCGAAATTATTGAAGACAACGGCCTGTCGGCCGAGCTTCTCCGCTATGACAAGCAGCTGTGGCATGCAGAGGTGGGTGCTTTTGTGGCGGAGAAGGAGTACGGGATTACCGACAGGGAGGTACTGGACGCCATCCGGTTCCATACCTCTGGCAGAGAAGGCATGACCCTGATGGACAAAATCGTCTGCCTGGCCGACTATATGGAGCCCGGCCGTGATTTCCCGGGAGTTGACCGTATCCGGAAGCTGGCGAAATCGAGCCTGGAGGAAGGTCTTCTAGCAGGATTTGATTCAACGATCAGTCTGCTGCTGGAGAAGCAGAAGATTGTCTTCCCGCTGACGGTGCTGGCAAGAAATGATTTAGTACGAGCATTGGAGGAAAAGGAATGACCATACAATCCAACGAGCTGCTTCAGCTGACGCTGAATGCGGTTGAAGATAAGAAAGCAATGAATGTCGTGGCCCTGGATCTGCGCGGGATTTCGCTGATCAGCGATTACTTCGTGATCTGCCACGGCAACTCGGATACGCAGGTGCAGGCAATTGCCACGGAGGTGCGCAAGGTCGCCCAGGAGGCGGGGACCGTTATCAAGGGCATTGAAGGCATGGATTCGGCCCGCTGGGTACTGATGGACCTTGGCGATGTGGTTGTTCACATCTTCCATCGCGACGAGCGCGAATACTATAACATTGAGCGTCTGTGGTCCGACGCGAAGGTCGTGGAGACAGTATGAGTCTGATCGCGGGAACGATCGTCAAGCTGGAAGTGGCGAGGGAGGTTTCTCCCTACGGATTCTTTCTGAACGCTGGCGACCAGGATGTGCTGCTGCATTATACGGAGCTTACGGACAAGGTGAAGCCGGGAGATACGGTTGAGGTCTTTCTGTTCTTCGATACGGAGGACCGTCTGGCCGCCACCATGAAGAAGCCATTCTTGACTCTTGGCGAAATGGCGCTGCTGGAAGTGGCGGACATTCACCCGCGGCTCGGCTGCTTCCTGGAAATGGGGCTTGGACGCCAGCTTCTGCTGCCGATCCGCGAGCTTCCCGAGCTTAAGGAGCTGCACCCGCAGGTCGGCGACCGGGTGTACGCCATCATGGAGCATGACAAGCAGGGACGTCTGCGCGCCAAGCTTGCGGGAGAACAGGAGCTGGCTCCGCTTGCCTTCCCGGCTCCTTCGAGCTGGAAGGGCCAGTGGCTGAAGGCCAGAGTCTACAAGCCGCTGCAGATGGGAACCTTCGTCATCGTGGACGGCGGTGTGCTTGGCTTCGGCGCCATCGGCATGATCCATTCCTCCGAGCGGCCGAGACTTCTACGCCTGGGCGAGGAATTTGAAGCCCGTGTGGCGCATATCCGCGAGGATGGCCGGGTGAACCTGTCCATGGCCCAGCGCAAGGAAGTAGGGCGGGACATGGACTCGGCCCGGATACTCGAGTTCCTGCATAACCGGCCGGGAGGCGGAATGCCTTATTCCGACGCAACGCCGCCGGATATTATCAAGCAGCGGTTCGGCATCAGCAAGTCCGCTTTCAAGCGCGCCCTTGGCAAGCTGATGAAGGAAGGACTTATTACGCAGAAAGAGAGCTGGACTTATTTGGCCCAGGACGGCAAGGGACAGCCTGACGGCGACGGAACCGGCGGCGGCTCCGCCCAATAAGCAAGGTAAGGAAAGCGAAGTGTTGTCAAATGCCCTCGTACGGGAAATTTGCTTATGTGTATGATGAATTGATGGCTGACATGCCGTACCCGCGCTGGCTCGAATTCGCGGAGACGGCATGGAAGCGGCTGGGGCGGCCGGAGACCGTGGCCGAGCTCGGCTGCGGAACCGGAAGTCTGACGATCCCGCTGACGGAGGCGGGCTATCATATGACAGGCATCGATCTGTCAGAGGATATGCTGGCGGTGGCTCAGCAGAAGATGGAAGACCGGCCCCGGGGACGCCGGTTCATGAGAGATGGCAGCGTGCAGTGGATCAGGCAGGACATGCGTGACTGGGAGCTTCCCGAGAAGGTGGACGCCGTGATCTCCTTCTGCGATTGCCTTAATTATTTGCTTGAGGAAGAAGACATTGCGGCTGTGCTGCAGCGAACCTACGACGGATTGAAGCCGGGCGGCAGCTTTCTGTTCGATGTGCATCATCCCCGGACCTTGGTTCGGTACGAGGAAGAGCAGCCCTTCATTTATGATGATCCGTCCGTGTCTTATATCTGGACTTGCGAGATGGATGTGCCCCGGAGGGAGATTGAACATCACCTGTCGATCTTCGTCCAAGAGGAAGGCGACCGTTACCGCCGGTTCGAGGAGACGCATGTGCAGCGGGCATATGATCCGGAGTGGATGAAGAAGGAACTGGCCAAAGCCGGCTTTCAGGATATTGAAGTATACGCCGATTTCGAGTGGATCGCTGCCGGGGATGACGCGGAGCGGTTGTTTTATGTGGCGGTCAAATAAGGAAGAACACCTGAAGGCATCCGTTGGTCATCGAGCGTTTTGTTTACTAATATCTGATAAAAAAGGGATATTCCCAAAGGCGGAACAGCGCCTTAACGGAATATCCCGTCTTTCAACCCTTAGCGATGTTCGATCAGGTCAATGGCGCCGAGCACGATATGCGCAAGGCCGAAGCCGAGCACGCCTGTTGCCGCCAACTTGTACTTGCTGCCCAGAAAGGCTGCTCCCGAAGCAGTTACGACAGTGCCAAGAACGGTAGGAATCAAACCTTCACGCATTTGAAACACTCCTTCTCGTTGGTTTGAAAGACAGGAGTTAGTGTGGATAGCCAGCGCCGTTTTTATACGGTGCTTATTTGGGTACCGGATTTATAGCCTGAACCCGCCTTCTTTGCAGACTTTGTAGAGACGCCCATCTCTTCGTTGTTGAAAGGGAAGGCTTTCGTATTATTAGGTCAGTCAGAAACTAACTTCTGGTTGAGCATGTGAAATTGATCAACAGCGGAGCCTCTGAGACTTTGAGTTTCAGGGGCTTCGTTTTTTATTTTTTTATAGAAAAGCATCCGTTATTTATTATGGTGTGTTGTGATTTTTTGATAGCGGTCACAAATAAATGAGAATGTGTCGAACCGTTGTCCATGGTTAATCGTGTATTAGTAAAGGGTATTATTTGTGAGATATTGGAAGAAAATCATGCAATTATATGTAAATTCATTAGATAAAAGGTTGAAATTATGGAATATANCCAAATTGTTGGCTAAAAATAGAAGATAGGATGGAGGAGGAATCGTCAATGTTTATTAAAAAGAGAATGTTGTCTTTAACAACAGCTTTAACCGTTTTGGTATCCTGCTTAACGTTAGGAGGAGCAGCTTTCGCTTCTGAAGAACCGCACAGCGTTGCTGCCAATAAGCCGGCATTCGCAAGTTCTGTAGAGGGAAACCATGCAGCGGCTAATGCGTTTGATGGCGATGCAACCACCCGTTGGTCATCCCAATACTCGGACCCTCAATGGATATATATAGACCTTGTAGGAAATTATCTTATTAGCGAGGTTAAGCTGAACTGGGAAGCAGCATATGCAAGTGAATACAAAATTCAAGTATCCCGTGACGCTGTCAATTGGACGGATGTATATTCAACAACATCAGGAGATGGCGGGATTGATGATATCACCTTTACACCTACAAATGCACAGTTCGTAAGAATTTATGGAATTCATAGAGCAACAAGCTGGGGTTACTCGCTTTATGATGTGGACGTCATTGGGGTATCACACCCGATAGCTCCCTAATGAATTTGGACCGCAAGCGGAGGTTTCTTAGAGTAAGGCGAATACCAAGTAATAATTAGAGACTGTTTTCAGCAGCCCCCGATGTGATATGCTCCCCATATAGTAGACAGGTGAAATCATAGAACCTGTTGCTGTAAGAGGAGCATTTTTTGGCGCCGATGCGCACAAAAAAGACCATAGCCGATATTCCGGCATGGTCCTCGCAGCCATTGCTAAATGTAATTATTCTGCGGTCGACACTTTGGGCGATCTGATATTCTCGACTTCATGCACATCGTACAGTACACGGGCCAGGAGGTCCTGGCTGTAGTTGCCGAAATGCTTGCCGTAGATCGTCAAGCCGCGCTTGTTGACCGATTGGTCCGTTACGGCGATCCGGAAGGTAAGCTCGCTGCGGTAATCCAGCTGAATTTTATCCAGCGTCACATCCGAAATCCGGCAGCCGTCGATGAAGCTGCCTTCATTGTTGATCCGGATCAGCTTCAGCATGCCGTATTGGTTCAGATGCGGCGGCCACCAATCCGGGTTAAAGGTTCCCCGCACATCGCCGAAATCGCCGGGGCTGGTCCAGCAGCCCAGCTCGACCCCGTTCAGATAGAAGTAAATATCGGATGGGTAATTGTTGGAGAAGCCGGGTGCCTCGGAGCCAAGCTCCATCGAGAATTGAATTTCCCGGAAGCTTTGATTCGCCTTCAGATAGTTCGGAATCCGGTATTCCAGAAAGCCCTCCGCCATCCAGACAATCTCCGAATTGATCCGCTGCGGGTCCGCGAAATATCGCGGCTCGTCAAAATCTCCGATAATGCTGTCCTTGGTGGCAAGGCCGCAAGTAGGAACAGCAGCATAGTTGCTGTAATGCCCTACCTGGATTTCCACTTCATATAAATTGTCGACATCCTTGCTGCGCAGATCGACCATCAGCCGGTCTTTGTTCAGATAACACACCTTCTGAATCCCGTGTTTGCCGACTGAGGTATTGATTTCGATCAGCCCGCTCTCCTCCAGCTTCTTAATATGCATGGTGATCGCGCCATTGCTCAAATTGAGCCGTTTGGCGATTTCGTTCAGGTTCAATTCCTGGTTGGATGCAAGCATTTCAAGGATCTGTATGCGAATTTCAGAGCCGAGTGCCTTAAAGATGTCGATTCCGCTCATTAGGTCTTTTATATAGATCATGAAAGTACCTTCCCTCAATACTTTAATAACAACAAAGCTTTAAATAATTATAAACTAATTTAAAACGAAAAGAAAGATTGTCTTTAGTTTACAGGAGTGGAATATGACGGATTTTCAAGCCAAGTTCGATATTCTTCCATAAAAGCTTTGGGAGCAGAATTCCATTCTAGACACTTGTGCGGATGCCGATTGATAAGGAGGACAACTTGAGCCTGTTCTGAGTCGCTCAAATAATAATGATCGGTTACAGGCCAAATTAAACGGCCTCAGTCCAATGGAGCTCAGGACCAAGGCCGCTTACTGTTATTATTTGTACTGTGCTGCTAGAAGGGGGCCGTTCATTATAGAACACTCTCCTCTAAGTGATATAGAGAGGATTAAAGATAGTACATTTTAAACAAGATGTCCTGAGGGTGATTGCCGAATTTCTTGCCGAAAATCGTAGCTCCGCCGACGTACTCGGCATCTTCTTTGACCTCGACACGGAAAGTCCAGCGGTCGCAGGTTGTGTCCAAATCGTCAACAGAAATTGAGGAAAGAGGGTCTCCATCCATATAGATTCCGTGGCTTGTGATCCGGATCGTCTTCAGCAGTCCATATTGGTTGAGGTTGCTCGGATACCAGTCGGGCGTATATTTCCCCCGGATGTCTGCAAAATCGCCAGGGCTTCTCCAGGTTCCAAGCTCCATCCCGTTAAGGGAGAAGGTTATGTCAGACGGCCACACATCATTGGAGAACGGAAATTCGGATGAGAGTTCGAGACTGATCTCGAACTGCTGAAGCTTCTCTTCTTTCTTCAGGAAATTGGCGATGTTGTACTGGACGAACCCTTGGGTAAACCACAGGATTTCTGCATCCACCCGTTTGGGGTCCATAAAGAATTTCGGCTCGTCGACACGGCCGATAAATTCCTTCTCCGTGGCGAGTCCGCAGGTCGGCTTCAGATCGAAATCCGTGTAATGCCCAATCGGGACGGAGGTTTCATAGGATGCAAAAGAATGAAAGATCTTCTTGGGGAAGTTAATCTCGATATGATCCACTTTTAAGATGGAGATTTTCTGAAGCCCCGATTTTCCCGGGACCTTTTCGGTCTTGATGATTCCGGCATCCTCCAGCTTTTTGAGATGCTTTATTACAATCGGACTGCTGATCCGGAGCTCTTCAGCCAGATCTTTGACATTCATCTTGTTCTTCGAGAGTAATTGGATAATCTTTATACGGACATCACTTGCCAAAGCCTCGTAAACCATCAACGAGGACTCGTCAATGGACAATTGCATCATCTTCACTTCCCTTGAAAGGATATCTCAGTTAACATCAGTTAACAGAAGTTAACATTTATATAATAATACCACAAAGATTATTAATCTGTATATAAATTAATACTGGAGATAATTTTGGCGAAAAATAACCCGTAATTCACGAAAGTAACTTAACAAAAAGGTTAATTAAATAGTTAAAAAAGATTAGAGATTTATTTATTTGTTATTGACACCGTTTTCAGATCGAGTGTATACTTAACCCAAGTTAATTGTTCACTGGCACGGGACAGAGGCGAATGATTGGCTAGTTGATACAGGTACAGGAGGAGAAAGCATTTGAAAAAAAAGTTGGGGTTAATAATTACAATGGCTGCGCTGGCAATGACCGTGTTGGCAGGCTGCGGAGACAAGGATGAAAAGACGATTACGTTCTGGACTCCTTTGACTGGTGATGATGGCGCTTACATGGATCAGATCGTTAAAGAATATAATGCGACGAATCCGGAAATTAAAGTTAAGCATGTCATCACATCCGATATGTACACCAAGCTCTCGACAGTAATCAACTCCGGTAAAGGCATTCCGGATCTGGCCATCATTCACGCTGACCGTGTCCCCGGTTATGTTAAACAAGGTGTGCTGAACCCAATGACGAATGTTATGGCAGCGCAACCCGAGGTGAAGGAAGATAACTATCTTGCGCAGGCATGGAGCGCCGGCAATATTGACGGCACACAGTATACCATCCCGCTGGATATTCACAGCAACGTAATGTATTACAATAAAGACTTGCTGAAGAAATACGGCGTTGAGAACTTCCTGGACGACAACGTTGTCACTTACGACGAAATGATGTCCCTGAAAGGCAAGCTTAAAGAGGGCGATTTCGTAGTCAATGACGCCCTGCTATCTTGGGTTATCCTGGCCCAAATTAAAGATCTGGGCGGCGATATCCAGAAGGATGACAAGCCTTACGTCAATTCGAACGAAATGAAGACGGCTCTGGAAGAAATCAAAGGGCTGAACGACGCTGGTCTGATCACACCGCAAGGTGAAGATGGCTACCTGATGTTCCAATCCGGCAAAGTCCTGTTCTCCACGGACGGCACCTGGAGTTCTACGGCACACGCAAAGGTCGAAGGCCTGAACTTTGGAGTAACTAACATTTACTCCAACTCACCGACCACTTTCTATAACAGAGGATCTTCCCACATGTTCGCGATGTTGAAGAGCAGCACGAGAACGGAAGCCAAAGAAAAAGGTATTGCCGACTTTATGGAGTACGTTCGTGAACATTCCATTGAATGGGCAAAAGCCGGTCAAATTGTAGCAAGTAAGCAAGTTAACCAAAGCGACGAGTACAAACAATATATGCAGTCGTTCTTTACTTCAAACGAAGCTGAAACTAAATCCCTGCTGATCTACACTTGGATCTACTATCCGTACGTAGCAGAAGCGCTTGACACTTACGCATCCGATATCGTTCGCGGCAAGACTCCGATCGACGAAGGCCTGGCAACGATGCAGAAATTCGTTGAGGATAAGATTGCCCAAGCCAGCACTGAGACGACGGCTAAATAAGCAGGAGCTGGGATAAAACAAATATGCAGGAGTGGTATGGCGGCTGGGCCGCCATATTACTCCTGCGTCGTCTCATTCCTTTGAATATACGTTTGACCTAATTCCTTGCAAAGGAGATACGAGTGCTAATGAAAAAGAAATTAAACCTGGCTCCTGCATTTTTTGTAGGCCCGCATCTTATTTTGTTCATTGTTTTTGTCTGCATACCGACGGTATATGGTATTTACTCTTCGTTTACCAGTTGGAACATGTTGAATGATCCGGTATGGGTGGGACTCGATAACTATAAGACTATTCTTTTTGACACAACATCCACGTTCCATTTTCAATTTACCAATGGCTTGAAGAACACATTGCTGTTCGTGCTGTTCTCCGTCCCGCTTCTGATTATTATTCCGCTGGCGATTGCGGTTGCTCTGGAACACAAAAAAGTCAGGGGAGCAAGCTTTATGCAAGCCATCCTCTATATTCCCGGCTTGATCTCCATTTCCGCTGCGGCTCTGATCTGGGCTCTGATCTTCAACAAGCAGCTTGGGATTACCGGGAACGTCTTCGGTTCCGATACGGTATGGGCGGGCAATCAGCCTTATGCCTGGATTATTATCATTGTCCTTACGATTTGGGGCGGTGTCGGTGGCAACATGATCATCTACCGTGCCTCGATTAGCGGTGTTGGACAGGACTTGTACGAATCTGCCGAGTTGGACGGTGCAGGCCCGATCCGGAGATTTACCAGCATTACTCTGCCATCTATCCGTTTCCCATTAATTTATACTTTCGTTATGACCACAGCCGGTTCGTTTAACGTATTCGGTCAGCCGTTGATGATGACCAAAGGCGGACCTGAACAGAGCACGCATGTACTGATCATGTACATTCGCCAGTTGGCGTTCGGAAACGGCGAATCCATCGCGGGGATGGCCTCTGCCATGGCGGTTCTGCTCGGACTTGTCATACTGATCGTATCAGCATTGCAATACTACGTCATGAACCGGAATGCTGCATAAGTGCCATACGAAATTAATAACCGGAAACGAAAAAGGTAGGTGTAAACCATGTCAAATCAGGCGTTAAACGAGAAAAGTATAAAATTGTTGAGAGATTCGGAGACACGTAACGGTGGCCGGATCAGTATTTCCAAGTATGTTGCTTATACATTCCTGATTATTCTGTGTCTTGCTTGGGCGCTTCCTGTTGTGTTCGGGATTTCAACTTCTTTCCGATCCCAGACAGAAGTGGTATCCCAAGGCTTTAGACTGTTTCCTTCAACTTGGACGGTTGAGAATTACCAGACCATCCTGGAGAACACATCGACTGCTCCAATTTTAAGATGGCTTGTGAACTCCATTTATATCGCATCCTTCCATACCATCCTTGTCGTGATTGTCATATCGATTACAGGCTACGGTTATTCACGAATGAGTTTTAAAGGAAGAGATGCGCTGTTCTTCACTCTTCTCGGTATTTCTTTTTTCCCTGGCGTCGTCAATCTGATTCCTTCCTATAAAGTTATTGATGCGCTTGGCTGGGTGAACACCTCTTGGGCTATGATTATTCCGGGTCTCGCGGGTATGGGCAACATCTTCCTTGTAAGGCAGTTTATGAACGGTATTCCGAAAGAACTGGACGAATCCGCACAGATTGACGGCGCGAGTGATTTCAGAACTTATTTCTCGGTTATTTTGCCGCTGGTTAAGCCGATTTTGATTGTTTGCGGCCTGTTCTCTTTCACCGGATCCTGGAACGACTTCCTCTGGCCGGTAATCGTGTACACTGACGTTGTAAAAATGCCGGTTACAGCCGGCTTGCTGCTCCTGCAGGACATTTACGGCAATTATCGAATGATCGGACAGCTGATGGGTTCCGCCATTCTGGCAATTATCCCGACGATGCTGTTGTTCCTGTTCGCGCAAAAGTATTTTGTGCAATCCATTAATTTGAACTCAGGTATTAAAGGCTGATTTAGATAAAAAAAGATAACATATTGTATGGGAGTTGTAAAAAACCATGTCTGATATTACCCCAATATTGATAAAGAACCCGCTCATCGAGCAGAGGGCAGATCCGTTTGTTTACAAGCACAGCAATGGCAAGTATTATTTTACAGCCTCGGTTCCGGAATATGACCGAATCGAACTGAGATGCGCAGACTCGCTTGAAGGATTGGCGGAAGCTGCGGGCAAGACAATCTGGGTTAAGCATGAAACGGGATTGATGAGCGCCAATATTTGGGCACCCGAAATCCACTATATTGATGGTAGCTGGTACGTATATTTCGCGGCCGCTCATACCTCGGAGACGAAGGATGGCCTGTTTGACCACCGGATGTTTGTGCTGGAGAACCAGTCCGAAACTCCGATGGAAGGGGAATGGACAGAGAAGGGCCAGATCAAGACCCAATGGGAGTCCTTCGCGCTTGATGCGACCACGTTTGAACATAAAGGAATTCGATATTATGTCTGGGCGCAGAAGGACCCGGATATTCCGGGGAACTCCAATCTGTACATCTCCGAGATGTCCAATCCCTGGACGCTGACGGGCAAGCAGACGATGATCACAAAGCCTGAGTATGACTGGGAAACGATCGGATTCAGCGTCAATGAAGGCCCGGCAATTATAAAACGGAACGGCCGGATCTTCATGACCTTCTCCGCAAGCGCGACCGACTTCAATTACTGCATGGGCCTCTTGTGGGCCGATGAAGACGCGGACCTGCTGGAGGCATCCTCCTGGAACAAGCTGTCTCATCCGGTGTTCGCCACCAATGAGGAGAACGGACAGTATGGGCCGGGTCATAACAGCTTCACTGTCGGCGGGAACGGGGAAGATATCCTGATCTATCATGCCCGGAATTACAAGGAGATCGTCGGCGACCCCCTGTACGATCCGAACCGCCATACCCGCGCACAAGTATTCGGCTGGGATGAAGAGGGCATGCCCGTGTTCGGCGTACCGGTTAAAGACAGCGCAGCGAGATAATCATGCACATCGCAATGAAAGCTCAGTCTGGCTCTCCAGACAAGCAGCAATGAAAGTCCATAACAGCGAACGAGGCTGCTTCCGCAAGTCATCCTGGGATGACCGGAAGCAGCCTCGTATTGTTATCGGTTCAATGAATTTAAGGAATGTACTGTTGAACAATGGAAGTAATCTCACCATTTTCAATGGTCAGGTGGTAAGGGAAGGAGCTTAAGTCGATTACCTCGGTATTGGCAAAAGCCTTCAGGAAGGCATCCAGTGTAACCGGTTCGTTCCATTTGATATCCAGATCGCCCGGATTGCCTGTGTGATCATAGATCTGCATCGTGACGGTGGCGCCCGGAGCAATCGGGTATTGAGTCAGCGCTTTGCTGTCATTGACAATGTAGTAGTCATCGGGAGTTCCGCCCAGCTCGGCATAGGCTTCAGGCTCGCGCTCCGCAAATACGCGGTTGGCCTCCTCGCCTTGATACCAGTTGATTTCATCTGCCGTCAAGAGTGTGCCATCGCCCGAGGACTTGAGGGAGTGAATATACACCGTAATATGCTGCTCGCCGCCGTCGCTCTGAGCGACAGCCTGGCTGCCGAGCGAACTGGTCCCGCCTGTAAGAGACAGAATCAGCAGCAACAGGGCAGGCAGTACAAACATTTTGATTTTTTTCATCTTGACGATCCCCCTTGGCTTAAAAAAAGCACGGTATAAGGCTATATACCCACTATCATATTTCTTAAACTGTGCTTGTATACCTTCTAACGTTCCAGGGGGGAAAAGGTTGCAAAATTTCCGGGTGTTTTCACCTAATTCCGGATTTTTTTATATTCGTTCGGCGTCACGCCGACCATTCGCTTGAACAGTTTATTGAAGTAGGCCGGATCGGGGTACCCGACCTCGGCTCCGATCTTGTGAACCTTCATCCCCGGTGAACTTCGGAGCATCTGCTTGGCTTTCCTGATCCGGATTTCCGTAATATATTCGGTCAGCGTCAGCCCCGTTTCCTGCTTGAACAGCTTGCTCAGGTAGCTGGGGGTCAAATACACCATGCCAGCCAGGGTTCCAAGTTCGGCATGCTGGCTGTAGTTGGCCGAAATCCAGCGCTTGATATGCTCGACGGCATTGCCGCCCATTTCCTGCCGGAGCTTGCGTATCTCTTCCAGCGTCCCTTCCAGGACCGAACGGAACTGCCGCTCAATTTCGCCTATGCTCATCGCGGAAGCCAGAGACCGTTCGAGCTGTTCGACCCGTTCTCTTCCGAGCAGCGAATCGAGTTCCTGGAACTCGGTGGCCGCGGTATCCAGAACAGACCGGCATACCTGAAGGATATCCTCCATACCGGCCCGGCGGCTCTTAAGCAAGTCGAATTCCTGATGTACCCACTCGCCGATCTGGCTAATATGCAGCATTTGCAGATCTTCACGTAGAGCATCCCAATCACCGCCGGCCCGGCGGTGGCCCGGTTCCTCTCTGGATGGCAGATCGCCTTGCCATGCGAAGAAGACGGGGGCATCGCTGTAGATACCGAGTTCGCAGGCCTTCTCGGCTTCGGAGAATACGGCCTTCAGCTCGCTTACTCCGGCTCCTGGGCGGCTTGCTCCGACATGAACGGCTCTTCCGTAGCTTACGGACAGCAGCGGGGAGCAAGCACTGCGGATTTCGGCTGCGCCAGGCTCCCGGTCGAAATAGGCAATCCACACCAACTGGCGATCGCCAAGCGGCAGGCAGTCCGCTGTCTCATCGGTAGTCCGCCAGTTGTCCGCTCCTTCCTTCAAGGTGCCGGAAGAATCGCCCTTCTGGACATACACGACAAAATAGGGTGCCGGCAGAGCGAAATCGGGAGGCAGCACCTCCGTAAAGACATCACTGTGCAGGCAGGAATCAAGAAGACGGGCGCGCATCTGCTTCTCTTTAGCACCGGCTTGCGATTTTTCGCTGTCCAGACGATGAAGAAGCTCCAGCAACTGTTCCTTGTCGATCGGCTTGAGCAGATAATCCACGGCCGCGTAGCGGATTGCTTCCTGGGCGTAGCTGAACTCAGTGAAGCCGCTCATAATAATGCAGCGGATCTCGGGATGCTCGGTCCTCAGCTCGCGGATCAGCGCGAGCCCGTCAATCTCGGGCATCCGGATATCCGTGAGGACTACGTCCACCGGCTCTGTGCCGATGAACTCGAGAGCTTCCCGCCCGTTGGAGCAGCTGCCGGCCACCCGGAAGCCGCTCTCCCTTCCGATAATGCGGGATAGTCCGTCTCTAATGAACACTTCATCGTCAACGATAAGTATGCTTAACAAAGAATCCCTCCTCTAACGAATGGGGAGAACAAGGTCGGTGTCGCTTGGTGTGCTGTCCAGCTTGAGCCGCAGGGTCACACAGGTTCCGATTCCCGGCTGGCTCCATACCTGAATGCCGGAAGATTCGCCATAATGCAGTTTGATTCGCTCATTTACATTATGCAGCCCGATGCCGAATCTGCTGGAGGATGCCGTGTTGATCAGGCTGAGATTCAAATGTTTTAAGGTCTCGCCGTCCATGCCAACGCCGTCGTCTTCAACGCGCAGCAGCACGTAGTCATCCTCATAGCGTGCCGTTATCTTGACATTCCCAAGCCCCTGTTTGGGCTCAAGACCGTGAAATACGGCATTCTCGACGAGTGGCTGGAACACCAGCTTCAGGATCGGCAGATCCATCAGACCTTCAGGGACGTCCACAAGCAGGCTGTATTTATCGGGAAATCGGATTTGCAGAAGATTGAAATAATTGCGGACATGCTCCAGCTCTTGCCGGACGGTTACAGACTCATCGTTTCGGGTGATGCTGTATCTCATCTGCTGTCCCAGCAGATAGGTTAGCTTCGCAATTTGGGTGTCGTCACGGCTCTCCGCCAGCATGCGGATCGACTCCAGCGTATTATAGAAAAAATGCGGGTTGATCTGGTTCTGCAGAGCCCGCATGTCGGCTTTCTGCTTGCGTTTCTCCGTCTGCTTCACCTCGCTCAGCAGGTCGCGGATACGGATAATCATCCGGTTGAAGTGGGTTCCCAGCATCCCGATTTCATCGTTGTACCGGGGCTGAATCCATACATCCAGATTACCGTGTTGAACTTGCTTCATGAGGCGGATCATGGATTTCAAAGGGCGTGTCAGAGCGTAGGAGAACAGGGTTGCGACGAGCAGGGCGAAGGACAGGATGATGAGATTCGTCACAAGCTGCTTTATCCGGTTCATCTTGATTCCCGACAAAATGCTCGACAGCGGGATATCGACGGCTGTAATCCACCCGGTCTCCGAGGAGACGTGATAGGCGGTAAGATAGCTCTCGCCATTCCTCGTATACTCATAACTTCCGCTTGATGATCCTGCGTGGGCAAGAAGCGCCTGGAGCTGGTCGGAAGAAGAAGCTTCTCCGCTGGCATATACCAGTTTGCCGAAATTGTCCACAATAATCGAGCGCCCCTGGGTCACCGAATCTACGGATTTAAGAATATCTCTGAACATATGGATATCGACATCAAAAATGACCATGCCAATGTCATCCAGTGTGCTGGTTGACCGGACGGTTCGCAACACGCTGAATACTTCCCGCTTTTCACCCAGGTTGACGTCAATTGCATGCCGCCCCTCCAGAATGGGCGAGGTTCCAGCGCCTTTCAGCAGAGACTTCCAGCGTGGCAGCTGATCATCAGTGTTTAGCTGGTTAATGCCTACCATTTTATAGTAGAAGACGGAATCGAAACTGTCCACCAGATAGACGGCGGTAATCTCCGATTTTGTATGGATGAGATAATCCAAAAATTTGCCAACGCTTACATTCTTGTCCCAATCGCTATACCGCTGCTCCATATAATACTGGACATCGGTATTGTATAGGGGAAGCAGCGTCGAGCCTTTCAAATCCGCGATATATCGGTCGACGGTGCCTCCCGCGTTTGTCGTCATCTGCTCGGCGTTGGCGGTGGCGTTGCGCAGATTGGTTTTATTCATCGAGTGAGCTGACAGATAACTTACATATGTGATGGGCAAGGACAGCAGGAAGACAAAGATGACAATCAGTTTTTTCTCCATGGACAGGTTGGCGAGGAATATCCAACATCTCTGTAAAAGCTTGCCGAACCAAGAAATCATGGCTGACGGTCCTTTCCCGCAAAAATGTATATCGTATTTGCTCTGGAATCAACGAGAAACGGTTGCCCAAGTCCCATTGATGCAGGACAAGGCAGCCGTTTCATTAAATTCTATGTTATTTTACCGCGCCATTGGCAACGCCATCGAAGATGTACCGCTGCAGGAACAGGTACAGGATAACCGTAGGCAGCAGGATTAGCAGGATCGCTGCGCAGATCAGGTTCCAGTCGGCGGAGTTCACACCCTGGAATCGCATGAGCACGGTGGTGACGACGCCAAGACTCTGCTTGGGCATGTACAGGTAAGGAATATACATGTCATTGTAAATGCTGATGGTCTTCAGGATGACCAGAGTCGCCGTGGCCGGTGTCAGCAGCGGGAAGATGATGGAACGGTAAATTTTAAACAGTGACGCGCCTTCCACCATCGCCGCCTCATCCAGATCCACCGGAATGTTGCGGATAAACTGCAGATACAAAATGATCTGGATTACGTCCGCTCCGATATACAGGATGATCGGCGCTCCCATCGTGTTGTACAGGCCGAGACCCTTGATGATGCCGAAGGTCGCAACCTGAGTTGTAATGCTTGGAATGACGGTGGCGCCCAAATACGCGGCGAAGATAACAGGCTTCAGCTTGAAGCTGAAGCGGCCGAGTACGTATGCCACCATCGTACCGAAAAGAATGTTCAGCGTCAATGCAATAACAATAATAAAGATGATATTGCCGAAGCCGCTTAGCAGACCGCCGCGTTCGAATACGGTCTTGAAGTTGTCAAAGTTCAGGAAGCTGTTGGGAAGCGCCATCGAGTTGCTGCTATTGAACTCGTCGGTTGATTTAAAAGCATTGATTATAACCACATATGGCGGAAAGAGGACAACGAATGCCCCGAACAGGAGCGTCAAATATTTCAGAAGGTTGATTGGTTTGAAGATGGAATCCCGCATTACTTGTCGCCTCCTCTGTTAAGAACCAACTGCTGAAATCCTAGTACGACAACAACGAACATCAGCAGGATGATACTCATCGCCGAGGCGAGACCGTAGTTATTATAAGCAAAGGCGGTATCGATGACACGCATTACATATGTCTGGCTCGCTCCAGCAGGGCCGCCTTTGGTCAGGACGAACGGCAAGTCGAAGACTTCCAGCGCACCGGTTACGGTGAGGAACAGATTAAGCTGGATAACCGGCTTCATGTTCGGCAGCGTGATTCTCCACAGCGTCTGCATGGAATTGGCGCCGTCGATGGTGGCCGCTTCGTAAATATCCTTCGGAATGGCTTGAAGGGAGGCGATATAAATAACCATGTTGTAGCCCATGAAACGCCATAAGCCGGTAGATGCCAGCGAATAGTTGACCAGACCCTCTCGTCCAAGCCAGCTTGTTTCGCTTAAGTGGGCAAGCCCCAAATTGCTGAGCAAAAGATTCAACGATCCGTTAGTCGTATCGAATACGAAGCCGAACATGAAAGCAACCGCGACACCGTTCATGATGTAAGGCAGGAACAGGAGGATGCGGAAGAAATATT
This sequence comes from Paenibacillus sinensis, assembly GCF_019904155.1. Lineage (GTDB taxonomy): Bacteria > Bacillota > Bacilli > Paenibacillales > Paenibacillaceae > Paenibacillus_AQ > Paenibacillus_AQ sinensis. The sequence continues at coordinate 94,383 of NZ_JAHCMB010000128.1, forward strand.
TTCCCTTCAGCTTGCTGTTCAATACGATAGCGAAGTAGATCGCCACAATATTTTGGACAATGCCCATTACGAAATAGGCAAAGTTATGTTCGAAGACTTTGAATATATCCGAGTTCGCAAACACTTCGCGGTAGTTGGCCAGGCCCACCCAGGGTTTTTCAGGGCTGTACCCGTCCCAATTGGTGAAGCTGTAATAGATCAGTTTGATTGCCGGGTAATAAGTAAATGTAGCCAGGAGAAGCAGGGGGATAAAGAGAAACGAGCAAATAATCAGTATTTTTTGTTTATTATAGGTCATGGTTCCAAACACTCCGTCTACCTTCTTTCTTTTGGGAGGCTTCCGTTACGGCAAAATGGATTATCCCGGGGGTAGCGATAATCCATTTTGCGGCGAACGGTGTAGCGGCTACGAGCTAATTACAGCCAGTGAGGCAAATTCCGCCCGATTATTGTCCAAGGACCTGCTTCTTGGCTTTAGCCCAAGCAGTATTCCACTTGTCAAATACAGTTTGCGGGTCTTTGGCGAGCACGTATTCCTGGATAATAGCCGGAATATCGATCTGCGCCTTGTTCTGAATATCCATAACCTGAGCGTTATCAGGAGTGCCTTCTTGCATTTGTACACCAGTTGCCTGGAATTCCTTCAGCTGAGCCAGGCTGGATTCCTTGCCTTTCAGCGGAGAAATGAAGCCTGCGAAATCTTCAAAGCCCGAATCGGTCAGCATCCATTTCAGGAAAGCTTTGGTTGCTTCGAGATTCTTGCTGTCTTTGTTGACGGCGTAGAAGTAGTCAGGGGAGAGAGCGGCCTTCGGCGTACCGGAGTTGTCAATCGGAAGCGGGAAGAAACCGATGTCTTCGGATGCCGCGCCAGCGCCAATAACCTGATTGATTACCCAGTTGCCCAGGAAGTACATTGCGAACTTGCCTGATGCGATGTCTTTCTTGGATTGCTCCCAGTTGGTGGAGTTGATGTCTTTCTCCAGATATCCTTTTTCGTTCAGTTCACGAAGCAGGCTGAACGCTTTGCCGTAGCCGTTATCCGCGGTGAAAGGCGTATCGGTATTCAGCTTGGTGTTCGGGAAGTCAGGGTTGTTCTCGATCAGACGCGGCACGTCGTATACCCAGTTGTTCAACGGCCATTTGTCTTTGAAGTTGGAAGCCAGCGGAATAATGCCTTTCTGCTTCAGCTTGTCGCAGGCTGCGAGGAACTCATCCCATGTCTTCGGTACTTCGGTAATTCCGGCTGCTGCGAATGCCTTCTTGTTGTAGACAATACCGGAAGTGGAGTTGCCGGAGGTGATGCCGTACAGCTTGCCGTCAAAGGATTTGAAATCTTTGAACGTGATCTGATCGTTCATTCCCATGTCGTCCAGCGGAGCGAAGTATTTCGGAAGGTCCGAGTTCGGGATCGTCGGAATGAACATCAGGTCCGGAAGCTCGCCGCTCGCCATTCTGACCTTCATCTGCTGGTTATAGTCGGTTTGGGAACCTTCAAATTCAATTTTGATGTTCGGATATTTCTCGTTGAAGCGCTTAACGTATTCGTCGTATTCTTTGCCGATCATGTCTGTCCGGTTCGTCAGGAAGGTAACGGTTCCTTTGATGTCAGATCCGTCTCCCGCAGGCTTGGCCGATGCCGAAGCGCTGTCAGTGGCAGTCGCCGGAGTGGTTGCCGACGCGTTGTTGCTGTTGTTGTTATTGTTTGAACCGCAAGCTGACAAAACCATGGAAAGCGACATTGTTGTAGCTAAGCCAAACATTATTGTTTTCTTTTTCACTTCATACTCCCCTTTTCGTTATGGTGTTAGCGTTTACATCGATTATTATATGGTTTGAAACCGCTTTTTTAAATGGATTGTATTGTACTTTCTTGTCTTTATTTATGGTATTATCACCCCAACCAAATATCATGCATAACAAAATCATAACAGAATACAACAAAAAATAAGCGGTTACAATGAAATGAGATGGGACCAATGATATTTTGAAAAGGTGGTTCTTCCCGAATGGAACTGCGGTTACGATTCGATACCCCGCATCGGGAATTCTGCGCAGCTTACTGCTGATAACAACAACTCGGCTGGATGAATGAAGAATGATATCTGCAAAAATTCGGCGGCTTGTCGCATAACCATATAATAGGTCCGGAATAGGGCAATATTATGAAGGAAAACAATTTTCTATAGTTAGCAGGACGAAGAGTTCTCTTTATACACCTGGGTTTCGGTTCGACGGCAGCCTGTTCTCCGATGTGATCCTCCAGGTTGTGTTTCAAAAAACCTTGGAAGTGGATTTCCAAGCTATACGCCTCTTCTTGGCTGATTCATCACTTACGATATTAAGTATTTACGAAAAAAGGGGATAGCATTCAATGAGTATTTATGTCTGTGAAGAACGAAATCAATTTCATCTTCAGGCTGGGGACAGCAGCTATGTGATTGTGATCGAGAACGGGCTTCCGGTTCACGCATACTGGGGAAGCAAACTGCGTGAGCACGGCAATTTGACCGGTCTCACGGTCAACACGCCGGAGGGGGCCGGGCTCGACCGACTCCCGCAGGAATATCCGCAGTATGGAAGCGGGGACTTCCGCACTCCGGCATATCAGGTTCAGCTTGAAGACGGCACGCGGATTACCGAATTTCATTATAAAGGATACTCGCTCCTCTCCGGCAAGCCGGCACTCGAAGGACTCCCTGCCGTCTACGTGGAATCAGAGGGCGAAGCCGACACGCTGGTTCTGGAGCTTGCGGACGACTATTCGGGGCTTAAGGTTTCGCTGCTGTATACCGTGTTCAACGACAGGAACGTAATTGTGCGTTCCGCGAAGCTGTCCAACAGCGGAGAAGAGAAGCTTGTGCTGCGCCGCGCGTTGAGCGCGAGCGTGGATTTCACCTCTGGCGATGATCTTGAGATGGTGTATTTGTCGGGCGCCTGGGCCCGCGAGGCGGTGGTAAACCGCCGGCCGCTGGCCCAGGGCGCCACAAGAATCGACAGCCGCCGGGGGATGAGCAGCCATCAACTGAACCCGTTCGCGGCGCTTGTCCGGCCGGATACGACCGAGGACCACGGTGAAGCGTACGGCTTCAGCCTTGTGTACAGCGGAGGCTTTGAAGCGGAAGCTGAGCTGGATTCGTTCGGCTCTGCAAGATTCGTGATCGGAGTGAACTCCTTCGACTTCTCCTGGCTGCTGAATCCGGGCGACAGCTTTCAGACGCCGGAGACGGTTATGGTCTATTCGGCTGGGGGACTGGGTGAAATGTCGCGGACGTACCATAAGCTGTACCGGACACGGCTATGCCGCGGCATATACCGCGACAAGGGACGGCCGATTCTCGTTAACAATTGGGAAGCCACGTATTTCAATTTCGATGCCGACAAGCTGGTATCGATTGCGGAGGAAGGCTCCAAGCTGGGCATTGAGCTGTTCGTGCTGGATGACGGATGGTTCGGGAGACGCGATTCCGATAACTCGTCGCTTGGGGACTGGGTAGAAGACCGTCGCAAGCTGCCGCAAGGACTGGCTGATGTCGCTAACAGGATTAACAATCTTGGCCTGAAATTCGGCCTGTGGGTGGAACCGGAGATGATTTCACCGGACAGCGAGCTGTACCGGAAGCATCCGGACTGGTGTCTGCATGTTCCGGGACGCCGACGCAGCGAGGCCCGCTGGCAGCTCGTGCTCGACTATACGCGCAAGGAAGTCCGCGATTATATCTTTGACTCGCTCAGCCGCATATTCTCCACGGTGCCTGTTGCTTATGTCAAATGGGATATGAACCGCTGCCTGACGGAGATCGGTTCCGCGGAGCTTCCTCCGGAGCGCCAGGGTGAAACCGCGCACCGGTACGTGCTGGGCTTATACGAGCTGCTGGGACGGATTACGGCTGCATTCCCAGAAATTTTGTTCGAGAGCTGCTGCAGCGGCGGCGGACGATTCGATCCCGGCATGCTGCACTATATGCCGCAGACATGGACGAGCGACAACACCGACGGGGTGGAGCGTCTCAAGATCCAATACGGAACAAGCCTGGTCTATCCCGTCAGCGCCATCGGCGCACATGTATCTGCCGTTCCGAATCATCAGGTGGGGCGGATGACACCGCTTGGATTCCGGGGCGATGTGGCTATGTCCGGCAATTTCGGCTATGAGCTTGATCTGACCAAGTTCACCGGGGATGAGAAAGAGCTTGTGAAGCAGCAGGTCGAGAACTACAAGGAGATCCGGAGCCTTGTTCAGCAGGGAGAGCTCTACCGGCTTAAGAGTCCGTTCGAGGGCAACGAAACGGCCTGGATGTTCGTATCGGAAGATAAGCGTGAAGCGCTGGTCTTCTACTTCCGGGTGCTGGCAGAGCCCAATCCGCGGCGCCGGAGCCTGAAGCTGGCGGGCCTGAATCCGCTCTTCGATTATGAAGTTGCGGGGAAAGAGGAGTCCGCTGTTCACGGCGGTGACCAATTGATGTCGGTCGGTCTGTCGCTTCCTTACCGGCAGTTCGATTACGAGAGCGGCTGCTTCAAATTAAGAGCTGTTAACTAGCCTAGCGCCTTGGCCGTTATGAGCATTGAGCTCAGGCAACACTATACTTGTTTTATTTCTGGCTATGCCCTCTTGTAAAGACAAGAGGGTCTTTTTACGTGTTGGGAATTCAAGATGAATAGGGAGTCAGAGACGGGAAAATGCAGAATTTTTAGCTCGGAATAAAAGAGCAACAAGAAAGCGGATTCATATATTGATTTGTTTTCTCTTTTGTTTGTCGATTTTTGCAAATAAAGAAAACACAGTCATATAAAAAGCAATACAAACCCTGTTTTTTTTAGAGTTATGCTGATAAAATGCTTTTAAACCGCTTACATAACAGTACGAGTCTTATTAATGATTGGGGTGATGATAACAAAAAGAAAACAAATTTGCTGTTTGTTATGAAGGCGGGGAAGGTTTTAGCAATCTGAAATAACAGAGCAGGAGGCATACATGAAAAAGTTTCGTAAGCTCGTTGTAACATCCCTGACAGCGGTAATGCTGATGTCAGCCGTTGCACCGGCCATGGCCGAGACGGGGAAGACAGTGACGGCTCAAGCAGCCGCCGTATCTTTCCAGGATTCAACCCAGCATTGGGCGGCATCCAGCATTGCCAAGTGGACGGCGAACGGGGTAATCAGCGGATACGGGGACGGCTCGTTCCACCCGAATCAGAGCATTAGCCGGGCTGAGTTTGTAACCGTACTCAACAAGCTGTTTGGACTGTCTGTCAAGGCAACCGCCAATTTCTCCGATGTTCCGGCCTCGGCCTGGTACAGCGACCAACTGGCAATCGCCAAGAACGCCGGATATTATGAAGGCTTCTCCGGCAACCGGGCGCAGGCCACTACGGAGATTACCCGGCAGGATGCGGCTACTCTTCTGGCCCGAATCTTTGAGCTGAGCGCAAGCTCCTCGCAGACGGCTTCGGTCTCCGCATTCAAGGATTCCGGAAGCATTAGCTCCTATGCCAAGGATGCCGTAGCAGCTCTATCGGATGCAATCAAGGGATACGAAGACGGAAGCTTCCAGCCAAAGGGTAAGATTACCCGTGCAGAAACACTCACTCTGATCGATCGGATTGTAAGCGGTTATTTCCCGGCAGCCGGCGAGCAAAGCGGCGGAACAGTAAGCGGCAATGCCGTTATCCCCCATGCCGGAACTGTTCTCAAAAATACCGTAATTAACGGCAATCTGTATTTGACGGCAGGCATCGGCAGCGGAGACGCCAAGCTGGACAGCGTGACCGTAAAAGGCAAGACAGTAGTTGCAGGCGGCGGCGAGCATACCGTTACCTTCAATAATTCCACACTGAACGAGCTCGACGTTAACCGCAAGGACGGACGTGTCAGAGTGCTGGCTTCCGGAACAACCCGGATCAGTGGGTTAACCGTCAACAGCAATTCCAAGCTGGAATTGGAAGCAGGCGCCGTTATTGACCAGCTGGTGCTCAACGCTCCTTGTGAAATTGTGATTCCGGCAGGAGCAAAGATCGGAAGCCTGGTTATTAATGGAAGCGCTGCCGGTTCGATCATTACCGGAAACGGCGATATCGGTACGGTGACAATCAACGCTTCGAGTGTAAGCATTAACGGAACGGTTCTGTCTAATGGAACTGTAACCGTGGTGGGCGGCCAGATCGTTGCTCCTACGGCGACTGCAACTGCAACTCCGGCATCGGGAGGGTCCGGAGAAGCAACGCCAGTGCCGACGGCAAGTCCTACGTCCAGCGCTTCTGCTGAACCGACCGCAAGTCCATCGCCAAGTGCTTCAGCTACACCAACCGTAGCTCCTGATGCGACTGTGAACCTTGCGGACAAGGATGCTTCCGCTGCCACGCGTTCCCTGTTCGTCTATCTGAACGAACTCCGCGGCAAGCATATTCTGTTCGGTCAACAGCATGCCACAGACGAAGCACTGTCTGCTCCGGTTAATGGTGTCACGTCGGACACATACGCCGCTGTTGGAGATAATCCGGCAGTATACGGATGGGATACGCTGAGCCTTGAAGGCTTTGAGAAGCCGGGAGCGCTCACGAACACCCCCGAGCAGAATCGGGATGCATTGATCGCTTCGATGAAGTCGGCCTATGAGTCCGGCGGAGTGCTGACGCTCAGCGCCCACATGCCGAACTTCGTTACCGGCAAAGATTTTTATGACACAACAGGGAATGTAGTATCCCATATTCTTCCTGACGGTGATAAGAATGCCGAATACAACGCATTCCTTGACAAGATTGCTGATTTCGCGCTGAATCTGAAGGACGACAACGGAAATTCGATTCCGGTTATCTTCCGTCCGTTCCATGAACAGAACGGTAACTGGTTCTGGTGGGGAGCTACCTTTACAACAAGCCAACAGTATCAGGAAATCTACCGTTATACTGTCGAGTACCTGCGCGACATCAAGGGCGTCCATAACTTCCTCTACGGATTCTCGCCGGGCAGCCCGTTCAACAGCAATGAGGATACCTTCCTGAAAACGTATCCGGGCGATGATTATGTTGACCTCTTCGGGTTCGATACGTATTATGACGGAAACAACCAGTCCTGGTTCGATGGAGTAGTGAAGGATGCCAAGCTGATTTCCCAGCTTGCGGACAAGAAAGGTAAAATCGCTGCATTTACCGAGTTTGGGTACGCCAACGTGAAGCCGACGGGTAATGCCGATCTGAAGTTCTATACGAAGCTGGTTGACGCGTTGAAGTCAGATCCAGATGCATCACGCATGGCTTACATGCTGACTTGGGCGAACTTCAACTCCAACTCGATTTATGTTCCTTATCGCAATTCGCCGGAATATGGCGATCATGAGCTGCTTCCGGATTTCACGGACTACTACAATGATGATTACACTTATTTCGACCGCGAATTGAGTGGCGTCTACAATAAGAATGTAGCGACAGAGGAAGAGAAGCCATTCCTGCATATCGTTAGTCCGGTAGCCCAGACTACGATTCAGAACAATACTACAACGATCCGTGCGAGAATTCTGGAGACGCAGCCTGCCAAGGTAGTCTATCTCGTTCAAGGCTCGGATACCGAGCATGAAATGACGCTGGACAGCCAGGGCTTCTATTCGGCGGCCTGGCAGCCAACGGCAGACTTGAACGGCGAAGCTGTCCAGTTGACGGTGAAAGCTTACGCCGCAGATGGTTCGGTAATACAGCAGACTATTACGGTATATTTGAACATTACAGAAATCACGCTCAAGCAGTTCACCTTCGATAACGATATCGCGGGTGTGCAGAGTACGGGTGTCTGGTCACAATCCGGCAACATGACCGCCTCCTTCGAGCATGCTGTCTTGAACGGCGACGGTAAACTGCAGGCCAATGTAACAGGTCTCGTCTACGGCGACACCTGGCAGGAAGTGAAGATCGGTCTTCCGGATATCGCAGACAGCGTTGATCTGAAGAAAGTGAACCGTATTTCCTTCGACGTATGGATTCCTCTGGTCGCTGGAGAGGAGGCTGCGAAATGGGATATTTCAGCAGCAGCAGAAGGAACGGTTTATGTATCGCCGGCTGGTATAAAATTCGAATCCAATTCGGCCAATCTCAGTTCCTTGGAAAAGGTTACTGTAGGTGATGCAGTGTACGGCAAATATACGGCTACGATAGATCTGAACGACAAGGATGTCACTGATAGCGCAGCCGCTCTGGAACTGTCGCTTGTAGGCAAGAGCCTAAATTATGAAGGTCCTCTGTACATCGATAACATTCGGTTGATCAATGCTTACATGAGCGCTCCTGCAGACCCGACTCTGGCAGACAACTTTGAGGGTTACAAAGGCAGCGATGCGCTGCTCGGCAATACGTACACTCCGAAAGGCGATGCCAACTCCGTTACGCTGGATAGTGCGCATGCCAAGAACGGCGATTATGCATTGAAGCTGGATTACACTTTGGCGGGACAGGGGTATACAGGCATCGTTAAGAGCTTGGGAACAGTCGACTGGTCGAAGACTGGCAAGCTGAATTTCTGGTTTGTTCCGGACGGCAGCAACAATAAGCTTGTCATTCAAGTTAAAGCAAACGGCGTTTCCTTTGAAGCTTATCCGTCTCTTCAGGGAACTGAAGCAGGCTGGGTTGAAATTCCGTTCAAGGATTTCACCGTAGCTTCCTGGGAAAGTGCCGCCAACCAAGCCAAAAAGCTCGACACAGTGAACGCGAAGAAGGTTACCGAGTTCGCGATTTACATCAATCGTCCTGACGGCTCCACCGATACCAGTTCCATGTCGAGCACACTCTACTTCGACGACATTCAGGCTGTAGAGGGTGCGGAAGGTGATATTCCGACAGGTTCGGAGGATGAAGAGGATACCGGTCTCCCGGCAGGTACTATTTATGGCTTCGAAGCAGCAGGAGACGAAGATAACTGGAAAGTTAGCAGTTCGACAACTGCCCAGACTCCAGCTGTAACCGATGAATTCTCTTCAGAAGGAACGCATTCGCTCAAGACGACGTTCACACTGGCTGCCGGCAGCAACTTTGAGTTGAAAAATGAACAATCCCTTGATCTCAGCAACTCCAAGACTTTGAAAGCAAAGGTGAAATTGTCATCGGGTACTGTTAATGTCTATCTGTACATCAAAACCGGATCAGGATGGACATGGTATAACAATGATGTTACTGTAGTTGATTCCGAGACAGATGGTTTCACAACACTTGCCTTCTCACTTGAGAACGTTCCTGACTTGAATGATGTTAGAACGATCGGACTCAAGGTTGAAGGCATTTCCGGTACTACAACATCCACGATTTATCTGGACGAAGTGACTAACGAAAGATAGTTGTTAAGATGATCTAAAAGTTTTGCAAAAAACAGAGCTGCCGGATTGCCGGCGGCTCTGTTTTGTTCTATAGACTATAGTCCCGGAGGACGGAAACAACTGCGTTTATTCGTTGCCCGAGCCCAATGGAAGGTACCCTAACAAATTTGTCGCTTGCGCGTTTGTTATGCAGCCAGTAAGATGAACTATAATATATGCAGACGATAACATGTTGACAAAAAAGTATGAGGTGCATCCATTTGGCAGGAAAGGTAACCATTCAGCAAATCGCCGACATGGCGGGCGTATCCAAATTTGCCGTGTCACGGGCGCTATCGGGAAAGAGCGGCGTCAGCGAGAAGACCCGGGCGCATATCGTCCGGACGGCAGGCAATCTGGGCTTCTTTAATACAAACAGAGTCGCACCCCCCTCGGTTCAGGTACCCCAAACCGCCGGCATATCGGGTACGGTAGTAATTCTGTTTCCAAATATCCGTTACCAGAACGTTGAGAACAAGTTCTGGGGTGTCGTCTTTGAGGGCATATCCAAACGGCTGGAGCATTCCGGTCTAAATATCGTCACGCTGACCCAGCCTTCGGGCGAGAGCATTACCCGGATTCTGAATCCGGAGACGCTGCTCGGCGTAATCGGAGTCGGGACGGTATCGACGCAGGCGCTTCTTCAGATTCGGGATCTGAACGTACCCCTGGTTCTGATCGATCACATAGACCCTGCGGTTGTATGCGACGGTATATTCGCCGATAATTTCGACATGATGCGCAAGCTGATGCTCAAGCTGATCAGCCGGGACTACCAGAAATTCCAGTTCGTCGGAGACCCTTCCTATGCGTATAGCTTCGGCGAGCGCTGGAGAGCGTTCGAAACGGTCCTGGAAGAATATCAGATTCCTCATCAACAGATGGAAAAGCTCCTGAAGTCGGGGAAGAATGAATATGATCTGATTATGGACATTCCCCAGGAAGAACTGCCCGATGTCTTCATCTGCGCCAATGACAGCATCGCGGTCGAGGTAAGCAAAGCGCTGCGGGAGCGGGGCATTATTATTCCTTCGGAATGTGCGGTGACCGGATTCGACGATACGCCGCTGTCCGAGGATCATGTGCCCCCGCTTACATCCGTCCACGTTCCCAGAGAGGCGATGGGAGCCAAGGCTGTGGACCGGCTGCTGGAGAGAATACGGAACAAAGAGGATTACTTCGAGAAAGTCATGCTGATCGGCGATGTCGTCTTAAGATCCTCTACGCGGTAGATCGGCGGGAGAGCAGACCGTTCTTCATCGTGCCAGCGGATGAGGTTGGCGCAGTTTTTCAACCTTTGAATAGCCGCTTGGAATAGTTCGATCTGCAAATACAGCCGTATAAACAAATCGTACAAACAGCATTGCCAGAGCGGCGATGTTCATCGGATAGGCCAAAGGGCTGCATTCCCATTTCGGGGATGCGGCCCTTTTTTTTCGAAAATCCAGGGTGTATGAGGTTCTCGCGTTAAAAATTCCGGTTCATCAAAGAGAGCGTTAAGGGACATAGTAAATAACGGAAAAAGTCTGGCTTGGGAGGCAAGCGATGTCGAAAATCATACAAATCTATGCAGGCGATTGGAGGCGGGTCTTCAAGGCGCCGATGGCTGCTCTGCTTATTGCCGCGCTGATTGTGCTCCCTTCCGTCTATGACTGGGTTAATGTGGCCGCTGTATGGGACCCGTACACCAACACGTCCGGAATCCCGATTGCCGTCGCCAGCCTTGACAAGGGAGCCACTGCCAGAGATATGAGCTTCAATATCGGAGACGAGGTAATCGAAAGTCTTCGCAACAACACCAGTCTCGGATGGCGTTTCGTAAGTGCGCAAGAAGCGGCTGAAGGGGTTCGTAACGGACGCTATTATGCTTCCATCGTCATTCCGGCGAACTTCTCTGCGAGATTGGCGGGGATGCTGGAAGGGCGGTATATCAAGCCGGAATTGATCTATACGGTGAATGAAAAAATCAACGCGATCGCGCCCAAGATTACCGCAAAGGGTGCTTCCTCCGTCACCTCGCAGATTGACCGGAATTTCACGGAAACCGTGAGCGGGACCATCCTGTCAGTGCTGAAGAGGGCCGGCAAGGAATTCCAGTCCGAGCTTCCGGTGATCCGGAGGGTGGAGCAGGGGCTATTCACGCTTGAAGGGCGGCTGCCAGAAATTGAGAAGGCCGGGAAGATGATCATTAAGCTGGAATCCAAGCTTCCGGAGATGAAGCGGATTGCGGAAGCCGCCGCCGGACTGAAGGACAAGCTCCCGGACGCGGAGCGGGCGGCGTCAGAGCTTCTCCGGCTGGAGGAACGCTGGCCGACTCTGGAGGGAATAGCCGGGGAATTGCCGTCGCTGCAGGACAGGCTTACGCAGATCGGGCAGGCGTCGGAGCTTGTCACAGAGCTTGACCGGCATTTTGCGAAGGTCTCCGTGGATCTGGACGAGGCGGAGAAGGTGCTTGCAGCAACCGCCGCCGGAATTGCCGAGGCGCAGAAGAAACTGCCGGAAGCGGAGACCTCCGGAACGGCGGAAGCCGCTGAGGGACAAGGCTCCCCGCAGCAAATGAGTCTGAGCGAAGGAGCGCAGGATAATGCGGCGGCGCTCGACGTACTTGACCGGGCATCGTCATCAACGGAAGCCGGTCTCGCCGGACTGAAAGAGCTGCGTCCCCGGGTTCAAGCCGTAGAGGCCGTCATTCATGATGCGGCTGAACGCATTGCGCTTCAGAAATCGGAGCTCGAACCGCTTCTAACGGAAGCTCTGCCTGCGATCCGTGAGGGACTTCCCGCCGCCGGTGAGAAAATCCGCGCCGCAGCGGAATTTGCAAGCAAAGAGCTTCCCGCCGTCAAGGAGTGGCCTGGCGTAATCGCTTCTATCCTTCCAAAGGCGGAGCAGGGTATCCGCAGGGCTGCCGATATATCCCGCAACGACCTGCCCGGCCTGGAGAATGCTGTCCGTCGCGCGGCATCCACAGTGCGCCAAATCAAGGGGGAAGTGAATCTGGATGAAATTGCACAGCTGCTTGGCGGCGACATCCGGACCCAGAGCGATTTTCTGGCTGATCCCGTGGAACTGAAGGAAGAGAATTTGTTCCCGATTCCGAATTACGGCTCCGCTATGACTCCGTTCTATCTCGTGCTGTCGCTGTGGGTTGGTGGGACGCTGATGGTCGCTTTGCTCAAGACCGGCGTTTCCGACCGGGGGAAGGCATATAAGCCGTATCAGATTTTCCTTGGCAGGCTGCTCACCTTTCTGAGCGTCGGCCTCCTGCAGGCCTTGACTGCGTCTTTGGGCAATCTGTTTATTCTGCACGGCTATGCCGCCGACAAGCTATGGTTTGTTCTGTTCGCCATGCTCGTCAGCCTTGTATTCGTAACGATTGTCTATGCGCTGGTATCCGTGTTCGGCAATATCGGCAAGGGGATCGCGATTGTCTTCATGGTGCTGCAGTTCTCCAGCTCGGGAGGAACCTTCCCTGTCAGCACGGCAGGACCCTTCTTCCAGATGCTGCACCCGTTCATGCCGTTCACATATGCCGTCGGACTTATGCGGGAAGCAGTCGGGGGAATTCAACCTGATGCAGCGGTCACGGATGCGCTTCGCCTGGCAGCTTTTGCCCCTGCGGCCCTGGTGCTCGGTCTGCTGCTCAAGAAACCGCTGGAGCGCTATATCCGGGCGGCAGCGGAGAAGGCGGAAGCGTCGGAGCTGATCTCCTGACCGGAAGCTGTGGCTGAATATTTTACCAGAAGTGGAGCATATTAACGGAATCCATTATGTTCGCATTAATTGAGGTGAGCGACCGTGAACGGAGATCGTCCACAACCCGGGGACCGGCTTGAGGCCGGACTCGAAGCCAAGATATCCATGATTCGCAGTTCCCTGGGGAACAGCGCCGACCTGACGGTGAAGACGCTGACGATATTGGGCAGCCAGCGTGCTGCCGTGGTATATCTGCAAGGCATGATTGATACCCAATTGCTTCAGATGATTCTCTCCGTGCTTCTTGCGCCCGTCCGGAACGGATTTCAGAGAGAAGAGAAGGATAGCCCGGATTGCCCCGCCTGGGATTGGATTACGTATCTGTCCGAGGAAGTGCTGGTTGCGGCGAACTGCCAGCTCCTTGAAGATTCGAAGGGACTGTTCGCCTGTCTGATGGGAGGACGAAGCATTCTCCTGGTGGAAGGAGAGCGCCGGGCCATTGCCATGGAGACGGGCGGAGGGGAAGAACGGGCGATAACGGAACCTACGTCGCAGGCGGTGGTCAGAGGTCCGATGGAGGGCTTCACGGAGAACATCAGAACCAATCTCTCCCTGGTTCGGAAGCGAATCAGGAATACCGATCTATGGACCGAGTTCTATCATCTCGGAACCGAGACGCAGACGCTGGTGACCGTGATGTATATGAACAACCTTGTAAGGCCGGAGGTGTTGGACGAACTGCGCAAACGTCTGAACGCAATCAACATCGACGGAGTGCTGGAGAGTGGATATGTCGAAGAATTTATACAGGAAACGTCTTTTACCCCCTTTCCCACCGTGTTTAATACAGACCGTCCCGATGCCGCCTCGGCGGCTCTGCTGGAGGGTAGAGTCGTGATCCTGGTGGACGGCACGCCCTTCGTGCTGATCGTTCCCGCGCTCTTCGTGCAATTCTTCCAATCGGCTGAGGATTATTACCAGCGTTCGGATATCAGTACACTGATCCGGATCGTCCGAATAGCCTCGCTGTTTATTTCCATGCTGATTCCCGCATTGTACATTTCATTCACCACCTTTCACCAGGAGATGCTGCCAACGCCGATGCTGATATCGCTTGCGGCGCAGAGAGAAAGCGTGCCCTTCCCGGCTTTTGTCGAAGCGCTTCTGATGGAAATGATCTATGAAGTGCTGCGTGAAGCGGGAATCCGGATGCCCCGTACCGTCGGCCAGGCGGTATCTATTGTAGGGACGCTGGTCATTGGACAGGCTGCGGTCGACGCGGGCATCGTATCCGCCGCCATGGTTATCATTGTGTCCATAACGGCAATCTCCTCCTTCGTTATCCCCTCGGTCAGCATGTCCATAGCCGTCCGGATCGTTCGATTCGGCATGATGCTGATGGCCGGAGCCTTCGGACTGGTGGGGATTTTCACAGCTATAGTGCTGCTGATGCTGCATCTCACAAGTCTGCGCTCGATGGGCGTCTCGTACATGTCTCCGCTTTCTCCTTCGCCGGAGGGAGAATGGAAGGATACCATTTTGCGGGCTCCCTGGCCTTTGATGCGCAAGCGGCCCTCCACTGCCAGACACGGAAAACGTAACCGACAGGCTGCCAAGGGGCGCAACTCATGATCGGGGGACGTCTGAGGAGATTGCTGCTCGGCCTGCTGTGCCCGCTGCTGCTATGCCTCCCGCTGTCCGGCTGTTGGGACCGGCGCGAACTGAACGAGCTTGCGCTAACCCTTGCGCTTGGAATTGACAAGTCGGGGGACCAGTACACGCTGTCGGCCCAGGTGGTGGTTCCGGCCGAGATTACCGCGAAAGCCAGCAGCAGCGGGGCGTCGCCGGTAACGCTGTATCAGGAGAGCGCGCCTACTGTCTTCGAGGCGCTTCGAAAGATGACGATCGGCAGTCCCCGCCGAGTCTATTTGGCGCATTTAAGAATTCTGGTCTTCGGGGAACAGCTTGCGAGAGAGGGAGTCGGAGATGTGCTTGATTTCTTTAACCGGGAACCTCGGGTAAGGGGGAATTTTTTTGTGATGGTTGCCAAAGGTATGGAAGCGCAAGAGGCGCTGAAGATCACGACTTCGCTTGAACGGATTCCCGCCAACAAGCTGTACAATTCACTAAATCAATCCACGGGCTACTACTCCCCAACCTCGACCGTCGATATGCGGGAGCTGATCAACCGGGTCATACAATCAGGGAGAGAGGCTGTGCTGACCGGTTTGATGCTGGAGGGCGACGAAAAATTGGGGGAAGACGTCAAAAATATATCGAAGGTGCTGCCCCCTGCAAGACTGTCCTATCACAATCTGGCTGTCTTTCGCAAAGACAAGCTTGTGGGCTGGCTGGGGGAGGACGAATCCAAAGGGTACAACTACATTACGGATCAGATTCAGAACTCGGTAGGCCATATTAAAGTGGACGGCGGCAAAACGCTGCTGGAAACGACAAACAGCAGTACCCGCATCTCGGTGAGCGAGAAAAACGGCAAGCCTGTCATCGATATTCATGTGAAAAATGCCGAGAACGTGGACGACAACTCCAGCTCTGCGGATGTGACCGAAATGGAAATACTGCATAAGATCGAGCGGGAATCGGAAGAGAAGATCATCCAGCTCATGAATGCCGCAATCGAAGCGGAGAAGCATAGGCTGCATTCGGACTTTCTCGGATTCGGTGAGGAAATCGCCCGGCATAAGCCCCGTCTCTGGAAAACACTGAAGAACGGCTGGAACGGAAGGCTGGAGGGTCTTGAGGTGCATTGTCACGTGAAGGTTCATATCAACCGGATCGGAACGTCGGGACATTCCGTCAAGCAGTTCATGGAGGAGGAATAGAGACATGCTGACGATTGTAGCTGTTCTTCTGGCGGTCGCTGCGGGGGTGCGAGAACTGAATCTCCTCCTCCGAAAGCGCCTGTTCAAGGATGCCGTCGTATGCGGCATACTGTCGCTAGCTGCTACCGCATGTGCCGGAATCGCGGCCAGCGGCAAGGTGCTGCCAAGTCCGCTCCAATTGATATTCGTTCTGTTTAAACCGCTGCATCTGCTCATGATTTCCCTGTTTCCCCCAGCTTGAAAGGATGTGAATGAACGCCGTGAACAGCGCTGCCGCTCAGACCATAGGAACACGCCAGATCGCGCTGCTGCTCATCTACGTCATTGTCGGAGACAATTTGTTCCTCCTCCCCACGGTCGTTGCCTCTTCGGCGGGAGCCTCGGGCTGGATTTCCGTACTGTCCGGCATGCCGGTCGGCATATTGACGATATGGCTGATGTATACGCTGTGCCACAAATACCCCGGGAGCTCCTTGATGGAAATCTCCCGGACGGTTCTCGGCAAATGGGCTGGCAGCCTCGTGGCGGCCTGGTATCTTGTGTATTTCATGATGGGGGCCGCTATAATCCTGCGGGAGGCGGTCGATTTTATCAATACGCAAGTTTTGACGGATACCCCGATGCGTTTCATTATGTTTACAGGAACGGTAAGCGTGTCCTTTGCGGTCATGAAGGGGATCGAGCCGATTGCGAGATCGGCGGAGATATTTTTCTATACTTTTATGGCGGGGCTTCTCCTTATGCTTCTACTGACGACCAAGGATATCGATACCGGGCATATTCTCCCTCTGATGGGAAAAGGGCCGATGCATATTGCGGAAGGCACTATGTACTCCATCGGTTTTCCGTTTTGCGAAAGCAGCTTTCTGATGATGATGTTCCCGTTCATCCGCCAGGGCCGGAATACGCGCCGGGATTTGCTGATTGCGGGTCTGATCGGCGGTTCCATGCTGCTCCTGGTCGTTCTGTGGTGTCTGCTTGTGCTTGGCCCATACTATACCGGCAATGAATTGTATCCATCCTACATCCTTGCGCAAACCGTCAACATCGGTCATTTTCTGGAGCGGGTGGAGGTCATTCTGGCTATTAACTGGATGTTCGGCGTCTTCTTCAAGTGCACGGTATACCAGTTCTCCTTCATGAACGGACTCGCCCGGCTGTGCAGGCTTCAGGACGAGAAGCCGCTTGTTATTCCCGGGGCGTTCCTGCTGTTCGGGCTGGCATATATGATTTCACCGAACATCACGTATTACATGTTCACTATCAATTTGGATTATACCTATTGGGATATCATGAACGGAATTCTGATTCCGCTCATTCTCCTTGCCGTCTCCGGCATACGTTCAAAGCGGTCCAAGGCCAAGTCCGGGTCCCAGGCATAGGGGTAAGATTTCTTTTTTCGCAATAACCGTAAAAAAATATTCTCTTTGCCTCTGTACTGCCTTATCATCAATATCAGACGAATTCAGAATAAGGTGACGAAGGCATGAAACTGTATTTGGAAATCCCGAAGCTGGACCGGCATTTTCCGTTCCGCAGCTTCGTGAACGACGGGGACCGGCTCTGTTATCCCCACTGGCATAAGGAGATTGAAATCATTTATGTCAGCAGGGGGACAGTTGACCTTGGCGTGAACGACATGCCCATACGGATGCAGGAGGGCGATATTCATTTCGTGGCGGGCGGCGATGTTCACTATGTGCTGGTGTCGCCAGGAAGCGAACGGATCATTATCCAGTTCGATCTGAGCCTGTTCCAGGAGCTCTCAATGCCGGCAGCCGGCGGGTACTCCTTGAGAGAGATGTTCTCAGGGATGGAGCATGCCGGCCGGAACTGGCCGGCGGGGCTGATGGACCGGATGCGAAGGCTCATTCTCGATATTCACCTTGAGAATACTGGCGGGAGCGAGGGCTATGTCTACATAATCAAGGCGAGGCTTCTGGAAATGCTGGCGCTGATTATCCGCGAGGTGCCGAGAAGCGGAGCGCAGCGGCAGTCCAAATTGTCGGTGCAATCGTCCACCAAGTCCAGGGAGACACTGGAGAAGCTGCAGCGCATTTTCGCTTATGTCGAGCAGCATTACCGCGAGCCAGTGACGCTGGGAGAGGTCGCGGGGCATATGGGCTTCAGTCCCTATTATTTCACCAAGCTGTTCAAACGCAGCACAGGGATGACCTTCATTGCTTTTCTTAACGAGTACAGGCTGAGCAAAGCGAAATGGATGCTGCTCAGCGGAGACGCTCCGATGGCGGAAATTGCGGAGGCCGCCGGTTTTGGGAGCGTCAAAACCTTTCATCATTTATTCAAAGAGTCAGCTGGTATATCACCGATGAAGTACCGAATGGACAATATCCGGGAATAATTCGGCAGGAATCCTGGAGGAAAGCGCCTTCTCCACGATGTATGATAAGGATTGTTAATCCATTCACTTGGGAACAGGGGAGAGCAGTCATGTTGAGAGTAACCGTATGGAACGAATTCCGCCACGAACGCGATAGCGAAGCCGTCCGCGCCGTCTATCCGGAGGGTATCCACCGGGTGATCGCCGGCTTTCTGCAGGAAGCGGGGATGGAAGCCGGGACAGCCACGCTGGATGAGCCGGAGCACGGCCTGAGCGAAGAAGTGCTGAACCGCACGGATGTGCTGGTATGGTGGGGCCATGTCGCCCATAAGGAAGTCAGCGACGAGGTTGTGGAGCGCATCCATCAGCGCGTTCTGGAAGGCATGGGGCTTGTAGTGCTGCATTCGGGCCATATGTCCAAAATATTCATCAAGCTGATGGGCACAAGCTGCGATTTGAAGTGGCGTGAAGCCGGGGAGAAGGAACGCTTGTGGGTGATGAACCCGAGCCATGAAATTGCGGAAGGCATCGGCGAATATATCGAGCTTGCGCATGAAGAGATGTACGGGGCGCATTTTGACGTGCCGGCGCCGGATGAATTGATCTTCGTCGGCTGGTTCGAGGGAGGCAATGTCTTCCCGAGCGGTTCCACATACCGCAGGGGGAAGGGGAAGATTTTTTACTTCCAGCCGGGCCATGAGACGTATCCGACTTATTATCATCCAGACATTCAGCGGGTAATCGCCAATGGTGTGAAATGGTGCCGTCCGGCGGAGCGCGTAAGTCCCGTCTATGGCAATTCGCAGGCTCTTGAGCCGATCAAGAGCGAAATAACGCTGTAAGGCAGAGAATGTGCGGCACTGTTTGGTAGTGCTTGATATTGTGGTTAACCGGCCCGGGGAGCTATGTCCCGGCCGGTTTTTGTTTTATGCGGGTGTACAGACAGGTCGGAAGATTTCGGGACAAAGCGCTGCCTGAATGGGGCGGACAATGCTATACTAATTAGGTTGATGCATTACGGCACAGCGCCGCCGCATCTCCGAGAGGCCTTGCGCCGACTTAGAAATAAGATGAACAGGCGGGTGTATTTCATTGTCCATACGAAATTCCCAATATAAATGGCGGGCACAGCTTCTGTCCCGTCTCGGCTCCTCCATCTTTCAGGATGTCGCGGCATGGAAGGCCGAAGCGGCCGCATCGGGCGCCGATGTTATCGATCTGGGCATCGGCAGTCCCGACCGCGGACCGGCTCCCGAGATTCGCCGTGTTCTCAGCGAAGCCGTTCTCAGAGAGGACAGCTATGCCTATCCGTCGTCCGAGGGAGGACTTGCCTTCCGCCGGAAAGCGGCGGAATGGATGAATTTTCGGTTCGGCGTAGAGGTTGATCCCGAGACCGAGCTGCTGTCGCTGATGGGCTCGCAGGACGGGCTGTCTCATCTGGCGCTGGCTGTATGCAATCCGGGAGATCTCGCGATTGTGCCCGATCCCGGCTATCCGATCTACTCGGGTGCGCTGGCGGTAGCGGGCGTGGAGAAATGGCCGCTGCCCCTCAAGGCGGAGAACGGCTTCCTGCCGGATCTGGACGCCATTCCGGCAGAGGTGCTGGAGCGGGCTTCATTCATCCTGCTGAACTTCCCGGGGAATCCGGTGTCGGTCAAGGCGGATCTTGCCTTCTTCGAAAGACTGATTGCGCTCGCCCGGAGATGGAATCTGCTTGTGGTCCACGATCTGGCCTATTCGGAGATGGGCTTCGACGGCTACCGGCCGGTCAGCATTTTACAGGTGTCGGGTGCGCGTGAGACAGCGGTGGAGTTCCATTCCTTCTCGAAGAGCTTCAACATGGCGGGCTGCCGGATCGGCTTCCTCGCCGGGAACGCCGAAGCAGTGGGCGCACTGCGCAGCCTGAAGGGCAACATTGACTACGGCGTGTTCGAGCCGGTGCAGGAAGCCGCTATATCCGCGCTGGACCTGGCGATGGGTCCCGATGCGGGCGAGGGCATCGGCGCGCTGTATGAGCGCCGGCGCGACCGGTTCATCGCCGCGCTGGGCGATGAGGGCTGGAACGTGCCGAAGCCGGCGGCGGCGATGTTCGTGTGGGCGCCGCTGCCTGCTGCGGCGGCCGCCCGCGGGCTCGACTCGCGCGGCTTCGCGCGCGAGCTGCTGCTGGCCAAAGGCGTCGCGGTCATCCCCGGCGACGCCTTTGGCGAGGAAGGCCGCGGCTTCGTCCGCATCGCCCTCGTCGAAGACGAGGAGCGGCTTGTGGAAGCCGCACGCCGGATCGGCGCGTTCCTGCGCGGGGCCTGACGGCCCCATGGCGCAGCGCGCCGCAAGGGCGCCCGCCGCGTTACGGGCGGGCGCGGGCATGCCTGCACAGCCCGCGCGCCTACAGCGGCAGGTCCCGCCGCTTGAACAGCGCGATGCCCAGCGCGAAGGAGATAAGCCCCACGGCCAGCAGCGCGATGGCGTTCACAGCGGTGTCTGACTGCCCGGAGACGATTTCGCCGGGCCGGTACAGCGTGAAGAGCGTCGCGTATTTCAGCCAGTCAAGGCTTGTGCTGATCTTGGCGAGCAGATCGAGCGAGAAGAATCCAAAGGCGATGAGGCCGGCGATGCCGAGCGCCTTCTTCTCGTCGTTCGCGAGGCAGGAGACGAGAAAGGTAAGTCCGCCGACCGCGAAGAAGAGCAGGAACGCGATCAGATTCAGCTGCAGGAATCTTCCGCCGTCAAAGGCGTATGTTGAGCCGAGAAACCAGGCGTTGCCCAGGAAGCCCGCAAGCGTCGTAACGCCCATAATGACGGCAAGGGCGGTAACAAGCACCAGAGCCTGGGTTCCGGACACCTGCGAGCGGGTCGTCGGCGCCGACAGCAGGTAGGCCATGGAGCCGCGGTCCACCATCCCGGCCATCAGCCGGGTGGACATCTGCACGCAGACGATCGACAGGATCAGGACCAGAATCAGCCCATAGTACTCCCCCGAAATAAACGACTCCGCGCTCTGAAATCCGGTGGTCAGGTTGAAGGCATTCGTCACCCCCTGCGGCATCGACTGCACGAGGTCGTTCAGCGCGCCAGTATGATCCGCAATTCCGGGATAGAGCCAGATCATCAGCAGCATATAGAAAGCGGAGCCGACCGCGTAATTCATAATGCCTTTGGCGTTCACCTTGAGCATTTGCTTGTACAGGGATACGTTCATGCTTGTGCATCCTCCCGGTCATAGAAATTCATGAATATATCTTCCAGATTCTGCGTGAACACATCCAGGCTGCGAATCTTGTATTTCGCGGTCTCCCGAATCAAATCATTGTAATTGCCCTGAATAGCGACCCGGACCCGGAAATCGTCCACACTCTCGGCCGGCAGGCCGGATGAGCGAAAGGCCACAGCGTCTTCCCTGTTCTCGAACACGATGTCGAACAGCTTCCGCTGCATGGACTGCAGCTCGTGGACATTCTTTACCGCTACCAGCACACCGTCCTTGATGATGGCGGCGCGGTCGCATGTGCGTTCGATTTCGGGAAAGCTGTGGGAGGACATAAAGAAGGTCGTGCCGCGCGCTTTTTCCTCCAGAACAAGTTCGATAAAGAGCTTCTGCATCAGCGGATCAAGACCGGATGTGGGCTCGTCCAGAAGAATCACCTCAGGGTCATGCATGAACGCCGCGACGATTCCAACCTTCTGCTTCATGCCCTTCGACATCTTGCGTATGGGCGTGTTCGCATCGAACTGCAGCATCCGGATGAGCCGGTCGCGCTTCGATTTGTCCTTCATGCCCCGCATGCTTCCCATAAATTCAAGGAACGAGAGCCCGGTCATGCCGTCGATAAAAGAGATTTCCCCCGGCAGATAGCCAATATAGCGCTGCACGATTCCCTGCGATTTCCACACATCATGGCCGCAGATGGACGCTTCCCCGCTGTCGGGCTTCATGAAGCCCATCAGATGACGCATCGTCGTGGATTTGCCGGCCCCGTTCGGTCCGAGAAAGCCGAATACCTCGCCCCGGTTAACCGAGAAGGTCAGCTCGCGGATACCTTTTCCCCCTGAAAAAGTCTTGGTGAGTCCCTGGACAGTAATCATACTGCCACCTCCGAATGAAATGGTGAACTATTTTTATGCATATATTTCATGTGTTATACTATGCTTATCGAAGACGAACGTCAATCATTTTATGAAATTATTTTATAATATTGTTTCATAAATTACATTTTAACAACTATCGCACAGGCAGGGAGCAGGCGGATTATGGAAACGAAGAACGGGTTTGAGAAGCGGGCGGAAATGATCAGGCGGAAGATCATCAACACCACCCTGGAGATGCTGAAGACATGGGAGCCGAAGCGCATGCGCGTCGCGGATATCGCGAAGGAAGCCGGCGTGTCGCAGGTGACGATCTATAATTACTTCGGGAGCAAGGAGAAGCTGATCGATCAGACTTTCCGCAGCTATCTGGACATGACGATCGAACGGTTCGAGCGTTTCATGGACAAGCCCCGTTCAGTCCGGGATTTTATTCATTTCTCGATGGAGATGGAGAGGGAGCAGTACAGCGCGTTCCGTCCGGAGCAGATCAAGACGCTGATGATCGATGATCAGGAGATGTTCGGCTATGTGCAGGAGCGTTATGCGGGCACGGTGCTTCCGCTGATGATCAAGCTGGTGGAAGACGGCAAAGCGAGCGGCGAAATATCCCCCAAGGTATCCGTGAACGCCGTCCTGGCGTATATGAACATGTACATACGCAGCTCCAGCGAATTGCTGGAATTAGCGCAGAAGCAGGAGGATCTGAACGCCTTTCTCGATGAATTGACGCATCTGTTCTTCTACGGTCTGTGCGGCCGGGAGGAATAGGCAGGCGTTTTTGAGGGGGGCGGTTATTGTTCAATTTTTTCTGATGCGCGTTTGTCCCGTGGCTTGAGCTTATTGTAAAATACAGACAGGCCTGAATCTTGGCCAAATCCGGCAAAAGGCGGGGTGACCAGCTTGGAATATCGGATGGAGAAGGACACGTTTGGCGAACTGAAAGTGCCCGCGAACAAGCTCTGGGGGGCGCAAACGCAGAGGAGTCTGGAGAATTTCAGGATCGGCGGAGAGCGCATGCCGATTGAAGTAATCCGCGCGCTGGCGCTGATCAAGAAGGCGGCGGCCCGGGTGAACGCAGAGCTCGGCCTGCTGTCTTTGGACAAGGCGGAGGCAATCGCTCAGGCCGCTGACGAGATTCTGCAGGGCGGGCTGGATGACCATTTTCCGCTTGTCGTCTGGCAGACGGGCAGCGGCACGCAGAGCAACATGAACGTCAATGAAGTGATTTCCCATCGGGCAGCCGAGCTGCTGCGGCAGGCGGGACGGGAGGAGACCGTTCATCCGAACGACGATGTGAACAAGGGACAGAGCTCCAACGATATTTTTCCGTCTGCCATGCATATCGCCGCTTTTCTGGCGGTACGGGATCATGTGCTGCCAGTGCTGGAGCAGCTTAAGGCGACTCTGGCTGCGAAGGCGGAGCAGTACTCGTCCCTGATCAAAATCGGGCGCACGCATCTGCAGGACGCGACGCCGCTGACGGTGGGGCAGGAGATCGGCGCATGGGCCGCCATGCTGGAGAGAAGCGGCCGCTTCATCGAAGTAAGCATGGGCTGCCTGCTGGAGCTGGCTGTCGGCGGAACAGCTGTCGGCACCGGGCTGAACGCGCATCCCGAGTTCGGCGACCGGACTGCGGCCGAACTCGGTCTGGAACTGTCGGAGCCGTTCATCTCGGCGCAGAACAAGTTCCATGCGCTGACGAGCCATGACCAGCTGGTGCATGTGCATGGTTCGTTGAAGGCGCTTGCAGGCGATCTGATGAAGATCGCGAATGACGTGCGCCTGCTGGCGAGCGGGCCCCGCAGCGGCATCGGCGAGCTGCGGATTCCCGAGAACGAGCCGGGCAGCTCGATCATGCCCGGCAAGGTGAATCCGACGCAGAGCGAGGCAATGACCATGGTGGTCTGCCAGGTGTTCGGCAACGATGTGACGATCGGGATAGCGGCGAGCCAGGGGCATTTTCAGCTCAATGTATTCAAGCCGGTGCTGATCCACAGCTTCCTGCAGTCCTGCCGGCTGCTTGGCGATGCCATGCTCTCATTTGACCGGAACTGCGCACAGGGGATCGAGGCGA
This sequence comes from Paenibacillus sinensis, assembly GCF_019904155.1. Taxonomy (GTDB): domain Bacteria; phylum Bacillota; class Bacilli; order Paenibacillales; family Paenibacillaceae; genus Paenibacillus_AQ; species Paenibacillus_AQ sinensis. Next base: position 118,748 of record NZ_JAHCMB010000128.1, read on the forward strand.
ACGAAGAGACGATTGCCCGAAATTTGAACAACTCGCTCATGCTCGTAACCGCACTCAATCCTTACATCGGCTACGAGAAGGCGGCTGAGATCGCCAAGCTGGCCCATAAGGAAGGACTCACGCTCAAAGAGGCAGCGCTTACGCTGAATGCGCTGACGGAGGAAGAGTTCGACCGGATGGTCCGGCCTGAGAAGATGATTTAACTTGTGAAGAAGATTTAGATTCGTCAGCTTCGGAACAGACCGAAAAAGCCGGCTCCCCTTGAGCCGGCTTTATTGACGTTTCGTGAACGGAGTAGCTCTTGATCTGCTGGAGTCCGCCGCCACAGCCGCCAGGCTTGCCGCACTTGGCAGATTAGGCGTATGATTTGGCGATTACACAATCTGTAGAACGCGGTTGAACAAGTCTCCGAGCTCGCTGTCCGAAGCCGAGGAGATGTCGATGCCCGACAGCAGGCTGCGAACAGCGGTTAATTGATCATCTCCGGAAACCTCATCCGAATTTCCGGTAGAGTCTGCATCGCCCTGCTGCTGGAGATACTCGAGCAGCGTCTTGATGTCATCCGTGCTCAGCTTGCCTGCAATACCGTTATCCTCCTGGGTGACTTCGCCGGTTGCGGACGTATCATCTACGGCTGCATCATTGTTCGTTCCCCACATGAATGGCGGCGGAACAGCTCCCATTGCCTTCAGCATGGGAGGTACCCCTCCCGGCCCACCATTGCCTTCCTGATCATCAGGCATCGCATAGGCAAAAGAGCCCGGAACGGACTGCACCTGTGCGAACAGAGACGCAATATCCTCTTGAGACAGGCTGTCAAGATCGGTACCCGACAGCAGTTTGGACAGTGAGTTGACTGTGCTGTCTTCTGCCGTCAGGGACGCGCTGTCTGCTGAAGAGTCCAAGGCCGACACGGTGTCATCACTGGATGCATCCGTAGAGGCCGACAATTTGGACTGGATGCTCTCCAGAATGGATTTCATTTGATCCGGGTTCAGCGGCGGGGGAAGCTGGCGGCCCTGCGGCCGGCTGTAGATTCCGGTGGATGTCGCATCCGTATCGGTGTCGTCCGATAACTGTGCAAAATACTGCAGCGCAAGTGAACTGATCTCGGCGTACTCCGTATTCGTTGCCTCTGTAGTACTGCTCTTAGCAGCGGAAGTACTTGTGCTGCCAGCCGCTGCCGTCTTGACGGCGTTTAAGAGATTGTCATAATTGTAGTAGTTCTTTTGGTTGTAGGTATTGTAGATCGTTGTGGACATTAATGATCCCCTTCCTTTATTGGCCAGGCGGCAAGCCCTGAATCCTCTATCGGAGCCCAAGCTGAATTGAAACTGAAAAGCGGCTGAAAACTAGCTGAAAGTTATGTAACCAGGGCGGCTACGGAGCTGCCGCATTCGAAGATTGACATGGCCGTCAGAGGCCACTACGATGAATAATAAGTTTCCAACCGGAGGTCCGCCATGAAAGGAAAAAAAGTGACGCTGCAGGATATCGCCAGGGAAGCGCGTGTGTCATCCGCCACGGTGTCCTATGTGCTCAATTACTCGGAGAAAGAGAAGATCAGCCACAAGACCCGCCTGAAGGTGTTCGAAGCCGCCAGGAAGCTGAACTATGTTCCGGATATGACAGCCAAAGCTCTAGCCAACAAAAAAAGCTATCTGATCGGAGTCATTGTCAATCTCGGCGAATTCAATCTGAGGAGCAAGCTCTATCAATATTACGAGCAAATTGACGCGCTCCAAAGCCGGCTTCACCAGCTCGGATACGATGTCGTTCTGCTCTCAACGCAAAATCTGACTGAGGATATCCAGATCAGTCAGCGCCGGTCGCTGGACGCCGCGTTTATCATCGATATGGATACGGTGACGCTGGCAGGTATGGTCAATCGATTTTACATACCGCTGATCTTTATTGACGGGTATTTGGGAGATCCGTTGTTTCATGAGGTGCTTGTTGACTACGAATCCGTCTTTGCGGCGGAAGTTGTGCCGGGAAATACGTATGTAGCCATAGAGGAATATTCCAGCGATTATGTGTACAAATGCGCGAGCAAATATTGTCCGGAGGAATGGATCTTCGTTAACCGGAAGGGCGCCTCGCTTCGGGATTTCCTTGCTTCCAAGCATGGCATGAAGGGAGTGGTGGTCGGAGAAGTGCTCGGTCTGCAGACGGAAAGTCTGACAGGCGGGCCGCTTGCCGTCGTTGTCGGTGACGGAGAATGCACTCTGCTCCGGCCCGAGACCCGGAAGATCGTGGTCGATCAGGCGCAAAAAGCCGATATAGCGATTCATGTTCTCCGCAGTCTGCTGTCTCTCGATAACTCAGGGGACCCTCCCAAGAGTGTGTATGTCACTCCGCAAGCCTTGGGATGATTCTCATGTCCTATAGATCCGGTATGGTCTTCTCTCATTCAGGGGGAGAACATGCTTTTTTGTATGTAATTCCAAAAAAAATTTTGGCTTGTCTGCGTGCCTTTACTTCAGCTTAACGAATGGAAGTGCAAAGACTCCAACCGGCTGTGCCGCTTAAGGCGGCGATCGACCGCTTGCAGCTTAACGAAATTTCTCACTTCGGGGGCCGCCGCCAAAACCTTGCAGCCAAGGCGGTTTTGACCCTTTTTTAGTGATTGACAACCGGATTTTCGAGATTTACACTAAGGTCACTTAAGCGCATAAGTGAAGATTTTACCGACTGTTTTCAGATAGTCAGAAGTCCGGTTGCAGACAGGAAACCCGCAGGCAGGAGCTCAGCATTTGGATATGCCGGATTGGGAGAGATGAGAGCTTCCGGAAGCTGTTCACCGTCCCGTTCTGGCCGCATCCCTGCCCGAAGGAGTGCTCATTTGTCTGGCTGTATACAAGAGCGCTCGTCACAAGTCCCTAAGTCACATGCCGGTGTTTGAGAATCTGGTGAACGGGTAATTCAGCCCGGTTAACAAGTAACAGAAGAGAAGGAGTGGAATTATGGATTTATCAGCTGTCATTCACGAACCCAAAAGTGCCCTTTCCTACATGTTCGACGCAAATACGCTTCATCTGCGGATCAAGACGAAGAAGAATGATGTGAAGTCCGTAACGCTGCTTGCGGCCGATCCCTTTAACTGGCGGCCAACCGTCGATAACCCGGAGATATACGAATTCGCGCTCGAGACGATGGCGCGGATTCCGATGATTAAAGAGGCGGAGACCCGTTATCACGACTGCTGGTTTGCGGAATTGACCGGATCTTCATGGAAAAGAGTCAAATACGGATTTGTGCTGGACGACGGGAACCGGCAAATTTTTGCCGGATGCCATGATTTTCTCGAGCTTCCGGAGGAATGGACACCGCCTGCCGATCACTCGAATTATTACAATTACCCCTATCTTCTTGAGGAAGATCTGTACCGAGCGCCGGCTTGGGTGAAGGATACGATCTGGTACCAGATTTTTCCCGACCGGTTTAGCAGGGGAGCCGGCAGAGCGGCAGAGGACGCGCTTCCATGGGGAAGCGTAGAGCGTGACGGCAACGATATCAAATTCGGAGGCAATATTCAGGGCATTATCGACAAACTGGATTATATCCGGGATTTGGGCTGCGGGGGCATTTATTTCACACCTCTATTCGCATCCCCCAGCTCGCATAAATACGATACCCGGGACTATTTCAGCATTGATCCGGATTTCGGAGACAACGCTCTGTTCGGTAACCTCGTCGACGAGGCTCACAAAAGGGGCATAAAGGTTATGCTGGATGCGGTGTTCAATCACTGCGGCTATGAGCATCCGTTCTGGCAGGATGTGCTGAAACGGGGGCAGGAGTCTCCGTATTACGATTATTTCTACATCCTGGACCCGAATAAGCCGGTAGAGCCCGACCTCTCATCGCGCGGGTACTTAGGAGAGCATCTGAACTACCTGACCTTCGGTTATACGGAGAATATGCCTAAATGGAATACAGGCAATCCGGGGGCGAGAGAATATTTGCTGAGCGTCGCGGAGTTCTGGGCGAAACACTATAAAATCGACGGCTGGCGGCTCGATGTATCCAACGAAGTCTCTCATGAATTCTGGCGGGAATTCCGGAAGCGGATCAAGGGAGTTGATCCCGAAATTTACATTCTGGGCGAGAATTGGCTGAACTCCAATCCATGGCTGTTGGGCGATCAGTTCGATGCGGTGATGAATTATGAGTTCTCTTCGCCGGTCATCAGGTTCTTCGGAACACAGCACAAGAATCAGGAGCAATACAGTGCTACGGATTTCACGGCCGCCGTCAATGAGCTGCTTGTCAGCTATCCCAAGAATGTGACGACGACTTTGTTCAATCTGCTTGACAGCCATGATACAGCCCGGATTCTTTCACTATGCGGCGAGAATGCGGATTTGGTGAAGCTGGCATATGTGTTCCTGCTGACCTATCCCGGGTCTCCAAGCATATATTATGGCGGCGAACTGGGACTTTCGGGCGATGAGCATCATAACCGGCAGTGTATGCCATGGGAGCCGAAGCTGCAGAACAAAGACCTTTACCAAGTCGTGCATAAGCTGATCGCGCTGAGAAAGCAATTTCCGGCGTTCAGAACGGCCGATTGGCACTGGCTTGCGGCTGATGATTCCACCGGCACATTGATCTACCGGAAACGGGCGGAAGGCGATACGCTATATGTCCTGATTCACAACTCGCCGGAAGCTAAGGAAGTTCCGCTGCCTGCGGAATTCCGGGGACAGAGCTTCATCGATCTGATTAGCGGGCAGCCCTGCGAGGACTTGCCGGCTGTCCACATGCCAGCTTATTCGTTCCTGCTGTTGCACAGCCAAGAAACCAAATAGCTTCAAGTCTTAAACGGAGCCGCTGAAGTCGGCTCCGTTTGTTTGTCTGTATCGATTTTAGGATCGGTGCAACAAAAAAATGGAATTAAAAATATAAAAAGTAAATATAGTACAAATATTTTAATATATAGGATGTTAGAAATGTTACGCTAACTTCAAATTGATGTAAAAATAATGTTAAAAAAGACCTCGATTTAACCTATTACTTAACTTATCGTGTGAAGTTTATTACATACTTTACGTTTGCTTTATGATTTTCTGCTAGATTCTATAAAATTTATATGCTACAATCTCCCCCGAGTGGAAATAATAGAATAATAGAGGAGGATCACTTATTCATGGGAGATCTGCGTTGGAACAAGCGAGTGGCTTCCGTATTGGCCGGAGCTGTGTTCACGGCCCAAATACTGGGGGGAGCTGCGCTAGGTTCACTTTGGGGTACGGAGAAGGCGGATGCCGCCGGTGCTGGGGCCTCTTCACTGCCTAAAATTGACCTTAGGTTAATGAGCACGACGGACGTGCATACCAACGTCTACGGCTGGGACTACTTCAAGGATGCTCCGTCTGCAACGGTCGGGCTTTCCCGAACCTACACATTGGTGAAGGCAGCTCGGGCGGAGCAGCAAAATAACCTGCTGCTCGATAACGGAGACTTGATTCAGGGTACGCCGCTGGGTACATATGAAGCAAAGATCAATCCGTTGACGGCTCCTGAAAATGCCGGAAAGGCTCACCCGATGATCGCCGCCCTCAATACGATGGGCTATGATGCGGCAACTTTCGGAAATCATGAATTCAATTACGGTCTGGATTTCCTGGATCGCACGATCAAGGGAGACGAACAGCCTGGAACCAAGGCCAATTTCCCGTATATCAACGCCAATATTTACAACGTAGATGGAAGCGGAAATCCGACAACGAACAAATACGAGCCTTTTGTCATTCTGGACAAGCAAGTGAAGGACAGCAATGGCAACGATGTCACACTTCATGTCGGCCTGCTCGGTCTTGTAACGCCGCAGATCATGGATTGGGACAAGGCGAACCTCGAAGGTAAGGTTACAACTGCAGATATTGCGGCAACCGCTGAGAAGTTCGTTCCGGAAATGAAGGCGCGTGGAGCCGATGTAATTGTCGCCATGGCTCACTCGGGCTTTGACTCCGCGGCGTCTATCGGAGACGGCTCCGAGAATGACATTAACGCGCTGAGCCAGGTGCCAGGCATCGACGCCATCACATTCTCGCATACGCACAAGGCGTTCCCGACGAACGGCGACAACACGGCGCTGGATGCTTCCTTCAAGGACCCGTCCACCAAGCAGCCTTATTCTTACATCGATAATGTGAACGGCCATATCCACGATGTTCCGGCTGTACAAGCCGGCTTCGGCGGCGGTTATCTCGGCCTGATCGATCTTGTGATCACTCAGGACGGAAGCGGCAAATGGACAGTGGACAAGGGTGCTTCCAAAGCATCGACCCGCTCGGCCAAGGATGTTGCGGAAGATCCGGCTGTTCTGAATGCGGTGGGCGGCGATCATGAGGCTACCCGCGATTATACCGGAACTCCGCTTGGCACCACACTGGCGCCGATGAACAGCTATTTTGCGCTCGTTCAGGATGACCCGACCGTTCAGATCGTAACTTACGCGCAGAAGCGCTATGTCGAGAATCTGATCAACACCGACGGAAACCTGTCCCAGTACAAGGGCTTGCCGATTCTCAGTGTAGGCGCTCCGTTCAAAGCGGGACGCAACGGCCCGGACGAGTATACAAGCATTGATGCCGGTCCGCTGACGATCCGCAGTGCGAGTGATCTGTATCTGTATGACAATACGCTTAAGGCAATTGTAGTCAAAGGTTCGGTCGTCAAGGAATGGCTGGAAATGAGCGCAGGTGCTTTTAACCAAATCAAGACCCGCATTACTACACCGCAGTCTTTGCTCAATTCCAAGTTCGCTGTCTATAACTTTGACGTTATCGATGGCATTCAGTACAAAATCGACGTGACCAAGAATGCGAAATACAAACCAGACGGTACGATCAACGACCCAACCTCCAGCCGGGTGGTCGATGTAACCTATAACAATGAACCGCTCAATCTGAATCAGGACTTCGTCGTTGTGACGAACAACTATCGTGCAAGCGGCGGCGGCAACTTCCCGGGTGTCAAGGGATCGAAGATGATCATCGACTCCCAGATGGAGAACCGTCAGGTTCTGATGGATTACATCACCGAAGCCGGAACGATTGATCCGACTGCGGATGGCAACTGGTCTATCGCTCCGATCAAGAGCAATGTGAATGTAACCTTTACGTCTTCGCCTCTGGCGGCTGCAAGTCTTCCGTCCTACATGTCCTCCACCGGACAAAAGGATGAGAGAGGGTTCAGCATTTATAATCTGAATCTGAATGAAGCGCAACCTGCGCCGACCCAGGATGTAGAAGTTCACCTGATCGGTATTAACGACTTCCACGGCCAGCTGGACACGACATCTATTGTCAGCGGCAAGTCTGTAGGCACAGCCGCTATTCTGGCGACCTATCTGAAGCAGGCTCAAGCGAAGTATGAGCACTCGCTGCTGTTCCACAACGGCGACTCGGTAGGAGCCTCTGCTCCGGTATCTTCTCTGGAGCGCGATGAACCGACGATCAAGTGGATGAACATGATGGGCTTTGATGTCGGTTCCCTCGGCAACCATGAGTTCGACCAAGGTGTGGACGCATTGAAATCCCAGCTGTACGGCGGTAAAGATCCGAAGAATGAGAGCATCGTTCACGCCGGTACGGATTTCGATTACGTGAATGCCAACACGATTGACAATGTAACAGGCAAGCCGATCATCAATCCTTATGTCATTAAGGAAATCGGAGGCGTTAAGATCGGATTTATCGGTCTGGTTACCAAAGCGACGCCAAGCAAGGTTTCTCCTGCAGGCACAGCAGGCGTACACTTCCTGTCTCCTGAGGAAGAAGCGCAGGCTGTAGAGAAATATGCAGCCGAGCTGCAGAGCAAGGGTGTACAGACAATCATCGTTCTGGCCCATGATCCGGCAACGACCAAGGATGGTCTGACGACTGGTGAAGCTGCCGATCTGGCCAATGCGCTTCCGGCGAATTCTCCGGTAGACGTTATCGTGGCCGGCGACAACCACGCTCTTGCCAACGGCACCGTGAACGGCAAGCTGATTGTCCAGGCATATTCCTACGGAACGGCGTTTGAAGACATCAAGCTGGTCATCGACCACACAACGGGCGATGTGAAAGATAAGTCCGCTACCGTTACAACGACATTCCAGCAGGGAGTAACTCCTGATGCCGCTACCGCAGCGCTGGTCAATGAATATCTGAACAAGCATCCGGAGCTGACCCGCCCGGTTGGTACAACGGACGGAAGCATTACCCGTACGGATGCATACAACAATGAATCGGCTCTGGGCAACCTGATCGCCGATGCAATGCGCGACGCAGCCTTTGGCGACAACAAAGGACCGGCTGACTTCGCCTTCATGAATCCGGGCGGCATCCGCGCCGATCTTCCGGCCGGCAATGTTTCCTTCGGCGACCTGGCCAAGATTCAGCCATTCGGCAATACGCTGGTGAAGCTGACGCTGACCGGTGCACAGATCAAGACGCTGCTGAAACAGCAATGGGCTGTGAAGGCTGATGGTACAGCTGACACCAAGACACTGCAAATTTCGGGCCTCAAATACACGGCCAATATGTACCTGCCGGTTGAGAGCCGGATTGCATCTCTGACAAAAGCCGATGGCACACCAATCCAGGATACTCAGAAGTACACGGCAGTCGTCAACAACTTCATGGCGGCAGGCGGAGACAACTACAAGGTACTGACAGAAGCATCCGACTCTCTGGCTGGTCCGATCGATCTGGACGTATTCTACGATTACATCGTCAAGAAGTTCAATGGCGGCCAAATTACCGCTTCTGTTGAAGGACGTATTACCAACGTAACGACTCCAGGCTCCGGATCAGGTTCGGGTTCGACAGCAACACCGAAGCCGAGCGCGTCCGCTTCACCGACGCCAACTCCGTCCGCAACCCCTGCACCAAGTGCAACTCCGGCTCCGACTGCTTCCGCAGCTCCGAAGTTCACGGACTTGGGCAAGGTAGCATGGGCTCAGGAAGCGATTCAATCGCTAACGGACAAGGGTATTCTTAAAGGCATGGGCGACGGCACCTTCGCTCCGCAGAAGACTGTAACCCGTGCGGAATTTGTTACGATGCTCGTTCGTGCATTGAATCTGCCTGAAGCAGCCGGCAGCAACAGCTTCACCGATGTCAAGAGCAATGCCTGGTATACGGATTCGATCGCCAGAGCATATAAGGCGGGCATCGTATCAGGCTCCGGCGGCGGCAAATTCGAACCGGGACGCCAGGTAACCCGGGAAGAAATGGCGACTATGATCTACAACGCGCTTAAATCGCAGCTGCAGCCGATCGACCAGAACTCTGCTCTGAAGTCGTTCTCCGACAGCTCCAAGATTGCATCCTACGCGAAGCTCCCTGTCGCACAGCTGACTCAGCTGGGCATCATCAAGGGTGTAGATGCATCGAAGTTCGCGCCGAAGGAACTCGCTAACCGTGCCCAGGCGGCGGTAATTATCTACCGCATGCTTGGCCAGGCTTCATAAGCTGCCCCACAGTAACATTAACACCCCGCTATCTTCGGATGGCGGGGTGTTTTTTTGATGCAAGGACTTTGGACGCCAGAGCCCTTATTTCGGGAATAACAGGCATTTATCAAAGTTACGGACCTAGAGCTTTTGTAGATTGATTTGCTGAGAGCAGGAATAATTGCTTATTTAAGCGATCACTAGGGCTGTGAGCGGCGGAATATCAGAGCTGTATCGGCAGATTACCAGAGCTGTATGTCGCAGATCACTAAGACTGCAAGGCGCAGATTATCAGCAGGTTAACGGGCTGCAAGCCGAGGAGCAAACCGCCCGATAGCCGGGCGGCGCTGATTTTATTCAAGAAAAACCGGCAATCCTAATTCATGCTCCAGTCTTCCTGACGCTCCATGTAGACGGTAATTAAAATAACGGCAGTCTCGTCTCCGATGTTCTGTACCCGGTGAGGTGTGCAGGCATTCCAGCTAAAAGAATCTCCTTCCCTCAGCTCGGCAATGTCTTCGCCTTGCTCGGCCAGGACCGTGCCCGACAGAACGAGATGCGTCTCCTGGCCTTCATGAGCATGGGGGATTTCACCGGTTGAGGAACCTGGCGGAATCTCCACAAGCATCATCCGCATGTTCTGGGTCTGGCCCAGATGGGAGACCTTCAGACGGTCGGGCCCGCTTGTCGTCTGCTGGCGCTCCGAGGCTCTGACAATGTGCATCCGCTCCTCCTTGCGGAGCAGGAGGTAGGGCAGGGGCACCTTTAGCGCCTGGGCGATGCTCTCCAGCGTGCTGATGGACGGGGAGGTCTTGTTGGTCTCAACCTGGCTCATGAAGCCTTGCGACAAGCCGGTCTGCTCGCAAATTTGGGCAATGGTAATATTTTTTCGCTTGCGGATGGATCGTATGGTTGAACCGATATCCATGGGGGATCACCTCAAATGAAAATATTAGCGATAGTAATTATATATTCATAATAACAAATTTGTTATTGACAGACCAGCATGTATTGATTAAATTTGTAATATAAAAATTAATTACACATTACTAATATTTTGGAGGGGTTATAGAATGAAGCCTACTGTTACGATTATCATGCGTGTTGCATTGGGGATTCTGTTCCTGGCGCACGGAATCAACAAGCTGCAGATGGGACTAGATAGCGTGTCGGGATGGTTCTCAGGGCTAGGGCTTCCCGGCTTCATGGCTTATGTGGTAACGGGCATCGAGCTTGTCGGCGGGGCGCTGCTTATCGTTGGATTGTTCACCCGTTATGTGTCGGTATTGTTTATCGCCGTGCTTATTGGCGCCATCGTCACAGCCAAGCTTCCTGCCGGCCTTCTCGGCAACGGACAATCCGCCGGGTATGAGCTGGACATCGCTTTTATCCTGATCGCCCTGTATCTGGCCGCGGCCGGACAGACGGGGATGTCGCTGGACCGTGCGCTTTTTAATAAAGGAGGCCAAGGCCGATGAAGGATTATCCTTATACAGTTGTTCTGCCCGACAATTACAATGAGGATTCACGCTATCCGGCAGTGTTCGCACTTCATGGAAAAGGCTCGAATGAGCGCGATCTGCTTGAACTGCTGAAGCCTCTTGGCACCAAATTCATTCTGTTCGGCATCCGGGGGGACCGGGAGATGGGGCCGGGCTTCCAATATTATGAGTTGAAAAGTTTGGGGAATCCCGTACGTGAGCAGTTTGACGAAGCGGCGGCCGGACTGGAGGCCTTTATTGAAGAGGCATCGGCGCAATATGCGGTCGATCCGGCAAGACGTTATGTAGTCGGGTTCAGCCAGGGTGCGATTCTCGCATCTTCACTCGCGCTGACGATGGGGGATCGGCTCAAGGGCATTGCGGCGCTGAACGGTTACGTGCCCGATTTCGTCAAGAACGAGTACCCGGTCCGCAGTGTGGAGAAGCTGTCCATTTTCATCTCGCACGGGGAGTTTGATCCCGTCTTTCCGGTAAGGATCGGTTACGAGACCGCGGATTTCTTCAAGTCGAGGAACGATCAAGTGATCTTCCGCATCTATCCTTCCGGGCATACCGTCACCGGAGAGAACCAGGCAGAAGTGCTGCGGTTCCTGGAGCAGGACGCTTTTTCCGATTCGCATACTAATTTTAATGAGGAGTGAAACGCTATGATGCCATCCTTTTTCTTCGCCCATGGGGCTCCGTCGCTTGTTATAGAGGATCATGAATACACCGAATTTCTGAAAAAGTTTGCGTCCACGCTGCCGCGGAAGCCGAAGGCGATCGTTATTTTTTCCGCCCATTGGGAGGACCGGGTTCAACAGGTGAGCCAGGTTAGTGAACATGGAACGATTTATGATTTCTACGGCTTCCCGGATGAGATGTACCAAATGAAATATCCGGCTCCGGGAGATGCCTCGCTGAGCGCTCAGGTTTTGTCGCTGTTGAACGGCGCGGGCATTCCAAGCGTTCCCGACACGTCCCGTGGACTGGATCATGGCTCATGGGCAGTGCTTAAGCTGATTTATCCGGATGCGGATATTCCGGTCGTCGCCCTGTCGGTTAACCGCTACCTGAGCAATAAGGAGCAGTACGAGATCGGCAAGGCGCTGGGCGAGCTTCGCGAGCAGGATGTTCTCATCATTGGCAGCGGCGGCATTGTCCACAATCTTCGCCAGATTTCTTGGGGCGCCGGACCGGAGTCGGTCGATTCCTGGGCATTGGAGTTTGATACGTGGATTCAATCGCGGCTGGAGGATTGGAATTTGGAGGAGCTGCTGCAGTATCGGGAGCTTGCCCCGCATGCCGAACGCGCCGTACCTACCAGCGAGCATTTCATTCCGCTGCTGCTGGCAATGGGGAGCGGGGATTCCGTCCACAGCGCCGAGCTGCTGCATCGAAGCTACCAGTGGGGAAGCCTCAGCTTGACGGCGTGGAAGTTCAACTAAGGGTAGAGCATAGCCGGTCCGCCGATTTCCCGGGCAATACGCATCCATCTGTGGAAACTTCACTGAAGGACCAAGAGGAATGTGACGGACAGGGCAGGACAGGACGTATTGTACAGGCGGAACTTATGCGTTAACCGGATAGACAGATTAAGCCCCGATGACCGGATGGTCATCGGGGCTTTCGCCAAATGAAAAGATTGGTAAAGTACGCCGCCAACCGACATCCTCAACTTTTGTTACGGTATAATCCGTTTCGCTTTCGCTGCCCGGAGCCAGAGGGGGAATTCATTGAGCAGCCGTTCATACAGCTCTTCATCGGAGATGCGCTCGATATCGTTCAACTGAATAAAGTTGGCATTGTCAACCAGTCTGCCTTCCAGCGTATCCAACTGCTTCAGCACCTTGAAATCGGACTTGCCGATGCCGACAAACTGCCAGAAGATCGGTTCTCCGGAAGCCGCATGAATGGCCTTCTTGGTCTTGAGAACAACACCACCGTCGTTGATAAAAATAAGGAACACCGGGGTCTCATCTTGCTCTTCTTTGGTGTACTTGCGGATCACGTCTTCTATAACCGGGGGCTCGTTGTTCGCGCCGAACTTGTGGATTTCCCGATTGTTGAGAATATGCGTGAATACATAGCGCCCGAAATCCCGTTCCGTGACGGACGGCAGGCGGCTGAATTCATTATCGTACACCCATACATCGAGCGAACCATTATCATCAAATTTTGCGGCAACCGCCAGCACCCGCTCTACAACCTCCTGGACAGTCCCATTGTTATAAAGTCTCTGCATGGAGCCGCTGATATCCAGCACAATGCCTACTCTTGCGCGCACGCCTGTCAGCTTTTTCTTCTCTAGCGTGATCTGTACCAGCTTCTTGCGCAAATCAATCCCGGATGAAACCGGAGCCGTAGGAGCAGTCGTAGGAGCAGTCGTAGGAGGAGGTGTCGGATTAGGTGTTGGTGTTGGAGTTGGTGCCGGAGCGGATGTCGGAGCAGGTACGAGAGCTTGCGTCGGAGCCTCAGGTGCAGGGGCGGCCTCAGAGATTGCCTCCGCAGCGGCGGCAGACTCGGTATCCCCGGAGTCCTCTACCTCCAGCCCATAATGAGTGCACAATGCGGCAAGTCCACCATTAAATCCGCTGCCCACTGCATGAAGCTTCCATTCGCCGTTGTACCGGTAGAGCTCCGCTGCCACTATAGCGGTTTCGTCAGACAAGTCCGCGCCGTAATGGAACTGGCCGAGTTCTTCGCCACTTCCTTCATCCACGATTCGAAGATAGGCGTCTTTCACCTGCTTCATCGTATGTCCCTGCTTGTCCCCTTCGTAGATTGTCATCGTCAAAGCGATGCGGGTAATCTCCTGCGGCAGCCGGTTAAGCGAAATGCTGATTTTTTCCCTGTCGGGCGGGCTTAATGGGGTATGAGTTACAGCACCGTTTACAGACTGCGGGTTTCCGTAGAAAATAAAATCCTCGTCCCGCTCACAGCGATTCCGCTCTGACAGCAAAAAAGCGGCGGCGTCAATCCCGATCCCCGCTATCTCGGCTGTCCATCCAAAATTCAAAGAAAGGCCCGATAGGTTTCGTCCTTTCGTAATATCTGTTTTTTGTCCTTTGATCAACTGCACGCAATCCTCTCCTTGGTTTAATCGGTTAGTTAAGGAATAGCATGCTTTACTTTCTTTGTAAATAGCTGGATTGTCTTTGTCCGCCCGCTGTCATAAACTGAAGCTATACTTGACTGACAAGGGGATACATATGAATTTTACGGCTATCGATTTTGAAACCGCCAATGCGGGCCGATCCAGCGCTTGTGCACTGGGACTCGTACAGGTCAAGGAAGGACAAATCATTGCTGAGCATAATTGGCTGATCGATCCTCAAAGCCCTTTCGACGGCAGAAATATCGCCATACATGGGATTACTCCTTCAATGGTGCGCGGCAAACCTACCTTTGGCGAGCTTTGGCCCACTCTGGAACCCTTGCTGCAAGGGCAAATTGTAGTGGCTCATAATGCTTCCTTCGACATGAGCGTAATCCGTTACTGTCTGGATGAGGCTGGGACAGCCTATCCGTCCTTTCAATACCTGTGCACCTATCTATTAGGCAAAAAAATGCTTAAGGAATTGACTTCCCATAGGCTTGATGCGATTTCCAGGCATTTCGGGATTTCCTTGAAGCATCATGACGCTCTTGATGACGCCAGAGCCGCCGCCGGCATTTTGCTCAAGCTGATGGAGCGGGAAGGACATGCCGATGCGATTTCCTTATGCAGCAGTCAAGGGTATTCGGCCGGGAACTTGTATCCCGGGGGTTATACCCCTTTTTCCACCCAAATTCAGAAAAACTCCAAGAAACGCTCAGGCAAAGAAGAGAATAAGCAAGCGGCAGAGAGCCAGCGGGTCGTTACTCCTAATGCTGGAAATAGGCTGGCAAAAGGTGTTCAGCCAACGATTTCAGCGAATTCAGCGACCCATCATTCCGGTTTGGAATTGATCAAGGGGCAGCGTATAGGGCTCAACCGGGAGCATCGGCTTTTCAGGATGCTAGTTGAAATGAACGGAGAGATGAGCAGCGGTGGCGTGAACATGGATGGAGCCGCGTTCCTGTTAAACAAGGATGGCTGCTGTCTGCCGGATGATGGCTTCATCTGCCATGGCCGTCGAACTAACGGGGATTATTCGGTCTTGTCCTACAAGCCGCAGCCGGACAAGTCTCATCTCATAGTCGATTTCGCTCGGCTTCCGAATGAAATTGACCGGATCGTCTTGGCGTTGATTCCGTCTGATGAAGGGGCGTTGGCTCCAATGGAGTGGAGTGTGAAGACTAGCGTCACTTTGATTGATGCCGATTCAGGGGCGTTGTTGGTCCGGTTCCCATTCGAGGCTGTATACGGTAGAGGAAGTGCGGTTGTAGCCGGAGAACTGTACAGGTATCGGTCGGAATGGAAGTTCAATCCGGTAGGGGCCAGGTATCCGGGAGGAATGGAGGCGCTGTGCAAAAGCTACGGCTTTGAATTTGCCCCAGGGGATGCCGAAACCGCCGCAGCCGCCGAAAATGTCGGCTATCTGGAAGGGCCGGAGAACAAATAAATAGATTGGGTAGAGTGTCTGGCGCTTTGAGCGCTGGGCATTTTTTTTATAAGGTGATCACACAGAAGAAGCCCCAAGTCTATATAGACCGGGGCTATTCGCAGCTATTCAGCGCTATCCGCTAATCTGACACTGATAGGACAAGATGACAAGACAGGATCGCAAACGTAAAATGACTTTCGTTTACTTTGTCCTCGAGCGTTTATCCTTGCAGCTTCAACCGGATAACATTCCATGACGCCTTCGGTAAAATGCTCTTGAAGGCTGCTTCTTCCTTGAAGGTCTGGCCGCCGGTGCGAGGGGTGATGCGGTTCGGCTCTTCCTTGCTGTTAACTGC
Source organism: Paenibacillus sinensis (assembly GCF_019904155.1). Taxonomy (GTDB): domain Bacteria; phylum Bacillota; class Bacilli; order Paenibacillales; family Paenibacillaceae; genus Paenibacillus_AQ; species Paenibacillus_AQ sinensis. The sequence continues at coordinate 134,564 of NZ_JAHCMB010000128.1, forward strand.
CTTCAAATCGTGGTGCTCCATCACGATATGCTCGACCAGCTCGACGGCTCCGAAGCTGCGGAGGTCCAGCGTGAGATCCATCGTCTCGGACAAGTGCCGGTTGACCGCAAAGACGGTAATCTCGCCAGTTTCTTCCTTATAAATGCAGACCGATTCGAGATAAGGAACGTCAGTGAAGTCCTTGGAATCGTATTTTGGCGATTTGATCATGGGATGCAGCACGGTTCCTCTTCCGTACATCGAGGCATGGAGATACGGATAGTAGGTCGTATGGAGCCACATTCCGCCGCCTTTCTCCGTGGTGATCGGAGCGATCACATTAACCAGCTGTGCGAGGCAGGCCATCCGGACCCGGTCGGCATGCTTCAGCATCGTAATCAGGCAGCAGCCGACCACGAGCGCATCTTCCATGTTATAGACATCTTCGCATTCCGGCGGAGCGATCTGCCAGCGGGTTTCAGCCAGGCTGGTCCCTTGCGTCTTCCACACATTCCATTCATCGAGGGAGAGGTGGATTTTCTTGCGGCTCTTTTTCTTGGCTTGAATATAATCGCAGATGGCGGCGACGCTGCCGATAAAATGATCCAGGTTTAGCGAGCGGGCCAGGAAATTCGGCGTATTGTCTTCATGATTGTTATAGTACATGTGCAGGGAGAGGAAATCGACGTTCTCATAACACAAATCCAGAACGGTCGCCTCCCACTCGGCAAAGGTTGACATGTCGCTGCCGGAGCTGCCGCAGGCAACCAGTTCGAGCGACGGGTCCACCCATTTCATGACTTTGGCCGTTTCATTGGCAAGTCTGCCGTACTCGGTTGCCGTTTTGGCCCCGATCTGCCAGGGGCCGTCCATTTCGTTGCCGAGGCACCAGGTCTTGAACCGGTGAGGCTCGCGGTAGCCGTGAGAGATCCGCAGATCGCTCCAGTAAGTGCCGGAGGGGTGATTGCAGTATTCCACCAGGTTTCGGGCGGCATCGATGCCGCGTGTGCCAAGGTTGACGGCCATCATGACTTCGCTGCCCGCCATTTTTGCCCATTCAGCGAATTCATTCGTTCCGATCTCATTGGTCTCCGTGGTCCACCAGGCCAACTCCAGCCGGCGCTTGCGGGATTCGACCGGGCCGACTCCGTCCTCCCAGTTGTAGCCGGATACGAAGTTGCCTCCAGGATACCGGATGATCGGCACATTTAGGTCGCGGACTGCCTTGAGAACATCGAGTCGGAAACCGTTCTCATCGGCGTTGGGATGGCCCGGCTCATAAATTCCCCCATACACTGCTCTTCCCAAATGCTCGATGAATGATCCGTAAATCCGTTTGTCTACCTCGGCCAATACAAAATCCTTATCTGCAATCATGGATGCTCGAATGGTCAATGTAATTCCTCCCTGTTGTGCATTTAGCTATTTGGTTAATTCATACGCAGCTGCTTATATTCATAATCTTAATTTTCGCCAGGTGGATAGACAAGAACAATGTTCAGGATTAATATAATTCGTAATTCTAGTGTGCCTTCCCGAGGAAAGCAGAAGGAATAGTCGGTTTCTGCGAATAACGCCAATTTGATGGACAAGCTAAAAATGCGCTAGGCGCACGGTGCCTTCCCGAGGAAAGCAGAAGGAATAGACGGTTGCTGCGAATAACGCCTATTGGTGGACAAATTGAAAATACGCTAGGCGCACAAGTACGCCTTCACTTTTCCCACCAGAACAAGCGGATATTCAGTTTAGGAGGAAAATGTCATGTATCTCTCAACCAGCAAAGAGTCGCTGCTCGTCTACGAAGCGCTCGCCAGCGAGGTTCGCCTCAAAATCATCGAGCTGCTCGATGAGCGGCCAAGATCGATTAAGGAATTGGCAGCCGAGCTGTACCTCAGCAGCGCCATTGTCAGTTCGCATGTGAGCAAGCTTCAGGAGGCCGGACTGGTAAGCGGGAAAATGTGCAGGGTGGATGGTGCGACTTATAAAATATGCTCGCTCTCGGCCAACTATTTGCAGATCCGGCTGTCCCGTGCCCAGCAGACGGCGCAGAAGGTCGTTGAATTCTCGGTGCCGATCGGTCAGTACACCGATTTTGAAGCTCATCCGACCTGCGGAATAGCGACGAAGGAACAGATCATCGGCTATTATGACGATCCCCGGTATTTTGCCGACCCCCGGCGGGCGGACGCCGGTATTCTGTGGTTCGCCAAAGGGTATGTGGAATACCGGCTGCCCAATTATCTCGCCTCTGACCAGACGGTTCAGGAAATTGAGATTTCCATGGAAATCGGCTCGGAGGCTCCGAAGATCAGCGAGAAATGGCCGTCCGACATCGGCTTCACCCTGAATGGTGTGGACCTCGGGAAGTGGACAAGCCCTGGAGATTTCGGGGCGACAAAGGGAAGATTCACCCCTGGCTGGTGGCATGCCGATGTGAATCAGTACGGCACGCTGAAGGTGCTGCGTATCCGTAAGACGGGAACATTCATGGACGGGCAGCAGATGTCGGGGATTAGCCTGGATGATGTGGACTGGCGCAAGGAGCAGTGGAGCCTCCGGATAACGGCGGAGCCGGCGGGCCGGAGAAGGGGAGGACTAACTGTCTTCGGGCGGGGATTCGGCAATTATGATCAGGATTTGAATATCCGTGTGTATTACGAATAAGCGGCGAAGATATCTTCATCATGCCAGCGGTCGCTACCGGTCAGCCCTTTCAAATGCACCTAGATAACTGGAATTGGGCTGCCGGAAAATAAATGCTGGAACTAAGTCCAAACCTTCTGTATTATTAGTTAATAAATTTAACTAACTAAATCAGGTTTGTGTTCGAGACTGCTAAGCAAGGCGACACTCCCTTTGAGAGAAATAAGTCTGAGAGAAGAAGTTTGAGAGAAGAAGTTTGAGAGAAGAAGATATTCGAGGGAAACAGAGGTTTGAAAGAAAAAAAGAAGTTCGAGTGAAAAAAGTTTGAGAGAAGAGGAAGCAGGGGTTGAAATGAAAGGAAGCTCATCAGGCACTCCCGCCTACCTGAGAAATTTGAATGAATGGACGCTTCTTGAGCGGATCATTGCAGACGGACCGCTCTCCCGCGCAGAGCTAAGCCGGCGGACGGGGCTGAGCAAGCCAACGGTATCATCTGCCATTCTTCAACTGATTGAACGCGGCTTGGTCAGGGAAACCGGGAGGGGAGATAACTCGCAGGGACGGAAATCCACACTGCTCGAATTCAACCGGACCTGTTATTACGTGCTCGGAATCGACCTCGGGGCGACCCGGATTCGAACGGCGCTCGGGGATCTGGAGGGGCAGCTCTGTGGCTTCAGGCAGACTCCGATGCCGAAAGAAGGCATGCAGGGTGCGGAGCTTCAGGCCTTGATTCTGGCCGAAGCGGAGGCTCTGCTGCTGGAGCAGGGCATGACATGGCGCAGCATCCAGGCCGCCACAATCGGGATACCGGGCATCGTCGACACGGCATCGGGGGAGGTATCCCAGCTTGTGCCGCCGCTCCCTGGAGCGGAGCAATCGCTCTCGCGGGCGCAGCTGAACGCGCTGCTTCCGGTGCGCGTCGAGACGGAGAATGATGTGAATCTGGCCGCGCTGGCCGAATTCACGATACAGGGCGGCGCAGAATCCGGCCCCCTGCTCTATTTCTCGTTGGGGGAGGGAACCGGCGGAGGTCTGGTTCTGAATGGGGCCATCTTCCACGGCTTCCGGGGAGCGGCCGGCGAGTTCGCCAACATGACGCTTCACGGAGAGCGAGTGGAGGAGGTTCTCTCCGCAGGCGGGCTGATGCGTCTGGCAGCCCGCTTCGGCGGAGAAGCGGGAGAGAGAGAAGGCCGCTCGCTGAAGGAGCCCGGAGTGTCGCCGGAAAGATTGATTGAACAGGCACGGGGCGGAGATGCTGCGGCCATGGCTGTAATGGACGCCTATTGCGAACTGCTGGCCGAAGCACTCATCAATCTCTGCGCCGTGATCGCTCCCGAGACGGTGGTGCTCGGAGGAGGCATCGGTCGCAATGCCGATGTGCTGCTTCCGCGACTCGAGAGACGGCTGTCCGGATTCTACAGCCGTCCATGCCTGGACGTTACCCGGCATCAGGAGAAGGATGTCGTTCTGGGAGCCATTCAGACAGCGGTACAGGCGGCTCTTCGGCACATCCGGGAGGCCTATCAATCGTCGTCTCCATCTAATAATTGAAATTGAACATGGAGGTACTGACCTTGACAACCGACAGCAGAGAGTCACACAGCCCTATTTATTGCGCAGGATTGGATATCGGAGGAACCAAGACATTGATTTGTCTGACTGATGAGAATGGAGTCATTCAAACCGAACATAAGCTTGAGACCAAGCTAAGCCGCGATCCCCGGCAGTTTTTTCTGTGGCTGTTCGTGGAATTGGACCAGTTGTGCCGAACATACGGCTCATCGCTTGCCGCACTCGCCGGGATCGGCATCGGACTGCCGGGCGTCATGAATGAATCGACGGGCATCCTGTCGAGTGCCCCCGCACTGAATTGGCCGTATGAAGACATAAGGGCTATTATTTCCCGCTATTATACCGGCGTTGTCGTACTCGACAATGATGTCAACATGGCTGCGCTTGGAGAGCAGGATGCCGGAGCGGCTGCCGGTGCGGAGCATTTTATGATGATTACAATCGGAACCGGCATTGGAGGAGCGCTCTTCCTGAACGGACAGCTGTACCGTGGAGCCCGCTATTCCGCCGGGGAAATCGGTTATCTGAATTTGGGACCCGTGGCAAATGAAAGCATGGGGGGACATGCGGGTGACAAGCCAGAGGACAGCGAATTCGGGCCGTTCGAACTGGTTGTATCGGGAACCGGCATTGGCAGACAGGCCGCTGAGCTTGTACGGGATGCTTCAGCTGACACGCTGATCCGGAAGCTGGCTTCCGGGACCGTTCCCGAGGCCAGGCATGTGTTCGAAGCCGCGATGCAAGGAGACGCTGCGGCGGTTTCGATCCTAAACCGGGCTTATGATCTGATGGCGCTAACGATCAAGAACATGCTGATTACCCTTGATCTGGAGCTGATTGTGCTTGGCGGAGGCGTCGTTGAGAAGAATGCGGGCTATGAGACGGAGATTGCGGAACGAGTCAGCCGCTACACGCCTCGACTTTCCGTTCCAATTCGTAGAGCCAAGCTCGGCAACAGCGCCGGCGCTATCGGCGCGGCGGCTGCTGCAAGAAGCAGACTGACGGCGACTGGCCGCAGTCCGATGACTCTCTGATATTAGGTGCATAGGGGAGGACGATCTGAACAATGAAACAGGAAACGGGAATCGTGAGAGGAAGATTTGCGCCCAAGAGCAGAGAGTCGGAAGTGTTGCTGGTCAAGATGCGCGGGCTTTATCTTTTTACAGGGCTGGCCGGGAGGAGAACTCATGTTTAACAAGCTAACCGCCTTGAACGACAAATGGACCGAGGAATCGGTCCAGCGGCAAATTATGGACAAGGATAACCGTTATTTTGGGGGCATACGCGATCCGTTTACCGGCGTCGCCTGGCCCAGCCATACCGGCACCGCGCTGATCCTGGCAGTATGGACCGGCTCGCTGCTGGGTTCGTCTTCCGGGTATTACAGAAGCCTTGAACTTCTGGCCAGGCTGGAAGAGGGGATGGATTTCATGCTGCGCTTTCAGCATGAAGACGGCACCATCTCCCCCGGCTGGACCAATTATCACTCCCCGCCGGACACGGCGTTTGTCGTCGTCGGTCTGGCCAATGTGCTCACGCTTCTAAATCGGGAGGAATGGGACAAGCTTGACGATTTAACCGGAAAGGTCGGATTGTTCCTACAGCGGACGATTCCGGCTATGCTGACCGGCGGTGTGCATACGCCCAATCACCGGTGGGTGCTTACGGCGGCTCTGGGTTCGCTGTTCCGCATCTTTGGCCTCCCAGAGCTGAAGTCGCGGGCCGATGAATGGCTTCGGGAGGGAATGGACATTACGCCTGACGGCGAATGGACCGAGCGGAGCAACGGAATCTACAACACGGTCAGCGACATTATGCTCTATTACGCTGCGCAGGATCTCGAACGTCCGGAGCTGCTGGAGCCGGTCCGCCGGAATCTGCGGATGATGAAATATCTGGTACATCCTGACGGTGAAGTCGTGACCGATTACTCGGGGCGCCAGGACTTCGGTAGCATCCACACGCTTGAGGATTATTATCTCACGTATAAGCTGATGGCCGAGCATGATCAGGACCCCGAATTCGCCGCCATGGCTGAACTGGCCGGTGCAGGGGTAACGAATCCCGGCTCGCTTCCGAACAACAGCATGCTGGGATTTCTGCTGTATCCGCAAATGCATGCCAATTCCGTTGCGCCGGGCGAGCTGCCCGTCACTTACCGGAAGGTCATCAACCAGACCTTCAACCGGCAGGAGCTGCTGTCCGGCATCGAGAAGGCCGGTCACGGCGGCCGGATTTACCATAGCAAGCTGCACACGGAGTTCGGCGCGCCGGTTGCCCGCATCCGCCGGGAGAAGACGAGCGCCACCGTCATGACGGAGACCTCCTCATTCTTCTCGCTAAGACATGGCAAAGCCCGTCTGCTCGGTGTCCAGCTTGCTTCCAGCTTCGAGCCGGGGCTTATCACCATGACCTCGATGGAGGAAGCGGGAGATGCTTACAGACTGGAAACTGTCATGGAAAAAGGTTACTACGGCCCGGTTCCGGAGGAGAAGCTGCCGCTTTCCGCCGATGGGCCGTCCAGCCCCTGGTATCTGCTCCCGCATCAGGATCGCCCGCTAACCCATGCCCAGCGCTGCCGGGTGCATGCTGTCGTCACGGAAACAGACGAAGGCTGGAAGCTGCATCTCATTTCGGAGGAGCCGTCCGACGTTTTAACTCAGGTTGTTCTGCTGTTCGGCTCCGAAGGAAGCCTCGAGGGCAAGCTGTTGCCGGCTCCCGGACTGAGAGACTCCTCGTTCTGGACCGGAGGGAAGCTGCGTTATATGTCCGGGGAAGATTGGATGGAGCTGGACCATGGAGTCCATGACCATATACAGGCCGGGATTCGAGGAATGGCGTATCCGGACGGCTGCCTCAAGGTAATCGTCAACCTGATTACGCCACTGGACTACACGGTTACGATCAGGCTTTCATAGAAGCGGGTCGCTGGGGTGTTTTAACGATTACCTTGGAGTAACTCCATAGCTCCTGCAGCCTCTAAGCTGTCGAGAACGTCTCGGCGGCTTTTTGCTTTTTTTGAATAGAAAATTATTACTTTTATTGTATATTGTGATAAATATCATTCTTTTAGTGTAAATTAACTGAAAACAAACGGAAGCGGGAGATGTGTTTATGACTATCATCGCCCAACGGGCGGGCTCCTTGATCATCGGGATCGACATTGGCTCGACCACAGTCAAAGCAACTGTAGTGGACCCGGACAGCAAAGCTATCCTCTGGTCGGACTATCAACGCCATCATACGAAGCAGGCGGAGAAAGTAATGGAATTATTGCTTGTCATCGGCAGCAAATTTCCGGACGTCAAGCAGGACAACATTCGCGTCTTTGCGACCGGCTCCGGCAGCGGGCCTATTGCTCCGCATATCGGAGCTAAATTTGTGCAGGAAGTCAACGCGGTTACCATGGCCGTGGAGCAGCTGCATCCCGAAGCCGGGAGCGTCATCGAGCTTGGAGGGCAGGATGCCAAGATCATCATTTTCAAGGAGAACAAGGAGACGGGGACCAAACAAGTATTCACATCCATGAACGATAAATGCGCATCCGGGACCGGGGCGACGATCGACAAATGCATGATCAAAGTGGGGATGCCTATGGAAGAGGTGGGCAAGCTGCATTTTGATGATTCGAAGCTGCACCATGTGGCTGCCAAATGCGGAGTATTTGCCGAGACGGATATCGTGAACTTGGTGAAGAGCGGCATTCCTTCGCCGGAAATCATGTGCTCGCTGGCAGATGCGATCGTCATGCAGAACCTTTCCGTACTCACGCGCGGCAATACGCTCCGCCACCGTGTGCTGCTCCTGGGAGGACCGAATACGTATCTGCCCTTTCTGCAGGAATGCTGGCAGAAGCGGATTCCACAGACCTGGCGGGATCGGGGATACGATTATCCGTCCAACGAGGCAATCGAGGACCTGATATTTGTCCCGGACCACTCGCAGTATTATGCCGCTTACGGAGCGGTTCTGTACGGGCTGCATGAACCGGCGGATGCCGGTCTATACCAAGGGCTGGAGGTGCTGAAGGCGTATGTTGCACATGGACGCAATGCCAGATTGGGCGAAAAAGCAGGGCCGCCGCTGGCAGGCTCCGCAGACGAGTTGAATCAATTCCGCCTCATCTACAGCATTCCCCGGTTCGAGCAGACGGTCTTTGCTCCGGGGGAGAAGGTTAAGGCGGTGATCGGCGTTGACGGCGGGTCCACTTCATCGAAAGCCGTTCTGGTGGACGAGCAGGGACGGATTCTCCTGAAGGAATACCAGCTCTCCAAGGGGAATCCGCTGGAGGACACGAAGGAAATGCTGCTTCGCATTCGTGACAAGGTGCGGAAGCAGGGAGCCCAATTGGAGATTATCGGCTTCGGCGCCACGGGATATGCCGCGGATGTTCTGGAACAGACACTGAAGGCGGATGTCAATATCGTGGAGACCGTCGCCCATATGATGAGTGCGGTCCGTCAATTCGGTGACATCGATGTCATCTGCGACATCGGAGGACAGGATATCAAGGTTCTGTTCCTGAAGAACGGGGATATCCGAAACTTCAAGCTGTCGAATCAATGCTCGGCCGGGAACGGAATGCTGCTGCAAGCAATGGCCGACCAGTTCGGGATTCCAGTACAGGATTATGCAGACACGGCCTTCAGGGCCGGCCTCAGCCCGAAATTTACTTACGGCTGCGCCGTGTTCCTCGACGCGGACCGGGTGAATTTTCAGAAAGAGGGATATTCCGCAGAAGAATTGCTCGCCGGACTTGCTCTTGTCCTGCCGAAGAACATCTGGCAGTACGTCGTTCAGATTCCGCGCATGGCCGAACTTGGCCGCAAGTTCGTGCTCCAGGGCGGCACCCAATATAATCTGGCTGCGGTTAAAGCCCAAGTCGATTACATCATGCAGAGGGTTCAGGATGCCGAAGTTTACATTCATCCGCATCCCGGAGAAGCAGGGGCGATCGGAGCGGCAATGGAGACGCTGCGCGTGGTCAAGCGCCGGGGTTATTCGACCTTTCTTGGGCTCGATGCGGCGATTGACCTCCGCTATGTCAGCCGGAACGATGACTATACCCGCTGCCAGTTTTGTCCCAATCACTGCAGCCGCACCTTCATCGACTCCAGGACGCCGGATGGTCAAACCGCCCGCTACATTTCCGGCTTCTCCTGCGAGAAAGGCACGGTGGAAGACCAGGAAGCGGTCGTCAAGCTGATGAAGGAGCGGCAGCAACTGAGACAGCAGTATCCCAATCTCGTCGAATACGAGGCGCGCCGCATGTTCCAGCATCTCTACGATGCCGAGCCGCTGCCCGAATCGGAGCCAATTTCGCAGGAGGCTGCCCGCTCGAAGCCAGGCTGGCTTCACGGCTTGCGCGGCAGGCAGTCCAAGCCAGGCCAGATCAGCTTTACGCGCTCTTCCGCAGAGGCGATGGATCGGCGAGGCAAGATGCGCATCGGGATTCCCCGGGTACTGAACATTTGGTCAACGGCGCCCTTTTGGCGTACCTATTTCGAAGCGCTCGGCGTAGGCGGACGAAACATCGTATTCAGCGATTACACCAGCGAAGGCATGTGGCAGGAAGGCGGGAAGTACGGCTCGATCGACCCGTGCTATCCGTCAAAAATAGCCCAAGCCCATGTTCACAATTTGCTGTTCAAGCATCATGAGGTTAAGGCGCTGGATATTCTCTTTTTCCCGTGCATCACCCATCTGCCGACCTATTTGAACCATGTGATGGATTCATCAAGCTGCCCGGTCGCGGCCGGCGCCCCGAACGTGATCAAGGCCGCTTTTACCAAGGAAGTGGATTTCTTCGCTGCGCGGGGAATTGCGTATATGGACCCGGCCGTGACGTTTATCGAACGGAATCTGATGAAAAGACAGCTGTATGACGCGTTTGCGGACATTTTGCAGATCACCGAGGACGAAAGTGATTTTGCCGTAGAGCAGGGCTGGAAGGCGATGGAGCAATTCGATGCGGAAATGAAGGAGAAGGGGCGGCTCATCCTGGAGCAGGTTGAACGGGAAAATCGCCTCGCCATCTTGATGATCGGGCGTCCCTACCATTCCGATCCGGGTTTGAATCACGGCGTACTTGATGAGTTTCAGGTACTGGGTTATCCCATCCTGTCCATGCGTTCGATTCCTACAGACGAAGCCTGGCTGCGCCGCTTCTTCGACGGCGACCTGAGGAGCGGGCGGGTGGCGACCGCGCTTGAAGTCGGCGATGTGTGGCCGGAGAATTTCAGCGCCAATAGCGCGCAAAAAGTATGGGCGGCCAAGTTCGCTGCACGCCATCCCCATGTGGCGGTGCTGGATCTGTCCAGCTTCAAATGCGGTCATGACGCACCGACCTATGGGCTGATCGATTCGATCATCTCCGCGGCTGGCGCCCCTTACTCGGCGCTTCATGAAATCGACGGCAACAAGCCGGGCGGATCGATCAAAATCCGGGTCAAGACGTATGCTCACAGCCTGGGGCTGCACGAAGAGCGCTTGCAGGATTTGGCCCGCAAAAAAGCGGAGCTGCAGCATTACATCGAACAAAAACGGGCGGAGCTGTCAGGTCTGAAGCAAGACGGGTATACCGGAGCGATCTCGTACAAAGGAGTGAATTGAGCATGGCAGTTGACATACAGGAACATCTTGCAGGCTTGGATCAAGAGTTCAAAGTCCATTGGTTCGAACCCGCTCCGGGCCGGTTCCTGGCCAAAGATAAAGCCGCCACGACAATTCTGTTCGGGGGACTGACGATGGCGCAGGATTATTTGCTGGAGGGAGCGCTGAAAGGAATGGGATACCGGGTGCAGCATTTGGACTGCCCGGACAATGAGTCGCTCCGCTGCGGCAAGGAATTCGGCAATCGCGGGCAGTGCAACCCGACTTATTTCACTGTGGGAAATCTCATCAAGCATCTGCAATACCTTCGTGATGTGGAAGGCAAATCGAAGGAGGAAATTGTTTCTAACTACCTGTTCGTCACCAGCGGGTCCTGCGGCCCCTGCCGCTTCGGCACCTACATTACGGAATACCGGAAAGCTCTGCGCGATGCGGGGTTCGGCGGTTTTCGCGTGCTTGAGTTCAAGCAGACGGACGGGCTGAAACAGGCGGCAGGCGGAGAATCGGCGCTGAAGCTGAATGCACCGTTCTTCATCGGTGTACTGAAGGCTGTTCTGCTTGGAGACATTTTATATGCGCTGGCTTATCGGATTCGTCCTTATGAGCTGAAGACCGGTTCAACGGACGCCGCCCTGGAGCATTGCAAGCTATACCTATACGAAGCGCTGAGCAAGCACAAGCCGCTGCTGCCGGCGCTTCTCAAATGCCGTGGGGAATTTCATGCCGTGTCCGTGGATCGTACCAGGGTCAAGCCAAGGGTCAGCATAATCGGCGAGTTCTGGGCGATGACGACCGAGGGGGACGGGAACTACCGGCTGCAGCGCTTTTTGGAGAGCGAGGGAGCCGAGGTGGAGGTACAGCCGCTAACGGCCTGGATTCTGTTCCTCATCTGGTCCGGGCGTTTCGATACCTCACAGCGAATCGGTCTGCGTAATGCCGACCCCGGCAAGAACGGTCTGATGGGGAAGAAGCCCTACTCCCGCTTGCGTATGTTATGGCTTGCGGATCGCTCCGTCCGTGTCCTGTTTCAAGCCTATGCCAGAATCATGGGTCTGCGTCGGTATCCTCTTCCTGATATGGAGGAGATCGCCGATGTCGCCCATGAGTTCTATAACAACCAGCTGCGCGGCGGGGAGGGGCATATGGAGGTGGGCAAGCTGATTCTGAACGTGGTGAAGCGGAAAGTGAACATGACCATTTCGGTCAAGCCCTTCGGCTGCATGCCTTCATCCGGCGTGTCGGACGGTGTGCAGTCGCTGATCACCGAGAAATATCCCGAAGCTATCTTTCTGCCGATCGAAACGACGGGGGATGGAGCGGTCAATGTGTACAGCCGGGTGCAGATGATGCTGTTCAAAGCCAAGCAGGCCGCGCAGAAGGAGTTCGAGGAAGCATTGGCACACCGGAACCTGTCGCCGGGTCAGCTTCAGCCCAAGAACTATAGGAGATTCGGCGATCCGCTGCGGGTCAGCCGTCACGTTGTTGCCTGTACAGCAGCGAATGGCGTATACGGCTTGACCGGAAAGTTCATAAGATATAACAGTTAGCCAGTATCCGGGAACGGAGCTCTGAATAAACCATTCAGACCTGTGATACCCTTTACTACGGGGGTGAGACTGACATTGCTGTGGGCCATTGCAGCGCTTTTTCTAGAGGCTATTCAAATCATTGCGATTGTAATCTTCGAGCTTCGGCGTCCGTATAAAGCGATCACCTGGGTCGTCGTCGCTGCCGTTCTTCCGCTGATTGGCTACGTCCTTTATTTTTTTATAGGTAAGGAATATGCCGACAAGCGTCCGGACAATCCAGAGGATAAGCTGCTGCTCGAACAAGTCAGGGAACAGTTGTCGGACCGGGGCCGGCGGAAGCTGACAGAGGAATGTCCGGATGCCGCAGCGAGTCCGAATGGCAGTCCGGGTCTGAAGCCGGGACATACGGCAGCTCTCCCTGTGACGGCCGGCAATAAGACGGCTGTGTTCTCCAAGGGAGAACAAGCCTTTGAAGATATGCTTCGGGCCATCGCCTCGGCCAGACATCATATCCATATCGAATTTTATATTATCCGTGATGATCATCTCGGCTCCCGCTTTCAGCAGTTATTGATCCGCAAAGCCCGGGAAGGAGTTAAGGTGAAGCTGATCTATGACGGAATCGGCTGCCTTAAATTGAAGAAGTCTTTTGTGAACCGATTGCATGAGGCCGGGGCGGAAACCGGATGTTTTTCCCCTCCGTTCCTCTCTTTTTTTACCGGACGCCTGAATTATCGCAACCATCGGAAGATCGTGGTCGTGGATGGCCGAATCGGGTATTTCGGCGGTCTAAACATCGGGGATGAATATTTGGGGAGAGATCCGAAAATCGGTTATTGGAGAGACACTCATTTCCGGATCGAGGGCGATGCGGTTGGCTGGATTCAATTTGCGTTTCTGACCGACTGGTATTTCGTGAAAAGAGTTTTGCTGACCGATCCGGACTATTATCCGCTTCAGGAAGGCAAGGGGAAGGAGCGGGTGCGTATGATAAAAAGCGGACCTGACGAACCCATACATGAACTCTTCTTCTCCTGCTTTGCTTCCGCCAAGAGAAGGATCTATATCGAATCCCCCTATTTCGTGCTGGAGCCCGGAATTATTCTGGCTTTGCGGACGGCAGCCGTTACCGGAGTCGATGTTCGCATCATTTTGCCGGCTGTTCCGGATTCGAAATTCGTTCACCTGGCCTCCATGTCTTATGTGCAGGAATTGCTGCAGGCCGGAGTCCGCTTCTATCTGTATGAGAAAGGTTTCCTCCACGCCAAGGTCATCATTGCCGATGATCTGGCTTGTTCCGGATCAGCCAATATGGATATTCGCAGCTTCTATGGACAATTCGAATTGCATGCGATCTTCTATGACGGGACGACTGTCGACAGACTGGTCCATGACTTTGACAGGGACTTGCAGGAAAGTCGGGAAATCGAGCTGTCCCAATATGCACAACGACCGCAAATCCAAAAATACAAAGAGACGATTGCCCGCCTGTTCTCGCCTTTGCTATAAGGATTGATCCCGATTTCAGCCAACTGCACCGTATCAGAAAATCCTCTCCCGACTGGGGTCCGGACTGTCATCTTCTTCCGGGCTCCGGTTCAGTCAGGTCATTTATGTTACCGCTTTCGAAAAACTATGTTTTTTTCCGTTATGACTAAAGTTGCATCCTTATGACGAGGGGGCATCTTTCTATAATTAAAAGGGAAGAAGAAGCATCGTAACCCTGTATCCCTTTTGGAATATTACGGTGCTGGCTTTGAACAACGCCCTGGACACGCTCCGGGGAGGGATGATCTATCTGTGGCCCAGAAACTTTACGCTGGACAATTTCAAGGTTATCAAATACACCGGCAGGCAGCTGTACTGCGGTGAGTTCGGCGTGATCGACACGGCGCCGGCGGACAGTGCCGTCCGCTGGGTCAAGGATGTAGTAGAGCTGCTGGACGCATACGGCATCGGCCACGCTTACTGGAACTATAAGGAAATGGACTTCGGCCTGGTCGACCGGCATGGAAACGTCGCGAACGAAGAGCTTGTCGGAGCGCTGTTCGGCAAGTAAGTTACTTATACAGTATGAGTATAGCGCTAGAGCCGCAAGGGTATGGCCGCAAGGTCAAAACCTTGCGGCTCTTGTCCGTGTACCGATAGCTGTACCGCCGGAAATTTTGTTATAATAAACCTAAAGAATGGAGTTGGCCGATGTGGAACTGCTTGATCCGAGAGTGGATTTTGTATTCAAACGAATCTTTGGCAGCGAGAACAACAAGGATGTGCTGTTGGCTTTTCTGAACCGGATTTTCACCGAAGCGGGGGAACCGCCACTCACAGAGATTATCCTGATGAATCCCTACACTGACAAGGACGATCCGCTCGATAAGCAATCCATCTTCGATGTATATGCGAAGACCGCTGAGGGCAAGTTGATAGACATTGAGATGCAATTGTTCAACAAATACGATATCGAGAAGCGGACGCTGTTCTACTGGAGCAAGCGGTATGCCAGCCAGCTTCAGGAAGGCGAGAAGTACCAGGAGCTGAAGAAGTGCGTTACCATCAACATTCTGAACTATGCCTTCTTGCCGAATGATGAATACCATAATGTATTCCATCTCCGTGAAGACCGCTCGGGAATACTGCTGATTGACGATATTGAGATACATTTTTTGGAGCTGCCGAAGCTGGATGATGCCATTCCCTCGAACGGCGGCTTGGAGAACTGGCTGCTGTTCCTCAAAGGCGTGGATACAACTCATTGGGAGGTGCTGAAGATGAATGAGCCGGGACTTGAGAAGGCCATGGATACGCTGCAATACTTGAGCCAGGATTCGGAGGCCCGCCGCTTGTACGAGGCCCGTCAGAAATACCTGCATGACGAAGCGTCGATGCTCGAAGGGGCCAAGCAAGCTGGGATGAAGGCGGGTATACAAGAGGGGATGAAGGCAGGAGTGCAAGCAGGAATCAAGGAAGTCGCCAGGAACATGCTGGCACTGAATCTGGACATCGCCACCATTGCCACAGCAACCGGATTGTCGGAGCAGGAGATACTTGCACTGAAGAAATAGAGCTGAGGGAGCTTCCAAAACGCGGAGCTCCCTTTTTACGTACAAAAAAACCCTTGATTTCTCAAGGGTTTAACATTCATATATGGTCGAGACGACAGGATTTGAACCTGCGACCTCTTGCTCCCGAAGCAAGCGCTCTACCAAGCTGAGCCACGTCTCGATACTGGGAAGTAATTCACATTGTTTGTCCGAACAATTAATGATTATACGCCTTGTTTTTCAGATTGTAAATAGCTATTTCCAGACCGGATGGCAGCTCATGTGGCGGATTGGTATGGCCAATTGGCTGGCAATTGGTATTTTAATAATAATGTGTATTTAAGGTATTATATTCCATGTAACGTACTGAAGGAGGATCAAGATGGATAATAACCCTGCGGGTAGAACGGAATACGGCAGATCGTTCAAGGTGGAATTTTCGGAGGATGTCTTTGACGTTGCCCCGGATTTGCATGTCGGGCTGATCGCCGTTCCGCAAGTAGCCAACCTGGGCAAGGATTCGGAAGTTAAGGCATTGTTGGCTCATATGGAACAGGAAATTCTGAACTCAGGATTGCAAAAAGATGCGGTGAGCGAACTATCGACCATTGCAGCCTGGCGGAAAGTATACACTCAATTTGGCGTCAAGCCCGCAAGGTATCCTTGCGCAGCGGAATCGCTTATCAGGCGCGTCATTGAGCTGGGGTCATTGCCCCGAATCAATACATTGGTGGATCTGTGCAATGCAATCTCTTTGAAATCCCGCACGCCCATCGCATCCTGTGATATTACGAAGATACCGGAATTCACCATCAGAAGGGCCGTGGGGACTGAACAATTCTTGCCCATTGGCAAGGTGGAGGAATTCGAGTTCCCTTCGTCCGGCGAGATCATTTATGCGGATAATGCAGGCAGGGCGCATTCCCGGCGATGGAACTGGAGACAGAGCGATTATATCAAGACAACGTCCGAGTCCTCACAGATGCTGTTTACAGTTGAGGCCGTACATAAAGAAGCCAAAGTGCTGGTTGAGGCAACGACGTTTCTGTTACATGAGTTGCTGCAGCCGTTCACCGGAGAAGGGGGATCTGAATGGGCTTTTATTCACAAGAATTCTACTGCGCATGTCTTTCAACTCAATGCCGGGGAGGTTCTCATAAATCGTGAGTGATGCAATGAGGCAAGTGAGGCAGGGGCTTATCGACTCCGTTCCCATCGTTATCGGATATATTCCGGCATGCATCACCTTCGGACTTGTTGGCAAGGCACTCTTATTGAGTGATCTGGAAGTATTCCTCCTCTCCGCAGTGGTCTACGCCGGAGCCAGCCAGTTTATAGGTGCCAAATTACTGGCGACGGGAACTGCCGCACCTATCATTTTGCTGCTAACGTTTGTTATAAACTTGCGATATTTTTTTCTAGGCATGTCGTTCTCTTCAAGGATGGACCGAAGTTCACGCCTGTTCCACAGAGGAATTGTTGGATTTGGACTAACGGAGGAAGTGTATGCCGTAAGCATGATGTCAGACAAAAATCGCAGAGACACAAGCAACCATTCGTTAGCTTACTTGATGGGATTGGAGGCCGCCCCATATGCCGTCACGCTGATCTCAACGTATGCAGGGATAATGCTCGCAGAATATATTCCTTCTACAATTTTGCCGGCACTCAACACTTCCCTTTACGCTCTGCTTATTGCACTGGTGATCCCGCAAATTCGGCGGAATAGAAAAAATCTGGCCATTTGCATCTCTGCCGCCGCTTCCTCCTGGCTGCTGCATCCATTGCTGGGAAATGCGACTGTAGTGGTTTCCATGATCATTGGAGCATGCGTCGGCGGAATAATCCCTTCCAAAGAAGAGAAGATCAGGAGTGAAGTGATGTGACGATCGTGTTGATTCTTGGAATGGGCTTGATTACCTTTTTGTTTCGCTTTACTCCTTTGCTGCTTGTCCGCAAGACAGACATTGAGGAGAGAAAGAACTGGTTTCTGGAGAATCTTCCATTGGCTGTACTCAGTGCATTAATTATTCCCGGCATTTTTCAGGTGGATAATGAAACGCCAATGGTCGGAGTTTCGGCGGGTATCGTTGCAATTGTTCTCGTGCTGTTGAAGAAAGTTCCTTTGTTTGGAGTGATTATAGCTTCTGTTTCCGTTGCTGTCCTTGTTAAAATCCTATAATCTATTAACAATGGGAGGCTTTTTCATAAATGGATAATAATCCTGTGGAACTTCTAGCTATATGCGGATCGACCCGCATCGGTGGTAATACAGATCAAATCCTGCAATATTGCAATGAAATAGCCGTCCAAAGAGGAGCAAATCTTTCAGTATTGAATCTAAGAGACTTTAATATCTCTGCTTGCGGGACTTGCGGGGATTGCAACAATCGGGAGAATCATTGCGGGCTGACCGACGATATGCCGTACATTGTGCAGATGATGCAGAAGGCCGATGGAATTATTTATGCGGTTCCCGTTCACGGCTTTGGTATGGGGCACTTGATGCAAATATTTATTGAAAGATCGGGTGTATGCTATCTCCGGTTCGAAAGGCCGCTTACGAATAAAGTTGGTGGAGCTATCATTACTGGCCGGCGCTACAATCATCAGCAGGTGCACTCACAGATTGTAAGCAATATTCTGCTGAATCGAATGATTATGGTAGGGAGCGGATTTCCCGCTCTTCTGCATGCTGGACAAGCCAATGAGGCATTTAATGATATGGAGGGGCTGGATTCGATCCGCAGAATGGTCAACCGGATGATTGATATGATCGCAGCCATGAAGCATTACACGCAGATTACGAGTCATTCCTTTTTACAGTGTGAGGAAGATAATGAGCGGAGCATATGTAAGGATGAACTTATGCGCTTGCAGGCACCGCTGATTTAATAGATTTACCTTTATTAGGTTTCCATATATTAATCATAAACTGGAGGTTGATGGTTGTGACGAACAAGGAACTGGAAGCTCTTGGCGGTATTGATTTTCCTAACATGGAATGGACGAGCTGGGAAAAGCCCGGCGCAAATGGACGTGTGAAAATCTGCTATATCGGAAACAAGCGGTTTCGGTTGCTGGAGCTTCCTCCGGGATTCAATGAAGAGCACTGGTGCCTCAAAGGACATGTCGGCTATGTGCTGCAGGGGGAATTCACGATTCATTACGAGGATCGGAAGGTGTCCTGCAGACCGGGCATGGGATTCTCGATCCCTGATGGAGACCCTCATCGGTCACAGGGAATGGAAGGCAGTCCGACTCTAGTCTTTGTTGTTGATGAAGTGGAATAAAACAGATTGGAGTGTGAATAACTCTTGCATCCCATTCAAGTAAACACAGAAATACATGAGATTGAATTCAATAATTCTTTTGAGACCTATTTAGCCTTGCAGGAAAATCTGGGACAGCAGGACGTGTACCTGCTTGAGACTCTATCCGGGCCTTCCAAGATTGCTCAGACTACTCTGATTGGTTTCAAATCTCTGTTTACGATAACTGCTTTTGCTACAGAGATACAGCTGACTGGGATGAAGTCCATTGTTGAACGGGTTAGACAAGGTGCACTGAAAGAAGGGCTGTTAATTACCCGGGACGGGGCTCTGCATTTGCAAGACCGCAGCGGATTGTGGGATTTCTTGCGGTTTGTTCAGTCCCAGTTCTCGGTTTCAATTCCGGACCAGGGTGAGGCTTTCTACTTCGGGTTTTTCGGATACTTGGGTTATGATACAGCCTGGTCTGTTGAGAGTCTGCCTACTCATATTCCAAATGACGGAACGGTACCGGATCTCGCCTTGTCCATCTATCAAGGATTAATTGAATATACGCTAGTGGACAAGACCGCCAGACTGATTCTGAATCAATCTGCCGGGGAATGGGATGATTTATCCAAAGCGGAGATCTGCAGGATGTTTCGTAATGAAAATTCGCAAGAGAGTCAGACTTATGCGGATGCTATTGAGCCGTTATCCGTGGAATATACGATAGACCGTCAAGTGTATCAGAACAATGTGAAAAAAGCTCTCTCTTACATCTCGGACGGGGATATTTATCAAGTCCAGCTAGGAAATCAAATCAATATAGAAAGCCATATAACACCAATTGAGGTGTACCGGAGATTGCGGGTGCGCAATCCATCTCCCTATATGTATCTGGCATCTATTGGAGGCATAACCCTGATCGGCGCCAGTCCGGAACTGTATATTAAAATCCAGGGCCAGTACATCACGATGAGGCCGATTGCCGGAACTTGTCCCAAGGGTTCCACTCCGGAAGAAAACGAGAGATTCATAGAAGCTATGAAGAATGATGATAAGGAAGTAGCGGAGCATATCATGCTGGTGGATTTATGCCGCAACGATATTGGGCGGGTCTGCCAAAAGGGGACATTGGCGGTCGAGGAACTTATGGTGATCGAGAAGTACTCGCATGTGAACCATCTGGTATCAAGTGTAGGTGGGACACAAGAAGCTGCCAAAGACATGTATGATATTATTGCGGCAACTTTTCCGGCAGGAACAATGACCGGAGCGCCAAAGATTCGGGCTATGGAGATTATTGAGGATCTCGAAACAACGCGCCGCGGGGCTTATGCTGGGGCCATTGGCTTTATGGATTTCAGCGGATACGTTAACATGGCGCTTTGTATCCGAACGGCGATTCATCGTGAACCCCATGTTTATTCCATACGGGCTTCTGCGGGAGTGGTAGCCGATTCCGTACCTGAGAAGGAATGGAACGAGACTTTTCACAAGATGGGCGCATTATTCTGGGCGATAACAGGTAAGGAGGTGCTGCATGAGAGCATTAGTAATTGATGCGTATGACAGCTTTGTCTATATCATTTGCCAATATCTCATGAAAGCCGGGGTGGAGCTGGAAGTCGTGCGGAACGATCAGATAAGCCCCGGTATGGTGGAGCGGGTTGCCCCAAACTTTGTAGTGCTGGGTCCTGGCCCGGGCCATCCGGCTGATGCGCGGTATGTTGAGCTGATCAGGCAATATGGCGCACATCTTCCTATCCTTGGCGTATGTCTGGGGCATCAGGCCATCGGACTTGCTTATGGAGGGAAAATAATGGGTGCGGATCATTTGATGCATGGCAAGACCAGTGAGATTATTCATGACGGCAAGGGCTGCTTTTCCGGCCTGGATAATCCATTTCGCGCTACCAGATACCACTCTTTGATTGTCAGTCGGGAGGGTCTGCCGGATTGTCTTGAAGTTACTGCGGTATCCGCGGATGATGGATATATAATGGGAGTGCGGCATAAGGAATTTCCAATTGAATCGATTCAATTCCATCCTGAAAGTGTATGCACGGAAGGCGGATTTCAAATTTTTCAAAATTTCATTTCAACATACGCACCATACTCATTTGAAGCCAATATTGTTTAAGGGGGATTTATTAATGTCAATAGACAACCTGTCGCTTCACAGACAAGAGATCGACCGGATTGATCAGCAGATTGTAGCCTTGATTGCTGATAGAACCAAGACCGTCAAGAAGATTATGGTCTTGAAAACGGATGAGGAGTCCGTCCGCTCTTGCGACCGGGTACAGCAGGTATTGGATAAGGTGGCCAAGCTATCGGAGGAAGCGGGTCTGGAACCGCATATTGCAGTTGCTACTTACCGGACATTAATAACGGTTCTGACTGATATGCAGCTTGAATATTTGCACAATCGCCAACAATCGGCAGGGCATTAACGATGAGCGAAGCAGATGATGAAAGCAGCAGCCTCGGGGGTTATTCATGATCTGAAATCGGCCCTAATCTATCTGGAAGAAAAGGGAGACGCTCCCTTGCGGTATACGCTTCCCGTGAAGGCCGAATATGAGCTTGCCGCCCTGTATGCAGCGCAGGGGGGAGGGGTACCTGTCGCATCGCCGACCGGACCGGGAATGCCGATGCTGTTCGAGCATGTGAAGCCGGTGAATAAGCCCGTGCTGACAGGAATGTTTGGAATCCGGAGACGGTGTGCAATGCTGCTGGGCACAGAGGAATACCATATGGCGGACTTCCTGCTGAATGCAGCTGCCAACCCAATTGAGCCTGTAAAGTGCGAACAGCCGCCCTGCCAGGAAGTGATCCAAAAGTCCGTTGACCTAAGCGAGCTGCCTATCCCTACAATGAGTGTGAAGGATGCCGGATCCTATATTACACTCGGATTAGTAGTCGCCAAGCATCCAGTCACCGGCGAGAGCAACATTTCAATTCATCGGCTGTGGGTTAAAAGCAGCGACGAATTGACGATATGGATGGTGCCTGGCCGCCATTTGGAGAGCTTCTATCTGGCGGCCAAGGAAATGGGGATGCCGCTCCCGATCTCCATCAACATTGGCCTGGACCCTGCCATATATATAGCCTCATGTTGTACAAGCCCTGTAGCACCCGAGGGTTTCAATGAGCTGGCTATTGCCGGCGGATTACGAAGACAGCCCGTCAAGATTTCCTCTTGTTTATCTGTCGCTGCCGACTGCTTGTCCGAGGCGGAATATGTGCTGGAAGGTGAAATCACCCATGAATATGCTCCTGAAGGACAGCTTGGGGGCTGTTCCATGCCTGAATTTCTGGGATATGACGGCAAGGCGCATCCCCATTTGCCTGTCGTCAGGATTACCGGGGTTACTTCCTCAGCCAATGCCATTTTTCAATCGGTGATCGGTCCCGGGTATGAACAATCCAATCTGTTGGCGTTGGGTATGGAAGCCGGGGTGCTCCAGTATGTCCGCAGTCAAGTCACCTCCCGGATTACAAATGCATATTGCAGTTCTTCAGGGGGAGGTCAGCTGCTGCTGTTTGCTCAATTTCATAAGATGAGCGATGAAGATGATCTGGCAGTCCGGCGCGCCGGTACGATGATTCTTCAATCGTTTCGAATGATCAAACAGGTGGTTATGGTAGATGAGGATGTCAACCTGTTCAGTGAAGAAGAAGTGTGGTGGGCCATGGCAACCCGTTTTCAGGCTGATGTTGATATAATGGTCTTGCCCAAGCTTGATGGCTTCCACCTGGACCCTTCGCAAATGCCAGGCATGTCCCCGCAGATTACGAAGCCGGGCATGACCGCTAAGGCAGCGTTTGATTGCACAGTACCTTATAGAATGAGGAATCAATTTATTCGAACTTCTTTTGGCACACATGAAAATGATTAGGAGGTCATTTTATGAGTATCATTAAGGTAACTGCGGATGGTGTGTTTGGTGAAGGGGATCAGGAGCAATTCGGCGGAAGTTACGTTCCGGAAGAGCTTATGACGGCTCTAAATAAACTGGATGAGGCTTTTCGGCATTATAAAGATGATGAAGAGTTCGAGCGTAAGCTCAACTATTATTTGAATGAATACGTGGGGAGACCCAATCCGCTGTATTATGCCGAACGGCTGACGAATAAACTCGGCGGGGCCAAAATATATCTCAAGCGTGAAGATTTGAATCATACCGGAGCGCATAAGATCAATAATGCCATCGGCCAGGTCCTGCTTGCCCATGAGATGAAGGCCAAGAGAATTATTGCAGAGACTGGCGCGGGACAACACGGGGTGGCTACAGCGACCGTATGTGCCTTGTTTAATATCCCCTGCACCATCTATATGGGAGAAGTGGATATTGAACGCCAGGCTCTTAATGTATTCCGCATGCAGATGCTGGGAGCAGAGGTTGTGGCTGCGAAGTCCGGAAACCGGACATTGAAGGAAGCGGTGGATGAAGCGCTCAATGATTTTGCCCGGAACTATGAAGATACTTATTATCTCATTGGATCTGCCGTTGGGCCGCATCCTTTTCCGCTAATGGTCCGCCATTTCCAATCGATCATTGGAAGAGAGGCCAAGCAGCAGATTCTGGAGAAGGAGGGACGTCTTCCCGATCTAATCACTGCCTGTGTGGGCGGAGGCTCGAATGCGATCGGGTTGTTCTATCCGTTTGTGGATGATCCCGATGTCGCAATAGTGGGCGTTGAGCCTGCGGGAAAAGGGATCGACACCGGGATGCATGCCGCTCCGCTCTCGGTTGGCAAACCGGATATTATCCACGGGTTCAGATGCTATGTTATGGAGGACGCCGAGAACTGCCACTCCATTGCAGCCGGCTTGGATTATCCTGGCGTGGGTCCGGAACACAGCTACTACAAGAATATTAAACGGGCGGATTACGTTTCCGTTACGGATGAGGAAGCACTGGATGCCTTCCTGACCTTGTCCAAGACGGAGGGAATCATACCTGCCCTGGAAAGCTCCCACGCGATTGCCTATGCGATGAAGGCTGCGCAGGCTATGAGCAAGGATCAAATTATTGTGGTTAGCCTTTCCGGCCGCGGGGACAAAGATGTTGCCCAGGTCTATGAAATGCTCGAAATGCGCCGGACGCTGCAAGAAGTATAAGTCCAGGTATGAACGACAAGCCTTCGGAGCCTGCAGCTCCGGAGGCTTAAAGCCATTTATATGGAGAGTTATTTCATTGGGGCTGGAGGGGGCTTTATTGGCATATGAATTGTTAATTGCAATTGATAAGACACTGGATACATCCTTGTCCAGACAAGTGTACGAGCAAATTCTGCAGGCAATTACAAGCGGCTGCTTGCGAAGCGGGGACCAGCTTCCCGCGACAAGGTTGCTGTCTGAGCAGATTCTGGTTTCCCGCAGCGTTATTCTTCAAGCCTACGAGCAGCTGCAGGCCGAAGGCTATTTGGAGATGAGAAGGGGAGCGGGAACATTCATCGCTTCAAATGCGGCGAGTGCAGGCGCCAGTCCTGACAATGAGGCCGAGGAATATTGCGAGGTGGCAACCAGAGCGCCAACTTTCGCAACGGCGGACTCCTCTCCGACAGCGGTCCCTTACGACTTCCGTCATGGTGTGCCGGCCTGGGATGTCTTCCCGATGGATCGCTGGCAGCGGGCGCTGACCGAGGCATGCCGGAGGGCCACCCCTGATATGCTTACTTACGGCCCTGCGGAAGGCTCTTTGGCGCTGAGGGAGGAAATTGCCCGCTTGGTGCGCTCTACCCGTTCTATCCCGGCGCTGCCGGAGCAGATTGTGATAACGACAGGAGCTACGCAGGCGCTGGATATTCTCGCCAGACTATGCCTGAACAACGGGGACCCTATGCTGGTCGAAGATCCGACCCATAATGTATTGCGGGAGATATTCGCATACTCGGGCGGAGAAGTCATTCCGGTACCCGTGGATCAGGAAGGGATATGCGTTCAGGAGATTGATCGGTGTCTTGCGGCCTACAGCAAGAACCCGACGAGAACTCCCAAGCTGCTCTATGTGACCCCTTCACATCAGTTCCCGATAGGCGTAACGATGTCATTTAACCGGAGAATACAGCTTCTGGAATGGGCCAGAAGATCGGGAGCGCTCATTATTGAAGACGATTATGACAGCGAATACCGCTATGTCGGGCAAAAGGTATCCGCGCTCGCAGGGCTGGATTCATGCGGCCGTGTCGTGTATGTGGGCAGCTTCAGCAAAATTCTGTTTCCTGCGCTGCGCATCGGCTACGTGATTCTACCGCCTTCCCTGGTTGAGCCCTTTCTGGCAATCAAATGGATTACGGATCGCATGAGCCCTACCATTGAACAGGAAGCGTTGACAGATTTCATACAGTCAGGACAATATGCCAAACATGTGAGCCGGATGGGGAAATTATACGGAACCCGGCGGGCTTGTCTGGTGGATGCGCTGCAGCATGAATTTGACGACCGGGTCAAGGTTATTGGAGATGAAGCCGGGCTGCACCTGCTGATTGAGCTGGATACTTTGGTTGATGAGCGGATCATTGCGGAGCGGGCTCTGGCGTACGGGGTTAAAATATATCCGGCATCCGAGTATTTTTTGAACAATATGCCCCGAAAGCCCACGTTTATCTTAGGCTATGCAAATTTGTCGGAGTATCAAATACGAATGGGTATTAAGCTGGTGGCACGGGCGGAGCAAGAATGCCGAAGTATGAATTCAGTGCCCAGGATTGGCGGCGAGCCGGAGAGGCTGCTGGACGCCCGCACCTGATGTTGTGCAGGAAGTACTAAAGTTCTAGGTCTTAAATTTGAGCAATATATAAAGAGACAACTCCTCCCGGGTTTGAACCCGCCGAGGCTGTTGTCTCTTCGTCTGAAACGGAGTCCGCCCCTGACCACATA
Organism: Paenibacillus sinensis; assembly: GCF_019904155.1. Taxonomy (GTDB): domain Bacteria; phylum Bacillota; class Bacilli; order Paenibacillales; family Paenibacillaceae; genus Paenibacillus_AQ; species Paenibacillus_AQ sinensis. The sequence continues at coordinate 160,089 of NZ_JAHCMB010000128.1, forward strand.
ACACAAATCTATAAAACATCCATTTTGTAAAATAGATGTTAAATTTTATAAAATAAGAGAATATTGGTAATTTGTCATTGACACAAAATCCCATTTCAAGGTAAATATCTTATGTGAATTGATTCGTAACAAAAATGATCGATGCGAGGGGGAGGGGTTTTGTGAGCAAGATGTTTGTTCATTCATCTAGTGTCTCAAGCGGCACTGGTCAAGCGGTCTATCAGCTGGTTTCAAGTGTAACAGGTCACAGGATCGAAGATTTGAATTCGGATATGTATCTGGAAGATGATCTGGGACTGGATTCCATCAAAATGATTACCTTGATGAATGAATTGATCGGATTGGTCCCGGCAGAGCAAATGGATGATTTTACGGCTGCATACCCGGTGACTGTCTTGATGGGTCTGCAAACTGTCGGCGATCTTGTGCAGATTTTTGAGGAATGGGAACTTGCCCGGCGGGAAGGAGCAGAGGTACAGACTGCGGTTAGTACTGCGCTTCAAGCGCAAGAAGATTTCTGGCCTCAGCCTGCTGTAGTCCAGGTTCAATCCGCTGCCCCGGATCTGCGTGAACAGTTGACAATAGAAGTCTGCAGGTTGATCTCCGGCATTACCGGACATAAGCCTGAAGATCTGCATACGGATATGGATCTGGAGAGTGATTTGGGCCTGGATTCCATTAAAATGATTACCTTAATGAGCGAGATGGTTTCATTGCTGCCTGCCGATTCATCCGGTGAAGTCAACGACAGCAATATGGTGACGTCGCTCATGTCTATGCATACGGTTGGAGATATCGTGGAAATGCTGGCCGTCCGCAGCGGGGGGAACAGCGGTACCCTGGCAGTTACAGATGACGATAACAGTATAGTGGCGGAGATTCCTGAAATAGTGGCGGAGATTCCTGAAAATGAGCCCGAATTTCTTGAAATATTACATTCCCAATATTTATTTCTGATCACCTATTTGTCGGTAGCCAATCTGACCATAACGTCAGGTGTACGCCTGCGGGGGAGACTGGATGTCGCAAGCCTGCGGAAGTCGTGGGGTGAGCTGATTCTCCGCCATCCTGTACTGCGGGCCGTGTTCATCACGGAACCGGCGAACGCGAGCCTTAAGGGGTATCGTCTCCAATTGCTGAAGGCTGTGGTGCCGCCGGAAATTCCCGTCCTGGATATCAGACATCTGGATGAACAAGCGAAGCGCCGGTGGATCTCGGAAAGGTTCGAAGCCTCGCTAAATGAGAAATTTGATATCACCCGCTGGCCGCTGCATTCTTTGTCAGTCATCCGGACGGCCGACCTGGAATACGAGCTGATTCTGGACATCAACCATATGATCTCGGACGGTCTGGGCAACCAGCAGATTCTGAAAGAAATATTGGAAATTTATGGATTTAATTCGTATAACAACGCAACTGAACTAAAACACGTACTGCCAGCCCGGGAATATAACCGTATTGTATCTGAAATCAATGCCTGGAATGCTCCGGGAGAGATGGAGGATCTGGACCGGTATTTGAAACAGCAGGGCCGTGGAGCCTACTTCTTCAACCCCTGCGGGGTTAGCCGCAAGGCAGATGCAGCAGGTGCTGCCGGAGCCGTCATTCATTCCCGCAAATACTGGATCGGCGAGGAAGTTACCGCACGGCTGATTGCCTCAACCAAGACCTGGCGCACCTCTCTCTTTATTCTTCTGGTCAGCGCATATTTGAAGACGATCAAGCAGCAGGGGGAAGAGCGGGATCGGATTATTCTGAATCTTCCGACTAGCGGCAGGCTGTACCCCCACACGGATGCTTCGGAGGTGCTGAGCGCCTTTGCCCAAAATCTTGCACTCAGCTTCACCTGCACGGATGCAAATGAAGACTGGGAATCATTAATTGACAGAACGCATGAAGAATTCACCAATCCATTTTCCTCAGGCATAGACAGGGCTCAGACCTACAGAGCTGCGCAGTATGCTAAAGACACGATCCATCTGCAGAACGGCGTTATGCCGGAAGCGGTGGCCTCCATGATCCGCTCCACATTGAAATCAAACTTATATCTTTCATTTGTAGGCAATACATCCATAGACACGCAATACGGGGATTACGAAGTTTATGATTATGAGGCTTATACAGGAACCAATCCGGGAACGATTGACTGCTTGGTTGAATTGTTTCAGGGCAGGCTGATGATCACGGCTAACTATGACAGCAGCTTTTTTGAGGATGATTATATCGGGAAGCATATGGACAGGTTCATGGACAACCTCAGCCAGCTTGCGGGAATGGGAGCTGTGGGCAAGCCGGTGCTTGCCGCAGCAGGTACCGAAGAGCCGCATAGCGCGGAAATAAGAGAACGGCTGTACGGAATAGTCCGGGATATTTCCGGAACGGCGCTTAACGAGGAAGCACTGTTCAAGGATATGGAGGCAGAACTCGGGATGGATTCCCTTCAGCGCATCCGGCTGGTTACCAAGCTAGGCAAAGTATTCGGGCATGCCGACAAGGCGGCATTGCTTGAATGCAGGACGCTGAATGAATTAATTACCCATATTACACATGCAAACAATGCAATTAAACCGGCAGGCCATGACGCTGCATTAGAAATTCCCTATCTCCAAATTTCCCGTCAGTGCAAGGCAACTCCTGATGCGGTTGCGATATTGGACGGCACCAGGGAGGTTACCTACCGCGAGCTGGATGAGCAGTCCAACCGGCTTGCGCATTATTTAACTTCACAAGGGGTGCGTTCGCAGAGCCTGGTCGGCATTCTAACATTCCCGGGCCGTCTTATGCTGACCGGAATTTTGGGGATATTGAAAGCGGGAGCGGCTTATGTGCCGCTTGATCCGATGTACCCCGCCGACCGGATTGAATATATCGCGGAGCATGCGCAGCTCAGTATCCTGCTCACGGAGCAGTCGCTGCAGAAGCAGGCAGATCCTATCGTGCAGAAGAGTTCTTCTATCCGGAAAGTAGTCTGCCTCGATGAAGGGTATGAAGCCCACGGTCATTTTGAACAGGCGGGAACGGAAGAGTGGCAGAGCTGCTCCGCCAGCGATCTGCGGGTGGACAGCGCCCCGCATGATCTGATGGTTGTTCTGTATACATCGGGTTCAACCGGGAAGCCCAAGGGAGTTATGCTGAATCACCGCGGCTATATGAACCGGCTGGAATGGCATCAGATGACCTTTCGCCTGCAGCCTGGCGAACGTGTGGCCCAGAAGACCTCCTGCTGCTTCGATATTTCCGTGTGGGAGCTGCTGTGGCCGCTGATGTACGGTGGAACGGTATGTCCCGTAAGACAGGAAATTGTCAAGAATCCCTGGAGCCTGGCCCGATGGATGACGGACACCGGAATCAATGTCATGCATTTCGTGCCCTCCTTGTTCGGTGAATTTGTAGATTCACTGGAGGATGAGAGCTATACATTTCCTGCGCTTCGCTGGCTGATTTTCAGTGGCGAGGGGCTGCCGCTCCGCCCGGTGCAGAAATGGATGGACCGCTATGGAAGCAAGACGAAGCTGGCTAATCTGTATGGTCCTACCGAAGCTTCGATTGATGTTACTTACCACATTATTTCAAAGCGGCCGGGTTCAGCTGGTGAGATGAGCATTCCCATCGGCAAGCCGATTCCCGGGGTGTATATCAAAAATCTGGATGAGCACATGCATGAAGTGCCCGAGGGTGAACTTGGCGAGCTGTGGATCGGCGGCATTCAACTGGCCAAAGGGTATCTGTACAACCCGGAAAAAACCCGCGAAGCCTTCCATCCCAATCCGTTTCCGGAGATTCCGGGAGAATTTATCTACCGCACAGGTGATTTGACGGTCAAAAGGGCGGACGGAAGTTATGAGTACCATGGACGCACCGACAACCAGGTGAAGCTGCGCGGTTTCCGTGTGGAGCTGGGCGAAATTGAAGCTGTGCTGGGCAGCCATGACCATGTGGCTGAAGTGGCGGTGATTGTCACTCAGCCCGCGCCCGGACAACAGCTGCTGCTGGCCTGCCTGGCTGGCAAGCAGGTGCCGGACCAGGAGATGAAAGACTTCGCCGTCCGTAAGCTTCCGTATTATATGATTCCACATCGGCTGGAATGGCTGCCCAGACTGCCCAAGAATCCGAACGGCAAGCTGGACCGCAAGGCGCTGAGTGTTATGTTCAGCGGGATAGGGCAAACGCCTCAAGCTTCAGAGCTGCCGGCTCCCCCGGTGGAGCGCGAGCCGCTAAGCGCGGGGGAAATGCTCCCGCTTGCGCCGGCGCAGAGCTGGCTGATGAATTATTTCGATGATCCTTACTGCTGGGCGGGCTATACCCGCTTCCTATACAAGCAGCCGCTGGATTTCCAGCAATTCAAGCAGGCTGCCATGTTGCTGAACCGGCGTCATGACGCGCTGAGAAGCATTCTGGAGCGGAAGGATAACGGCTTTGAACAAAGGTTCCCGCAAGGAGAGCTGGAGGGCAATGTGGATTTCTATGATGGAAGCCATATGGAAGAGGCTGAAAGAAATGAAGAAATTCAGACGATTCTGGCAGAAGCGATTCAAGGGTTCCGGGTGGACCAATGGCCGTTATGGCGGATCATTGTCATTCAGGTTTCAGAAGCGGTCTATGAGATTGCGGCGGTCGGGCATCACCTGATTTCGGATGTGATCACGAATCAGCTGCTGCTGCAGGAAATCTGGCAGATTTACGCTTCGCTGAGCCCGGGAGCCCGGCACAGCAGCTTACCCGATGCGAAGCCGTTTGCCGATTTTGTCCGGGCGGTCCAGGAGAAGAAAAGAATCCACGGGAAAGAGTACACAGACTACTGGTCCACACATTTCCCTCCGGAATCCGTGTGCAGGCTGCCGGCAGATTTCATCAAGGGACCCAATGATGAGCAGTCATCTGCGACTTTGCGCTTCACTTTTGACCGGGAGCAGACTTCGCTGCTTCTGACCAAGGCCAAGAAGCATTTCAACAGCAATGTATATCCGATTTTGCTGGCTCCTCTATATAAGGAGTTGAGTGTTTTTTTCGGACAGCCGGAGGTTGTCGTGAGCCATCGGGTGCACGGAAGAGAACTCGGCAGCGGACAAAATTTCATGCAAACACCAGGCAACTTTGCTGTTAATTTTCCGCTGGGAATAAATGTGGAGAAGGATAGCCAATGGAATAATCTGATCGCAAGCATCCGCAAAGGTCTCGAGAATGTGCCGCTTGGCGGAGTGAGCTATGATTTGGTATCCGAGAATCTACCGCGCTACATGTACCCGGATGTGAAGCTGACTCCAATCCGGGCGAACTATCTCGGAAACCGGGATGCTCCCCGCCTGCCGGGCCTGGAGTTTTCCAGAGAAGGCATGGACCGCAGATTTTCACTGCCGGGTCAAAAACGGATTTCGGTCATTGAATTCTTTTTCTCCATTGAAGAAGGGAAGCTGACCGTTGAGATCGAGTATTCGGCTAATCTTTATGCCGCAGCAACGATCCAGAATCTGGCTGAGCAATATAGGGAGCAAGCCCTTGAGCTTCTGGCGTCCATTCAGGATACTCCGGTGCTGCCCCCGGCTACCAGAAAAGGACTGCTGGCCAATAAAGTAGCGGTCATAACGGGCGGCAGCAGAGGCATCGGACGGAGCATAGCCCTGTCCATGGCCGGTGAAGGGGCCGACATTGTACTGGTATCCAGATCCGGGCAACAGCTTCAGGAGGCTGCGGATGAAATCCGCCGGCTCGGCGTAAAGGCCATGACCATATCCGCCGATGTGAGTGACGCTCCAAGCGTCAATAAGGCGGTTGAACAGATTATCGGAAGCTTCGGCCGTATTGATATTCTTGTCAACAGTGCCGGAATTACCGGCATGGCGGCGATGGCCGACATGAGTCCGGAGGCGTGGGAGTCGATCATTCAGGTGAATCTGCTTGGAACCTATCATTTTTGCTACGCGGTGATCCCTTATCTGATCCAGCAGAAGCAGGGCAAGATCATCAACATCGGCTCGGATTCCTCATTTATCGGCTATCCGATGATGAGCGCTTATGCGGCATCCAAGCACGGGGTGCTCGGTCTGACCCGTGCACTGTCAGAAGAGCTGAAGAACAGCAACATTCAGGTGAACGCTGTGTGCCCGGCGCTCGTGGACACCGACATGGCGCCGGCGGCGTTCAAGGGGCGGGCGATTCCTCCGTCAGGGGTTGCGGACTCGGTGTTGTTATTGGCCTCACCGCATGCGGACTATATTACCGGCGAGGCTGTACAAGTCTACGGTAAACAGGATATGCACTGGTTCGGGGCACAGCAGATGCAGCTGCTTCAGGCCGTGCAGCGCAGACAGCCGTAATGGAGGCGGCGTGATGGAACAAAAGACGCACAAGGCAGGGAAGCGAAATGACCTCTTTGGAGGCGGGAAAGCCGTTATTTACGGTATCGCCCTTTTGGTAGGCATCTCCGTTGGTGTCATTAATCCGCTCTCCACCACGCACATGACAGCGAATCATGGAGAAGAAATATGGATAGGGGTGATCTCATCCTCCTATTTTTTCTTCATGGCGATCGGTTCCATGGTTGCTGACAGAACGATGAGAGGTACCGACATGAAGAAGGTCATTACGTCAGGCCTGCTGCTTACGGCGGTCTGCTCGGCGCTCTTCCCGCTGTTCACCGTTAATGTGATTTGGCTGTTGCTGATGTCACTAATGGGTATAGGCATCAGCTGCAACATGATGGGACTTCAGACGGCGCTCCACAATCTCACGGGTGAGAAAAGTCTGGGTATGGTCAGCGGATTGTACAGCCTGTGTTTTGCGCTAGGGATGATTGCCAGCTCTGCACTTGCGCCTATGGTTTATGACCAGGTGCCCTGGCTGCCGTTTGCGTTCAGCTGCTTCTGTCTGGCGCTTGCTTCAGCCGTTATCTATTTTAAACTGCCGGGTAAATTGATCATTCCCGGGCGTGCGGGGAAAAAGGTGCTGTCCAAAATCAGCCAGCCGCTGTTCGGCGCTTTTGTCTACGGGTTCGGCGAAACGATTGTCGTGTCCTTATATCCTCTGTATCTGATCCGTGAGCATGTTGCCGTTGCCCAGACGGGTTATGGATTAAGCATCTTTGCTGTCGGCAGCCTCCTCGGCTTGCTGCCGGTCACCTATCTGGCTGACCGGATCGGATGCAAGAAATGCCTGATCTTATGTGTAGTTATCTCGATCTTTACTCTTCTGGGCATTGTGACTTCCGGCAGCATGCCTTTAAGACTGCTGTTCTCTTTTGCTTCCGGGTTCATCATCGGCCCCCTGTACCCTTTGGCGATGGCGCTTACGGTCCAGGAACTGACGCCAGAGGAGAGATCCTCCGGGAACGCTTTGTTTACCACATTTTATGGCTTTGGATCAGCGGCGGGTCCGTTTTTATCCACAGTAGTCATGAATGCATGGGGGAATCAGCATTTATTCACCGTATGTATGCTTCTGTTCTGCCTGTTCCTTGCTCATGCGGCAATGACAAGAAAAGGATCGAAAGTAAGGGTAACGAAGGAGGAAATATTGTGAGCAGTTCCAAACGGAAGAAACCAGAAACCAAGCTTTCTATCCTGAAGGGCGAAAATATCACTGGCAGATTTACGGAAATGGAGAATCTGGCAAATGTGCTGGTTCACGTGTCCGGCAATAAAGACCGGGGCATTACCTTCCTGCAAAATGACAATTCAGAGTTCTTTCTCTCCTATCTGGCCCTCCTTGAAGGCGCAACCTGCCGTCTGGGCGGCCTGCAGGAGCAAGGCTTTGCACCGGGCCAGTATGCACTTATTTTGCTGGAGGACAGCCGGGAATTCGTTCTTACGTTCTGGGCCTGCATCCTGGGCGGAATTATCCCCGTACCGGCCTCCTATCCTGCCTCTTCGAAGGTCATCAATACCTCCCTCAGCAAGCTGCAGGCGATATGGGAGGTGCTGGAGCGGCCGATGATCATCTCGGACCACAGCCTCGCAGAGGCAAGGGCTGAGATGGAGACAACGCTGGGAATCAGCGGCCTGCGCATTCTGGAAGCCGCAAAGCTGGATACAGCCGGACGGTCCGGGACCCTTATGCTGGCCGGGGCGCATACTCCGGCGATGATTCAATTCAGCTCCGGGAGCACAAGTGTGCCGAAAGGAACCATTCTAACCCATGATAACCTGCTAACCAACATTGAATCGATAATCACCAGCTCAGGAATGTTGGAAGATGACCGTTCCCTTGGCTGGATGCCGTATCACCACGATATGGGACTGATCGGCTTCCATCTGTCCACGCTGGCCTGCGGGATTAACCAGTTCAATATGACGCCGATGAAATTTGTAAAAAGGCCGACCCTATGGCTGGATATGATCGACAAGCACCGGATTACCTTCACCGGCTGCCCGAATTTCGGGCTTCGGCTTGTCAGCAGCAGAGTGAAGGAAGAGCAGCTGAAATCCTGGGATCTAAGCTCGATCCGGCTTCTCTATAACGGTGCCGAGCCTATATCGGTCAAGACAATGCGGGAGTTCATGGACAAATTCGCGCATAGCGGGCTAAAACGCAGTGCGATGTATCCTGTATACGGAATGGCAGAGGCCTGCCTGGCGGTCAGCTTCCCCCGGCCTGGCGAAGAGCCGCTGGTCCATTCCGTCAACCGCGAGCGGCTGGTCGGTGAATCGCGGATTGAGGCCATCGACGAGAACGACAGATGTGCCTCATTAATAGCCGATGAGGGCCACCCTGTGACGGGCATGGAGATCCGGATCGTGGACGACGCTTCCGGTACAGTTGTTCCCCAAGGAACGTTAGGAGAAATTCAGATTCGCGGCCGCAATGTAACTTCGGGCTATATCAATAATCCGGAGGCTACCATGCGGTCCTATCAGGACGGATGGCTGAAGACCGGCGACACCGGCGTTGTTCTGAACGGGCGCTTATCGGTAATCGGAAGAATTAAGGACATTATCTTTGTCAACGGCCAGAATTTCTTCGCGCATGATATTGAAGCGGTAATGGAGGAGCTGGATGGGGTCGAGCCGGGCAAAATTGCCGTGTGCGGCTGGCATGATGAACAGGAAGGACAAGAGAGAGTCGGGCTCTTCTCAACGGTACGGCTGCAGGAGCAAGAGGTTAAGCCGTTCTACGCCAAAATACTCCGTCATGTCAACGAGGTCTTCGGCATCGCTGTAGACTATGTGTCTCTAATCCGCTCCATTCCCAAGACGACAAGCGGCAAAGTGCAGCGGTTCGTTCTTGTAGAGGCTTTCAGAAAGGGAGAGTTTCAGGATAAGTCGTATTCCGCCGCGTATTTCGCAGAGGAGACTAAGGTTGCCGACTCTATACCGGCACAGTCGCTGCCAGCGCCGTCCTCTGTGGCGGCTCCCGGAGCCTTTCTGGACAAAATTCGCGCTATCTGGGCTGAAGTGCTGGGCCGTCCGCCTGAAGCGATTCCGTATAACCAATCCTTCATGTCCATGGGCGGGACCTCGCTCAAGGCGATACAGATTCTGGGCGCTTTGGAGGACGAACTGCGGATTGAATTGACCCATGATCTGCTGATCAAATGCCGCACCATTGAGGAGATGGACAGCTATGTGGCCCGCAGGGTGAATATGGGCGGCAATCCGCTCTCTGCCGGGGATCGGCAATCCGCTGCCGTTCAGGGAACAGGCAGCGGCGATGCAGATATTGCTGTGATTGCGATGGCCTGCCGCTTCCCGGGTGCTTCAAGTCCGGAGGAGTTCTGGAACAACCTGCTGCAGGGGAAGGATTCCATCGGTGAAGTGCCGCGGGACCGCTGGAATATTGACGATTATTACAGCCCCACTCCGGAATTCGGCAAAACCTACTGCCGCAATGGCGGGTTCCTTGATAACCCTTATGGCTTTGACGCCGCTCTGTTCGGCATCTCCGAGGATGAAGCGGCGGTGATGGACCCGCAGCAGCGGATCGTGATGGAGCTGGTATACGAACTGATCGAACGGGCCGGATATTCGCGGCAGCAGATGAATGGCAGGGAAGTCGGGCTGTTTGTCGGGGCGGGCGGCAATTCCTATTTCGAATATCACCTGAATACCTTGAACCGAATGAACCTGCAGAGCTTTGACAGCTTCTCTACGCTGACCAGTGTGCAGCAGGAGCGCATTATGGAAGAATGGAAGCGGAAGCTGGGGGTTACGGGAACCCATCCAAACCTTCTGGTGGATAATATAGTCAATATGATTCCGGCGCGGACCTCTCAGGAATTCAACTTCAAAGGACCAAGCATGGCGGTAGACACCGCCTGCTCCTCATCACTGGTCACGCTGCATCTGGCCGCAGCCTCCATCCGCAGGGGAGAATGCGAATCCGCCATTGCCGGCGGCATTCATCTTATGCTGACGCCGACCTCCTATCAATACTTCAGCAGCGCCGAAGCCTTGTCTCCCACTGGACGCAGCTGCGTGTTCGCGGCTGATGCGGACGGCTTCGTTCCGGGCGAGGGTGCCGGGCTGGTGATGCTGAAACCGCTGGAGCAGGCGCAAAGAGACGGCGATCCGGTGCTGGCGGTGCTGAAGGCCAGCAGTATCAACAATGACGGGCATTCCATCGGCGTAATGGCTCCGAATCCGGACGGGCAAAGGGAGCTGATCGAATCACTGTACATCAGGCATAATCTCAGTCCGGCGGATGTGCAGTATGTGGAGGCTCACGGAACAGGTACCAAAATCGGCGATCCGAGCGAAGTTAGAGCACTGGACAGTGCCTTCAAGCGCTGGGGGCTGCTGCGGCAATCAGTTGCCATTGGATCGGTCAAATCCAATATTGGCCATCTATTGGGAGCTGCGGGCATTGCAGGCTTCATCAAAGTGGTGATGGCGCTGCAGAACAAGATCATGCCGCCGCAGATCAATGTCTCCGCTCCGAACCCGATGCTGAAATTTGAGAAGACGCCGTTCTATCTCCTTGCCGCAGCCCAGGAGTGGGCGGTGTCCGAAGGAAAGGCCAGAAGAGCGGCGATCAATTCCTTTGGCTTCGGTGGCACCAACAGCCACATGGTGGTTGAAGAAGCGCCCGCACGGGCCTCGGCAAGTGAAACGGAGTGGCCGGTGCGTGCCAAGCATGTAATCGGGCTATCCGCGCAGACTGAGCCGGCACTGCTGCAGAAGATGCTGGAGCTTGCGGCATTTCTGGAGCAGCACGGGGACTATCCGCTGGCAGATGTCTGCTACACCGAGAATTCTGCGCGAACCGCATTGCCGCATCGCTTCTATACCGTGGCAGATTCGGTTCAGGATCTCATCAGAAAGCTGCAAACCGGAGTCCCGGCTGCTGCACCGGTTTCTCATTCACCCGCAATTGCTCTGATGTTCACCGGACAAGGCTCGCAATATGCGGGCATGGGTAGAGCGCTGTACGAAGGACTTCCCGCTTTCCGGAAAAATGTAGAGTCCTGCTCCGCAGCGTTTGAGCCTTATCTGAATCTGAAGCTGACGGACCTCATCTATGGCGGGGAGGCCGATGACGGACGGCTTGCCCAGACGCAGCTTACCCAACCGGCTGTCTTTACACTGGATTATGCCTTTGGACGCTTGCTGCTGGATGCGGGCATCCAGCCTGCTTATATGCTGGGGCACAGCATCGGAGAATGGGCAGCCGCATGCCTTGCGGGCATCGTCAGTCTTGCCGATGCGGCGAGACTGGTCGCCGCAAGAGGCAGACTCATGAGCGGGCTTTCGGCTGCCGGAGCTATGGCTGCCATATTCACCTCAGGCAGCGAGTTGGAAGAACTGCTGCAAGCTTATGCCGGTTCCCTTTGGGTTGCCGGATACAACGTTACGCATCAGGTGGTCTCCGGCAGCAGCGAGGCGGTCGAGGAATTCCTCTCCGTACTCCAGACAAAGGGGGTCGGGGCCAAACGGCTGAATGTGTCCCAGGCCTTCCATACTCCGCTGATGACCCCGATGCTGGAGGCGTTCAGGAAGGAACTGGAGGCCACTGTATTCCATGCGCCGCTGATTCCGGTGATCTCCAATGTCACTGCCGAAGTGATCGAAGGCCCGCCTGCGCCGGAATACTGGATGCGCCATATCCTGGAGGCCGTCCGCTTTGAACAGAGCCTTGCTTACGCGCTGGATCAGGAGGTCTCGGTTCTGATTGAATGCGGACCCGACGCCATCCTCGCCGGGATGGCGGGAGGGCTGCGGCATCCGGGCAAACCTCAGGTGCTTCATGCCCTTAGCCGCAAAAAGGACCCGTGGGACACCTGGCTTGGCCTGCTCGGCCAACTGCATTGCCTTGGCGCCAGGCTGGACTGGGCGGCTGTGGAGCAGGGCGGTCTTTTCCGTAAAGTACCGCTGCCGGTCTATCCTTTTGAACATACAGTCTTCAAGCCCGATTTCGGAGATGTCTCCGGCTCAGACTCTGCTGTAAATGCAAGAAAGTGGCTCTATGAATGGAAATGGAGACCTGAACCGCTTGCGGAAGTCGACAGCCTTGCAGCCGGCGCGGTGCTGGTGTGGAAGGGGGATACAGAGTTTGGCAGGGAACTGGAGAGCATGCTCGACACTGAGCGCAATCCTGTCTTTTATGTAAGCTTCGGCAACGAACCGCATTATGACGGGGATCAAAGCTTTACCATACGGATGGACTCGGAGGAAGATTATAGCGCCATGCTGCGGCAGTTGCCGGGTGCTGTCTCCACAATAATTCATTTGTCCAACTACGCGCGGGAGAAGCTTGGGAACCCAGAGCTTTTAACGGACATCCGGGCGGTGAACGATGGAATATGGAGCCTTTACTTCCTCGGCCAGGCGCTGGTGCGACAGGGACTGAGCGATGTGCAACTAGTCATTGTGACGAATAAGGCGTTCAGGCTGGAGGGGGATCTGGAAGCAGGTCATCCGGCTCAAGCGGCAGCGGCTGCAGTGGGTCAGGTCATTGATTTGGAGCACGAAGGGATTCATGTCTCGGTGCTGGATATGAACAAGGAGGACTATGTTTCAGGCCAGGAATTTGCCGCTGCCCTGCACGCTGCCCTGCTGCTGAGGGCAGATGGGGAATCCGTCGCCGCGATTCGCAGCGGTATCGCGTATTCGCGGAGCCTGGAACGGATGCCGGAGCAAGCTGCCGGGGAAGTGTTTGAGCCACGCAGCGGCGAGACCTACCTGATTACCGGCGGCACGGGGCTTGTCGGAAGCCGGATCGTCGAAGCGCTTGCCCGGCAGGCGCAGATCAATCTGGTGATTACCGGCCGCAAGCCTGTTCCAACTAACCCCGAGCTTCTTCTAGAGCTGGAGAAGCTGGGGGCGCAAGTGATGTATATGGCAGTGGATGTCACCAGCCGTGCGCAAATGGAGGAATTGCTGGCCCGTATTCATGATGTCTATGGACCGCTGCATGGTGTTATTCATGCGGCAGGCCAGATGGAATATGCTCCGCATAAACTGCTAACCCGCAGCCAGGACGAGATTGAACAGGTGCTGGCTCCCAAGTGGCAAGGCACGATTATTGCGGATCTCGTCACCCGGCAGGAGCCGCTGCGATTTTTTGCGGCCTTGTCCTCTATCTCGGCTTCCCGCAAAGCCTGGGCATCCGGACTTGGGGATTATGCCGCGGCGAACGCGTTCTTGAACGGCTACTGCAATTACCGGGGAGGGGACAATGCGCCTGGGCGTTCCTTGTCTATTAATTATTCCCTCTGGAAGGATACGGGGGCCGGAACGGATTTCGGCAAGCTGGTTGAGCTCACCCTTAAGGGACAAGGCTTGCAGCCGCTTGCCCATGAAGCAGCAGCGGCTGCTTTTCTGAGAGCCTTGTCCTCTGCCGGGTCTGATATTGTTCATGTGCTCGATCTGGTGGAGCCGAAGGCGCAAAAGGAATATTCCGCACTTCCTCCCAGACAGCAGGAGCCTGCGCGGGTGGCGGAACGACCGTTCGTCCATCGCTCCGCGAGAGAAATCAGAGATATTGTCTATCAGGCCATCAGCGAGGAATTGCGGATATCCATCCGCCATCTGGATACGGGCATGAATTTCATGGAGCTGGGTCTGGATTCGGTTGGAGCGACGCGGGTGGTTGCCGATATTGGCGGCAAGCTGGATACAGAGCTTTACCCGACTCTGATTTTTGAATATCAGACGCCGGAAGCCCTGGCCTCGCATATTGCGGAGCAGTTGACTCAGGAATCAGCGGCTTATGCCGCTACAACTCTGGAAACAGGAGGCGCAGCTGCCGAACCCGGCCCGGAAGAGCGGCAGGACATCGCCATTATCGGCATGGGTCTGCGCATACCGGGGGCGAACAGCCTGGAGGAATACTGGGAGCTGCTGTACAGCGGCAGAAGCGCCATCCGTGAAGTGGCTCCCGGCAGATGGTCGGATGACAAGCACGTGAACGCGGATACAGGCGTGCTTCACACCTCCTACATCGGCAAGGGCGGGTTCATCGACGCCCCGTATGATTTTGATCCGCTGTTCTTCGGCATGTCGCCCAAGGAAGCGGAGTCTACAGATCCACAGCAAAGAATTTTCCTGCAGATTTGCTGGGAGGCCTTGCAGCAGGCAGGATACGGCGGGAAATACCGCACCCGCAAAATAGGGGTGTTCGCAGGCTGTGAGCAGAACACTTACATGGAGCATTTCGCAAATTACCGTTCCTTTATGCTGATTAAGGAGCGACTGCTGGACAGTCCGGCCTTCAGCGGGATGCAGCCTGCTGAGCGGCAGGAGATTCTCGCCCGAATCTCCGGTGTGCTGGAGCCTGCACGGCTGGTTGCCGATGTTGTTGCAGGGAACGGCCTGAATGAAGTGGCCGCGCGGGTCAGCCATTGCCTTAACCTGAGCGGGCCGAGCCTGATCGTGAATTCCGCCTGCTCTTCTTCCCTGGTGGCCATCCATATGGCCTGCGAGAGTCTGCGGACCGGACAGTCGGAGATGGCGCTTGCCGGAGGGGTGAATCTGAACCTTAGCCCTACGCCGTTCGTGTCTCTGAGCCGGGTAACCGCCCTGTCTCCAACAGGCGAGTGCTATCCGTTTGACCAGCGGGCGAACGGAATGGTTCTGGGGGAAGGGGCAGGCGCGGTGCTCCTGAAGCCGCTACATGCCGCACTGCGGGATGGCGATCATATCCATGCGGTAATCAAGGGCTCGGCGGTCAACAATGACGGGCGTTCCCAGGGGATCACTGCGCCCCGGCCACAGGGGCAGGCTGAGGTGATCCGCGAAGCGTTTGTGCGGACCGGCATTCATCCTGAGACGATATCCTATATCGAGACACATGGCACAGCCACACCGCTGGGAGATCCGATTGAGATTGAAGGCATGACACAGGCGTTCAACAGCTTTACGGACAAGAAGCAGTTTTGCGGCATCGGCTCCGTAAAATCTTCTGTCGGACATATGTTATCTGCCGCAGGGGTGACCAGTCTGATCAAAGTGGTGCTGTCTCTGAAGCATCAGATACTTCCGCATACGGTAAATTACGAGCAGCCCAATCCTAATATTGATTTCGAGCGTTCACCTTTTTATGTCGTCGATAAGCATCCCCGGCAGTGGGAAGCCGCCGGAGAAGCCCCGCTGCGGGCCAGCGTGAATGCCTTCGGATTTGGCGGAACCAATGCCCACGTCATTCTGGAGCAGGCGCCGCCGGAGGCGGTTGTTCTCCCTGATTCGCTGCAGCCTGCCCCGCAGCTTCTGCTGCTTACGGGCAGAAGCGAACCTGGACTTAGACAGGTTGCCGGCCGGCTCCGGGCCTATCTTGCGGATAATCAAGAAGTTAGCGCTGCTGCCGTCTGCCGCGCGATGAACCGTTCGCAGAAGGAATTGCCGGTTAAGGCAGCGGCTGTCGTAACCTCCAGGGAGCACCTGGCTGGCATTCTCTCGGCTGTCGAAGACGGCGGGAGCTTGGCCGAGATCCTCAGAGGCCGGGCTAATCCGAACAGAACGACTCCGGTCCAATGGGTGCTTGACGGCGGAAAAGCCTTGAACGGCCAGGAATTGGATGCTGTCAGCGCACGGTTCCCTGGCTTCGGCCTGGCTTACCGGGAGGTCATGGAGGCAGCGGGTGGAGCAAGTGGGCAGATCGAATGCCTGGCCAGCCAGTACGCGCTTGGCAGGCTGCTTCTCGATGCCGGCATCCGTCCTTCGGCTATACTGGCCGAAGGGGCCGGCATTCTCGCAGCCCTGATGCTTACGGGACGAATTACGCTGCGCCAGGCGGTTCTGTTCATTCAGGACGGACGGAAGCCGGCAAGAGATTCTTCGCCTATTCCGGAAGGGATTGTGAAGTGTGCGGTGGTCATTCCTTCAGGGACCATTGATCAGCAGTCCATGGATGGTCTTTGGCCGCTGATCGCAGAGTCCATGGTGAACAGTCTGGTGCTTGCAGACTATGAACATTCATTGGAAACGGGCGATACGCTGCTGTACTGCGGCAGCCTTCGCCGCCGGGACAGTATATCCCTTGAGAGCATCCGGGAGAGCATCCGAGGAGTGCATACCGTCTGCATGCAGCTAGAGCATGACCCTGTGGAGAATTTACTGCGGGCAATGGCAGAGCTGTATGTGCTGGGCGTGCCGTTTGATCCGGCAGGACTGTCAGTTCCAAGCGGGCGGACCCTAACCCTGCCGACTTATCCATTTGAAAATGCGACCTATAAGGCGCCGTTCGAGGATGAAATTCTGCTGCCTCAAGCATCAGAGACTCCTTACGTTGATCCGAATTCCAGAAAAGGACTCATAAAAGTAGAAGTATAAAAGGAGGGGCCATGAGTAAGGGCGCCAAAATATCTATGATTATACTATCATCGGTTATTATTGTGCTCATCCTGCTTGCTGGAGCGGTATTCACGGCGAGCGGCGTATTTAAGAAAGCCAAGTACCTGGACCCCTGGAAACGTGATTACACTGACCAATTCGAAGATCCGAGAGTGAAGTTGGCAGCCTATGGCTTGCTTGCTCCTAACGGACACAATATGCAGCCCTGGAAGATTCGTCTCGACAAGCAAAATCCACTTAAGTTCTCTTTGTACACGGACAATACACGCCTCGCGTTGGCATCCGATCCGGTGGCGCGGCAAACCATGGTTTCCCAGGGCACCTTTCTGGAATATGTGAGGGTTGCCGGAGAACAGTTGGGCTATCAGGCGACGATCAGGCTTTTTCCGGAAGGGGAATATGATGAGCAGAAACTTGGCGAGAGTATGGACCAGAAGCCTGTAGCGGAAATAACGCTGTCAAAGGTACAGCCTGCGGCTAATCCGTTGTTTGATTATATGTTCTTGCCGGATACGAACCGGATGGCCTATAAGCCCGACCCGTTGACTGCGGAGCAGCGTCAGCGTCTTGAGCAGACTAATACGGATGAGGCTCTGAAGTTAACCTTTATGGATGACTCGGCGGACATCAAGAAGCTGGGCGAATACGGTATAGAGGGTACAGACATCGAAACCGGACTTAAGCGCATGAATGATGAATCAGCAAATATTTTCCGTTCAAATGAGAGCCAGAAGAACAAATACCGATATGGCTTTTCGTTTGAGGGGCAAGGAACCACGGGCGTGAAAAAGCATCTGCTGCAAGGCCTCATTACGATCTTCCCCTCTTTTAATAATGAGGAAGCTTCGACGAAGCTCGCCGTTGATGCGACCCGGACGGCTGCCGAACATACTCCGGCGTATGCACTGATTCTCAGCAAGGACAACAGCCGCACAAGCCAGGTCAAAGCGGGCATGCTCTACAGCCGGCTCATTCTCGCCGGACATGGGCAGGGACTGGTCATGCAGCCGCTGAGCCAGGTGCTGGAGGAGTATCCTGAGATGAAGGCGCCGTATACCCGGATTCATCAGGAGTATGCTCCGGGCGGTGAAACGATCCAGCTACTGGTCCGCCTGGGCCAGCCGACACAGGATACGCCGCTCAGCATGAGAAGGGATGTTACCGACCTGATTGCAGACTGAGCGAGGCACACTTGTCATGAATCAAGGAGCATCTGAGTGCCGCTTCCCCTGCAGGGGCGTAGACTGATATGGCATTGCCAACCGGATAAACCGGAATAATCGAGCGTCCACCGAACCGCCGGAAGCACAATAGAAGCCAGAAAAGCTGGCTTTTATTGTGTTTTTTTGACACCAATTAAACAAGCATCTGATCAGCTGAAGCGATGTTAATCTTTCTAATACAAAAAAACCCTTGATTTCTCAAGGGTTGTAGTAATTTTGTATGGTCGAGACGACAGGATTTGAACCTGCGACCTCTTGCTCCCGAAGCAAGCGCTCTACCAAGCTGAGCCACGTCTCGTTGAAAATCCGGCATACAATAAATTGAGCCGAACAGTTTACTATTATACTCATTGTCACGGTAAAAGTAAATTGATTTTACAACAAGCCCGCTCCATATTCATTTGTAGTCACTGCGTACAGAGATGGTGTTAGGAGATCAACCGCTCACCTTGTATAATAACCCATAGCAGCATAATTTGCGGTTGGACAGCCAGCCGACGGGGGAGGATCATTGCAAATGGATTTGGGCTTGAAGGGGAAAAAGGCGGTAATCACCGGGGGAAGCAAAGGAATCGGACTGGCAACGGCACTGCTGCTGGCCGGAGAAGGAGCGGATGTGGCGATCATAGCCCGGACGCTTGAACCGCTTCAGGAAGCAGCCCGGCGCATTGCGGAAGCGACGGGCAAGGAGCCGCTGGTCGTGCAGGCCGATATCTCGACGGAGGAAGGCGCACGCGGGGCGGTAGAGAAGGCGGCGGGACATTTTGGCGGACTCGATATTCTGGTTAACAATGCGGGAACATCCGCAGCCAAGCCTTTTGAGGAAGTGGACGGAGCTTCCTGGGACGCCGATCTTGATTTGAAGCTGCTGGCAGCGGTGCACTGCTCGCGGGCTGCTATTCCGCATATGCGGGAGGCGGGCGGGGGTGCGATTGTTAACGTAACGGCGGTGAAGGGCAAGGCCCCGTCCGAGTCGTCGCTGCCGACATCCGTCAGCCGGGCGGCAGGGCTGGCGCTGACCAAGGCGATGAGCCGGGACTTGGCGGGAGCGAACATTCGCGTCAATGCGGTGTGCATCGGGCTGATCCGCAGCAACCAGATCGAGCAGAAGTGGAAGCAGGCGGCTCCGCAATTAAGCTGGGAGGAATTCTCCGCCGATCCCCGGCATAACATTCCGCTGGGACGTATCGGCGAAGCCCGGGAAGCGGCGAATGTGATCGGATTCCTGGTATCCGAGGCTGCCTCTTATGTGACGGGAACCGCGATGAATATCGACGGGGGATCGTCGGCCGTGCTGTAGTCTTTACCGGCTGCCCTCAGCGGGACTCAGTCCGCTGGCAGCGCGGATTGACAGAGTCTTCGGGCGTGGCTATAATTGGGATGTTAAACTGTGAATTGTATAGCGGATAATACGCTGATGAAATGAAGTACGCCGATTACCACCCTTCACCAGAGAACGGATTCCCCGGAGATTATTCGCCGGGCGCTGCGAGAATCCGGAAGAATGGCCGGCGGAAAGCTGCTTTCGGAGTGCAGGTGTACAAGCCTGCCGGACGGCCCCGTTAACGGCCGCAACAAGGCGATCGCCTGCAAGGCGGCGCGCGGTGAGCATCTGATCGGTTCTTATGACTGCAATCAGGTTCCCGGAGCGTCAAGGCGATAACCAGGGTGGTACCGCGAGATCAATCGTCCCTGAATTCATTCAGGGGCGTTTTTCGTTGTTCATTTTATCGATGGGAGCTGTTAATTGATATGAAAGCAAGTGAAATCCGTTCCAAATGGCTGGAGTTCTTCGCCTCCAAAGGCCATAAAATCGAGCCCAGCGCATCGCTCGTTCCCCATAACGATCCCTCCCTTCTGTGGATCAATGCCGGGATGGCTCCGCTGAAACAGTATTTTGACGGACGCGTGAAGCCGGAAAATCCGCGCATTGCGAATTCGCAGAAGTGTATCCGCACGAACGATATCGAGAATGTGGGCAAGACACGCCGCCACCATACGTTTTTTGAAATGCTGGGCAACTTCTCCATCGGCGATTATTTCAAGGAAGAAGCGGTTACCTGGGCCTGGGAGTTTCTGACGGGCAAGGAATGGATCGGCTTCGACCCGGAGCGGCTGTCCGTTACGGTCTATCCGGAAGATGAGGAAGCATTCAAGCTGTGGAATGAAAAAATCGGCATCCCGGCAGAGCGCATCATCAAGCTGGAGGACAATTTCTGGGATATCGGCGAAGGCCCTTGCGGACCTTGTACGGAAATCTTCTATGACCGCGGCGAAGCCTATGGCAGCGACATGTCCGATCCGGAAATGTATCCCGGCGGCGAGAACGAGCGTTATCTCGAAGTCTGGAACCTCGTCTTCTCCCAGTTCAACCATAATAAGGACGGCAGTTACACACCGCTTCCGAACAAGAACATCGATACCGGCGCTGGTCTGGAGCGGTTCTCTTCCATTCTGCAGGATGTGGATTCGAACTTCGACACCGACCTGTTCCAGCCGATCATTCAGACGACTGCCAAACTGGCCGGCGTAACTTACAAGGAGAACCTGGAGCAGGATGTTGCGCTGAAGGTAATCGCCGACCATATCCGGACGGTTACATTCGCGGTTGGCGACGGCGTGCTGCCGTCCAATGAAGGACGCGGCTATATTATCCGCCGCCTGCTGCGCCGCGCGGTTCGCTACGGCAAGACGCTTGGTCTTGACCGTCCGTTCCTGTACGAGCTGACAACGGTTGTTGGCGATGTCATGGGTGTGTACTATCCGACTGTTGTGGAGAACCGCGAGTATATCGCCAAAATTATCCGCACCGAAGAGGAGCGTTTCCACGAGACGCTGTCCGACGGTCTGGCTATTCTGGGCGAAATCAGCGAACGGGCGAAATCGGAAGGGCTGGATACAATCAGCGGCGCCGATGCGTTCAAGCTGTACGATACCTACGGCTTCCCATTCGATCTGACCGAGGATTATGCCGCCGAGCAGGGGCTTAAAGTGGACCGCGAGGGCTTCGACGTATCCATGCAGGAGCAGCGCGACCGCGCGAGAGCGGCCCGCCACGACAGCGGCAGCATGAAGGTCCAGGGCGGGGCCCTGTCCGAGCTTACGGTTAAAAGCGAGTTTGTTGGTTATAATGACCTCGTAACCGAATCGAAGATCGCCGCGATTCTCGTTGGCGATGAAATGGTTGAGGTTGCGGGTGAAGGACAGGAAGCCCAGGTCATCCTGGATTCGACTCCGTTCTATGCCGAGAGCGGCGGCCAGGTCAGCGACCGCGGCGTGCTGACAGGCGGTTCCGCCGTAGCCAGAGTGAACGGGCTGTTCAAGGCGCCGCGCGGACAGCATGTCCACATCGTAACGGTGGAAGCCGGAGAGCTTCGGGTTGGCGATACGGTTCGCGCCGAAGTGGATCAGGCGGAGCGCGAGGACATCGTCAAGAACCACACCTCGACGCATCTGCTGCACAAGGCGCTGAAGGAAGTGCTCGGCGGACATGTCAACCAGGCGGGATCGCTTGTGGAAGGCGCACGCCTGCGCTTTGACTTCTCCCATTTCGGCGCCATTACGCCGGAAGAGCTGACAGAGATCGAGCGCAAGGTCAACGAGCAAATCTGGCGTGCACTTGATGTCGTGATCGAGAACAAGCCGATCGATGAAGCCAGAGCGATGGGCGCTATGGCGCTCTTCGGCGAGAAGTATGGCGACATCGTCCGCGTCGTCCAGGTCGGTGACTACAGCCTGGAGCTGTGCGGCGGCTGCCATGTGCGGAACACCGCGCAGATCGGCATCTTCAAGCTGGTGAGCGAGAGCGGCATCGGCTCCGGCGTTCGCCGCATCGAGGCGGTGACCGGACGCTACGCCTACCAGTTCACGGAAGGCCAGCTTGATGTGCTGAAGCAGGCAGCCGCGCTGCTGAAGTCCTCGCTGCATGATGTGCCGAAGCGCATCGAAGCTCTGGATGCACGGGTACGCGAGCTTGGCCGCGAGAATGAATCGCTCCAGTCGAAGCTCAGCGCCGCAGCGGCTGCCGAATTGACCAGCAGCGTGAAGACGGTCGGCAGCGGGGTGCAGGTGCTGACTGCGGCCGTCCAGGCCGGAGGAATGGACGCGCTGCGTTCCATGGCCGACGAGCTCAAGGTGAAGCTCCCGACGGCTGTCATCGTGCTGGGCGCAGCGGCGGACGACAAGGTGAACTTCGTCGTGGCCGTGCCGCAGGCGCTGGTGAAGCAGGGCTATCACGCCGGCAAGCTGGTGAAGGAAGTCGCCGCAGTATGCGGAGGCGGCGGCGGCGGCCGTCCGGATATGGCACAGGCTGGCGGCAAGGACGCTTCGAAGCTTGCCGAGGCGCTGGCCAAGGCGGAAGAGCTTGTAGCAGCGCAGGCTTAACAGGCGGAAATTGCCGGTTGTTCTTGTGCACCGGAAAACGGCCCCGAGGATACGGGGCTGAGGGCAGAAGCGCATAAAATAAATGGGCAGCGGGATCGTATCGAGAGAGACCTCGAATATCCCGCTGCCCGTCTTTTTCAAGGTAATGGACTAACATTCTGCCTGTAGCAGTACTATAAGATAATGGAAAATGGAGCAAGATCTTCTCGTTTGCTTTCAGCTAATTCCAGGCTTCCTTAGCTTCGCCTCCATCCAGGGGCGGAGCTATTTCACCGGAAACCGGAAGGAGTGAGCGTTTAGGAATGCGGACCGTAAAGCGGATGAATCACAGACAGGTCGCCTAGAAGCTCCACCGTCCTTAGGCGGACGGAATGCGGTCAACACCGGTAAGCTCGGCGGAAAGCGCCCATAGGCGGACCGCCTGCTCGGGATCAATGGCATAAGCTTTGACTCCCGTACGGTTGTTCTCGTCCACCGAGATTTCCGCGATATCGCAGTCCTCGCAATAGACGCCGCCCATGCCGTTCAGCTGTGGGGAGGTTGCCACCCATACCTGGGTGGAGGCCCCTTGCTCCGGTGTCTTGAAGAGAGGATTGACGACTTCACCGGTCTCGTCGAGCCAGCCTCTTTCAATCATTTCCTCCTTCGGCATATGGCGCTGCAGCGGTGTCATAATGCCGCCGGGATGCACCGAGAATGCTCTTACGCCGTGCTTCTTCCCGCGCCGGTCAAGCTCGACGGCGAACAGACTGATGGCCGTCTTGGACTGGCCGTAAGCCAGGAATTTGTGATAGGACTGCGGCTGTGTGAAATGGATGTCGTCCCAGCGAATCGGTGACGAATGGTGCCCAACCGAGGACAAGGCCACGACACGCGCCCCTTCGCCTGCGGCCAGCGCCGGCCACAGCAGGTTGACCAGTGCGAAATGCCCAAGGTGATTGGTGGCGAACTGGCTCTCCCAGCCTGGGCCGACCCTGGTCTCGGGATTAGCCATAATGGCTGCGTTCAGGATGGCGATGTCGATGCTTCGGCCTTTATCGAGGAAACGGTCTGCGAATGTGTGAATACTTGCAAGGTCCGAGAGATCAAGCTCCTCGACCGTGACGCCGCTCAGGCCGGCGAGCGCTTCCTCGGCGAGAGCCGGGCGGCGTGCCGGCACGATCACTTGTGCCCCGGCGCGGACAAGGGCCCGTGTAGTCTCCAGACCCAGGCCGGAGTAGCCGCCGGTTACGAGGGCCAGACGTCCTGTGAGATCAATGCCGCTCAAGACTTCATCCGCGGTGCTGCGGTAACCGAAGCCGGAGCCGAGCTTATGCTGCGGTGTTATTGAACCGTTCTGCTCTTCCATGCTGGTTCATCTCCTCTTGGTATGTTGGAGATTTAACTGTACAACTTAGAGAACACTCTAAGTCAAGTGGTTTCCACACTCCAGAGCTGCTGCGCGGTTCCTGCACTGAGATGCTGCTCATAGGTATCGACCTTTCGGCTGATCAGTTCGAGACAGTCGTTCAATTGGGCGATTTGTGAGACAGTCCGCTGCTGGTGCTCACGGAGGATGGCAAGCCTCTCCTGTTCATTGCCCATTCCCTGGCGGACAAGTTCTGCATACCGCCTGATCTGGGCGATGGGCATTCCGGATGCGCGGAATTTGATGCAGAGGCCGAGCCATTCGACATCGGCCTGCTTGTACCGTCGCCGTCCGCCGCCGTCCCGCGATATGCGGGGGGATAGCATTAAGCCTTCCCGCTCGTAAAAGCGCAGGGAATGTGCGCTTATGCCGGTGCGCTCCGCGACTTGACTGATGCTGAGTTCCTGCTCGGTTTCCATGTGTGTTGCCCAACTCCTTTATTCATAGATTTACCTCGCCGTTTCTGACATTCTAAGTCTAAACGGTTGTCAGGCAAATCTACAACTGTCTCTCGCCGGGCCACTTGCGGGGATCGATTGAACCGGCAGTGGTATCTTGACCCGAAGAAGCAGTTTAATTCGAAGTAGCAGCGGGTAGCGGTCCTGCATTCCGTTAAGCTGGGCTTGGCCGTTTACAATTCACGCCTGTTAAACGTTTGCAATAGCGTAACTACCAAAAAAATCTATATTTTTGTAGACGAAATGCCAAAAAAAGCGTTATTACATCGGCAAAATTTCCTAGGCGGGGCCTGAATATGTTATGATGGGAGCAGCAAGCTGGCTACAGCAGCAGCTGATGGCAGGGCTGTCTGCTGGGGGGATTTTGCAGAAGGAAGGTGTCACAGATGGACTCCATGGACAAAACGGTCAAATTCAATGTGAAGGGCGACGAGAAGGAGGCCTCTCCCCGCGAGATCCTGCTTACCGTGTACGATGCCCTGGTGGAGAAGGAGTATAATCCGATCAACCAGATTGTAGGCTATCTTCTTTCCGGTGACCCGGCTTACATTCCTCGCCACAACAATGCGAGAAGTTTGGTCCGGAGGAAAGAACGTGACGAGCTGATTGAAGAACTGGTCCGGTTCTATCTTGCCAATCAGCCGGCGGAAAGGATCAAATGAGGAAGCTGGGACTGGACTACGGCGACCGGCGGATCGGGGCTGCCGTAAGCGATGCCTTCGGCTGGACAGCCCAGGGACTGAAGACCATTGAACGCCGGCGTGATGGCGGTGAGATCGAGGAAATTCGCCGACTTATCGAAGAGAACGAAGTGTCCGAGATCGTGGTCGGTCTGCCGAAGAACATGAACGGAACGGTGGGACAGCGGGGCGAGATATGCATCGAATTCGCCAACCAGCTGAGGGAGACGCTTAAGATGCCCGTACACCTTTGGGATGAGCGCCTGACGACAGTATCCGCAGAGCGGGTGTTGATCGAGGGCGATGTCAGCCGCAAGAAACGCAAAGGAATTGTGGACAAAATGGCCGCGGTTCTGATTCTGCAAAATTTTTTGGATGCTAAGGCTTCCCGAGGGAATTAGTTCTCGCATAAGATGGCACAATATCAGCGACTGCGCGTTTGTGCCGGCAATTTGGCGAGTATGGTTACAGCGGGATACCTAACAGTAAAAGGTGAGGGGTGCGCACACATGGCAAACGAACAGATCGGCATGGAAGAGGAACCGGAAATTATTTATATTCCCGATGAAGAGGGGAACGAAGAGGAATTCGAGGTTATCATGAAATTTGAGGTTGACGGCTCCGATTCCAAATACATGATGGTGGTTCCGCTTGATTCCGAAGATGAGGAAGCCGACGAAGTATACGCATTCCGTTATGAAGAAGACGGCGACGATCTCCAGTTGTTCATGATTGAGGATGACGAGGAGTGGGCGATTGTTGAAGAGACTTTCAACACGCTGGTCGAAGAGCTTGACGGGGGAAGCGGGAATGACTGAGTATTCCGCCGGCCAGGTCATATGGAGCTCCAGGCTGAAAGAGGCCTACGGCAGCGCCGTGGAACTGGAAGACGAGAACGGCAAAGCTTCCGTATTCGAGATTATCGCCGAATTCGAAGTGCAGGGTCAAGGATACGCGGTACTGCGGAATCCTGAAGGGGACGGAGAACCGGAGTTTTTGCGGGTCATCGTACCTGGTGAAGGATTGCCGGAGCTGGAGAGCATTGACGACGACGACGAATGGGAAGACATCTCGGAACTGTACGATGAGCTGACTTTCCCGGACGACGAAGTATAAGCATATAAGCCTCGCCCCGGAGGCTGTTTCGCATACCGGGGCGGGGCGCATGCAGGGGGGGGCGGAGTATTCCGCGCTCTTTTTGCGCGTAAATGAACAATATGCAAAAATATCTATTGAATTTAAGTGGATAGAATTTTATATTTATAGTCGGAAAGCGAGGAAGTGGATTGAAATCCGTCATCCGCAATTCTTTGATTATTCTTCTGCTGCTGATCGTCGCAGCCGGAGGAGCAATCTGGTATATATGGAACGGCATGAAGCCGGCCGCTACGGGTCCCGCGGTCACCTTCACGGTTGAAAAAGGGATGGGCAGCTCGGAGATTGCCGATCTTCTGGAGAAGAATGGCCTCATCAAGAATGCCACCCTTTTTAAGGGATATCTGAAGTGGACGAGCGAAGGCTCGAAGTTCATGGCTGGTACTTACAGTGCCGCGCCCGGGGCAACCTATGACACCCTGATCGAAAGGCTGAACGCCGGAGATGTGGTGAAGAAGGAGACGGTCGCCTTTACCATTCCTGAAGGCTATACGGCCGAGCAGATTGCGGACAGGCTCGCGCAGAGCTGGGGCAAGGATTCGTCGGCTTTTCTGGCATTGATGGATTCCGGCCAGGACTTGCAGGAGACGCAGCTGCTCGGCATCCCGCAGGAGAATGATCTCAGGCATCGTCTGGAAGGTTATCTGTTCCCCAGCACGTATGAGCTGGTCAAGGATAGCACGCCGGAGCAGGTCATCGAGAAGATGCTGGAGGAGACGCAGAAGAAGCTGGACAGCATCCCGGATTGGAAGAACAAGCTGAAGGAGCGGGGACTGACTCTTCATCAGCTGCTCACTGTCGCTTCATTGGTGGAGCGTGAGGTGGTAGTGGACAACGAGCGGCCGCTTGTGGCAGGAGTTATTTATAACCGGCTGAAGAAGGAGCAGAAGCTTGAGATCGACGCGACTGTCCAGTATTTGCTGGATAAGCCGAAGGAGCGTCTTCTGTACAAGGATCTTGAGGTGGACAGCCCCTATAATACGTACCGGAACGCCGGGCTTCCGCCCGGCCCGATCTGCAGCCCGGGACTGCCTTCCATTAAGGCGGCTCTTGAGCCGGAGGCGTCGGATTATTATTTCTATGTCACCAAGAAAGACGGCAGCAAGACACACCTGTTCGCCAAGACCTATAAAGAGCATTTGGCCAATATCAAAAAGAGCGAAGCGGAAGCAAAACAATGATCCGCGCCCATGCATAACAACACCGCAGGCCGCCCTGATGCGGCCTGCGGCCTGACAGGAGGATTCACCATGACAAGCAAACCGGAGCTGCTGGCGACGGCCGCTTCCCTTGAGGAAGCGGCCTTGCTGCTGGATGCCGGAGCCGACGCGCTGCTGATCGGCGATGACCGGTTCGGCATGCGGCTTGCCGGCCATTTCAGCCTGGAAGATACAGCGAAGGCTGTGGAGCTGGCTCACGCCCGCGGCCGCCAAATCTATACAAGCCTCGCCGGCCTGATGCCGAACGAGCTGCTGGATGAACTGCCGGGCTATGTGAAGGCCCTTGCGGAGCTGGGAGTAGACGGCGCGGAATTCGGCGATCCTTCGGTTCTGACCGTCGCCCGCAGAGAAGCGCCGGGACTGAAGCTTCACTGGAACGCCGAAATGACGTCCACCAACTTCGCCACGGCCAACTATTGGGGCCGCAAAGGCGCCTCGCGCGTCTGTCTGGCGCGCGAACTCAATATGGATGAAATTACGGATATGATTCCGAAGCTGGATGTGGAAGCCCAGGTCCAGGTTCACGGCATGACCAATATTTATCATTCCAAGCGTAATCTTGTGGAGAGCTATATGAAGCATCAGGACCGGCCGGTGGGGGACGGCAATCTGGGCCGGGAGCGCGGCTTGTTCCTCGTTGAGGCGGAGCGCCCGGGCGAGAAGTTCCCGATTTATGAAGACGAGAGCGGCACGCATATTATGAGCTCCGACGATATCTGTATCCTGGAGGATCTGCATATTCTGATGGGAGCGGGCGTGCACAGCTTCAAGGTGGAAGGACTGCTGAAGGCGCCTGCCTATAACGCCTCAGTGGTTAAGGCTTACCGCGCCGCGATTGACGCTTACGCGGCCGACCCGGATTCTTATGCGTTCCGTGAAGAATGGCTGGATGACATCCGCCGCCTGCAGGACCCGGAGCGCGAGCTGTCGTTCGGGTTCTTTTACAAAGAACAGGTCTATTAATTTACCCAAGAGAAGCGGCGACGCTTCGTGAAATACAGGAGGGGAGACAAGGTATGAGCACTGTGGCCAAGCCGCAATACAAAGGCAAACGATACCGCCTGGACAAACCGGAGCTCCTGGCTCCGGCGGGCAATCTGGAAAAATTGAAATTCGCCGTGCATTATGGCGCGGATGCAGTATATATCGGCGGGCAGAAGTACGGCCTGCGTTCGAACGCGGACAATTTCAGCTTCGAGGAAATGCGTGAAGGCGTGGAATTCGCCAAGAAATATGGCGCCAAAGTATTTGTCGCCACGAATATTTATGCACATAACGAGGATATCGAGGGCATTGAGGAATATTTGCGCAACCTGCATGAGGCTGGCATTTCGGCCATCATCGTCGCAGATCCTGCGATTGTGGATATCGCGCTGCGTTCGGCGCCTGGGCTTGAGGTGCATTTGAGCACCCAGCAGTCCACGCTCAACTGGCAGGCGGTCTCTTTCTGGAAAGAGGAAGGGCTGCCGCGGGTCGTGCTGGGCCGGGAGACGAGCCTGAAGGAAATCGCGGAAATCAAGGAGCATGTCGATATCGAAATTGAAGCGTTCATTCATGGAGCGATGTGTTCTTCTTATTCAGGACGGTGCGTGCTATCCAATCACTTTACGGACCGTGATTCCAATCGCGGGGGCTGCTGCCAGTCCTGCCGCTGGAAATACGATTTGTTCGAGGATGCCCGGGGGCAGGAGAATTGGATCTCTGAAGAGGAACATGCCCTCCGTTCGGCTTCACCGCTTGTTCCCGGCGTCAGCCAGCTGCCGCTGCATACACCGGAGGACAACCCTTTTACCATGGGAGCCAAGGATCTGTGCATGCTGGAGAACATCCCGGATCTGATCGAAGCGGGAATCGACAGCTTCAAGATCGAAGGGCGCATGAAATCCATCCATTATGTGGCGACGGTCGTTAATGCCTACCGCAAGGCGATTGACGCCTACATGGCTGATCCCGAGCATTATGAAATGAAGCGGGAATGGCTGGACGAGCTGAACAAGGCCGCCAACCGGCCGCTCAATACAGGCTTTTTCTATGATACACCGGATCATGAGGACCATATTTACGAACCGGAGGAAAAAGCGGCGCCCTACGACTTCGCCGGACTTGTGCTGGATTATGATGCGGAGACGGGAACGGTGCTGATTCAGCAGCGCAATCACTTCAAGCCCGGACAGGAAGTCGAATTCTTCGGCCCTGACATCACACCTTTCAAGCAGATCGTCGGCGACCTGTTTGACGAAGAAGGAAATGCGCTGGATGCTGCCAGACACCCGCTTCAGCGGGTGCGCATGAAGGTGGATCATCCAGTTGCCTATTTCGATATGATGCGCAAAAAAAAGTAACCAGTCTGCGAAACCGGTTTTCCTAAAAGGGGAGTGCCTTGGTAACAGGGGCTCTCCTTTTTTTATGGAAAATTAGGTAATAAGACATATTTATTTTCTAATTAGTATAAGAAAAAACATGCACTTTGCCGATATAATAGATATCGCTTACATAAGGTACTCAAATCCATCAGGCAGGTGATCTCAAATGGGGGCTCCTAAACGGGAGAGAAAGAGATTTCAGCGAAAGGAACATCCGGAGAAAGAGAAAGTCAGTATTCCGGATGGCGCTTTGGAAGCGTCGACAGGTGATCAGACCGCCTCGCCGGCAACGTCGGTTCGCGGGGTTAAACGCTTGCTGAATCAATCCTCTAAGCATATCAAACGGGTTAATCCGGTGAAATCGGTTGGGGTTAAGCTATTCTTGATCTTCCTATCATCCATAGTTGTCGTCGTTCTACTCTTGGGGCTGCTCTCCTACTCCAAGGCCAAGAGCACGATCAAGCATAACGTGGCTGAAGCGAACCAGCAGACCATTATCCAGAACGCGGAGAAGCTGGATATTACACTGGATCAGTATGAGAAAATGGCGCTGCAGTTTTATTTTGATCCGGATGTGCAGGGCCAGTTGTCATCGCTCGGAAGAGCGGACGGATACTACGAACAATTCGTAGCGATCAACGCCATAAATACGAAGCTTGCCAGCCAGACCACTTCGGACAACAATATCGTCAGCTTCTCGCTTATCCCTGAGAATGCGAAGCTGCCGCTTATTACAACGGGCAATTCCAAGATTGTCACCCAGGACGTCCGCGATCAGGAATGGTACAAGCAGATATCGACCAACGCTGAGAATTATCAGCCTTGGTATTCGAAAGATGAGACTTCTTCCCAGTTCTACTGGTTCCCGGGAAGCGTTGCTGTCGAGAAGAACACCAATATCGTTGTGGCCCGGAAGCTGAAGATGATGGGCGACAAGACCGGATATCTCGTCCTGATCGAACTGAAGAAGGACTTCCTTGAAGATTCCTTGAAGAGCGTCAATCTCGGGGAGAACTCCCATATTCAGCTTGTATCTCCTCAAGGTACGGTTGTCGTATCCTCCAATACGGAAGAAGACGGTCTGCCGTCCAAATTCGAATTTATCAAGAATTCCAAGACGGACAACAACAGTCTGGATACGAAGGATGCGGACGGCAAAGACATTCTGGCCGTGTTCACCCCGATGACCAAGGCTGACTGGAAGCTGGCCGGCATCATTCCGACTGGAACTCTGGTCAAGGATGCCAAGCCGATTCTGACGACGACCTATATTGCCGCCGCCGCCGCCGCGCTGCTTGCCTTGATCCTCGGCATATGGATGGTGCGTATGATCGCTCAGCCGCTCGGCCGCCTGAAGGATCTGATGGGACAGGGAGCGAAAGGCGACTTGACCGTACGCACGGAATTCGTGTCCAAGGATGAAATCGGCCAGCTCTCGTCCTCCTTCAATACGATGATGGAGCGGATCACGGAGCTAGTGTCGCAGACGAACCAATCGGCTCAGGAGGTGCTTGCAACAGCGGGTGATCTGGGCGGAGCGTCCCGTAAAACGGCGGATGCCGCAAGGGAGATCGCCGCAGCCACCGAGGAGATTGCGAAAGGCGCCGGAAGTCTGGCGACGGAGGCCGAGAAAGGCAATGATCTGACCGCAGAGCTTACGCTGCAGATGGAATCGGTTATTGCAGCCAACCGCGAAATGGACGCAGCGGCGCAGATCGTCAGCGATTCAAGCGCAAAGGGTGCGGACCAGCTTACCATCCTTATGAACCAGACTGGCCGCACAGGCGAAATGACCAAGGCGCTTGTGAACAAGGTCGACAATCTGAAGGAGACGGCATTGTCCGTCCTGAAGGTTCTGGATGTTATGAAGAAGATTACCCAGCAGACCAATATTCTGTCGCTGAACGCGACAATTGAGGCTGCGCGGGCTGGAGAAGCGGGTCGTGGCTTCATGGTCGTGGCCGGAGAGATCCGCGGTCTGGCCGATCAGACGCGGGAGTCCATCGCACTTGTAGCCGGCATCACAGATAACATTATGACCGAGATGAATGAGACGGTAAGCGTGCTGTCAGAGGTTACACCGCTGTTCGAGGAACAGGTGACTTCCGTTAAGAGCACAGGGGAGATTTTCCTGTCCGTACGCGAGCAGATGGACAGCTTCACAAGCACGCTGCAGTCGGTAACCGAGTCGATCGACCGTCTTAAGGTCTCCCAGACTGTATTGTCGGAAGCTATGGGCAATGTGAGCGCGGTCGCCGAGGAATCCTCCGCTACTTCGGAAGAGGTAGCCTCACTGAGCAGCGAGCAGCAGAACGTCAGCGATCAGCTGGTGTCTCTGTCCGGGAAGCTGGAGAATGTGTCCGAGCAGCTGAAAGAGAAGCTGTCTCTATTCAAGGTATAAGATTAAGGTATAAGCTTAAGAAAGACATGTCCAACCATATTTTGGCCCGCAGGAAGGCTGCTTTGTACAAAGTAACCTTCCGCGGGCCTTTTTATTTACAGCCGGGTTGTTTCTTCTCATTGTGTAATGGTCGATAACATCATATAATAATTTTGTTAGGCAAAATTAATAACAAATGCAACTTTTCGCGGAAAGCATCGGGGGAGCCGGATCAATGAAGAAGAAACGCAACGGAAGCCGGGTGGCCCTGTTTACCGATATGAGTATGGAGCGCAAGCTGCTGCTCGTATTTCTGGTCATCATTACCCTGCCTTTGTCCATAATCAGCATCTACAACTTCAAGAGCTATTCTGGCTCCATACAGGACAATACGATCACCTATTCCGAGAAGCTCACCGATCAGATGATCGATGGGATTGACGATTACATTGACGATATGATGCGGATTTCGTCCATGCCTGCCTATGTCAATGAAATCAAGCAGAATCTGGTTCGGTCCAACCAGTTCTATGAGCAGAAGAAAGAGAAAGAGCAGGATGGGAACATGACGTTCGATCCTTCCGATTTCGATACAATGCTGTCCATCCAGCGCGGGATCGAAGGCAATGTCTCGTTCATCAACAATATTAAACGGGGCGCCAACTCCGTCTATATCTTTGACAACTATGGCAATGGTTATTACTCCGCCAAGGATGGCGGCGTTAGACTCGATCTCAAGCAGAGCTATGACTTCTGGAGTAAGCAGGTCAAAGACTCGAACGGGGAAGCGCTGCTGTTCGGCACCCAGGCTTATACCAGCAATTTGCAGAGCACACGGTACGCATTCACCGTTGTCCGCAAAATCGTGGATGGTCTATGGAACCCGATCGGTCTGATTGCCGTTGAGGCCAACGTCAGCATGCTGCAGAATCAGGTAACGGAGCTCGATAAGGTAACTCATGGCCAGTCGATGATTGTGGACGAACGCGGCCATGTCATTTATGACAGCAAGCAGAAGCTTCTCGCCAAGGATGTGTCCGGCTCCGAGTTGTTCCGGAAGGCTCAGGGAAGCGGCGGCAGCTTCTACGACGAGTCAGAGGGCAAGAGCAGGCTGAATATTTACTCCACTTCGCCCAAGACGAACTGGAAGGTGATTATTTCCATACCGGTTCATGAGCTGACCCGTGAAGCCATCGTCACCCGCAACACAACGCTCGCGGCTACCTTCGCCATCATCGTTGTGGCGCTCCTGGTTTCCATTTTCCTGTCCTTCGCACTGACCAAACCGTTGACTCAAATGATCCAGCTGATGAAGAAGGTTCAGGGAGGGGATTTGGAGGTCCGGTTCCAGGTTAAGCGTCGGGACGAGATCGGTCTGCTTGGACACCAATTTAATCGAATGCTGGAGCGGATCGGCCAGCTGATTCGGGATATTTACCGGATAGAGCAGCAGAAGAAAGAAGCCGAGCTGCAGGCGCTTCAGAGCCAGATCAATCCGCATTTTATCTACAATACGCTGGAGACGATCCGCATGACGGCGGAATTGAATGATGATATTGAAGCGGCCGATATGATTTCCATTCTTGGCAAGCTATTACGGTACAGTACGAGCGATATGAACGGACAGAGCACGCTTAAGCAGGAAATTGCTTATGTCGTCAATTATATGGAGCTGCTGAATTGCCGCTATTCCGGCCGGTTCCGTCTTCATATCGATCTTCCTCACAAGTATGATCATTACGAGATTATCCGGCTTGTCTTCCAGCCGATTATCGAGAACGCTGCCTATCATGGCTTTGATGACAGCAAACCCTTCATGAATCTGGGGATTGTCTGCGAAGCCACGGACGAGCATCTTGTATTCCATATTACGGATGACGGCTGCGGCATGAACCAGGAGACGCTGAACAAGCTGAATGAGGGATTGCGGAATGAAGAGCCGCCAGATAAAGGAATTGAAGGTGGAATCGGGCTCAAGAATGTGAATCAGCGAATCCGGATGCATTACGGGGCAGGCTCCGGGCTGGAGGTCTACAGTATACCGGGTGAAGGGACTGAGGTCCGGCTTACCCTGCCTCTGCCCGCAGATAATGAGAGCGCCGAGGCCAAGCTAAAAAGGGAGGCAGTTAGTTGAAACGAATGCATTTCAAAAGACGAACCTTGATCATTCCACTCCTCCTGGTGCTGGCGCTGAGCGGCTGCAGGGGGCAGGTGAACGAGCCTGTACCCTCGGCGGCCGGAGAAGGAAAGGTCCAGCCGGAGCTCAGCGGAACCATCGTTATGTTGACCAACCGGGTCGATCTTATCGAGAACGGAACGATGGACGGCTATGTGAAACAATTCAAGCAGTTGTATCCTGAAGCCGATGTTCAAATTGAAGGACTGTCGGATTATGCCACAGATATTCTGGTGCGTCTGTCCACCCGGGATGCGGGAGATGTGCTGCTTCTGCCGGTTAACCTTCCCTATTATGAATTGGAGGATTTCTTCGAGCCGCTCCCTTCCTCGTTGACCGCCGGAGAGAGCTTCCAGAGCTTTGTATCCTATGGCGGACATAAGTACGGAATGGTAACCGGCAATATCACGGAGGGTATCATCTACAACAAGAAGGCATTCAAAGAAGCAGGCGTTGACAAAGTGCCGCAGACGCTGGACGAGTTCTACGAGGCTTGCGCCAAGCTTAAGAATGCAGGCATCATTCCGCTGTATATGAATTATGGAGCTGTGTGGCCATTGCGGGAGTGGGGAAACAACCTTATCAATTACATGACCGGAGATCCGGATTACCTTAATAACATGGTGAACCAGGACGAACCCTGGCAAATGAATAACGCGTGGGGGAAGGCGGTTTCCATACCTCGTACGCTAGTATCCAAAGGATATGTTGAGCAAAAGCTGTTCTCCAACAATTGGGAAATATCAAAAGCGATGCTGGCGAAGGGAGAAGCGGCGATGGCGCTTCTGGGCAACTGGGCGATCCGGCAAATTATCGACGCAGGAGCCAGTTCCGAGGATATCGGATTCTTCCCGTTTCCCTATGATAACGAAACGACACACTACGCCCCGCTTAATCCGGACTGGTTCGTCGGGGTCAGCAAATACAGCAAGAATAAGGAATTGGCGATGGCATGGATCGACTTCTTCGTGAACAAGACCTCCTATAAGAAAGAGTGGGGGTTCTATGACGAGAATAACCCGGATGAGCCCGGGATGCCGCAGTACGCCGAATTCTTCTCCTATAAGCCGAAAATGCTGGAGGCAACCGTACAGAACGACCGGTTTATCGAGCTTGCGAACCGGGCGAAGCTGTCCTTTTGGTCAGGTGAATATCTTCAGGAATTGATTGCGGCACCGGATTTACAGAAGGCTTTTGATGAACTGAACGCCAAATGGTCGGAAGCAAGAGCCGGAGATACCGCTTCTGCCACGCCCTGAGGACTAGCCGCAGTGGAAATAACATGTTATCGGAGGAATAACAGCAATGGCCAAAAAAGTTACGATGCAGAAAATAGCCGACTACTTGGGGGTGTCCAAGTTTGTCGTATCCAAAGCTCTGTCCGGCAAGGATGGAGTTAATGAACAGACCAGGGAACGGGTTATTCAGGCGGCTTCCCAATTAGGGTATTATACGCAAAAGAACGGGCATATCCAGCCGAATAAATCGGCAGCCTCCGCCGGCTCGGCTATTCGGGACAAGCAGGCCGTGCTGGTGCTGATGCCCAATATACGGTCGCAAACCCAGGACTCTCTGTATTGGGGGAAAATTGTGGATGGGATCGCGGTGGCATTGGATGCGGAAGGTCTGGGGATGGTGATCATCTCCGAACACCGGGAGGACAATGTCGTCAATATCCTGAATCCGGGGGGGATTCTCGGCTTGATCGGCGTCGGTCAAATTTCAACCTCCCAGCTGCTGGCCATCCACCGCCTGGGCCTGCCGATGGTGCTGATCGACCATGAAGACCCGTTGATTCCGACGGATACCGTCTTCGCCAATAATGTAGACTCGATGAGCCGGCTAACGAATCATGTGATCGGAAGCGGGCACAGATCGCTGCATTTCCTGGGCAATATTAAATACTCCCGCAGCTTCAGGGACCGATGGATCGGCTTCCGGAGCGCACTTGAGGAGAACAACATCACTCCGCAGAATGAGCAGGACCCGCTGCTGTATGTGGATTTTCATACGGATACTGTATTTCGGGATACGGTTAAGAGCTGGGTCGCGAGACTATCCAAAGAAGGGACTCTTCCCACTGCCATCATGTGTGCCAATGATCACATTGCATTGGAGACAGGCGACATTTTGCGTGAAGAGGGGTTGAGCATCCCGAAGGATATTACGATAACGGGGTTCGACAATATCGAAGATGCAATCCGGGCCGCAACGCCGCTTACAACAGTCAATGTGCCCAAGGAGGCGATGGGCCGAACGGCGGTAGCAAGGCTGCTGACCCGGGCGAAGGTGCCGGTGGCTCCGCTGGAGAAAATTTTGATCACTGCGGACATTGTCCACCGGGAATCGACAGGGGAGGCTTTTCCGGCTGCTCCCGTCTCTCCTTAAGTTCATCAGCCTTTGAGCAGATGGATGCGGCCCGGAAGGCTTCGGATTTGATGAGTCACCCGATATTTCTTGTGTAAAATTTCGTATATCACCTGTCTTTGTTATCTGGATTCACATAAAGGCTGTCCTGGACCCTCAGACTGACTGGGGGTTTTTGTGTATAAAAAAATCTGGACTCCGGCGAACCGGAATCCAGATTGAACAGAAAAATGAGAATTGCATAGGGCATTTTCATCCCTGCATAGTCTGGCTTTGAAAAAATAGCGGGGCTTACAGACTCAAATTGCGCTCGATCAGTTCCAGACGCTGCTGAACGCTCGCATAAGAGCGGAAAGCATCTTCCGGTGTGTTGATCACATAGTCCAGCATCTGCTCGACAGTCGTTGTAGCCACATGCACGCGTGTATCGGAGGAAGCGTAATAGATATAAATTTCTCCATTATCACGAGCGATAATGCCGTTGCTGAAGACAACGTTGGAGACGTCGCCGACACGTTCTTCGCCTTCCGGAGCAATGAAATGTCCACCCGGTCTGTGGGTTACTTTCCATGGCTCTTCGAGATCGGACAGGAAGGAGTACAGAACGTAACGAAGTCCTGCAGCTGTATTGCGCACGCCGTGCGCGATATGCAGCCAGCCCTTGGAAGTCTTGATTGGAGCGGGACCCTGACCATTCTTCACTTCTTTGATTGTATGGTAATGACGCTCGTCAATGATGATTTCCTTCGTGATTACCGCGTTCTCGATCGTATCGGACAATCCCCAGCCGATGCCGCCGCCGGAACCGGTATCGATGAATCCGTCCTGCGGACGGGTATAGAATGCATATTTGCCGTCTACGAATTCGGGATGAAGCACCACGTTGCGCTGCTGGGCAGAGGCTGTCTTCAGATCGGCGAGGCGTTCCCATGTCACCAGGTCCTTGGTACGGGCAATTCCGCATTGGGCAACTGCGCTGGAGAGGTCTCCCGGTGCAGCGTCCGGATCTTTGCGCTCGGTGCAGAACAGACCGTAAATCCATCCGTCTTCATGGCTTACAACACGCATATCGTAGACG
The DNA here is from genome assembly GCF_019904155.1 of Paenibacillus sinensis. Taxonomy (GTDB): domain Bacteria; phylum Bacillota; class Bacilli; order Paenibacillales; family Paenibacillaceae; genus Paenibacillus_AQ; species Paenibacillus_AQ sinensis. Next base: position 197,698 of record NZ_JAHCMB010000128.1, read on the forward strand.
TTGGTGTCAGGCTCTTCCGTCTCCGGCAGCACAACCGGCTTATCCCAGAAGCGGAAGCCGTCAACACCGTTATCGCTCTCGGCGACAGCGAAGAACGATTTGCGGTCAACGCCTTCAACGCGTGCAACGAGGTAGAACTTGCCGTTCAACTCGATAGCGCCCGGATTGAACACGCCGTTCACGCCAAGCCGCTCTTCGAAAAAGGGGTTGGTCGCCGGGTTGAAGTCATAACGCCAAACCAGCGGCGCGTGCTCGGCAGTAAGCAGAGGATAACGGTAGCGGTTGTAGACTCCGTTGCTGATCGGCAGCTTTTCATTCTTGCGGGAGATCAGGGACTCATAATGCTCGGTAAGCTGTTGCTTGCGTTGTTCAAAAACACTCATTCAATATCTCTCCTTTTATTTAGTGAAATATGGATTGCTTTAGCGGAACTACGCTTGATCATGCTTCAGCCGCTCAATCATCTCGAAGCAGGCTCTGCTGTTGTGGTAAGGGCATTTCCATGCGCCTACCTTAGGCTCCTGGCGCAGCGGCTGGAGTTCTCCGTCAACGCCCCAGAACCACTCGCCGAACTCAGGATCGACAATGTATTGGCGGATGAATGACCATGAATTCTCGGCGGCTTCGAGGAAGCTCTTGTCTCCATTTAATTGATAGGCGTTATAGAAACCGACTACAGCTTCTGCCTGCGGCCACCAGTCTTTGTTGCGGTCAAGAAGCCCGTGCGGGCCTGCTTCATTGAAGATGCCTCCATCGGTGTCGATGCCTTCTGCCAGCACGGCTTGCGCCATGGACAGCGCCACGGATTTGACACGAGGCAGCAGGCCTTCGTCGCCGAGTACCTCGGCGGCTTCAAATAGCAGCCAGCTTCCTTCTATATCGTGGCCATAGGAGATATGATCGGATTTCACGTTCCACTCATCATCGAGGAAGAGCAGGAAATGTTCGTCTTTGCTGTCGATAATATGGTCGAGCATGGTGACAATCAGCTCGGACAGCTTGACTCGCAGCTCTTCGGATTTCCATACACGGTACAGACCGGTATAGGCTTCCAGAATATGAAGATGCGTATTCATCGATTTCTTCTCGTTCATATCCTTGGCGCTGAGGGTCAGGTTATCCGTCATTTCCCACTCGCGGGACAGCGCTTCAATATAACCCTTGTTCACGGGATCGTATCCGTATTTCTCGATAACCCGGAACAGCTCGATTGCATAGTCCAGAGCTTCGGGGACGTTCGCAGCCCGGTGATATTCGGATAAGGCATAGATGACGAAAGCGATACCGTAAATTTGCTTCTTGGTCTCGGATGGCTGCCCTTGGGCGTCCACCATCCAGTACATGCCTCCGAATTCCCGGTCGGCAAAATGATCGCGCAGGTAATGGTAAGCCCGCTCGGCGGTGCTCAAATACTGCGGTTCGCCGTACATGCGGTAAGCGCTGGCGAAAGTCCACAGAATGCGGGCATTCAGAACCAGGCTCTTCGCGGCGGAAGGTGTGACCTTCATGCTGCTGTCGATTTCACCGACGAAGCCGCCGTATTCCTCATCAAGTGTGTGCTTCATCCAGAATCCGAGAATATTGTTCTTCAACTCGGATTCGAGCTCGGACAGCCATACATCAGGAGACAGGCTCATGGTAATTCTTCGCTTCCTTTCAAATTGAAGATTTAACTACTTTGGAGGTGTAGTAATCTCGGACGATGCTCTCGGATGTCTTGCCATACATGCAGTAGTCGTCATTGCTGCCAGCCTCTTCCTGTTCATACAGGCGGGCCGGCCAATCCCAGAGCATAAAGCCCTGAACCCAAGGCCGCTCCTCGCATGCAGCGAACATAGCCCGGTAATATCGGGCCTGCTCCAGCTCGTCCGGTTCACCCTGCAAGTTCCAGTCATTGGGAATGGCAGCGCTGCCTTTTCGGCTTGGACAGCCGGCTTCCATGAAGAAGAACGGTTTGCCGAACGACTTGGCAACTCTTTCAATCCGGTCCAGCTGCTTCGCCCAGTCATGCTCCGGGTAATACCCGCTGGAAGAGATCAGATCAACGGCATCCCACCAGGTGACATTATCCTCCTGATATTTGTCGCAGTTGTAGGTGATCGGCCCGGAGTATACCTTGCGGACTTCGGCGATCAGGGATCGCCATTCACTCTCACGCCGGTCAGCCTGAACCGTCTCACAGCCGATACACAGCAAATCGCAGCCGGTCTCCTCGGCAATGGCGGCATAATGAAGGATATAGGCCGTGTAGGAGGAGAACCATTCACTCCACTTCGGCTCGCAGGGCACGTCTTTGTCGAAAAAGTTGATGTGGGCTCGCCAGGTGCCATCAGCGCAGTTGACGATCGGCTTCAGGCACACCTTCAGGTTCAGCGAACGGGCTTTGGCAATTGCCCATCTCAGTTCATCGTCCGTAATCGTCGGTTCGTCGCGAAAGGGAATGACTGTAGATTGGGGCTTGGCCTGAAGCGCCGCGAAAGCGATTGCCGTCCAGTTGGCGCCGGTTAGGGCCGCCATCAGCTCCATCGACCTTTCCGCACGAGAAGTCGCCCAGGTTCCACGCCTGCCCATGGCGCCCCAGGTGACTCCGGCAAAATACTCTTGGTTGATTCTCATCACAAAACCTCGCTTTTCTCGTGGTTGTAGAAAATGCAGTTCGTGAATTACGATAGGTTTTTGTTATATTGTTATTATTATTATGTTAGTATATGATAACAATACACCTTGATTATAACTTTTTCCGTTCATATTACAAGAACCAATTTGTGAATTACGGGATATTTTTATACGCAAATACATTAGTGGGTAAAGGGAAGACTATAAAATACAACGACAGCCTGTTTTTGAGATATCGAATCCAGATATAATTATTGATAGCGCAATCATTTTTCGGAGATGCGAGAGAACGGAGGGATTACCTGTGATCAATATTATGATAGCTGACGACGAAGAGGTTATCCGCAGAGGACTCGAGAAGATCACCTCAAGAATGGATATGGAAGTTAAAGTAATCGGTTCATACGGGAACGGAGAGGAAGCCTGGGAACATCTTGTCGGAATGGCGTCCAAGGACGTCGATCTGCTTATTACGGATATCAAAATGCCAATGATGGACGGGCTGAGATTAATTGAAAAGGTACGGGAGCATAATAGAAACATTAATATCGCGGTTCTGAGCGGCTTCAGTGAGTTCGAATACGCCCGTCGGGCGATCAAGCACGGTGTGCTCGATTATTTGCTCAAGCCGATCGACAAGGCCCAGCTCTTTGAGCTGTTGAAGAGGGTTGAAGCAGACAAACGGAAGAGAGAGGCCCGTGAAGACGAAGAGGCGTCCGATCAACAGCCCCAGAGCGAGGGCGGGGAGCACTATGTGATTGAACAGGCCAAGAGCTTCCTGGAACGAGAGTACATGCATAACTTCGAATTGGAACGCCTGGCCGAGACGGTCGGGATGAACGCAAGCTATCTCAGCAGGCTCTTCAAATATAAGACAGGACAGACGATCACCGATTATTTAATCAGTATCCGGATCGGCAGAGCCAAGCTCTTGCTAAGAGAGCATCCGGACCTGAAGAACTACGAGATTGCCGAGAAAGTCGGCTACAACGACCCTGTGTACTTTAACAAGTTGTTCAAAAAAATGTGCGGCGTCACCCCCAAGGATTATAAATCGGGGCTTCGCGCGACCGGAGGCACAGAGGGGAAAACCTCCAAGTAAAACAAAGTTTTCATTTCCGAAATAAATCGGATAGTTTCGACATTCATTGGTTATGTTATTGCTGTAGCGCGAAAAAGTGAAAAACAAATATAACAAATACAAGACCAGAAAAATCAACTCAAACCATCGTTTTAGCTGTGAAAAGGCTTTAACATTAGACCTGTAAACGGATTCAGGTGATAATTTTCGCTATTTCAACATTTTTTTATGGAAAAATTAGCGAAGAAGTTATTGCATTCTATCCGTTTTGTTAGTATGATTAAAATCGATTTGAGGGGGACATTGATTGTGAACAAGAAGTGGGTCACAGGTTTCATGGGACTGACGCTGATGGCCGGCCTGTTTAGCGGCTGCTCATCGAACAACAACAACACGGAGAGCGAAGCATCCAGCGCACCAGCGGCGAGTGCGTCCGCATCCGGGACGACAAGCCCGAGTGACATCAAAGGCAACATCACGGTCATTACGCAAAGAACGGATATTGTTGATACCGTATTCAAGGATTATGCGGCTAAATTCAACGAAAAATATCCCAATGTAAAAGTCAGCTTCGAAGCGCTGGCCAACTACGAGGATCAAATCAAGATCCGTATGAATACGAGCGATTATGGCGACGTACTGCTGGTCCCAACCAGCGTTCCAATTGCCCAGCTTCCGGATTTCTTCGAGCCGATGGGCGACTTGAGCGAAATGTCCAAACAGTATTCCGGTCTGGAAGAACGTGCAGTTAAGGGTAAGGCATACGGTATTCCGGTTACAGTTAACTTCAACGGTATTATTTACAATAAGAAGGTGTTCGCCGATGCGGGTATTACGACCGTTCCGAAGACCATTGACGAATTTATGAAGGCACTTCAAGCAATCAAGGACAAGACGAAAGCGATTCCTCTTTATACGAACTATGCCGCAGGCTGGACGCTCAACCAATGGGAGTCCGATCTCACTACAGTAGCCGGCGATCCTGATTATGTGAACATTACCCAGGTCGCTTCGGACAACAACTTTGTTAAAGATCAACCTCACTACGATCTGTACAAAGTTCTGTACGACGCTGCGAAGAACGGTCTGATCGAAGAGGACCCTACAACAACCGACTGGGAATCCTCCAAAGCAGATCTTGCAAATGGCAAGATCGCAACAATGCCATTGGGATCCTGGGCTATCGGCCAGATCAAGGGAGTGGCTTCCAACCCTGATGATGTAGGCTTTATGCCGTTCCCGACCAACGCATCCAAGATTATCGTTCCGCTGTCCGATGACTACCTTGTCGGTGTCAGCATTCACAGCAAGAACAAGGAAGCAGCCCGTGCATGGGTAGACTGGTTCATCAACGAATCCGGCTATCCGACAACTGAAGGCGGCGGCATGAGCCCGGTTATCGGCGCTGAGCTTCCGGAAATTCTGAAGCAGTACCAAGGTACTGACGTAACATTCAAGCCCCTTACTCCTGCCAAAGAAGGCGAAGAAGGATGGGTTGACGCCATCGACAAGCAGGCTGAGATTGGTCTCTGGCAGCCTGACTTCAAGAAGCGGATTATCGAAGCAGCTATCGGAAACCGTAAGGAATCCTATGACGATATTATGAAGGATCTGAACGACAAGTGGACTAAAGCCCGTGCGACGGTAACTTCGTCCAAATAATATAAGAAGCGGGGGAGCACCTTGGCTTCCCCGCTTATTCTCTTCAAGCAAACTTGATGGAACACGAAACAGGAGGTGCAAAATGGTCGGTTCATCCAAACTGGGGTACAACAATCAGGGACAGAAAGCGCGCACTAGATTTGGCTTATCCAGCTTGAGTTACAGAACACAGCGGATCGTCATTATCTTCGCCTTCTCTCTGGTACCGGTACTTCTGCTTCTGACCTTTTCCTATTTGCCGGTAATTAACATGTTTAAATATAGCTTCACGAGCTGGGACGGTTTCAGCAAGCATATGACATATGTCGGTTTCGACAACTACAAGACGATATTTACGAATCCCGACTATTTTTCCGTATTTAAAGTCAGCTTGTATTATTTCTTCGCTACCTTTGTGCAAATGGCGCTTGCGCTGTACTTTTCAACCATTCTCAGCTTCAACGTCTTCGGCAAGAATGCCTTCAAGGGTATTTTGTTCTTTCCGACGCTTCTGAATGGCGTAGCCATCGGGTTCATCTTTCTGTTCTTCTTCAAACCGGACGGAACGCTGGACACGCTTCTTCAATTTCTGGGACTTAGCTCCCTTCAGCAAAAATGGCTTCTGAATCCCAATATCATCAACATATCGCTTGCTGGCGCATCCGTATGGAGATATATGGGGATGAACTTTATTATTTTCTTAGGTTCCATTTCGTCTATTCCAAAGGATGTTTATGAAGCGGCGGATATTGATGGTGCCAACCGCTGGCATCAGTTCATGCATATCATTCTGCCGAGCATCAAGCGCATCCTGCAGCTTAACCTGATCCTTGCGGTCAGCGGAGCGATCGGCGTATTCGATATTCCTTATATCATGACAGGCGGTTCCAACGGAAGCGGCACCTTCGTTATCCAGACCGTCGACGTAGCCTTTAAATACAGCAAAGTCGGACTTGCCTCGGCGATGTCTGTTGTCCTGCTGTTGATCGTTATTCTGGTTACCTTGCTGCAGCGCGTACTCGTCAAGGAGGGTGATTAAGGCATGCATTCATTAAGATACCGTACCGCCAGCGTGTTCAAATACGCAACACTGCTCCTGGGCGCATTAGTAGCATTGATTCCGATTGTCGTCGTATTCTTCGCTTCACTGAAGACAGGGGCGGAATATGCATCCTCAAGTCCGCTTTCACCGCCTACCGATTGGCTGAATTTCTCCAACTATGTCAAGGCGTTCGTAGACGGCAAAATGCTTCTCGGCTTCTTGAACACCGTGATTATTGTGGTCATTTCCGTTGCCGGCGCAACGCTTACCGGCTCTATGATGGCCTACATTCTGGCCCGCTTCAAATTTAAAGGAAGCAAGCTGCTGATCGGTTTGTTTCTGCTTGCTACGCTGATTCCCGGCGTAACGACCCAGGTTGCAACGTTCCAGATTATCAACTCGCTGGGACTGTTTAATACACGTCTGGCTCCTATTATTCTTTATTTGGGAACAGATATTATCGCTGTGTACATTTTCATGCAGTTCCTTGATTCCATATCGGAATCCCTGGACGAATCCGCCATGCTGGACGGCGCTTCGTACTGGACGATTTACTGGCGGATTATTCTGCCGCTGCTGAAGCCGGCGATTGCAACAGTTGTCATCGTTAAGGGCGTAAATATTTACAACGATTTCTATGTTCCGTTCCTGTACATGCCCAAGAGCAGCCTGCAGGTTATGTCAACTGCGCTGTTCAAGTTCAAGGGACCTTACGGTTCTCAGTGGGAAGTCATTTGTGCGGGGATTATGATTGCAATCATTCCTACACTCGTTGTCTTTATTTCGCTTCAGAAGTACATTTATAACGGTTTTGCGCAAGGCTCTGTAAAATAGATTATAAAAATAGGAATAGGTTGGAGGAATACTTACAATGAGAGAAGTCAAGATTATTGGCGAGAGCATCCCGAACATGCCTTGGCAGGCAAGACCTGAAGGGCACACTAAGCCGCTTTGGCGTCATAGCGACAATCCGGTTATCAAGAGAAACCCGGCCAAAGACGTAGCTCGTATTTTTAACAGCGCAGTAATTGCTTATGAAGGCAAATTTATCGGCGCATTCCGCACCGAAACCGACACCACCCGCCCGCACCTGCGTATGGGATACAGCGAGGACGGACTGGACTGGAAGATTGACGACGAACCAATCGTGTTCATTGACGAAGAAGGCAAGCCTTACCAGCCGAGATATGCATATGATCCGCGTCTGGTCAAGGTTGAAGATACATTCTATATCATCTGGTGTACCGATTTCTACGGCGCAGCAATCGGCGTAGCCAAAACGCAGGACTTCAAGACCTTTACGATTCTGGAAAACCCGTTCCTGCCGTTCAACCGTAATGGCGTGCTGTTCCCGAAAAAGATCAACGGCAATTTCGTAATGCTGTCCCGTCCAAGCGACAGCGGCCACACTCCTTTTGGCGACGTGTTCCTGAGTGAAAGCCCTGACTTCGTATACTGGGGCAAACACCGTCATGTCATGACCAAAGGCGGAGAAGGCTGGTGGCAGAACGTCAAGATCGGCGGCGGCCCTGCTCCAATCGAAACAAGCGAAGGCTGGCTGATGTTCTACCATGGTGTAACCGGAACTTGTAACGGTCTTGTATACAGCATGGGCGGCGTAATCCTGGACCGCGACGAGCCGTCCAAGGTGAAGTACCGTTCCCGCAACTTTGTACTGACTCCGGAGGAGTGGTACGAAGAGCGCGGCTTCGTTTCGAACGTCGTATTCCCTTGCGCGACGCTGAATGATGCCGAAACGGGCCGCATCGCCATTTACTACGGTGCAGCCGATACTTATGTAGGTGTTGCTTACACAACTGTACAGGATATCGTCAACTATATCATCGACACTCATGAAGAAGTAGGCGACGATGCCACAATCGGCCGTATCTAAGCAATCTCATATGCACAAGAACAAGGGCGGCCCATATTTGGGCCGCCCTTTAATAAGGAGATAGAGCTATGGGCAGCGACATGCCGCTTGAGCAACTAAAGACATATACAGGAAGCAGCCCGAGACCGGAAGGCTTCGACATCTATTGGGAGCGGGCGCTTCAGGAACTGGACGAGGCTTCACTCAATTACGAATTGATTCCAGCGGACTTCACGAGCCCGCTGGCAGAATGCTATCATCTGTATTTTACCGGTGTAGGCGGCGCTCGCATCCACTGTAAATACGTGAGACCTAAGAACCGGAATGGACAAGGGCCGGGGATGGCGATGTTTCACGGTTACACCGGCGACAGTGGGGACTGGAGCGACAAGGTGGGCTACGCCGCCCATGGAATCAGCGTAATCGCGCTGGATTGCCGGGGGCAGGGCGGCTTGTCCGAGGATAATTTGCAGGTGCTGGGCACCACCGTCCGGGGACATATCATTCGCGGTGTAGATGACCCCAACCCGGACAAGCTCTATTACCGCAATATGTTCCTGGACACGGCGCAGTCTGCACGGATTCTGATGTCCATGGAGGAAGTGGACGAGACCCGTGTCGGCGTGTACGGATGTTCACAGGGAGGAGCGCTGGCAACGGTGTGCGCAGCGCTTGAGCCGCGCATTTCTCTGGCCGTTATCGTCTACCCGTTTCTGGCAGACTACAAGCGGGCCTACGAGCTGAATGTGACCTCCTCCGCCTATGAGGAACTGTATTATTACTTCCGGAACATTGATTTCAATCATCAGCGGGAGGAAGCGTTCTTTGAGCGTCTGGGACTGATCGATATCCAGAATCTTGCCGACCGGATCAAAGCCAAAGTGATCTTCGTCTCGGGACTGACAGACACCATCTGCCCGCCTTCGACCCAGTTTGCTGTTTACAACAAGATCGTTTCGGAGAAGGAACTGCTGGTCTATCCGGAGTATGGACATGAATATTTGCCTCGGCTGGGTGACCGCGTACTGCGGGAGTTTCTGGAATTATAGAAGATAAGCGCCAAGAGCCGTATCGCACATTCAAAATAAGAACGCCCCGGGCAGCAGATGATTCTGTACTCGGGGGCGTTCTTTTTGCTATGTTACGCTTGGCCCGCGATGAAAGTCTGAGACTACCGCCGGCTAATACGAAATGATTTCCTTCAAGTTGTCCTGAGCTCAGCCCAGCTTCTCAATGACAGCCTGGGCTACAGCCAATGTCGACTGTGGATTTTGTCCGGTGATCAGGTTGCCGTCTGTCTCATAATGGCTCGACCAATTTGGAGCAGCTACATAAATAGCGCCCAGTTCGCGGATTTTGGATTCCAGCAGGAATGGCAGCAGTGAGTTGAGACCTGTCTCTGCTTCTTCCCGGTCAGTAAAAGCACTCACCCGTTTACCGGCAACGAGCGGCTGTCCATTGGACAGTGTAGCTCCAACCAAGCCTGCAGGGCCATGGCATACCGCCGCGACAATTTTGCCTGCTTCATAGAAATCCTTCAAGAGCTCTTGCAGCTTGACGCTGGCGGGCAGATCATACATCGTGCCATGTCCGCCCGGCAGGAAGATCGCGTCGAATTTCTCGTAGGAGACCTCATCCAGTTTCAGCGTCTGCTCCAGATACCGCCGGGCATCGAGCAATTCCTGCGCTGTATTTTCATCCACGCTGCCCGGATCAACGGGGCTTTTTCCTCCTAACGGACTTGCGACTGTAACTTCGTAGCCTTTCTTCGTAAATTCGATATAGGCTTCGGCAAATTCGGACAGCCAAATTCCGGTCTGTCTATCTTTATTGATCTCCGAGTGGTTTGTTACAACCATCAAAACTTTTTTCGCCATGGTTTCTTCAACCTCCTGAAATTTTATTCCCACGGCTATTCTAGGTCACTTCAACCTATAAAACAAATTATGTTTTTTCTAGTTAATTATAAAAATATTTATATCTTATCGACTGCTGTACCCAGCAATTTCGCCGTTATATTACGGATGGCCGGCAGATGCTTATTTTTCGACTTATAGGCGATAAAAATCTGGTTATGTACGTTCAGCTCCTCCAATACAATCTTTGCCTGATCCTTGTTCATCGAATTGCGGATCATATAATCCGGAATAAGGCTGAGACCCAAGCCATTTTCGACCGCACGCATAATGAGATGCAAATTTGGAATCACATGGCCCGGTTTTATGGCCGGTCTCTTTTTGAAATGTTCCCTCCAAAGTCTTCTAATAATCGGCAGATCCAGCCCATAGCTGATCCAATTTTGTGCCAGCAGCCATTGTTCCTTGGAGCGAAGGTTCATCTGCTGCGGAGGGTCGAGACGGTAAGGGGATACAATATAGAACTGTTCCGTACAAAGGCTCGCGTATTCAATCCCGGGCGTCTGGGATTTCTGTGAAGTTACGATGAGGTCCACTTTATCCTCGTTTAACAGGAGAAGCAGCTGGTCGGCAGTACCGAAGGAAGAAACCGTATAGGCTTCAAGGCCGGACAACTGCGGCAGGATGCTCTCCGTATAGTATTCAATTGCTGATCCGATTCGGATTTGGGGGATGGTGGGCAGAGAAGCGGAATGAAAGCCTAGACTGGTCTCTTCCAGCGACTCAATCAGCGGTGCCAGCTGGGAATACAGCTCCTTGCCCCTTTCCGTCGGAATCATTTTTCGGGCGGTCCGGATAAATAAAGGCTCCCCAACTTCCGCTTCCAGTGAAGCGAGGTGTTGGCTCATGGCGGGCTGCGTCATAATCCGTGTTCTGGCGGCCTCCGAAACCGAATTGTATTTGAAAATATAGACAAAGCTCCGGTACCATTCAAAATCCACCATTGGCACAGTCTCCCTTCGGTATTCTGTTGTTGAGTATAGGTCTCCTTCATATTAAAGCATATTGTGGTCTAATCGGCCTAAAGAGATGGTAAAGACCGGCGGTTCTCACAGCATGAAGGGGCTGTCCCAGGAGAAGGCCGCTCTTTAAAAAGTCAGCTTACAATACTTGGATTCAACGGAGTTTGTCAATGTGCAAGTGAATGAACGACATAGTGGATAAGAAGATAAATGGGAGGAATAATAAGGAAAAAACAGGGGGTGAATCGGTTGACGGCTCATCGGCGGATGAAATGGGGACTCGTGTTTCTGACTGCGCTTCTTGGCCTGCTGGCGCTACGTTTGATCTGGATTCAAGGCGTGATGAGCGGCAGACCCGTACCGGGTGGGGATTATACACTGGCCAAGATGGCCGAGGTGCAGAGCGAGCGGGAAATCGTGCTGGACACCGGAAGAGGCCGTTTGCTAGACCGTAGCGGGTTTCCGCTGGCGGGCGAGACGATCTGGACGGCTGTGCTGCTTCCCCCGGAAGCGGCGGCTGGACCTCGCGCATCTGTCAAGGCTGAACATGAGCCGGATGCGGCTATGCTGCGCCGTCTGGCGGCGCTGCTCGGCACGGATGCGGAGCGGCTGAAGAAGGCTCTGTGTGAAGTGCGCCAGCCGTACGCATGGCCTGCGCCTACGGGGGAGGAGCCGCTGGCGCTGACCTTCCAGCAGGCGGACGAGATCAGCAAGCTCGGCGCCGGCGAGGTTGTCGTTCTGCCGTATTCGCGCAGATACGGCGGCGAGATGAACGGGCGGCAGTGGATCGGATATTTGTCGGAGTCCGTCGCCAGCGGGAAGGCGGCAAAGGGCCATGACGGATCGCCTCCAATTCGAAGCGATCTGCGCCGTCCGATGGAAGGGACGGCTGGGCTGGAGAAGACGCTGGAGCCGCTGCTTCGCGGCATCGGGCATACAGAAGTCGTCGCCAGGGTGGATGCCGAGGGAAAGCGGCTGCCGGAAAGCGGGCTTACGGTCCGGACACCGCGCAATCCATACTACCCGCTGTCCTTCTATACGACGATCGACCGCAGGCTCCAGGAAGGCATCGAGAAGCTGGCGAGCCAAGACGGGATCAAGGAAGGCTCCGTCGTTGTACTCGATGCACAGACAGGCGATATCGCGTCCATGGTATCGCTCCCTCTGTATAATCCGGAGGATATATCCCCCGAAGGCGGGGAATGGAATAACCGGGCGCTGCAGGCCGCCGTTCCGGGGTCGATCTTCAAGCTTGTGACCGCAGCCGCAGCGCTGGAAGCCGGAGTCACCTCTCCCGGCGAGGTATTTCACTGCAGCGGGGAATACGGCCGCTATGGGCTGAGCTGCCCGAAGGAAGGAGGGCACGGCAGTATCACCCTGGAGCAGGGCTTCGCACAGTCCTGCAACGCAGTGTTCGCCGCGCTGGCGGAGCGACTGACCGACGCGCAGCTCGAAGCGGCCGCGTCGGCGCTCGGCCTCGGCCGGCCGGTCGGCTGGCGGCAGGCGGACACACTCGGCCTGCCGATGCTCGCGCCGCTTGCGGCCGAGCAGGCGGGGACGGTGTTCGCGCCGTCCCACGCGAACGACCCCGGCGCCCGCGTGCAGACCGCGATCGGCCAGCGCGATGCCGCCGTCACTCCGCTGCAGGCGGCGAATCTGGTCGCCGCCCTGCTCCGGGGCGGCGAACCGCCCGCACCGCGCATCCTGCGGCGCGTCGATTTTGCGAACGGCCAGAATCTGGCCGTTCTGCCGCCCCATGCGGCCCCTTCGCCGGCCGGCCGCATTTCACCGGGGACCGCATCGCTGCTGCTGCAGTGGATGCGTACCGTCGTTACGGACGGTACGGGCCGGAAGCTTCGCGGCGCGAACTGGGACCTTGCCGGCAAATCGGGCACGGCGCAAACCCAGGTCAAGGGCGTGCCGCGCAACAACCAGTGGTTTGTCGGGTACGGACCGTACGAGCAGCCGCGCTATACGGCGGCCGTGCTGGTCCAGAACAGAGCGCCCGGCAGCCCGCATGCTGCCGTCAAGCTATTCGGCGAAGTGATGGACCTGCTGGCGCAGACGGAACAGAGTGGAGGTTTGAGTAATACGTCCGATACGATAAAAGGCTGAACCGCGATTGCGGTTCAGCCTTTTTGATGGGGGGCATCCTAACGACAGGTCTCAACGGTGAAACTGCTCTGCTGCGTCCAAGCCTTAATTCCACCGGTGATACTAAGACGATTCGACCGGAGCACTTCGCATGCCCCTGCCCGTGCCCGCCGCCGTTAGTTCAGGAATCAATCGGTTCCCGGTGTATTCCGCTTCTCCGGATCGGCAGCACCGCCGTCTGAGACTGACGAACCGGATGGTTCACCGGCCTCTGCGGATTCCACATTGCCGTTCCTTTCTTCAAAAGCGAACGGAGAGACGATGAACTCCTCCTGCGGGAGAGAAATCCAGCGCTGGAGATAGCCCTGCTGAAGCAGCTCCTTCAGCAGGATCAGCAGGATCGGTGACAGAATCAAGCCTGCGACGCCGAAGGCCGAGGTCGACAGGATGACGAAGCTCAGCATCAGGAATGCGGAGGAGACTCCGATGGAATTCCCCGTAATCTTCGGCTCCAGCAGCTGTCTGACAATCAGCACGACGGCCAGCAGCACGGTCAGTCCGATGGCAAGCGAGGTGCTTCCCACGAAGAACAAATAAATGATCCACGGGATCAGGATCGTCGATACCCCAAGCAGCGGGAGGACGTCAAACACGGCGCAGATCAGCGCCATTGTAAGTTCATTCCCTGTGCCCAGGATGAACAGCCCGATCAGCACGATGGCGAAGGTGATCGTGATCAGAATCAGCTGCGCCTTGAGGTAGGAGCCGATGGCCTTAAAGACATGCCCTTGCAGAAAATGATACGCCGTCTTCAGCGTCTTCGGCATTTTGTCATGGGCAATCTTCCGCCAGTCCTTGATCTCCATGCTGAGGAAGAAGGCGAGAATGATGGCGACGCCGAAATTGGCCATGAACGAGGAGAACGAGCCGACGACGCCGATCATATATTGGAAGAATATACTGAGCCAGCTTGCCAGCAAATTGGTGGCATTTTTGAAGTAGCCGTTCAGCTTCTCGGTCAGATCGGGCGGCAGATTGGCAATTTTCTGCTGAAGCCATGTGGTCGTCTCCATAAAATGCTGTTGAACCACATATGTATAGTGATGAAGATTATCGGAGAAATGAACGACCTGGGCCGCGATCAGAAGTCCGGCGCCGAAGAGCGAGCCGAGAAGCAGCACCAGAAACAGCAGGACGGAGATGGCGGAGGCGAACGGTTTGCCGAGACCCCGGCGGTTCAGGAACCGGGCCAGAGGCTCGATCAGCATAAACACGAAGAAGGACAGAAACACCGGAGCGGCGAGCTGGTACAGCTTGCTGAAGATCAGCATCACCAGGTAGACGGTCAGCACGAGCAAACCGATATCGAAAAAGGTGCGCCAGTATTTTTTGTACAAAGGCAGCATGGTTCAACGACTCCTTTACGGCTGAAATGGAAATTGTTACAGACCCGTTTTTCATTGTACACGATTTTAGCAAAAAAACGTCTTTTTCTTTAACGGCTGTGGTAAAATAGGGGGTAACGTTTTTTGGTGGAGAGAAACGTATCCCAAGATCAATCTGGAGAAAAGCGGGGAAGAAAAATGGAGACTTTGCTGCTCTGGCTGTTTTACATCTCATCCTTCTATGCCTTCATACCCGGAATAATAAGCCGACTCTTCGGCTATCGCGTCTTTCGGAAAGGCAATGGGGTACCGGATTTCGCCCTTACCTTCGATGACGGACCTGATCCGCAATACACCCCCCGGCTTTTGGATTTATTGAAGAAATACGATGCCAAAGCCACCTTTTTTGTCGTCGGCTCCCATGCGGAGTCCAATCCGGAGCTGATCCGCCGGATTCACGAGGAAGGGCATCTGATCGGCATTCATAATTACGTTCACCGGAGCAATTGGGTCATGCGCCCCGGTACGGTCCAGAAGCAAATTCAGCGCACGAACGACATTATTTACAGCGTTACCGGCGAGCGGAGCACTTACTACCGTCCGCCGTGGGGAATCGTCAACCTCTTCGACTTCTCCAAACGCCGTCAGGTCAAAATCGTGCTCTGGTCCGCCATGTTCGGCGACTGGCGCGAGAAGCTCGGAACAGACCGGCTGGCTGAGAAAATGCTGGCCCGTCTTAACCCCGGCGAGGTGATGCTCCTGCATGACTGCGGCACAACGCCTGGTGCCGATCCCGAAGCGCCGGAACATATGCTGGCCGCCCTGGAGCGGACGCTGATCGAGGCGCAGAAGCGCGGCCTGAAGAGCATCCGGATCGACGATATGATCAAGGCCGTTGAAGCGCTGCCGATGAACCGTCTGCCGCTTCGCAAGCGGCTGCTTGTAGGGCTCTGGCTTCTCTGGGAGAGTTGCTTTCACTTCCTGTTCCGTCTGAAGACCGTAACACCTGAGCATCCTTGGCTCCACTTCCGTCTGCGGGAGTACCAAGGGCAGCCCGTTCCGCTGGACGGAAACGTCACTCTGACCAAAGGTGATCCGGTCATCGAGCTGCATATCGATAACCGTCAGCTGTTTGAGCTGGGGGTACAGTCCAGATCGACGGCTCAACTAGCGATCCGCATGATCCGGCGGATGGAGGCCGAAATGCCGCATCTCGCGCGGATCATATCGAGCGACGAATCGCTCGCAAGTGCCAAGGCGCTGTACGGCGTCAGCATGATCAACCGGGGGCCGGAGAAGTTCGGCTTTACGATCAGGGATCTGCCTGACGGCATTTTCGCACGGTTGACGAAATTTTACCTTCGCATTCTGCTCAGCATCATCCACCCTGCCGGGGGAGCGCGGCTGAAAGTGCGCAGCGATGCGCTCGTTCCGAAGATGATCGTGATGCCGGTCTCTCAGCTGCTTCAGGCTCACGGCCGGAGCTGTCCCGAGACGAAGCGGGCGCAGCGTTCCGGAACCGGATCGGAGCTGGATGACTCCCTGGCCGAGACCGAGCTTCCGGGAGTACATGCCCACTAATTTCACAGCGGCGAACAAGATAGTCTTTTCCACACCGCCTGCATTCCAAGCCGGATTGCGGTTGTGCGGAAGGGGCTTCTTTTTTCTTGTGGTTCAGTACGCGGCATTTTGCAATACAGTTTCAAAAAAAATGGGATATCCTATTCTCAACGGGTGCATAAACAGGTAAGATAGATTTGAGTTTTGTTATGCTAACAGAAACAGGAGGAACTAACATATGAGCAGTATGCTCTTTCCAAAGGATTTTATCTGGGGGGCGGCGACCGCTTCCTATCAAATTGAAGGCGCTTATCAGGAAGATGGCAGAGGGTTGTCTATTTGGGATACGTTCTGCCGCGTTCCCGGGAAAGTGCTGAACATGGATAACGGGGATACCGCTTGTGACAGCTATCACCGCTTCCGCGACGATATCGCGCTGATGAAAGAGCTTGGCCTCAAGTCTTACCGGTTCTCCATCGCCTGGCCCCGGATTTATCCGCAAGGACGCGGCGAGGTTAACACCAAGGGCCTGGAGTTCTACGATGCTTTTATCGACGCCCTGCTGGAGAATGGAATCGAGCCGATGTGCACCCTGTACCACTGGGATCTTCCGCAGGCGCTTCAGGATGAAGGCGGCTGGGAGAACAGAGCCACGATCGATGCCTTTACCGCTTATGCCGAAACGATGTTCCGCCGCTATGGGGACAAAATCAAACGGTGGATGACGGTCAATGAGCCGTGGTGTGCGTCTTTCCTGTCGAACTATCACGGTGAGCACGCGCCGGGCAACAAAGATTTGCAGACTGCGGTCACGGTTGCGCATCATCTGATGCTGGCTCACGGCCAGGCGGTCCGTAAATTCCGGGAGCTCGGCATGGACGGGGAGATCGGATTCGCGCCCAATGCAACCTGGATGGAGCCGTACACCCGCAGCCAGGAGGACATCGACGCCTGCAGACGCGAGAACGGCTGGTTCATCGAGTGGTTCATGGACCCGGTGTTCAAAGGGGAATATCCGTCCTCTCTGACGGAATGGTTCCGTGAGAGAGGGGCCGAGGTTCCGATTCAGGAAGGCGATATGGCCATAATTTCCGAGAAAATCGACGTGCTTGGCCTGAACTACTATAACGGCTCGGTGGCCCAATATTCGGAGAATGCCGGTATTACGCGGTGCCAGCCGGTGGACATGGGGTATGAGCGTACCGATATCGGCTGGCCGATCTATCCGGAAGGCTTCTTCAACGTTCTGAGCTACATCAACGAAAGATACGGAGATATTCCGATCTACATTACGGAGAACGGAGCCTGCTACAATGACGGACCGCAGCACGGCGCCGTTGCCGACCAGAAGCGGATCGCCTATCTCCATAAGCATCTGCTGACACTGAAGCGCTGCCTGGAGAACGGCATCCCGGTGAAGGGATATTTTGCCTGGTCGCTGATGGACAATTTCGAGTGGGCCTATGGCTACAGCATGCGGTTCGGCCTCATTCATGTGGATTATGACACGCTGGTTCGCACGCCGAAGGACAGCTTCTACTGGTACCAGAACGTTATCGCGAATAATGCTGTGGAAGTCTGAGTTCTTCTATATTGAAAAAGAAAGCCCGGAAAGTCGCCGCTTGGCGCTCTTCCGGGCTTTTGTCTTGCAAGTTAAAGTTATTTGAGTGGGCCGGGGGAGGCGGAAGAGACTAAATCTTCAGCACGCCGCCCTTGCTTGCATTCGTCACGAGCTTGGAGTAGCGGGCGAGGTAGCCGGTCTTCACCTTCGGCTCGAATTCCTTCCACTCCTTGCTGCGGCGCTCGGCCAATTCTTCGTCGCTGACGAGCAGCTCGATCTTGCGGTTGATCAGATCCAGCTCGATGATGTCGCCGTCATGGACAAAAGCGATCGGGCCGCCTTCCGCCGCTTCCGGCGAAATATGGCCGATGCTGATGCCGCGGGACGCACCGGAGAAACGGCCGTCTGTAATGAGGCCGACCTTGGCGCCAAGCCCCATGCCGACGATCTGCGAGGTCGGAGCCAGCATTTCCGGCATGCCGGGACCGCCCTTCGGACCTTCGTAACGGATAACGACGACATGGCCTTCCTTGACCTTGCCGCCTGCGATGCCTTCCAGCGCTTCCTCCTGGGAGTTGAAGCAGATGGCCGGTCCCTTATGGTAGCCGCCTACGGAAGGATCGACTGCGCCAACCTTGATGATGGAGCCTTCCGGAGCCAGGTTGCCGTACAGAACGGCCAGGCCGCCGACCTTGGAGTAAGGGTTGTCCAGCGTATGAATGACGCTGGTGTCCTGGATTTCATGGCCGCGGACGTTCTCGGCCAGCGTATTGCCGGTTACGGTCTTGCAGTCGCCGAACAGCGTGCCTTCTTTCTTCAGCAGCTCGTTCAGCACGGCGCTTACACCGCCCGCACGGTCCACGTCTTCAATGAAGATATCGGAAGCGGGAGCCAGCTTGGCAAGATAAGGCGTGCGGTTGGCAACTTCGTTAATCCGTTCGAGCGGATAATCGATCTCCGCTTCCTGTGCGATAGCCAGCGTATGCAGCACTGTGTTGGTGGAGCCGCCCATCGCCATGTCCAGTGCGAACGCGTTGTCGATCGATTCCTGGGTGACGATATCGCGCGGCTTCAGATCGAGCTTGATCAGCTCCATCAGCTGCTTCGCGGATTTGCGGACGAATTCCTTGCGCTCTTCAGCAACGGCCAGGATCGTGCCGTTGCCCGGAAGCGCAAGACCGAGCGCTTCAGCCAGACAGTTCATGGAGTTCGCGGTGAACATGCCGGAACACGAACCGCAGGTCGGACAGCCGTATTGTTCGAGCTCCAGCAGCTCGTCGTCGTTGATCTTGCCGACCTGGTGGGCGCCAACACCCTCGAATACCGAGGTGAGCGACAGCTTGCGGCCTTTGCTGTCCACGCCGGCCTTCATCGGGCCGCCGCTGACGAAGATCGTCGGGATATTGACGCGCAGCGCGCCGATCATCATGCCCGGTGTGATTTTGTCGCAGTTCGGGATGCAGACCATGCCGTCGAACCAGTGCGCATTCACGACGGTCTCCAGCGAGTCGGCAATGATCTCGCGGCTCGGCAGGGAGTAGCGCATGCCGATGTGGCCCATGGCGATGCCGTCGTCCACACCGATCGTATTGAACTCGAACGGTACGCCGCCTGCTTCGCGGATCGCTTCCTTGACGATCTTGCCGAATTCCTGCAAATGCACATGGCCTGGAACAATATCGATATAAGAGTTGCAGACCGCGATAAACGGCTTGCCGAAATCCTCTTCCTTTACGCCGGCCGCACGCAGCAGACTGCGGTGCGGAGCCCGGTCAAAGCCCTTCGTAATCATGTCAGAACGCATTTTCTTGGCTGCCATCTGAACTCGGTTCCCCCTTATGAATCATAATAATTGCCTCATGCAACGCGTTAACGCGCTGCTCTCCGAAGAGCGGCAAAGCCGCTATTTATAGAAAGAACAGGGTCTTGTTCCGAGCGTTACGGAATACACGGCCTTATCTTGCCCGTTTCTATAAAAAATCTCCTTGTTTAATAGTAGAGTTTATCACAGAAGCGGCTTTTTTTCTACCGGGCAATGTTAAGTATCGCTATAAAAAAGAGATTCCCGCCATCGGCTCACCTCTTTGATTTGAATTGAAAAGTACGCATTTTCCTGGAGCCCTGTTGTGATCTGTTTCACTAGGAGAGAAGGCCCCGGCGGATGATTATGGCAATTTGCAGAAGGTTGTTTGCATGAAGGGATTACACTATAATTTTCCTTGAGAAAAGAAAGCTGCATGCCTCATAACCCGGGAGCTGACGATGTGAACTCATTTCGCAAAAAGCGCGGATTGCTGATTGTACTGGTCGCTGTTGTTCTTGCCGCGGCGCTGGCGCTCTGGCTGTATTTAAGACCTTATGAGCCGAACGGCTCAGCCGAGAAGGCTCTGTTGACAGGCGGGGGAATTACTGTAGAAGTGAATGACAACTGGATATCCTTCGAGCCTAGGGTGTCACTCGGGATGGGCATCATTTTCTACCCGGGGGGACTTGTCAAGGCCGAATCTTACGCTACGCTCGCCCGCAGACTGGCCTTGGCCGGATATCCCGTCTACATCGCCGTCATGCCGCTTAATCTGGCGGTAACCCGGAGTGAAGCGGCGGAGGATATCATCCGGGTTCACCCCGGAATGTCCTTTGTGATCGGAGGGCATTCACTCGGCGGCGTCATGGCTTCCCGGTTTGCGGCGAAGCATGCGGACGAGCTGGCGGGCGTGTTCTTCCTGGCCTCTTATCCCGACGATAAGGGCAGCCTGAAATCGACCACGCTGTCAGCGTTGTCCGTGCTGGGAACCGAGGACAAGATCATTGACCGGGTGAAGTACAGTGAAGGCAGATCCTACCTTCTTGACAACACCGTCTATTACTCGCTGGAAGGCGGGAATCATGCCCAATTTGGGGATTACGGCCCGCAGAAGGGCGACGGGGAGGCGACGATTACTCCGGAGCGGCAGCAGGAATTGACAGTTCGGGCCATGCTGGACTGGATGGGAAATCTTCGGTAGAAATACCGGCAGTGGTCCGTGCGCCATACACGGGCTGCTGCCTGCTTGGAGGAATCGGCGGATGCATAATGTTCGGAGGGAGAAGTGAGGAATGCCTGAGCTATATGTGAACGGAATTTCGGTGCCCTGCAGAGCTGTTTTGTTCGATAAGGACGGCACGCTGCTGGACATGATGGAGATGTGGGGAGCCTGGGCGCAGGATGTCCTGGACCGTCTGGAGACGGAATTGGCCCTGTCGGGGTCAGAATTCGCCATCGGGAAGGACAAGGTATTCGGTACATATCATGATGCGCACGGGAGGATTACCGGCTATGATCCGGCAGGCCCGCTGTCGATGGCGACGATAGAGCAGTCCTACGGCATTCTGGCCTGGCAGCTGTACAACGCCGGAGTGCCGTGGAACGAGGCGGTCATCCGGGTCATGAGTATCGCGAAGGACGCGATGAACAGTCTGCGGGAACGGCGCTCGGCGAAGCCGCTGCCCGGCCTGCTGCGGTTTCTTGCCGAATGCTCAGCAGCCTCTCTTCGGCTCGGTGTCGTCACCTCTGACGAGTCGGCGGCAACGGCGGAGCATCTGGAGTGGCTGGGCATCACCGCCTATTTCGGCTCCGTTGTCACTCGCGATAAGGTGAAACGGGGTAAGCCCGCACCGGAGATGGCGGAAAGGGCTTGCCGGGAGCTTGGCGTTTCGCCAGAAGAGGCCGTTATCATCGGGGACAGCAACGCGGATATGCAGATGGGTAAGGGCGCGGGCCTGCGCCTGGCCGTAGGCATAACCGGAGACTTGGAAAGCGCGGAGCACCTGGCGGACGCTGATCTGATCGTCCGTGACTACCGGGAGCTGTCCGTGCTTCCGTAATTTGAGATGGGAAAGGATGTTGCATGCGATGGATTCCTTGTCAACGCTGGCTTCCTGGATCGGGGAAAGCTCAAGCATAGTCTTTTTTGGAGGGGCCGGAACCTCGACGGAGAGCGGAATTCCCGATTTTCGTTCTGCAGCCGGTTTGTATCTGACGGAGAAGAGCTCGCCGTATCCACCTGAGCAAATGCTCAGCCACAGTTTTTTCGTGAGCAAGCCCGAGGTGTTCTTTGACTTCTACCGCAGCAAGATGCTGCATCCGGACGCGGAGCCGAACGGCGCGCACAAGCTGCTGGCCCGGCTGGAGCGGGAGGGGCGCCTAAGCGCCATTGTCACGCAGAATATCGACGGCTTGCACCAGAAGGCCGGAAGCACACGCGTGCTGGAGCTTCACGGCTCCGTACACCGAAATCACTGCATGAAATGCTCGCGGCCTTACGGGCTGGAAGCGATACTTGAGAGTGCGGAGACGGTTCCGCATTGTCCGGTCTGCGGCGGCGTCATCAAGCCGGATGTCGTGCTGTATGAGGAGGAGCTGGACCGCAGGGTGCTGACGGATTCCATACAGGCCCTCTCGGCGGCCGATCTGCTGATCATCGGCGGGACCTCGCTAACCGTTCAGCCGGCGGCCAGTCTGACCGCCTATTTCCGGGGCAGACATGCCGTCATGCTCAACGCGGAGCCGACGGCCTACGATTCACGGGCCGATTTGATCATCACGGACCGGATCGGGCATGTGTTCGACCGTGTCGGAGAACTGCTGACCTAGAATTCCGCCCCGCCAAGCCATATTCCAGATTCGGATTCGCTCCCGCCGTTTATAAGAGTTAGGAACCGCAAACACATACCACACCAAAGGCGGGGATGACGATGGCTTATCTGGCAAGCGATGAACGGTATGAGTTGATGAGGTATAACCGGTGCGGGAACTCGGGACTTAAGCTGCCGGCGATATCGCTCGGACTTTGGCATAATTTCGGCAGTGCGGACGCCTACGACAACAGCAGGGACATGATAACGCGGGCGTTCGATCTCGGGATTACGCATTTTGACCTGGCCAACAATTACGGCCCGCCCCCCGGCGCGGCCGAGGAATTGTTCGGGCGGGTGCTGGCGAAGGATTTGTCTCTGTACCGGGATGAGCTGATCATATCCACGAAGGCGGGCTATTATATGTGGCCCGGACCTTACGGGGAATGGGGCTCGCGCAAGTACCTGCTCTCCAGCCTGGACCAGAGCCTGAAGAGACTCGGCGTAGACTATGTCGATATTTTCTACTCGCACCGTCCCGACCCGGACACCCCGCTGGAGGAGACGATGGGCGCGCTGCACCAGGCGGTGCAGTCCGGGAAGGCGCTCTACGCCGGCTTGTCCAGCTACAGTCCGGAACAGACGGAGGAGGCGGCAGCCATTCTCAAGGCTCTCGGCACACCGCTCTTGATCCACCAGCCCCGGTATTCGCTGCTGGACCGCTGGATCGAGAATGGACTTCAGGATGTGCTGGATAGGCTGGGCGCCGGAACCATCGCCTTTACGCCGCTCGCCCAGGGCCTGCTGACCAACAAATATTTGAACGGAATTCCCGGCGACTCCCGGGCGGCGAAGCCGGGTGCTGCGCTGAGTGAAAGCCAGGTCACGCCGGAAGCTATCCGCAAGGTCCTGCTGCTGAATCAGATGGCCGCAGCCCGCGGACAGACGCTGGCGCAATTCGCGCTGGCGTGGGTGCTGCGCGGCGGAAGGGTGACTTCGGCGCTGATCGGGGCAAGCCGGGTCAGCCAGATCGAGGACAATGTCGCTGCATTGTCCAATCTTGAATTCTCCGGTGAGGAACTCTCTCGTATCGATATCATTCTCAACCCGGAGACCGGAGAATGACGGGCCTGACGGCTCTATGTGAGCTTGCCCTCCGGCTGGCGGGCGGTGACAGCACGGTAGGCCGTCGGCGACTGCCCGCAGAACCGCTTGAACTGGCGGGAGAAATACAGGGCGTCGGTCAGGCCGACCGACGCCGCCACCTGCTCCACGGACAGCTCGGGACGCTCGCGAAGCAGCTGCCTCGATTTGTCGATCCTCAGCTTGAGCAGATACGTAACGGGCGACAGCCCCGTTTCTTCCTTGAATACCCGCGACAGATAAGCCCGGTTATAGCCGAGGCTTGAGCACATCAGCTCGATGGACACCGGATGCGCGTACTGCGACGACATATAATGAATCATCTGCTTGACTGTCCGCTTGACCTGGGAGTCTCTGCCGGGCAGACGCGAATGGGCCTTCAGCATACCGGCCGCTTCTCCAAGCATGAGATACAAATAGCCCAGCGAAGTCAGATGCCCGCTCTCCTGTCCGCTGTGGAAGGCTTCCATAATGCCGGCCAGGGAGCCGGGGATCACGCTTCCCTCGCCGCAGGATGCCACCGGCTGCTCGGGGGAGAAGCCGGCTTCATGGACAAGCCTTCCGGCTTCCGTTCCGGAGAAGGCCGTCCAGCGGTATTTCCAGGGAGTGTCCGGATCGGAGACATAGCTCACGAGCTGGCCGGGATGGATCAGGAAGCAGTCGCCGGGACCCAGCTCGTAAGTACGGTACTCCGTACGGAAAGATCCCGCCCCCTGCTCGATGCAGTGGAGCAGGAAGTAATCGTATATTTTCGGCCCCAACTGGTGCCTCGGCAGCGTCTGGCTCTCGCCCGCGAACAGGACGTGAAGATTCTGTTCCTCATAATAGACGGGGTTTGAAGCCACGGAGTAGGAGTGTTCCATCCGCAAGTTCCTTTCTCGGATCAATTTCTGGTGAAGTCACATTTATCCATACATTACACACATGATTGCATTACAGGCGATGACACCTTTTATTATACTATAACCGTACAGCAAAGCGTAAGCGGCAGCAAGGTTACTGCGCAAGAGGCGGGATGGAGCAAGACGGTAAGCGGTTTTTATTCATACAGAGCAGCCCTGATCATACGCTTGGCAACCGCTCTTGTATTTCGCCCCGAAAGAGGGAACATCCTTCTTGGGGGAGAATCGAACAGCTTACCCTTGTCTGATTATTCCATGTGCTGCCTGTAATGCATCTTGGCGCAGAACAGACATAAGCGTCACCCCAATACAGTACGCCCTCTCTAGGGGGCGCAAGAATCGGAAGGAGTGGAAGGTAGATGGCTATTTTGGTAACAGGCGGAGCGGGTTATATCGGCTCCCATACGGTAGCGGAACTGCTTGAACGAGGCGAAGATGTGGTGGTGCTGGACAATCTGGTGACCGGTCACCGCGAATCCCTTCTGGGAGGCAGGCTGTACGTGGGCGATCTTCGCGACAAGGAACTGCTTGCCAAGCTGTTCGCCGAGAACGACATCGACGCGGTCATTCATTTCGCGGCCAGCTCGCTGGTTGGCGAGAGCATGAAGGACCCGGTCAAATACTACGACAACAATGTGTACGGCACTCAGTGTCTGCTCGAAGGCATGCAGAAGGCTGGCGTGAACAAAATCGTCTTCTCGTCGACAGCGGCCACTTACGGGGAACCGGAGAAGGTGCCGATTGAAGAAACGGACCGCACACAGCCTTCCAATGTATATGGGGAGACGAAGCTGACGATGGAGCGGATGATGTCCTGGTTCGATAAGGTGCTGGGCATCAAATATGTGGCGCTTCGCTATTTCAACGCCGCAGGCGCCCATGCAAGCGGCAAGATCGGCGAAGACCACCGTCCCGAAAGCCATCTGATTCCGCTAGTGCTCCAGACTGCCCTGAAGCAGCGCGAGAGCATCGCGGTCTTCGGCGAAGACTATCCGACGGAAGACGGCACTTGCATCCGGGATTACATCCATGTGAGCGATCTGGCTGACGCGCATGTGCGGGCCGTGAACTATCTGCGCGGCGGCAACAGCAGCAACTTCTTTAACCTGGGCAACGGCACAGGCTTCTCCGTCAAAGAGGTAATCGAGACGGCGAAGGAAGTCACCGGACTCGAAATTCCGGTCGTCATTCAGGAACGCCGCGCCGGCGATCCCGCTGTGCTCGTAGCCTCCTCGGAGAAAGCCCGCACGGTTCTGGGCTGGAATCCGGCCCGCGCCGATCTGAAGGACATTATCCAGAGCGCCTGGAGCTGGCATTCCTCCCATCCGCAGGGTTACGGCGAAGCATGAATTTGACGGCTCTCTAGCGGAGCCTTCCATACCGAAGGAGAACAACGCAATGACTAACGAACGGAACAGAACAGAAGGGGCTGAGCGCGCCCTTATTGCGATCGATCAACTCGTGCTCTTCGCCTCCCGCCGGCGGCTCATCGAGCCGGCAGACACCGACTACGGCCGCAACCGGCTGCTGGAGCAGTTCGGCTTCAGCGAGCCTTATGACGGCGAACCGGATCTGACGGAGCTTGAGGGACCTCAAGCTCCGCTGGACGCCCTTATCGATTACGGCGTCGAAATCGGGCTGATCCCGGAGAACACCGACACGTACCGGGACCTCCTGGACGCGAAAATCATGGGCCAGCTTATGGCCCGTCCCTCGGAGATCAACCGGGAGTTCGTCACGCTGGCGGAGACAGAAGGCATTGCCGCCGCGACGGACCGTTTCTACCAGCTCAGCATCGACTCCAACTATATCCGGATGGACCGCATCTCCAAAAATGTCTACTGGCTGCAGCCTTCGTCTTATGGCGATCTGGAGATGACGATCAACCTGTCCAAGCCGGAGAAGAATCCGAAGGAAATCGCGATGGCCCGGCTGCTTCCGCCTCCGGTCTATCCGAAATGCCTGCTCTGCCGGGAGAACATCGGCTACGCCGGACGTCTGAATCACCCGGCTCGCCAGAATCTGCGGGCGATTCCGCTCACGCTGAACAAGGAGAAGTGGTTCTTCCAGTACTCGCCTTATGTGTACTACAACGAGCATTGCATCGTGTTCCATCACGATCATGTGCCGATGAAGCTGACCAAGGATACCTTAAAGCGTCTCCTGGCGTTTGTGGGCGATTTCCCGCATTATTTCATCGGCTCGAATGCCGACCTGCCGATCGTCGGCGGATCGATTCTGACGCATGACCATTTTCAGGGCGGCCGCCATACCTTCGCACTTCAGAAGGCGCCGATTGAGCAGTCGTTCACCCATCCGTCTTATCCGGGCGTATCCCTCGGGATGGTGAACTGGCCAATGTCCGTTGTGCGGCTTCAGGGCGAAGACCAGGCCGTGCTGCTGGAATGCGCGAACGACCTGTACGAAGCCTGGAAGGGATACAGCGACCCCTCCGCCGATGTTTTGGCTTTCAGCGAAGAGAACGGCGAGCGTGTGCCGCATAACACGGTTACGCCAATCGTCCGCCGGAGCGCAAGCGGCGGCTATGAGGCGGACCTGGTGCTCCGCAACAACCGTACAAGCGAGGAGCATCCGGAGGGCATCTTCCATCCGCACCGCGAAATGCACCATATCAAGAAAGAGAACATCGGCCTCATCGAGGTTATGGGTCTTGCCATCCTGCCGGGACGTCTTAAGGACGAGCTTGATGACATTGCCAGCATTCTGGTGGGCAACGCAGAAGAGCTTCAAGCGGTTCGTGCTTCGGCTGATCACCGCCTTGCCCAGCATGCCCACTGGATCGGCCAGCTGGTGGAACGCTTCGGCACCTCGCTTGACCGTGAAGAGGCGATCGGCATCCTGCGCAACGAAGTTGGCCTTAAATTCGCACAGATTCTGGAGCATGCGGGAGTCTACAAGGTTACACCGGAAGGCCGTGCGGCTTTCCGCGCGTTCCTCAAGAGCTTCGGCACGGTTCAATAACAGAACCAGGCAGCTGGTCTTGATCTTGCCAACAGCCCCGACTCTCACAGATCGGGAACTTGCAGTCGGCGGTTTCTCCGAAAGGAGAGGCCGCCGGCTTTTTTTTAACGAAGAGCAAATTTGAATGTGCAAAATGGGTAGATTATAATAGATTTCGCGTCATCCGGGACAAACCCGGAACAATACGGTTAGGAGGCACAGCCTATGCGCAATTTTCAATTTTACAACCCGACCAAGCTGATCTTCGGCAAAGGCACACTCGAAGCGCTGAAGACGGAGGTTCCCCGCTACGGAAAGAATGTGCTTCTTCTCTACGGCGGCGGCAGCATCAAGCGAAACGGTCTGTACGATAAAGTGGTTGCCATTCTGAAAGGCGTCGGCGCGAACATCACCGAGCTGCCCGGCGTTGAGCCGAACCCCCGCTTGTCTACCGTACATAAAGGGGTCGATCTCTGCCGGAACGAGAACATCGATCTGATTCTGGCGGTTGGCGGCGGCAGCGTGCTTGACTGTGGCAAGGCCATCGCCGTCGGCGCGAAGTATGAAGGCGATATGTGGGATTTCGTGGAGCGCAAGGCGGCTCCCCAGGATGCGCTGCCGCTCGGCACGATTCTGACGATGGCGGCTACCGGCTCCGAGATGAACAACGGCTCGGTTATCACGAATGAGCAGACCGAGGAGAAGATGGGCTGGGGCAGCCCGCACTCCTATCCGGTCTTCTCCATTCTGGACCCGGAGCATACGTTCTCGGTGCCGCGCGACCAGACGGTGTACGGCGTCGTGGACATGATGACCCATGTGCTGGAGCATTACTTCCACAACGATCCGAATACACCGGTTCAGGACCGCTTCTGCGAATCGCTCCTGATCACCATGATGGAGGCCGGCTCGAAGCTGGTCGAAGACCTGGAGAATTATGAGCTGCGGGAGACGATTCTGTACTGCGGAACCATGGCGCTGAACGGCATGGTAAGCATGGGCTTCGCGGGCGACTGGGCAACGCATAATATCGAGCACGCTGTATCAGCCGTGTACGATATTCCGCATGGCGGCGGCCTGGCCATTCTGTTCCCGCAGTGGATGAAGTATAATCTGGAGACCAATCCGGAGCGGTTCAAGCAGTTTGCAGTCCGCGTGTTCGGCGTGGACCCTTCCGGCAAGAGCGCAAGCGAAGCCGGGCAGGAAGGCATCGATGCCTTGCGGAAATTCTGGGACTCCATCGGGGCGCCGAGCCGGCTGGGGGATTATGATATCGACGACAGCCGGATTGATGAAATGGCGGAGAAGGCGGTTCGCTTCGGCCCCTTCGGCAACTTCCGCAAGCTGGATCGCGAGGACACCGTGGAAATTTATAAAATGTCGCTGTAAACCGCGGCATAACAGTGTGAAATGCAGGAAGGGCGCGGCGAGAGGCTGCGCTCTTCTTTGTATGCAATCCGGCAATAAATCCAGTTTTTTGAAACCAATCCGCCTGCATATACGTAATAATAGTGAAGGATTAGTCTGGCCGGGAGGAAAAGATTATGGAGACTCTTTACTTAAGCTGCCTTTCGCTTGGCATTTTGTTCGCTCTCGTGACGCTGCTCGCGGGCGACTGGATCGGGCATGCGCTGGGAGGAATGCTCGACTTTCTGTCTGTGGACGTCATCAGTCCGACCGTTCTGGCGGCTGGCGTCACGGTGTTCGGCGGTGCGGGCATCCTGCTGACCCGGTATACGGGACTCGCCGGAGGGCCTGTCCTCGTGCTCTCCCTGATGGTTGCCGTCCTGCTCAGCGGCGCCGTGTACATAGGCGTGGTGAAGCCGATGGAGCGCAGCGAAATGTCGACAGGCTTCTCCATGCAGGAGCTTCCCGGCCGGATCGGCGAAATTACCGTCCCGGTTCCGGCACTTGGCTACGGGGAGGTTATGGTCAAGTTCGGCGCATCGAATACCCTTCATACCGCCGCCAGCTTTGACCGGCATCCACTTCCAACGGGGGCCAAAGCGGTCATCGTGGAAGTGAAAGACGGTGTTGCCCTTGTATCCGCACTAGATGAACGAAGAGGAGAGGATTTGTAATGTACGGACTACCCGACTATCTGCTGATTCCCGCTGTGGTTATCGCCGTCCTGATTGTGCTCGGGATTGCGTTCTGGGCCCGGTACAAAACCGTCGGTCCCGATGAGGCCATGATCGTTACCGGCTCTTTTCTCGGATCAAGCCACATCTCTGATGACGGCTCCGGGCGAAAAATCAAAATCGTTCGTGGTGGAGGCGCTTTCATTCTGCCTGTGTTCCAGAAGGCCGAATTCATGTCGCTGCTCTCCCACAAGCTGGACGTTACGACGCCGGAGGTGTATACGGAGCAGGGCGTACCCGTCATAGCGGACGGCGTAGCCATCATCAAGGTGGGCAGCTCCGTCGAAGACGTGGCGACGGCCGCCGAGCAGTTCATGGGCAAGCCGATCGAATCGCTGAAGGCCGAGGCCCAGGAGGTGCTGGAAGGCCATCTGCGGGCGATCCTCGGCACGATGACCGTGGAGGAAGTGTACCGCAACCGCGACCGGTTCGCGCAGGAGGTGCAGGGAGTGGCTGCCCGGGATTTGAAGAAGATGGGGCTGCAGATCGTCTCCTTCACCATCAAGGATGTCCGCGACAAGCATGGTTACCTCGAAGCGCTCGGCAAGCCGCGGATTGCGGCGGTGAAGCGGGATGCCGAGATCGCGGAAGCCGAGGCGCTGCGGGATGCGCGAATCCAGAAGGCGAGCGCCGAGGAGCAGGGGCAGAAGGCCGAGCTGCTGCGCGATACGAATATCGCGGAAGCGTCACGCGATAACCAGCTGAAGATCGCCGGGTTCAAACGCGATCAGGATACGGCCAAGGCGGAAGCCGACCAGGCGTACCATATCCAGGAGGCGCGGGCCAAGCAGACGGCTGTCGAAGAACAGATGAAGGTCGAGCTTGTGCGTAAAATGCGGGAGATTGACCTGCAGGAGAAGGAAATTCTGATCCGGGAGAAGCAGTATGACGCAGAAGTGAAGAAGAAGGCGGAGGCTGACCGTTACGCAGTAGAGCAGGCGGCGGAAGCCGAACGGGTGCGGAAGATGCGCGAGGCAGACGCGGTGCAGTACAGCATCGAGACTCAGGCGAAGGCTACGGCGGAGCAGAAGCGTCTGGAAGGTCAGGCGATGGCGGATGCCGAGCGGGCTAAGGGTACAGCCGAAGCGGAAGTAATCCGGCTGAGAGGCTTGGCCGAGGCGGAGGCCAAGGAGAAGCTGGCCGAGGCGTTCCAGAAGTTCGGCGAGGCCGCGGTGCTGGACATCATCGTGAAGATGCTGCCCGAGCTGGCCGGCAAGATCGCCCAGCCGCTGTCGTCCATCGACAAGCTGACGGTTGTAGATACGGGCAACGGAGAAGGGGCAGCCCGTGTCAGCAATTATGTGACCGGGCTGATGGCCACGGCTCCGGAGATGCTGAAGAGCGTGTCGGGTATCGATGTGGAGCAGATCATCAAGGGCTTGACCAAAAGCAAGAGCAAGAGCAGAGAGGCGGAGCCGACTGGCGCCCAGCTTTCTCTTGCTGCGAAACCGCAAACCCAGCAGCCGGAAAACCTGGAACCAGAAAGCCAGGAATAGGAGAGCCGGGAGTAGATCATATTTTCAGGCGATCCATCACGTTCCATCACGAAACGGTTCATTTCATCCGTAAGCCGCCGCGCGGGGCACAAGCCCTGCGCGGCGTTTTTTATGGGCAAGACCGGCTTCGCTGCACTTCCGCATATCTCCTCCGTTAATCCATCAGCAATCCGGACCGCTTCAAGTATTTGGTCGGCGTCACAGCGCTGAACTCCTTGAATTCCTTGATGAAATGGTTCTGATCGAAATAGCCCAGCTCCATAATCCCGTCTAGCGTCTCGGCTCCGTGAGGCTTCTCCAGGGCGTTCAGCACATGCTGAAAACGGATGATTCTGCTGAACAGCTTGGGCGATACTCCGATGTAACGTTCGAAGGTTTTATGCATGTACCGCGTGGAATAACCCGTATCCGCAGCGAGATCGCCGATGGGCACAGTTCCTTTGCCTCCGATGATTTTTTCGGTCAAATATTCCACCAGTGCCGGCGTGTCAAGCTTGCTGCTGTAATGCTCCGTGTAGAACGCTTCGAAGGCGCGGATGCGTTCGCTGAAACTGCTCTGGGCAGCAACCGCCTCAAGCAATCTGTCCGCGTGCGGAAGAACATCCTGCAGGGGGATTTCATTCTCGGTAAATTCGCTGACCGGATATTTGAGGAACCGCTCCGCATACCCCGGCAGAAACCGGATGGCGAAATAATCGCAGTCCGGTCTGACGAAGATCCCCTGTCTCCGCCGAACAATGCTGCCGCAAATATTGGCCGAGGGTTGTTGCGGATAGCAGCAGATTACAATATCCAGGCAGCCGTCGGGCAGAATGAACATGCTGTCGATATGCCCGGCATCCAGATGAAATCCGAAATATTGAATGCCTTCGCTTAACAAGGAAGGGGTAGATTCAATGAATTCTGTGTAGGTAGGCAGCGACTTTTTGAAGGAAGGCTGAAACGGAAGGTATTTGAAGCGTTGCCCCGGGGCCGGAGTCATAAGAAACGACCTCCTTTTTTGTTTAATCCGATATAATTCATCTGATTAATATTGATTAAATCGCTAGATCGCTTTTGCTGTCAATAACTTTTTGCTCTCCGCTTTCCTGTCCTGTTCTGATTTTTACTATATTTCATCCCAGTTTCGAAGTAGAATCTGGTAAAAAGTAAAACACATCAGATTACTATGAATTTGAAAAAGGAGGATCATCCAATGACCACTGTACAGAACGCCGCCTCCGAATTTACGCGCGAGGTCGGCAGCGGCGGCGCTTTTGTCCGCCAGACCAACCGGTTCGTTACAGCTTTCGGAACAGGTGTCGGTGAGCTTCCTCCGGAACCCGGTCGCTACCGGCTGCTGTGGGCGCCGATCTGCCCCTGGGCGCACAGGGCGATTATCGTAAGAGCTGTGCTGGGACTTGAGGATGCAATCAGCGTAGGCACGGCCAACCCGGTGCGTACGGAGCAAGGATGGGAGTTCTCGCTTGACAAGGATGGCGTCGATCCCGTGCTGGGCATCCGCTTTTTACCCGAGATTTACAAGGAGACGGACCCCGATTACCAAGGGCGTGCAACCGTGCCGACTGTTGTGGACTTAACTACCCGAAAGGTCGTCAACAACAATTATTTCAGACTGACGAATGATCTGGAAACAGCCTGGTCGCCATTTCACAAAGAAGGGGCCCCCGATCTGTACCCGGCTGAGCTTCGGGAGGAGATCGACGCTCTGAACGATATTCTGTTCCATGAGGTGAACAACGGCGTGTACAAGGCGGGCTTCGCCCGGTCCCAGGAGGCTTATGAACAGGCGTATGATACGGTGTTCACCCGGCTCGATGACCTGGAGAAGCGGTTGGCTGGACAGCGATATTTGTTCGGAAGCTCCATCACGGATTCGGATGTCCGGCTCTATGTGACGCTGGCCCGCTTCGACATCGCCTACTACTCGGTCTTTCGGACGAACCGCAACCGGCTGATCGACTTCCCGAATTTATGGGCCTACGCCCGTGATTTGTATCAGACGCCCGGATTCGGAGATACCACGGATTTCGATGCGATCAAAAAAGGCTATCACCTTGGCGACATCGCCAGCAACCCTCTGCGCATTCTGCCCAAAGGTCCGGACCTCTCCCTGTGGACGTCGGCCCACGGGCGCGAGCGACTGAGCTGACAGAAAGGCTGGCATGAGATGAACATTGAGATTCGTAACAGCTGTCTGAACACGAACTGGGAGAGGGTCGCGGAGCTGATGTCCCATTTCGGACTGTCGAATGCGGCGGCGGATGTGCACAAGGAGGCATTCGAGCACAGCTATGCCACGACTTTTCTCTATGACGGGGACCGGGATCGGCTGATCGGCTTTGGCAGAGCTGTCTCTGACGGCGTTCTGCAGGCTGCCATTTACAATATCGCCCTCGACCCCGATTATCACGGACATGGCCTGGGCCGCCTGATTATTGACGATCTGCTGACTGCGGTCCGGCATTGCAATGTGATTCTGTACACGCATCCCGACAAAGTGAGCTTCTACCGTCATCTTGGCTTCCGGAGGATGAAGACCGGCATGGCCTTGTATCTGGATGAGAGCAAGGTAGACGAGATGGGATTTATCGAATAGCACGCAGCGCAGCAATAGCAATAGGCGCAGTTAAGCAGCAAAGGAGGCGATGAAATGGGTGTCGCGAAAAAGCATCCCGTATTTGAACAAGAGCTGCGTTCTGACGGCAGCTTTGTTCCCCAGAAAAATCTGTTCACCGTTCCTTTCGGCTACGGCCCCGGGGAACACCGGCCGGAAGCGGGACGCTACCGGCTCCTGTGGATGAAGGCGTGTCCTTATGCACATCGGGCGGTGATTGTGCGCAGACTGCTGGGCCTGGAGAAAGCGATCAGCCTCGGCACGGCGAGCCATTTTCGGACGGAATTCGGCTGGGAATTCTCGCTTGACGAGGGAGGCGTCGATCCCGTACTGGGAATCCGCTACATCAAGGAAGTGTACGACGCAGAAGACCCGGATTACAAAGGAAGGCCGACAGTGCCCATCGTAGTCGATGTACAGACCGGACGGGGAGCCAACAGCGATTATTTCCGGCTGACCAACTATCTGGAGACGGTCTGGGCTCCCTTCCACAGAGAAGGTGCGCCGGATCTGTATCCGGAACGGCTTCAGGAAGAGATTGATGTCCTGAACGACATCATCTTCCGGGATATCAACAGCGGCGTGTACAAAGCGGGCTTCGCGCACTCGCAGGAGGCTTACGAACAAGCCTATGACCAGTTGTTCGCCCGTCTGGATGAGCTGGAACAGCGGCTTGAGAGCAGCCGGTATCTCTTCGGCGACCATCTGACGGATTCTGACGTGCGGCTGTATACGACACTCGCACGGTTTGACGCGGCTTATTATCCCGTGTTCAACACGAACCGGAATCGGCTGGTCGATTTCCCCAATCTTTGGGGCTATGCGCGCGATCTATACCAGATTCCGGGCTTTGGTGACACGACGGATTTCGAAGCGATCCGAAGCAGCTATCATGCTTCCCCGCATTTAAGGGGATTTGCGGCCAATCCTTTCGGCATCTTTCCGAAGGGGCCGGATAAGCAGGAATGGAACACCCCGCACGGGCGGGAACATTTAAGCAAAGGGTGAGGGTTATGACGAATTCGGCAAAAGCAACACCGGTTGAGATTTCACGGGACGGCTCGTTCCAGCGGCAGCGGAACCGGTTTGCCGTCCCTTTCGGGAGCGGTCCTGATGAGCTGCCCGTGGAAGCGGGACGCTACCGGCTTCTATGGTCGGCCGCCTGCCCCTGGGCGCATCGCGCGGTGATTGTCCGCAGCCTGCTTGGGCTGGAAGAGGCCATCAGCCTTGGAACGGCGGACCCGATCCGGCCGGATCTGCCGCATACGGACTGGGCGTTCACTCTGGATGAGGGAGGCACAGACCCGGTGCTCGGCATCCGCTATTTGAGCGAAGCCTATCTTGCGGCCGATCCCGGTTACACGGGGCGTCCAACCGTTCCCGCTGTAGTCGAGATTAGGACCGGAAAAGTGGTCAACAACGACTACTTCCGGCTGACCAATGAGCTGGAGACAGCATGGGCTCCCTTTCATAAAGCAGGCGCACCTGATTTGTATCCGGCAGATCTGCGCGCGGAAATCGACGAGCTGAACGAGCGAATCTTTCATGATGTTAACAACGGTGTATACAAAGCGGGCTTCGCCCGGTCGCAGGAGGCTTACGAGAAAGCCTACGATGTATTGTTCGAGCGCCTGGATGAGCTTGAGGAGCGTCTGTCAACGCGCCGCTATCTGCACGGCAACCGGTTAACCGATTCCGATGTGCGGTTGTATACGACCCTGGTCCGGTTCGACGCCGCCTATTACACCGCGTTCCGGGCCAACCGGAGACGCATTGCCGACTATCGCCACTTATGGGCGTATGCCAGAGATTTATACCAGACTCCCGGTTTCGGAGACACAACGGATTTTGACGCGATCAAGCGGCATTACCATCTATCCGGGCTTCTGACATCGGAAGGCGCGAATCCTTACCGGATTTTGCCCAAGGGCCCCGATTTGAGCCAGTGGAACACCCCTCATGGCAGAGGACGCTGAAAGGAGAAAATGGCCCATGCTGACGTTTAAATCGCCTGCCGTATATGTGAACGAGCCGGGCGCAATCGCCCGGACGGGAACTCTGGCTGCGGAGCTTGGAAGCAAGGCGTATATCATCGGAGGTAAGGCCGCCCTGAAGCGGATTGGTGCGCCGCTTGAAGCCAGTCTGAAGGAGGCGGGAATCCACGCGGTTGTTGAGATTAATCAGGGGGAAGTATCTCTTGCCAATATTAATCGGTATGCTGAAAAAGTTGCCGAGGCCGCACCGGATTTCCTCATCGGCGCTGGCGGCGGACTGGTGCTTGATCTCGTGAAGGCGGTAGGCGACCGTACGGGCTTGCCGGTGGTAGCCGTTCCGACCGTGGCTGCGACCTGCGCAGCCTGGTCGGCGCTGAGTATTCTGCATGACGATGAAGGCAACTCGGCCGGTCCATTGTTTCTGAAAGCATCGCCCCGGATTGTCGTCGCCGACACGGCTGTTCTGGCCGAAGCGCCAAGACGTTACTTCGCTTCCGGCATCGGAGATACGCTGGCGAAATGGTATGAGGTGGCCCTCAATTTGCAGGATGGTCAGGGCCGCGCGGATATTGTGCTGAGCCTGCATCCGGCCAAGCTGGCGCTTGAGGCGATCGAACGCTCGGGAATCGAAGCTTATTCGGACGCCGGAGGCGGCAGAGCCAGCGATGCGTTCAAAGAGGTGACGGACGCCATCATCGTCCTGACGGGCCTCGCGGGCACCGTGAGCGGGACAGGGCGCCGGGCGCTCGTGGCCCATGCGGTTCACGACAGTCTGACCAATCTTCCCGATGCTCACGGAGCGCTGCATGGGGAGAAGGTGGGCTTCTGCCTGATCGTACAGTCTATCCTCGAAGGCCGGAACGATATCGGCAGTATCATCGCCGTGCTCCGAAAGTATGAACTTCCTGTAACGCTGGCCGAACTCGGCATAACCGGACAGACGGACGACAAAATCCGCCGGGTGGCGGAGGACACTCTTATTATTCAGCCTGACGGCGGCTTCGCCTTCCCGGCCGACAGCGCAAGTCTGGCCGTGGCCATCCGCGCCGCCGACAGGGCGGGACGCGAAGCGTTGAGCCTGCCGGCCGCTGCTGAGCGGCTGCCATTCCCTTTTTATTACCCGTATTAAGTCCATATCCATATATTTAGAAAAGGTGGTTGTCTTGTTCATGAGAAAAATAAGGTACACGCATTCTTTCTTGCTGTTGTTGATATTGTCCGCAGTGCTGGCGGTTTCCGGCTGCTCATCGAATTCATCCGGTTCCTCGGCC
Source organism: Paenibacillus sinensis (assembly GCF_019904155.1). Classification (GTDB taxonomy): domain Bacteria; phylum Bacillota; class Bacilli; order Paenibacillales; family Paenibacillaceae; genus Paenibacillus_AQ; species Paenibacillus_AQ sinensis. The sequence goes on from NZ_JAHCMB010000128.1 coordinate 234,568, forward strand.
TCGTCGGAAGCACCCGCATCAAAGGCTTCTTCCGAATCCACTGCGGCTCAAGCGTCTGCTCAGGCCTCTACCGAGCCATCCGTTGATCTCAGCGGCGTAACGCTGCGGGTCGGCCAGGTCGGCTGGTCCGAATGGGAAGAGGGCTTCAAGGCGGCGGGCTTGCTCGATACGCCGTACAAACTGGAGTTCAGCGTCTTCCAGGGAGGTAATCTGGAACTGGAGGCAATCGCCGCCGACCAGCTGGACTTCGCGATTACGAGCGAAATTCCGCCTATCTTCGCTTCCCAGGCTGCGAACCAGGGGAACTTCAAGATTGTCGGCGTACAGCGCTGGAATACACTTTTGCAGGAACTGGTCATCCCGAAGGGCTCTCCGATTAAATCCGTAGCGGAGCTTAAGGGCAAGAAGGTGGCCTACGTTCAGAACACGACTTCCCAGTACTTTCTTGTCAAAATGCTGGAAGCTGCCGGTCTGACCTGGAAAGACATCGAGCCTGTCAAGCTGACAACGGCCGAAGGGCTGACGGCATTGGTCGGCGGCAAGGTTGACGCTCTGGCCAGCTACAGTAATTCAATCACCGCTGCGCATCAGAACGGAGCAACTACGCTGGCAAGCGCCAAGGATATTTTATCCGGCAACTTTCCGGTGGCCGTCAACAACAATGCGATCGATGATCCGGCCAAGCATGCGGCTGTGGCCGATTTTCTCGAGCGGCTGACCAAGTATTATGAGTGGACCCGCGCCAACCGGGAGCAGTGGGCCGAAATAACGGCAGAGAAGACCAACCAGAAGAAGGAGGATGTTCTGGATACGCTGACCAAAGGGGACGAGCAGCGTCCGCTTGCCCTGCAGGCGATCTCGGATGAGGCCATCGCATCTCAGCAGGATATTGCCGATACCTTCACTACACTAGGACAATTGCCCGGCAAGCTTGATGTATCGGCTGCCTGGAGCCACGCGTTTGACAAAGACATCGCCGGCATCCTGGAGAAGAAATAACCGGGCTGAAGGAGAAGGAGGGGATCATGAGCGACAGACAAAGAAAGTCAGCCCTTCGATCGGCGGTGCCGTGGCTGCTGCCGGCCCTGATCATCGTGTTCTGGCATATTTCCACGACGACGGGTATCGTGGCCGGTAACATTCTGCCTCAGCCGCTTCAGGTGGCCCGCACCTTTGTCGATTTGCTGAAAAATGGTGAGCTGGCGCGGAACGTCGGCATCAGTGCTCAAAGAGCCGTTATCGGCTTTCTGATTGGCGGGTTCATCGGGTTTGCGCTCGGGCTGTTTAACGGCGTATGGGCGAGGGCGGAGATGCTGCTTGACACAACCATTCAAATGGTGCGGAATATCCCTCATCTTGCGCTGATTCCCATTGTGATTCTGTGGTTTGGGATCGGTGAGGGAACGAAGGTGCTGCTTGTGTCGCTGGGTGTATTTTTCCCGATCTATCTCAATACGTTTCACGGCATTCGCTCCGTCGATCCTAAGCTGGTTGAGATGGGAAAAGTGTACGGATATAAGGGCTTGCCCTTATATCTTCACGTCATCCTTCCCGGTGCGCTTCCATCGATTCTTGTGGGCGTCCGCCAATCGCTCGGCATCATGTGGCTGACCCTGATCGTTGCGGAGACCGTTGCGGCGAATTCCGGTATCGGATATATGGCGATGAACGCGCGCGAATATATGAGGATGGACATTATTGTCCTCAGTATTTTATTGTACGCGCTGCTCGGCAAGCTGTCGGACAGTCTGGCTAAATGGCTGGAACGCAGCTGGCTGCGCTGGCACCCGAACTTTACCGGCAAGCGATAGGAGATGGAGACAAGGGCATGGAGAGAAGCATAGCAGGGTTTTCAATACAGGCGCAGCAGCTGCGGAAGAAATTCGGAGAGAAGCATGTGCTGGGCGGGATCGACTTGACGGTGGAACCGGGCGAATTCATTGCAGTGGTCGGCAAAAGCGGATGCGGCAAGAGTACGCTTCTTCGCCTGATCGCGGGGCTGGAGATGCCATCATCCGGCTCGGTGATTCTGGACGAAACAACCGTGGCCGGAATCGATCCGCAGGCGAGGGTGCTGTTTCAGGAATCCCGGCTGCTTCCGTGGAAGAAGGTAGTCGATAATGTCCGGATTGGCGCTCCGGGCCGGGATCTGTCCAAATCGCTGGAGGCGCTGCGGCTTGTGGGCCTTGAAGAACGCGCCGGGGAATGGCCGGGTGTGCTGTCCGGCGGCCAGCAGCAGCGGGTCGCCCTGGCCCGGGCGATCGCCGGACATCCGCGTCTCTTGCTGCTGGATGAACCGTTCGGCGCGCTCGACGCCTTGACCAGGCTCGATATGCAGAAGCTGATCGGGCGATTATGGGAAGAACAGCGGTTCACCGTTGTTCTGGTCACGCATGATGTCAGTGAAGCCGTTGCGCTGGCCGACCGCGTGCTGCTGATTGAAGACGGTCAGATTACGCTGGACGAACGGATTCAGCTTGGCCGTCCGCGCATCAGGGACGCCGGGTTCGCTCACTATGAGAATCTGATTCTTAAGCGCGTGATGGGCGCTCTGGATGATGAGCATACAGGCATCAAGCCTGTTCAATATTCCATATAGCAGCCTTTCATTTGCCCGTGAACCACGCATGCCTCAAGAAAGGAGTGAAATTGTGACCAGAACGATGGAAGAATATCAGTTCAATCGAAATATTATCGTGCAGCCTGTCGGACGGGGCGCAGCTGGCAGGCAGGACAGCGTCAATCTGTCATACGGCTTTCCGGCGACGGAGCTTCTGCCTGTTGAAGCACTGAACCAGGCAGCGCTCGAATCGCTGGTACGCGACCGGGCGCAAGCGCTGCACTATACCGGAGGACAAGGGCTGGACATCATCAAGAATTGGCAGCTCAGACGTCTGCGGAAATTCGGTATTCAAGCGAATGATGAGCACTATTTGGCCGTATATGGGGCGAATCAGGGCATCGAGCTGACAGCCCGCGTATTGATCAATCCCGGCGATACGGTATGGACCGAGGCGGCGACCTATTTTAACGCGATTAACATGTTCCGTTACGTGGGTGCCGAGATCGTCGGCCTGCCGATGGATGAGAACGGTGTTGACGTCGATAAGGTGGAGGATGCGTTGCAAAAGGCCGCCGTCGGTGAAGGCACGCTGCCCAAGTTCATCTATGTCATGCCGAACTTCCAGAATCCGACCGGAACGACGCTGTCGCGCTCGCGCCGCGAGCGGCTTGCCGAGCTGGCCCGGATTTACAATTTCTTCATCCTGGAGGACGACGCATACGGCGAGCTGCGCTTTGAGGGTGAGGATGTGCCGGCTATTTGCTCGCATGCGCCGGACCGGACGATATATCTCGGCACCTTCTCCAAGACATTGGGACCGGGATTGCGTTTCGGCTGCGTCATTGCTCCCCGGGAGGTTGCTGACCGCATGCGCTGCCTGACGCTGAACAGCGCCCCAAGTCCGTTCACTCAGGAAATTCTGGGCCATCTGCTGCAGAACAGCGATTATGACGCCCAGATCGCCCGGCTGACAGCTTGTTACTCCGCTAGGCGCGACGCGCTGGCGGAGGGGCTGGGAGCAGCCTTCGGAGACGAAGTGCGGTTCCAGCTTCCGGAAGGCGGCTTCTTCCTCTGGCTGGCCTTTCAAGACGGGACGGATACCCTCCGGCTTGCCGAACTTGCTGCGGAGAGAGGGGTTCAGACCGTCCCCGGGCGGGGCTTCTATGCGACGGAGGGCAGCTATCCGTTTATCCGGCTGTGCTTCAGTTATTGCGGGGAGAGCGAGATCGAGGAGGGCGTGAGAAGGCTGGCTGCGGCTTACTCCGATTACCGGAGATAACGCTTCTTCCGGAAGGATTCCTTGATGTTGCGGAGCGGCACAAGTATAATTTAGACGTTGCCGCTCCCTTATTGGCTGCTGCTGCAACATTTTTAAGGTATCTGGAAGCAAAAGAGGTGTGTGCAAGTGAGCAGCATAAGTGTGGCCAAGGTACTCAACAACAACGTTATCATCGCCGATCATCCCCAGTATGACGAAGTCGTCGTCATCGGCAAGGGTATCGGCTTCAACCGCAAGGTCCGGGACAAGATCGATTTGTCCGCGGTAGAGAAGATGTTCATTCTCCGCAACCAGCAGGAGCAGGAGCAATACAAGCAGTTGATTCCCCAGGTCGACGAGAAGCTGATCGAGACCATTCATGAGATTGTGCTGTACATTATGCAGCATAGCTCCAAGCCGTTGAACGAGCATATTCATATTGCTCTGACAGATCATATTGCTTTTGCCATCCGGCGCTATGAACAGGATGTGCCCTTTCACAATCCCTTTCTGTACGAAACCAAGGAAATTTATCCGGATGAATATGCGATGGCGGAGTATTCCGTGGACCGGATCAATGAGAAGATGGGAGTTGAACTCCCGCTCGATGAGATCGGTTTCGTCGCTCTTCATATCCACAGCGCGCTGAGCAACCGGCACATATCGGAAGTCCAGAAGCATTCCATGCTGATCAGCGATATGGTCAATCTGGTGGAGAACAACCTGAATTACCATATCCCCCGGGACTCGCTCGATTACTCCAGACTCGTTACTCATCTTCGGTTCGTGTTGGAGAGATTGCGGAGAGGCGAAACGGTTCAGGAGACTTCCTCGCTTGACGGGCTAATGAAGAGGGAATACCCAGAAATGTATTCGCTTGCGTGGAAGCTGACCAAGGTCATCGAGCAGCGGATGCACTTGTCCGTCTATCCCGCAGAAGTGGGTTATCTGACCGTCCATCTTCAGCGTCTCGCCCAGAAAAAAGAGGATGAGGCGGATATGAATAATCGGACCGGAAGCTGACGATGAATGTGAGTTTTGTCAATTTCTAGACTCATCTTGCAAGTCGAAATAATCGGTGCTACAATTACCACTGTTAATACCAGCAAAACAGAATACCTACGTGTTACTGATTCGATCAGGCATGAGTGCTTTCAGTATTTTGGTTGTTTTTCCCCGACTCGGGGTAATCTAACTTTAGAGTTAGGACAACTGATTACTGTGAATACTCATGCCTTTTTTGCTGTCTGTTTTGCTTGTACCATACATGATTTGATATTGGATAAGGAAGTGAACCTGAATGTTCAAAAAGCTTTTTGGCGTTTTACAACGTGTCGGTAAAGCGCTAATGCTTCCGGTCGCCATTCTTCCGGCAGCCGGTTTGCTGCTCGGGATTGGCAACATGCTCGTGAATCCCGATTTCTTGCAGTACGCTCCCGCTCTGGAGAACCACACGGTTCAAGCCATTGCGAACGTGCTCATGAACTCAGGTCAAATCGTATTCAGCAACCTTTCCCTGCTGTTCGCGGTAGGGGTTGCGATCGGTCTGGCCGGCGGCGAAGGCGTAGCGGGCCTCGCAGCCATCATCGGCTTCCTTGTCATGAACGTGACAATGGGAACCGTGCTCGGCATCAACAGCTATGTGCTGAGCCAGGGGAACTTCGCCTATGCCAGCGTGCTGGGGATTCCGACCCTGCAGACCGGGGTGTTCGGCGGTATACTCGTCGGTATTCTAGCCTCGGCCATGTACAAGCGATTCTTCAAGATTGAGCTTCCGTCTTATCTCGGATTCTTCGCCGGCAAGCGTTTCGTGCCGATCATGACGGCCGTTACGTCGCTGATTCTCGGTCTTGCGCTGACGATTGTCTGGCCTCCTATCCAGCACGGCCTTAACTATCTGTCGCAGAACATGATCGATACGAACCGGACACTCGCGGCATTTATCTTCGGATTAATCGAACGCTCGCTCATTCCGTTCGGCCTGCATCACATCTTCTACTCGCCGTTCTGGTACGAGTTCGGAAGCTATGTCAACAAGGCGGGACAACTGGTCCGCGGCGACCAGAGCATATTCATGGCCCAGCTTCGCGACGGCGTTCCGTTCACGGCGGGCACCTTTACAACCGGTAAATATCCGTTCATGATGTTCGGTCTTCCGGCTGCTGCTCTGGCTATCTACCACGAAGCCAGACCGGAGAACAAGAAGGTTGTCGGCTCCCTGATGGTATCCGCGGCCCTGACTTCTTTCCTGACAGGGATTACCGAACCGCTCGAATTCTCATTCCTGTTCGTGGCACCGCTGCTGTTCGCGGTTCACGCCGTATTCGCCGGCCTGTCCTTCATGACGATGCATATTCTCGGCGTCAAGATCGGCATGACCTTCTCCGGCGGCTTCATCGACTACGTGCTGTTCGGCATTATCCCGAACCGTACGGCCTGGTGGCTCGTCATTCCGGTCGGTCTCGTCCTGGCGGTTATTTACTACTTCGGGTTCCGCTTCGTTATCCGCAAGTTCAATCTGAAGACTCCGGGCCGCGAAGATGTGGCAGACGACGACGCGGACGGCGCCGTGAGTACGGGGGCATCTGTATCGACCACCGGAGACGATCTGCCGCGCAACATCTTGTCCGCACTGGGCGGACAGCCGAACATCGTTCATCTGGACGCCTGCATCACCCGGCTTCGCGTTGAGGTTAAGGATAAGGCGAATGTCGACAAGAACCGTCTGAAGAAACTGGGCGCTTCCGGTGTGCTGGAGGTGGGTAATAACGTACAGGCGATTTTCGGTACCCGCTCCGACACGATCAAGTCGCAGATTCAGGACGTCATGGCTGGCAGAACTCCGGCAGCTCCGATCGCAGCGGCTCCTCAGCCCGAGGCCGAGAAGCAGGCAGGCGAAGAAGGCCAGGCGATCATTCCCGAGGATATCGTATCGCCGGTCAACGGTGAACTGCTTGATATCACGCAGGTTCCGGACGCCGTGTTCTCGCAGAAGATGACAGGCGACGGCTTCGCATTCCTCTCCACCGACGGCAAAATCGCTTCTCCGGTATACGGCAAGGTCTTCAACGTATTCCCGAGCAAGCATGCGGTCGGCATCATGTCCGACGGCGGCAAGGAAGTGCTCGTTCACATCGGCGTCAACACGGTCAAGCTGAAAGGCCAGGGCTTCACAGTTCTGGTTGAAGAGGGCGACCTGGTGGCGGCCGGACAGCCGATCATGGAAGTGGATCTCGAGTATGTCAAGGCCCATGCGCCTTCGATCATCTCGCCGGTCATTTTCTCCAACCTGCCGGAAGGCTCTTCGGTAACGCTGAAGAAGCCGGGCAAGACGGCCGTCGGCGACAAGGATATTATCACGATTCAGTAAAAGTGATAACCAGCGGCGCTTCCTTTATAATGAGGAAGCGCAAGCTGTTTACCATATCTCGGCATTTTGCATAATTCGAAGCTAAATGTTTGATGGTGCGATATATAGACAGATGCATTCCCTCTGTTCTATATATTTTGGTTTTTAGTCGCTCTGTGGATTTATGCAAAATGCCCCATACCAACAAATTACAGAAAGCGAGTGGGTTTATTATGCAAAAAACATTCAGAATTACGGACGAAGACGGTATTCACGCACGCCCTGCAACAGCTCTGGTTAATACAGCTACCAAATTCAAGGGAACTGAAGCTTTTGCAGAAGCCAAAGGCAAAAAGGTTACTTTAAAGTCCATCCTTGGTGTTCTGTCTTTGGGTCTTGAAGCCGGAGAAACCCTGACGTTGATCACGGAGGGCGCCGAAGAAGCCGAAGCGCTCAGCGCACTTGAGGAAGTCTTGGTTAAAGAAGGGCTGGGAGAGCTGAATGAGTAAAATTTCAGGAATCGCGGCTTCAGCAGGGATTGCAGTGGCGCGCGCCTTTATCCTGGAACATCCCGATTATACGATCTCCAAGAATCCGGTAGCGGATGTTGAGGCTGAAGTTGCCAAACTGGACGATGCGCTGGAGAAATCCAGAGCGGAGCTGCAGCGCATCAAGGAACGCACACTGGCCGAGCTTGGCGAGAAGAAGGCGGAGATTTTTGAATCCCACCTGCTCATTCTGGATGATCCGGAACTGATCGACCCGGTCAAGTCTAAAATCCGGGACGAAGCGGTTAACGCGGATTACGCCCTGAACGAAGTTTCTGCCCAGTTCGTATCCATGTTCGAAAATATGAAGAGCGCGTACCTTCAGGAACGCGCTGCCGATATGCGCGACGTAACGAAGCGCGTGCTGAACCATCTGCTGGGCATCCACTACGTGAGTCCGGCCGAGATCAGCGAGGAAGTAGTCGTTATCGCGGAGGATCTTACGCCTTCGGATACGGCGCAGCTGAACCGCCGTTATGTTAAGGGCTTCACTACCAACATCGGCGGCCGTACTTCCCACTCCGCCATCATGGCCCGTTCGCTGGAAATTCCGGCTGTTGTCGGAACGAAGAACGTGTTGTCCCAGGTGAAAGAGGGCGATCTGGTCATCGTCGACGGACTGAGCGGCAATGTGCTGATTAACCCGAGCGAAGCCGAGGTTGCGGAATACACAGCGAAGCAGGAAGCCTACAATCTGCAAATTGCAGAATGGAAGAAGCTTCGCGATGAGCCGTCGGTTTCGGCCGATGGCAAGCATGTGGAGCTCGCCGCGAACATCGGAACTCCCAACGATGTAACCGGCGTGGTCGAGAACGGCGGCGAAGGCGTTGGCTTGTACCGCACCGAGTTCCTGTACATGGGACGCGACAAGCTGCCATCCGAAGATGTGCAGTTCAACGCCTACAAGACCGTTCTGGAGAATATGAACGGCAAACCGGTTGTCGTCCGGACGCTGGACATCGGCGGTGACAAGGAACTACCCTATCTGGATCTGCCGAAGGAAATGAATCCGTTCCTCGGATTCCGTGCCATTCGTCTATGCCTGGACCGCCAGGATATCTTCCGCACACAGCTTCGCGCTCTTCTCAGAGCGAGCGTGTACGGCAATCTCCGCATCATGTTCCCGATGATCGCGACGCTGACGGAATTCCGCGCAGCCCGGGATCTGCTGCTTGAAGAGAAAGCGAAGCTTCGGGCAGAGGGACAGGGAGTATCGGACAACATCCAGCTCGGCATCATGGTCGAAATTCCGTCCACGGCCGTTCTGGCGGACCAGTTCGCCAAGGAAGTTGACTTCTTCAGTATCGGTACGAATGATCTTATCCAATATACGATGGCAGCCGACCGCATGAACGAGCGGGTGTCCTATCTGTATCAGCCTTACAATCCTGCTATCCTGCGCCTGGTCAAGAATGTCATCGACGCAGCCCACGCCCAGGGCAAGTGGACGGGCATGTGCGGCGAGATGGCCGGCGACTCCACCGCCATTCCGCTGCTGCTCGGACTCGGACTCGATGAGTTCAGCATGAGCGCAACTTCCATTCTTCCGGCACGCAGCCAGATTTCCAGGCTGTCCGCCGAGGATATGAAGACGCTGGCCTCCAAGGCGCTGGAGCTGGGTACGGCGGAAGAAGTTGTCGCTCTGGTTCGATCGATCGGCAACTGATTCCCCGCCCGACAAGGCATGTTATCTTTTTTGCAATCTATCACTTTTCCGCTATACTTCTTGAGGCTGGTCCCGGTGGGACTGGCCTTTTTTTCATATATGGACGATCTCGCGGACTTCAGAGTTCTTATTACATGAATAACAGCAGCATATCGAAGCTTACAGTCCCCCTGTAGTTCACACAATAGACATAAATAATGGGCATAAATATTGATTTTGAGGTGTTTTTGCACATATACGCAGGTTATAATTTTAAAATTAAAGGGATTTAAGGATTTGTATTTAGGAAGCTTAAATTTGCTCCGATATATAAGTAGAACATCCAGGACTGACCCAAACCTGTGAACGAGCGCTTGCATATCCTGTATTGACACAGGCTTTTCTCTCGGTGCTTCACGTATAGGTCACAGGGCAATTGGGCATATATGGATCTAAAAACTTCCGGCTTCTCGCACGGAAGCGATAGGATGGTGAAGGCAGTGAAGAGCAACTACATGAACGCAGAGCCGATGGCGGACCAGTATGAGGGAAGGGATCTCGGTCTCAATTACACCCCGGAGAGCAGCATGTTCAAAGTATGGGCGCCTGCAGCGTCAGCCGTGTCGCTAGTGCTATATCAGACAGGCGGAGACGGACGCGGAAACGCGGACTCCTCCGCGGATGCAAGCCTGGCCTACATGCGCCGCCGGGACGGTGGTATCTGGCAGGTCCGGATTTCCGGCGATCTGAAGGGTCAATTCTACATGTACCGCGTCGTCTACGGCGATGGAACGATTGTCGAGGCCGCCGATCCTTATGCAGTCGCCGTGTCGGCGAACGGATTGCGCTCGGCTGTCGTTGATATGCGGAGCACCGATCCGGCAGACTGGGAGCAGGATCAATGTCCGGTAACGGCCAATCCGGTAGACGCGGTAATCTATGAACTGCATGTCCGTGATTTCTCAAGCCATGAGAGCTCGGGGGCTGAATATAAAGGGAAATACAAAGCTTTTACCGAAAGCGGTCTTCGCGATTCTGAAGGAAGGACGCTGGGCATCGACCATCTAAACGAGCTTGGCGTCACGCATGTTCATCTTCTGCCGGTATTCGATTTTCAGACGGTGAACGAGCTTGCGGACAGTGGTGCAGGCCCCGGTGAAGACAGCGGGTACAACTGGGGCTATGATCCCCAGCATTATAATGCGCCCGAAGGCTCCTACAGCACAAATGCAGCCGATCCCGCGCTGCGTATTATGGAATTCAAGGAAATGGTGCAGGCGCTGCATCGCAAAGGCCTCTTGGTCGTGATGGATGTGGTCTACAATCATACGTACTCGGTGGAAAAAGGGCCGTTCGAGGCGTTTGCGCCCGGCTATTTCTACCGGCATGATTATGCGGGACGCCTCTCCAACGGCTCCGGCGTGGGCAATGAGCTGGCGACGGAACGGCCGATGGTGCGCAAATTCATCAAGGATTCGATCCGCCATTGGGCGGTCGAATATCATATTGACGGCTTCCGCTTCGACCTGATGGGACTGATCGACACCGTAACGATGCGGGAGATTGTGGAGGAGCTGAGGTTGGAGACAGGGCGGGGCTTGATCTTCTACGGCGAGCCCTGGACTGGAGGAGATTCCCCTCTGGTATCGAAGACGCTGAAGGGCGCACAGAGAGGGAAGGGCTTCGCCGTCTTTAACGACAATTTCCGTTCGGCGATCAAGGGAGACAGCGACGGCTGGGGCAGAGGCTTCATCACCGGTGAGCAGGGCAGGGAAGGCGCGGTGGCGGCCGGCATCATCGGGGCCGTTCACGACTTTACGGATTCCCCCACGGAGAGCGTCAACTATACGACTGCGCATGACAATCTGAATCTATGGGATAAGCTTCTCGCGGTTCAAGGTTTGCGCCAGGCGGCCCGGCTGCCGGAACTCGACAATGGAAGACTTACGAACGGCGGGAGCCTTGAGGATGCGGTGGCGAACGCCGATCCTTATTTCGGCATTGCGGAAGATCAGGTGCTGGAGAATGAGCTGGTCAGACGTTCGCTGCTGGCAGGGGGCATCGTGCTTACTTCGCAGGGCATTCCGTTCCTTCACGCCGGCGACGAATTGCTGCGCAGCAAGTTCGGCGATCACAACAGCTACCGGAGCGGCGATGTCGTCAACGCTATCCGCTGGAGCAATAAAGCCAGATTCCAGCCTGTGTTCGATTATTACAAAGGCTTGATCGCCCTTCGCCGGAGCCACCCGGCCTTTCGGCTGCGGGGGCGTCAGGAAATCGAACGGTCGCTTGATTTCTTCCGCTGTGACGGCGGCGTTGTCGCCTATACGCTTAAGAGTCATGCCGGCGGGGATGACTGGAACAACATTGCAGTGCTCTTTAATGCGAATCCTGGGCCTGCTTCGGTGAAGCTGCCGCTGGGCAGCAAGACCTGGAATGTGGCGGTCGATCATACGCGGGCGGGTACTGAAGGCTTCCGCACAATCGAAGGCGAAGAGGTCCTGGTTGAAGGGCTGTCGATGATGGTTCTGTACGACGAGAGCGGGAAGGCGCCCCGGCGGGCCAAGACGGTCGAGGTGCATTATGAACGCTCGGACGGCGACTACAGAGGCTGGAACATCTGGGTATGGGACACCGGAATTCAGGATGGCCAGACCGACTTCCGTTACATGGAAGATGGCCGCGCTGTCGCCGTCATAGAGCTTCATCCGGAGACCCGGGCGTTCGGTTATATTCTGCGGGTCAATGATTGGGAAGCGCGGGACGGCAGCACCGACCGGTTCATCCAGTGCCCGGAAGGCGACACCGATTTCAGGGTGCTGATCCGGGATACCGGCAGCGGAGCGGTCATCGAGCCGCAGCTCTCGTTAACAAGCTGAACCGGTAATAATCCACCTTTAACAGAAAATAGCATGCTAAGTAAAAGCACTCCGGTCCGCGAATGCGGCGCCGGAGCGCTTTTTTACATTGGAATTGGAAGATTCAGTACCGGCTGTTCTCCTGCTCCGGACAGCCTTCGTCCATATCCGGGTTGAACAGGTTGGCTTCGTTGCCTCCATGGCTCTTGGATCGGTACATCGCGAGATCGGCTGCCCGAAGCAGCTGATTGATCGTGCTTCCATGCTCCGGGTACAGGGATACCCCGATGCTCGCCGATGTGCGGAAGCTGGAGCCGTCAACCGCCCATGACTTGTTGAACAGCTGAAGCAGCCTGTTCAGGATGTCGTTCAGATTCTCGGGAGCGGAATTCAAATGCAGCACGACGGCGAACTCGTCGCCTCCAATCCGGAAGGCTTGACCTAGCCCCTTCACCGTCTGCTGAAGCTCGCCGGACAGCTGCTGAAGGAACTCGTCGCCGGCCAGATGCCCCAGTGTATCGTTCAGCTGCTTGAACCGGTCGCAATCCAGGAGGGCCAGCGCAAGCTTCGGCTTCACGGGGCCGTCCTGACCGATCAAATTCTCCATATACATTTTAAAATGCGCGCGGTTCGGGATGGAGGTCAGGTGGTCGTAGAAAGCGAGCTTGTGCAGACGTTCCTCGTACTGCTTCCGCTGTGTAATCTCACGGGACACCAGCATGAACTGGGCCGGGACTGACGGAGTGCTTCTGACGGGGGTGACCTTCGTTTCCATCCATACCCAGTGGCCGTCGGCTCCTCTCATTCTAAGCTCTGCCATTCGGGGAGCGGTCTGAACGACGCTTCGAAGCTTGGCCCAGGCGATTTCCGGCTCCCGGATATAGGCGGCGAGCGGCTCTCCTTTCTTGGGCACATAACCGAGGGCCGAGAAATGGGACGGGGAGGCGTACAATATAAGCCCGTTCTGATCGGTAAGCAGAATATAATCGGATATCGTCTCCCCAATCAGCCTATACATCGCCTGCTCCTCGCGAATTTCACTTTGAAGCGAGAAAATCCGCCGGAACAAATACAGAATCAGCAGGAGAAGCAGGAACAAAGCGAGCGTGTAGACGGCAAATATCGCACTCTTATGGCTGGAGAAGTCTGTAGTGACCAGCTCCGCATAGCTGCCGAGCAGCTTCGCCGCCTCCTTCAGACTCTCATGGGCTTCGTTCAGATTCCGGTTGTCCGAAGACAGAACGCCGTCATTCTCGAAGTCTCCGGCCGACGCTTCGCCGTACAGGATCAGCCTCCGGGCATCGTTCTGCCACAGATTAACCGAATTGGTCATATCGTGAAGCCGGGAATTGATGCTCTGAAGCAGCTCCTTGCTCTCCGCATTTTCCCGGTAAGGCTTATCCGTCTCCAGACTTTGATTGACCGCGTTCACATTTTGCCAGACCAGAGCCAGATCCTCCTCGAACCGCTGAATGGATTCGCTCTTCCGGCTGTCCGGAAGGGACGCGCTGTAAGCTGTTTGAAGCGATCTCGACGACTGGGACAGCGCTCTTTCCGTCTCAAGTACAAGAGAGGTGTCCCGGTAAATTTTCTGGTAAAGAGTCTCCGAGAACCGATTGATGGTCAGATTCAGATACAGCACGGAGCAGATGCTTACGCCAATAAGCAGCAGCGTTATGGCGGCGAACATGGCGATCAATTTACGGGCTGTTCGAGTTTCGCTAAAGCCGGCCACTGTAGTCCACTCCTTGCAAAGCATAATATTTATGACGAACTTGAGAATCGTATCACAACATATGCAGGTCCTGATCAGGCTGATAACTCCAGCATCACGATACCCGAAATGGCATGCGGAGGGCGGGGCGTACTGTATCAATCGTCATAGACCGACGGTCGGTCTATGACTTAAGCTGTAAAAAAAGAAAGGAGTGCTCAAGCATGCCGATCCGGACCGTTAAGCCTGCGGGGGACCGAAAGAAAGAAATTATCGGCGTCGCCGGAAGGCTGTTCCAAACCAAGGGGTATGTGAACACCACCGTCGAAGACGTCATTCGTGAGAGCGGGATTGCGAAAGGCACTTTTTATTATCATTTTTCATCCAAGGAGACTCTTCTTCGCTCCGTTCTCGAGACCAGGCTCGACAATCTGGAACAGAGCGCGCTGCAGATTGCCGGCCATCCCGAATGGAATGCGAAGCGGAAGCTCCAGGAGACGCTTAAGGCCATCTTTGCCTCGGGTGAGGCGGACAGACAGAAGAACGGCGCAGGAGATTACGAGATTGACCCGATTATTCATGTCAGGCTGACCCAGATGTTTCGTCAGAAAATGGAGCCCTCGCTTGTGCGCATCGTCGAGCAGGGGATTCAGGAAGGAGAATTTCAAGTTCCTTATCCGCACGAAGTGACCGCTCTTCTGCTGCATGGGATTACAGGCTATGTACAGGACCATTTGAGCATGCAAGGCAGTCAGAGCCAGTTCCACCGGATGATGTCCGTTATCGATTATGTACTCAAGAGCTCGCTTCAAATGAACAATCATCCTGAAAATCCTCCTAATGGACCTTATTAAACCAATCAAGGCACAGACTAAACAAGAAAAGGAGAATTTGAAATGGCGCTTAACGGCGTACCGGGTCGGCGCGTCCGGCGTATGGGCATCCGCAAGCTGGTTTCACTGGCCTCTCTGATTCTGCTTCCTGTAACACTGAATTATTTTTCTCCATACCTCATTATTGATGGTCTTTTTCATGGCGTGCTGGCCGGTGCTTTTTTGGTGTGGACGGGATTTTTCCTGAGCGGTTTGATCGCGGGACGTGCGGCTTGCGCCTATATTTGTCCATACGGAGGCCTTCAGACGGCGCTGGACGAATGGACGCATAAACCTTTGAGACCTATTACCCACTTGAAGCCTGTCCGATACGCGCTTGGCTTGATCTGGCTCGGTTTTATTTTGTATCCGCTGCTGAAATCGGCGGGAGTGCTCAAAGTGCAGCCGCTATATTTAACGGAGGGCTTTATTTCAGTTGACAACTGGGCAAAAGCGGTGTTTATGGTCGTTCTGGTCGTATTGCTCTCCATTCTTCCTCTTCTCTTCGGAAAAAGAGCCACCTGTCACTATTTATGCCCGATGTCGATCCTGAATACGGCGGGAAGCATGATCGGACGGCTGCTGCGCATCCCCTCTCTGCGACTTAAGTCCGACTCGTCCAAATGCGTGTCCTGCGGCTCCTGCAGCCGGGCCTGCACGATGAGCCTGGATGTGAAGGAGATGGTGAAGAGCGGCAGGATGGACCATCCCGACTGCATTCTATGCGGAGCCTGCACGGAGGTGTGCCGGAGCGGGGCGGTGGTCCGCTGTTTCGGCAGACCTGGAAGCGAAGGCCGGCCCGCGCCGAACGGGGAGGAGCCGGAGGACGAACGCAAGCAGGCATGACGAAGCCGCCCGCGGATACCGTACAGGGTCCGCGGGCGGTTTTATCATGATTATTTATTGTAATGCCATCGCGCCTGGCTGGTTACTCGCTCCGTAGAGCATAGATCGGACGCATTCTCGCCGCTTTGTTGGCCGGCATCATTCCGAAGATAACACCGATCAGAAGCGAGAAGACAAAAGAGATGAGAACCATGTCCCAGGAGGTGGCTACATTCATGGTCGTATAGTTTCCGATCGCCCAGCTTGCTCCAAGTCCGATTCCGACGCCGAGAAGCCCGCCGAAGCCGCTGAGTACGACCGATTCGATCATGAACTGCATCAGGATGTTCATTTTCTTGGCGCCGATCGCTTTGCGGATGCCAATCTCCCGCGTGCGCTCATTGACCGACACGATCATGATATTCATGATCCCAATGCCTCCGACGAAGAGCGAAATGCCCGCTATGCCGCCGAGCGCAAGGGAGAGGGTGTCGCTTGTGGACGAGACGGTCTCCAGCATTTCCTGCGAGTCGAAGACGGAGAACGCGCTGTCCGAATTGCTGAACTTCTGGTACAGCTGGGCTTCGAGCGTGTCTTTCACATCGGTGACCTTATCGTCAGAGGTCGTGGCGATCGTAATGGAGCGGACGCCTTTGCTCTGGAGGAACCGCTCCGCGGTGGAGATTGGAATCAGAATCGTCTCGTCGCTGGAGCCGCTGAGGCTGGAGCCTTTGGACTCCAGCAGTCCGACGATCAGAAAGCCGGTTCCGTTGAGCTGAACCTTCTCTCCTACAGGGTTAACTCCTTCGCCGAATAAGGTCTCGGCCGTATCACTCCCGATGAGCGCAACCTTTTGCCGGTATTCGGTATCGATATCGAGCAGCCAGCGGCCGGACTGGACATGGAAGTTCTGAACCGATTCATAGGCAGGGGTAACGCCCTGAATGGTTACGGTCGTATTTTCCGTGCCGTATTTGGCTGTCACACTGCCCGAAATAATGGGAGACACATCCTTAACGCCGTCGATATCCCCCAGCGCGAGGGCCTCTTCATAAGTCAGCGAGGTCGTGGCTCCGCGTCCCATGATGTTGACCGTGAGCAGATTCGTTCCAAGCGAGCTGAGCTGTTCCGTAATCTGCGAGGTCGTCCCTTTGCCCACCGATACGAGCGTGATGACGGAGGAGACCCCGATAATAATGCCCAGCATGGTCAGGAAAGCCCGCATCTTGCCGCTCAGAATGCTCTTGATCGCCATCTTCAGACTCTGAAAGAACATCATCAGGCATTCCTCCGATCTTCCACCAGATTTCCGTCCTGAATCCGGATTACGCGCTTGGCCTGCTGTGCAATGTCGAGGTCATGGGTGATCAGGATAATGGTATGGCCTTGGCCATTCAGTTCTTTGATCATCTGCATGACTTCCTTGCCTGTAGTCGTATCCAGCGCGCCGGTCGGCTCATCCGCCAGCAGAATGGGCGGGGAGCCGGCGAGCGCTCTGGCGATCGCCACCCGCTGTTGCTGGCCGCCCGACAGTTCGGAGGGACGGTGATCCATTCGGCCGTCCAGACCGACACGAATGAGCGCCTGCTTGGCGGCTTCTCTTCTCTCGCGATGGGACACTCCGCGATAGATCAGTGGAAGCTCGACGTTCTCAACCGCCGACAGCTTGGGGAGCAGGTTGAAGTTTTGAAATATAAACCCGATCTTTTCATTGCGGATCTGGGCGAGCCTGTTATCGGACATTTTGCGGATTTCCTGTCCGTCCAGAAAATAATCGCCCTCGGTTGCCACATCCAGGCAGCCAAGCATGTTCATCAGTGTTGATTTCCCTGAACCGGAGGGGCCGATAATTGCGACAAATTCGCCCAGTTCGATTGCAAAGGTCAGTCCTCTCAGAATGGTCATGGATTCGCCGGCCATCGTATAACGATGAATCAAATTCTCAACCTGGATGAGCGGCTGCGCAGTCGTCATCGGCTGCCGCCTCCCGTCCGGGTGCCGCCTCCACCGCCACTGCTGCCGCCACTAAAGCCTCCACCTCCACCGCTGAAACCGCCGCCAGCTCCACCGCTGAAGCCACCACCGCCGCCGAAGCCGCTGCTGCCAAAGCCGCCTTGCTGCTGGGCGTTGTTCTGGGAGCTGGTATTGTTGGAGATGACCGTCGGAATGACGATGGTCTGCCCCTCGGTCAGGCCGCTCGCAATTTCAATGCGGGTCTCGTCGTGAATACCGACCGTAACTTCAACCGATTCCTGCGCGGCTGTTGCAGAGACGCCGTTCTGCTGACCGGAACCGCTCTGTCTGCGTCCGCTCCAGCCTTCGCCGTTCAGCATTTGTCCGCCGCTTGGCATTTCACCGCCGCCTGGCATCTGCCCGCCGCTCGGCATCTCGCCACCGCTAGGCATTTGCCCGCCGCCCGGCATCTCGCCGTTTTGAGGCTGCGCACCGGATTGGGCTCCTTCGCCCGCTTGGGATTGCCCGCCCGATTGGGCCTGCGTGTCCGCCCCGGCCTGAGCGCCAGCCTGGGCCTGCCCGGACTTGCCGCCTGTCTGTGTGCCGCCGTTCGCAGCCGGCTTGTCTTGCGCCGTTCCGCCAGCAGCCTTATCGCTTCCGGAAGCACCTTCCGCTCCGGCCGCAGCAGTGCCGCCTGCCGTCTGCCCATCCGCCAGCACGCTGACATAATATTTGCCGTTCCGTTTCGTAACGGCTTCAATCGGCACGGTCAGGACATCGCTCTTCTCCTGCGTGGTAATGGAGACTTCGGCCGACATTCCGACCAGCACGCCTGCGGATTTATCGAGTCCGACCTGTACATCAAATAGCGACACGCCGTTGGAAGACGTTCCTTCCTTGCCGATATCGATTACTTTTCCGGAAAAAGTCTGGTCCTCAAGAGCATCCAGGGTAACGGTGGCCTTCTGTCCAAGCTTCATGCTCGGAACATCCAGCTCGTCCACCTGAACGGTGACGGCAAGATGATCGTAATCCGTTATGGTGAACAGCTCTCCGCCGTTCTGGGCCTGTTCACCATCAGTAATGTTGACCGCGGTTACCGTACCATCAATCGGGGCGACCAGCGGATCGTTCGGGACCATCTCTTCCTGGATCGAAGCGATGTTGTCCTGCTGGTCGGCGATGTCCTGATTGGCATTTTCAATCGCTGTTTTAGCCGCGTCCAGCTCATCCTCGGACGCCTGGTTCAGCGCGAGCTCTTTGTAGCTTTCCTGCTTGTCGCGCAGTGTCTTCTCCAGGTTCTTGAGGCTCGTATCGGCTTTCTTCAGCTCGTCCTCATGGTCGGCCGGGGCAAAGGTCAGCAGGACATCGCCTTTCTTCACGACATCGCCCTTGGCAACCTTGACCTGATCCACTTCGCCGGCTTCTTTCGTGCGGACCGTCTCGGTGTTGATGGCGGAGACAGAGCCCGATCCGCTCACGCTGACGACAATATCACCTTTGGTCACCGTTGCCGTATTGAGCCTGGCGGCGGTGGCTTCATTGTTCTTCTCCGGCCAGAACATATAGCCCAGAATGCCCGCGATCGCGATGAGCGCGATACCGGAAGTCAGAATGATTCTTTTCTTCTTCACTTTCGATCCTCCACCCTGTTATGAATTCATCATGCTCACTGGCCTATTCCACGCCTGTACCGGAGTTGCTGCCGGACTTGCCATCGCTCCCCGATGATGAGGTAGTGAGTACGGTAACGTAATCGATGGAATAGTTCTGATAGGCAAGCTCAATCCGCTGGCCTTGGTATTCGTCATATAGCGCAATCCGGTAGGTTCCGCCGCCCAGCGATTTATACAGGCTGCTGTTAAAATTGGCGGTGTACACATTGTTCGTTCCAGCTGTCAAATCGGTTCCGGGTGTAAGGGTCTTCTCAAAGACTTGCCCGTACGGATCGGTAAACTGCATGATCAGCTTGTGATCGAAGGTTCCGTAATCGTAACTGGCGTCCTCTGTCAGGGAATATTTGAATTCCAGACTGATGGAGGTAGTATTCTGGTTGAGAGAACCGGTGGAGTTGATCACATTCAGATTGTACGGGAACAGGGCGACATCCGTCAGAGAGGTGAGCGGTGTTATGCTCGCCAACGTCAGCGGAATGGCATTTACATTTATATAGCCTGTTGCTTCCGCACCCGCGTCCGCCAGAGCTCCGTCTTTGACACTCTGCCCTACATACAGCTGAATGTCCGCCGTATCGATCGAAGCGGGGATTTTGCCAGTGAACGTTACAAGTGTTTTGCCGCCCGGACTGGTTGCTGTGGATGCCTGGTTGACCGTTGCCTCATAATATCCGCCGTCCGCTGTCTTGAAGTAGCCGTACAGCCGGGACAGATCGGTCTGACGGGTCTCCTCGTTGGTCATGAGCACTTCGGAGTAGACTACATTGGTCCGGGTTCCCGGGTAGACCTTTGTCGTCAGTTCCTGGACGCTGGCCTTTTTGCCTGGAGTTGTGATTTCGTAGGCGCCTCCGGCTGCGATGGGCTGGACGCTCTTGACGGGAGCGCTTGTCGTCGCCAGGGACAGGAACGTCGCGGAATCCGTTTTTGTATTGAGAATGACCTTGATCTGACTGATGTCGGTTGTATACGGAATATCTGCGAGCACATACAGGGAAGCGCTGTCTCCGGAAGCCAGAGTCGTCTTGCCGTCAGGGTTAACAAGCTGTGTGGTCGCAGTAAGGTCGTTGCGGTCGGCCTTGATGATGCCGGTCAAATCGGGCAGGGTCACCGTGCCGGATGAAGTATTGCGGATATTGAGCTTGGCTACGATCGCGTCCTTATCTCCCCATGGCAGACGCTGGAGGGAGGCCAGGCTGTAGGCAAAGCTGCCGTAGTTGTTCTTGATCGTATACTCCGAGCCCATGATCGTGTTGGTCTGCAGCGAGTAGGGGATGTTGAAATAGGCGATCGGTAGATTGACGGTTGTTGAAGTGCCGGTGCTGCTGCTAGAGCTTGATGTTCCGGTTCCGCTTGAAGAGGCGCCGGAGCTTCCACCGGAGGCGGACCCGCCGCTGGCGCCCGTTCCTGAGCCTTGGGAGCCGGAGCTTGCCGAGGCGTTTGACGAAGTGGCTCCGGAACTGCCGGACGAACTGCTGGATGAACTGCTGGTCGAACTGCCGGATGAGCTGCTGCCCGAAGAGTTGGCCGATGTGCTGTCTGCGGTAATAAGCTGTATCTTGAGCTTGCTTTGATCCATTTTCAACGGAACCGATACCGTGAATGAGAGGACTTTCTCCTCAAGCGGCTTGAGAGTCAAACCGGCCAACGCGCTGGAATCGATCGGGAACAGATAACCCTCCGACGATTTGACTGCAAGCTCGTAGTCCGGAAGAGTGACCGAGCGGCTGCCAGCGTTCTTGACATGGAGCTGAAGCGTCCATACGCCATTGTCGTTATCCGCGTACACATCGGCAGATTGAAGCTGCATATCGACCCCGGTTCCGTCCACGGTCAGCCGCTTGATCGCATAATTCTGAACGATCAGGTTGGCGCTGGCGCCTGCGGGAAGCTCGAAGGAGACGACAGGAAGATAGACATTGAGGGTGCTGTCCAGCTTGACCGCCTGCAGCGACATTCCGCTCGTCTTCATCCCGGCGGGGATCTCGGCCAGATAGTATACGGTTTCTTTTTCGCCCGGCTGAACTTTATAATTCTGGCTGTCCTGGTCCAGAGACAGCTTGAAGATCGAGCCGCCCGACGATTTTAAATACAGGGTATAACCGGGGTCGGTCAGTGCCTGATTGCCGAGATTGCGGATTGCGACCGCAACTTTTGCATATAATTTGCCGTTATAAGAGTAGGTTTGCAGACTGCCTGCGACGAGGTTTGCGGGAAGGCTTCCCCATGTGACTTTCTTGCTCTCGCCCTGAAGCGCCGACACCGAGAAGTTGGCGGGTACGGTAAAGGTCCCGATCCGCTGCTCAAAGTTATCGAGATTGAAGTTCCAGCCGAACATCTGGATCTTAAGGCCGCCCGCCGCTGTAATGCTTCCCACATTCACATAATATGTAAGAGTCTGGCTGGATTTTGCGGCTATTTTCTTCTTCGAGGCGTCCGCAGTCACCGGAGCGCCTTTGATGACGGAACCTCCGGGTGTGACAACCTTGGAGAAATAGTCGGCCATGCTGATGCTGCTGCCGCCCGTATTGGTATAGGTCAGCGTGTAGGTGAGGATATTCCCCCCGTCCTGCGCAAACAGATTGACGCTGTCCAGCTTCACGCTAAGGCCCGCACCCAGTGTGATGGAGCATAGCTTGGAGAGCGTTGAGGTCTTGATGGAGGCCGCTGTTACGGCTGCGCCGGTCTCTGCGGCATAGACGACAGGTCCGCCGGGTCCCGCGAGCTGCGTGACGGCAAAGGTGCTGAGCAAAAGCATGACGTAGGTCTTGTGGCGAATCTTCATTAACTTCCCTCCTATTAAAGTTCCCCTTGCTTGAAAAACGGCTCTACGGCCGCTTTCGGGCTCTAAAGTCCTTATCCTAAAGTAGCAAAGCAACCTGAGCGTTGCCTTAATAGAAGATGAGATGGATCTGAGAGTTCGCTTAATGTTTTGTGGAATTCCCATCCATTTCTTCTTGTTGTCGTCAAACAATATCCCCGCCTTGCCAAAAAAGTTCGCATTGCATATAATAAATAGACGTTACAGTGTCTGACCATAATCAACGCGACGATGGAGAAGAGTACGCAGTGCCGGACCCACAGGGAGGATACGCCGAAGATTGAGAGCGTAGCCGGGTATAATGGACTGCCGAAGTTCGCTCCGGAGCAGTTCCTTGAACGTCGGGTCCGCATGGACCCAGCCAGTAGAGGATACCGGCCGCAGATCGTTATTTCTGCATTGAGTGAGTCACAAGGATTCGTGTTCTCCGGCATGCCGGGTGAAGCGGAGCTTTTGGCTTGACAAGGGTGGTACCACGGTCTTTTCGTCCCTTACGGGAGAGAGGGCTTTTTTTTATGGGAATGCACGGGTTTACGGGTATGGGGCTCCCCCGAAAGTAATCGGAGTTCGACCAATGAAGTGAAGGAGGCTGTTGCAAGCCATGAAAGAGAAGCTTGAAGCACTAAAGAATGAAGCGCTGGCGAAGCTGCAGGTAGTGCAGGACCCCGGGACGCTGAATGATCTGCGGGTGAAATATCTCGGCAAAAAAGGGGAGCTGACCGAGGTTCTCCGCGGCATGGGAGCGCTCAGCGCAGAGGAACGCCCGGTAATCGGGCAGGTGGCCAACGCGGTACGGGGCGCGATCGAGGAGATTATATCCCGCAAGCAGGAGGAATTCCAGGAGCAGGAGACACTGGCGCGCCTTCAGGCTGAGAAGGTTGATGTAACGCTGCCTGGACGCAAGCTGCCGCAGGGCGGCATTCATCCGCTGACCCGGGTTATCCAGGAAATCGAGGATATCTTCGTAGGCATGGGCTACCGTGTGGCGGAAGGCCCGGAAGTTGAGACGGATTACTTCAACTTTGAGGCGCTGAATCTGCCGAAGAATCATCCGGCCCGCGATATGCAGGATTCCTTCTATCTTACGGAAGAGCTGCTTATGCGCACCCAGACCTCTCCGGTACAGGTCCGCACCATGCAGGCAATGAAGGGCGAGGTTCCGGTCAAAATCATCTGTCCCGGACGCGTGTTCCGCCGCGACGATGACGACGCCACCCATTCGTTCCAGTTCCACCAGATTGAGGGGCTGGTAATCGGGCCGAATATCCGCATGAGTGACCTGAAGGGGACGCTTCAGCAGTTCGTGAAGGAAATGTTCGGACCGAACACGGGCATCCGCCTGCGTCCGAGCTTCTTCCCGTTCACCGAGCCGAGCGTCGAGGTTGACGTCAGCTGCTTCAAATGCGGCGGACACGGCTGCCGGCTGTGCAAGCAGTCCGGCTGGCTGGAAATTCTCGGTGCGGGAATGGTTCATCCGCGCGTGCTGGAAATGGGCGGCTACGATCCCGAGAAATACAGCGGTTTCGCCTTCGGCATGGGTGCGGAGCGGATCGCGATGCTGAAATACGGCATTGACGATATCCGGAATTTCTACCTGAACGACATGGGCTTCGTCAAGCAGTTCAGAGGGGTATAACGTCTTTTTCATCGAAAATGAACAATAAATAAGGAAGTGAGCGGACATGAAAGTATCGACCGGCTGGTTGGCCGATTATATATCGCTGGAAGGCGTCGCCGCCGAAGAACTGGCAGAGCGCATTACGGATGCGGGCATTGAAATCGACGGCGTGGAGCGCCGCAATAAGGGACTGTCCGGGATTGTGACCGGGTACGTCAAATCGAAGGAGAAGCATCCTGATGCGGATAAGCTGAACGTCTGTATTGTGGACGCCGGACAGGGCGAGGATCTGCAGATCGTCTGTGGCGCGAAGAACGTAGCCGCGGGCCAGAAGGTTCCCGTTGCTCTTGTGGGCGCCAAGCTTCCGGGCCTCGAGATCAAGAAGGCGAAGCTGCGCGGCGTTTTGTCTCAGGGCATGATCTGCTCCGCCAAAGAGCTGGGCCTGAACGACAAGCTGCTGCCGAAGGAGCTGCAGGAAGGCATTCTGGTGCTTCCCGAGGATACGGAAATCGGACAGGACATCACCAACGTTCTGGGACTGAACGACGAGATCCTGGAATTTGATCTGACCCCGAACCGTTCCGACTGTCTCAGCATGATCGGGGCAGCCTACGAGACGAGCGCCATTCTGGGACGCGAGCTTACCCTGCCGAAACCGGAGCGGGACATTATTGAAGTAAGCGGACCGGCGGCCGACTCCATCTCCGTCAATATTGAGAATGAGGAATACTGCAAGCATTACGCCGCCCGCTACATTGCGAACGTGAAGCCGGCTCCGTCTCCACTCTGGATGCAGAACCGTCTGATGGCCGCCGGTGTTCGCCCGATCAACAACATCGTGGATATTACGAATTACGTCATGCTGGAGTACGGCCAGCCGCTGCACGCGTTCGATGCCGACCAATTGGAGGGCGGTACGCTTGGTGTCCGTCTTGCTCGTGAGGGAGAGATTCTGACCACCCTGGACGGACAGGAGCGCAAGCTTGAGCCGCATATGCTGGTCATCGCCGACAGCAGTAAAGCCGTGGCTCTCGCAGGCGTCATGGGCGGTCTTAACTCCGAGGTTACCGATGCGACGGTCAATATCGTGCTGGAATCCGCCCGCTTCAACGGCGGCACGGTCCGCAGAACGTCCCGTCAGCTCGGCCTCCGCTCGGAAGCCTCGCTGCGGTTCGAGAAGGAAGTCGATCCGCACTCCGTTATCCCTGCACTGAACCGGGCGGCTGCGCTGCTTAGCCGTTACGCGGGCGGCACCATCCATGCCGGGATTGTACAGGCCGGAACGGCAGAGGTTCCGAACCGTGTCATCAAGCTGTCCCTTGACAAGCTGAACAGCCGACTCGGCACGGATCTGTCTCTGCTGGAGGTTAAGACCTTGTTCGCCCGGCTGCATTTCTCCTGCGGCGACGCGGAGCAGGGGCTGCTGGAAGTCTGCGTGCCGACCCGCCGGGGGGATATCACCCGCGAGGTTGATCTGTTCGAGGAGGTTGCCCGCCTGTATGGCTACGACAATATCCCGACGACGCTGATCGAGGGACCGACGACGCCTGGCGGCCTGAACCGGGCGCAGGCGCTTCGCCGGGGGCTGCGCAGACTGCTGGCGGACGGAGGCTATCAGGAAGTGATGGGCTATTCCTTCATCCAGCCGGAACGGAGCGCTTTGTTCACCGCTCTCACGGAAGGCGGCCATGCCGTGAAGCTGGCGATGCCGATGAGCGAAGACCGCAGCGTCCTGCGCACCAGCCTGATTCCGCAGCTGCTGGATATCGCCGAGTACAATGCGAAGCGCCGCCAGAGCGATCTGGCGCTATTCGAAATCGGCAGCGTGTTCGTAACGGAGGAAGAGGAGCTTACCCGCCAGCCGCGCGAATTCCAGACGCTCGGCCTTCTGCTGACTGGCAGCCGTGCCGCGAAGCAGTGGAACATCGTGCCCGAGCCGGTAGACTTCTTCGATCTGAAAGGTGCCCTGGAATCCGTATTCGCTTATCTGGGACTTGAGCGGGAAATCGTGTTCGAGGGCGACGCGCCTGCCGGCTATCATCCCGGACGTTCCGCTTCCCTGTATCTGAATACGGCGGCAGGGCGAATCAAGGTGGGAACGCTGGGACAGATTCATCCGGAGCTTCAGCGGAAGCAGGATCTGGAAGATACCTATGCGGCCGAAATCATGCTGGAGCCGCTGTATCGGGCGGCCCGGACAACTCTTCAATTCCAGGACCTTCCGCGGTTCCCGGGAATCGAGCGCGACATTGCGATTGTCGTCGATTCGGAAATTCCGGCCAGCTCCCTGCTGGAGACCATCCGGGAGAGCGGAGGCAGCCTGCTTCAGTCTTCGCAGATCTTCGACGTCTACACGGGCGGAAAGATGGAGAGCGGCAAGAAGAGCGTTGCCGTCTCCCTGATGTACCGCCACTCGGAGCATACGCTGACCGACGAAGAGGCCTCGGAGGCTCACGGCAAGGTGCTTGAAGCGCTACAGCAAACTTTTGGCGCGAACTTGAGAAAGTAGCAGGAATTGCGCAAAGCCGCAGCGAATCCAATTAGAAACCTGGATTCGCCGCGGCTTTTTTTCATATGTATGGAGGGAAGCCGGGCGATAAGGGAACGGTGACTTTGCTTATTGCACCTTAATGAAGCTACAATAGATATCATGATACCAGCTAAGAATCCGCACACTGACAAAGGAGGGCACAACTGTGGCAATGGACCGGACCCGTGTCGCCGTGGAAATCTACGGCACTTCCTATAAACTGGTTGGAAGCAGCACTGAATATATGAAACAGGTTGCCCGTTATGTAGATGAGCATATGCGGGCGATTTCGAAATCGCATACGCGTCTTGATACGCCGCGAATTGCCGTACTGGCAGCCGTCCATATGGCTGAACAGGCGATTCAGGCCCAGGACTTGAGGAACGAGCTGAACATGATGACCGGCGAGCGCAGCGAGCTTCGCGCCGAGGTGGCGCGCCTCGTCGAGAGCCAGAGGCTCCAGCAGGAGGAGTTGGAGAAGCGGACCGCCTCCTATGAGGAGGAGCGGGCGGGTCTGATCGCAGCGGCCGAGGAAGAGAAGTCCCGGCTCCTGACAGTGGCGAGCGAAGAGAAGGCGCGTCTTATGGCGGCAGCCGAGGAGGAGCGGGCACGCCTCCTTGCCGATACCGAGACGGAACGCGCTCGTCATCAAGAAGAGCGGGAGCAGGAGCGTTCGGCTCATGCGGAGCAGTTCCGCCACGCGGAGGAGAGCGCGGCAGCCATCCGCATAGAGCTGGAGGAGGAGCTGGGCCGCCGCTCCGAGGAAATGCTGGAGCTGCGCGCGGAGCATGAGCGTGAGCTGGAGGATGTGCGGACCTCCCTCCTGAAAGAGCTGGAGCAGGCGGAGGCGCTCCGGAAGCAGCAGGTTGAGGAGCTGAAGACTGCCCTCACTCGGGAACTGGAAGAACTCCGCACAGCGCACGGAGAAGAACTGGAAGGGCTCCGCACAGCGCACGGAGCAGAGCTGGAAGGACTCCGCACAGCACGCGGAACAGAGCTGGAAGGGCTACGAACGGCGCATGCAGCAGAGCTGGAAGAGCTCCGCACAGCACGCGGAACAGAACTGGAAGGGCTACGAACGGCGCATGCAGCAGAGCTGGAAGGGCTCCGCACAACGCACGGAGCAGAGCTGGAAGAGCTCCGCACAACGCATGGAGCAGAGCTGGCAGAGCATGCCGCCGAGCTGGCAGAGCAGAAGAGCCGGCTTGAGCAGGAGCTGGCGGATACGAAGTCCCGGCTGACTCTTGAGCTCGCCGAGACCAGAGAGTCTCTGACCGTGCGGATGGCCGAAGCGACCTCCGCGCTGGAGAAGGAGCTTGGGCGCGAGCGCGAAGCGCTCCAGCGGGAGCTTGTGAAGAACAAGGATCTAAGGCAGTCCCTTGGCAATCAGGAGAATCGGCACAAGCTGAGCATTCAGGAGTCGGAGAAGCAGATCGGCGAGCTGCGCGGAACGGTCTCGCAGCTTCAGTCCAGACTGCGGGCCGAAGAAGCGGGCTTCAAGTCGGAGCGTGAAGCCCGCGCTGCGCTTCAGGCGCGGCATGACGAATTGGCGCTCCGCGAGGAGCAGCTTAGTGAGGAGCTGCAGTCGGCCAGCGGTCTGGCCGAGACGCTGCAGCAGGAGCTCGCGGAGCTGCGTCTGTCCTATGAGCAGGCGAGCGGGCAGGTGGACGGGCTTCGGGAGTCGCTGGAGACGACCGGCCGTCAGCTTCAGCAATCGCAGGAGGAACTGGCGAAGCTGTCGGCAGAGCATGCCGAATGGATGCAGCTTGCCGTCTCCCGGCAGGACGAAATCGGCTTGCTGGAAACCGGCCTCCTGGAATCCGAAGAGAAGCTGGAAGCGGCCCGGCGGGAGCTTGCCGGACTTGGCGCCCGGTGCGAAGAGCTCACCGCCGCCATGGAGAGCGAAGCTTCCTTGCGTCAGGAGGCGGAAGATGCAGCGGCATCGCTCCGTGCCGGACGGGATGAAGCCGCAAGCGCGCTGGCTTCTATGCAGGAGCGGTACGAGGACATGATCGGGCAGTACGACGAGGTGCTGCAGGACGGCGAGCGGCTGCAGGAGCGCTGCCGCCTTCTGGAGGAGGAAGCGGAGGAAGCTGCGCTCCGGCTCGAAGAACTGTCGGAAGGAGCGAGGGAAGCCTCTGCGACTGCCGAGCTTCAGCGGGAGCAGCTGAGCGAAGCCAAGCAGTACGGCGACTCCTGGAAAGCGAAGTTCGAGGAGCTGAAGACTGCGCAGCAGCAGTGGAGCGAGGCCGAGGCGAAGCTGCGCGAGGAGCTCGAGCTGTGGCAGCAGGAGGCCGAGGAAAGCGAGCGGGTCCGTGAATCGCTGAGCCAGGAACGCGGCGATGCACTCCAGCAGCTGGAGGAGATCGGCCAAAGCTATGAGATGGCTCAAGGGCAGCTGCGGCTGCTTCAGGCGGAATTCAATCTCCGCCAGGATGAGCTGGACCGCGTAACGGATGATCATCAGAAGCTGCAGGCAGAGTATGCCAAGCTGCAGATTGAGTACAACGAGTGGATTCAACTGATCGAGCAGGACAGCTGACCCGCTGAGCCGGGAACCGCGAAAGGCGGATTCACAAGGGAAGCGGGTTCACATGATTTCAGGCAGCACGATCGCATGCAGGTATGGCGGGGTGCTGTCTTTTTGTTGGGCATATCGCAGCATCTTCGGCGGCTCCCCCTGCATATCGGATTCCAGATCCTCCAATTTTTACATTTATGCCCTTCTAAATCAATCAAAACCAATCAAAAAAACGTTCATTACAGGTCCTTATTCCGGAAAAACCGGATGCAAAAAAACTTTAAATTCATTATAATAAATTACAATAATTAGACTTGTGATTATGAAAATCATGGTTAGAAGTAGGGGATTCATATTAGCGGGACTGTTGGTTTGCTGAATTCGGGGGTCTGGCACCGAAGAATATTGAATGTATACTGGACGCTGGCCGGCATTATTCTTGCGGGTCAGATTCTTAGCGTGCGCCTTCATCTCAAACTGGCGCATGAGTTCGCCGTCTCCGACGTGAGCAGGACGCTCATCGTGATTTGTTATGTGGTCGTCTTGTGCTGTTTGATCACGGGTGAGGTCTGGCTGCGCGCGAAGCTGAAATATCAGCAGCAGGCTGTTGTCGTATGCGGATTCATCGTATCCTATCTGCTGTATTTCATTGCCGAACCGTTCGTGGACGGAGCCCAGATGTCGCTGATGATGCCTCTCATGGCTTCGCTTATTTATTTTAACCGCAGGCTTCTCTTCGTAATCGGAGGGTTGAATTCCCTGATTTATGCCGCCATTTATTTTATGCTGGAACGGGGCCTTCTCGGTAAAGCGCTGCTAGACTTTTTGCTGATGGAGGTCATTTTCGGAGGCTTTGTCGTGATGGGACTCGGCATCATTGTGCGGTCCCGTGAAACGAGCGAGTATCTGGAGCAGTTGACCCAATCGGAGCAGGGACTGCTGGTCGACCGGGCGATTGCCGACAAGCTGCTTAAGATAGATGCCCTTACGGGCCTGTACAACCATAAGACGTTTCATGAATACCTGGACACGCTGCTGGAACAGTGTGAGACGAACGGCCTGCGGCTGCAGCTGGCCCTTCTGGATATTGACAACTTCAAGCAGGTGAATGATACATACGGCCATTGGATCGGAGATATTGTGCTGAAGGAAGTTGCGGCCAAAATTTCGGAGAAGATCAGCCTTAACGATTTTGCCGCCAGATACGGGGGCGAAGAGTTCGCGATCATTTTTACGGATAAAAGCCCGGCAGAAGCCTTTACGCTTGTGGAAGAGCTGCGCCTTGCCATTGCGTCGATGGAGCATCACTACGCGGGAGACAAGCCGATTACGATCAGCATTGGACTGTGTTCATACTACACCCGAAGCGGCAAGGAGCTTCTGTTCCGCAAGACGGACGATGCTCTGTATCTCGCGAAGCGCAGCGGCAAGAACCAGGTTATTATTTGTGAAGAAAAAAAACCCGCCTGACCTCTTGCCCATAACCCGATCAAGGCAAAAAGCCGCCCGTTCGCATTGCGTGCCGGGCGGCTTTTACCTTGATCATTCGATTGCCGGGTGGCGTTACTTGGCGGCGTCAAACGGTGTAGGGACCGGCAGAAACAGGTCGATGATCCCGATGACCAGTGCGGCCAGAATCGCCCCGATGATCGACACGCTGACTCCGGCAACGATAAACTGCGCTACCCAGATTACCAGGGCGCTGACGATAAAGCCGACGATACCGCGTCCGAACGGCGTCGTTTTGCGGCCGAATACACCTTCAACAACCCAGCCGAGAAGCGCAATGACCAGGGCAAGCATCAGAGCGCTCCAAAAGCCGCCGATGGTGAAGTTCGGTACGATCCAGCCTACGACAAGCAGCACCAGCGCGGACACGATGAACCGGACGACATGACCCAAAAATCTCACTGAAAGGCCTCCTTTGCTGTTAACCTCAAGGATACGTGCCCCTGTATTGTACACAGAAACCTGTCTTGTTATGTAGGCAAAAGCCCCCCAAATAGCGAAAATGCGGCAGTTTGGGTATAATGTTTTTTAGATGAAGGGAGTTGTGACTGTAATTGGACGACAAGATCCTGCATACGCTGGAATATCGTAAGATTTTAAATAAATTGGTGCAGTACACCCAAACTCCGATGGGCACGTTAATGGCCGAAAGCCTGAAGCCCTCCGGAGATTTTGAAGCGGTCAAATTGCTGCTGCAGGCGACGGACGAGGCGTCCACGGTCGACCGGCTGAAGGGGATACCGTCCTTCGGCGGGATCACCGATATCAAGCCTGCGCTGAAGCGGGCGTCGATCGGCGGAATGCTGGGAACGCATGAGCTGCTTGCTGTTGGAAATACCATTCACGGCGGACGGCGGATCAAACGCTTTATCGCCGCCATGCACGAGGAAGAGAAGATCCAGATGCTGTTCGATCTTGCGGATCTGCTCTCCGAGCAGAAGCCGGTCGAGGATGCGATCCGGGCAGCCATCGATGAGAACGCGGAGGTGCTGGATTCAGCGAGCACCGAGCTGGCCTCCATCCGCCGCGAGCTGAGAAATGGCGAGACCCGAATCCGGGAGAAGCTGGATTCCATGATCCGTTCAACCTCTGTGGCCAAGATGCTTCAGGATCAGCTCGTCACGATTCGGGGCGACCGCTTCGTTATCCCGGTCAAGGCCGAGTACCGCTCGCATTTCGGCGGAATTGTCCATGACCAGTCAGGGTCCGGTGCGACGCTGTTCATTGAGCCGGAAGCCATTGTGGCCATGAACAACAAGCTGCGGGAGACGCGCCTGCGCGAAGAGCGAGAGATCGAGATTATTCTCGGCAAGCTGACCGCCCTGGTCGGAGAAATCGCCGAAGAGACGGCCTATGATGTTGATATTCTCGCCCAGCTTGATTTTATTTTCGCCAAGGCCCGGCTGGCCCGGGAGATGAAGGCATCCCAGCCGCGAATGAATGACCGGGGTTATTTGAAGCTGCGCAAAGGAAGACATCCCCTGATTCCCTTGGAAAATGTCGTTCCGCTGGACGTGGAAATCGGCAATCAATACAGCACGATACTTGTGACCGGTCCGAATACGGGCGGCAAGACCGTGACGCTGAAGACGATCGGGCTGCTAAGCCTCATGTCCATGTCCGGCTTGTTCATTCCTGCCGAGGAAGGCAGCCAGATGTGCGTGTTCGACGCGATTTACGCCGATATCGGCGATGAGCAGAGCATTGAGCAGAGCCTCAGTACCTTCTCCAGCCATATGACCAATATTATATCCATTTTGAAGCGGATGACGCCCAAAAGTCTGGTGCTGCTCGATGAGGTCGGGGCCGGAACCGACCCGGCGGAAGGCTCTGCGCTGGCGATCGCCATACTGGAGCATATCCACCGCACAGGAAGCCGGATGGTAGCTACGACGCACTACAGCGAGCTGAAGGCTTACGCGTATGAACGCAAAGGCGTCATCAACGCAAGCATGGAATTTGACGTGCAGAGTCTGCGGCCCACATACCGGTTGCTGGTCGGCGTTCCGGGACGAAGCAATGCCTTTGCAATTGCCGAACGGCTTGGACTCCCCGGCAATATCCTGGAGCATGCCCGCGGCGAGGTCAAGGAAGAGGATCTTCGCGTCGAGCATATGATCGCTTCGCTCGAAGAGAACCGTCTCGGCGCCGAGAACGAGCGCGAGCGGGCCGAGAGTCTGCGGAAGGAAGCCGAAGAATTCCGGAGCCGCCAGCAGCGTGAGCTGGAGAGGCTGGAGGGCCAGCGGGACAAATGGCTCGAGAAGGCGGAGAAGGATGCCGACGCCATCGTCGACAAGGCCCGCAAGGAGGCCGAGCAAATTATTGCCGACCTTAGACGGCTTGCGATGGAGGAGGGGGCTTCCGTCAAGGAGCATAAGCTGATCGAAGCCCGCCGCCGCCTTGACGAAGCTCAGCCTGCTCCAAGGAAGAAGGAGACCGCACGCTCCGGCAAGGCGAAGGCAGCCCGCCAGATCGGCCCCGGCGACGAGGTTGCGGTGCACAGCCTGAACCAGAAGGGGCATGTTGTGGAACTGAGCGGCAGCAAGGAAGCCGTCGTGCAGCTCGGCATTATGAAGATGAAGGTGAGTCTGGATGATCTGGAGCTGCTGTCCGTCGCCAAGCCGGCGGCGCCGAAGCCGATCCGGCAGGCGACCACCGTCAAGCGGACGCGCGACGACAATATCCGCAGCGAGCTGGATCTGCGCGGAGCCAATCTGGAGGAAGCGCTCATCGAGACAGACCGTTTTCTCGACGAGGCCTTTCTCGGCAATCTTGGCCAAATTTATATTATTCACGGCAAAGGAACGGGTATCCTGAGATCGGGCATCCAGGAATACCTCCGCAAGCACAGACATGTCAAGAGCTATCGCCTCGGGAACTATAATGAAGGCGGGGCGGGCGTGACGGTAGCGGAGCTCGAATAGTATTGGCCTCCCGGCGGAAAGAAGGTAATGATCAATGGAGCATGCGGTAGATGCTATGCTGAACAACCCGCTGGGAAGCGTGATCAGCTATTTTGCGGTTGCCGTTCTGGAGCTGATTGTTTTCCTGTGGCTCTTTGAAATGGTGACCCGGTATAACTGCTGGGAGGAAATCCGGAAGGGGAATGTGGCGGTATCCATGGCGACAGGGGGCAAAATATTCGGCCTCTGCAACGTCATGCGCTTCAGCATTCAAGCGGGCTCTTCCATTTACGAGACGATGAAGTGGTCGCTCGCCGGTTTCGTGCTGCTGATAGCGGCATATCTCATGTTCGAGTTCCTGACGCCCTTCATGTCTATCGACAAGGAAATAGCGGCTGACAACCGTGCGGTAGGACTGACGGCCATGCTGATTTCCGTATCGCTGTCCTATGTAATCGGCTCTGCTATTCTGTAACAAATACTGACAATCCAATCCTGGCGCTTAAAAAGGGGACGGTCGGCTGAATGGAGCTTCCGGAGCGCGTACTGTTCATTTTCGGCTTTCCGGCCCCAGGCGCCCCGCATTATCTGACTGATTGATGATGAATTGACAAAGGAGAATATCAATATGGAGACAACTATCTGTCCTTGGTGTCATACAGAGATCGTATGGGATGAGGAAATCGGTCCGGAGGAAATATGTCCTCATTGCAACAATGAGCTGAGCGCCTACCGGACGGTAAACATTAGCCGGGATGATCTGGAAGACGATCTGGAGGATGAAGAAGATGATGAGCATGAACATGATCACGATCATCATCATGATTCCTTGTGGGGAGAGGACGATCAGGATGGCGTAGTTCCCGTCTATAATCAACTGGAGGCTTTCCGGGATCAATACGACCTGGAACGTTACGACACCACCGCCTCGGCGGTTCTGGACGAGCAGGCCGAAGTCCCTGAGTGCCCGCAGTGCCATGAGTATATGCTGCTTGCCGGAACAGTAGAGCCCCAAGGCTTCCGGCCTTCGGTTCCGAACGTGCTCGGAGCTTCGATGCTGGACGCGCCGTTCAAGCTCAACATGTATGTGTGCCCTTCCTGCTTCCATGTTCAGCATACGCTGTCCGAGGAAGACCGGGAGCAGTGGGTCCGGAACATAGGCGGTCACCGGCAGTAAAAATCATTCCGCGCGAAGCTTAGATCCTCCGGTTTGGGGTATGTTATCCTTTAGGACATGCCTCAGACGCTTAAGGAGGGGATACCATGAAGGCTTCGCTGCGGGGCCAGGCGGCGCTGCTGCTGGCGGTTAACGGATTGTTTGTGCTGTCAGGAGCGCTGTCAGGAACCTTTCTGAACGTCTATTTATGGAAGAGCCGCCAGGACTTCGCGATGATCGGATGGTTCACCGTCGCCCAGCAGCTTGCCTTGGGCCTGAGCTTTTGGGTGGCGGGCAAATGGGTGAAAGAGCATAACAAAATGAATGCCCTGCGGCTAGGTATCGCCGTTTCGGGCCTTTTTTATCTGGCGGTGCTGTGGCTGGGATCAAGAGCCATCCATTTTATTTGGCCGCTCGGCATCCTGCTTGGCATCGCCTCGGGATTGTTCTGGCTGGCGTTCAACATCGTATATTTCGAAATCACGGACCGCGACAACCGTGACGCCTTCAACGGATGGGTGGGGCTGCTGGGCTCCCTGACCGGTATCGTAGGCCCATGGGTATCCGGCCGGCTGATTTCGGCCATGCATGGCAGCCGCGGCTACCGGATCGTCTTTATACTATCGCTCTGCATTTATGCCGCCGCCGCGGTATTCAGCTTTTTTCTCAAGAAACGGCGAACCTCCGGCGAATACCGGTGGATGGAGCCGTGGCAGAGGCTAAGGGGCAGCCGGAACTGGCGACAGACATCGGCCGCGCTCTTTTTTCAAGGACTCCGGGAAGGGGTGTTCTCTTTCCTGATCGGTCTCCTGGTATTCCTGGCGTCCAAGGAGGAGAGCCGTCTCGGGCAGTTCACGCTGATTACTTCCGCGGTGTCGCTCTTCAGCTTCTGGGCAGCCGGCAAATGGCTGAAGCCGAGTCACCGCTCTGCCGGCATGATATCGGGAGCATTTCTGCTCATTGCCGTGATTATGCCGCTGCTCTGGAAGGTTAGCTATGTTACTTTGCTGCTCATGGGGATCGGGACCTCCCTCTTCATTCCGCTGTACATGCTGCCAATGGTCTCGACAAGCTTTGATCTGATGGGCGAAAATGAGGACAGCGCCAACAGGCGCGTCGAGCTGATTGTGCTGCGCGAGCTTTCGCTTATGGCCGGACGTTTGACAGGCACGCTGATCTTTATTGCCATTTTGTCGATAAGCGCCTCTTCGCGAAGCATTACGCTGCTTATGTTGGGACTTGGGGCGGCGCCGCTCGGAAGCTGGCTGTTTCTGCGGCGCAGACTCGGGCAGGACAGCGGCAGTAACCCCGCTGGTTAAGCCGGGGCAGAATTGGGGGAATTCGAACCGTTGGGGAAGAAGAGAGGCTATGGGCTGAGGACGCGGGTTGCTGTTATGGTATCCGCTGTTGTGGTGCTCGTACTGTTAGTACTGTATGTGATTTTCAGAAACCAGATTATTCCGCAGACCCGGCATGCGCTGGAGGAGAAAGCGAATGCCGTCGCAAGGACAGTCGCCCTAATGCCCATGGTGGCGGAGGGGCTTAGTCAGGGGCGAAGCCGGGAAATTCAGGAATATACCTCCAGGATTACGGGCAGTAATGATATCCTGTTCGTCGTTGTGATCAATATGGACAGCATCCGTTATTCGCATCCTGATGCTGCCCTGATCGGCAAGCCTTTTGCCGGAGGGGGACAGGAGGCGGCGCTTCGCGGGGAAGAGAGCGTCTCCGAAGGCGAAGGGATGCTGGGCAAATCGGTGCGGTCTTTTGTGCCGGTATACACGGACAAAGGCGAGCAGGTCGGGGTGGTTGTGGTCGGAGTTTCGCTGGAACGGGTTCACAGGCTCGTCAGACATAATGATTGGACGATTATTGCGATTCTGCTGTCCGGCGCCCTGCTGGGAGCTGGCGGCGCCGTTGTTCTGGCGAGAAAGATCAAGAACATGATGCTTGGCTTCGAGCCAACGGACATCACCCGGCTGCTGGAAGAACGCAGCGCGATGCTCCAGTCCGTACGCGAAGGCATCATTGCCGTGGATCATGAAGCCCGGATTACGATGATCAATGTGGAAGCGGAACGGCTGCTGGGAACGGCGGGGATAACGGGCGGCGTCATGTCCCGGCACATCGGGGAATACTGGCCTGAGCTGCATCTGGAGCAGGTGCTGGCGACCGGTGAAGCGAAGAGGGATCAGCTCCTGGAGCTGAACGGCATCACCGTGCTATCCAGCAGTGTGCCGATCATCGTGGACGGCGAGATCGCCGGCGCCATCGCCACATTCAGGGACAAGACCGAGCTTGCCGTGCTGGCCGAAAGGCTCTCCGGCATTTCCGTATATGCGGATGCGCTGCGGGCCGGCGCGCATGAGTTCATGAACAAGCTGCATGTTATCATGGGCATGGTGCATATGGGGCTGTACGACGATTTGAGGCAGTATATCTCCGGAACGGTCAGCAACTACCAGCAGGAAATCGGACAGATTACGAGCCGGATCAAAGACCCGGTTATGGCGGGATTTCTGCTGGGGAAGCTCAGCCGCGCCCGTGAAGCGGGAACCCAGCTGCTGCTGGCGGAGGACAGCTATTTGCCGGAATCCGCCGATACCGGCGACATGCATGAGCTGATCACGATTGTCGGGAATTTGCTGGACAACGCCATGGATGCGCTGGAGGAACAGTGCATACGGGAGATCGAGCTAGCTTTTGAGTACGATGAGGACTGCAAGCAGTTGATCTGCTCTGTATGGGACAGCGGGCCCGGCATTCCGGAAGCGCTGCGTGAACAGGTATTCACTCAGGGCTTCTCCACCAAAGGGGAACACCGGGGAATCGGATTGTATCTGGTCAAGACAAGCGTGGAGAAGCTGCATGGCCGGATTCGGCTAAGGGATGACGGAAGGCCGGGAACTGCGTTTGACGTTAAGGTTCCATATGCTGTAAAGGATGAGGAAACTGTATGAACATTCAAGTGCTGATCGTTGAGGATGATCCGATGGTAGCCAAATTCAACCGCCATTATCTGGAGCAGGTGCCGGGCTTCGAGTTCGCGGGCTGGGCGGCTTCGGGCAGCGAGGCCAGCCGGATGCTTGCCGCGAAGAAAATCGACCTTATTTTGCTGGATATCTATATTCCGCATACGAACGGGTTGCAGCTTCTATCGATGCTTCGGGAGCAGGGAAGCACGGTTGATATTATGGTGATCTCGGCTGCAAGCGACAATACCAGCATTCGCAAAGCGCTGCAGTTTGGTGCTGTCGACTATTTGATCAAACCGTTTGAGTTCGCCCGTCTTCAGGCGGCGCTTGCCGCTTACAGGGAGAAATACTTGCTGATGAAGCACAGGGAGCATCTCAGCCAGGAGCAGCTGGACAAGCTGCTGCGTTATTCAGCGGCTGCTGCGGAAGAAGAGAGACATCCCGAGCAGCTCCCCAAAGGTCTTGCCGAAGGCACACTGGAGAGCATATGGAGCACCATTTTGGAGCTGGAGAACCCGGTATTTTCCACTGAAGATATTACCTTAAGAGTTCCGATATCGCGCATTTCCGTCCGCAAATATTTGACGTTTCTGACTGAGGCGGGCGTGCTTCAGATGGAGATCGGCTATGGGGCGGTCGGCCGACCGGTGTATATGTATTCGCTAAGATCCGATGGTCAAGAACGGATGAACCGGTATTTATAAAACTAATGTAAAATTCGCACTTACTATAATTGTATTTTGCCTATGAACATGCTTTCAGGCTATTAAACGCCATACCCTTAAAAGAGAGGTAACTACGTAGCACCGATTCTGCCAGTGACCCATCAGCACCATTGGTCAGGTTTCACCAAGCCAGTCCCTGAGTCACATCGCTCTCAAACAGGCGGAGCCACACTATGGACTACACCACCCCGCGAGAGTACATTTGGCCGAATACAGGCATGCTCCCCACGATATAGAAACCAGCGTTTTTCGGGATATCGCCATTATCTCGTGGTAACTACATTCTCTCACTTCCGGTTGACTCCCTGGTGACTGGAGATACCTCTTGTTACTCTGTACGGACTCTACATTACCATCACTCCAGCACAAAGAGCCCGCGTCCGACGCGAGCTCTTTTCCTATGCCCCAATTTGCATACTTTCGTTCGCTCCAGCCGTAAGACCCAGTTACTTTAGTTACTTCTCCAATTACCAGTAACAGTAACTGGCCCTTGGAATAATCCGGTACTGAATTGTAAGTGAACACTTGATCCTGCCACTTGTGGGCTGTCAATTGCATATGTGTTACTAGATGTTACATTAGTCCATGATCCATTTCCATTGCTTGATTCAGTGCGGACATCTAGTGAAGAGCCACCAGTAGAATTCATTTGCAGCCCTGCAAGTGTACCTGTAGCTGCTTTGGTTTGAGACCCAGTCTCACCTTGAGAGTTGTTAACATTATTACCAGGCACTACTAAACTAAATGCTTGATAGGTTGTGCCGAATGGCACAACTATAGCATTGGTATCAGCTAGAGCGACAGAAATTCCACTAGTCAACAATAATCCGGCGGTTAAGGTTCCTGCTAAAAATCTCTTTTTAGACATTTTTTATAGCATCTCCTTTTTTATGATAATTACATCCATAATTATGCATTCCAAAAAAAGTAAATCAACCCTTTTTTAATGNNAAAATTAGTTTTTATGGATTTTATAGAGTTATCATGAACGAAAGGATGAATAAAATGATTGAAGAAGTAATTCAGGAGGTTAAACGTAAGGTAACGCCATTGTTTCTATTTCTTTGGATTTTAACAACCGCTGCTGTTATTTCCTTGGCCACCTTCAGGAGCCAGAATTATATTTTGAGGGACTCGCTGGAGTTTTTTACATTTACTATAAATACTGTCTTGCCTATTGTTTTTCCAATTCTGGCAGTTTTGGTGTATACAGTTTCATTCTCTGAGGAAGTCCAAAATCGTCACTTGACCTATACCCGTATGCGCAGGCCGATAATGGAAACGTTGTATATAAAGCTGAATGCAAATATATTGTTAACCGGTGTTTTCTTTTTTTTACTTGTTTTTATTTCTTTCCTGTTTGCTTATTACATTGAACCTTCTTTGGATATTGCTCAATATAAGCCTGAGAGATTTGGGCTGACAAAAGAAAATATAGCCGCCGATACATATAGCCGGTATACATTTACACAACTTCTCCGATATGGATCTATTACATACGGCATTTTATATTCGCTTTGGGTGGGAATGAATGCGGCCTTATATTCGGTTTTTGGTTTTCTTCTGGTTTTATTTATGAAAAATCGATTTTTGGCTGTAAGTTTTCCTTTTATCGTTTATTTAGTTGTTAGCTTCACGCTCGCCGCGTTGGGCTTAGAGAAATATCGGCCCAATAATGCCATTTTCCCCTTTGACCGGATACAAAGTTCGATATGGACTGCGTTTGTTCCATTTCTGATTCTTGCTTCAATTAATGTTTGTCTGGTCATTTATGTAAAGCGAAATATTTCTAAAGTGGAAAGCTTGACATGAAGTATTTAAATCGGCTTATTGATGAACTATTAACTTGGAAGTGGGCTATTTTTTTTATTTTGATATTTCTTTTTGGCCGGAGCCAGAGGCAGCATCTGCTTGGATCATCGGTTTTCATTCAAGCTCCGTTCAATCAATGGGATATTCTAATTGGTGTGACCAGTGACCCTTTTATATTGCTTTATCTGGTCTTACCTGTCGTGCTTCTCCTATCCTGTCTATCCATTCGGAGAATTTGGGATATGAATTGGCTGATACGTGTACAAAGTTGGTCGAAATGGGTTGTTTATTCTGCGAAAATATTTATTCCCACCATCGTGGTCAGCGTATCCTTGTTGTTCATAGCATCCATACTTTTAACTGCAGGAATGCATTATCAGGCGGATTGGAGTTCTTTTAGTAGAGCGGATCTTTCTACCTTTAATTATCTCAGTTCATTTTCCTGGCAATCTAATCTAGCGCCGTACGTTGTCCTAATTCTTCAGATGTGTTTACTCATTATTTATCTGTTAGCGCTGCATGCTGCAATCGCGGCCGGATATCTGTTTTTTTCAAACCTGTTCTACTTAGGGAGCGTAAGTTTTATCATTTTGTTATATAATCTGCTGTCATTCAGATATTTTTTTAGATTTCCAAAGCTGATTGCTTTTAATTATATGACATTTCCATCCAGTTATGGAACATACAACGCTATTTACCCACCCTTTTTAGTCTTGGCATT
>NZ_JAHCMB010000098.1 GCF_019904155.1 Paenibacillus sinensis
CCACAAACCATGGAACTAAAGGGGCAGAGTTTAGCAATGTTGTATGTTTTATTGATGATAATGATTGGAATTCATATAGTCTAAATAAGTACTTGAAGGGTCGTCCTGATATTGGAACTATTGGCACCAACAATTTTGATATACAGACTAGGACAAGAAACTTGTTTTATGTAATATGCTCTTGAGCAAAGCATGCTATTTTGCGAGTCGACGGCAATTACAATCGAATTAAAATTGCTTCTTAAATCTCTAAAGTTCTGATTGTAAGGTCGCAACATGTTTTCATACTACTAAACCAAATAACTTTCCCTGAATAAAAATGGTTGTCCTCATCAAGACTAAAGACTGGTAAATGCTCGGACCTTTCCTAGAGCATCTTCCCAGTCTTTTCTCTGCGCTTTCAAGACCTTCCNGCGCTTTCAAGACCTTCCCAAGTATCCTCCCAGCAGAAATCCAAGTCGATCATGGCTTCTCTCAAGCCTTTACTCCATATCCAGCTCTTTGCCTCATACATGGACGCCATCCATGCATAACTGGGACAGATCCTCCTTTAGCTCTCGGTATTTTTTCCAGGACGCATAGGTAACCCCTTACGCTAGAATCGCCAAATCCCCCACGGGGGGATTGCAGATTAATCTGGTATGAAGTCATAAATAGAATTCCTCTATGAATGGGCTGGACAACTTTCATTCTAAATGAGGATTCTATCTATGGCTCTCTTTTTTAGGAACCCAATTTACACACAAGGAA
>NZ_JAHCMB010000186.1 GCF_019904155.1 Paenibacillus sinensis
AGTGCCACCGTCCCTCCAAAAAACGTCGAAGCTCAACGCTGAAACGTAAAGCGCATCCCGAAGGGACAGCGAGGGGAGAACGCCACCATCTCTCCACGCACCGCTTTTGAGCGCCGGATGGAAGAGCCCCGAGTCTCCATTCCGTAAGGAAAGGAGACGAGAAGGGCTGCTCCTTCACAATATGTAACTTTACCCAACTTAACTTGGTGCATCCTCCAATAATTGCGGGTGTCCAGAGGGTGCAACCCTTGGGGTCCTCCCCTTCGGGGAGGATTTAGGAGGGGCCCCACCCGAAGGCTCAAAAAAAATACCCCCCGAAAATCGGGAGGCCAAGGAGATATAAAAAGGTTAGAATTAACAATTTAATTGGATTGACTCTATTATAACCGATTTATTTTAATTTGTCACAGGGGCAGGGATAGCAGAAATGCATTCGTGGCAAACAATTTTTCCTTTGAAGTAGGTAACGTTCTCGGCGTTGCCGCAGAAAATGCAGGCGGGCTCGTATTTTTTCAGCATGATCCGCTCACCGTCAACGTAAATTTCCAGTGCATCTTTTTCACCAATACCCAGCGTACGGCGCAGTTCGATCGGAATGACAACCCGTCCCAGTTCGTCTACTTTTCTTACAATGCCAGTTGATTTCATCATAACAATCGTTGCTCCTCTCAATAATCAAAAAATGTCATCATTCGACAATCTTCTCTGTTTTATGGTACTCATAATACCAACCATTCCCAAAACAGTCAACCTGTTTTTAGCAGATGAATTATAGTGAGTGGGCACACTTCTTATGATTGGCGCTGTATTCTAATCCGAAGCAGATCATTTGCAGGTTATATTCTAAATGTCGAATTGGAAAATGAAAAAACGTATTTTTCGACAAAAAAAGAGGTTTTCTACTTTTCTTACTCTAATCAGAACCTGATAGGGTGAACAAAAAGGAGCTGATTCCATGCAGCAGCCGCTGTCCGAAGAAAAAGTATTCAAAGATCCGGTTCATAATTATATTCATGTGCAGGATGCGATTATTTGGCGTCTGATCAACACTGAGGAATTTCAGCGGCTGCGCCGCATCCGGCAGCTTGGCACAACCTTTCTTACCTTTCATGGGGCTGAGCACAGCCGGTTCTCCCATTCCTTAGGAGTTTATGAGATCACTCGCCGAATTATTTCCCAGTTTGAGCGAAGCGGGTACAAGGATTGGCTTCCGGAAGAGGGGCTGCTCACCCTGTGTGCGGCGCTGCTCCACGATCTGGGACATGGACCTTTCTCTCACTCGATCGAAGAGGCTTTTGAGATGGATCATGAGGACTGGACGTGCCGGATTATTCTGGAGAACACAGGAATTACTGAGATTTTGAAGGAAGTGTCGGAAGATTTTCCCGAGAAAGTCTCCTCCGTAATCTCCAAAAAGTATGAGCATGACATTGTTGTCAATCTCGTGTCCAGCCCGCTCGATGCAGACCGGATGGATTATCTGTTGCGAGACGCTTATTACACCGGCGTTAACTACGGCACGATCGACATCGACCGGATTCTGCGTGTGCTTCGCCCTTACAATGGAAGAGTGGTTGTCAAGGAATCGGGCATGCATGCGATTGAAGACTACCTGATGTCGAGATATCAAATGTACTGGCAGGTTTATTTCCATCCGGTGACCCGGAGCTCGGAAATCATTCTGCGGCAGGTATTCCGCCGGGCGAAGCAGTTGTATCTAGAAGGGTACGCCTTCCGTTTCATGGTGGAGCCTCTGACCGATTTGTTCGGGGGAGACATCCAGGTGCAGCAGTATTTGAAGCTGGATGAGGCGCTCGTGCAGGCGGCTTTTATGCAGTGGACCGGAGAGCAGGACGATCTGCTCAGTAACTTGTGCAGCCGTTTTATTCATCGTAAACTGTATAAATATGTAGAAATGGAGAGCCTCGATCTGGAGACTATCGACGAGATCCGCACAAGTTTCGCCTCGGCCGGGCTTCATCCGGAATATGACCTGGAGGTTGATTTTCCAACAGATCTTCCATATGATGTCTTCCATCCGGGAGAGGGCTTTCACGGCAAGCAGATTCTGCTGCTCGACCGCCAGGAACGGCTTCGCGAAATCTCTGAAGTGTCGGATATTGTGCGCTCGATCAGCGGCATTCACCGGGGGCGTTATCACCTCTATTACCCACAGGATAAGCTGAATGAAGCACGTTCCCGGCTTCCAAAATCGATACGTGAAATTTTTGATTTGACTTAAGTCATTATGCACTGAAAGGGGATAATGGATATGCAGCTTTTCGACACTCACACTCATTTGGATGCTCCGCAATTCGACGGCGACCGCGAGGAGACAATTGCCCGCGCCGTTGAGGCGGGAGTGACCCGGATGGTCAATATAGGGTTTAACCGCGAGACGATTCCCACGACTATGAAACTGGCGGAGACGTATGATTTCATCTACGCGGCTGTGGGCTGGCATCCTACGGATGCGATCGACATGAAGGATGAGGATCTGGACTGGATCGCTTCTCTGTGTGCCCATGACAAAGTGGTGGCAATCGGAGAAATAGGGCTGGATTATTACTGGGATACGTCACCTAAAGACATACAGCACAAGGTGTTTAGACGGCAGATCGGACTGGCGCGGGAACTGAACATGCCAATTGTGATTCATAACCGGGATGCGCATGAGGATGTGGTTCGGATTTTGCGAGAGGAGAAGGCTTCGGAGGTCGGAGGGATTATGCACTCGTTCTCGGGGAGCTGGGAGACGGCTAAAATTTGCCTGGATTTAGGCTTCAATCTCTCCTTCGGGGGACCGGTTACATTCAAGAATGCAAGAGTGCCCAAAGAGGTGCTGGCACAGGTTCCGCTCGACCGTCTTTTGATCGAAACGGACTCCCCGTATTTGACTCCACACCCATATCGTGGGAAGCGAAATGAGAGTGCACATGTCAGATTGGTGGCAGAGGCTGCAGCGGAAATTAAAGGAATAGAATTGGAAAAATTGGCTGAAATTACGTACGCGAACGGACTGGAACTATTTGGAATTAAGTGAAAACGGGAGAAAATCGGCTAAAAAAGTGAGCATGAACGAAGGATTAAAGAATTTTAACGAAAAAACAAAGGATTATTACAATAAATTA
Source organism: Paenibacillus sinensis (assembly GCF_019904155.1). Lineage (GTDB taxonomy): Bacteria > Bacillota > Bacilli > Paenibacillales > Paenibacillaceae > Paenibacillus_AQ > Paenibacillus_AQ sinensis. Next base: position 3,132 of record NZ_JAHCMB010000186.1, read on the forward strand.
ACCAAATTTTTGCGCAAATCTGGTTGAAACAACCTTTACAACATGCATCGAAACAGGATATCATCGTTTCAGTGCAGTGAGCTGTTGGTAATACAGAGACAGCTGCTGATTCATAGATCGTCTCGCTGAGTCTCCGTATGGAGAACGGGGGAACCAATACCGCCCTGACGAATGATTCTGTACTTCGGGTACACATCGATGTCGTCGCCATGGCCGTATTTGATTTCTTCACGTGGTCTTTGGGGTGAATGTGAAGGCAGCCGCCATGAGCGGTTGACCGGAGCTAGGGCGTCTCTCTTTCGTCCGAACCCGACAGCTAACCCCGTAAGCGCAAGTAAGAGAGGCAACCTCGTGCTTTGGCCGTCTATTCGGACATCCCAAGAAGCCACGAAAGAGTCCTCTGCCATTAGGCTCTTTATCAAGGCTTCTTTTTGTTTGGATTAAACGGATTCCTGTCCATGAACTGTTATATAACAGTTTGTCGGCGAAGGAATTGGCAAAGCCGGGCAGGCGATTTATGAAGCAGGATGCGAAGCCTCGCCATGTATCGCGTCCTGTGACAATCTCTAGTAGCAGGGTTGAAATCGATCTGTTCAAATTACGATTTTTTTACGATTTCAGCCGGGCTATGTAAGGAGGATGTAGAAGATGGGCGTATTCCAACCAGAAGTATCCCATGATTCACAATCATCCAGCAGGTTTAATGCATTACGGTTACGATTGGAGCACTTCAATCTCCGCGCTTGGGCGCTCGCCGGCGTAATCGGAGTAGCTGTAGCGCTGCTTATTATGCTGTATGTATACTCTCAGAGCAGCAAGCAAATCACTTTAGTCATAGACGGTCAGGTTCGCTCGCTCGAAACCCGTGAAGATCTGCTGGGCGAAGCGCTCGCCGCAGAGATGATTTCGCTGAAGCCCTATGATCAATTATCGGCAGGATTGGGCGACGAGATTAGTGATGGTGATCAAATCATCATCAAGCGGGCCAAAGAATTTACCCTGACCGAGAGCGGCACAACGCATACGCTCTATACGACCGAAGATACGGTCGGCCAGGCGATCAAGAACAGTGGGATTACCCTAGGGACCCACGACAAAATCTTTCCTTCGCTAGACTCCGCAATTACCGCCGACACGGAAGTCAAGGTGCTCCGCATCAACAAGCAAGTGGTGCAGCGGACGCAGAACCTGCCTTACCGGGTCATCAAGACGGCGGACCCTTCCCTGTATGTGGGAGATGTACGAGTAGCACAAGCAGGTAAACCGGGCGTCATGATCCAGCATATTGAGAAGACTTACCAGGACGGCAAGATGGTCTCGATGCGCATGATCGGCAAAGAAGTTCAAACGGTGACCAAGGATAAAGTCATTGCCGTTGGAACGAAAGCCAAGCCTCAACCCGCAGTAGCGAAAGTAAGCACTATCCCAACAAACACGATCAAACAGACCAGCGCTAAGATCAGTGCCAAGAGCAGCAATGTTGTAACAAAAGCCGGCGTGGATTTTGAGTACAAGAAAATAATCAAGAATGTGTCGATGACCGCCTATTCGTCTGAGGAGCCGGGCATTGGAACGCGTACTGCATCCGGAACCCGCGTGACGGAAGGACGGACCATTGCGGTCGATCCCGATGTCATTCCGATCGGCTGGTGGGTATATATCGAGGGGCTGGGATTCCGCCGTGCGGAAGATACCGGCGGTGCCATCAAAGGCAATAAGATCGATGTCTACTACGACTCCTTGAGCCATGCGCTTAACTTCGGGCGCAAAACACGGACCGTCTATGTCATCGGACCGGTTAAACCGGAGCTTGACTAGACCGCAGTAATCCCTTTTGCAAATTAGGCGGCAATACGCTATAGTGGTGTAAGCTCGCCCTGTATAACAAATTTAGCCAAAAAGAAGAGGAGCGAATCCTCTTCTTTTCTTTTTTTAAATAAAAAAGTATAAGCTTCGTGCTGAAAATTGAACTTTACAGGTTGTTGCATCGGCCAGGAGCAGGATGAGGCATCCGGGAGGAATACGGTAGGAATGATTAAGGAATTAATAGTGGTTGAGGGTAAAAACGACACGGCTGCCGTCAAGCGCGCGGTCGATGCCGACACGATTGAAACGGGCGGCTCGGCTGTTGACCGCCGCGTGATCGCCAAGATTGCGCTGGCCGCTGAACGGCGGGGGGTCATCATTCTGACAGATCCCGATCATGCGGGAGAGCGGATACGCAAAATCGTCTCGTCGAAGGTGCCAGGCTGCAAGCATGCGTTTATCCCGGAACGGGATGCCACCGACAAGGGCGATATCGGGGTGGAGAACGCGTCGCCCGAGGCGATCCGCCATGCGCTTGCGAATGTGCATACCGAGTTTGAAGGGGCGCCGATAGTGATTGGCATGGACGATTTGATCGCGGCGGGACTGATCGGCCATCCGAGCGCTGCCGAACGCCGAATGGTGCTGGGCAACATTCTGGGCATCGGGTATTGCAACGGTAAGCAGCTCTATAAGCGCCTCGCGATTTTTCGCATCACACCGGAAGAATTCGGGGACGCGCTGAGGCAAATGAATCAGGGAGGGCACACCCAATGAACGGCAGAGAAGAGATTTCGTCCCCCAGACGGACCAAAGAGATTATTGCCGCCCACGGCTTCTCTTTCAAGAAGAGTCTGGGCCAGAATTTCCTGATTGACCAGAATATTTTGAATAAAATCGTGGACGCCGCCGGTTTGGGCGGAGATACTGGGGTACTCGAGATCGGCCCAGGGATCGGCGCTCTGACAGAGCGCCTCGCCAAGGAAGCCGGAGCCGTAACGGCGGTGGAGATCGACCAGCGGCTGATCCCGATCCTGTCGGATGTGCTCGCACCCTACCCACATGTCAAGATCCGGCACGGCGATGTGCTGAAGGTGGATCTGCAGCAGCTGTTCGCCGAGGACTTCTCTGGAGTCGAAAGGGTCAGCGTCGTTGCCAATCTGCCTTACTATGTGACCACGCCGATTCTGATGAAGCTGCTGGAGGAGAAGCTGCCGCTGGCGAACATCGTGGTTATGATCCAGAAAGAAGTGGCAGACCGAATGGCGGCATCACCGGGAGGCAAGGATTACGGAAGCCTGAGCATTGCGGTCCAATACTATAGCGAGCCGGAGCTGATCTGTACGGTTCCGCATACGGTGTTCATTCCCCAGCCGAATGTGGAGTCGGCCGTCATCCGGCTGAAGGTAAGAGAGCGTCCGCCGGTTGAGGTGAAGGACGAGAACCATTTCTTCGAGGTGGTTCGGGCTTCCTTCACGCAGCGGCGCAAGACGATCTCCAACAATCTGAAGGCCCGTTTCTTTCCCAAGGAGGGCCGGGAGCGGCTGGAGGGGCTGCTCGCTGCGGCGGGGATCGAGCCATCCCGCCGAGGCGAGACGCTAAGTCTGGCGGAATATGCGCGGCTTAGCGATGTGCTGCTTGAAGCGGGCATTTCCTGAAAAATGAGAACCAACCGGTCTCTTAGCCCATACGATGGGAAAGAGGTGATGTTGGGATGAATATTGGAGATCTGGTCGTTCGGCGGTCTTACGGCGGCGACGTGACGTTCCGGGTGGAGCAGCTGACAAGAAATCAGGCGGTCATCAAAGGAACGGAATTCCGGTTGCTGGCGGATGCACCGCTAAACGATCTGGTCCAGGTGCCTCCCGCCGCTATGAGCGAGAGAGGGGAGCGTGCGCGGATCAAAGCTGCGGAGTCGCTGACCGAGCTGAACAGGAGCAGGCAGGAACGAAGCCGGCTGGGAATGAGCGGAATGCCCAGTCCGTGGGAGCAGTCCGCAAAGGGAAGCTCCTACTTTGAGCTTCCCGGAAAGGTGCTCCATTTGGATGGCGATCCGGCTTATTTGGGCAAGAGTCTCAACATGTACCAGCAGCTGCGCATTCCGGCCGAGGGCCATCATGTGCGCGAGCCGGAGATGGCTTCGGTGCTGTACCGCTTGCTGCCCAAGGTGCGTCCGAACATCGTGGTCGTCACCGGACATGACGGTGTGCTGAAGTCGCTGTCGTCCTACGACCTGAACAGTCTGCACAGCTATAAGAATTCGCAGAATTTCGCGGCCGCCATTTCGGTAGCCCGGGATTATGAGCGCAGCTACGACGCATTGACCATCGTAGCCGGCGCCTGCCAGTCGCATTTCGAGGCGCTGATCGGGGCGGGAGCCAATTTCGCGAGCTCTCCGGCCCGGGTGCTGATTCATGCGCTCGATCCCGTCTATATGGCGGCCAAAGCGGCCTTGACTTCAATCCGCGAGACCGTTGACCTGAACGACGTGCTTCAGCATACGATCAGCGGAGCCCAGGGCGTCGGCGGCATTGAGACGCGGGGCAGCTTCCGTATCGGCATGCCGGGATTGCATGACTTGTCCACACTGAAGGTAACACCCTCGGCGATCTGACCCGCCTCATTTTTCGTGTTCATTTCCCCAAAAAATATCGTTGACAAACATAATTGGCATCCACTATAATTATTTGTTTGATTTGACATTGATAATAAAAGGGGTTATAATGGACAAGGAAAGAGGTGGTCGTTAGGCAATGGCTAATAACACGCTGTTGGAAATTAAACGCAGTCTCGAAGCTCATGTCGGTTCCAAGATTACATTGCGGGCCAACGGTGGCCGCCGCAAGACGGTCGAACGCACCGGCGTCCTGGAAGAAACGTACCCTTCTGTATTTATCGTCAAGCTGGATGAGGAGCAGCAGTCCTTTAAGCGTGTCTCTTACAGCTATGCCGATATCCTTACCGAGACCGTTGAAATTACGGTCTGTGAAGACGATGTAGAACTGCCGCTTATGGTTGCAAAAGCGTAAATATTTTCATCATAAAACAGCCTTCCTTCATGAAGAGGGGAGGCTGTTTTGTTGGGTTAAGGATGTACAAGCTTGGCTCATACACAAGCCTTCCACTTCCCGGCAGTCTGAAAAATGCCCAAATGTATGCTCCGGCGGATGTCCAACCATACTAAGCGGGCAATCCCTAATTTCATTAAACCGAAGGAGGAATCCGTTGTGAGCCGCAGAAAACGGAGCATGATGTCTGAGGAGCTCAAGACCGAGCTGGCCAAGGAGCTGGGATTCTATGAGACGGTGGAGCGCGAAGGTTGGGGAGGCATACGGGCAAAGGACGCCGGCAACATGGTGAAACGGGCGATCCAGCTCGCCGAGCAGGCTGCGCGAAGATCCTGATCCTATCGCAGCCCGCATAGAAGGCCGTCCTCCGGGACGGCCTTCTTCATGAGGATTATGATTGCAGCTCTCCGCAAGGCTTGTCCAGACCGTGCTGCGCCACGGACAATGGACTTCAATCTCAGATTCCCCTATAATATGTTAAGCTGTTCGGTTTGGGAAAATGGAGAATAGGGTGAACGCCTTGAAAGTATATGAAAAAGCGCCGGCCAAAATCAACCTGATGCTCGATGTGCTGCGCAAGCGGCCGGATGGATTTCATGAGGTGGAAATGATCATGACTATGGTGGATCTCGCCGACAGGCTGGAGCTGTCCGAAATGAAGCGGGACACCATTATTATATCTAGCCAGGCTGGGTATATTCCGCTGGACGAGAAGAACCTGGCCTTTCAGGCGGCGAGGCTGCTTAAGGAACGGTACGGTATCAGCCGGGGCGTGCATATCCATCTGGATAAGCATATACCGGTTGCCGCCGGACTGGCTGGAGGAAGCAGCGACGCAGCGGCGACGCTTCGCGGGCTGAACCGGCTCTGGCGTCTTGGCCTGTCGCATACGGAGCTTCAGGAGCTGGGCTCCGAGCTGGGCTCCGATATTCCCTTCTGCGTAACAGGCGGGACGGCCCTCGCTACGGGAAGAGGAGAGAAGCTGGAGCCGATCTTCAGCATGCCGCAGTGCTGGGTGGTCCTGGCCAAACCGCCGATCAATGTCTCCACGGCCGAGGTGTACGGCAAGCTCCGGGCGGACCGCATTGTGAATCATCCTTCCGCTTCATTGATGCGGGAGGCGGTGGAGGCCCGCGACTTCCAATCGGTCTGCGGAAGACTCGGCAACGTCCTGGAGGAGGTAACCCTGAAGCTGCATCCCGAAGTGCTCCGTCTTAAGGAAGCCATGATCTCGCTGGGAGCCGACGGTGTGCTGATGTCCGGAAGCGGGCCGACCGTGTTCGGGCTCGTATCCAAGCAGTCGAAGGTGCCGCGGATTTACAACGGTCTGCGGGGATTTTGCAATGAGGTCTACGCCGTTCGTTCGTTGAGATGAAGGCTGAGTGGAATTTGGAGCCGTATCCCTTGTGTAAAGCCGTACAAAAGTGATATATTTTCTCTATAATATTCGGTTTTGACGAGGGAGCTTCCTGTGAAGAAACTTAAAAGAAGTCAGCGTTTAGTGGATATGACCCAATTTTTGCTGGAAAAGCCGCATGAGCTGCTGTCGCTTTCCACTTTTGCCGAACGGTACGGAGCGGCCAAGTCCTCCATCAGCGAGGATCTGGCGATTATCAAGGAAGTGTTCGAGGGCGAAGGTATCGGAGAGCTGCAGACGCTGGCCGGAGCGGCAGGCGGTGTGAAATACATTCCCATTATGCCTGGAGAGATGGCGCTGTCCTTCGTTCAGGATCTGTGCAGACAGCTTGAGCAGAGCGACCGCATTCTCCCGGGCGGTTATTTGTATATGTCCGACCTGCTGGGACAGCCGTCCCTCATGGAGCAGGCGGGCAAGATTATTGCGACGGCATTTTACGGAGTTCCGATCGACAGCGTCATGACAGTGGAGACCAAAGGCATCCCGCTGGCGTATGCGACGGCGGCGCAGCTGGGACTGCCGGTGGTGCTGGTGCGGCGCGACCACAAGGTGACGGAAGGCTCGGCGGTCAGCATTAATTATGTATCGGGCTCCCACAAGAGCATACATACGATGTCCCTGTCGCGCAGGGCGCTGAAGGAGAAGTCGCGCGTGCTCATCGTCGACGACTTCATGAAGGCGGGCGGAACCGTCGGCGGCATGGTAGATCTGCTGAAGGAATTCAATGCAGAGGTCGCAGGCGTCGGCGTTCTCGTGGAATCGGACGCGGTAGAGTCGGAGGAGCGCCTTTTGCATGATTATGTGTCACTCATTCGGCTGGGCGAGGTAGACCCCAAGGAACGGCGGGTATTGGCGTATCCGGGCAATTTCTTCAATAATCCTCAGCTATAAATATATGGCAATTTCGTGAATGATGGTGTGGAAAGAGATTAAAGCACACTAAAAACACCGTTTTGTCAAATTTATGGGATTATGAAAGGGATTTTATGCCACCAAAAAGAAGGAATTTGCCTGAGTGTGTGGAATTATACACCCAAGTCTCTTATGGAAAAAGGTGGTGAACACACACATGCAAATTACGGATGTCAGACTCCGCCGCGTTAACTCTGAGGGGAGAATGAAAGCAATCGCATCCATTACCATCGATAACGAGTTTGTCGTTCACGACATTCGCGTCATTGACGGCAACAATGGAATGTTCGTTGCTATGCCCAGCAAACGTACGCCGGATGGGGAATTCCGTGACATCGCGCATCCGATTTCTTCCGGAACGCGAGAGAAGATCCAGACTGCGGTGCTGGCTGAGTATGACCGCGCGGCAACGGAAGAAGAAGTGATCGAAGAAGGAGCGTAATCGCTCCGGGAAGTGCCCTTGCTTTTTGGACAGTGGTTTCGGCTATGTAAATTCGAATTGGGGTTCGAAGAAAAGAGAACCATCCTTGGGATGGTTCTCTTTTCTTTTTGCCGAGAATGAAGTATATTCAGTAATGAGTTTAGAGTAGGAGGTTGGCATTCTTGAAAAGAATGGCTGTTGTTTTGGCCGCGGGTCAGGGAAAGCGCATGAAATCGAAGCTGTATAAAGTGCTGCATCCCGTCTGCGGAAAGCCGATGGTAGGGCATGTGCTTGACACAGTCAGAGCAACCGGCTGCCAGCGCAATATTGTGGTGGTAGGACACGGAGCCGAGAGCGTACAAGCTTACTTGGGCGATTCGGTAGAGTATGTCCTTCAGGAAACCCAGCTTGGAACCGGCCATGCCGTTATGCAGGCCAAGGATATCCTGAGCGGGGAAGAAGGCACCCTGATTGTCGCTTGCGGAGATACACCGCTTGTGAAGCCGGAGACACTGGCCGAAATGATGGTGCTGCATGAGCAGCGGGGAGCAGCGGCGACGGTTCTGACCGCCGTAATGGACAATCCCGCGGGACTCGGACGCATTATCCGCACCGAAGACGGCGCGCTGCTGAAGATTGTGGAACAGAAAGACTGCACGCCGGAAGAGGATGCCATACGCGAAATCAATACCGGGATCTACTGTTTTGACAACGCCAAGATGTTCGCGGCGCTGCAGCAGGTGACGAATCAGAACGCGCAGGGCGAATATTACTTAACCGATGTTATCGGCATTTTGCGGGAACAGGGAGAGCTGGTGCTTGCTTTCCAGAGTAATGATGCAGCAGAGTCGATCGGCGTGAACGATCGCTTGGCGCTGTCCGAGGCTGAAAGCCAAATGCGCCTTCGCATCAACCGCCGTCATATGCTGAATGGAGTAACGATTATAGATCCCGCCTCAACCTATATAGAAGCCGACGTGACAATCGGCGCGGACACGGTGATTTACCCGGGTTCGGTACTGAAAGGCAAGACCGCTATCGGAGAGGGCTGCATCATTGGACCCTCCAGCGAAATTGAAGACAGCGCCATTTTGGACGGGGCCAAGATCAAGCATTCCGTCTTAAGCGGTGCCGAAGTCGGCGCACGGACTTCCGTTGGGCCTTTTGCCTATTTGCGTCCGGGCAGCGTCCTGGGTGAAGATGTGAAGATCGGCGACTTCGTGGAGATCAAAAAAGCCACCATCGGCGACGGCTCCAAAGTATCCCACCTGAGCTATGTGGGTGACGCCGTAGTTGGCAAGAACGTGAATGTGGGCTGCGGGGCGATCACGGTCAACTACGACGGATTTAATAAATCCCTGACGGAAATCGGGGACGAGGCTTTTATCGGCAGCAACGTCAACCTGATTGCTCCCGTCAAGGTCGGCAAAGGCGCCTATGTAGTAGCTGGCTCTACGATTACCAAGGCGGTCGACGAAGGTGATCTTGCGATCGCGAGACAGCGTCAGGAGAACAAGCCGGGTTATGCGGACAAGATCCGTGCCCGGGCCAAAGCAAAAAAAAGCCAGCGCCATCCATCGTAAGCGCGCGGGCAGCCAAAATTCCATTGAACCGTCACGGAGGTTTAACTTTTTATGGCTTATCTGGATTCCAAGTTAAAAATTTTCACCTGTAACTCCAATCCGAAGCTGGCTCATCAGATCGCCGATTATATCGGGATTCCAATGGGTGAGTCCCACACAACCAGTTTCAGCGACGGCGAAATTCAGGTCAAGCTGTCGGAGAGCGTTCGCGGCTGCCACGTCTACATCGTGCAGTCGACATGCGGTCCGGTCAACGACAACCTGATGGAGATGCTGGTTATGATCGACGCGCTGAAGCGCGCCTCGGCCAAGAGCATCAATGTCGTTATTCCGTATTACGGGTATGCCCGTCAGGACCGCAAGGCCCGTTCGCGCGATCCGATTACAGCCAAGCTGGTAGCCGACCTGATTGAACGTGCGGGCGCGCACCGCGTCATTACGATGGACCTGCATGCTATGCAGATTCAGGGCTTCTTCAATATCCCGGTGGATCATATGCTGGGCGTGCCGATTCTGGCGCAGTATTTCCGTTCGAAACAAATTCAGAATCCAGTCGTCGTATCTCCTGACCATGGTGGCGTGGTCCGCGCAAGAAAGCTGGCCGACTTCCTGAACGCGCCGCTTGCGATTATCGACAAGCGCCGTCCGGAGCCAAATGTCAGCGAGGTTATGAATATCATCGGTAACATCGAAGGCAAGACGGCGATCCTTATCGACGACATTATCGATACGGCCGGCACCATTGTCCTGGGCGCCAATGCTCTGATGGAAGGCGGCGTGAGAGAGGTATACGCCTGCTGTACGCACCCGGTACTGTCCGGACCTGCGCATGAGCGTCTGGAGAATTCGCCGATCAAAGAGGTTGTCGTCACCGACACGATTCCGATCCGCCACGAGAAGCCTACCAACAAGCTGAGAGTGTTGTCTGTAGCTCCGCTGCTCGGCGAGGCGATTATCCGCGTTCACGAGGAACTGTCCATCAGCAAGCTGTTCGAGATTGAATAAGAAGCGGGGACAAGGCCGAATGTCCGACAAAGGGTTACACCTCCTGAAGCAGGAGATGTAACCCCTTGTCGGTTTGGCGAAGATTGCATTGAAGCGGCAGAGCTAGAAGCCCGGCCGTGAGATGAAGGTGAACATACTTCGGTTATAGAGGGTGCCTTGGAGCTCGGCGAAGCTGCCGTCGACAGCCGTGAGAATACCGATATCGACATGCTCGTCGCCGCGGTACACCTCAACCGGAATGGCAAACTGAAGATGGTATTGGAAATGCCGGTGAAGCGTCAGAGGCTCACCCTGCTGAAGCATAGAAAGATCACCTGTCTTCTTGAAATGGATTCCGGGGTTTGAAGCACCCTTATGCTTCTATTGTACCAAGAAAGGGAAGGTTTACAAATGAAATGGATTGTCGGTCTGGGCAACCCGGGGCCGCAGTACGCCAAGACCCGGCACAATGTCGGCTTTATGGCTCTGGACGAGCTGGCGCGCCGCCACGGCATCTCCTTTAACCAGAACAAGTGCAAGTCCGTCATCGGGGAAGGAAATATCGGCGGAACCAAGGTCGTGCTGATCAAGCCGATGACCTTCATGAATCTTTCGGGCGAAGCGGTTCGCGCTTATATGGATTATTACAAGGTCGCCCTTGAGGATATGATCGTCGTCTATGATGATCTGGATACGGAAGTGGGCAAAATCCGGCTGCGCTACCAGGGCAGCGCCGGAGGGCATAACGGAATCAAGTCAATCATTCAGCATACCGGTACACAGAGCTTCAACCGGGTCCGCATGGGCATTTCACGGCCGGAGCCGGGCTATGCCATTATCGATTATGTACTGGGGACTTTCCCCAAGAAGGAAAGCGAGAAGCTGTCGGATATGATCGGCAGTACCTGCGATGCGCTGGAATTCAGTCTGGATCATACCTATGAACAGACGATGGCCAAGTTCAACGGCTAATTGCAGGCCTTGGGCTAGCAGGGGAGCAAACGGGGCATACTGAAGGTATATTCTACCTTCAGGAGGCATATTCATGGCAATACACTATGTGTGCAGACACTGCCGGACCGTTCTTGGGAGCATACCAAGAAACGCTGTCAGCGAGATGAAGCTGGGCCTTCATTCCTTGACCCCCGCAGAACGCAGAGATATAATAGCGTATGATTCGGAAGGCGGGATTACCGTAAAGGTAACCTGCGATTACTGCAAGGAAGCGCTGGAGTATAATCCGGAGCTGAGCCTGCTGGCCAACCCGCTTCAGTAGCGGGAGGCCGTTACCGATGTCACGCACAATCCGAAAGCCTTGGCTCAAAAGCTGAGGCTTATTTTGAAATGTAGAATGTATAAGCTTCGCCATTAATTTATATGATCAGGGGATAAGCCGGACGGCGTATCCTTGTTCTTCTATTTCCGGGTTTGCCGGATCTTTAAAAAATTTATTATTCCATGCGCGTTGAAGCGGCGGAAGAGCCCGCTCCGCTAGATGCGATTTGAGTAAGTGAGGTGCGCCTTTTGTTACAAGGTCTTATTGAGGCTTTTACCAAAGATTCCGATTTTCAGTCGGTAGCCAAGGGCGTCGCCGCCGGAATGAAAGAGCAATTGATCTCGGGTCTGTCAGGATCGGCGAGGCAGATCATGCTCGGCGCTCTGCATGAAGAGACTTCCCGGCCGATGCTTATCGTGACGCATAACATGTTCTCGGCACAAAAAATTGCCGATGACTTGCAGGAAGCGCTTTCCCCGGAACAGGTTCTGCTGTATCCGGCCAATGAACTTGTTGCGGCCGAAGCGGCGGTTTCAAGCCCAGAGACGGTGGCTCAGCGTATTGAGGTGCTGAACAAATGCTCGCAGGGATTCCGGGGCATTGTGGTCGCGCCTTATTCGGGCGTCCGGCGTCTGCTGCCGTCGCCGCAGGTCATGGCGTCCGCGCAGGTTACCGTTCAACAAGACGGGACGCTTGAACTGGAGTCATTCCTGATTGCCATGATTGAAATGGGCTACGAGCGTGTCGAACGAGTGGAGAATCGCGGAGAACTGAGCGTCCGGGGAGGCATCCTCGATTTCTATCCGATGAATACGCCGCTGGCGTACCGGGTCGAGCTCTTTGACGAAGAAGTCGATTCCATCCGGACATTCGATCCCGCCGACCAGCGGTCCATCGACAAGGTTAGAAGCGTGACCATCACGCCGGCCAGAGAGATTGTCGCCGGAGCGAAGCAGCTTGCCGCAGCGGCGGATAAGGCATCCGGCCTGCTGGAGCGCCAGCTGGAGAAGACGACCGACCGGCAGGCCAAGATCCGGCTGCGGGAAGAGATCGGGCGGGAGCTTGAGCTTCTGCGCGAGGGCACGTATTTTCCGGAAATGTATAAATATATTGCCTTGATCTATCCGGAACGCTGTCATCTCTATGACTACATGGAGAAAGACACCCTGCTTATACTGGACGAACCGGCGCGTCTGCTGGAAACGGCGAAGCAGCTTGAGCGGGATGAATCGGAGTGGAATCTGCATCTGCTGCAGAATGGCAAGACGCTCCCGGATCTCGAGCTATCGCTCGACAGTGATACAGTAATTTATCACCGCCCGTTCCAAAGCCTCTTCATGTCGATCTTCCTCCGCCAGGTTCCGCATGTGCAGCCGCAGAATATTCTAGGCTTCATCAGCCGGGGCATGCAGGATTTCCACGGCCAGATGAATGTGCTGAAATCGGAGATGGAGCGGTGGCATAAGTCGGGTGTGAAGGTCGTCATGCTTGCGGGCGGAGAGGACCGGATTGACCGGATTCGCCGCGTGCTGGACGATTACGGCATAGAGGAGCCGACAATTATGCTCGGAACGCTGGGTTCCGGCTTCGAGCTTCCCTCGATTCACCTGGCAGTCATTACCGAGAGTGAGCTGTTCTCGCAGAAGCAGCGCAAGACCCGCAAAAATTCGAAGCATATGGATAATGCGGAGCGGATCAAGAGCTATACCGAGCTCAAAATCGGTGATTATGTCGTGCACCAGAATCATGGTATCGGCAAATATATGGGCATCGGGACGTTGGAGGTCAGCGGCATTCACCGGGACTACATGCACATCATGTACGCCGGGGGAGACAAGCTGTCCGTTCCAATCGAGCAGATTGATCTGATTCAGAAATACGTCGGCTCCGAGGACAAGGAGCCGAAGATTTACAAGCTCGGGGGCAACGAGTGGACCCGGGTTACCAATAAGGTGCGTTCCTCCGTACAGGATATCGCTGACGATCTGATCAAGCTGTATGCCGAACGCCAGAGCGCGCCGGGCTATGGGTTCGAGAGAGATACGCAGGAGCAGAACGAGTTCGAGGGAATGTTCCCTTATGAGGAGACCCGGGATCAGCTGCGGGCGATCGAAGAGATCAAGAAGGACATGGAGCAGAACCGTCCAATGGACCGTCTCCTCTGCGGCGACGTGGGCTATGGCAAGACCGAGGTGGCGATTCGCGCCGCCTTCAAGGCTGCGATTGAGGGCAAGCAGGTGGCGGTGCTCGTACCGACCACGATTCTGGCCCAGCAGCATTACGAGACATTCCGCGAGCGCTTCGCTTCCTACCCGATAAATATCCAGGTGCTTAGCCGGTTCCGCAGTCGGAAGGAGCAGAACGAGACGATCAAGGGCGTTCGGCAGGGAACGGTAGACATCGTAATCGGAACTCATCGCCTGCTGTCCCAGGACCTTGTATTCAAGGATCTGGGCCTGCTGATCGTCGACGAAGAGCAGCGGTTCGGCGTCACCCATAAGGAGAAGCTGAAGAAGCTCAAGACCAACGTTGACGTCCTGACGCTGACAGCAACTCCGATTCCCCGTACGCTTCATATGTCGATGCTGGGCGTACGCGACTTGTCGGTTATCGAGACGCCGCCAGAGAACCGTTTCCCCGTGCAGACCTATGTTGTGGAATACAGCCAGACGCTGGTCCGCGAGGCGGTCGAACGGGAACTTGGACGCGGAGGACAGGTCTATTATCTGTATAACCGTGTACAGGGTATCCAGGAGATGGCCTCCCAGATCCAGATGCTCGTTCCGGAGGCGCGGGTCGGCATCGGTCACGGCCAAATGTCCGAGTCGGAGCTTGAGAAGACGATTCTCGACTTCCTGGACGGCGAGTACGACGTGCTGGTCAGCACAAGCATCATCGAGACCGGAGTCGATATTCCGAACGTCAATACGCTGATTGTCCATGACGCTGATAAAATGGGCCTGTCCCAGCTGTACCAGCTTCGGGGACGGGTTGGCCGGTCCAACCGGATCGCCTATGCCTATTTCACCTACCAGCGGGACAAGGTGCTGACCGAAGTCGCCGAGAAGCGGCTGCAGTCGATCAAGGAGTTCACCGAGCTCGGCTCCGGCTTCAAGATCGCGATGCGCGACCTGTCGATCCGCGGCGCCGGCAATCTGCTGGGCGCGGAGCAGCACGGGTTCATCGCTTCGGTCGGCTTCGACCTCTACTCCCAGATGCTGGCGGAAGAAATCCGCAAGCGCAAGGTGACCGTCCTCGGCGAAGAGGATCAGTCGCTCAAGGAAGGCAATACCGTCATCGATTTGGCAATTGACGCCTATCTGCCTTCCGAGTATATTTACGACAGTGTACAAAAGATCGAGATCTACAAGAAGGTTGCCGGCGTTGCGACCTTCGAAGACGAGGCGGAGCTGGAGGACGAGCTGCTTGACCGGTTCGGAGAGCTGCCTGAGTCGGTGGTGAACCTGTTGTCCGTCGCACGGCTTAAGCTATTCGGCAAAATGTACGGCCTGGATTCCATGAACCGGCGCGGCGACGAGGTGCTGCTCAGCTTCCACGAGGACCGGATCGCGATGATCGATACGCCGAAGCTTGCCAAAATTGGCAATGGTTTTGAAAGACGTGTACAATTTGAAAAGGATGCCAAAGCGGCGATCCGGATCAAAGCCAAAGGTCTTGACGACAAGGAACTGCTCGAACTGCTCGAGCGTTTCCTCAAGGAAGTCAAGCCTGCTTTTAAATCGAAGGGAGAATTACACAATGCGGTCAAATAAACCATGGAAGGTGCTGTTCGTCTCGTTGGCAGCGGCCCTTTCGTTATCCATGCTCTCGGCATGCAGCAGCGGCAAGAAAACTGCTGAAGACAACAGCACGGTGCTTGCCACCTACAAGGGGGGCGAGATTACGCAGAAGGAATTCGACACCGATGTGAAGGTAATGAAGCTCCTGTCTCCGGAGCAGGCGCAGTATCTGGATCTGGACGCCTTCAAGGAGACGATCCTGAAGCAGGAAGTCGCCTTCGAATATTTGGCGGCACAGGCGAACGACAAGGCGAAGCAGGAAGGCGAGAAGCAGGCCGACTCACAGATTGCATCGTACAAGCAGGGGCTTGGCGAAACCTATGAAAGCTCCTTGAAGGAGCAGGGCGTTACGGAAGATGAGATCAAGAATTACATGGTCCGCGTATTGACCGTGTACCAGGATATGATACAAAAGGTTACTGACGATGAAGTGAAGAAAGAATTCGAAGCGACCAAAGGCGATTTCACCGTGGCTTCGGTGCGTCATATTCTGGTCGGCTTCACCGATTCGAACAACAAGGAGCGCAGCAAGGAAGATGCGCTGAAGCGCGCCCAGGAAGTGAAGGCGAAGCTGGACGGCGGAGCGGACTTCGCGGCGACCGCCAAGGAATATTCGGACGACACAGGCTCCAAGGACAACGGCGGCCTGTATGAGAACAAGGAGCTTGGCACCTATGTCGAAGAATTCAAGAAAGCGGCCCAGACGCTTCCGCTGAATACGATCAGCGATCCGGTCGAGACGACCTATGGTTACCACATCATGAAGGTGGAATCCCGTACCGAGAAGACATTTGACCAGCTGACCGACCAGCAGAAGGAAACGATCAAGAGCACGGTCGCATCGAACAAGCTGCAGGAATTCATGGAGAAGAATCTGGACAGCATCATCGAAAAAATCAATCTGCCGAAGAGCAGCGCTGCTCCAGCCGCTTCCGCAGCACCGGCCGGTTCTCCGGCTGCTTCTGCCGCTCCGGCTGCTTCGCCAAGCGCGAGCGCAGGCGCCAAGTAAGCATGAACCTGGGCTGATTCCAATAACGATATTCAGGATTTTTCCAGCGGCACCGCCAACTTCGGCGGTGCCGTTTCGTGTTATGCATAAGGAACTGGGAACAGATGAATACTATGGTCAGACAACAAGGAACCAACGCCGGGATCATGGGGTCCCTCACCAAAGGCAGTAGTTGACACAATACTTCTTAAGAAAGCGGGGCAACAGGTGAATGAAAGCTACTGGCATTGTAAGACGTATCGACGACTTGGGACGGGTCGTTATTCCTAAAGAAATCAGACGGACACTTCGGATTCGAGAAGGAGATCCGCTTGAAATTTTTGTGGACCGCGACGGGGAGGTCATCCTGAAGAAATACTCCCCCATCGGCGAGCTGGGCGATTTCGCAAAGGAATACGCCGAATCGCTGTATGAAAGCACCGGACATATTACCCTTATATCCGACCGTGATACCTTTATCGCGCTTTCCGGCGGCTCCAAGAAGGATTATCTGGACAAGCCGGTCGGACAGCTGCTCGAAAAATGCATGGATGGCCGAAAGACGGTGCTGGAGACGAATAGCGGCACTTATGAAATCACGAAGGATTACCAGGATACCCTGTCTTCCTATGTGGCGGCTCCCATCATCTCGGGAGGCGACCCCATCGGGGCCGTGGTGTTGATGAATAAGGACGAGTCGGTCAAAATGTCGCAGATGGAAGTCAAGATGGCCGAGACGGCCGCAGGTTTTTTGGGCAAGCAGATGGAGCAGTAAGGGTCCTTTCCCACATCCCGCTTTTCGATTCCGGCATACGGACCGGAACGATGAAGGCGGGATTTTGTCGTTCCAGGGGAGGTTGCGGTATAATATAGAAATTCATTCGAAATCCAGTTCAGACGAAGTAGGGCTGATATGAAAAAAGAAGCGACGGGCTCGAAGCTGCTGCGGGGAGCGTTTATTTTGAGCGCCGCCGCTCTGCTGTCGAAGCTGATTGGAACGCTGCAAAAAATTCCGCTGCAGAATCTGGGCGGGGATGCCGTCTTTGGCATCTACAACACGGTATACCCGATCTATACGCTGCTCGTCACCGTAGCGATGCTGGGACTGCCGGCGGCGGTCTCGAAGTACGTCGCCGAGGACGAGGCCGGCGGCGGTACTCCGCAGAGCCGGCAGGTGCTGCGTCGCGCCTCGCTGACGACCACGGCGGCCGGGCTGCTGCTTGCCGCCGGCACGTATGCGGGCGCTCCGTTGATCGCCCGCTTCATCGGCAGCGGGCATATTGTGGCGGCGCTGCGGACCGCCGCGTTCGGCCTGGCGGTCGTGCCGCTGCTCGCCGCCCTGCGGGGCTATTTCCAGGGCCTCCAGAACATGCTGCCGACAGCGGTGTCGCAGATCATCGAGCAATCGGCCCGGGTGGCTGTCATGATCACGCTGCTGCTCCTGCTGACGCGGAGCGGAGCGGGCGCCGGCGAGATCGCCTCCGGCGCCATGCTTGGATCGGCCGGCGGCGGTCTGGCGGGGCTTGCCGTCATGCTGCTGTTCTGGCGCAGACACCGCCGGGGCAGCCGGAAGCCGGCGCCTGCACTGGAAGCCACAGACGCTATAACTGCGGCCTCCACAGCCGTAGCCACAATGCACGCGCCGGAAACCTCCGCGCCGATAACCGCAGCGGCGAGCGGGGATACGCTTGCCGAGACGGCCGCCGCGTCTTCGGCCGCTGCTCACAGCCGCTCCGGCAGCGTCCGGAGCCTGCTGGCCTACGGCGTGCCGGTCATGCTGGGCGGCCTCGCTGCGCCGCTGATCAGCCTCGTGGACGTGTTCACTATGCCGAGGCTGTTGGCTGACGTCGGCGGAGAGAGCCAGGCGATGGCTGATTTCGGCATTTACAACCGGGGGCTGCCGATCGTCCAGCTCGTGACGATGCTGGCGACCTCACTCACCGTCCTGTTCATCCCGGCGCTGGCGGAGTCGAAGTTTCGCGGCGACACCAGGGAGATCGAGAGCCGGTGCCGGCTGTCGCTGCGCTGGTTCTGGCTGCTCGGCCTGGCCGCCTCGGCGGGGCTCGCCGTACTCGCGGTGCCGATCAACATCGCCTTGTACGGCGACGCCGCCGGCAGCGGCACGATCCGCTGGCTGGCCTTCACCGCCGCTGGCGGAACGGTCAGCCTCATCTCCGCCGCGCTGCTGCAGGGCCTGGGCCATGTGCGCGCCCCTGCCCTGCATTTCCTGGCCGCCGCCGCGCTGAAGGCGGCGCTGAACCTGCTGCTCGTTCCGCAGCAGGGCATTATGGGCGCGGCCATAGCAGGCGTGGCCGCGCAGGCGCTGGCAGCCGGGCTGAACCTCCGGCTGCTGCGCAAGGCGGCGGGGCTTACGCTGCGCCCCGCCGAATGGCTCGGCAAGCCCGCGGCACTGATCGCGGGGCTTGCCGTCTCTGCGGCCGCCGCCGGCTGGGCTGGCGGCGCGCTGCTGGGCGCGGCCGGAGTGCATGGCCGCATCCAGGCGCTTGGGGAGAGCCTGCTTGGCGTGGCCGCAGGCTGCCTGGTGTTCGCCGCGCTGGCCGTGCGGCTGCGGCTGCTGGACGAAGGGGAGCTGATGCAGCTCCCGGGATTCGGCCCGAAGCTGGCCCGGAAGATCAAGAAATGGGGCCTGTTTCCTTAACGATCATGGACGTCAGGGAGACAGGCCCAAGGAATTCACGTCGCCTGCCGGGCTGGCAGGCGCGATAAGGAGAGAATCGGCATGAGCGCAAAATTAACGGTAGCGGGACTTGGCTCCGGCAGTCCCGACCGGCTGACGCTGGGCATCGTGAACAAGCTGAAGGCGGCTTCCCGGGTGTATGTGCGGACTGGGGAGCATCCGGCGGTCAAGGTTCTGGAGGAGCTGGAGATTCCCTATGAGTCTTTTGATCATTTGTATGAGTCCTTCTCTTCCTTTCCCGAAGTGTACGAAGCGATTACCCTGAAGCTGCTGGAGGAGGCACGCTCGGGGGAGCAGGGCGACGAGATCGTCTATGCTGTTCCCGGTCATCCGATGGTTGCCGAGTCGGCCGTGTCCAAGCTGCGGGCGCGCTGCGCGGAAGAATCCATCGAGCTGACGGTGCTGGGCGGCGAGAGCTTTCTCGACGAAGCGTTTCTGCGCCTCGGCTTCGATCCGATCGAGGGCTTCCAGCTGCTGGACGCTACCGGCATTACCCGTTCGCAGCTTCAGCCGGAGCTGCATACGCTGATTGGCCAGGTCTATGACACCTATACGGCTTCCGAGGCGAAGCTGTGCCTGATGGAAATCTATCCGCCTGAATATGAGGTAGTAGTGGGACATGCTCTTGGAGTGGAGGGCGAGGAACAGATTCTGCGCGTGCCGCTCTATGAGCTGGACCGCCAGGAAGGCTACGGCAATCTGTCGCTGATCTATATTCCGGCGGACCGCTCCGACCGGCTGCGGCAGCGCACATTCGCCCGGCTTCACGAAATCGTCGGCATCCTGCGCAGTCCGGGCGGCTGCCCTTGGGACCGGGAGCAGACGCATGACTCGCTTCGCAAGAACCTGATCGAAGAAACGTACGAGGTGCTGGAGACAATCGACGAGGACGATCCCGAGCATATGAAAGAGGAACTCGGCGATCTTATGCTGCAGATTATGCTTCATTCGCAGATGGAGGAAGAATTGGGCGCGTTCGACGTATTCGACGTAATCGAGGCGTTGAACGGCAAGCTGATCTTCCGTCATCCGCATGTGTTCGGTGACAAGGATGCGGCCGACGCGGAGGCGGCGCTGCAGAACTGGGAAGGCATGAAGGCCGAGGAGAAGCGCCGGAAGGGTATCGAGCTCGAGGAGCAGTCGGCGCTGGACGGCGTTCCCCGCGATCTGCCGGCTCTGATGAAGGCCTACAAGCTTCAGAAGAAGGCATCCAAGGTCGGCTTCGATTGGGGGAATGTCGGGGATGTGCTCGCCAAGGTTCAGGAAGAACTCGATGAACTGAAGGAAGCAATCGCCTCCGGCTCTCCGCAGGAGGAGCAGATGCTGGAGCTTGGAGACCTGCTGTTCGCGGCAACGAACGCCGCCCGGTTTATCGACGCTGATCCGGAGGAGGCGCTGACGCGCACCAATCGCAAATTTGTCGAACGGTTCCGGTATATTGAGCGCAGACTGCGAGAGCAGGGCACATCGCCCAAGGACAGCACTCTGGATGAAATGGAGGCGCTCTGGCAGGAGGCCAAAGGAGTCGAACGGGCCTGAAGCCCGGCACGGAGCTGCTCCGGGTAAGCACTGAATCGCTTGGACCTGCCAAATTCTGTCCGAAAAACGCAAGCTGCGGCAGGAATTTGACAAGGCATCCAGAATACCATTAAGATGGAACGGCGGTCTTCGTCAAAGCTTGGCTAAAGATCGAACGTTTCCTTATTTTTTTCATTTCCGGGAGGAACGCTAAGTTATGAACAAAACAGATCTGATCAACAACATTTCCGAGAAAAACGGCTTGTCCAAAAAAGACGTGGAGCTGGTGCTCAACGGCTTTCTTGGTGAAATTACGGAAGCCCTCTCCAAGGGCGATAAAGTCCAGCTGATCGGTTTCGGCACTTTCGAAACCCGCAAGCGCTCCGGCCGGACAGGCCGCAACCCGCAGACGGGCACGGTCATCGACATTCCTGAATCCAACGTCCCGGCGTTCAAGGCCGGCGGCAAGCTTAAAGAAGCCGTCAACTAATGCGCCTCGACAAATTTTTGAAGGTATCCCGTCTCATCAAGCGCCGCACGGTGGCGAAGGATGTGTCCGAGCAAGGCCGGGTGCTGATCAACGGCAAAGAATCGAAGCCGAGCGCTAGCGTGAAGATCGGCGATGAAATCACGGTCCAGTTCGGACAGAAGCTCGTGACGGTACGCGTCGAGAAGCTGGTCGAAACGACCCGTAAGGACGAAGCTGCCGGCATGTACACCGTGCTCCGCGAAGAGCCGATCCAGAAGAGCAACGGATTGGATTGGTAGACGGCCCCTTTTTTCTCGGAAGAAGCGTTCCCGCTTAAGCGGGGCGCTTTTTTTAATGTGCGGACTTCAAAGGCCCGGATTCCTGATCTTGCAAGAAAGACTGCTGCTAAAGAGGGGCTTGGCAACCTGATCGCTCCCAGCCTGGAAGTGCTGCGCAAAAGGACGCAGGCGGGCCTGTTCTAAACGGGTACGGATGGCCATATGCTAGGACTAGAAGGAGGGGTACAGGCCATGATCGAACCTGGAAAAAACGTCAAGCAGCATGATCTGCATATGCGCAGCCGCAAGGCGGTAGATCTGACGGGTGTGCAGAATGTGGAGAGCTTCGACAGCGGGGAGTTTCTGCTTCAGACGGAGCTTGGGACCTTAAGCATCCGCGGCAGCCATTTACATATCAAGAACCTCAGTCTGGAGAACGGGCTGCTGTCGCTGGAAGGGAATGTCCAATCGGTGGTTTATGTGGAACCGGGAGCGAAGGATAAGAATAAAGGGCTGCTCGGCAAGCTGTTCAAATGAATCCGGCTGTGCAGTGGATGACACTGCTGTACCTGGCGGGCGCCGGCGCAATGATGGGGTTCGCCTTTGACGCGTACCGGGTGCTGTCCCAGCGGCTGCGTTTTCCGGGATGGCTCATGGCCGTTCTCGACCTGCTCTATTGGCTTGCTTCGGCTCTGCTTGTCTTCCGCCTGTTGTACGAGGGCAATCAGGGCCAGCTTCGCTTTTACGCTTTTCTTGGATTGTTTCTGGGTGTATGGGTATATTTTTTAATCTTCAGTGTTACGGTCCAGAAATTTGTGGTAATGTTAATTCAGGTGGTTCAGCGGGTGTGGAGACTGCTGGTGAAGCTGCTGGGCATTGTGATTGGCATGCCGTTAATGGGAATATGGCGACTAACGCGCTGGACGCTGCGTCTGCTTGCGGCCGTGCTCTGGAAATTGCTGAAGCTTGTGCTGTGGCTGACCCGTCCGCTGTGGCATTTTCCCGTTAAATGGCTGACCCCTCTCTATGAACGGCTGCTGGGCAGCGCGCCGCTGACCAAATTGAAGGCTTGGATTGCCGCAAGAAAACAACGCTGACCTTTAATGGGAGGACCGCTCTAATGAACAGATTTTCTCCGGAAGAGAAGCAGGCTGGGGGGAGCGCCGCGGCGGGCGCGAAGAGAAGAAGATTTCTCTGGATGGCCGTGATGGCGGTGTTCTTCGGGTGGGCCGGCTACATATTCTTCGCCCAGGGTGCTTTGATTGCGGACAAGAGTGAGGACCTGGCCAAGAAGCAGGCTGCCGGTGAACAGGTGAACGCTTCACTGAATCAGCTGAAATATGAGGTGTCGCGTCTTAATGACGACGAGTATGTCGGCCAACTGGCGCGCAAGTGGTTTAACATCTATCCCAAAGGCGAGATTCCGATCCGGACCGAACAATCCGGCGAATGAGCCGTAAAGCCTTTCTCTTTTTAGAAAAAAGAGGCTTTTCGCTATGTTGCCTTGCAATGCGCTTTCCTGTATAATCAAATCACCGCAGACTGGATTTTTCTAATCTTAAGTCTGTATATTTTTAAGGGAGGATCATTTTATTCTATGGCAATTGAAGTGGGCACCAAGTTAGAGGGCAAGGTGACAGGCATCACGCATTTCGGAGCGTTTGTAGATCTGTCAGGAGGTGTCACAGGTCTCGTTCACATCTCGGAAATCGCCGATAATTACGTCAAGGATGTCAACGATCATCTGAAGATTAATGACGTGGTAACGGTTAAGGTGATCAATGTCGACAAGGACGGCAAGATCGGTCTTTCCATCAAGCAGGCAGTCGACAAGCCGGCTTCGGAGGCAAGACCGCCGAGAGCGCCAAGACCGGATCGTCCAGGCGGCGGTGACCGTTTCGGCGGTGGTGGTGGTGGCGGCTACAATCGTGAACGGGGAGGTCGTCCATTCAAGCCAGCAGCCGGTAAACCTTCATTCGAGGATAAAATGTCACGCTTCCTTAAAGACAGTGAAGAACGGATGTCTTCTCTCAAGAAGAATACGGAAGGTAAGCGCGGCGGCCGTGGAGCCAAACGCGTCTAATCCATAACATGCAACAACCGCAGGGGCATCAAGTCCGCTGCGGTTTTTTTCTTTTTCCCCGTCCGAACCTTCCATCTTCTCGTCTGAGCCCTCCCTCTGCGGGTTGTGGTCTAGGGGAAGCCGGGAATGAATAATGGCGTCAAAAGGCCCGGATTTGTCCCGGGTGGCGGTGAATTTGTCGGCTCGAAGGAAATTTGCGACAGCATCCAAGGCCATTCCACGAAAGCCCGCCCCATTCGCTGACGAATCGGGGACGCCGTTTGTCGGGGGTTACTGTTCTGGAGAACGCATGGACAAGCGCCGGGCAAGGGAAAGAGAGCGCTGACAAGCGTTCGGCATTCCGAACTTTTTTGTCGGAAATTTCTTGTGTCCGAGCCTCTTGTTCTGACAAACTTTCCAGAGTCATCCAGATATAATGGGTCCACCAAAAGGAAATCCAGGGCAGTCCTCCGGCAAGGGGCTTTGGATTTTACTCTTAAACGGGTGGTGCTTAATCGATGGAGAAGAGCAATGTGGTAAAATTCCCGGAATGGACAAGAGCAGAAAGCATTGGAGAAGAAGAGAAGTCAACCTGGTGGGAAAGCGTAAAAGCGTGGGGCAGCCGTCGGCGGGCTCTTCGCGGGCTGGAATCCAAAAAGTGGGTATTTCTCTTGAGCTGCATGGGATTTCTGCTGGGCAGAGCAATGATTCTGAATGAGCTGTCCCCATTCGCCGTGGCTTTTTTCGCTATTGTCGTCTTTATGCGAAGAGACAGCATCGTGCCTGTCCTCGCCGCGATTGTCGGCGGAGCATTCTTCACGCCGTTCCCCGGCGTGCTGGTGATCGCTGCGGAGCTTATCCTCTTCATTCTGCTGTACAAAGGGTTGAAGGCCTTTCAGCGGATCGACCTCGCCTATGCTCCGGTTATGGTCTTCGTCTCCTCGTTCATGGTCGGACTCTTCCAGAGCGTGATCGGGCCATCCCTTTCCTGGTACGCCTTAATGATGACAACACTGAATGCCCTTCTGTCTTTTGTGCTGACTCTCGTCTTCCTTCAGGCCCTTCCTGTTATGATCTACAAAACAAAAAGCCGGGCGCTGAGGAACGAGGAAATCCTCTGCCTGATTATTATGCTCGCCTCCATTATGACCGGACTGGTCGGCTGGAAGGTGGATGGGCTGTCCCTGGAGCATATTCTGTCGCGCTATTTGATTCTGCTGTTCGCTATGGCGGGAGGGGCTCCCCTTGGAGCCGCCGTCGGCGTCGTGACAGGACTGATCCTGAGTCTGGCCGATATCCACGCGATCTATCAGATGAGTCTGCTCGCCTTCTCGGGGATGCTTGCAGGCATGCTGCAGGGTGGGCGCAAAGGCGCCGTGTCGCTTGGCATGCTGCTCGGATCAAGCATTCTGTCCGTCTATTTCAGCGGGCCGGGCGATATGCTCCTATCCACCTGGGAGACCTGCGCGGCGGTGATTCTATTTATATTGACCCCGCGCAGCATCATCACCTCGATCGCCAGATATGTGCCGGGGACAAGCGACCACAGCCGCTCCCAGCATGAATATGCGCGGCGCATCCGCGATATTACCGCCGAGCGCGTGACCCAGTTCTCCCAGGTATTTCGGCAGCTGTCCACCAGCTTCGGCCAGATTTCGTCGGCCGGTCAGGTGGAAGCGGCGAATCGGGAGATGGAGCATTTCATGAATGCGGTGACCGAGGAGGCCTGCGCCAAATGCATCCGCCGTACCCATTGCTGGGATGCAAAATTTTATCAGACCTATAAATATATGACTGACATGATGACTGCCGTCGAGGATAATCCCGAGCTGTCGGCGGACAAGCTGCCCGCCGAATGGTCGCGGATCTGCGGCAAGACGGAGGAGGTTCTTGAGGTCATGCGCAGTGAATACAACCTCTACCAGCATGATATGCGGTGGAAGAGACAAATATACGACAGCCGCAAATTTGTAGCCGAGCAGCTGTCCGGCGTGTCGCAGGTCATGGAGGATCTGGCCCGGGAGATCAAGCGGGAAGGCCAGGCGATGTACCGTCAGGAAGCGCAGATTCGCGAAGCGCTGGAAGCGCTGGGTCTGTCCATTCAGGGCATCGATATCATCAGCCTCGATCCGGGCCGCGTGGAGATTGAAATTGTCCATGCCTATACCCGGGGGTTCGATGAATGCCGCAAAATGATTGCCCCCCTCCTGTCCGATATATTAGAGGAGAATATATCGGTGATCAGCGAGACGGCTCCTTACAGCCGGGAAGGGCTGGCGACGGTGATCTTCGGCTCCGCCAAAGCCTATGAGGTCAGCACCGGCATGGCGGAAGCAGCTAAGGGAGGGGATATGCTATCCGGCGACAGCTTCAGTATCTCCGAGCTGGGCAACGGGACATTTGCGGTGTCGGTGAGCGACGGCATGGGCAACGGGGAGCGCGCGCGAATGGAGAGCAGCGCAGCGCTCGGCATGCTGGAGAAGCTGCTTCAATCGGGCATGGACGAGCGGCTGGCGGTAAAGTCCGTCAATTCGATTCTGCTTCTGCGCTCGCCCGAGGAATTCTATGCGACGGTGGACATGGCGCTGATCGACCAGTATTCCGCCCAGACGACCTTCATGAAGATCGCCTCGGCGCCCAGCTTCATCAAGCGGGGAGGCGAGGTCCTTCCGGTCACCGCCAGCAATCTGCCGATCGGCATCATTCAGGACATCGAAGTCGAGTTCGTTACGATGCAGCTGCAGGCGGGCGACATCCTTATTATGATGACCGACGGCATTTATGACGCGCCCGGGTATGCGGTCAATAAGGAAATCTGGATGAAACGGATGATTCAGGAGCTGGATACAAGCGATCCCCAGGAGATCGCCGACAGCCTGCTGGAGAAAGTTATCCGTTATCAGGGCAATGAAATTCATGATGATATGACCGTTGTTGTCAGCCGGATCGACCACTACCGGCCAGAGTGGTCGACGCTGCACATTCCGGGACTCTCGCGCATGGAACGGCCGCGGACAGTTAGCTAACGGTAACGGCTCCGTCACTTTGATTTTGTCTTTCGCCCCCGTTTGGAATCTCTCTTCCTGGGACATACTAGAGAAGAGAGAGTTCATATAACGGGAGGTTAAGAGGATGAAACAAATTCTGCTGATTACAGATGGATGTTCCAATGTGGGCGACAGCCCGGTGATGGCGGCGGCACACGCATTTCAGGAGGGGGTTAGCGTCAATGTGATCGGCGTGGTGGACTATGGAACGATTGGCGAACTCGGGGGGAGGGAGATTGAGGATATTGCGAAGGCCGGCGGAGGTCTAAGCCGGATCGTCGGCTCGCCGCAGCTGGCGCAGACGATGCAGATGATGACCCGCAAGACGGTGGTTCAAACCATTCAGGTGGCGGTTAATAAAGAGGTGCAAAAAATATTGGGCGAAGGCTCGATCGAGGACCTTCCGCCCGCCAAGCGCTCCCAGATGGTGACTGTGGTGGACGACCTCAGCGAGAAGGCGCCGCTGCGGCTGGCGCTGCTGATTGACGCAAGCGCCAGCATGAAGCCGAAGCTTGCGGCAGTCGAGGAGGCTATCCGCGATCTGGCGCTTAGTCTTGAGGCCCGGGAAGGGACCAGCGAAATTTCCGTGTTCCATTTTCCCGGATCAGGGGGGGAGCCGGCCGTGATGGATATGGACTGGAGCCTCAATATAGCGGGCATCCGGTCGCTGTTCGGGAAGATCCGGATGAAGGGAACGACGCCTACGGGACCTGCCATTTTCCGGGTGCTGGATCAATTCCGGTATGATACACTAGATGAACATCAAGGCCGCCTGGCGGCTTACGCAGAAGAAGGAGAAGGGATGCCCGGTGGATACGTCGTCTAGACCTGTACGTTCTCCCGGGGAGATTATCGCCGGCAAATGGCGGGGGAACCGGTATGTGGTGGACAGGCTGCTTGGAAAAGGTGCGAATGGAACCGTATATCTGGTGAACCGGGAGAACAGACGGGAGAAATATGCGCTGAAGATCGGTTACGACACTCTCGATCTTCAGTCGGAGATCAATGTGCTGACCTCGCTTCAGTCCTGCCAGGCCAGGCAGGGGAAGCGGCCCGGGAAGCCGGAACCGATGTCCTTCTACTTTCTGGAGTCGGATGACGCTTCGGATGGCGAATTTCCCTTTTACGTGATGAGGTATGTCCAGGGCATGCCTATGCACCGCTTTCTCGCCAAGAAGGGCCCGGCCTGGCTGGGATTGATCGGAGTCAAGCTGCTGGACAGGCTGTGCGCCCTGCACGAGTGCGGCTTTATCTTCGGTGACCTGAAGCCGGAGAATGTCATTGTATCGGAGTACGGCGAAGCCGAATTGATCGATTTCGGCGGGGCGGGCCCGATCGGGCGAAGCGTGAAGCAGTTCACCGAGTGGCATGACCGCGGCTTCTGGAACGCGGGAAGCCGAGTCGGCGACGAGGCTTACGACCTGTTCGCCTTCGCCGTGCTCTGTCTTCGTCTTCTGGACGAGCCGGGGCTGAAGACCGCTGCCTCGCAGCTTCCCCAGATGCGAAGCGGGGAGGATCTGCTGAAGCTTGCGAACCGCCTTCCGGACCGGAAACTGGCCTCTTGGCTGAAGACCGCTATTAAAGGCGGCTTTGCCGCGTCCGCTGAAGCGAGAGAGGTCTGGAAGACGCATGTCTTCCGGGGAGGGCGGAACAAGCCTGAGCCGGTAGCGACTCCCGGCTGGCTCAAAGGGGCATTTGCGCTATCTTTGTGCCTGCTGGTTTTTACCGTATACTGGATTTATCATTTTTAATATTCTATGATTATACATAAGGACAGGCACGCCGATTGCCGTGCCGGCCGGCAGCCGCCCGCCGCGGCCAATAGCGGCTTAAGGGCAGGAAGGAAGCCTGATATTAATGAAGTGGAATGAACTGGTGGATTCGGTTATGGACGCAGCAGCCGAATATAAGCTGTGGAGCGCCGGAGACGCCATCGTAGTCGCAGTGTCCGGAGGGCCGGATTCTGTGGCTCTTTTGCATGTTCTGCATGAAATCTCCCGGACAAGAATGCCGCTATCCCTCATCTGCGCGCATGTGAATCACGGCTTTCGGGCAGAATCCACAATGGAGGCGGAGATGGTCCGGGACCTCGCGGAGAGCTTGGAGATTCCCTTCGAACTCGCCGAGTTCGATATCCCCGCTTATATGAAGGAAAGCGGTCTGGGACCGCAGGAAGCGGCACGCAATATGCGTTACCGGTTCCTGATTGATACCGCGCACCGGCGGGGCGCGGCGGCCGTGGCTCTGGCTCATCATGCCGATGACCAGGCCGAGACTGTACTGATGCATTTGCTTCGGGGAAGCGGCCTTTCGGGACTTGCCGGCATGCGCTGGAAAAGAACCGAAAGAAAGATGGAACTTGTGCGTCCCCTTCTTCGTA
The DNA here is from genome assembly GCF_019904155.1 of Paenibacillus sinensis. Lineage (GTDB taxonomy): Bacteria > Bacillota > Bacilli > Paenibacillales > Paenibacillaceae > Paenibacillus_AQ > Paenibacillus_AQ sinensis. The sequence continues at coordinate 31,839 of NZ_JAHCMB010000186.1, forward strand.
TGAACAAGGCATCGCTCGTAGAAGCCTGCCAGGAGCGCGGTTTCCGGTATGCTGAGGATGCGAGCAATTCGCAGGTCAAGTACAAGCGAAACGCCGTGCGTCTGAAGGTTCTGCCCTTTCTGGAGGAGTTCAATCCCTCGCTGTCCCGTTCGCTGACGCAGCTGGCCGAAATCGCCGGTGCCGAGGATGATTATATGGAAGAAGCCGCCGCCCGCAGCTTCGCGGAAATCGTGCAGAAGGAACAGGGGAAATGCACACTTGAAGCGGCCGGTTTTACCGCCCTGCCGTCCGCTTTACAACGGCGTTTGATTAAACTAATATTAAATTATCTGTCGGCGGATACACCGGAAATCGATTTTCCGAAGGTTGAAGCTGTAAGGCGGGGAATACTGCAGGTGAGAAAGACGTCCTGGCATCTTGATTTGGGACGCGGACTGACCTGCATACGGCAATATCAGACGGTGTGTTTCCTTTCGTCTCCTCCGGATGGTCAGGCCAGCTATTCCTATTTGCTGTCTTCGCCGGAATCCCGGCTTGAGCTTGGGGAGATCAACAAGGTTCTCATCATGACAGCCCTCGGGAGCTCAGAAGGACTGGATTACAGCGGTTCCGGCAACCGGGCAGACGCCTGGTTCGATTCGGATCAGCTGGTCTTTCCGCTGACGATTCGCTCGCGGCTGCCTGGAGATACCATCAGGATCATGGGATTAAACGGAAGCAAAAAGGTAAAAGATATTTACATTGACGACAAGATACCTTCTGCTGAACGTTCACATATCCCTATCGTGTGCGACGGCCATGGCGAGATCATATGGATCCCCGGCGTCCGCCGCTCGGTTCATGCCGCTGTTGGCCAAGGCACGGTCTCGGTTCTGCTGCTGTCACTCGAAGACCTGGCTCCGGAATCATCCGTAATGGCCGCAGACAGTTTTTCATAGTATAACTTAGGAGGTTCACAGGTTGCAGAACGATATTCAAGAAGTTTTGATCAGCGAAGAGCAAATCCAGGAAAGAATCAAGGAGCTCGGCGCCAAGCTGAGCGATGTATATGAGGGTCGCACTCCTTTAGTCATCTGCGTGCTGAAAGGCGCGTTTATTTTTATGGCTGATTTGGTTAAAGTTATTACCGTACCTGTTGAGATGGATTTCATGGCTGTATCCAGTTACGGAGCCGCCACCAGATCTTCGGGCGTCGTTAAGATTATCAAGGATCTGGACGTTCCGGTCGAAGGCCGTGATGTGCTGATCGTAGAAGACATTATCGACAGCGGTCTTACGCTGAGTTACCTGATTGAACTCCTTCGCAATCGCAACGCCGCTTCGGTTTCGGTCGTTACCCTGTTCGACAAGCCGGCAGGCCGTACGGTAGAACTGGAGGCTGACTATACCGGTTTTGTTATTCCTGACGAATTTATTGTCGGGTATGGACTGGATTATGCCGAGAAATATCGGAATCTTCCTTATATTGGGATTCTGAAACCGGAGATCTATACCAAATAACCTTTTTCCAAGCCTTGCTTCCCCGGCTGCATTTCGGCCGGAAGCCCCTCTATTTGAGGTGTTCCGATAGGCTATGTTACAATAACTTAAGTGTTGCGAGAGGAGGTAGGGGATGAATCGGTTCATCCGGAATTCTGGTTTTTATTTGATTTTATTTCTTGTCGTGGTGGGCATCGTCCAATTCGTCAGCAATGGAAATGAAGCCGCCGATTTCCCTAGATACGACCAGTTACGGCAGGAGCTTAAGAATAATAATGTGAAGAATTTGACGGTTCAGTTCGAGGGCAATGCCTTTCTCGTAACCGGCGCTTACAAAGAGAAGCCGGACGGGGCTAAATCGGATAGCTTCTCCACTTATATTCCTCCTACGGATGCGGCTATCAATGAACTGACGGATGCCAGTGAAAGCAACAGTATTCCGTTCACCCAGAAGAAAATGGAGGGCGACAGCATCTGGCTGACCTTCCTGTCTTCCATTATACCGCTTGTGATCATGTTCATCCTGTTCTTCTTCCTGTTCAATCAGGCGCAAGGCGGGGGCGGCAAGGTCATGAACTTCGGGAAGAGCAAGGCCCGCCTCTACAACGAAGAGAAGAAGAGAGTCACATTCGAGGATGTGGCGGGAGCCGATGAAGAGAAGCAGGAGCTTGTCGAAGTCGTTGAATTCCTGAAGGACCCCCGGAAATTCGCCGCTGTTGGCGCGCGCATTCCTAAAGGCGTTCTGCTTGTGGGCCCTCCGGGTACTGGTAAAACCCTTCTTGCCCGCGCCGTTGCGGGCGAAGCGGGCGTTCCATTCTTCAGCATCTCCGGTTCGGACTTTGTGGAAATGTTCGTCGGTGTCGGCGCATCCCGTGTCCGCGACCTGTTCGAGAACGCGAAGAAGAACGCGCCTTGCATTATCTTCATCGACGAAATCGATGCTGTCGGACGCCAGCGTGGCGCCGGACTCGGCGGCGGCCATGACGAACGCGAGCAGACGCTCAACCAACTGCTCGTCGAAATGGACGGCTTCGGCGGCAATGAAGGCATCATCATCGTCGCGGCAACGAACCGCGCCGATATTCTCGATCCCGCGCTGCTTCGTCCGGGACGCTTTGACCGTCAGATTACGGTTGATCGTCCGGATGTGAAGGGACGCGAAGCAGTTCTGAAGGTTCACTCCCGCAACAAGCCGCTGACGAAGGACGTGAAGCTTGATGTAATCGCCAAGCGCACGACTGGCTTCACCGGCGCAGATCTGGAGAACCTGCTGAACGAAGCGGCCCTGCTGGCCGCTCGCCGCAACCGCAAGGATATCTCCATGCGGGAAGTTGATGAAGCGATCGACCGCGTTATCGTCGGCACCGAGAAACGCAGCCGCGTAATCAGCGACCGCGAGAAACGGATTGTCGCTTACCATGAAGCCGGCCACACCATCGCCGGATACTTCCTGGAGCATGCCGATATGGTTCACAAGGTTACGATTATCCCGCGCGGACGCGCCGGCGGATATGTCATCATGCTTCCGAAGGAAGACCGCATGCTCGTTACGAAACAGGAATTGCTCGATAAGGTTACCGGACTCCTCGGGGGCCGGGTTGCCGAAGAAATGTTCATCGGCGAAATCGGTACGGGCGCTTACAGCGACTTCCAGCAAGCAACCCGGATCGTCCGCAGCATGATCATGGAATACGGCATGAGCGATAAGCTCGGTCCGATGCAGTTCGGTACGAGTCAAGGCCAGGTGTTCCTCGGCCGCGATATCGGACACGAGCAGAACTACAGTGATTCGATCGCTTATGAGATCGACCAGGAAATGCAGCGCTTCACTAACGAATGCTACGAACGATGCAGAGCGCTTCTGCAGGAGCATTCCAAGGAAATGCACCTCATTGCGAACACGCTGCTTGAGAAAGAGACGCTTGAGCTTGAGCAGATTAAAGAGCTGATCGAGCAGGGCTACCTGACCGAGGACGGCAAGCCGGAAGGCGGCGAGGGAACGACTAATGACGGTGCGGAGCCGCTCATCGATTCCATCGGTGACGTCAAAGTCCGTATCCAGGGTAAATCCGAGGAGCAGAGCGCTACGCTTGGCGATGCGCCGAAGGATATACCGAACAATCCGCAGCAAGACGGCGGAGATAAAGACAATACCGATGGCAGCGGCGGCGGAAGCAGCCTAAGCTAACAATAAAGCAGAAGAAGCCCGGAGAACACGACGTTCTCCGGGCTTCTTTTTTCTTGTATAGAGCATGTATGATGACTTGACGCGTCCTGCCTCGCTTATCCCTACAGACTAATGCCAAAGCGTTTCAGCTCGATAAAAATTCCCTCCAGCTGCCGGCCCTTATCCGTCAAGCTGTACTCGACGCGAGGAGGAACCTCCGGATACACCTTTCGATTCACGATGCCGTGATCCTCCAGTTCCTTGAGCCGCAGAGAGAGCGTCTTGGGGCTAATTCCTTCCAGTGATTTCAGCAGATCGCTGAACCGGAGCGTCCCTTCGATCAGCAGATCGCGGATAATGAGAAAGGTCCACTTCGTTCCGATAATGTCCAGCGTTCTGGCGATCGGACAGGGCTCGCCCGGCGTTCCTTTCGTCAGCTCAATTATCTCCGGACCCGAAATATCCATTCGACAGCCTCCTCACCTATTTATTTCTGATAAATCCAATCATACCACAAAACTTCCCTTTCAGAAACTATATGAAATAAATATCACTACTTCCCAAAATGAACTATTGCATTTTATAATATCGACGAATGGCCATTCAAAATAACATTTGTTGTTTGAGAGGGAGTGAAGGCATTGAAGAATTTCCTCGTAATCAACGGGCACCAGAAATATGCCGGTGCGGAGGGAAGACTGAATCAGACGCTTGCCGATACAATAGCCGCCGAGTTAAGCGAACAAGGCGAGGTGCGGACCACAACGGTTCAGCACGGATACGACATTGAAGAAGAACGGAACAAGTTCCTGTGGGCAGATCTCGTTATTTTTCAGACCCCGATTTATTGGTTCAGCGTTCCGGGGCTGATGAAGACTTATATGGATGAAGTCTACGCCCCGGGAACGTTCTTCGAAGGAGCCGGATCTTATGGCCGGGGCGGTCTGCTGACCGGAACGAAGTATATGTTCTCCACAACCTGGAACGCTCCGGAGCAAGCCTTTGGCGATCCCGGCCAGTTCTTCAGAGGAGCCGATTTGGAAGAGGCGCTACGCCATCTTCACCGGGTTCAGGAGTATGTCGGGATGAAGCCGCTGAGAAGCTATGCCTGCTATGACGTGATCAAAAATCCGCGTATCGAAGATTATGTTACAGGTCTTCAGCGCCACCTGAATGAGGTAGTGACAGGCGCTTAACTTACCATTAACAATGGGATGGACAAAAAGGAGGAGCATTAAATGCCGAATGTAACGAATCAGAAGATTGTCATTATCGGTGGCAGCTCGGGAATCGGACTGGAAACGGCCAGACAGCTGCTGGCGCTTGGAAATCAGGTCGTGATCGCCAGCCGTTCAGCGGAGAAGCTGGAACAGGCGGTGGCAAGCCTGGGGCCGGGAGCGGAATCCCGTCAGGTTGATATGATGAAGGAGGAACAGGTGAAGCAGCTTTTTGACAGTATCGGCGTCTTCGATCATCTGGTGGTCAGCGCGGCTGAGACATCGGGCGGAGCGTTTCTTCAGACGGATACGGCGGCGGCCCGCCAGCTGTTCGACAATAAATTCTGGGGGCAGTACCTGGCGGTGAAATACGGCGTTCCCCATCTATCCGCGGGCGGATCGGTCACGCTGTTCTCGGGAGTCGTCGCCTATAAGGCGATGGTGGGTTCTTCGGTGCTGGGCGCCGTGAACTCCGCTGTATCGTCTCTCGGGCAGACCCTTGCGCTGGAGCTGGCTCCGATCCGCGTCAATGTGGTATCACCGGGCATTATTGATACGCCTTCGCGCAGCGGCATGCAGGAGGAGGCGCGGAGCCAATTCTATGAATCGGTTGCCGCCAAGCTTCCGGTAAAAAGGGTTGGCGCTGCCGAGGATGTCGCCAAAGGCGTCGTGTACCTGATCGGCAATGGCTTCGTAACCGGGACGGTGCTGCATGTGGAAGGCGGTCATATACTGGCTTAATGGAAGCCGCGGAAACGCCGGATTCGATATCCGGCGTTTCCGCGGCTTTTTTATATTAGGGAAGAATGCGCTTGTTCCCGCCTGCGGCGCGGCTGTCGCCGGGTGTTTCACCCGATTGACACGAAGTAGACAGTTGTGTACATTAGTGATAAATATTACGAAGTCTAATCTTTTTCATAAACCTGCTTCAGATTTAATAACCGGTTTACCGACAGATGGGCTGTGCTGCAGGCATAGCGTCAAGACATAAGGGGGAACGTGAACAGTGGAAGCTCTGGCGCTGGAACGTAGGCAGGAACAGAACCGTGAACTGCGTGAACGCTTGGAACAGCTCAAGAAGGAACGGAATGCCATTATTCTGGCTCACTATTATCAGCGCGATGAAATTCAGGAGGTTGCCGATTTCCGGGGAGACTCCTTTTTGCTGGCTCAAAAGGCGGCGGCGACCGATGCGGAAGTAATTGTATTCTGCGGTGTGCATTTCATGGGAGAAAGCGCCAAAATTCTGGCTCCGAACAAGACGGTGCTGATTCCGGACGAACGTGCGGGCTGCCCGATGGCCGATATGGTGAACGTAGACGGTCTTCGCAAGCTGAAGGCCAAGCATCCGAACGCGAAGGTTGTCACTTACATCAATTCTTCCGCCGAGATCAAGGCGGAGACCGATATTTGCTGTACCTCTGCCAACGCGGTGCGGGTGATTGAATCCGTGGACGCCGAGGAGATCATCTGGGTCCCCGACAAGAATCTGGGCCATTATGTTCAGGAGAAGACCGGCAAGAAGCTCATCATTTGGGAAGGCTACTGCAACACTCATGATATGCTGACCGTTAAGGATGTTGTGGAAATGAAGGCCAAGTACCCGAACGCCGAGTTCGTTGTACATCCTGAATGCCGTCCTGAAGTCGTGGCTATGGGCGATTTTGTCGGCAGCACCACCGCCATTATCGATTACTGCAAGAAGTCGGAGACTCGCGAATTTATCGTCGGAACCGAAGACGGAACGGGTTATCAGCTGCGAAATGACAGCCCGGACAAGGCATTTCATTTTGCTTCTAAATTCCTTGTGTGTCCGAACATGAAGGTCAACAATCTCAAAAAACTGGTGAAATGCCTGGAGACGATGAAGCCGCAGATTTATGTGCCGGAGGCTGTCGCAGACAAAGCCAGATTGTCCTTAGAGCGCATGCTACAAGTCAAGTAGCATGCGCTACTCTTTCGATTAGGAACAGGTGAAGAGCGGTCATGATTCCACAATATTTGGTTGATTTCGATCTCCGGGAGCTGCCGGTCGTCGAGACGGATTGCATCGTCATCGGCTCGGGCATTGCCGGATTATTCACGGCGATCAAGGCAAGCGAGGATCGCAGGGTCGTTATGCTCACGAAGAAATCGGTGATGGAGAGCAACACGCGCTATGCCCAGGGAGGCATAGCCGCCGTTATCGCCGAAGACGATTCTCCCGTCTATCATCGTCAGGACACGCTGATGGCCGGAGCGGGTCTATGCTCCTCGTCCTCTGTTGACGCGCTGGTGAACGAAGGGCCCGAAGGGGTCCGCGAATTGATTCGTCTCGGCACGCTGTTCGACAAGGAGGACGGTGTCCTTGCGCTGACCCAGGAGGGCGCCCACAGCCACCGGCGCATCCTGCATGCGAACGGCGACGCGACCGGCTATGAGATCGTACGGGCGCTGTCCGAGCAGCTTACCCGGCATCCCAATATCGAGGTATGGGACGATCATTATGTCATCGACCTCATTACCGAGGACGGGGAATGCGTCGGCGCGCTCGTTCAGAACCCAAGCGGCGAGCGCCTGTTCCTGAAGGGCGATGCGACTATTCTCTGTTCGGGCGGATCAGGCCAGCTGTACCGTTACACAACGAATCCCGATGTGGCGACTGGCGACGGTGTGGCGATCGCCTACCGGGCGGGTGCGCATATCCGCGATATGGAATTTCTGCAGTTCCATCCCACGGCGCTGAGTTATCCGGGCGCTCCCCGCTTCCTGATATCGGAGGCGGTGCGGGGCGAGGGCGCAGTGCTGCGGAACATTAACGGCGAGCGGTTCATGGAACGTTATCATGAGCTTCTGGAGCTGGCTCCCCGGGATATCGTGGCGCGGGCGATTCTCAGCGAGATGGACGAGACGAAATCGACCTTTGTCTATTTGGATATCACCCATGAATCTCCGGATATGGTGAAGCACCGTTTCCCTACGATTTATGAGACCTGCATCAGCTACGGTCTGGATATTACGAGCGACTGGATTCCGGTGGCTCCGGCTGCGCATTATATGATGGGAGGCATCAAGACCGACCTGAACGGCGAGAGCAGCATTCCGCGGCTCTTTGCCTGCGGGGAAGTGTCGTCTACCGGCGTTCATGGCGCGAACCGCTTGGCGAGCAATTCCCTGTCCGAAGCGATCGTCTTCGGCCGCCGCATTATCGAGCGCGTGCGCAGTCTGCCGAAGCTCAAGAATGGCCCGGTATCGGCGGGCTGCGATCTGGGCCGGCATGAGCATTCCACCCAGGCGATTGTAGAGCGGCGCTTGAAGCTTCAGAAGATTATGGTCCGGTACGCCGGTCTGCGCCGGAACGAAGAGATGCTGAACAAGGGGCTGGATGAATTGAAGCGTCAGCTTCCAATATTCAGCGGAGCGCTGACCAAGCGGGAAGAATATGAATTTGCCAATATGCTGACCTGCAGCCTGCTGATCACGGAATCGGCGCTGGCGCGTCAGGAGAGCAGAGGGGCCCATTACCGCGAGGATTTTCCGCAGCGGGACGATGAGCATTGGCGCAAACATTTGCTCCAGATTCGGGGCGTTGGCATTGTAGAGGAGAAAAGTGATGATGTTTAACGGATATAATGAACAGCTGGTAGAGTCCATCAAGGCATGGCTTCGGGAGGATGTCGGGTCCGGCGACGTGACCACCCAGACGACGATCCCCTCCGGACACCAGTCCAAGGGAATCATTCATGCCAAGGAAGGCGGGGTCGTCTGCGGCCTTCCGGTAGCGGAACTCGTATTCGAGGTGGTGGACCCTTCTCTGAGTTTCCTTCCTCGGGTTAAGGAGGGAGAGGTGATCGCCAAGGGCACCGTTCTGGCCGAAGTGGAAGGCAGCACGCATTCCATTCTGACCGGCGAACGGCTTGCGCTGAACCTCATGCAGCGGCTGTCCGGAATCGCGACCCGGACGGCTTCGTTCGTTGCGGCGCTGGAAGGGCTGCCGACCAGGCTGGTCGACACCCGAAAGACGACGCCGGGACACCGGATGCTGGAGAAATATGCCGTACGCGTCGGCGGTGGCGCGAACCACCGGTTCGGATTATACGACGCCGTAATGATTAAGGATAATCATATCAAGGGCGCAGGCGGCATTTCGCAGGCGGTCGGCCGGGCTCGGGCGCATATCCCGCATACAATGACGATTGAGGTCGAAACCGAGAGCCTGGATCAGGTAGAGGAGGCGCTGGCCGCAGGTGCGGATATTATCATGCTCGACAATATGTCCCATGAGATGATGACTGAGGCGGTGCGCCGGATCAAGACCAAGGCTTCGCATGTCAAGACCGAGGCCTCGGGCAATGTGTCGCTGGAGACCGTCCGCTCCATTGCCGAAACCGGCGTCGACGTGATCTCGGTCGGACGGCTGACTTACTCCTTCGCAAGCCTGGATATCAGTCTGGACTTGAATGCGAAGAAGGAGGGCGGCTTGTCATGATGCTGGCCGTGGATATCGGCAATACCAATATCGTGCTTGGCTTATACCGCGGGAAGGAGCTGCTGCACCATTTCCGGCTCAGTACGGCAAGGCAGGCGACCGCGGATGAATACGGAATTATGATTCATAATTTGTTTGATATGTCGGGACTCTCGGTTAAGGATGTGGAGGGGGTTATTATCTCCTCCGTCGTTCCGCCGCTCGTGCATGTCATTGTAGAAATGTGCCGTAAGTATGTCGGCAAAGACCCTTTGCTGGTTGGGCCCGGGATCAAGACCGGGCTCAATCTGCGTTATGAGAATCCACGCGAGGTGGGGGCGGACCGGATCGTCAACGCCGTTGCGGCGATTGAACGCTACCAGTGCCCGCTGGTCGTGGTGGATTTCGGAACGGCAACGACGTTCGACTGCATCGACGGAAGCGCCAATTATTTGGGAGGCTGCATCGTGCCGGGCATCGGGATTTCGACCGAAGCACTGTATCAGCGGGCATCCAAGCTGCCCCGCATCGAGCTGGAGAAGCCCAAGAAGGTGATCGGCCGCAACACGGTGCACGCGATGCAGGCCGGGATTATTTTTGGCTATGCGGGACAGGTCGAGGGCATTGTAAGACGAATCAAGGCGGAGATGAACGCGCCTGAACTGAAAGTTATCGCGACAGGCGGATTGGCTTCCATGATCGCGGGCGAGACGGATTGTATCGACGAGGTCAATCCAATGCTGACGCTGGAAGGACTGCGGATCATCTACGATCGCAACCAATAACAAAAGATATACCTTTAATTGGAGACAGGAGGGCCCATGACCTATGCAGAATAAAAAAGACCGGTTGGTGAGAGGCACGGCGCTTGGCGGGAGAGTGCGGGCGTTCGCGGTTCGTACGACCGGGCTGGCTGCCGAGCTGCAGCGCAGACACGACACTTACCCTACAGCAACCGCCGCGCTCGGGCGCACGGTTACCGCAGCCGCCATGATGGGCGCTATGCTCAAGGGCAGAGAAATGATTAACATCCAGGTTAAGGGCAACGGTCCGTTGGGGCAAATTGTGGCGGAAGCCAACGCTGAGGGCGAGGTCCGGGGTTACGTCCAGAATCCCCATGTTCATCTTCCGAGCAACAGCCTCGGCAAGCTGGATGTGGCGGGAGCGGTCGGCACCGAGGGCTTTATCCATGTCATCAAGGATCTGGGCCTGAAGGAGCCTTACCGCGGCAGCGTTCCGATTGTTTCGGGTGAGCTGGGCGATGATTTCACCTATTATTTTGCCATATCGGAGCAGACCAACTCCGCTGTGGGGCTCGGCGTGCTGGTAGAGGCCGACAACAGCGTCAAGGTGGCGGGCGGCTTCATCATTCAGCTGCTGCCGGGCTTAAGCGATGAGGAAATTACGGAAATTGAAAAAAATCTGGGTGCGACTCCATCGGTTACAGCGCTGCTGGATCAGGGGCTTGAGCCGGAGGATATGCTGCGCCGGATTTTGCCGGATACGGAAGTGCTGGATGAGATGGAGATCCGGTTTCAATGCCATTGCTCCAGAGAGCGGGTGGAGCAGACGCTGGTCAGCCTGGGCAAATATGAGCTTGAGCAGATGATCGAGGAAGACGGACAGGCGGAAGTGGTCTGCCACTTCTGCAACGAGGCCTATACTTTCAACAAGGAAGAGCTTCAGGAAATTCTGAATCAGGCGAGGTAGGAATGAAGCGGCCATGACGAGACAGGAGAGCGCATTGCGCAAAGCCGTTCTTATTCTGGCCGGCCTCGCGCTGGTACTCGGGGCGCTGCTTGTATGGCAATGGCGCAGAGCCGGGAAGGCGGACCCAAACGGGGATGGCAGTAAGACGGTCGCGAAAATTGCGGACCAGAGGATCACCGAAGACCAGTGGTTGGACGAGCTTCGCCGTAAGCATGGCAACGAGGTACTGCTTGCGATGGTGAACCGGATTGCCGCAGAGAAGGAAGCGGAAGCTCTGGGCATATCCGTATCGGAGCAGGATGTGGACCGTGAAGTGGAGGAAGCGGCCTCCGGCTATGACTCGGAAGAGCAGTATTACGCACAGATGGAGTCAGAGCTGGGTCTGTCCAAGGAAGAAGTGCGCAAGGAAGCGAAGTACCGGGTCATGCTGGAGAGCATCGCGACCGCCGGAATCAAGATAAGCGAGGATCGGATTGACGAATATCTTCAAGAGAATCCAGGCAAGCTCCATCCGCCGAAGAAAATCGAGCTGTCCATCATCAAGCTGGCCTCCTACAAGGAGGCGGAGCGTGCAATGGACCGGCTGGAGAACGGCGAGGATTTTGCTGCACTGGCGGAGGAACTGTCGATTGATGAGGATACCCGGCATCAAGGAGGGCGGGTTGGGGTCGTCGAAGAGGATGACCCCTTCTGGCCTCAGGAGCTGCTGACGGCAGCGGCAGGACTTGAAGCCGGCGATATCGCCGGCCCATTCCAGATCGACGAGGATTACGCGGTGATCCGCACGGACAAGATCATCATTCCGCAGGCTCCTGACGAGCAGGAGGTACGGAAGCAGGTGCGCCGTGAATTGGCCTTGGAGCAGGCCCCTTCGCTGGAGCGGGTCAAGGATGACCTTCGGACTAAATACGAGGCTTCAATAAGTGTTGACAAGGGACTTCAAGATTGATAATATTGGATTAACAGTAATACCTACTGAATTAGTCGGAATATCGGCGGCTCCCAGAGACGCCGTAGAAGCGCCCGACTTGGGGCGCGGCGCCAGCTGCCAACTTCGGAGCGGTCCGGCATGACCGATCGGATACATAATCGGACATTCCTGATGAACCGGGGAGCAGAATGCTGAAGACTACAGTCACAAGCCCTGTTTTCATTATTCTCGTTTATTATTCCAAGGAGGTTTCTGCTCATGGCCAAAGTCGTTAATAATGTAACTGAACTTATCGGGGGAACACCGCTTGTTCGTCTGAACCGGATCGTACCGGAAGGCGCAGCGGAAGTTTATGTGAAGCTGGAGTATCAAAATCCGGGTTCGAGCGTTAAAGACCGTATCGCGGTCAGCATCGTGGAAGAAGCGGAGAAGGACGGCCGTCTGAAGCCGGGAGATACAATTCTGGAAGCGACTAGCGGCAACACCGGTATCGGTCTTGCTATGGTAGCAGCGGCGAAGGGCTACAAAGCGATCATCGTTATGCCGGAAACCATGAGCTTGGAGCGCCGCAACCTGCTGCGCGCTTACGGCGCAGAGCTTGTGCTGACACCGGGATCGGAAGGCATGAACGGCGCGGTCAAGAAAGCCGAAGCCATTCTGGCTGAGAACCCCAGCTACTTTGTGGCCGAGCAGTTCAAGAATCCGGCCAACGTGAAGATTCACCGTGAAACGACCGGACCGGAAATCGTGGAAGCGATCGACTCCATCGGCGGTTCCCTGGATGCGTTCATCGCCGGTATCGGAACAGGCGGAACGATCACTGGCGCAGGCGAAGTGCTGAAAGAGAAATATCCGGACATCAAGGTCTATGCGGTAGAGCCTGCGGCATCGCCAATTCTGGCCGGCGGCAAGCCGGGTCCTCATAAGATTCAGGGTATCGGAGCCAACTTTATCCCTGAGATTCTGAATCAGAACGTGTACGACGAAATCATTCATGTCGAGAATGACGAAGCTTTCGAAACGGCGCGCCGTGTAGCCAAGGAAGAAGGCATTCTGTCCGGCATCTCTTCCGGCGCAGCAATCTTTGCAGCCATCAAAGTGGCCAAGGAACTGGGCGCAGGCAAGCGTGTCGTAGCGATCGTGCCAAGTAACGGCGAACGTTATCTCAGCACACCGCTGTACAATTTCGAAGCTTAATCAGCTCGGCTATCTTCAGAAATTGAAGTCATATCCATGAACGGGTAGGGCCTCTGTCCTTGCGATTGCAAAGGGCGGAGGCTTTTTTCATTGGTGACGCATAAGCTGCTGCGTATCTGGAGACCTCGCTAACTTCGGGTAAACACTCGGCTTGAGGGCAAGTGGAGCGATGATGTCAATCCTTATAGAGATACGGCTCGGACTGAAGCTTATAATCCAATGGTTAATAAAGCGAATGGCGGGGAAGGCTTTTCAAACAAGGGGACATACAGTATACTGACATGCAAACAGTCAGGAGAGAGACATAGGAGGATGAACTTGGAGATTGTCGCGGGGTGGAAGGAATGGGAGCGCTGGGCTGAGCAAGGCTGGAACGTCCTTCCCTTGGTTATCAAATCGGGAGCGGGGATGAGCGGTCTGCCGTCTTCCTGGAAAAAGGCCTGGGCGGCCGCATCCCCCTATTCCGTGCTGCTGGAGAGCGGCAAGGGCGGGCGTTACACGTATCTCGGACTTCGGCCTTCATCGGTGCTGACAGGGAAGGGACAAACGGCAAGGGCCGTTCAGTTGAAGGGAGACGCCGCTTCGACGGGACTGCAAGGGGCGGATAATCTTGCAGAAACCATTGACTTTGAAGGTCCGCCAATCCATGTGCTCCGGCAGTGGATGCAGCCCTTCGCGGGACCGCGTGTGGAAATTTCCGGCCTGCCCCCGTTTATCGGCGGCTGTGCCGGCTTTCTCGCTTATGATGTTGTCCGTTCCCTGGAGCGTCTGCCCGAGACGGCCGAGGATGCCCCCGGCTTCCCTGATTATCTCTGGATGATGCTGCCCGAGCTGTGGATTTACGACCACGAGCAGGACGAGCTGTATTGCGCTGTTCATTGTAAATGGCCGGCGGCCGGCGGCATCACCCCGGTTAGGACCGCCACGGACAGCAACGCCCTAGATGGCATTGCCCCGGACGGCATCACCCCGGTTAGCACCGTCTCGGCCAGTACCGCTCCGGACAGCAACGCCCCAGACTGCGCTTCCTTGGACGGCAGACTCATCAGCGCTTCAGCCGGGAATGCCGATGCCGCTCCTTCGCCCCGGTCTACAGCTGAGCTCGAACAGCTCTATCAATCGGCCTTGGCCAGGGCCGAAGGGATGCTCCGGCTGTGGCGGGAGCTGGGCGCCGCTGATAATGAGGCCGGAGACATCGCATTCGCGGATGTCCCGCCTCTGTCCGGCGCCGACTCCGGAGAATGGCCGGGTTCATCCTCGGCGTTCACGCAGAAGAAGTTTCAGCAGGCGGTACAGGCCATCCAGGACTATATCCGCCAAGGCGACGTCTTCCAGGTGAACCTGTCCCTGCGGCAGGAAGCACCGCTGTCTTCTTCGCCGGAGGAGGTCTACGAATGGCTGCGCCGCCTGAACCCGTCCCCATACATGGGGCTGCTGCGCTCGCCCGGCTTCGCGCTCTCCAGCGCTTCGCCGGAGCTGCTGGTCAAGCTGCATGGGGACGAAGTCAGCGCGCGGCCGATCGCCGGCACCCGGCGAAGGGGCCACACTCCCGCGGAGGACGACGCCATGGAGGCGGAGCTGCGCGGGAGCGAGAAAGAACGCGCCGAGCATATCATGCTCGTCGATCTGGAGCGCAACGACATCGGCCGTGTCGCTGCGTACGGGACGGTCCATGTGCCGGAGCTCATGACCGTGGAGCGCTACTCGCATGTCATGCATCTCGTATCCCAGGTGAACGGGCGGCTCGCGGACGAGAAGGATGCCTATGATGTCATCGCCGCCCTGTTCCCCGGAGGAACGATCACCGGCGCGCCAAAGGTGCGGACGATAGAAATCATCGAGGAACTGGAGCCGGTGCGGCGCGGACCCTATACCGGATCGATGGGCTGGATTGACTACAGCGGGAATATGGAATTAAATATTATTATACGAACGTTGGTTGTACAGGACGGCATCGGCTATATCCAGACGGGAGCGGGCATTGTGATCGACTCAGACCCGTACCGCGAATACCGGGAATGTCATAATAAGGCCAAGGCCATCGTGAAGGCGGTGCTCTGCAGCGAAGCGGCACACGTCCAGCCTGGCAGCGGCGCGGAAGGGGCGAATCGTACATGATTTTGGTTATCGACAACTATGACTCTTTTACCTATAACCTGGTGCAGTATTTGGGAGAGCTTGGCGAGAAAGTGGAGGTCCGCCGGAACGATGAAATCAGTCTGGAAGGCATCGAGAAGTTGGCGCCCGATCATATTCTCATTTCCCCGGGGCCCTGCACGCCGAATGAAGCGGGCATCAGCCTTGCGCTGATCGACCGGTTCAAGGGAGAGATTCCGATATTCGGCGTATGTCTGGGGCATCAGGCGATCGGACAAGCCTTTGGCGGGAATGTCATTCGCGCCGAGCGGCTGATGCATGGCAAGACGTCGCCGATCCATCACAAGGGCGGCTCCGTATTCGAGGGCCTGGAATCGCCGTTCACGGCGACCCGGTATCATTCGCTGCTGGTTGAGCGGGAGAGCCTGCCGGACTGCCTGGAGATTACGGCCGAGACGGAAGAAGGCGAGATTATGGGCCTTCGCCACAAGGAATATCCGATTGAGGGCGTGCAGTTCCACCCAGAATCGATTATTACCGATCATGGTCATACCATGCTCCGCAATTTCCTGAAGCGCAAAGCCGGAACGACGGCATGACCTTTATAGGAATGAACGGCGCCGTTCTCGGCGCGGAAGAGGCCGTGGTTTCCGTCAGGGATCACGGTCTTTTATATGGAGTCGGTTTGTTCGAGACTTTCCGCACCTACGGAGGCACGCCTTTTTTGCTGGATCGCCACTTAAAACGCATGGAGGAAGGCTGCCGTGATCTGGGTATCCCGCTCCAACCGGATGCGGAGAGGTTAAGGGAGTGGATCGCAAGGCTGATGGAGCGGAACGGGCTTCAGGAGGCCTATATCCGTTATACGGTGACCGCCGGAGAGGATATTATTGGCCTCCCGGCAGGCGATTACAAGAACCCGAACCATGTGCTGTTCGCAAAAGCTCTTCCCGCCCGGCCACAGGAGCTGGATACGAAGGGCAGGGAGCTTCAGCTTCTGAAGCTGCGGCGCAATACGCCCGAGGGGCGGGTTCGGTTTAAATCTCTCCATTATATGAACAATATATTGGCCAAGCGCGAGCTGTCGGGATATCCCAGCGCCTCAAGCGGCGCGGAAGGGCTGATGCTGACGGAACGGGGTTATGTGTCCGAGGGCATTGTAAGCAATATCTTTTTCGTCAAAAACGGACAGCTTCTTACACCGGATGAGACTACCGGCATTCTTCCGGGAATTACCCGGGAAATGGTCATGGATCTGGCGGAGGAGCTGGGCATACCGGCGGAGTCCGGGTTATATGACTGGCAGACGCTTGAAGGCGCGGACGAGATCTTTTTGACCAATTCGATTCAGGAGATCGTCCCGGTTACAGCACTATGGGAAGAACAGACGCGCAGGGTGATAGGTGACGGTTTGGCTGGACCACTTACCACTAAGCTGCTGCTGAAATACCGGGAACAAACGGGGGTTAGCGAATCATGAAGCCGAAGCTGTACCAAAGAACCTACGCATGCGGACCCGCCCAGTTCAAGCTTGGGGACCGTACGCTCATTATGGGTATTCTGAATGTGACGCCCGATTCATTCTCCGACGGGGGGATGTGGGACAAGCCGGATGACGCGGTTCGGCATGCTCTGCAGATGGCGGAGGAAGGGGCGGACATTATCGATATCGGTGGCGAATCGACGCGTCCAGGACATGTGCAGATCAGCGTTGAGGAGGAATTATCCCGAATTCTGCCCGTCATTGAGGCGATTCACCGTGATGTGCCCCATCTTCCGCTGTCTGTCGATACGTACAAGGCGGAGGTAGCTCGTCAGGCATTGGCCGCCGGCGCTCATATTATCAACGATATTTGGGGGTTCAAGGCCGATCCCGATATGGCACAGATCGCCGCCGACGCCGGATGCCCCGTCATTCTGATGCATAACCGTCATGACCGGAATTACCGGGAGCTTGGAGACGACATGGTTGCCGATCTTGAGGAGAGCATCAATCTTGCGGTCTCTGCGGGTGTGAGCCCCGAGAATATCATTCTCGACCCCGGCATCGGTTTTGCCAAAGATTACGAAGAGAACCTCCGGGCGATGATGCTGCTGGACCGGCTGACGGAAATGGGCTATCCGGTGCTGCTGGCAACTTCCCGCAAACGTTTCATCCGCACCGTGCTGGATCTGCCCGCAGACGATGTGGTGGAAGGAACCGCCGCGACGGTCGCATTCGGCATTGCCCAAGGCTGCCAGATTGTGCGTGTTCATGATGTGCGGCTGATCAAGCGGACCGCTGCGATGTGTGACGCCATGCTGTACTCGAACCGGTAAGACTAGATAAGGAAGGACGACTGTTGTCATGGATAAAATGAAGCTGCATCGCATGGAATATTACGGCTATCACGGCGTATTTGAAGAAGAACGGAAGCTGGGTCAGCGCTATTACGTAGATCTGGAATTCGAGATGGATTTAAGCGCGGCAGGGCTTAGTGACGATTTGGAACTGACGGTCAATTATGCCGAAGCGCATGCTCTGGTTAAAAAAATTGTCGAACAGGAGTCCTTTAAGCTGATCGAAGCTTTGGCCGAACGTATTGCATCTGCGGTACTGGACACTTATACTATTATCAATGCCGTTACCGTCAAGGTAACGAAGCCTCATCCGCCATTCGACGTTCATTTTCAGGGAGTAACAGTGGAGCTGCGGAGAACAAGAAAGAGAGACGTTTGATGAACAACCATTCCACCTCTGAATACTCAGAGGCTTATATTGCTTTAGGGGCTAATTTGGGTGACCGGGAGCGCAGCTTAAGAGAAGCATTGACGCTGCTTGACTCCCAGCAAGGAATTGAAGTGACACGCTGTTCGAGAGTCTATGAGACCGACCCGGTCGGATATCTGGATCAGCCGGAATTCTTGAATATGGCGGCGGCTCTGCGAACTTCATTGGAGCCGGAATGCCTGCTGTCGATCATGCTGGAAACCGAGAACCGACTGGGCAGAGTCCGTCATATTCCGAACGGCCCGCGGACCGTAGATTTGGATCTGCTCTGGATGGAAGGGAGAAGGCTGGATAGCACGCATTTGACGCTGCCTCATCCCCGGATGATGGAACGGGCATTCGTGCTGTTCCCGCTCCATGATATCGTTCCGCAGGATGAGACATCGGGATTGCGGCAGCTTGTCGACAATGCGCTGAAGAAGTTAGACGGAGAGGATGGAATTACATTGTGGACAGCAGACGTCTGGGACGGCGGATCCGAGCCTTCCGCAAACTGAAGGGCTATACGCAGCAGGAACTAGCGGACCGCGCAGGGATTTCACTTGCTGTGCTCGGTGCGGTGGAGCGGGGAAACCGGCGTTCAGAAGATCAAATTTTAGATAAAATTGCAATGGTTCTGGGAGTCGGCGTGGATGAATTGACCGACTCACCTTCTATATAAGGAAGTGAATATCATGCTTAAAATCGGCAACATCGAAATGAAGAATCAGGTCGTGCTGGCACCAATGGCCGGTGTGTGCAATCCGGCTTTCCGGTTGATCGCCAAGGAGTTCGGGACGGGTCTTGTATGCGCTGAAATGGTGAGCGACAAGGCGATTGTCCACGGCAACAAGCGAACGCGCGAAATGCTGTTTGTCGACGAGCGGGAGAAGCCGCTCAGCTTGCAGATTTTTGGCGGGGATCGCGAGTCGCTCGTGGCGGCTGCCAAGGTCGTCGATAAGGAAACCAACGCCGATATTATCGATATCAATATGGGCTGTCCGGTGCCGAAGGTCACCAAGTGCGATGCCGGAGCCCGCTGGCTGCTTGAGCCAAGCAAAATCTATGAAATGGTGTCCGCAGTGGTTGACGCCGTTGAGAAGCCGGTTACCGTCAAAATGCGGATCGGCTGGGACAGCGAGCATATCTTCGTCGTGGAGAATGCGCAGGCTGTCGAACGGGCGGGCGGACAGGCCATCAGCGTTCATGGCCGCACGCGCGAGCAGCTGTATACGGGACATGCGGACTGGAGCTATATTCGACAAGCCAAGGAAGCCGTATCGATTCCGGTTATCGGCAACGGCGATGTGCTGACGCCGCAGGATGCCAGAGCGATGCTGGATCAGACCGGCTGCGATGGCGTGATGATCGGACGCGGCGCGCTCGGCAATCCGTGGATGCTGTATCGGACCGTTCAATACCTCAATACCGGCGAGCTCATGCCCGATCCGTCTCCGCTGGAGAAGATCGAAGTCGCCATTTTGCATATGGATCGTCTGGTCGCTCTGAAAGGTGAAGCGGTGGCTGTCCGTGAAATGCGGAAGCATCTGGCTTGGTACCTGAAGGGACTTAAAGGCGCCGCCCGCGTCAAAGACGTTATTATGGAAGAGACGAAGCGGGATGAAATGGTACGGATTTTGAATGATTTTGTCGACCAGCTTTCCGGGGAGCAGAGTGAAGAAGAAGAGGTGTCGGAGGCCTCCGCATCCGCGGTTTGATGCCTGTCTGAGCGTTAAATTTGGAGGCACCGTATGGGCCGAAGGCTGTCATTGACATTTTGTAACGGTTCCCATATAATTTCACAGTATAAATTCGCCGTTGCAAAAAGCATTGCAGGGAAAGGGTTCTGATCCTTTCGGTTTCGCATATAGTATGGTGTTTTCTATAACGTAAATGACAGGAGAATCGGTTGAGATGAGTGATAAAGAAGTTATTCTTACCCCGGACGGGCTGAAGCGTCTGGAAGAGGAATTGGAGAACCTCAAATCCGTCAAGCGCCGCGAAGTTGCCGAGCGGATTAAAGTGGCAATCGGATATGGGGATATAAGCGAGAACTCGGAGTACGAAGATGCGAAGAACGAACAGGCCTTCATTGAAGGACGCATCATTACTCTGGAGAAAATGCTTCGCAACGCCCGCATTATCAACAGCGACGAGATTGATACCGAGACGGTAAGTGTCGGCGTCACCGTATCTGTGGAAGATATGGAATTCGGAGATATTATGGAGTACACGATCGTCGGCACCGCCGAATCCGATCCGCTCAACAACAAGATCTCCAACGAGAGTCCGGTAGGCAAGGCCATCATCGGCAAGAAGAAGGGTGCCATTGTTGACGTTAACGTGCCAGCAGGCGTTATCCAATATAAAATCATCGATATCAAAATGAAATAATCTCGGCCGAAAGCGTCTACGTGGGATTGGGACATGCCAGGCAATCTGACCAACTGGCGTATGCTGCCGGTGTCCGTATGGAGAAAGCTTCCTTAGGGAAGCTTTTTTCCAAGATGGAGAGGATTGTCCAAGGGGGCCCGCCCCGGCCTTATTTGTTGACAAGAAACGCACGGCCGTCCGGAAGGCGCCGATTGGCGTTTCTTCTTGTGTCTGCGAGAGATTTAAATTTGGAATTGAAGGAGACTAGAGCATGAGTGAAGAAATCGGCAATTCAACCGGTACCGAGAGCGAGCTTAGCGAGCTGTTGAAGGTACGCCGTGCCAAGCTGGACGAGCTTCGGAGCCTTGGAATCGACCCGTTCGGCAAAAAGTATGAGCGCACCCACAGCGCCGCAAGCATTCTGTCCAAATACGACGGAATGACCCATGACGAACTGGATGAGCAGGCGGTTGAGGTCAGCGTGGCGGGACGTATTATGGCTAAGCGCAAAATGGGCAAAGCCAGCTTCTCCCATATCCAGGATCTTTCGGGCAAAATCCAGATCTATGTGCGTCAGGACAGCATTTCGGAAGTGCAGTATGCGGCGTTTGATGTGCTTGATCTCGGCGATATTATCGGGGTGAAGGGAACCGTCTTCAAGACGAAGACCGGTGAAACGACGATTAAAGCCAGCGAGATTGAAGTGCTGTCGAAGTCGCTCCTTCCGCTGCCGGACAAGTATAACGGTCTGAAGGACGTAGAGCTGCGCTACCGCCAGCGCTATGTCGACCTGATCATCAATCCTGAGGTTCAGCAGACTTTTATTACCCGCTCCCGGATTATTCAGTCGATGCGCCGCTATCTGGACTCGCTAGGTTATCTCGAAGTTGAAACGCCGACTCTTCACTCCATCGCGGGCGGAGCGGCGGCCCGTCCGTTCATCACCTTCCATAATACGCTTGAGATGGAGCTGTATATGCGGATCGCGATCGAGCTGCATCTGAAGCGGCTCATTGTCGGCGGTCTGGAGAAGGTATATGAAATCGGCCGCGTATATCGCAATGAGGGTGTATCTACCCGCCATAACCCGGAATTCACCATGATTGAGCTGTATGAAGCGTACGCGGACTACAAGGATATCATGAAGCTGACCGAGAATCTGATCTCGCATATTGCCCAGGAAGTACTCGGTACGCAGAAGATCAACTATCAGGGCCATGAAGTCGATTTGACGCCGGAATGGCGCCGCGTATCGATGGTTGATGCCGTCAAGGAAGTTACGGGTGTGGACTTTGGCGTTCACATGACGGATGAGGAAGCTCATCGTCTGGCGAAGGAGCACCGCGTGCCGGTTGAGAAGCATATGACCTTTGGACATATCCTCAATGCGTTCTTTGAGCATTTTGTCGAAGAGACACTGATTCAGCCGACTTTTGTTACCGGACATCCTGTCGAGATTTCGCCGCTGGCCAAGAAGAATGATCATGATCCCCGGTTCACAGACCGCTTCGAGCTGTTCATCGTGGCGCGCGAGCACGCCAATGCGTTCAGCGAGCTGAACGATCCGATCGATCAGCGTCAGCGTTTTGAAGCGCAGCTTCTGGAGAAGGCGCAGGGCAATGATGAAGCGCATGAGATGGATGAAGATTTTATCCGGGCGCTTGAATATGGCATGCCGCCGACCGGTGGCCTCGGAATTGGAGTTGACCGTCTGATTATGCTGTTGACCAACTCTCCGTCGATCCGTGATGTGCTGCTGTTCCCGCATATGCGGAACCTGTAGAACTCACCAATTGAAGTTTGATATACGAAAAAAGGGAGAAGACGCACAGGCGCCTTCTCCCTTTTTATATTTTTACGCTGACGACGATGAGGGCTCTGGGCTAAATCTGTTGCTCCCGGTTCGCGCTCTCGCTGCATAAAGACTTGACGTAGAGCTCAAGAAGCTCACTTATCCGTGATGGGGGCATCTGATCCGGATACAGCAGGCCGTGCAGGGCAAGTCCGTCGATGTATACGAGCATGGGCTCACTCTCTCTGTCTGCATGTAGTCCCGGGCGTGCCTCTCCACTCTCGATTAGCGACAAGATGAGCCCCTCCATAACGGCTTTCATCTCGGAGCGAACGCGTATGGCAAGCTCTTGCAGAGAGGGTTCAGTCAGCGACTTGACCTTAAAAGCAAGCCAAACCTCCATCTCCGCTTGTCTCTCTTCATCTAAAGGCAAAAACACGCCGAGCACCCAGAGCATATTGGCCAGCGGTGTACCGTCAAACGGGTAACTTTCGATTCGCCGCCGTACTCTATCCGAGACAAGATTCATGGCATAGGCCAGCAGCTCGCTCTGGCTGGAGAAGTAATGGCGCATGAAACCCGGAGAGAAGCCGGCTTCCTGGGCGATTTGGCGTACAGTAGCGTTTTCCATCCCCGCTTTGCGGATAACTCTCCATGTTGCTTCGGCCACTTTTATTTTTTGTTGTTCATGATCTACAATTTTCGGCATGCGCTTATTATACCATATCCCGATTGGCAGTCGACTTTTCAGTACGGTCGTGCTATTATTTTTATAATACAGTTGTATTTTAAAAAGGAGGCGCGAAATGATCGGTTGGCTGATTGTCGCGTGTGAAATCGGTTTTTGGGTAATGATCCTGAGCGGCCTGATTGTACGTTACGTCTTTAAGAAACGCCGTGCCGGAATCTTGCTGTTGCTGTTGACGCCGCTGATTGATTTAACCCTCCTCTTGGCGACGGTATGGGATATTCGGTCGGGAGCGGCTGTAAGCTATCTGCATGGATTAGCGGCCATTTATATCGGCGGAACGGTCGCTTACGGCCACAGGATGATCAATTGGGCGGACTCGCAATTTGCGTATCGCTTTGCCGGCGGAGCACGACCGGCTAAGCCGCCGAAGACAGGTGCTGCGCATGCCTTGGTAGAGCGAGCGGGCTGGTACAGGCATCTCCTGGCATGGGTGATTGGAAGCGCGCTGCTCGCAGCGATGATTCTGATGATCGGCCAGCCTGAGCGAACACGCATCTTTGAAAGTATAGTTAAGGGCTGGGGTTTGGTCCTGATGATCGATTTCGTTATCAGCTTCAGTTATACGCTATGGCCAAGAAGGTCGACAGGCAAATAATATTCTAATTATTCCGAGAAACTCTTGCCTTCTTGATTCACACATGGTATATTCTAATTCCGGCCAAGAAATACGAGCTGCTGAGTCATGAATAAGAAATAAAAAAGCTTGCATTTATAACTTGGCTGTGATAAGATATAAAAGTTGCTGATGCAAAACATAAGCGACGATGAAAGTCTTAAATGAAGCTTGATCTTTGAAAACTGAACAACGAGTGAGTATTAAAGAGAAGAAATTCTCGTCAGTTTCAAAATGAGCAAATCAGCTTTTCTTTAATGGAGAGTTTGATCCTGGCTCAGGACGAACGCTGGCGGCGTGCCTAATACATGCAAGTCGAGCGGAGTTATGAAGGAGCTTGCTCCGGATTAACTTAGCGGCGGACGGGTGAGTAACACGTAGGCAACCTGCCCTTCAGACTGGGATAACTACCGGAAACGGTAGCTAATACCGGATAATTCCTTTCTNCTCTTAGAGTAACTGCTAAGAGAGTGACGGTACCTGAGAAGAAAGCCCCGGCTAACTACGTGCCAGCAGCCGCGGTAATACGTAGGGGGCAAGCGTTGTCCGGAATTATTGGGCGTAAAGCGCGCGCAGGCGGCGATTTAAGTCTGGTGTTTAAACCATGGGCTCAACCTGTGGTCGCATCGGAAACTGGATGGCTTGAGTGCAGAAGAGGAAAGTGGAATTCCACGTGTAGCGGTGAAATGCGTAGAGATGTGGAGGAACACCAGTGGCGAAGGCGACTTTCTGGGCTGTAACTGACGCTGAGGCGCGAAAGCGTGGGGAGCAAACAGGATTAGATACCCTGGTAGTCCACGCCGTAAACGATGAGTGCTAGGTGTTAGGGGTTTCGATACCCTTGGTGCCGAAGTTAACACAGTAAGCACTCCGCCTGGGGAGTACGGTCGCAAGACTGAAACTCAAAGGAATTGACGGGGACCCGCACAAGCAGTGGAGTATGTGGTTTAATTCGAAGCAACGCGAAGAACCTTACCAGGTCTTGACATCCCCCTGAATCGCCTAGAGATAGGCGCGGCCTTCGGGACAGGGGAGACAGGTGGTGCATGGTTGTCGTCAGCTCGTGTCGTGAGATGTTGGGTTAAGTCCCGCA
>NZ_JAHCMB010000091.1:0-417 GCF_019904155.1 Paenibacillus sinensis
CCATTAGTGGTTTTCTCTATGGTGCATTAATCCAGTTATGTGTTGTGTTTGGGGTTCATTGGGGATTTGTAGCTATATCAATTAACAATATGGCTACGATTGGCTATGACCCTGTTACAATCACAGGACTAAGTTCTGCCTTTGCTCAAGCAGGTGTGGTAACTGTCATCCTGATATTAACGAAGAACAAAAAGCTAAAAAGTATTAGCGGACCCGCCATTCTCTCGGCAATGTTTGGTATTACCGAGCCTGCAATATATGGGATTACACTTCAAAATCGGAGAGCTTTTATTTTAGCATCGCTTTCCTCAGGGATCGGTGGAGCGATCATGGGATTTGCTG
Organism: Paenibacillus sinensis; assembly: GCF_019904155.1. Taxonomy (GTDB): domain Bacteria; phylum Bacillota; class Bacilli; order Paenibacillales; family Paenibacillaceae; genus Paenibacillus_AQ; species Paenibacillus_AQ sinensis. Next base: position 343 of record NZ_JAHCMB010000091.1, read on the forward strand.
GAGTTAAGCAATACTTTTATGGAACTAATGGCGTCTATGGATGGCTTCAAGTTATAAATACTGAAACAGGATTTG
>NZ_JAHCMB010000091.1:424-3069 GCF_019904155.1 Paenibacillus sinensis
GTATAAATTTAAGTCTAGATAGCAAGTAAAATATGAAGAAAGTCAAGAATGGGAAGGGAGGGAGAAAAGCTGAATAAATTCCATCTTGAAAGCCTATTGACTTGCTAAAGATATTGTTCGTTTGAGTCAAAGACAAGTGACACCTGATTTTTCTGAAAAAAGTCAATCCATTCATCTGGAGGCTTCTTGTCTGTAACGATATAGTCGACTTGATCCATGCTAAGGAGATTTACGAAAGCAATCCGATCAAACTTAGTGTGATCCGCAAGCAGAATTACTTTGTTAGCTTGTCGTTGCATCTGTATTTTTAATTCGCTTTCCGCTTCATTTGAATCGCTGATGTATTTTGTCATAGATAATGCTTTGCAGCTAATAAGTGCTACATCTACATTGTATTTTTGTATAGTATAGGAAGCAGTTGTACCTACAAAGGACCCCGTTTGTGGACCAAGAGTACCGCCGGTGGAGATAAGTTTATGACCAGAGTGCTGAAACTCAGATAAAACCATTAAAGAGTTGGTAATGATCGTGAGATTTTGTTTGACTTCAATAATTTTGCGTAAGCTTTCAAAAGCAGTGGAGCTTGAATCTGTCATAATGCTGTCTCCATCATTAATTAAATCTAATACATTGGATGCAATATTTGCTTTGGCCTCAAGGTTAATTTGATGCCGGGAAGTATAAGAAGGATCTTCATTGGTATGTACATTCAAGATTGCACCACCATAATTTTTTTTTGCAATACCTTCCTTATCAAGTTTGTCAAGATCGCGTCGAATTGTCTCTTCAGATACATTGAATTTTTGTGCAAGGTCTGCAACATGCACTTTTTTGTATCTATATAGTTCATTAACAATTTTATCACGACGTTCAAATGCTTTCATTTCTTAGCCACCTTTTTTAGAGAACAGAGATTTTTCTTAGTGTACTATATTTATATAACAATAAGCAGGATTCCACAATTTATATTTAAAAACCAAATGCAATCCACAAATCGATCATAGGTTTTCAAAACCATAATACTGATTCCGCAGGTAATTCAGCGCCATCCGCCCGAATTTGCTCAAGGGCTGTTGATCGCTTGTCTTTCACTCGCCCACACGCGGTAGACCAAAACAGCAAAGCGCCCGCCCAAGAATAACCCCCCTTGGGCGGGCGCTTTCGCTACCTTGGAATTAGGTTCAAACAGTATAATGCTCTGGCTGTAGAAATTGGCTTCGCCCACTTTGACGGACAACGGGATTTGTATATCAAAGATACGAAGGTTTCGCGGTAATAAACCTCGACCAGACGGAAAGTCTCCTCGTACAAGTTGGCTTGGAAATTGCACATCGTCATCAAGATGCCTTCAATACTGATGCATGGATTGATGCGTTTTTTGACTTTTACAATGATTCTGAGCAATTGGGTTAATCCTGTCGCAGACCATAGCTGCGGGTTGACGGGAATCAGCACACTATCGCTGGCGGCAAGAGCATTCATTGTCAGCAAGCCCAGCGAAGGAATAGTGTCGATGATGATGTAGTCATAACTTTCGGCTTCATCGGCTCCAGCAGGGAGACCAGCGTTTTTTCACCGCCCATTTCATCCCGCAAATTTATCTCGGCAACCGACAACTCAATGTTGCTTGGAATGAGCTCGATATTGACGTGCGAGTAGATGGAAGTGGTTCGTCGCTCATAATGACGTTCATAACGTTGAACATGGAGAACGGAAGTTGATCCGGCTGGGTTGAAATCGACGGGCAGCACTTTTTTTCCTTCATTAAGTAAGGCGTAAGCCAGATAATAGGCAGTTGTCGTTTTTCCTGTACCACCTTTTTGGTTAGCAATGGTTATGACCGATGTTTTTGTCATTCTAAATACCCTCCCTGGAGCATTTGCTCCACTAATTTGTCAATGGCAGGGAGCGGCTAACCTCTAGCTTCAACATAAAAAACCGCAAAAAACCTTGATTTTACAAGGCTTTTCGTAGGCTTTAAATTCCTTTTCTTTGACTTAATCTTCCGAATAGCATACGCGACCCAAAATCGTGAGGGAAACCGTGGAGGTTCGAGTCCTCTTTTATTTTGGGACTTCAGCCCGTTAATTTCTTCATGCTCCTATAAACCAACCGTTTTTACAGGGCCAATCACTAATAGTTTCATGAATTCTTCAGCGATGAAGCTGGATGAATATTTCATGTCTTGGTTCAGCCACCATCGTATCGCTGACATATACAAAGATGTCATCCATTCCATGAACAAATCCCGAGATATTAAGATATTATCCGGGAAGCTGCTATCCATTTTGTTGATGAGAGTGTGCTGAAACTTTTGATTAATTTCTATCATCTGCGGATCATTAAGCAGTACCTTATAGAGCACCGCATCATCTTCCACGACTTTAAGAATTGCATGAATATTCTCTTTGAAGCTGTTATATTCCAGTTTTCCATCCACAATATGCGTTTCGGGAGCTACCAATTCTATGATATTTGCCAGCGCTTGGTCCGCCGTTTTTTGCAGCAAATCATACTTGTCAACATAGTGCAAATAAAAGGTTGAACGATTAATCATGGCTGCAGTTGCAATTTCCTGAACGGTAATAGCTTCAAATCCGATCTTATCCAGCAGGTCAATAAAGGCATCCCGAATTACTTTTTGC
>NZ_JAHCMB010000185.1 GCF_019904155.1 Paenibacillus sinensis
TTCTGTGAGGCCATATGTGATGAAGGCACCCAGCATCATATACGAAATCGTAATATTCTGGTTTGGGTATGAGATCAAAAGCAGATTTGCACTCAAAATTCACACTTACTTTACTCTGTTCCGCCCTTTCTTTAGCCCAGCGGATAGCCTCTTCCGATAAGTCCACCGCATCCACTTTGAATCCTTTTTGTGCAGAATATATAGCATTTCTTCCGGGGCCGCACCCGATTTCCAACATATTGCCCCGCGGAATAAATCCATTCTCATAATAGCTTTTAAGATTTTCATCGGGATGATTAACAAAAAAAGGAATATCCTTCGACCTGTCACTATAGAATCCATTCCAAAATGGCGCCGGTTCTCTCAACAAGGAATCTAACATATCCATCAAGTCTTTAGTATCAGTNTCATTCAGCAATACGAAACCTTTCTCAACCAAGCTTAACATATCTTCTCTCGCTTGAATGGTCCATGAATGCACCAGCTTCAAGTTATTTCTTTGCTCCCAAATATGGTTTAAATAAATCAAGATTGCTTGATTCAGTTCATTATTCTCAATCTTCTGTCGAATTTCATGCTGAAAGTTATGTTCTGGAGATTCCCACGAGAGTTTATCAGCTATAAACAAGACTTTATCAAGTTGCGATGCATGGGACTTCAACGTAGTATGGCATTCGATCGCATTTAAGATATTGGGATTCGAAATGTCAAAGACTTGCTCCGCCATGGCCCGCGACAGTTTTTGGTGAATAATTCTAGGGTACTTGAGCTCCTCCTCTTCGACCTTTACAGAAAGCGCTTTGGCTATGTCTACCATCCTATTTACAGGGATAATATTACTGACATCATGAAGCAAGGCGGCTTGTTCAGCTTCCTCCGGTTCAACTCCAAATTGATTAGAAATTCGTATTGCTTCCTCAGCAACCTTCAGTACATGCTTCAGTGTTTCTTCATCTTGATGGTAGTGAAAAATGGCAGCAATATCTTCCTTCAAGTTCCCAGTGATTTCAACCTGAACAAATGGCTTCAAAATCTGGTTCATAACAAACCGCCTTTGCGTTTATTTAGATGATGACTGTAGCACTTATGTATTACACCAAATAATAGTAAATTTAGCTGTTAGGTTTAGTACGAAAGGAAGAAGACAATGGAATTCTATAGATTTGATAAAGAGACTGGCAAGAGAATTTCAAAATTCAATTCCGACTTTAATTCGACAGCGTGGAAATGAATTCCTTAAGTTTAACTTATATAGAGAACGATAGTTAAAAGGCCTCAGTCCAATGGGTTTCAGGACTAAGGCCGTTCTAATTGATTGTTATTGGCGATCTTCGATCCTTTATGTCCAACTCACAATTTGATCCATATTGCTTCTTGTTTTGGCTCGTTTGGGCTCTTCATTCCGATATCCAAAAGCGACCATCACGGATGCCTTCAAATTTCCTTCCTCTAACAAACCTTCTTCTTCTAAGATATGGTCTACTGCTGCATAGTCAAACCCTTCAATTGGACAAGAATCGATTCCAGCTAAAGCAGCGGCTGTCATCATATTTCCCATAGCAATATAGGTTTGCTTGGCAGACCATTCATACATTAAACGTTCATCTTTCAACAAACCACGCACTTCCTGAACCTCTTTTAATGCATCAGAGATATAAGTAACAACCTCTTGGGGCATTTGTTGTACATTTTTCATTTGATCAATCACATATTCGGAATCATACCTTACATTTGTCCGGGCAAGAATGATCA
>NZ_JAHCMB010000003.1 GCF_019904155.1 Paenibacillus sinensis
TCATAGGGTTTGAGCCCATACTTTGTATAAAATGCCTTTTATTTTGCTTTATCCAGCTCTGCCCCATTGCCTTTATATAAATAGATGTACTCACCGTATTCACTATCTTCGGCGGAGAAATATTTATCAATTAAATAAAGAACTTGTCTCTTCAATAATACTGCTTCCTCCAGGAATGAAGCGCTAACAGCGCCTGTTCCGAACGAACGATCCTCTCCTGGCTCCACCGAGGTATCTGACCAATCGATCCATTCAAGCTCTGACGCTTGTGTAGCAAATTCCTCATACCTGCTTTTATATTCTCTTATCGTATTTTTGTCACCTTCAAATTCATAATGTTTCATTAATTCAGCTACAACATTTCCCCATTCTGCTCTCCATGCATCTAAATATGTACTAGCTACATAGTTCATCTCATAAGTNAAATCTTCTGGCACAAAACATTAAAGATATCTACCTTCTTTCAAAAAGATCAACCGTAAAAAGTTCCTGCCTTCTGCGTTTACTACGTCAATGGGTCTTCTCCAAATCGATCCCATAACAAAGGATACCTCTCTTCAAGGTCTTCTTCCTTCCAATCAAGTTCCATATCTATTGGTTCATATGTATGGCCTTGAGCCTCTAATTCATTAATAAATTCTGTATCAATTTCATCGTTGTAATCGAACGCACCGGTTTTTTGATAGGTATACGCACTTGAAGCTATGTATAACATCTCTTCCATTTGTGGTGCAAATTCATCCTCTTCTAAATACTCTTCAGATAAATATTCAGCCAGAAANCATCATCCGAGCATCCTCCCATGAGTACATAAGCGGCTCCCCATAGTGAAGATGTATAGGATTGTTCCATCTTATTCTTAAACTCAGCTTCGAAGTGAATGATCTCTTCACTAGTTTTCATTGCTAATTCTTTGGTCAACCATTCAACCTGTTCCGCACCTTGCTGTTTGGAATCATTTATTAACTTCCAGAAGAGATTTGACGTCATCGAAATGGACCTCCTACTTAAATAATTCTTCTATTTCATCGAGTTTAGTCATCGTTAAATCTTGGTCCCACTGTACGTCTTGTAGTGTTCGATTTATTAAAATCCCTTTCATTCCTGATCGCTTTGCTCCCGTAATATCTTTGCTCTCATTCCCCACATAACACATATGCTGCGGGCTACAGCCCAATTGACTTGCCAGCTGAATAAATCCCTCGCTCCGCGGCTTTCTATACCCAACATCAACGGAAGTAATTACAATGTCGATATACTGCTTAAACTCCTCAATATCCTTCAACACCAATTCTCTGGACATGC
>NZ_JAHCMB010000112.1 GCF_019904155.1 Paenibacillus sinensis
CATAGAATCTGCTGGATATATAGAGTAAACCTTGCTGGATTCCCAAGAGGAATAGCTTCGTTAAATGCAACATGATTATTTCTGAAAAATTCATCATGCGTACAATCAAAATGAAGCCAGTCATCAACATAATTGCCATCGGGACAGTAATATTGATACGGTGTATTTCGCTCAATTATAATTGCGCAGTTTGGGTTGGCTGTAAATGTTCTTCCGGCAATTTCAAACCTGGTTTCTGACTTTAACAGAAGCAACAAATATTTGCTTAAGCCCTTTGGACGGGACATAAGGAATGTTTTGGCATGCCTTGTATTATATCCTCCGGATGAAACAGTAAACATGAAAAACCTCCATTCAATTAAAAGCAGAAAAGGTTAGTGAATGGTATTATANTCAATGAACGGTGTTTTCGACGATATGTCGGAAAAGGACATCTGTTGGTGGACCAATGGTTTTTGGGGTGGAATGATGTGGCAGATATATAATGCTACAGGCGATTCTTTATACAAGCAGATTGCGGTTGATAACGAGCGAAAACTGGATGAGAATTTAATGAAGGATAAAGGTATGGATCATGACAGCGGCTTTAAATGGCTTCCAACGGCCGTAGCTAATTACCGTCTTACAGGAAATGAAGAATCCCGAAACCGGGGGCTGCTTGCTGCCAATAATTTGGCGGGGCGCTTTAATCCAGCCGGCCGATTTATTCGTGCATGGAATGACAATGGAGACGGAAGCACAGCCGGCTGGGCAATCATCGACTGTATGATGAATCTCCCGCTTCTTTATTGGGCTTACGCACAGACAAAAGACCCTAGATTCTTACAGATTGCTACGATGCATGCAGATACAGCGGAGAAATTTTTTGTGCGTGGAGACGGTTCAGTGAATCATATTATGGAATTTGACCCAGTCACGGGAGAAGTGGTTAGGGCTTTCGGCGGGCAGGGATATGAGGAGGGATCTTCCTGGACAAGAGGACAAGCCTGGGCAATTTACGGATTTGTTCTGAGCTACATCCATACCCAAAAAGAAGAGTACCTGAATACAGCAAAGAGAATTGCCAATTATTATATTGCCAATATACCCGATAACGGGTTCATACCTGTTGATTTTCGACAGCCAAGGGAAAGTATGCTGGAGGATTCAACGGCGGCAGCTATTGCAGCGTGTGGCTTGTTGGAAATTGAAAAAGCCGTAATGGAAGAAGAGAAGCACGTTTATTACAAAGCTGCGCTAAAATTGCTGAAAACACTAGCGAATGAGAGATGCAACTGGGACGAGGATATTGATTATATTTTAGAAAAATGCACTGCCGCGTATCACGACGACAAACATGAATTCTCTATTATATACGGAGATTACTACTTTATTGAGGCAATATGGAAACTGACTGGCAAGGAAGTATTTATTTGGTGATGAGAAAGTGGCTGGATACAATGTTGCTGATCGGTAACCCGGTGCCGGAGGGAAACAAACACGCCGGACCGCACCAAGCGGCAGCAATTGGTTGTTATTCAGCGCTATGGTGTTTATGGAGACGGAAAGGATTTTCATTGGGATTATACAAAAATATGTAACCGCTTTAGAACGAATGACTGCTCCTTGATGGAACCAAATCCGTTCGTTCGGAGATAATGTTATGAGAGATAAAGCGAGTTTAATAAAGAAGCAAAGCCTGGAACATATCGCGTCTAACACGATATGTTTTTGTGCTGATTTCCTTATAAATCCAATTTGTGGTTCATTGAGAATAATTAGTCCTGTGGTAGAAAAAAGGGAGATGGGGTCAGACAAATGTTAAAACGATTTCGAATCAACCCGCGGAGTGTGCTCATAACTTGGCTGGTTTCCTATCTGGCAATCTTGCTGATTCCCATTATGGTTAGTCTTATCGTATATGAAAGTTCTAAAGAAATCCTAAAAAGTGAAATCCACCGGGCAAACACTGCCTTATTAAATGAAACTAAAGAATTAATTGATAATGAACTAAATAGCGTTAAGCGTCTGACTACAGAGCTGATCTGGAATATCCGTGTACGCGACCTGATATATTCCAGCTGGTATAGCCGAAACGATGAACTTTACGATACTTACCTGACTACCAAGGAGATGGCCTCTTACCAATATGCCTATCCGTCGGTTAAAGATTACTACATCTATTGGGCCAAAAAGGACATTGTTCTACTGCCTGGAGTATACCGGAGCAGCCAATTAGCTTTTGATACCGTACATGAGTTTGATAAATTGTCTTATGATTTATGGAAAGGTTTACTAACGGTCCACGATCAGCGGCGTTTTATCAAACTTGAGCACAAAAATGGCCAGGGCAGTTCCCTGGCCTATATCTATTCATTTGACGGAGATACAGCGGAAACGCCTCTCGGCGCTTCAGTAGTTCTGCTTGATACAGACAAATTGCTTGAGACCATCAGCAGTGCTAGAAGTTTTAGCGGGGGAGAAGTTCTGCTTATTGATTCATCCAACCGGGTGCTCATCTCCACTTCCTCAGTTCAGAATGAGGACCTGTATCTATCTGATCTCCCCTTTGAAGGGGAATCCGGGTCCTTCTACCACGAATATCATGGAAAAAAATCAGAATTTATGTATACAAAATCCATTAACGGCGATTTAACAATTGCAACAGTAGTTCCCAGCAAACTTTTTTGGGAGAAAGCTCAATATATGCGAAACCTGACTTTGTGGGGCTTGGTCTTGAGTATGCTTAGCGGAGTCGCATTGACTGCCATTCTTGTTCGAAAGCATTACAATCCTGTTCGTTTACTCACTTTAATGCTTCCGGCATCTGCTCAGCATGCTATGCAGTGGGAGGGAAATGAATTTCAGTATATACAGAACGCCATCTCCAATACTCTTAACGAGAAAGAGCAGATTCAGTTGCGAATGAAGCGGCAATCCTATGTACTGCGTTCAAATCTGCTCACCCGGTTGTTTTTAGGTAAGGGGCATAGCCAGCTACCTTTGGAGGAGGCAATGACGACTTTTGACATTCATTTTATCTCTGAGGATTTTGCCGTCATTTTGTTTTATCTGGATTATGCGAGCTTTTTTGAACGGCTTAAGGGCGATGACTTTAATGAAAAAATCAGGCTTACCCATTTCATAGTAACCAATGTAGTAGAGGAACTGGTCCGAGAGGAGCATGGTGGATATGTATGTGAAACTAATGATTACATTGCATGTCTGGTGAATTTCCCACCTATGGAAGAACAGCGCGAAGAACAGCTGGTACTGCTTGCGGAGCGGGCGCGCAGCTTCTTGCAAGAAAACTATAAAATCAATAGTACTATCGCCATCAGCAGCATCAAGAGTTCTATGGTCAATCTTCCACAACTGTATCGGGAAGCGATGGATACCTTGGAATACATGATCGTTGTAGGCAATCAGGAAATTCATTCTTACAGCGAGTTTCACAAGGATCGGCAAGACACGCTTCAAACCAGTCAGTATTATCCGATTCAAACCGAACAGCAATTGATTAACTATCTGAAGGTCGGAGACATTGAAAAAACAAGAGCACTAATTCATGAGGTAATCTCTCGCAACGTGGAAGAATCCAGAGTAACGTCCGTTGAATTCATCCGGAGCTTAATGTTCACTGTTGCAGCAACATTTATAAAGACCATCAATGAACTGGGTGATGTCAAGGAAAGTCTGCTAATTGAAAGCAGAGAAAATGTAGTGAAATTAGTTACTTGTGAATCCATCAAGGAAATGGAACAACAACTTTCCGTCGTGGTACAGCAGATCTGTGAGTATACCGGCGAGAAACAACGATTAAGACAAACTACGTCGCGAAATCAGATCGTTCAGGAACGTACTCGAGAGATACTCTCCTATATTGAGTGCAATTATATTAATCCCAATTTGAATATTTCAATGATTGGGGATCATTTTAGAATGACGCCCACATATTTGTCCAAAATCTTCAAAGAAAATGTAGGAAACGGTTTGTTGGATACGATTAATCAGATCCGAATAACCCACGCTAAAAAAATTTTGGCGGATCCACGAATGAACATCAAAGTTGTAGCCCAGGAATGCGGGTTTCACGATATTAATACCTTTATTCGGGTCTTTAAAAAATATGAGGGAGTTACTCCCGGACAATATCAGAAGGTGCTTCAAGACAACGATAATTTATGATTTTGAAGATTGCTTTTTCGATTTTGTAGAAGACGACATAACTTTTGATGATGTCATTTCATTTATATACGATATAAATTGATGGCCTCCGATTTCATAATAAAAGACGAGAGGATGAGGGCGAGAGAACTCCTTTCATCCTCGATGCTTCATTTCAAATTTAACTCAATTTAGGAGGTCACACAGTATGTACAAAAAGAAATGGGGTTTTGCTCCTGCTGCACTGGCATCGGTAATGATATCCGCTGCATTGGCAGGTTGTTCCCAATCCGGAAACAATAATGAACCAGCTTCGACAGCCGCCTCGTCTTCGTCCCAGCCGGCGGAAGGAACTTCAACAACATATCCACTGAAGACGGACAAGACGCTTACGTACTGGGCGCCGTATGCGAATACTACATCAAAAGCTGCTACTCTCGAAGATGTACCCTTTTATCAAGAATGGCAGAAAAGAACCGGAGTTCCTTTGAAATTCACTAGTCCACCAGCAGGTCAAGAAAAAGATTCCCTGAATGTATTGTTAGCCTCAGGTGACTTGCCCGATATGATTGAATATGATTGGTTTCAATTTCCGGGCGGACCTGAGAAGGCGATAAAAGACGGATACATCCTGAAACTTAATGATGTAATCGACAAGTATGCTCCAAACCTGAAGAAGTACCTTAGTGAGCATCCAGATGTGGATAAGATGGTTAAAACGGATGACGGCAGCTACTATACTTTCCCATTCCTGCGTGGTGATCCCAAGCTTCAAATCTACCGCGGACCAATCATTCGTCAAGACTGGCTCGATGAATTGGGCCTGGAGAAGCCGGAAACTATTGATGAGTGGCATACCGTATTGACGGCCTTCAAGGAAAAGAAGAACGCTTCAGCGCCTTTATCTATCGACACGATAACGAATTTGTATTCAGGTGAATTTGTGGGAGCCTTCAACGCCCATCGTAATTTCTATCAGGAAGACGGCAAAGTGATCTTCGGCCCAACGCAGCCTGGATATAAGGAATTTTTAAAAACCTTCCAACAATGGTATAAGGAAGGCTTGCTCGATAAGAACATTGCGACAACAGACTCTAAAGCTTTAGATGCCAACATTACAACAGGAGCCACTGGAGCAACTGTTGGTAATTCAGGTAGCGGCATTGGCAAATGGACACCAATAGTTCAGGAAAAAGATCCAAAAGCCAAATTGGAAGCGGTATCTTATCCGGTGCTGAATAAGGGAGAAACCCCTAAGTTTAGTCAGAGAGACAATGTTTACACTACCTTCAGCAATGTTGCGATTACCTCAACGTCTAAAAATGTTGAGCTTGCTGCTCGCCTTCTTGACTGGGGTTACAGCGAGGAAGGACATATGTACTTTAACTTTGGTCAGGAAGGCGTCAGCTACAACATGGTAAATGGCGAGCCCGTCTATACCGATCTGTTGATGAAGAATCCTGAGAAATTGAGCCCCGCACAGGCTATGAGTCTGTACATTCGAGGTAATATTGGAGGGCCATTTGTTCAGGACGTACGTTACATCGAGCAGTATTTGGCTCTCCCTGCGCAAAAAGAAGCTTTGACCATCTGGTCGAAGACCGATATCGACAAATATGCTTTACCGCCTATTACCCCTACCACAGATGAAGCTTCTGAACTGGCCAAAATTATGAATGATGTAAACACGCTGGTGGATGAAATGACCTTGAAGATTATTCTTGGTACAGAACCTGTGGACAGTTATGACAGCTATATGGATAAACTCAAAACTTTGAATGTAGATCGAGCTGTCGAAATTCAGCAAAATGCTCTTGAAAGATATAACCAAAGATAACGATAACGGTTGGGAGGAGCGGGATTAAAGGCCCGCTCCAGATTGTGTGTGGATGTGAGAGGAGAGAACGAATATGAGCAAGGCTACCTCTATATATAATAGGAGTGTAAAGCCTGCAACACCTTCAGCGAGAATCCCTTTGAGCAGAAGATTGCGCAGAGACTTCGTAATGAATAAATATCTTTATTTAATGATGGTTCCGGTTGTGGCATTCTATNTTTATTTAATGATGGTTCCGGTTGTGGCATTCTATGTAATATTCCATTACATTCCTATGTACGGAGCGGTTATTGCCTTTAAAGACTTCACACCCATTAAGGGGGTATTAGGAAGCGACTGGGTTGGATTAAAAAACTTTCAGGATTTTTTTGAAACCTATTATTTTTGGAGAGTTTTGAAAAATACGATCTTGATCAGCTTGTTTTCCTTATTGTTTGAATTTCCTGCTCCCATTCTGCTTGCTTTAATGATTAACGAGCTTCGCTCTAAAATGTTTAAAAAGGTTGCCCAGACTATAACTTATATGCCCTATTTTATTTCTACCATTGTTATCGTAGGTATTATTCGAGACTTTACGAATAGCAACGGGGTTGTGAATGTGGTTTACTCCTACTTTGGTGGAGACGGAACAGCTATGCTACAGCATCCAGGGCTTTTTCGACCCATCTACATTCTGTCAGAGATCTGGCAAAAAATTGGATGGGAGTCCATCATCTACTTGGCTGCACTCATGGGTATTGACCAGGAGCAATATGAAGCAGCAAAGATGGATGGCGCGGGCAGGCTCAAGCAAATATGGCATATCACCTTGCCGGGTATTATGCCTACAATTGTGATTTTGTTCATTTTGCGGATTGGAAATATGCTCAATGTCGGGTTTGAGAAGATTATTCTTTTATACAATCCAACTATTTATGAAACGGCGGATGTTATTTCCTCCTTTGTTTATCGCAAGGGTCTTCTGGAATTCAACTGGAGCTATAGTACGGCAGTAGGCCTGTTTAACTCCGTCATCAATCTGACCTTGCTTGTTGCAGCTAATTGGATCAGTCGCAAAGTCAGTGAAAACAGTCTTTGGTAAACAGGCATATTTTTCCGGGAGGACTTAACTATGAAAACAACCCTTGGAGACCGATTATTCCAATACAGTTTGTATATTATCCTTACAATACTCATGGTGATTACGATTTATCCTTTGGTACATGTAGCACTGGCTTCTGTCAGCAGTCCAAATGAAATTATTGCCCATAAGGGGATTTTGCTCAAGCCTCTTCACTTTAATCTTGATGCTTATCGAATGGTTTTTAGCAATCCTTCTATTTATACGGGCTATCGCAATACTCTTTTCATTGTAGTAGTAGGGGTTTTTCTTAATTTGACCATTACTGCTCTTGGAGCTTACGTATTATCTCGCAAGCAAGT
>NZ_JAHCMB010000214.1:0-407 GCF_019904155.1 Paenibacillus sinensis
GAGCTGCCGTGATACCAATTTTCCAATATAGAGCACCTCCATGTTACATCCGCGAATCCTATTTCTCATTTTTTATTTCTTTCTCCATAGACTAGCCCACATAAATGGCACTCCGAATTCTTCACTATCTTCATCACACGCCTTCATACTTCGAAACTCAACATTGTCAAAATGATCTTCAAGCAGCCTGAATAATTTCTCCTTACTGTAAGCTTGTCCGCCCTTCATACTTTTTTCCCGATATATTTCATAATCACTTAGTTCAAGCGCTCCTCCAAATTCGGTATATCCAGGCGCAAAGCAGGTTAGTCCAAAAAAGCCGCCAGTTTTTAGAGTACTGTAAATTAACTTCAGGTACTCAATTCTTCTATGAGGCCATATGTGATGAAGGCACCCAGCATCATATA
>NZ_JAHCMB010000214.1:424-892 GCF_019904155.1 Paenibacillus sinensis
GAAATCGTAATATTCTGGTTTAGGTATGAGATCAAAGGCAGATTTGCATTCAAAAATTCACATTGACCTTGCTCTCTTCCGCCCTTTCTTTTGCCCAGCGGATCGCTTCTTCCGATATGTCCACCGCATCTACTTTGGATCCTTTAAGTGCAGAATAGATAGCATTTCTTCCAGGGCCGCACCCGATCTCCCACATATTTCCTTGCGGGGTAAGCTTATTTTCATAGTAACTGATCAGATTTTCATCGGGGTAATTAGCAAAAAAAGGAATCCCCTTCGACCTGTCACTATAGAACCAATTCCAAAACGGAGCAGGTTCTCTCAACAAGGAATCCAGCATATCCAAAATGTCATTAGAATCAATTATGGTCTCGTTCAGCTTAGGGAATTCTTTCTGACTCAAAATTCTTAACATATCTTCTCTCGCTTGAATGGTCCATGAATGTACGAGTTTCAAGTTGTTCCTTT
>NZ_JAHCMB010000144.1 GCF_019904155.1 Paenibacillus sinensis
TAAACTGGGGGCTTTTCCTCCAGTTTGTTTGATTTCGTTGACATCCAATTTGTCCCATGTTATATTTTAGGTATTGTCATACATATTTTTTTCAACAAATTAACAAGGTATAGGAATACCTAAAAAGGAGGTTGTGTAGTGAGCGATAGAGATGGCGAAATGAATAAATTGATTTGGACCTGTCTTGATGAGTTAAGAGGGGTTTACACCAGTGAACAATCTATTCGTATTTTATTGGTCGCAGCATCAATCTACTATTTAAATAAACTTGAAACTAGCATCGAGATTAATGTGCAATGGGGCCGGGTTTTTCAAGAGAGCTCGAGTGTAGAATGGTTAGATAACAGAATGATACAACTGGAGAATGAAAATGAACAGCTTCAGGGCATTTTCACGGGTCTTGTCTCTTCATTCCTTCATTTTTCAAATAACTCAACTGATAGAGCATTGGAAAATGCAATGAAAAAGTTGTATCATTTTCAATTCATGAATCATGATGAAATGGTGCGATTTATTAATTTGCTGGCCTTTAAATTTGGCGGCGATGAGGGGATTCATGAAACGCCGGCAACGATAACGAATCTCTCCCTCGGGCTAATCCGTCATGAAAGCATTCAGTCATTTGCCGATTTCTGTTCCGGAATTTCAAGTGTTTATCTGGAGAGTTTTTACCGTTTGAAAACCTTGGGAAAGAGCAAACTTATATCCTACTATGGTGAAGAGATAAATGTATCGTCCTATTTAATTTCCAGATTGTTGATGATTGTAAACCGAATCCCTAACTTTGAGATTGTTAATAAAGATGTATTAGACTTTGTAGGTAGTGAGGGTCAGAGTCGCACTTTTGATTTTATTTTTTCAGATGCTCCTTTTGGGGCTACTTGGAATCCGGAGAATGCAAAGAACGATCCGAGGTACGAACATGGCATTCCCCCGAAATCGTCGGCCGATTGGGCGTTTTATCAGAATGTTTTGTACCATCTGAATCCTAACGGTAAAGCCATCGTTGTCGGTACAAAGGGGACGTTGGTCAGAAGCACTGAAGCTAACATTAGAAAATCTATCATTGAGAAGGATCTAATCGAAGCCGTCATCACATTGCCGGAAAATCTTTACTCCAAAACCGGCATCAGTACAGAGCTGATCGTTTTCAATAAGAAGAAACCTGAATATAGACTTGGCCAAATATTGTTTATAGATGCTGTGGACTATTCATGTAGAATCAACCGAAATCAACATGCAATTACTGAGGCAGGCCTCTCCAAAATCATCGATTCTTACTGGAATGGAATGGAAGAGGAGCAGTTTTGTAGGCTAATAGACATCGAAAAAATCAAATCCTATAACTTCAGCCTTAATACAAAAGAATATTTGGAATTTGATATCTTGAAGAACTCATTCCAGCATACAGTAAAAATTGGTGAAGTCGCAGAAATCAGACGGGGGGTTCAGCTATCGAAAGAAGAACATGAAGATCTTGCAATGTCTGCGACCCATTACTTTCTTAACGTCAAGGACATAGAGAACGGGAGAATCAATTATGATGAGAATTCGAGAATCACTTACAAAAAACAAGACTGGCTTGACAAGTTCGCCATTCGACCAATGGATATTCTAATTACCTCCAAAGGTTCGGTAATCAAGTTCGCCATAGTGGAAAGTCCGTTTTACGAGGCATTTGCAAGCGGCAATTTATCAATTATTCGAGTCAATCCAAGTCGATACAACGCTTATGTTTTGTATGAATTTTTGCAGAGTGATACAGGACGCAGAATGATAGACGCTCTACAGACGGGCACAACAATTAAACTGATTAACCCTTCCAAACTAGAGCAGCTTGAAATTCCGTCATTTTCGATTGAGTTTATGAATGAAGTAGGAGAGAAGCTAAAGCAGAATAAACAAGAATACGAAGAAGCGATAATTGAAATAGAGAAAAAGTTTGTCACACGTAAGACAATGTTGCTTGAGCAGCTGGGGATTTACCATACAGATTAAAGGGGGACAAATGGTGGAGAAAAATTACGATTTACGTTATCTTGCCGTAGCACGATTAGACTTGGTAGACATTGTTCAGTATATTAGCGAACAACTTCATGCACCAGAAGCTGCAATACATCTTGTTGATAAGTTTGACAAGGCAATTTTCAAGTTGAAACAATTTCCTTTCTCAGGGCACCGTTATAAAAGTATGGGGGGGCTCAAGGATGAGTACCGAATGCTTGTTGTGGAGAATTACCTTGTATTCTATGTTGTTATGGACAATCTTGTAGAAGTCCGACGCATTATTTATAGTAAACGAGATTACGAAAAACTGCTTTGATGATATCTACTTCTACATTGACACTGCCCACCCTATACATTTGGAGTGCTGCTTACCGTTGGTCAGGAAGACTAATAGTTAAGATTTTGTTATTGTGCCATCTTTCTGCGATCCCCCCAATATCTTCCCCTTTTCTCTTAATTCATCATCGGTATAACTTCCTTCTTCAATTTTTCTCCAACATCCATCTTCGGTAAGGTTATCCCATTCCATATAATCAGCATAAAGACGTGTTCAGGGCAGAGCCTCATGGCTGTGCAAACTGACAATAACCCACCATGCATCTCATTTAAATTCTCAAGTCTTGCCTTTTTAGTTGCTTCTACCAAGCATTATGATTATTTTGATTCGGAGCAATCAAGATACAAAGATGCTTTTGGTTCTTTTTTGGAAAAATACAGCATAATCGATAAGGATTGATACTGTGTAATCGGAGGGTTCTTATGATAACTGATATTCACGCTCATGCGGCGGGCGATTATAGCACAGTTGATTCCATAAAAAATATGGCTGCAAAATATGATTTAGAGAAAATCGTCTTATGTACAAGCCCGAAGAACATCCAAAATCTTCAGACACCGCCTAGCATGCCATTTAAACAGAAACCCGACAGCATTTATATGATGAATCGGATGAACAGGCTGGCTTATAAACATTTTCTCAAAGATAACGGTGATGGCAATCAATATGTCTCCGAATTAAGGAACCAGTTGCCCGAGCTGGTTGTCCAGTTTCTCTGGGTAAACCCGCTTGATGTCGGACACATGGATAATATGGAAAATAGTATCCGTACATATCAGGCAAGAGGTATCAAACTACATCAGGCGTGGAATCCTTTTAAGATTGACGGTGCAGAATTTAAAAATCTGGTCGATATTGCCACTTCGAATAGATTGCCGATTTTCATTCATGTATATTCCAAAAAGGAAGTCCTGAAGCTGCTGCGCTTTATAAGGGAAAACCAAGACGCAGTGTTTATTATCGGACATTTGACCGGTACAGACCTCTTTAATGAAAGCGGCGTAAACCTAAAAAATATCTATTTTGATACTTCAAGCTCCAAGAGGATTCAGGGCGATGACATTAAGCAGGCAATCGACACTTTCGGGTATGAACATATCGTTTTCGGTACGGATACGCCTTATGCAAGCATTGACGAGCAGATTGACAGAATTGAGCGGTTGAATTTATCTGATCATGTAAAGGAACATATTTATAGTCTAAATGCTAGAAACATTTTAGCTTTGGATAAATAGATTTGGAATAAACAAAGATAAGTTGATGTTATAAATATATTTTGCTCCTAGGTCGTGTCTGAAAACTCATCACTGAGTCAATCTGAAAATGGCGGCTATGTATACAAACGACAAGAATGATTTTGCCAGTTTGTCATAACGAGTTGCCACGCGGCGAAAGTGCTTGATTTTATTGAAAAAGCACTCAATCAAATGGCGTTCTTTGTACCGATACCAATTGGAGTGCTACGATAAAAATGCAGTCGAAAAACACCCTCGTATGAAATAAAATGAAAGCTGACGAGGGGACGAGTGATCATGAGTAAGTACGACAAGACATTCAAAGAAGAAGCAGTAAGATTGAGCGATGAGATTGGCCCAAAGAAAGCCTCCGAGCAGTTAGGCGTATCCTACTACACTTTGCAGGAATGGAGAAAGCGAAGAACCCTGCACGGCGACGAAGCGCATATCGGGAGCGGACGCGCTTATCCATCCGCCGATAAGACTGCGCGTGAAATCGAATTAGAAAGAGAAATAAGCGAGTTGCGCCGCGCGAATGAAATTCTTAAGGACGCACTGGGTTTTTGCGCAAAAGACCGGAAGCGATAAAGGCGTGTCAGCTCTATGCTTACATCCGTGAACGACGGGATCGATGGACCGTCAAGGAGATGTGCAAAGTACTTGCTGCCAGCGAATCAGGCTATTACCGTAGCTTGAAGCCCACACCCAAACAGGAGCGGCAGCAACGCCTTCTGGTCAACATTAAAGAAATCATTGGAGAACATGAAGACAATAGTAATTACGGTGTCCAGCGTATTCTGCTGGCGCTGTTTCAAATAGACATCAAGACCAGTTACAGTACCGTCTATCGAATCATGAAGAAACACGGCCTGCTGAAGAAAGCCAAGCATCATCCAAACGGCATTACACGTGAAGATGCTACAGCTCAAAAGAGCGAGAACCTGATCCAGAGAGACTTCAGATCCTCAGCACCCGACCAAAAGTGGCTATCGGATATCACCGAAGTCCCTTGTTCAGACGGTAAGCTATATCTGTCCGCTGTACTGGATTGTTTCAACGGAGAGATCGTGGGCCCCGCCATGGACGACAATATGCGCAAGGAACTCCAAGATCCGAACAGAGCACTATCCGATGGCCTATATTAAATCGATCATCTTCAGATATATCATGGTTTACTACAACAAGCGACGGATCTACACCTCTAATCCAGAGGGCTGGCCGCCAGCTATTTATCGCGAAAGAATGCTGTCACAAGCAGCTTAGTAACGAGATTTCTGTATGAGGGTGTTTTCAAACTGCACTTTTTTTGACAACTCCATTTGGTGCATTATTCAGCAAGCCCTATGTAGCATTATAAATGGATAGAGTAGAACCGCAAAACCTATGGCAACGCAAAATAAAAGTGAAACTAAAGGAACAAGGATTCGTCGTGTCCAGACGCCGTATCGGGCGAATCTGATTCAAGCCGCAAAGAGAAAGGCACGGGGCTACCGTAATGTCCAAAATTTGATCGCGATGGTGTATATGACGGCGTACAAGCTTAGACTCTCAACGCTCGCAGCTCGTCGAGAGTAGTCACCTTCCTTTATACCAGGGGTTAGGAATCTATTGAAATAGACAAATCTATGCTCCTATTCTTGCTAGCTTACCCATCCGGTAGAGCGAAGAGTCTCTTTATTACACAATTTTGGGGTTATTGAACTGTCGGAGCCATTGAGTGTTGCAGTACTAGTGCCTCTCCTTGCGCATTGTCCTTGAAAGAAAACACATGAAATATATACCAGGATGTAATGTATAGGTTTTAACCTATGATAACCATATCAACATACAATTATAAATATGATAACTTTGATGCTACTATCTAAATAACGCTATTTTAATATTAAGTTGCAAACTACAGTATAAGAAGAATCTGGAGCAGGGGAGGGTTTAGCCTACCTGAATGATTATTTTGGGGAAACGTTTTTGACATATAAATTTTACTTTAAGGAGGCCTTTCTATGGCTAACACTATATCAGAACTCGAGGAGCTTTTGAAACAGAAACATCTGTCCGATCCTGAGCTCCACGCGGCAGCGGAGAGTGCGGAAGACTATCGGATTCTGCCGGACGTATCGGTTGTAAAGATCGGCGGACAGAGCTTTTTTGATCGCGGTCGGTCGGCTGTTTTCCCGCTCGTTGATGAGATTGTCGCGGCTCGCAAGAATCACAAAATGATGATCGGAACAGGCGCAGGAACACGGGCCAGACACCTCTACTCGATTGCAGCAGGTCTCAACCTGCCTGCCGGTGTACTCTCACAACTGGGCGCCTCGGTCGCAAATCAAAACGCCGAAATGCTTGGACAACTTCTTGCCAAATATGGCATTTCATCGGTCGGCGACGCCGGACTCTCTGCGGTTCCGCTATACCTGGCTGAAGTAAACGCAGTTGTCTTCAGCGGCATGCCCCCTTACGGTCTCTGGATACGGCCGGCTGCCGGAACTGTCATTCCGCCCTACCGTACTGATGCCGGTTGTTTCCTCGTAGCGGAACAGTTTGGCTGCAAGTCGATGATCTATGTAAAGGACGAAGACGGACTTTATACCGCCAATCCCAAGACAAACAAGGACGCAACCTTAATCCCGAAGATCTCGGTTGCTGAGATGAAGGCGGAGGGACTACAGGATTCTATCCTTGAGTTCCCTGTGCTTGACCTGCTCAAAGAAGCACGCCATGTTCGCCAAGTGCAGATCGTGAACGGCCTTGTTCCTGGCAACCTGACGCGTGCGTTAGCTGGCGAGCACGTCGGAACCATTATTACTGCAGATTAAGGAGGGGACTATAAATGACAAACACATCTAACAATATTAAACACATTACATCTGCGCTTGCCAGTCAGACGCTGCTCGATGGCACACTCACAAGCCCTGTCGCGAGTGTACCCCCGGTCAAGCTTCTTCCTTGGCTGCAGGTCATTAAGCTCGGCGGGCGATCCATCTTTGACCGTGGCCAGGAAGCCATTCTTCCCATTGTGGAGGAGATTCGGAGAATCCTTCCGGAACATCGCCTGCTCATTCTCACGGGGGCCGGTATCCGCGCCCGTCATATTTACGGTGTCGGTCTTGATCTCGGTCTTCCGGTTGGTTCGCTGGCTCCTCTCGCCGCCTGTGAAGCGGGTCAAAACGGTCATATCCTGGCAGAGTTGCTCGCGCAGGACTTCGTTTCCTACGTCGAGAAACCCACGATCTCCAACCAACTGGCCAACCACCTTGCCAATGCTCCTGCAGTCGTGGGCAGCGCCTTCCCGCCTTACCACAACCATGAGTTTCCGACCTCCCGCTTACCGATACACCAGTCGGACACCGGTGCATTCCTCGTTGCGGATGCGCTTGGGGCAGCCGGTCTTACGATTGTCGAGGATGTGGATGGGGTCTACAGTTCCGACCCCAATGGCCCTGAAGGACAGGACGCGAAGCTTATTGACGAAATAACATATGACGAACTCGCGAAACAAACAGGCACATTGCCGGTCGACCGTACTCTTCTTGAAGTCATGGCTAACGCACGCCACATTCAGAAAGTGCAAATCGTTAACGGACTGGTGCCGGGCCGACTCACGGCAGCTCTGCGTGGACAGCATGTAGGTACGATTATACGTACCGGTGCAGCGCGCCCATAAGAACGAACAACTAAGTCCAACGAGGCGTTATAGCGGGAAACCGCTATGACGCCTTTTAGGTGTACGCCCAGCATGGGCGTTATCTTTAGGGTGAAAGTCCCGAACGGGGGCTGGCGAGCGCCTACCGTTAGCCAAGG
>NZ_JAHCMB010000178.1 GCF_019904155.1 Paenibacillus sinensis
GAAGATCCCTCACGTTTGTACCCTAGTATTGTTGAAAAGTTACTGAACAACGAATCTCCCAAGTTATCCAAGCCTGATTCAGTTAGAGATTTCATATCTATTGAAGAGGTTGTAGATATTTACTTGAAGATTGTTAATACAAACTATCCATCCGGTGAGATAATCAATGTGGGAACCGGAAAGCAAAGAACCATTGAGCAATTCTACAACGATATTGCGAAACACATGGGTAAAGAGCATATACAGCCGACCTGGAGTGCTGCTGCATCCAGAATGTTTGAGCCAATCATGTGGGAAGCTGACGTTACAAAATTGAGATCAATATTAAGTCTAGTCAGCCATTAGGAGATAAATATGATAACGAATAATATTAGAAAATCAATATTGCATATGGTTCATTATTCAAGATCGTCTNCAGTTGGTGGAGAGAGATAAGTTTGTATTAAGTAAGGGACATGGTGGCGCTGCATTGTATGCTACATTGGCCGAAAGGGGATTTTTTCCAAAAAGTTACTTGGATCGCTATTATATCAATAACGGTCTTCTGCCAGGACATTTAGATATGGAGGCAGTTCCTGGAATTGAGACATCAGCCGGCTCTCTTGGTCATGGTCTGTCAATTGGACTTGGTATGGCTATAGCTAACCGGCAAAGTCATAACCCCGGAAAAGTATATGTTATTGTCGGAGACGGTGAGTGTAATGAAGGCTCCATATGGGAAGCTGTTATGTTGGCATCGACATTACAATTATCTAATTTGACAGTAATAGTCGACTACAATAAGCTTCAAAGCTTTGGTTGGACCAATGAAGTGATTAATCAAGAAAACATGGCAGAGAGATGGAAATCCTTCGGGTGGGAAACTTTTGAAATAGATGGCCATGATATAAACGAAATTGAGCAAACCTTGAAAACTTCACATAAGGGTCCAAAAGCAATTATTGCTCATACAGTAAAAGGAAAAGGTGTTTCATTTATGGAAAACAAGCTGGAATGGCACTATAAATCGCCAAATGATGAAGAACTTTTATTGGCATTTAAAGAATTAGGTGATGTGTAATGAGAGATACGTTTATAACGGAACTTGTTCACCAAGCTGAGTTGGATGACCGAATCTTCTTGATAACTCCTGATATAGGTTACTCTGTTTTAGAAAAATTCAGAGATCGTTTTCCGGATCGATACTTAAATGTTGGTATTGCCGAACAAAATGCTGTAGGTGTTGCAGCAGGTCTGGCTCTTTCCGGGAAAATTGTTTATGTTTACAGTATTATACCATTCGTGACTATGAGATGTTTTGAACAGGTGCGAGTTGATCTGGCTTACATGCGAACTAATGTTCGTATGGTGGGGGTGGGGGCTGGATTTTCATACGGCCCTGCGGGGGCAACTCATCATTCCATTGAAGATATAGCTATTATGAGAGCTCTTCCCAATATGACAGTATGTTGCCCGGGCGATCCTGTCGAAGTGAAAGAAATTATTAGACAAAGTGTTACACACGATGGGCCTATGTATATTCGTCTTGGGAAAAATAGGGAGCCGAAGATTCATAATGAACTTTCAGATA
>NZ_JAHCMB010000174.1 GCF_019904155.1 Paenibacillus sinensis
CGGAGGTGTTTTAAATTTTAAATGGAAACATGGTGAGGTAATTTCGATGGAATTACGTGCCAAAAGAGATCTAGATATAAGTATAAATATGGCTGATCAATTACTTCATATTGAATTGAAAAAAGGTCAGACATACCAGGTTAGCTCAAATGATAAGGGGGAGTCATGCAATGAGTTATGAAAAATTAGTTAAAGGAATCGTTGAAGGTGTCGGAGGGAAGGACAATATTGATAATGTCTACCACTGTGCAACAAGACTTAGATTTACATTGCACAATGAGTCAAACGCAAACGATGAGGCAGTAAAATCATTAGATGGTGTTATTTCACTTGTAAAAAGTGCAGGTCAATACCAGGTTATTATTGGGCAGCATGTGGGTGAAGTTCATAAAGAGCTTATGTCACAAATTGACCCCGAAGAAAATGAGGATAGCATTAAAGATGCCTCTCTGATGAAAGNAGCATTAAAGATGCCTCTCTGATGAAAGAAGAAATGAAAGAGAAAAAAGTGAAAAGCGGCTTTATTGATCTGATCTCTGGAATCTTTACGCCTGTGCTTGGAATGTTGATAGCAACAGGTGTCATTAAGGGCTTTCTTGCTTTACTCACAGCTACAGGGCTACTATCTATGGAATCGGGTACGTATCAGCTACTAGCTATTATAGGAGATTGTTTCTTCCATTTCATGCCAGTCTTCTTAGGCTATACGGCAATGAAAAAGTTTGGCGGAAGTCCTTTTATTGGTGTGGCTATCGGTGCAGCATTGATTTACCCATCAATATCGACAATAATGGCAGGCGAACCTTTGTATACGATGTTTAGTGGGACTATCTTTGAATCTCCTGTACACATTAGCTTTTTGGGGATTCCAGTTATCCTAATGAATTATGGAAGCACGGTATTTCCAGTTGTCGCCATAAGTTATCTTGCTTCAAAATTTGAAAAATTCTTTAATAAGCATATTGGAAGTATGTTTAAATCCCTTGCAGTCCCAGCATTAACTTTAATACTGAGTTTACTTGTTGGCTTCCTGCTTGTTGGCCCCATCGTATCATTTGCAAGTAATCTCCTTGGTGCATTTTTCGGATGGATTTTTACTGTAAGTCCAACCATTAGTGGTTTTCTCTATGGTGCATTAATCCAGTTATGTGTTGTGTTTG
>NZ_JAHCMB010000126.1 GCF_019904155.1 Paenibacillus sinensis
GAGGTTGATAGGCTGGGGGTGGAAGTGCAGCAATGCATGGAGCTGACCAGTACTAATCGGTCGAGGGCTTATCCAAAACACTCCCCACAAAGTGAAGAAGACGCTGACGAAGCGGATTCCGAATACTTTGCGGGGGCCCCGAAAAGGGCAAGACGCAATGTTTCGTTTCGATCCAGTTTTCAGGGAGCAAAACTCAAGTTTCACCAGTCCACGCGGCTGATTGAGGCGACGAATTGCTTTCAGCATTTGGCGATGCTGAAACCTGAACCTAAGCTGCATGTCTTTTCTGTAGTCGGTTATTTTCCTGAAGCGATTCGGGAAGTAACACAAGCGAAAAAAAACTGTTTGGTGGCGATGGCGGAGGGGTTCCACGCGTACCCATCCCGAACACGACCGTTAAGCCCTCCAGCGCCGATGGTACTTGGACCGAAGGGTCCTGGGAGAGTAGGACGCTGCCAAGCACATGAACCACTGCTGAGTATTCAGCAGTGGTTTTTTGTATAAGTTCATATGTCGTTGCATGGTTTCACATAAAGTTGAGTGACATTTTTGTTACCGACAGGACGGAAGTAGCAAGTATAATAGTAAAGTGCAATTAAATACGCAATTTTAATTCGGAGGACCTACTCATCAATCGTAATTTTCTTGAATATATACCTGTGTCTGAATGAAGTTGCAGGGTTAAGGGTAAGGAGGATTAGCATGAATCGAGCCCGAGTAATATGGACTCTCCTTCTTGTGTGCCTGCTAACGGGAATATTGGCGGGGTGCGGAGCGAAAGAGGCTCACTGGGACTCTTTTGAGGGAGCGCTGAACGAGAAGAATTTTCCCGTCCCGAAAGAAGCCAACTCTTCGGATCATACCACAACAAATGCCGCTATGGACTATGTGAGATATTCCCTTCCGGGACTGAAGGAGAAGGACAGCCTGCCGGAGCCTTATTCGGAAGCTATTGAGGCCTGGGGGTGGCATGAGGTGGTTAAAGGGAAGACTGCAAATTCCTATGTATTTCAGAGGGATCAAAGCATCGTTCATTTGAGCATTCATGACGGGTATTTTATTGTAATGGTTCCGAAAGACAAGAAAGCGACAACTCAGTCTCTTGGCAGTCCATAGAAAATCGCCACCTCTAGAGGTGGCGATTTTGCTGTGTATGAGGCGTTTATTGAGAGTAACACGATACATCGTCGGAGCTAAATCTCAGCATATCATCCTGCCGGCTCCATCCCGTACGAACAACCGCATAGAATTTCGGGAACAGCAGCCAAACATGCAGAAAGCCTAGAGAGAACGTAAAGGCATGTGGCGACCAGAAAATAAACAGTGCTGTAAAGGCGAGCCCAATCCAGAAATTATGAAGCTGCACCTGTCGAAATAGACGGCAGCTGATATATTGATCCGGCATAAAGCCAATCCAGGGTAGGCGGAAGTTGTGATGCCAGCGTTTGTTAATCGGATAGCCTGCGATTAGAAGCACGGAACGGGAAACCACATACTGAATCCAGAGGATGACAGGAATCGCGATCAAGAAATACAATACACTGGCCGGAGAGATCAGCAGGGTTGCCAGTATAATAAACAGAAGTGGAATACCGGCGTATACCCGTTTGGCATTGGTCGAAACAGTTACTTTTCTGAGCAGCTTGTACTGGTAAAAGGTTGCCCCTTTATTTGTTGGTTCCATACGGGTCCTCCATATGATATCGTAGCATCTACTCCTACTATCGGCTGTTTGACCAAAAAAATTAATTGTTCCTCTTTTAAGCGGGAAAGGATATGAAAAAGACTATGAAAGGGTTTAAAATGGTAGAAAGTGCAGCATACTGTTCTTAAAAGACCAAGGTGGGATGGCAATGGACCAGGAACAGGCGGTTCCCGAGGTGTGCATTATTTGCGGGCAGGAGAAGGAAGAGGGAATCCGCATTGTATCGCAATTTATTTGCGAGGAATGCGAGGCGGAGATGGTGAGAACGGAAGCGGAAGATGCGAAATACCGTTTTTTTATCGGCCGTATGAAGAAAATCGGATTGCAGAAGAATGCGTAGTTTCCCCGTACCCTATCGATATAAGCAAGGCTAAGGCGGCTTCTCCTGATCAAGGAGGGCCGTTTTGCCGCTTTGGGGACGCGACTCTATAATCAAAGAATAGGCGAGAAAGCGGTTATGCGGTAAAATAGAGGTATGCCGGTGCGAAAAGGACTTACGAGAAATGAAAGAAGAAATGCGTAGTAACATGCCTTTATACGAGATGCTGGAACGCTATAAATCGGAAGGGAATGTCTCCTT
The DNA here is from genome assembly GCF_019904155.1 of Paenibacillus sinensis. GTDB lineage: Bacteria > Bacillota > Bacilli > Paenibacillales > Paenibacillaceae > Paenibacillus_AQ > Paenibacillus_AQ sinensis. The sequence continues at coordinate 2,286 of NZ_JAHCMB010000126.1, forward strand.
TCACGTTCCGGGTCATAAAAATGGCCGCGCCTACCGGGAGGAGGGCGGTTCCGGTTTTTTGGATAAAGTGCTGCAGGCGGACATTACCGAGATTACGGGCAGTGATGATCTGCACCATCCGGAGGGTGTTATCCTGGAAGCGCAGTGGCTTGCGGCGGAGTGTTTTGGAGCCGACGAGAGTTTTTTTCTCGTTGGAGGCAGCACAGCGGGGAATTTGGCTTTGATCCTGTCGGTATGTGCAGAGCCGGGGTCGCTGCTGCTGGTGCAGCGTAATGTGCACAAATCCGTCATTCACGGGCTCATGCTGGCCGGAGCCCGGGCGCTTTTTCTGGAGCCGCAGGTGGATGAAGCCAGCGGCCTGGCCATTGCTCCGGCGGAGTCAGCCGTGAGACAAGCACTCGCCGCCCACCCGGAGGCGGTCGGCGTCCTGGTGACCATGCCGAACTATTATGGCATGGGAGGCGATCTGGCGCCGTTGGCCCGCGCCTGTCATGACAGCGGCGTTCCGCTGCTCGTGGATGAGGCCCACGGGGCGCATTTCGGGCAGCACGCGAAGCTGCCGCCCAGCGCTTTGAGCGCCGGTGCGGATGGCGTGGTGCAATCCACGCACAAGATGCTGGCGGCGATGACCATGGGCGCGATGCTGCATGTACAGGGCCCCCGGCTCGACCGGGCCCTGCTGAAGCAGCGGCTTGCCATGGTGCAGAGCTCAAGCCCATCATACCCGGTGATGGCTTCGCTCGATCTGGCGCGCCGGATGGTGCATGTCCGGCGCGGGGAAGCCTTCACGGCGGGGCTGGCCGCCGTGGAAGCCTTGCGGCACGGCCTGGCGGAGCTGCCGCGCTTCCGGTGCCTGCGGCCTGAATCGCCGCCGCAGGCGCAGGACACAGGCGGCAGCCTGCCAGGCACGCCTGCCGCCTGCGCAAACCCAAGCGCCGCCTATCTCTATCAAGACCCCTTCAAGGTCGTGATCTTCGATGCAAGCGGCGGCTTAAGCGGCTCCCGGCTGCAGGCGGAGCTGGAGCGGCGAGGATGCATACCGGAGATGAGCGATGACCGGTATGTGGTACTGTTATTCAGCTTAGGCTCATCCGAAGCGGATGCCATGAGACTGCTGGATGCGCTCAAGGCGATTGATCAAGAAGTGTCGCCACCTGAAAAATCGTTTTCTGAGAACAAGGCTTATGTTTCCACGTGGAACATTCATCATGCAGATCGGCTATCCGAACCGGTATCCTTCTCGCTCAGACCGGTACGGGAGGAAGAGACGGAGTATATCCGGCTTGAGGCATGCAGCGGACGGAAGGCGGCGGAGATGGTCATCCCTTATCCTCCAGGAATCCCGCTGCTCTACCCGGGAGAGGTTATTACCAGGGAAATAAGCGCCAGAATGTTGAGCCTTGTGAAAGCCGGAGCCAAATTTCAGGGCGTATCGGATCACACTTTGCAGACTTTGAAAGTATATTTAGAGTAGCTGGAATGGGTGCACGCCTACCAGTTAGAACGGACGCCGTCTTCAAGGGCTGCCGGACCGTAAGCAGAAAGTGAAAGGCGGAGAACTGAATTGGGCCGGAAGGGATATTTCATAACGCTTGAGGGCGGAGAAGGATCGGGAAAGACAACGATTATCGGCAGGCTGGCGGCATACATGCAGAACCGGTCGCTGCCCTACCTGATTACGAGAGAGCCGGGAGGGATCGAAATCGCCGAGAAGATTCGCTCCATTATTCTGGACCCGGCGCACACAGCAATGGATGCAAGGACAGAGGCGCTGCTGTATGCCGCCTCAAGAAGCCAGCATTTGGCCGAGCGGGTTGAACCGGCCCTGGAGCAAGGTCTGATTGTGATCTGCGATCGCTTCGTCGACAGCAGTCTCGTCTACCAGGGATATGCCAGAGGGCTCGGGATGGATCGGGTTAAGGCCATCAACGATTTTGCCACAGGCGGAAGAACGCCGGATCTCACGTTTTACCTGGATATTGAGCCGGAAGAAGGGTTAGCCCGAATTGCAGCCAATGGAGAGCGCGAATTTAACCGGCTTGATCGGGAAAGCCTGGCTTTCCACCACAAAGTACGGGAGGGATATCATCTGATCGCGGAAGCCGATCCGCAGCGAATCGTTACCGTTGATGCCGGACGTCCCCTGCATGTGGTGGAGAAGGAACTAGTAGATACGTTGGAAAAAAAGCTGTTAAAGGATTTTTAAAGGTCTGTGTCAAATTGTTAGGGATACAATCTTCTTCGATAAGCTCGAAAAATTACGCTAATAAAGGAGATGCATACGATGAAACTGATCGTCGCGATTATCCAAGACAAGGACAGCAATCGCTTGTCCGGCGAACTGGTCAAGGCCAATTTCCGCGCAACGAAGCTTGCGAGTACAGGGGGCTTCCTTCGGGCGGGAAATACGACCTTTATGATTGGGGTTGAGGACAGCCAGGTTGAAGCCGTGCTCGGCGTCATCCGCAACAGCTGCAAAGTGCGTGAACAGTTGGTCACCCCTGTAACTCCAATGAGCGGAACCACAGATTCCTATTTGCCGCTGCCTGTTGAAGTGCAGGTTGGCGGAGCCACGGTATTCGTCCTGCCGGTTGACCGTTTTGAACATTATTGAGATTTAGGAAGAGACGGTCCCGCCTCCTTATCGGACAGTGCGAGACCGTCTTTTCCGACAGAGCGGGTTGGGCGAATAGCTCATGCTAAGGAAGGACGGTAAATACCATGAAAATCAATCCGGGCTTCAGGCCGATAAAGAGCGATCTGCCCGTAACGGACAATACGAAACAACCGGTTCAGCGAAAGACATTCTCCGATATGCTTCAGCAAAATGGGGAGCATGCGAGCCGTGATGAACTGATGCGCAAGATCCAGGATATACAGGTCCAAGGAGACCGGCTCTCAAAATCGATGACCGTTCGGGAGCTAACCATTTACCGGACGATGATCAAACGGTTTCTTGAAGAGACGGCGCGACGCGGCGTTAGCCTGAAGGAAACCAAGGGTTGGGACCGGCGCGGCCGGGGCAAGCGCTACAAGCTGCTAGAGGAAATCGATTCGGCTCTCTTGTCGATGGCCGATGAGCTTTTGGACAGTGAGGAAGGACGAATTGAGCTGCTGGGTAAAGTAGGGGAAATTCGGGGGTTGCTGATAAATCTTTCGTTTTGACCGATTCAGGAGGACAACATGCCTTTTACAGATATAATGGGACAGGCTGCCGCCAAGCAGATCCTGCAGAACTCACTGAGAAACGGCACGCTGGGACATGCCTATTTGTTCACCGGTCCCTCGGGAAGCGGTCAGATGAAGACGGCGTTGACGTTGGCCCAGGCGATATTTTGCACGGTTCTTCAGGATGATGCATGCGGTGAATGCCTGGAATGCCGCAAGGTGGAGCATGGCAACCACCCGGATCTGACGATTCTGTCGCCGGACGGGGCCAGCATCAAAATCGACCAGATCCGCGAACTGCAGCGGGTCTTTTCCTATCGGGCCAAGGGAAGCCATCCCAAGGTATATATTATTGACGAAGCGGATAAAATGACCGTTCAGGCTGCCAACAGTCTGCTTAAATTTCTGGAGGAGCCACCGGTTCCCGCTGTGGCGATTCTGATCGCCTCCAACAGCCAGTCGCTGCTTCCAACCATTTTGTCGAGAACCCAGCGCATTCCGTTTGCACCTCTGTCGCCGGACCTGATGCTTCAGGCATTATCCGATGAAGGAGTACCTGCTCCTCTAGCGCGCTGTGCCGTTTCTCTAAGCTCTGGAATCGAGAGCTGCCGCGAGCTTGCGGCGCAGAATTGGTTTGCAGAAATGAGAAATCTAGTGTTACAATTAGCGAAGGAGTCTTTGGGCAAAAAGGGCTCTGCGGTGGCGACTGCGGGTCAGAAATTGTTCAAGACCGAGCTTGGTGAGCATATGGACACCTTGTTCAGCATGTTCCACCTATGGTTCAAAGACATGCTGTATTTCCTTCACCTGAAACACGAGAGCATCGTTTTCATAGATCAGTTGGACTTTATTTCCAATTACGCTGGAAGCCGAAGCGTTTCCGAGTGGGTGTCTTACATGGAGTATGCAGCGGAGAGCAAGAAGAAGCTCCGTTTCAATGTGAATGCCCAACTGTGTCTGGAGCAATTCTTAATACGGTTGGAAGAATAAGATACGGTTTGGCAGCGGTCTCTTCTTGGGTTGAGGGCAGGAATTACAAGCATGAAGGCATCATGGAGCGGACTTGCTGGGGTTCCTTCGCCGGCAGACAAGGAGGTTAATTTTGTTATACAACGTAGTTGGTGTCCGCTTTAAAAAAGCGGGTAAAATATATTATTTTGATCCCTTGGAATTGCCGATTGAACGTGATCAGTGCGTGATTGTGGAGACGGCGCGGGGGGTTGAATACGGCAGAGTCGTTGTGGGAAAGAAAGAGGTTCAGGAAGCCGACGTGGTTCTGCCGCTTAAGAAGGTCATGCGTATTGCCGGGGATAACGACGCGCGCGTGGTGGATGAGAATAAGCAGGCGGCCAAGGACGCATTCACAACCTGTCTGAATAAAATCCGCGATCATGGGCTGAAAATGAAGCTTGTCGACGTGGAGTTTACGTTTGACCGCAATAAAATCATTTTTTATTTTACGGCGGAGGGCCGGGTTGATTTCCGGGAACTGGTCAAGGATTTGGCCAGCATCTTCCGTACACGCATTGAGCTGAGACAGATCGGTGTCCGTGATGAGGCGAAGATGCTCGGCGGTCTCGGTCCATGCGGCCGGGTGCTGTGCTGTTCCTCATGGCTGGGCGATTTTGAGCCGGTATCGATCAAGATGGCCAAAGATCAGAATTTGTCGCTTAATCCGACCAAGATTTCCGGGCTGTGCGGCAGACTTATGTGCTGTCTGAAATTTGAGCATGATAATTATGAAAGCATCAAAGAAGAACTGCCCTCGGTCGGCAAGCTGGTCATCACTTCGCTGGGCGAAGGCAAGGTGGTTGGCATCAATGCCGGAAGTCGCATGGTGCATGTACAGTTATTTGAAGTGGGCAAAGTTAAAGAGCTTCCAATGGATGATGTAGTCGTCAAGTAGACCATTAAGGTTACTTTCGGGGTGGAAACTTGGAAAAGAAAAATATTTTTGCACACATTCAGGAGATTGAAGCGCAGATGGACACGATGCGCCTGAATCTGGAGGATTGGAAGCAGGCAGTGAAGGAACTGACGGAAGCCAACCAGCGATTGACGCTGGAGAATGAGCAGCTGCGAAGAATTTTGAAGCGGGAAGCTCCTAAGCAGATTGCGGCTCCGCAGCCGGTTAAAGCCGGCAAGCAGGAGACGGCCCCCGAGACCCCGGCAGAGGAAGTTGTCGGTGAGGGCTACGACAATCTCGCCCGGCTGTATCATGAAGGCTTTCATATCTGCAATGTCAACTTCGGGCATTTGCGCACGGAGGGTGACTGTCTGTTCTGTCTGTCATTCCTAAATAAATGAGAACATCCAGCCGTAGGAGGACGCCGCCTACGGCTTTTTTGAAATCGGAAAGGGCATACGATTATACCGGGAAATAGGAGAATTCTAATGAATAACCGATTGCATGACACCCCCTTGCTGCCTTCCGAGCGAGTGGATGACCTGCTGACACATAATCTGCATATTATTCAGAGCGATGAAGTGTTCAGCTTCTCGATGGATGCGGTGCTGCTGGCACGGTTCGCATCTGTTCCGCCGCGTGGGCGGGTGCTCGATTTATGCACCGGGAACGGGGTCATTCCCCTGCTGCTGACTACAAGGACTTCCGCCAGTCTTGAAGGTATCGAGATTCAGCCGCGGCTGGCCGATATGGCAAGACGGAGCGTCGCCATGAATGAACTTCAGGAGAAGATCATGATTCATGAAGGCGACCTTCGGACACTGCATGAAACGGAGGGATATGGCGTATATGACGCGATTACGGTGAATCCGCCGTACATGCCGCTGAATGGCAGCGATCTGAAGATGAATAGCCATCAGGCGATGGCCAGGCACGAGATCGGTTGTACCCTGGAGGATGTAATCCAGGCTGCCGTCAGGCTCGTCCGTACCGGAGGCAAGGTCAGCATGGTTCATAAACCGCAGCGGCTTGCCGACATCATCAATCTGATGCGGAAGTACCGGCTGGAGCCCAAGAGCATCCGGTTCGTGCATCCAAGAGCGCATCTCGAAGCCAACATGGTCTTGATCGAGGCGGCGAGGGACGGCAAGCCCGAGGTTCGGGTACAGCCTCCGCTTATCGTATATACGGATGACAATCAATATTGTCCGGAGATCATGGATATCTATTTCGGTTCAAAAGAGGGACAATCATGACCATACAATGCCAAAGCAGCTTTCAGCAGAGCGATTCCGGCAGCGGCGTTCTGTATCTGGTGGCGACCCCGATCGGCAATCTGGAGGATATGACCTTTCGCGCGGTTCGGACCTTGAAGGAATGCGATATTATCGCAGCCGAGGATACCCGGCAGACGCGCAAGCTGCTGAGCCATTTCGACATTTCTCCCAAGCAGCTGTTCAGCTACCATGAGCATAACAAGACCGCCAGCGGACCCGAACTGATACGCTATATAATAGAAGGTAAAAATCTGGCGCTGGTCAGCGATGCCGGTCTGCCGGCCATTTCCGACCCCGGAGCCGATTTGGTGACGCTCGCCGTTCAGTCCGGAATTCCTGTGGTTCCCGTTCCCGGGGCTAATGCCGCTTTGTCGGCTTTGATTGCCTCCGGATTGCCGACCGGCATATTCACGTTTGTCGGATTTTTGCCTCGGGAGCGGAAGGACATCCGTGCTGTGCTTACCCCGCTCCGTGCTTCTCAGGGAACGCTGCTCTTCTACGAGTCTCCTCACCGGGTAGGCAAAACGCTCGCACACCTACAGGAAGCCTTCGGGAATCGGCGGGTGACCTTAGCCCGCGAGCTGACAAAGCGGTACGAGGAGTTTCTGCGCGGGACGATCGAGGAATGTCTGGAGTGGCTGGAGGAGCATCCTCCGATGGGAGAGTATGTTATTGTCGTGGAGGGTGAAAGCCGGGAAGAGGCTCAAGAGGCTGATTCCGCCTGGTGGCGTCCGCTCAGCATCGCCGAGCATGTCGTTCATTACGAAGGCGAAGGCGTCTCTCGCAAGGACGCCATGAAGAAAGCCGCCGCCGACCGCGGCGTGGCCAAACGCGATATTTATAACGCGCTGCTGGAGGAGTAGCACAGGGACACACTACGTGTTGAGGTGAAGTGGCAAAGAAAAAGATGGATTAATTCCGCTGTATGCGAAAAAACGCCGAAGCTCAACGCTGAAACGTAAAGCGCATCCCGAAGGGACAG